>NZ_JOAG01000031.1 GCF_000725485.1 Nonomuraea candida | reverse complement strand
GCCACCTTCATCGACGGCAAACTCATCGAACGACCCGCAGAATCACCCGTCCCCACAGCCGCCTAAGAACTCATGATCCACAAGTCTTGACTATTGCTCTAAAGGATGACGCTCCATACCGAAGAGGTCAGCACCATGTCAGCACCCGTGTTGATATGCACCACAATCAACCACAAACAACAAGAAGCCCCAGACTCGGGATTCGCGTCCTGAGCGGGGGCTTTGTCCTGTGTTTGACCAGGTCAGCCTGGTGTGCTGGGGGAAGTGTCGGTTTGATTAGGAAGATCATGCGCCAGCCCGTGCCGAAGAAGTCGGCGTCCACCAGCCAGCTCGCCAGCACGGGGCCGCCGACCGAGGAGATGGTCATGACCGGCCCGAACATGCCGAACGCCTTGCCCAGCTCGTGCGGCGGGAACATCTCCTTGATCAGCCCCAGGCCCTGCGGCAGCATCACGGCCCCGAACAGGCCCTGCAGCACGCGGCTGGCGATCAGCATCTCGGGGCTCACGGAGATGCCGCACAGCAGCGAGGCGAAGGTGAAGCCGGCTTGGGCTGTCCGGGGGCTTGGGCCGTCCTGGGCTTAGGTCGTGCTTAGGCCCATGTGCCTAGGCCCCGCGCCCGATGTGCTCTCCTGCCGTTTCGCCATAGTTTTCCGGTTATGACAACGACGGTTGAAGGAACTGCGGACGCGCCGGCCGGTGTGGTGTCCCGGCCGTACCGCGCACTGAGCATCGGACTGGTGGCGCTGGTCACGCTGCAGGCGTTCGAGGCCATGGCGGTGGCCACGGCCATGCCGGTGATCGCGCGTGAGCTCGACGGCATGTACCTGTACAACCTGGCCTTCAGCGCCACCCTGGCGGCCAGCGTGATCGCGACCGTGCTGGGCGGGCGCTGGAGTGACGTGCGGGGGCCGCTCCAGCCCATCGGCGTCGGCGTGGCGGCCTTCGTGGCAGGGCTGCTGCTGGCCGGGTTCGCGCCGACCATGGAGGTCTTCGTGGCGGGCCGGTTCGTGCAGGGGCTCGGCATGGGGCTGACCCAGGTGGCGCTGATGGTGCTGGTGGCCAGGGCGTACCCGGCGGCGATGCATCCGCGGGTGTTCGCCCTGTTCTCGGCGGCCTGGGTGGTGCCCTCCATGGTCGGGCCCGCCATCGCCGGCTTCATCGCGGAGAACCTCGACTGGCGCTGGATCTTCCTCGGCGTCACGGTGGTCGTCGTCCCGGCGGCGCTGCTGCTGTGGCGCGGCACCGCCGGCCGGGACGTCGAGCAGGGCGTCGCCGGGCCCGCCCCCGGTCTCGGCCGCAAGCTCGTCTTCGCCACGCTGACCGCCGTCGCCGCCGCCCTGATCCAGTACGGCAGCGCGCTCAAGCTCGCCGGCCTGCCCCTGCTCGTGGCCGGGGTCGTCCTGCTGGTCGTCTCCCTGCCCCGGCTGCTGCTGCCCGGCTCGCTCAGGGCCGCCCGCGGCCTGCCGACCGCGCCGCTGCTGCGCGGGCTGGCCTTCGGCTCGTACACGGCGGCCGAAGTGCTCATCCCCCTCATGCTCAAGAACGAGCGCGGTCTGAGCGCCACCGCGGCCGGCCTCGTCCTCACCCTCGGGGCGCTCGGCTGGTCCGCCGGCTCCTGGCTCAAGGGCCGCGGCCTGGTCGGCAACATGACGGCCCTGCGCGGCGGCGGGCTGCTGATCACCGCCGGCATCTCGCTGGTCACGCTCGTCCTGCTCGACCCGGTGCCGCTCGCGCTGGCCTACGTCGGCATGACCGCCGTCGGCCTGGGCATCGGCATGCTGCACCCCACCGTGTCGGTCCTGGTGCTGGAGATGTCGAAGGAGGGCGAGGAGGGCAACAACTCCGCGGCCGTGGGCGTGGGCGAGTCGGTGTTCACCGTGGTCGCCGTCGCGGTCAGCGGCGCCCTGTTCACCGCCGCCGCCGAGAACTACGCGGCCGGTCTCCTGTTCACCGTCGCGCTCGCCCTTCTGGGCGCCGTCCTGGCCCCGCGTTTCGTGCACTCCTCCGCAGCGGGCACTATGGAGAGAACCGCGTCATAAGGGGGGTACATGCCGCGAGTGCGGGAGCTCGAGGTCTTCCGGCTGGTCCTGCCGTACGGCAGGAGGTCGGAGACCCTGCTCGTCAAGCTCACCGACCATGGCGGCATGACCGGCTGGGGCGAGATGACCTCACCAGGGGCGAAGACCTGGTCCAAGCTGGAGGAGTCGCTGGCGGCGCTGCTCGTCGGGGTCGACTGGGAGCACCCCGACACGGTGCCCAGCGGCGACCCGGCCGTCGACATGGCCTGCTGGGACCTGTGGACCAGGATGCGCGGGGTGCCGCTGGCCGAGGCGATCGGCGGCACCCGCACCTCGCTCATGGCCACCGTGCGGCTGGCGCCCGACCCGTCCGTGGAGAGCCTCGTGTCCCGGGTCAACCAGCAGGTCTGCGCGGGTTACGGGCACGTGACGCTCGACGTCAGGCCCGGCTGGGACGTGGAGCCCGTACGCGCGGTGCGGCAGGCGTACCCGGCGCTGACCCTGGCCGTCGACTGCGGCAACGCCTACACCGACCTCGGCCAGCTCGTCGCGCTCGACTCCTACGGCCTGGAGGTCATCGAACGGCCCTTCGCCACCACCGACGTCTACGCCCACGCCTCGCTCCAGGACCAGGTGGCCGCCTCGGTCGCGGTCGAGGCCCACTCGGCGGCCGAACTCGACGACTACCTCACGCTGCGGGCGGCGCGGGTGCTGCTGCTGCGGCCCGCCGCCTTCCCGTCCCTGTCGGAGACCAGGCGCGCCCACGACCGGGCCGCGGCGGCGGGCTGGGACATCCAGTGCACGGGCGGCCAGGGCGCCGGCCTGGCCCGCGCGGCCACGGTCGCGGTCGCCAGCCTGCCCGGGTGCACCCTGCCGTGCGACGTCACGCAGCCGCCCCGCCAGAACCAGATCGTCTCCCCGATCGTGGGCGCCAACGCCGGCGTCATCGCCGTCCCCCTGACCCAGTCCGGGCTGGGCCACGACATCGACGAGCCCCGCGTCCGCCGCATGGCCAAGGAATCCTTCCACTCGTAACCGGGGCGGTCACGGGCGCGAGGCCGGCTCGGCGGGCAGCACCGCCAGGGCCCCGGTGCCGGCGGCGGCGTAGTCGCCGCGCATCTTCAGCGCCGGGCTGTTGGCCGAGACCGTGCTGAGCCGGGCGGTGTTGTCGCCGGCCGGCGCCTGGTCGAGCAGCCTTCGCGCGAGCGTGCGCACCCGCCGGGAGCGGGCGTCAGATGGGCAGGGCGTCGCGCAGGCTGACGCCGGTGAGGATGTCGGCCAGGCCGTAGAAGCGGGAGCCGGCCTCGATGACCGCGTCCCGGATCCGGTGCGCGCGATGGGTCAGCCCGCCCACGGGGGTGCTCGCGACGGCGACGCCCGGGGCGTAGTCGGTGGTGGTGGCGACGGCGGGGCCCGCAAGGGCGAAGGCGGTCAGGGCAGCGGCGGGCAGGGTGGTGGTGAGCAGGGCGGTGGTGAACAGGCGGGCAGGGCGGTGGCGCATGGCGGGATCTCCCGGGTGAACGTACGGCGACGGCCTCGTCCCAGGAGATCACGGCCCGTCACGGCTTCGGAGAGTGCGCCACGGCGGCCAGACGGGTTCTTTAACGCGCGACGGTCAGGGCGTCCCCGGCGCGGGCTCCAGCAGGCGCACGATCTCGGCGTGGCCGGTGCTCAGGAAGTACTCCGCGCGCAGCTCGCCCGTGGCCTCGCGGACCTCGGCCACCACCCGGACGTCGCCCCCTTCCGTCTTCTCGCGCCGCACGCCGATCCGCGTCCCGGGCGGCGCGTGCTCCCCGGCCCGCGCGCGCAGCTCCGCCTCGATGTCCTGGCCGGCGTGGCGGCGGGCGAGGTCGACGGGGCGCAGGCCCCTGGCGTCGGCCGCCGCCGGCCGCGCGCCGCCGTCGAGCAGCGCCCTGACCACGGAGGCCGCGCCGCGCTCGGCGGCGTGGGAGAGGGCGGTGCGGCCGGCGGAGTCGCGGGCGTCGGGGTCGGCGCCGTGGCCGAGCAGCGCCCGCACGACGGCGAGCCGCTCGTTCGCGGCGGCCCAGTGCAGGGCCGTCATGCCGCCGGGCTGCTCCGGCAGGCCGGGGCCGGCGCCCGCGTCGAGCAGGGCGGTCACCACGTCGAGGTGCCCCCAGCAGGCCGCGGCGCACAGGGGCCGCCCCTCGCCGTCGCCCTCGCTGACGCGGTCGGGGTCGGCGCCGGCCGCCAGCAGCGTGCGCACGACGGCCGCGTGCCCCTGTACGGCGGCCCGGTAGAGCGCCGTGTCGCCGTCGGCGCCGGGCCGGTCAGGGGGCGTGCCGGCGTCGAGGAGCCGCCTGACCTCGTCGTGCTCTCCGAGTGCCGCCGCCGTCAGCAGGTCGTCCGTGCTCATGCTCCCCGAGTCTGTACGCCGCACCCCGTCCGATTCCACCCGTTTTTCATGATCTACAACGTAAAGGCGGGTTCATCCCTTCGTGGACGCGCCCCCGCACCCCTCCGTCAACCCCTTGGTCGGGTCCTCGCCGCCCTCCCGGACCGGCTTCTTCGCGGACTTCCTGGGCGACGGCGACGACGAGAGAGCCGGCGAAGGGGCGGACGAAGGGGCGGCGGAGGCGGCGACCGGCGCCTTCGTCCGGGCCGAGTCCCTGATCGCCTTGGCCGCGATGTCGCGGATCTTCTCCCAGTCGGGGTAGCCCGTGTTGATCAGCGGTGGCACGAACTGCACGCTCGACACCTCGGCGTTCTTCACCTTCAGCGCCAGCGGCACCAGGTGCTGGAGCATCGGCCGGGGGATGTCGGTCCTGATCAGCTCCTTGGTGGCCAGCGCGATCTGGTTGAACCTGGTCAGCACCGTGCCCGGGTCGGCCTGGTCGAGGATGGCGCCGAGCACGCACTTCTGGCGGCGCATCCGGGTGTAGTCGTCGCTGTAGGTGCGCGAGCGGGCGTACCACATGGCGTCGGCGCCCTTGAGCTTGCGCGTGCCGGCCTTGACCAGGCCCTCGTTGTACTTGCCGAAGATGACGTCCTGCTCGACGGTGATGGTGACGCCGCCGATGGCGTCGATGAGGCGGGCGAAGCCCCACATGTTGACCAGGGCGTACCAGTCGACCTTGAGGCCGAGGGTGTAGCCGATGGTGTCCATGAGGACCTTGGCGCCCTGGTGCTGCTTGCCGTCGAAGAGCTCGGGGTGGGCGTCGGCGTACTCCCAGACGCTGTTGAGCAGGTCGCTGGCGCCGCCGCCGGGGTCCTTGGGCAGGTCGAAGCCGTTGGGGAAGCGGCGGGCCATGGGGGTGCCAGGGCGGAAGCGCACGTCCTCCAGGTTGCGGGGGAGGCTGAACAGCACGGTGTTGCCGGTCTTCACGTCGACGCTGGCCAGGTTCATGCTGTCGGTGCGCACGCCGGTCCTGTGGTCGTCGGCGTCGCCGCCGAGCAGCAGGATGTTGACCCGGTCGCGGCCGGCGAAGGGGTCTTCCGGCTTGGGCTCGGGGGGCGGGGGCTGCCCGTCGTTCTCGGGCGTCCTGAAGATCTGGTCGAGCGCCTCGCGGGAGGTGACGGCGGTCTGCGCGGCGTACCCGAAGGGCACCACGACCACGACGGCGAGCAGCCCGGCCACGGTGCCGGTGAGGATCTGCCCGGACTGGGCGAGCCGGCCGGGCCGCAGGACCACGAAGGAGTGGACGATGAGCGCGAACCAGGCCAGGCCGAGGACGATGGCGCCGGTCATGATGGCGGTGAGCCAGGAGTCCTGGGTGGCCGAGCCGGCCAGGGCGCCGAGGTCGTTGGTGAGGACGAACGCCAGCAGGCCCAGCAGCAGGGCGGCGAAGCAGGAGACGAGGACCAGCCCGGTCTTGCGCCAGCCGGCGCGCAAGTGGGCGGCCCCGGGCACGAGTGCCGCCAGCACCAGCCACCCGAGGACCGCCGTGGCGCTCACTGGTTCCTTAGCCTGCCGCACGCGCACGCCTTCCCCGTTTCCCCGCGCATTCCACCATAGGCGCAAAGTCCGCAACCTGCGCTCAACAACGCGATGCGGCCGCCTCGGGCCTTCATAGAGGCGGCAGCCTACGCATCAGATACGAAATATGTCTTTATCGGAGGGTGAACATCCGTAACCGAATAAGATTCGGGGCATGGGCTTCTCGGAGATCGAGTACGGGGTGACCGATCGCATCGCCACCGTCACATTGAAGCGCCCGGAGCGGCTGAACGCCTTCACCTTTACGATGCGCGGAGAGTTGATCGAGGCGTTCGACCGCGCCGACGCCGATGACGACGTCCGCGCCGTGGTGGTCACCGGGGCGGGCCGCGCGTTCTGCGCCGGCGCCGACCTGGGCGGGGGCGGGGGCACGTTCGGGCGCCTGCACGAGGGGGAGCGCGCGGAGGAGACCGTGGACGGCGCGCCCCGCGACGGCGGCGGCACGGTCGCGCTCCGCATCGCCCGCTCGCTCAAGCCCGTCATCGGCGCGATCAACGGCCCCGCCGTGGGCGTCGGGCTGACGATGACGCTGCCCATGGACGTCAGGCTCGCCGCCGACACGGCGAAGTTCGGGCTGGTGTTCGCCAGGCGCGGGATCGTCACCGAGGCGGCGTCGAGCTGGTTCCTGCCCAGGATCGTGGGCATCGCCCAGGCCATGGAGTGGGCGGCGACCGGCCGGGTCTTCCCCGCCGCCGAGGCGCTCGCCGGGCGGCTCGTCTCCCGCGTCTACCCGGCCGATGAGCTGCTGCCGGCGGCGTACGCGCTGGCGCGGGAGATCGCCGACAACACCTCGGCCGTCTCGGTGGCGGCCATCCGCCGGCTGATGTGGTCGGGCCTGTCGGCCGCCTCGCCCTGGGAGGCGCACGCGGCCGACTCCCGCCTCATGGCCGAGCTGGGCGGGGCGCCGGACGCGGTCGAGGGCGTCACGGCGTTCCTGGACAAGCGGCAGGCCGCCTTCCCGATGAAGGTGAGCGAGGATCTGCCCGCCGGTGTGCCGTCGTGGCCGGACGATCCCTATGGTGTCTAGCATGTACGAGATCACCGTGCTGCCCCTGCCCGACGACTTCGAGGGCGAGGTCGTGGCGACGCTGGTGTCCAGGAGGGTCGGCGCCGGCTCCCGCAGGGCCGTGCTCTACCTGCACGGGTTCACGGACTACTTCTTCCAGGACCACCTGGCCGAGCACTACGTCCAGCGCGGCATCGACTTCTACGCGCTCGACCTGCGCAAGTACGGCCGCTCCTTGCTGCCGCACCAGACCAGGGGCCTGATCAGGAGCGTCACCGACTACTTCCCCGAGATCGACGAGGCCGTGCGGATCATCCGCCGGGACCACGACGAGCTGACGATCAACGCCCACTCCACCGGCGGGCTGATCGCGCCGCTGTGGGCCGACCGGGTCCGCGGCCGGGGGCTGGTGCAGGGGCTCGTGCTCAACAGCCCGTTCTTCGACCTCAACGTGCCCACCCCGCTGCGGCTGGCGGCCGACCTGCTCAAGACGCCGCTGTCGTACACGCGCAGGGCGCTGCCGCTGGGCGTCAGCACCGTCTACGGGCGCACCCTGCACCGCAGCGAGCAGGGCGAGTGGGACTACGACCTGGAGCTCAAGCCGCTGGGCGGCTTCTCGGTGCACGGGATGTGGCTGGCGGCCATCAGGCGGGCGCAGCGGCGGCTGCACGCGGGCCTGGCGGTGGACGTGCCGGTGCTCGTGCTGGCCTCGTCGGCCGGGCTGCGGGTGCGCGACTTCGTGCCGGAGGCGCTCTCGGCCGACGTCGTGCTCGACCCGCGGCAGATCGCCCGCTGGTCCACGGCGCTCGGGCCGCACGTCACGTGCGTGCGCATCACCGACGGGCTGCACGACCTGGTGCTGTCGGCCGAACCGGCGCGCAAGCAGGTCTTCGCCGAGCTCGACCGGTGGATGAACGCGTACCTGCCGGGGGAGGGTGCGTAAAGCCGCGCCCCCATCGCGCGCCCGTTTCACCAGGGGAAGGAGAACAGGCCGTAGTAGGCCGCGGCCACCAGCAGCAGCCCGGTGCCGCCGAGCACGCCCCCGACCGCGACGTGCTGCCACCGGCTCGGCTGCAGGCCCTCGCGCAGCGCCGACACGTACGCCGCCACCGCCGTCACCTCCTGGATGAGCATCAGCACGGCCAGCACCCGCACGACCAGCCAGCCCGCCAGCACGGCGGGCCAGGCGCCGGCCTGGTTGATCGAGAACAGCACCAGCAGCGTGATGAACGCGACCACCGAGGCCAGCAGGCCCAGCCCGGTCCACGCCATCCTGCTGAGCCTGCGCCTGATCGGCGCCCACAGCCTGGCGTTGGTCTCGACGGAGGTGTGGCGGTGGCGCAGGCGTACGACCATGGCGGCGACCGGGCCCGCCACGTAGCCGACGGCGGCCAGGCAGATCGTCAGGCCGAGCATGGTGCCGCCGGCGTACCAGGGGGCGGCCGGCACGTCGCTGGCCTCGAAGCGCTGGACCGGGGTGGCGCCCGCCATGTGCACGGCCGGCTTCGCGGTGCCGGGCAGGCCCTTGATCCAGTTGGCGAGGGTTTCGAGGTAGCCCTTGGTGAACGGGCCGCCGTGGACCCGCATGGCGTGGTCGCCCTCGGCCATGAAGCGGATCGTGTAGTTGTCGTTGCCCGCCCTGCCCATCGCGGTGATGAGCGCCTTGGTGGACTCGACGAAGGGGATCGAGGGGTCGGTGGTGCCGTAGAACGCCAGGACCGGCTGCCTGACCCGGCTTAAGGCGGGCATCGCGTCGTAGCGCAGGAAGTCGAACCCGACCCCGCCCATGGCCCTGGTCAGCAGGTCGCGGGCGCCGATGGGCGCGCGCAGGCGCAGGAGCTGCTCGTTCAGCGCCCAGGCGACCTGGCGCAGCGGGGAGACGTTCGGCGAGGACACCAGCACCATGAACCCGACCGAGGAGCTCTTGGCCGCCGCGATCGGCACCACCCAGCCGCCCTCGGACACGCCCCAGATGCCGATCCGCGTGGGGTCGATCTCGGGGCGCGTGCGCAGGTACTCGACCATCCGCAGCGCGTCGTCGGCCAGCAGCCCGAAGTCGCGGTGGCGGAAGTCGTAGCCGATCGTGCGCTTGTCGAACGCGATCGTCGCCACCCCGGCCCTGGCCAGGAACTCCGCCTGCGGCGTGAACTCCGTGCGCGAGCCGTTGCCCGACCCCGACACGAACACCATCGCCGGATGCCGCCCCGGGGTGAGCGGCACCCGCAGGGTGCCCTCCAGGCGCTGGGCCTCCGCGGGGAGCGAGATCTCCTCGCGGCGGACGGGGCCGTTCGCCGCGACGGGCCGCCGCTCCTCGGCGGGTTGCGCCGGGATGGCCTGGAACGCCGGATCGACCTTGAGGGGTGGCGGGTCGAATGCGGGTGGCAGAACGTATCCGACCGAAGCGAGAGCCACCAGCACCAGGCCGGCGGCGACGCTCAAGGTGCCACGGCCAGTGCGCATTGGCCTCCCCATGTGCGTTGTTTTGCCCGCTGATCGTCCAGCCTACTCCCGGCGCTGGGACGGAAGAGACCGCATTTGTCGGTGGGACCTGTTAGCTTCCTGCGACATGCGGATCCTGCACACCTCCGACTGGCATCTGGGGCGCTCCTTCCACCGGGAGAGCCTGCTCGCCGGTCAGGCGGCGTTCGTCGATCACCTGGTCGAGACGGTGCGGGCCGAGCGGGTCGACGTGGTGGCGATCGCGGGCGACGTCTACGACCGCGCGCTGCCGCCGGTCGACGCGGTGGCCCTGCTCGACGAGGCGCTCGGGCGGCTGCGCGGGGCCGGGGCGCGGGTGGTGCTCATCAGCGGCAACCACGACTCGGCGCTGCGGCTGCGGTTCGGCTCGGCGCTGTTCGAGGAGGCGGGGGTGCACGTGCGCACCTCGCCCGACCGGTCGTGGGAGCCGGTGCTGGTGGACGGCGTGGCCTTCTACGGCATCCCCTACCTGGAGCCGGAGCTGGTGCGGGCGGCGTGGGAGCTGCCCGACCGCAGCCACACCGCCGCGATCTCGCACGCGATGACCCGCATCAGGGCCGACGCCGCGCGGCACCGGGCCTCGGTGGTGCTGTCGCACTGCTTCGTGACCGGGGGGCAGGCCAGCGACAGCGAGCGCGACATCAGCGTCGGCGGGGTGGCGCACGTGCCGCTGCCGGTGTTCGACGGGGTCGACTACGTGGCGCTCGGCCACCTGCACGGGCGGCAGCGCATGTCGGAGACCGTGCGTTACTCGGGCTCGCCGCTGGCCTACTCCTTCTCCGAGGTGGGGCACGTCAAGGGGTCGTGGCTGGTGACGCTGGGGGAGGGGGCGGAGTTCGTGCCCGCCCCGGTCCCGCGCCCGGTGGGCCGGCTCCGCGGCGAGCTGGCCGACCTGCTCGCCTCCTCCCGCTACACCGCCTACGAGGACCACTGGCTCCAGGTGATCCTGACCGACGCGGTGCGCCCCAAGTCGGCCATGGAGCGGCTGCGCGCCCGCTTCCCGCACACGCTGGCGCTCTCCTTCGACCCGGTGGGGGCCGCCCCCGCCGCCGCCCCCGTGCGGGTGAGCGGCCGGCCGGAGGCGGAGGTCGCCCTCGACTTCGTCCGCGAGGTGCGCGGCGAGCCTGCCGCACCCGAGGAGGAAGACCTGCTAAGACAGGCCATCGAGGCGTCGAGGGCGAAGGAGACGATGGCGTAGATGCGGCCGCACCGGCTCACGCTCACCGCGTTCGGGTCCTTCCCCGGCACCGAGACCGTCGACTTCGACGCCCTGTCGGAGGCCGGCCTCTTCCTCGTCCACGGGCCGACCGGGGCGGGCAAGACCACGATCCTCGACGCGTTGTGCTTCGCCCTCTACGGCCAGGTGCCCGGGCAGCGCAACAGCGCCCGCAGCCTGCGCTGCGACCACGCCCCGCCCACGGTGGGCCCGTCGGTCACGCTGGAGGTGTCGATCCGCGGGCGGTTACTGCGCATCCAGCGCTCCCCGGCCTGGCAGCGGCCGAAGCTGCGCGGCGCCGGCACCACCGAGGAGAAGTCCAAGGTCGTCCTGTCGGAGTGGCGCGAGTCCGACTGGCACGGCCTGACCACGCGCCTCGACGAGGCCGGCGACCTGGTGGGCCAGCTACTGGGCATGAACGCCGACCAGTTCTGCCAGGTGGCGATGTTGCCGCAGGGCGACTTCGCGCGCTTCCTGCGCGCCGACGGGGAGGAGCGCTCGAAGCTGCTGGAGCGGCTGTTCACCGTCAAGATCTTCACCTCCGCCGAGTCGTGGCTGGCCGACCACCGCAAGCAGGCCTGGCGGGAGGCGCAGGAGCTGCGGCAGCAGGTGGACTTCGCGGTCAAGCGCGTGGAGGAGGCCGCCGGCGACGACCTGCCCGCCACCCTCACCACCACCTTCACCACCACCGCCGCCCAGCCTTCCTTCGCGCCCGACGAGGCCGGCCCTGACGAGCCGGCGGCGCTCTTCGACCTGCCCGCCGACTCGCAGTCCGCAGGCGGGGGAGCCGTGGGCGGTTCCGTGGCGGAGGAGGAGGCGCCGACGCCGGAGTCCGATCCGGTGCGGTGGGCCGGGGCGCTGCTGGAGGCCGCGCGGGCCGTCGTGCGGCGGACCGAGGAGGAGCACGAGGCCGCCGGTCGCTCGTTGCGGGCGGCGCGGGCGCGCTTCGAGCAGGCCGCCGCCCTCGCCGACCGCCGGCGCCGCCACGCGGAGGCGGTCACCCTGCGCCGGACGCTCGACGAGCGTGCCGACGAGCGCGCCGACCTCCAGGCCATCCTCGACGACGCCGCCCGGGCCGACCGGGTGATCCCGCTCATCACGGCCGTCGGACAGCGCGTGGAGACCGCCGTCAAGGCCCGTACGATGGCCGCCGACGCCCTCGCCCGCGCCCGCCCCCTCCTGCCCGCCGCCCCGTCCGGCGCACCCACGACCCACCACCTCGACGCCCCGGCCGCGCACGCCCCGGCCGCCGGTGCCGGGGGGACCGGAGGGTTCGCGGACAGCGCCGGCGCCGGTCCCGGCGGTGGCGGGCCGTCCGTGGCCGAGCTGGCCGCTCTGGAGCGGCGGAGGCAGGACGAGATCGCCCGGCTGTCCGAGCTGCTCACCGAAGAGGCCAGGCTCTCGGTGGTGCGACGGGACCTGCGCAAGGTCGAGGAGGAGCTGGACGGGCTCGTACACACCGACGAGGCCGTGGCCGCGCGGCTGGCCGTGCTGCCCGAGCTGATCGAGCGGGCCGAGGCCGGGCTCGCCGAGGCCCGGGTGGCCGCCGCGCGGATTCCGGCGGCCAGGGCCGTACGCGACGCCGCCGCCCACCTGATCGACATCGACCGGGAGCTGGCCGGGCTGGCGGTGGAGCTCGACGCGCTGACGCAGCGCGAGGCCGAGATCGCCGCCGCGGAGGCCGAGCTGCCCGGCCGGCTCGCGGACGCCGGCGCCGCCCTGGCCGAGGTGCGCGCGCAGGCGGCGGCCATCCCCGCCGCGACCGCGGCCCTCGACGCCGCCAGGGCCGCGGCGCAGGCCGCGCACCGGCGGGAGGCGCTGGCGGCGGAGCTGGCGGCGGCCGGCGCGGCTCACCAGGTGCTCGTCGACCAGGCCCAGGCCCTCCGGGAGCGCTGGCTCGACCTGCGGCAGGCCCGCATCGACGGCATGGCGGCCGAGCTGGCGCGCGACCTGGCCGACGGGCGGCCGTGCGCGGTCTGCGGCTCCGAGCACCACCCGCACCCTGCCTCCCCGGCCCCGAGCGCCCCGTCGGCCGACGACGAGCGCGAGGCCGAGACCGCCCACGAAGCCGCCCTGGCCGCGCGCGAGGCCGCCGAGCGCGACCTCGCCTCGCTGCGGTCCCGGCACGCCGACGCGGTGGAGGCCACCGGGGGGCTCGACGTCGCGGCGGCCGAAGAGCGGGTGGAGCTGGCCGAGCAGGAGGTGGCCCGCCTCCGGGCGGCGGCCGACCGGGAGCCGGCCCTGGCCGCGGCGCTCGAACGCGTCGAGTCCGAGCGCGAGCGCGTCCGCGACCGGTCCCGCGAGCTCGCCGAGGCCCTGGCCGCCCACCGCTCCCACCGCCTGCACCTGGAGTCCGAACGCACCCGGGTCCGCGACCAGCTCGCCCGCACCCTCGACCTCACACCCCCGACCCCCGCCGGCGTGGACGGTGGCGGCGTGGACGGTGGTGGCGCGTCGGGCGCGAGCGCGCTGGACGGTGGCGGGACGCCGAGAGCGAGCGCGGCCGATGGCGCCGAGGTGGCCGGGGCGAGCGTGGTGGACGGTGCGGCGGTGCTGGCCGTGGCCGAGCGGGAGCTGCGCGGGCTGGAGGCGGTCGCCGCGCGGGAGCGCGCGCTGGCCGAGGAGGCGGGCGGGCTCAACCGGGAGCGGCAGGAGCTGGAGGAGCGCGGCCGGCGGGTGGCGGCGCGGCTGGCGGCCTGCCGCACCCGGCAGGAGGAGCTGAGCGGCGACGCGGGCCGGCTGGGCGCGCGGCTGGACGCGGCGCGGGCCGGCGACGCCACCCTGACCGCCCGCCTGTCCAGGCTGAACGACGAGGCCGAGCTGCTGCGCGAGGCGCTGGAGGCGATGCAGGCGGCGGTGGCGGCCCGTGACGAGCTGGCCAGGGCCGAGGCGGCGGCCGAGGAGGCGGCGGCCGAGGCGGGGTTCGCGGACGTGCGGGAGGCGGAGGCGGCCTACCGGAGCCAGGCGGAGCGGGAGGGCAAGGCGGAGCTGCTGCGCAGGCTGGACGACGAGCACGCGGCCGTCAGCGCCGTGCTGGCCGACCCGGAGCTGGTGGCCGCGGCGGCCGAGCCGGCGCCCGATCTGGCGGCGATCGAGGCCGAGCGGGACGCGCTGGAGGCGGCGTACACGAGGGTGTCGAGCGCCCGCGACCGGGCGGCGGCCAGGGCGCGGCGGCTGGAGGAGCTGCACGCCGAGCTGGCCGAGTGCGTCGAGCGCTGGCGTCCGGCGGCCGACCGGCACCGGCTGGCCGAGCGGATGGCGGCGCTGGCCGGCGGCACCTCCACCGACAACCGGTGGAGCATGAGCCTGTCGTCGTTCGTGCTGGGCGAGCGGCTGCGGCAGGTGGTGGCCGCCGCGAACGAGCGGCTCGACCACATGTCGGGCGGGCGCTACCTGCTACGGCACGACCTGCGCAAGACGGCGGGCTCCCGGGGCCGCGCGGGCGGCGGGCTGGGCCTGCGGGTGGCCGACGGGTGGACGGGCGTCGACCGCGACCCGGCCACGCTGTCGGGCGGCGAGAGCTTCATCACCTCCCTGGCACTGGCGCTCGGGCTGGCCGACGTGGTCATGGCCGAGGCGGGCGGCACGGAGCTGGGCACGCTCTTCGTGGACGAGGGCTTCGGCACGCTCGACGAGGACACCCTCGACGGCGTGCTCGACATCCTGGACGGCCTGCGCGACGGCGGCCGCGCCGTCGGCATCGTGAGCCACGTGGCGGAGCTGCGCTCCCGGATCACCGCACAACTCAAGGTCACCAAGACCCGCACCGGCTCCACCTTGGCCACGACCGGCGTCGGCTGATCGAGGTGCGGCCATCCCGCCGAACTGACCCACCGGCTGCCCTCACCCCGGTGGCGGCCTGCCCGCCTCTTGCGCGGACCGTGGAGGAGACGCGCCTCGGCCGGTGAGAAGGGGCGCTCTCCGACGTACGGAGTCCGGTGGCGCGGCCGGCCGGTGCGGCAGGTCCGGGTGCCCGGGATGGGCTCGGGCGTATCGGCGATGTGGGACCGGGATGGGGACGGGTGTATCGGCAGTGCGGGATCGGGGCGGGGACGGGCGTATCGGCAGTGCGGGATCGGGGAGCGATGTGCGCCCCGTCAGCGCCGGTCAGGTGCGGTAGCGGAGCCAGACCAGGCCGTCGGGGAGGCTCTGCGCGGCGACGAGGGTGAGGGGTGCGGCAGCCGGGCGGTCGCCGTACCAGTAGCGGGTGGCGCGCTCGCCGGCCAGGCAGGGGTGGACGAGGAGGCTGACCTCGTCCAGCAGCCCGCCCGCCAGCAGGGCGCCGATGAGGCGGCCGCCGCTGTCCACGCGCACGACGCTGATGCCGTCGTCGCGGGCGAGCGTGCGCAGGGCGTCGGCGAGGTCGACCCGGTCGGTGCCCGTGACGAGCTCGCGTACGGGCCGGTCGGGCGGGCGCGGGGGAGTGGCGTGGCTGTGCAGGGCCACGACGTCGGACCAGTGACCGGCCTGGCGCAGCGCCTCCCACCGGGTGACGCGGCCGCGGCCGTCCACGACGGCCAGCAGCGGCCTGCCAGCGGCCGGGCCGGGCCCACCGGCCCCGGCCCCGGCCTCGGCTCCGGCCTCGGTTGCGGTCTCGGTTGCGGCCAGGGCCGCCTCCTGGGCGAGGATGGTGTCGGAGCCGGTCAGGGTCAGGTCTTCGTTCCAGGTCTGGGCGAGCCCGTAGAAGAGGGCGAGGTCCGGCTGGAATCCCGTGGTGGCCCCGTCGAGGGACACGGCCACGTGCGCCACCACGTACGGACGTTGCGTACCTGAAGACATGCCTTCACGGTACGCGGCCGCTCAGTCGAGGGCGGCGATCAGGTCGGGCAGGGTGGCGGGGTCGTGGAAGAGCGTCGCGCCCAGACCCGACAGGCGGGAGGCGGGGGTGAGGCCGCCGGCGAAGGCGAGGCAGCGCATGCCCGCGCTGATCGCCGCCGTCACACCGAACGGGCTGTCCTCCACCACCACGCACCGCTCCGGCTCGGCGCCCATGGTGGCCGCGGCGTGCAGGAACAGGTCGGGCGCGGGCTTGCCCCGTTCGACGTCCTCGGCGCTGAAGACGCGTCCGGCGAACCGGTCGGCCAGGCCGGTCGTCTCCAGGCTGCGGCGGATGACGTGGTGCCGGCCGTTGGAGGCCACGCAGGAGGGGACGGTGAGCCGGTCGAGCGCCGCCTCGATGCCCTCGACCGCGCACAGCTCGGCCTTCAGCGCCGCCGCGTAGTCGGCGTTGACCTGCTCGCGCCAGCCCGGCGGGGTGGGGCCGATCTGCTCCTCCCAGTACTCGTGGCTGCAGCCGACGAACCGCTCGATGTACTCGGCCTCGTCGATCGTCCAGCCCAGCCGTCGTACGGCGGCCAGGCCCACGCGTACGGAGATGCGCTCGCTGTCCACGAGCACCCCGTCACAGTCGAAGATCACCAGATCGATGGCCAAACCGTGTTCCTTTCCATGAGTCACTGCCGGGTGAAACGTAACATTGCGCAGGTGGTAGCTTCTCTGTACCGCTTCACAAGACGCTAGTCCGCATAGTGAGACCGCATATGACGACATCCCCCCAGACCGCGGCGCCCAGCCGGTCACGGATCGCGGCCGCCAGCCTCATCGGCACCGCGATCGAGTTCTACGACTTCTATATCTATGGCACGGCCGCGGCCCTGGTGCTCAACACCGCGTTCTTCCCCGACATGGACCCGGTGGCGGGCAGCCTGGCGGCGTTCTCGACGTTCGCCGTCGCGTTCATCTCGCGCCCGCTCGGCTCGGCCGTGTTCGGGCACTGGGGCGACCGGGTCGGCCGCAAGTCCATGCTGGTCGTCTCGCTGCTGGTGATGGGGCTGTCGACGGTGCTGATCGGGCTGCTGCCCGGCTACGCCGCCCTCGGCGTGATCGCGCCCGTGCTGCTGGTGCTGCTGCGCTTCACGCAGGGCATCGGCCTGGGCGGCGAGTGGGGCGGCGCGGCGCTGCTGGCCACCGAGCACGCCCCGCCCGGCAAGCGCGGCCTGTACGCGATGTTCCCGCAGCTCGGCCCGTCGGCCGGGTTCATCGTGGCCAACGGGCTGTTCCTCATCCTCGGCGAGACGCTCAGCGACGCGCAGTTCGACAGCTGGGGCTGGCGGCTGCCGTTCGTGGCGAGCCTGCTGCTGGTGATCGTCGGCCTGTACGTCCGGCTGAAGATCTCCGAGACCCCCGTCTTCCAGCAGGCCATGGACCAGCGCAGGATCGCCCGCGTGCCGTTCGCCGGGCTCATGCGGCACCAGTGGCGGCGCGTGCTGCTCGGCGCCGGCGCGATGACCATCGCCTACACGCTCTTCTACACCGCCACCACCTACTGCCTGGCCTACGGCACCGACACCCTGGAGATCCCGCGGACCACGATGCTCGCGCTCACCATGATCGGCGTGGTGTTCATGGCGGCGGGCACGGTGGTCTCGGCCATGGTCTCCGACCGGCTGGGCCGCCGCCGGACGCTGATCGCCGGCACGGTCGTGGCGGTCGTGTGGGGGCTGGTGATGTTCCCGCTGATGGAGACCCGCTCGATCTTCCTGGTCGGGCTGGCGCTGGCGGGGGCGCTGGCGCTGATGGGGCTCATCTTCGGGCCGATGGGGGCGTACCTGCCGGAGCTGTTCAGGACCGAGTACCGCTACAGCGGCGCGTCCGTCGCCTACAGCCTCGGCGGCGTGCTCGGCGGCGCGGTGCCGCCGCTGGTGGCCACCAGCATGCAGGCCGGTGGGCTGGGCGTCATGGCGATCGGCGGGTACGTCTCCGCGATGGCCCTGCTGAGCCTGCTCTGCCTCATCGCCCTGCCGGAGACCGGCGACAAGACGCTCTGAGCGCGCCGACCCGCTGAGCGCGTGACCCGGGCGACCGGGCTCTCTGAGCGCGTGACCGGGCTCTCTGAGCGCCTGAGCCGGGCGGCCGGGCTCTCCGGGCGCGTGAGCCGGTGCGGGTGCGTCCCCGCCCGCCCCGGCTCTTCGGAAGAGGAGCCGGGTGGATCGCGAAAACTGTCACAAACGGCGGTGCTGTCCCGTCCTTCAGGTGGAAGACCCGAAAGGAGACGGGGCAATGAGGAAGCACATCCTGGTCGTCGGTGGCGGATACGTCGGCATGTACAGCGCGATGAGGCTGCGCGGGCTCATCCGCTCCGGCGAGGTGAGCGTGACGCTGGTGGACCCGCGCGGCTACATGACCTACCAGCCGTTCCTCGCCGAGGCGCTCGGTGGCGCGATCGAGCCGCGCCACGTCGCCGCCCCGCTCGGGCAGGTGCTCAAGGGCGTGCGGGTGCTGACCGGGCGCGTCACCCGGGTGGACCACGGGGCGCGCACCGCCGAGTTCCAGCCCGTCCAGGGCCCGGCCAGGACGATCGCGTACGACATCGTCGTCATGGCGGCCGGCTCGATCACCCGCGCGCTGCCCATCCCCGGGCTGGCCGAGCACGCGGTCGGCTTCAAGACCATCGGCGAGGCCGTGCACCTGCGCAACCACGTGCTGGCCCAGCTCGCCGCGGCCGCCTCCACCGACGACGAGCGGATCCGGCGCAGGGCGCTGACGTTCGTGGTCGTCGGGGGTGGCTTCGCCGGCGTCGAGGCGCTGGCCGAGATGCAGGGGCTGGCCGACGAGGCCCTGCGCTACCACCCCGAGATCGGGCCCGCCGAGCTGAGCTGGACGCTGGCCGAGGCCAACGACCGCATCCTGCCCGAGCTCCACGAGAACCTCGGCCGCTGGACCGTGGACGTGCTGCGCAAGCGCGACGTGGACGTGCGGCTGAACGCCCGCCTGACCTCGGCGGCAGACGGTATCGCCGAGCTGTCGGACGGGACCAGGATCGACGCCGGCACCCTGGTGTGGGCGGCGGGCGGCCGGCCGAACCCGATCGGGGCCGCCAGCGGGCTGCCGGTGGACGGCATCGGGCGGATCAGGGCGACCGAGTACCTGACGGTGGCGGGCGTCGAGGACGCCTTCGCCGCCGGTGACGGCGCCGCCGTGCCGGACCTGACCCGGCCGGGGGAGTTCACCGCGCCCAACGCCCAGCACGCGGTGCGGCAGGGCAAGCTGCTGGGGCGCAACCTGGTCGCGTACGTGCGGGGGCGGCGGCTCAAGCCGTACCGGCACGCCTATCTCGGCTCGGTCGCCGGGCTGGGCCACCACCAGGGCGTCGCCCAGGTGTACTGGATCAAGCTCACCGGGTTCCTGGGGTGGCTGGCGCACCGGACGTACCACCTGGGGTGGGTGCCGACCGCCCGGCACAAGGCCGCGGTGCTGGCCGACTGGATGCTGGCGGCGCTCTTCCGGCGCGAGACGGTGCGGCTGGAGGCCGTCGAGCACGCGGACGAGGACTTCCGCCAGGCCATGGCCGCCCTGCGACCCCCGGCCCCCGAACAGCCCGGCGGGGATGCCCGGCCGGCGCAGACCGTGGAGACCGGCGGGCACGTTCACCCCGCCCCGGCCCCCCCACAGCCCGGCGGAGAGGTCCGGCAGCTGCCGGCCGCCGAACAGGACGGGCAGGACGGGCAGGACGGGCAGGACGGGCAGGGTGTCCGGCGGACGCCGGCCGCGTGAGCGTCAGGCGTAGCCGGGGAACATCAGCGACAACTCGCGCGGGTAGGCCGCGATCAGGCGCAGCTCGTCGTCCGTGAGCGGCCTGCCCGTCATCGCGTTGCAGAGCTGGACCAGCCGGAACGACGCCTCCTCGTCGGCCACCTCCACCCCCAGCCCCTCCGTGACGTGCCGGAAGCCGGCCTTGCCGCCGTATTCGCCGGTCAGCACCACCCGGCCGGGCCGCGCGTGCCAGTCCTGCGGGAACGGCCCCAGCGTCGCCTCGTCGTACAGCTCGTAGTTGCCGTGATCCTTCAGCGCGCCGTCGGCGTGGATGCCCGACTCGTGCGCGAACGCGTTGCGCCCCACCCCGACCTGGTGGTACGGCAGCGGCTGCCCCAGCGCGTAACTCGCCCACAACCCGAACCTGCGCGCCCACGAAAGGTCCAGCGGGTCCCCGATCTCGGTCCCGGCCAGCCCGAACCCGTGGCGGAAGGCCAGGATCGTCGACAGCAGGTCGGCGTTGCCGGAACGCTCGCCGATGCCGTTCACGCACGTGTTGATCCAGGCGTCCTGCCCGGCGTCGAGGTCGCCCAGCGCGCCCGACACCGAGTTGGCCACGGCCATGCCCAGGTCGTTGTGGCAGTGGGTCTCGACCGGCATCGCCGTGGCCGAGGCCAGCCCACCACAACGTCGACTTCGCCCTGGCCGCGCTCGGCGCCGTCAGCGGCATGGCGCCCGGCGCCGGCGAGGCGATCTTCGCCGTGGCCAGGACGGCGGGCTGGCTGGCGCACGCGATGGAGGAGTACGAACGCGGCTCCCTCCTCCGCCTCCGCGCCTCCTACACCGGCCCGCCGCCCACCTGACCCCGGCCCAGCCGACCGCCTGCCCCCGGCCCGCCGCCCACCTGACCCCGGCCCAGCCGACCGCCTGCCCCCGGCCCGCCGACCGCCTGAGCGCCCTGGCCCCGGCCCGCCGACCGCCTGACGGGGCCGTCCGCCGCCGGTCAGGTGAGAGCGGGGGCGCCCCGGTCGACGTACGCCGCCAGCGCCCGCACCCGCTCGGCGTGCTGATCGTGCCCGATGATCACCGGCGGCTCGTTGTACGGCATCGCGTCCGACGACCGCCGCAGCTTGATGTACTGCCCGCAGGCGTCGATCGCGTACGGCTCCATGTCGTCCTGCAACGCCCCGATCACCGTGATCCCGTACGTCTCCCCGATCCGCCGGAACAGCGCCACCGCCTCCCTGCGGTGCTCCTTGCCCAGGTTGCGCCCCAGCTCGTCGAGCACCAGGCACAGGTGCCCGCCCCCGGACGAGGCGATGGCCGCCGCGCACACCAGCTTGACCGCCTTCTCGTCCATGAGCGCCGTGTTCGCCCGCCGGTTGTACGGCACGAACCCCTGCCCCTCGCCGCGCCGCCACTTCGGCGTCACCCGCCACTGCCAGCGCTGCTCGGGATCGGCGGGCGCGGGCGGCACCGGGAACTCCAGCGTCGCGCCGTAGCCGCCGTAGGAGGTGTCGAGCTTGTCGAACTCCTCGGCCACCCGCGTCAGCCGCGCCTTGATGGCCGCCGTCAGCGCCGCCCGGTGCACGGCCGTGGACTGCGCCGCCTCCTCCGCGCCCCTGGCCGCCGCCGCCAGGTCCCGCTGCCGGGAGACGATCTGCGCCTCGATCTGCCGCCGCTGGTGGCGTTCGTACTCCTCCTGACCCCGCAGGTAGGACGCCAGCGACCCGCACACCGCCGCGAACGTCGCCTGCTCGCGCGCCGTGCTGCCCTCCCGCTCGCTGAGCAGGAACCGCAGCTCCTCCGGGATCTCCTCCTCGTCCTCGGACGGGAACGTGTCGCGCAGCGCCTGGTCGAGGTGGCGTTCGGCGACCCGCCACCACTCCTCGGCCGCGCGGGGCCGCTCCTCCTCGGGCAGCGCCTGCAGCCATTCGCGGGCCGTCTCGACCGTGCCGCCCCATTCGGCGGCCAGCGCGCCGAGCTTGAGCGCCTCCCGCTCCGCGCCGACCCTGGCCTCCTGCTCGCGGGCCTGCGCCCGCTCGGCCTCGTGGCGGTGCCGGCGGCCCTCCAGCCGCTCGATCTCCATGTCTCTCGTGCGCGCCCGGAAGTCGAGCGCGCCCGTCTGCCGCTCGGCCTCGGCGACCCTGGGGGCCAGCTCCTCGATGGCCGCGTTCAGCTCGCCCAGCCTGGCCCGCCGCTCGGCGAGCCTGGCCTCCAGCTCGGCCAGCCGCACCCCGGCCCTGGCCCCCTCCAGCCGCCGCTGCGCCTCCGCGACGGCCTCCTCCCCGTCGCGCACGGCCTGCGCCGCCGTCTCCTGCACGTCTCTGGCCCGGTGCAGCCGCTGCTCGGCCGCCTTGATCCGGGCCTCCCGGCCGGTCGCCACCCCGTCGAACGCCCCCACGACGCTCACCCCGGCCGCGCTCACCAGCACGGACCCGGGCAGCTCCGCCAGAGCGGCGGCGGCCACGTCGAGCCGCGCGGCGTCGACGATCACGGCGTGCTCGTCGGGCCAGCCGCGCAGCGTGCCGGGCGCGGCCTCGCGGGCCTGCTCGGCTACGTCCAGCGCGTCCAGCAGGCCGGTGGCATCGATCCCGGCCGCGGCCAGCGCGTTGAGCTGGGCCGCCGCCGGCCCGCCCTCGGCGTCGTCCAGCGCGGCCTGGGCCGAGGCCACCTCCCGGTCGGCCACGCCGAGGGCCTTGAGCGCCTCGTTGAGCCGCAGGCGGACCTCTGCCAGCTCCCGTTCGGCCGCCGGCACGTCGCGGCCGTCGGAGAAGCGCCGCGTCTCCTCCAGCGCCGGGATCATTCCGCGCAGCTCGTCGGCGGAGTTCTCCGCCACGGCGCGGTCGGCGTCGAGCTTGGCCGCCCGCGCCTGCATGGCCGCCAGCTCCTTGCGGGCCTGCGAGACCTGCCGGTCGAGGGTGTCCTCGCGCAGGGTGGCGATCTCCGCCTTGACCAGGGCGATGGCCTCGGCCGCCGCCTCGCCGGCCGCCCGGTGGCGTTCGAGCTCGGCGGCCAGCGCCTCGTCCTTGCCCGCCGCGTCGGCCAGCTTGCGCGCCTGCCGGCCGCGCCAGCACCGCAGCGCGTCCGCCAGCCGGACCCGCGCCTGGTCCCGCCGGTCGAACGTGGTCAGCAGCGCCTTCGACTCCGCCTCGAACTCGGCCAGCCGGTCGGCCGCCTGCGCCGCGCGCACCCGCTTGGCGTGCTCGTCGCGGCGGGCCTCGCGCTCCTGCTCCAGCTCGGCGTCCAGGCCGGTGAGCGCGGCGATGGCCTCGAAGACGCGCTCGGGGGAGATCTCGTTGAGCGGTTGGGAGAGCAGGTTGGTGGCGACCTTGCTGCGCACGGACGTGGACAGGAACGACACGCACCTGACCTTGTCGCCGTACAGGACCTTGGTCAGGTCACGGGCCACGACGTCGCGCCGCCCGGCCGACTTCGGCAGCGACGCCCAGATCTCGTCGGCCCGCGCCACCCGCTCGGCCTCCGACGGGGACGCCGCCAGGTGCACGCCCTCCCGCCAGCGGATCTCCAGGTGCGGCGCCTCCTGGTTGACCCGCAGCCACACGGTGAGCGCCCCGCCCGAGGTGTCGGGCACCTCGAACAGCTCCCCACCCCCCTCGCCCTCGTCCGCGCCGAGCACCGGCTCCGCACCGCCCTCGCCGGGCGCGAGCCTGCCGTCCCCGCCCGTGATGGTGGCCGTGGCGGCGGAGGCGGCGGCGGAGGCGGCGGAGGTGGCGGCGGCGGCGTCCTGCGCCTCGCTCGGGGCGGGCCCATCCAGGGAAGGGGCCGGGTCGAAGCCGTTCATGCCGGGCGGCCCGAAGACGCCCACGATGTAGCCGTGGTCGGCGCTCGACCACTGCCGCGCGCCCGCGCCGCTGGCCAGCTCGGCGTTGAAGAGCAGCTCGGACACCGCCTTGGCGCCCGAGGCGAACCGCCACTGCTCGTCACCCAGCAGCGCGGTGATCGAGGCGATGAACGAGGACTTGCCCGCCCCGTTGGAGTCCTTCGGCCCCGCGCCCGCCACCACGATGAGCGTGCCGGGGACGGTGGGCACGGGATGGGTCGAGAGCCGTGAGATGTTGACCGCCTGCATGGCGATCAGCACCCGGTCCCCGACGACGTTCTCCACCTGCGACACCTCGAACCCCCGTAACCCTTCCATCCGTGACTTGCGTGACACCCGAGCCCGCCGGCTCCCCGCCACCCGCCCCCGCCGCGACCGGCGCGGCTTCCGGCCCGTGTCTCATCTGGCCGATCTTCTGGCCAGGACCGCCGCCGCCAGCGGGGTGTTCGGCCCGGCCGCCAGGATCAGCTCCTCCTGCAACCGCCGCCGCGCCGCCGGGGTGAGCCGGTGGAACTGCGGCCCGGGCACGTAACCGCCGGCCTCCTCGCCCGCCTTCACCTGGCCGAGCAGCCCGGCGTGGCGCAACCTGCGCAGCGCCGTCTCCAGCTCGCCGATCGGAAGCTGGGTGTGGCGGCGCAGCTCCTCGGCCGGCGTGGGATGCGGCGACATCCACGAGTCCTCCGGCAGCAGCCCCTCGGCCCTCGGGATGGCCACCGAATGCACCAGCACCAGCGCCAGCACGGCCCGCTCGCTCACTCCGAGCCGCCCACCCCCCGGCCCGGCCGCATCCGAGGCTCCGGCCGCGTCGAGGGCGTTGACCGCGGCGGCGACCCCGTCGTCGTAGCCGGAGGTCCACCGGTCGCGGTGCTGGATCAGCGTGCGGCCCCGCCGGGCCAGCATCTCGCCGAGCGTGTGGCGCAGCGCCGGGTCGCGCAGGGCGGCGAAGCGCACCTCCTGCACCGGCTCGGCCGCGTGCTCGACCACCATGAACGCCGCCACCAGCTCCGCCCGCCGCCGCTCGTCGTAACCACCGAGCAGGTCGTCGAACTCGGCCGCGCCCCACTCGACGCGCCCGCCGCCGAGCAGGCCCTCGGCCCCGCCAGGCCCGCCCGCGTCCGGCCCGCCCTCCTGGACGCCCTCGGCCCGTCCGTCGCCCGGCGCATTCGCGGGCGGCTCGCCGTCCCGGGGGCTGCCGCCGCGGGCGGCGGCGACGATGTCGGCGTCGCCGACCACCGTCAGCTCCGCCCGCTCCGGCTCCGGCAGGCGCCGCACCAGCTCCTGGAGCTGCGCGTGCGCCTCCACCGGCCACAACGCGCAGCGCGGCCCGAGCAGCACCACGCCGTCGTCGAGCACCACCCAGGCCGAGTCGTGCAGCCGCCGCAACGCGCCCCTGGCCCAGTTGCGCATCAGATCGTCGGTACGCCCGATCAGCTCCCGATAGGTGTCGAGCACCAGCTCCACCGGCGCCGGATCGCCCGGCCACGGGTCGGCGGACAGGTCGCTCCAGCAGCACTTGAGCACGGCGGCCAGCACCCGGCGGGTCTCGCCGGACCGCTCCACGGGCACGGGCGCCACCTGGTGCTCCTCCAGGAGCGACGGCGTCACCCCGTCGGGCCACACCGGCAGGGCCTCGCCGGTGGAGTCGGGCCGGGTCAGCCGCGCCATCCCGGGGGCGGCCGCCACCCCGGCGCCCAGCCGCGCGGGCCCGTAGGCCCGCACCAGCGCGTGGGCGACGGCGGATTGCCGCTGGTTCATGAGGTGCGCTCCAGGTAGCCGTGGGAGAGCCAGGCCGGCTCGCGCTCGGGGTCGATGGTCAGCCCGTCGGACCAGACGAGCCGGTAGGGCAGCTCGGGCCGCAGGTCCACGGTCGTCAGGTCGGCGAGCACCCGCCGCGCGGCCACCCAGTCGGAGCCGAGCACGTCGCCCAGGGCCACTCGCGGGGCGTCGCCCAGCAGCGACTCGGCCGTGCGCGTGAGGCGTTCGAGCACGGCGTCGGGCGAGTCGTCGAGCGAGGAGCCGGGACCGGGGTCGGGCAGGGTGGAGCGCGGGGGAGTGGGCTGGGCGGGGGCGGGGCGCGGGGCCTCGTCGACGGCGCGGGCGATGGCGGCCGGGTCGTGCCACGGCGCGGGCGCGTCGAAGACGAACCCGTCGAGGATCGCCGCCAGCCGCTCCTTCGACGCCGTCTGCGCGAACGTGCGCCACGTCTCGGTCGGCAGCAGCGTCAGGTTGCGGGTGGTGCCCGCCGAGTCGGCCAGCCGGCCGGCCGCGCGGCGGGAGGCGTCGCTGTAGGCGTAGATGGCCGCGCGCAGGTCGGTGCAGACCCGGTCGAGCTCGGGCCAGCGGGTCAGGATCGTGCCGTGCAGGCTCTGCGCGCGCCGCGCGATCTCCTCGGTGCCCCACAGCTTGGGCGCCTGCTCGCGCAGCTCCTCGATCGTGCCGGTGGTGAGCGTGATCAGCTCCAGCGCCCACAGGCGGAAGGCGCGCGCCAGGTTGAGCGCGCTCTGCCTGGCCTCCTCCATCGTGGTGCGCGGGTCGGCGACGTTGAGGTCTTCGAGGGCCAGCAGCCGGTGCATCTCGGACTGGCCGCCGTCGTCCATCATCCGCCGGATGAACATCAGCCCCACCACGCTCGTGAACGAGGCGCGGTAGCGGAGCTGGTTGGGCTTGGGGAACACCTCGCGGATCGCGCCGAGCCCCTTGAGCACCCGCAGCCGGTTGTCGAACTGGTCGGTGGGGTAGGCGCGGCAGGCGAAGCGCATCTGCTCGTGGGTCAGCCACTCCTCGCCGGCCTCCGCGAACGCCGCGAACAGCGTCTCGGCGATGTCGACCAGGGCCGGGTCGTCGACCACCGCCCCGCTGTCGCGCGCCAGGGCGGCGAACATGCGGCGGTAGGTGGACAGGACCGCCTCGTCGGTGAGGACGGAGTCGAGGGTCAGGGGCTGTTCGGACACGGGCACTAAGGTACGGCTTCGCACCGACACTCTGGGCACGCCGGGACCGCCGCTCCCATGGCTACCAGCGAGTATGGAGGCGGAAGGGACTCTCGGGCGCTAGGGTGATGCCCGATAATGAGCGGGCGAAACGCTCCGTAATCGTACAAACCGGGGTGAGTGACGGGTGCGGGTGCGCATGCTCCGAGGCGATCGGACCACGGCGCTGATCGCCGGCGCGGCAGCCGTGCTCCTGGTCGCCGCGGCGGCGTGGCTCGGAGTGGGCGTCTCCAGCGCCAACCCCAAGCTGGCCGACGTCGGCGCGTGGTTGTGGACCGCGGCCCGCGGCCGGATCGTGCACGTCAACGGCCTGTCGGGCGAGGTGGACGGCTACCTCGACGACAAGGCGGGTCGCCGGCTGCGCGTCGTGCAGGACGGCGGCAACGTGCTGCTCGTGGACGACCGCACCGGAAACGTCAGCCGGGTCGAGCCGAGCCGGCTCGAAGTGGACCAGACCCGCGACTTCGGCGCGGCCGGCGTGCAGCTCGCGGTGTCGGGCAACATGGCGTACGCGATCGACCCCGCCGCCGGGAAGATCCAGCAGATCGACCCCGCCACCCTCAACACCCTCGGCAACCCGGTCACCCTGCCGGCCCCGCTCGGCGCGGCCCGCATCGACGGCGGCGGGCGGCTGTGGGTGCCCGTGACGGCGAGAGGCGAGGTCGTCCCGGTGTCCGGCGGGACCGCGGCCGAGCCGGTCAAGGCCGGCGAGCCCGGCGAGGAGCTGTCGGTCACGATCGCCGGCGGCCTGCCCGTCGTGGTCAACAGCCGGGCCGCCACCGCCACGATCATCGGCGCGGACGGCGGCGTCGGCGAGATCACGCTGCCCAAGGGCGTGACCCGGGCCGGCGCGGGCGGCGCGCTCACCCCGGCCGCCACCGAGGGCCCCCTGGTGCCGATCCTGGCGCCCGGCGACTCGGGGCTGCTCGTGGTGATCGACACCGGCTCCAACTCCGTGCTCGGCACCAAGATCGCCGCGGCCGACCCCGCCCGGCTGGGGGTGCCGCAGATCCTCGGCTCCAAGGTGTACGTGCCGGACCGGGGCACCGGCTCGCTGATCGTCTGGGACAGCGCGGACGGCGGCCGTCCCACCACGCTGCGGGTGGCGCAGCGGCCGGGGCCGGTGGACGTGTTCGTCAAGGACGGCCTGCTCTGGGCCAACGACGAGAACGGCGACAAGGCCGTCGTCATCGACCCCGAGGGCCGCAAGCACGACATCGACAAGGGCGACTCCGACGTACCGGGGCCGAGCACCACCCCCAAGCCCCGGCCGACCCCGAGCCGGCAGCCCACGCGCACCACCGGCCCGCCGCTCCCCGACCCCGACCCGGTGAAGACGACCGCCCGGCCCGGCTCCACCCCGACGCGCGAGCCCGCGAAGACCCCGAGCCAGAGCCCCACGCCGTCCGCGAGCGCGCCCGGCGCGCCCGGCGCCGTCACCGCCAGGTCGGGCCCCGGCAAGGTGACGATCACGTTCGGCCCGTCCACCGGGGGCCGCGTCGAGCGCTACACGCTGAAGGCGTCCGGCCCGGGCAGCTCCCTGCCGCGATCGGTGGACGCGGGCGGGCCGTTCCGGTTCGAGTTCACCGGCGGGAGCTGCGCGGACGAGTACACGTTCACCGTGGTCGCCCACTGGGCGGGCGGCGAGGTCGAGTCCGAGCCCAGCGCGGGCGCCAGGCCGTGCGTGGCGCCCGGCGCGCCGACCGGCTTCCAGGCCAAGCCCAGGAACCGGGGCGCGGAGCTGAGCTGGACCGCTCCGGAGGGCGCCGACGCCGCCACCACGTACGAGCTGGCCGGCGCCGCCGCCGCCGAGGCCGTCAAGGGCACCTCGTACACCGTGGAGGGGCTGAAGAACAACCACAAGCACGCCTTCACGCTCAAGGCCAAGAACGCGGCCGGGGAGAGCCCCGAGGTGGTGACGGCCGAGGTCGACCTGGCCTATCCGCGACAGCAGTACAGGAACGCCAGCAACGACGACACCAACACCCTCATCCGCCCCGGCCCGTCGAAGAACGGCACGGCCGGCACGATCCCGAAGGGCCAGTACATCACCCTCACCGTGATCTGCCAGGTCAGGGGCGAGTCCTACACCGACAGCTCCACGGGCAGGAGCAGCGACATCTGGAACCGGATCGAGAGCCAGTACGGCAACGGCTACCTGAACGACACTCTTGTGGCCACTCCGGACGGCGGTTTCCCCGAGGGGCCGCTCTTCGAGTGCACCGACTGAGAAGGGGACTCAGTTGACCCAGTACAACTACCAGGACCAGCAGCCGCCGTACCAGTCCCCGCTCCCGCAGGTGCAGCCGCAGGGGCAGCAGCAGCTCGCCGGCCAGTTCGCCCAGCGCTTCCAGCTCCTGGCCGGCAACATCGAGCGCGTCATCCGCGGCAAGCACGAGGCCGTCGAGCTGGCCCTGATCTGCCTGTTCTCCGAGGGGCACCTGCTCGTCGAGGACGTCCCCGGCACCGGCAAGACCACGCTCGCCCGCGCGCTGGCCGCCAGCGTGGACGCGGAGTGGCGGCGCGTGCAGTTCACGCCCGACCTGCTGCCCAGCGACATCACCGGCGTGTCGATCTTCAACCAGGCGCACCAGAGGTTCGAGTTCCACCACGGGCCCGTCTTCGCCAACATCGTGCTCGCCGACGAGATCAACCGCGCCTCCCCGAAGACGCAGGCCGCGCTGCTGGAGGTCATGGAGGAGCGCCGCGTCACGGTGGACGCCGAGCCGCATCCGGTGCCCCGGCCGTTCCTGGTGGTGGCCACGCAGAACCCGGTGGACATGGAGGGCACGTACCCGCTGCCGGAGGCGCAGCTCGACCGGTTCCTGATGAAGATCTCCGTCGGCTACCCCGACCACGCCTCCGAGGTCGAGGTGCTCAAGGGCATGCCAACGGGGCCGCAGGTGGAGCGGCTGCCGGTGGTGGCGCGGGCCTCCGACGTGGCCGGGATGATCGACTTCGCCGCGCGCATCCACGTGGCCGACCCGGTCTACGACTACATCGTGGCGCTGTGCGGCGCCACCCGGACGAGCCCGCACCTGCGGCTCGGCGCCAGCCCCCGGGGCAGCCTCGCGCTGCTGCGCGCGGCGCGCGTCAAGGCCGCCGCGGCCGGGCGTCACTACGTGGTGCCCGAGGACGTCAAGGCGCTGGCCGTGCCGGTGCTGGCGCACCGCCTGATCCTCACCCCCGAGGCCGAGCTGCGCGAGGTCACCGCCGCCGCGGCGCTCGGCGAGATCCTCGCCGGGATGCCGGTGCCGCAGGCGGCGTAGGTGCGCTCCCAGCCGCCCCCGCCCGCCTCCCGCCCGCGGTCCGGCACGCGGTCCGGCACGCGGCTCGCCGGGGCGCTGACCCCGCTGGGCCGGGGCACGCTGGCCGGCGCGGCCGTCCTGTACGCGGCGGGCTTCGTCCTCGGCTACCCCGAGCCCGTCGTGCTGGCCACGGGCGCCCTGCTCGCGCTGGCCGCCGCGCTGGCGTGGACCGCTCCGAAACCGGCCCTGGAGGTGCGCAGGGAGGTCACCCCGCTCAAGGTGCCGCGCGGCGAGGCCGCCGTGGCCGTGCTGCACGTCGCCAACCTCGGCCGCCGCGGCCTGTCCGGGCTGCGCGCCGGGGACCGCGTGGGCGGCGCCGAGCACGTCGTCGACCTGCCCCGGCTGCCCAGGGGCGCGGCGCGCACGGTGTCGTACCCGCTGCCGACCGGCGAGCGCGGGGAGATCCCCGTGGGGCCGCTCGTGGTCGTGCGCGCCGACCCGTTCGGGCTCACGCGCCGCGTGCGCGAGTACGGTCCGCCCGCCACCCTCCTGGTACGCCCCCGCACGCTCCCCCTGCCCGTCCCGCCCTCCGGCAGGGCCCACCACCTGGAGGGCCCCGCCGGCGACAACGCGCCGAGCGGCACGGCCACCTTCCACACCCTGCGCGAGTACGTGGTGGGCGACGACCTGCGCCACGTCCACTGGCGCTCCAGCGCCCGCACCGGCACCCTGATGGTGCGCCGGCTCATCGACGCGGCCCTGCCCACGACCACGGTGGTGCTGGACACGCTCGGCCTGACGGAGCCCGCGGTGGACGCCGCCGCCTCCGTCGCGGTGGCCGCCGCCCGGGCCGGTTTCCCCGTACGCGTCCTGACCGGCGACGGCCTCCCGCCCGACGCCAGGCCGGACGCCGAGACGATCCTGGACCGGCTCGCCCTGGTCCGGCCGGGCACCGGCGCGGCGGGCGCCGCCGAGGTGCTGCGGACGGCGCGCGGCGGCGGCTCGCTGGTGCTCGTGACGGGCGACCCGGCGCAGGTGGGACGCGCGGCCGGCCTGCGCCGCCGCTTCGACCACGTCATCTGCGTGTACGCGGGCCCGGCCCCCGCCCCGGCCCCCGCGCCCGGCGTGACGATCGTCCCCATCACCTCCCTCGACGACCTGCCCCCGGCCTGGAGCACCCGATGACCCGGGCCCCTCTCGACACCCAGCACACCCCGGCCACCGCGCCACCGGCCGCGCCGCCGCGCCCTGCCGGTCACGGCGGGCGGCAGGCGTCGACACGTCCCACCGGCCGGGGCGGGTGGCAGGCGTCGTCGCGCCTCACCGGCCGGGGCGGGCGGGAGGCGTCGCCGAGCCCCGCTCCCGGCGGCGGGCGGCGGGAGCCGGGGTGGCGGTGGACGGCCGGGCTGGTCGTGGTGGCGGCCGTGTCCGGCGTGGCCGGGTGGGGGTTCCACCGGGTCTTCCCCGGCGCCGAGCTGCTGCTCGCCATCGTGCCCGCCGCCCTCGCCCCCGCCGCGGTCGCCGCGCTCACCCGCCGCCGCCCCCTCTGGCTGGCCCTGCTGCTGGACGTGCTCCTCTGGCTGGCCGGCACCGTCCCCCTCTACGGCACGCTGAGCCCGGCGGTCGTCAAGGACGTGGCCGACTCCTGGCACGCCCTGCTGTCCACCCTGCTGCCCGCCCGGCCGGACCCGGAGCTGCTGGTCCTGGTCCACACCCTCGTCTGGGCGGCGGCCACCATCGGCGCCGAGACCCTGACCCGCACCCGCACCCGGATCGCCGCCGTGCTCCCCGCCCTGGCCGTCCACGGCCTGGCGCTCGTGCTGGGCGTGGACGGCGAGGGCTCGAACCTGCCAGTGGCGGCCGCGCTCTTCGTGCTGGTCGCCGCGCTCGCCCTGCTGCGCGGCGATCATTCCCCGCTCTGGCTGCCCGCCGGCCTCCTGGCGGCCTCCGTGCTGGCCGCGCTGGCGCTGGTGGCGGCCCCGCTGCTGCCCATCGCCGCGCGGCCGTACGATCCGCGCGAGCACGCCGACCTCCCTCCGCCCGCCCGCGTGGACAGCGTCAGCCCGCTCGACCGCGTCTCGGCCTGGCTGCAGATCCCCGACCGCGACCTGTTCACCGTCAAGGCCGACCGGCCGCTCAACTGGCGGCTGGCCGTGCTCGACCGGTACGACGGCGTCCGCTGGACCTCCTCCGCCCGCTTCCGGCCCACCGGCGGCCGGGTGCCCGAGGGGGAGTGGACGGGCGCGGCCGACGTCGTGCGCCAGCGGGTCACCCTCGGCGGCCTGCCCGGCACCTGGCTGCCCGCCGCCGAACGGCCCGAGCGGGTCACCGGCGTGCGCGGCCTGGCCGTGGACCCGGACAGCGGCTCGCTGCTGGCCGCCGCCAGGCCGCCCGAGGGGTTCGCATACGAGGTGACCTCGCGGGTGCCCAGGCCGTCCAAGGAGGAGCTGCTCGCCGCCGTCCCCGTCCGGGACCCGGCCCTGACCGACGTCCCCGACGGTCCGCAGGAGCGGCTCTTGCGCGAGCTCGCCCGGCAGGCCGTCAAGGGCGCGCAGGAGCCGATCAGGCAGGCGTACCGCCTGCAGAACTACCTGCGCACCACCGCCGGCTACGACGTCACCGCGCCGCCCGGGCACTCGCTCAAGGGGCTGGAGTTCTTCCTGCGCACGACGCACCGGGGGACGTCGGAGCAGTTCGCGGCCGCGTTCGCGCTCATGGCCAGGACGCTCGGGCTGCCGTCGCGGGTGGTCGTGGGGTTCCGCCCCGGGCAGGCCGCCGGCGGGGTGTACCACGTCAGGTCGGGGCACGTGATGGCGTGGGCGGAGATCAAGTTCGCCGGGCTGGGCTGGCGGCCGTTCTACCCCACGCCCGGCCGCAGCGGGGCCAGGGACGACCACGAGGTGGCCTCCTCGGCGATCGAGGAGAGCCAGGAGCTGGCGGACGAGCTCGCCGAGGGCGGCGCCGACCGGCCAGGGAGGTCCGAGCCGCGGGCCGCGGAGCGGGGCGGGCAGGACGAGGCGGCCGGCGTGGACCCGTGGGCGCTCGCGGGGGCGCTGGCGGCCGGCGCGGCGGCGGCGTACGCGGTGGCGGTGGCCGTGGTGCCGTGGTGGCGCAGGCGGAGGCGGCGGCGCGCGCCGGAGCCCGGGCAGCGGGTGCTGGGGGCGTGGCGGCAGGCCTGCGACGACCTGGGGCTGCGGGGAGAGCACGCGCTGACGGCCGCCGACGTGGTGTCCGGGCAGCCGGAGGATATCTCCGTACATCTCCGGCCGCTGGGTGAGATCGCCAACTTCGTACGGTACGCCCCGGAAACCGGCACCGAGGCGACGGTTACCGAGGCGGCGGCCGTCGAGGCGGCGGCAAGCGAAGCCTGGCGGCACAGCGACGCCGTCCGGCGCGCCGCCCGCGCCCGCACCCCTCTCCCCGCCCGCCTGCGCGACCGCCTCCTCCTGCGATGACGCGTCCGGCTCCTGGGATGATGCCCAGCATGCCCACCACGCCCAGCACCTCAGAAAGCCGCAGCACCCCGGAAGGCCGCAGCACCCCAGAAAGCCGCAGCACCCCAGGAAGCCGCAGCACCCCGGAAAGCCGCAGCACCCCAGGAAGTCGCAGCACCTCAGGCGCGTCCGGTGAGGCGTCCGGCGTGACCGGGCCGAGGAGCGTCGAGGCGCAGCTCCTGCACCGCCCGGCCGGCCTGGGCGCGGGGGAGATCGTCCGGCGGCTGGGCGCGATGCAGGCCCAGGACGTCCCCTCGGCGCTGCTCGCCTTCCGCGCCCGCTCCGCCACCCTCACCCCGGCCGACGTCGAGGCCGCCTGGCAGGCCCGCGAGATCGTCAGGACCTGGGGCCCGCGCGGCACCCTCCACTTCGCCCACGCCGACGACCTGCCCTGGATCCACGCCGTCGCCGGCCGCGCCACGAACACCCTGCGCCGTCTCGCCGAGGAGGGCGTCACCGGCGACGACCTGCTCCCGCTCATCACCGGCGCCCTCGCGGGACAGGGCCCGCTCACCAAGGCAGACCTGGAGGAGCGGCTCAAGGGCCGCGCCACGGGCCAGGGCGTGGTGCACCTGGTGGCGCTGGCCGCCCACCACGGCCTGGCCGTGCTGGGGCCGTCCCGCGCGGGCAAGCCCACGTACGTGCACGCCGCCGACTGGCTCGGCGCCCCCGTCACCCCCGAGCCCGACCGCGAGCGCGCGCTCCGGGAACTGGCCGTCCGCTACCGCCGCGCCCACCACCCCGCCGGTCCCGAAGACCTGGCCGCCTGGTCGGGCCTGCCGCTCGGCGAGGCCCGCGCCGCCTGGCGCCTGAGCGCGGACACCCCGCCCCCGCCCCCGGCGCGGCGGCCGGTGGTGCGGCTCGCGCCCGCCTTCGACGAATACCTCATGGGCTGGCGCGACCGCACCCCGGTCCTGGCCGCCGAGCACACGCGGAAGGTGTTCCCCGGAGGGGGCGTGCTGCGTCCGTTCGTGCTGGTGGACGGCGTGATCAGGGGCGTGTGGGGGAGGAAGGGCGCGCAGGTGGAGGTGCGGCCCTTCGCGGAGCTTCCCGGGGGGCTGCTGGAGGAGGAGACGGCCGACGTACGGCGCTTCCTCGGCGCGTGAAAGCGAACCGGTGCATCGGGTGATAACAGATGACCACTGATCCATCGGAAGGTTGCACATGACGGGGGAGACCATCGCGGCCACGATGCCCTGGGCGGCCCGCGCACCCGGCCCCGCCCTGGACGCCGGGCCCTCGGGGGACGGGCCTCCGGACGCCGGGGCTCCGGACGACGGGATCCTGCGTGACACCGCCCCGCGCGGCGATCACCCGCACGCGCTGGACCACCCGCAAGCGCTGGACCACCCGCACGCGCTGGACCACCCGCAAGCGCTGGACCACCCCGCGCTGGGCCACGCGGACGCTTTCGCGGCCGTGTTCGACGCGTACTTCGGGGAGATCCACACCTACGTCGCCCAGCGCCTCGGCGCCGACATCGCCGAGGACATCGTGGCCGAGACGTTCCTCACCGCGTTCCGCAAGCGGGACCGGTACGACCCCGCCCGCGCCGGGGTCCGCGCCTGGCTGTACGGCATCGCCACCAACCTCATCGGCAAGCACCGCCGCCTGGAGGCCCGCACCCTGCGCGCGCTCGGCCGCCTCGGCCGGGACGCCGACGCCCCCGGGCACGAGGAGACCGTGGCCGTGCGCGTCAGCGCCCAGAGCCTGCGCCCCGAGCTGGCCGCCGCCCTGGCCGCGCTCGACCGGCGCGACCGCGACGTGCTGCTGCTGGTCGCGCTGGCCGGGCTCAGCCACGACGAGATCGCCACCGCGCTCGGCATCCCGTACGGCACGGTCGGCTCCCGCCTGAGCCGCGCCAGGAAGAAGCTGCGCGCCCGGCTCGGGGAGGTGCGCGTCGATGGATGAGCTGGTCCGCGAGCTGTACGGCCGGCCGAGCCCCGGCCCGCACGCCCAGAGCAGGGTGTGGCGGCGGGTGACGGCCCGGCGGCGGCGCAGGCGGCTGCCCTGGCCCGCGCTGATCCCCGCCGTGGCGGCCCTCACCCTGCTCCTGGTCAGCGTGCTTGCCCGGGAGCAGCCCATGGAGCCCGGCAGGCGGATCCTGCTGACCGCCGCCACCTCGGCCGCGAGCTCCACCACCGAGGGCGCCTACTGGCACGTGCGCAAGCTGCACGACGGCGTCAGGGAGACCGAGCTCTGGGTGACCAGGCAGGGCAGGGCGTGGACCGCCGAGCGGGGCCGGGTCACCCCCGTCACCGGGCGGTCGCCGTTCAGCATGGCGGGGCGCGACGTGACGTACGAGCAGATCCAGGCCCTGCCCGCCGACCCCGCCGAGCTGCGCGAGCGGGTGGCGGCGATGTTGCCGCCCGGCTCGGAGGGCCTGCTCGCCGACGCGCTCGGCGGCCTGTTGTGGACCAAGCCGTCCCCGCCCCCGGTGCGCGCCGCCGCCTACCGCGCGCTCGCCGACCTGCCCGGCGTCCGCTACCTGGGCACCGCCACGGACGAGCGGGGCCGCCACGGGCAGTCGTTCGCGTACGCCCTGCCGGCCGGCCGCGTGCGGACCCTGACCATCGACCCGGCCACCTCGCAGGTGCTCTCCAGCGACGACGGCGAACGCTCGGAGGTCGTCCTCGCCGCCGGCTGGACCGACGAGGGCCCCGGCTGAGCGGCCGTGACCTCGGCTGAGCGGCCGTTCAGCCGGTTGGTCGGCCGAGACGCCGGTTGGGCGGCCGTGACGCCGGTCGGGCGGCGGCCGTGACGCCGGCCGTCGCGCCGGCAGGGATGCCGCCGAGCTGAGACCCCGTTCGCGCCGCGCGGTGGGTTCCGCGCGCCCGGAAACAGGAGCCACGACATGTTCTGGCGTGCCCGCACGACCTCGGGCAGGGCCATCTGCCTGAGCGACCAGTTCCCCGGCATCAAGGTGGAGGAGGTGATGGACGGGCTCGTGACGTTCGTGGGCCTGCCGCCCGTACGGCTGGGCACGGAGTCCGACCCGGCCGCGATCGACTGGACCGCCAACCCGCACGGCAACCGCTCGTGGGCGCTGAACCTGCACGCCCTGCGCTGGGTGGGCCGCCTGGTCGCCGCCTACGAGGGCGGGGGCGAGCGGGCGTGCCTCGACCGCGCCGCCGCCGTGGCCGACCACTGGATGCGGGCGAACCCGCGCGGGGGGCCCGGCGTCAGCGAGTGGGCCTGGGCCGAGCACGCCGTCGCGCTGCGCGCCCCGGCGCTGGTGTGCCTCAGCGAGCACGTACGCACCGAGCGCCTGTGGGACGGCCTGGCCGAGCACGGCGAGGTCCTGGCCGACCCCGCGCTGTATCGCGAGGGCCACAACCACGGCCTGGACCAGGACATCGGGCTGCTGGTGATCGGCTGCCGGCTGGGCCGGGCGCGCTGGCGCGACCTGGCCGTGCGCAGGATGACGGCCTCGGCCGAGCTGGCCATCGACGCGCAGGGCGCGCTGCACGAGCAGGCCCCCCGCTACGGCCTGTACGTGCACCGGCGGCTCGGCGTCGCCCTGCGCGCGATCCGCGAGAGCGGGGCCGAGCCGCCCGAGCGGCTGGTGGCCAGGCGCCGGGCGCTGGAGTCGTACGTGGCGCACGCGACCCAGCCGGACGGGCGGCTCGTCCCCATCGGCGACAGCCCGGCCGACGCCCGCGCCGACGGGTTCCGGCACGAGGGGCCGGTGGTGAAGGTGTTCGACGCGGGGTACGTGTTCGGCAGGACCGCGTGGGACGACCCGCGGGCCGCGTACTACTCGATCAGGTTCGGGCCGGGCCGGCGGCTGCACGGCCACGAGGACCACCTGGGCGTCACCTACTCGGCGCGGGGCCGCGCGATCCTGGTGGAGACCGGGTTCCACTCCTACGAGCGGACGGGGTACGCCGACTGGACCCGTTCACCGGAGGCGCACAACGTGCCCGTGCCCACCGCCGGCACGTTCCGGCCCGGCACCGCCACCCGGCTGCTCGCCTCGTCCGCCGGCCCGTCGAGCCAGTCGTACGAGCTGGCCGACGACGCCTACGGGGTGCGCAGGACCCGGCGCGTGCTCGTCGGCCACGACCCGGATGTGATGGTCGTGCACGACTGCGTCGACTCGGGGACGCTGCGCAGCCTGTGGCACTTCGACCCGGCGCTCACGGTGGTGTCCCGGCGGGACGGGGAGGTGGTGCTGGGGGACGCCGGCGGGTTCCGGGTCACGCTCACGCAGTTCCCCGGCGGGGGGCAGGCGGTGCGGCCCGCGCTGGTCTCGACGGGCTACCTGCGTACGGCCGAGGCCGTCACCGTCCTGTCCCCCGAGGCGCCGAACGTGCTGACCGTGATCAGCGTCGGCGAGGAGCGGCCGGCCCCCGTTCCGGACCTGCCATAACCGGCCATGCCCCCCATGACCTGGCCTTGACAGTCGATCAATGCCATCGATACTGAAGGGCGTCAAGCCCCAGGACGGGTCATGGGCGGCGGAACCTCCGCGTCCTTCGTTTCCTCCGCGCGTGACCCCTGGTCTCCGGAGGAAAGGACGTACCCGCGCATGGGCATCCCGCGTGTCGCGACCGTCGCCGCGTTATGCGCCGTGGCCCTCGCGATCCCGCTGTCCCCGGCCGCCGCCGAGGAGCGGACGTCAGGCCCCGCACCGCAGCCCACCCGGGAGGTGAGCATCACCGGCCCCGGCCTCTACATCCCGCAGACCCGCGCCTTCAAGCTTGCGCAACGCGAGGAGTTCCCCGGCCTCCTGGACCGGACCCACCGGCTCACCGGCCAGGAGAACGGCCCCTTCAAGGAGCCGGCGCCGCCGGAACCCCGGCCGGACCTGTCGGCCTTCGGGCCGGGCTGGCGGGCGGAGTTCCTCGGCGGCCTGACCGGCCGGCTGCTCGACCTGAACGACGACCACGCCCGGACCGTCGAACTCGACGAGGGCGAGACCACCCGGTACACCCTGCGCGACGCCGAACCCGGCCGCCGCACCTACCGGGCCGCCACCGGCTCCGTCCTCACCGTCACCACCGCCCAGGACGCGCGGACCGGCCGCACCGTCACCCGGGCGACGGAGACCATCGCCCAGGGGGCCGGCTCCGGCGCGGACGGCTCCACGGTCAAGCCCGCCGACCTCGACCTCGTCCTCACCTGGGAGCACGTCGCCGGCGCCTGGCGCGTCACCTCCGCCGGCACGGCCGCGTACGGCACCTCCACCGTCACCTACGACGACCAGGGTCGCGTCACCGCCATGACGGACCTCGACGCGGGCGCCGGCCCGGAGACGAAGCTCACGCTGACCTACGCCGGGACGACGACGGCCACCACGGACAAGCCGGGCGACTTCGCCGGCCGCCTCGTCTCCGTCAGCAGCGAGTCCAGGCAGAGCACCGCCCGGCGGAACGCCACGTACGCCTACGACCCGCAGGGCCGCCTGCGCACCGCCGTCCTCGACGACGGACGCACCTCGGCCTACTCCTACGACGCCCAGGGCCGCCTGACCCGGATCACCACACCCGACTCGGGCACCTGGACCCTCTCCTTCCCGGCCACGGGCAGCCGCCCGAAGGCCGCCCTGGAGCGGCCGCCCGCCACCGGCGCGCCCCGCGCCGGCCTCCTCAACTACCCGCCGACCTGCCCGTACGCGTCGCAGTGGCTGTGGCACACGCAGGCCGAATGCGAGGCGGACCCGGTCGCCCACTACGGCTGGCAGCCGTCCGGCCCCAGGACCACCCCGACCGGCCACACCGTCATGGGCATCAACCACGACCACTGCAGCTCACCGACCGGGAACACGCCCGGCGGCTACGACTTCACCGCCGCCTGCGACATGCACGACTACGGCTTCGGGGTCATCGGCAACTCCTACAAGCTCCCGAACGTCACCCACCACATGACCCCTGACAAGAAGTCGGCCGTCGACGACGTCTTCTACACCACCCTGACGGACCGCACCTGCCCCGCCTACGGCTCCCCCTTCGGGTGCAGCGCCTGGGCCTGGACGTACCGCCAGGGCGTCCGCCTCGGCGACCCCCGCAACGGCGCCGACGCCACCCCGAACAACCCACCCACCCTGGCCAGAAGCAGGACCTGACCCCGTAGACCAACACACCCACCCCGCAAAGCCGAGGCCCAACCCCGTTGAAAGCAGCCCGCCCCGAAAGGTGAGGCCCAACCCCGTGAAAGCAGCCCGCCCCGAAAGGTGAGGCCCAACCCCGTGAAAGCAGCCCGCCCCGAAAGGCGAGCCCCAACGCCATTGACCAGCCCATCGCGGAAAGGCGAGGCCCAACCGCGTTGAAAACAGCCCATCCCGGAAAGGTGAGGCCCTAACCCGCTGAACTCGCCCGCCCTGGAAAGCAAGGCCCCAACCCGACAACGAGCCCACCTAAGAGGTGAGGCCCAACCCCTGACAACGGGTCTCATCCCAAGAGGTGAGGCCCCCAACTCCCAACAACCAGCCTCATCCCGATGGGTGGGGCCCAAACTTGACCCATCCGTCCTCGCCGACCGCTTTCCCGCGGCCCCGGCGAGGACACCCCACCGACCGCTTTCCCCAAGGCCGCGGAAGGCCGCTCCACCGGCGGCCAGGGCATGCCTCGCGGTCGAGGAAGGACACGCAACCGACGACCTCCCTCCCAGCCGGGGAAGAACGCTCCACCGACGGCCACGGGGCATTCCCGGGGTCCGGTGAGGACGTACCACGACGGCCACGACCTCCCCTTGTGGCCGGACGAGGATGCCCTACCGACCGGTGGAACGGGTGAAGCCGATCAATCCGGTGGAAAGGACCACGAACAACATGAGGAGCAGGCCATTGGCAACGTGGGTGGCGGGAAGTTACGCGGCACTGGTGATCCTTCTCGGGATCGTGGCCTGGTTCACCTCCCGGCGCGGCGTGCCGGACGCCTTCACCATGATCCAGACGTTGATCACGCTACCGCTGAGCTACGTCGTGTCCCGCACGACTCTGAGCGGACTCGGCTGGATCCTGGCCGTCGACCTGGTCGGCCTGATCCAGGCCGGCGCACTCTGGCTAGTCCTCGGCGGCCTCAAACACTGACCCCGCTCCGCCCTCCGACGCAACCAAAGCTTTTCCCCAGCACACGCCCCGTGCCACCCCCGAACGTCCCACCACCAAGCCCAAGACCAGCATCAGCCCGTGAACGCCCACGAACCTCCTGCGCACGCCCGGGAATGCTCACGAGCCCCTGCCGGCATCCGGGAATGCTCACGAGCCCCTGCCAACGTCCTGTCATCGGCATGGCCGGAGCCCTTCAGCGATCGAACCCACCGGCACCCTGAGCCGGCCCGGACAGATCATCCAGCATGGCCAAGGTCTGATCGACCAGTTCCCCGAAGGCCCGATCCCACTCCAGAAGCCCACCGGAAAGGAGCCCACCGGAAAGGCCGGCCTGTGCCCCGCCCTTGAGCCCTCCGCCATCGACCAGCCGAGCCAGAGTGACCATGTCACTCGCATGCTCGTCACGCAACCGCAGAATCCGGCGCTTGGCCGTGTCAAGCCGTTCTTGCGTCACCATCGCCGTCCGATCTCGTCGTGGCCGGTGTGTAAGCCGATGCGGCGGTGGAACGCCCAGGCCGAAAGCATCGTAAACCCACCCGCAACCCCTCCGAAGTCGAATCCCCCCATCCCGCCGAAAAACCTATAACCCAAACCCCTCCAAATCCCCGCAAAACCCAGAACCAACACCATGCCGACCCACTCTCACCACCTCACCGGGAATGATCCCCAGCCCTGCTCCCCTTCCGGCCTCACCCGGCCTTGTCCAGCAGAACAGGTTTGAGCTGCCGGAAAAACTCGACCGCATCCGCCAGCGCATCCCTGCCTGCGGCGTGCTCCACGATGTTGACGGTGAGAAGACGCTTGTAGTCGGGTGTCCATCCATAGACAAACGCTATGGTCTGCCCTTGCGCGTTCTTCCGCCGCGCCGCGAACCCTGGCCCCAACCCCTGGGGAAGGTCTTGCCCGTGTGTGGACGTCTTGGTCTTCTCCAGGCCTCCGGGGCTCGTAGGAGGTGGTGCGAAGACTTCGATCATGAGTCCTCGCTCATCTTGTCTGTCCGGGCTCGCGCTCACTGTACAGGACTCGAAATCTCGCCCCATATCCGTCTTTGTGCCGAACGCGTGATAGGTGGTGAGTCCTGTTGCGATTTGGATTGCGTTGGCCGAAATCAAATCGCATTCTCGCGGAGGATTGGTAACGATGCCCAGAGGCCGATGATCCGGTGCCGAAGCAGGTGAGGACATGCATCCGGTGGTCAGGGCGAAGACAATGAAAGTCGAGACGATCAGTGATTTGATCCTCATGGGCCACTCGCGGAATAGTATGTTTTGGCACTTGCAAAACCGATCTCAATGGCCTCATCCGGCGGGCCGAATATCCGGCCAGTCTCGTTCAGTGACAACCATTCGCCGTAGGACCTCCGCTCCTCGGCATTCATGCTCGCCCATGACTTGATCTTCCCGCCGGTCATGAAGCAACCATCTGAACCAGGGGAGAAGTCCCTGTATTTGTATGGGTGCGTCCCGGCGGGGACGGCGCCATCGCCAAACAGGCCATGACGCATCATCGTGGCGGCGGTGAGGTCGGTGAACATGTGTTTGGCCAATGTCGTTGCGCTGTCGGCGTTCGTGCGCACCGTGTCCTCGTGGCTGGACCTCGTCTGCCCGAGAATCAAGACCTTGGCTTCGTCCACGAGGAGGCCGATCAATTTTCCCTGCGGTCCCGGAGCGAGTTCTACGACCTGCTCGGTCATCGCCTTGAAGGTGGCGAAACGTGCGTCGGCCGCCTTTGCCGCTTCGATATCGGAGATATGTGCGGCGTCGGTGATCACCCAGGTTGTTCTACTCAAACCGCGTGTTGCCCGGGTGAATTCGGCGCCTCCGCTACGGCTCATACGATCTTCGAGGATGTCTTGCCGGGCGGCGTTGAGTTGCTGTGGGGTCGCCCCTGGATGTGTCTTTCGCCATTGTGCGAAGTCCGCCCTGACCTCGGCGGCGATCTTGCCGGCGACTTCGTCCAGCATCTTGGTCGCATAGACGCCGTGCGCGGCGACCACGGTGCGGAATGCGTCGTCGTCTGCGAATGCCCAGCTCATCGCTCTCTTGATGCTGGTGGCGTCGAACAGCGCGCCATACGGTTCCGTGCCGTGCAGATTCTTGTCGGGGTCCTGATATGCCATCACGCCAGGAACCTCCTCGCTGAAGGCTCGCGTGGCTCGGTGTACGTCGCCCGTGTACTGGGCCAGGATTCGGCTGAGGTGGGGGCGGGTGTTCGGGAGGTTGGATTGGGTTTTGGGGTCGCTCCAGAAGTGGACCGCCCACGAGGCGATCAGGGCGGACTTGTAGCCGCGTGAGCCGCCCGGCGGGAGGTCGTGGTCGCGGAACTCCGTGGCGGAGGCTTCGATGGCCCAGCCGAGCCGGGCGTCGGCGTCGCCGTGCCAGTGGTGCCGGCGCATCAGGTAGTCGAGCGGTCTGCGCTGCGGGTCGGTGAAGAAGTCCTGGGCGACGGCGGGGTGGTGGGCCAGGGCGAGCAGGGCCGTGCCCATGGGGCTGAGGTCGCCGGGAGGGGCGTCCCTGGGGCCGGGCATCGACCAGGGGTCCCGGGGCAGGGACGGGTCGGGCGGGTGGGCGAGGTCCCGGTCGTACAGTTTGCGGACGGTCGTGAGCAGGAAGGCGTGGCCGAACTCCCCGTCCTGCAGCAGCCCTCGCACCGCGAACGCGTCCTGGGGGTTCTCGATGCCGTCCACCAGCCGGTCGGCGTAGTCGTCGGGCAGGCTCATCCGGCCCGCGCCGCGCGAGGCGGTGCCGAGGAGCCTGGCGAGCATGGTGACGAGCCGGTCGGGGGTGCCGGCGTCGAGCTGGGACGGGCGGGCCGACGTGGGGAGCCCGGCTCCGTAGGCCCTGTTGATCAGGGCCTTGAGCTCGTGCGGCGGGACCTCCATGGCGAAGGCCATGGCGAAGTACGGGTCGTTCGCGTGCCGTTCGAGTTCGGCCACCAGGCGAGGGTCGAGGGAATGACCGCCGAGCTGTTCGCGTAGTTTCGTGGCCAGCGTCCTGGCGGCGGCCGCCCCTTCGGCGGGGGATTTCGAGAGCCAGGCGGATTCGTTCGCCCAGAGGATGCCGTCGTCGCCGGAGACGCGGTCGGGTTCGGCGAGGATCAGGTCGAGGCGGCCTTGGAGCGCGGGGATCTGGTCGCTCATCTGACGGCCGATCGCACGCAGCGGGGAGGGGCCCCACAGCGGGATGCCGAGTGACGTCAGCGCGTGTTCCACCTGCCGATCGACGTCCGGGATGATGCTGCTGGCCCGCTTCATGCCGTTGATCAGCCGCGTCATGAGCAGGGGGTCGATGCCGACCATGGCGCTCACCGGGACGTCGCCCCCTGGCCGGGCTCGGTCGGCCGGAGCGAGTCCAGGAGCGACAGGGCGCGGGTGAAGCGGTCTTTGAAGCCCCGGTCCCAGGCGCGCAGGTCGGCGGCGAGCCGGTCGCCGGCCGCGCCTTTGAGCGCGCCGTCATCCACCAGCCGGATGAGCGCGGTCACCTCGTGCGCGTGGTGGTCACGCAATTGTTCGATGCGCCGCCTGGCGGCGTCGATTTGTTCCCGCGTCGCCATCCTCGCCTGATCTCGTTCGTTTCATGGAACGGGTACGCCGAACCCATGGCATGGTAACCGGAGCCCGGCGACGGAGCACGCGGGAATTCGCCGTCCCTGCTGAACGGCTATGGGACGGAATTGAGCCGCCGGCGGTTCGTGCCGTTTGGCCGAGTTGTGCGGGAAGATATCTCGACGCTTATATCAATGGAATAGCTTGATATCTCGCAGCAAACGCCGACATGTCGTCGCAGCCGGCTAGAGCCAGTCGCGGCGTTTGAAGACCGTGTAAAGGGTCACGCAGACGGCGGCCATCAGCACGATGGCGAACGGGTAGCCCAGCGCCCAGTGGGTCTCGGGCATGAAGTCGAAGTTCATGCCGTAGACCGTGCCGACCAGGGTCGGCGCGAAGAGGATGGCGGCCCAGGCGGAGATCTTCTTGACCTCCTCGCCCTGCCGGATGCTGGCCTCCGTCATCCGTGCCATCTCCTCGTTCTGGGCCTGCGTCACCAGCGTCGAGTTGACGACCAGGATGTTCTGCAGCATCTGGCGGAAGGACGAGATGCGCTCGGTCACGGTGATCGCGTGGTCGGCCACGTCGCGCAGGTAGCTCTGCAACTCGTCGGTCACCCCGTACTTGCGCGCCCCCGCGATGAAGCCGTGGATCATGCCGACCAGTGGCGCCGTGGCCCGCTGGAACTCGATCACCTCGCCCGACAGCTCGTAGACGCGCCGCGACACCGACGGGTCGCCGCCGAAGACCTGGACCTCGATCTCCTCGATGTCCTTCTGCAGCCCGGCGACCACCGGCGCGTAGCCGTCGACCACGGCGTCGAGGATGGCGTACAGGACGGCCTGCGGGCCCTGCCGCAGCAGGTCGGGGTCGGACTCCATGCGCTTGCGCACGGACTGCAGGTCGGGGGCCTCGGCGTGGCGTACGGTGATCACGAAGTTGGGGCCGACGAAGACGTGCAGCTCGCCGAACGCGACCTCCTCCACGTCGTCGAGGTAGCGCGCGGCCCGCAGCACCACGAACAGCGTGTCACCGTAACGGTCGGACTTGGGCCGCTGGGAGCCGACGATGGCGTCCTCCAGCGCCAGCTCGTGCAGCTCGAACTCCTCGCCGAGCTTGACCAGCTCCCACTCCTTCGGCCGGTAGAGCCCGATCCAGGCCATCGCGTCGGGCATCTGCTTGAGGCGTTCGAAGGCGTCGGCGAGCGAACCGGGGTTGTCGATGCGCTCGCCGTTCTGGTAGATCGCGTTGTCGATGACGGTCGGGCGGTAGGGCCGCTCCTCCTCCAGGGCGCGCGGGTCCATCGAGTGCTCGGGCGCCTCCTCGCGGACCTCTCCGCTGCGCCTGAACCCCTTCGCCCTGGCCATGGCCCCTCCACTTTCGGCTATGACGGGCTCAGCCCGTCGAGCTGCGCCGTCGCGCGGTCCCTGATGGTCTTGCGCCACATCGGTGTCCATCCGAACAAAAGCCCATGTGGCCTGCCAAGTGCCATTTTCGACCATCGTTTGAAATCGAAGTCGTCGTGATGGCGAACAATCAGGTCGTCCTCGAACCTGAACAGCGCGTCGATCTCGTTGACGACCGCACGCCCCGTGCTGGAGAAGGTGTAGCGGGCGGTCCAGTGGGCGGTGCCGGTGAAGTCGTCGGCCGTCACGTCGCGGTACTCCGACTTCAGCCCGTCCCGCACGCCGAGCTGCAGCCGCCACATCCTCATCACCCTGTCGCGCCCCTCCACCTCCTGGAAGATGGGGTCGCCGAAACTCACCTCGGGGTGGTAGCAGCGCTCCATGGCCGCGAAGTCCGCGCGGCCGAGAGCGTCGTAGAAAGCGCTGATGAGCGCCACGTGCCGATCGTTCACTCTTCTATCAGACCACGCCCGGCCCGTTGTCCCGCCACGCGGTCCTGAGCGGAGAGGGAGGGCACGCGGGCCGGGACGCGAGCCGGGACGCGAGCGCGCGGGGTCAAAGCCGGTACGAAGCGGGCCCCAAGCGGGCTGGCCCCAAACGGGCCCAAGGCGGGCCCGCAGCGAGTCCCGAGCGGGTCCGGGGTGAGTCCCGAGCGGGCCCGCAGTGAGTCCCGAGCGGGTCCGGGGCGAGCCCCGGGCGGAGTCCGATGCGGCTCCCGGGCGGGGTTGTTCCCTTCCCGGCACATCACCGGCCTTCTCCGCTCCGGACGGCGGGCCGAGCGGTTAGGGTTTCTCCTCGATGGACAAGTTCTGGGCCCACCTGATCAAGGTGCAACCCGACCCCGACCCCCGGGTCGTGCTGGGTTCGGCGCTGGCCGCGCTGCTGATCGTCGGCTTCCGCATGCCCTGGCAGGTGTCCCGGGGGCTGATCACGATCGCCCACGAGGGCGGCCACGCGCTGATGGCGCTCCTCACCCGCCGCAAGCTCGAAGGCATCCGCCTGCACTCCGACACCTCGGGCGTGACCCTGACCAGGGGCAGGCCCACCGGGCCCGGCATGGTGCTGACCGCGCTCGCGGGCTACCTGGCGCCCCCGCTGCTGGGCCTGGGCGCCGCGTGGATGACCGAGCAGGGCCTCATCACGCTGCTGATCTGGGGCGTGCTGCTGCTCCTGGTCTGCATGCTGCTGCTGATCCGCAACCTGTACGGCGCGCTGATCCTCCTGGTCACCGGCGGCGCGGTGTTCGCCCTGATCATGTACGCGCCCGCGCAGGTCCAGCAGGTCGTGGCCCTGGTCGCGGCGTGGTTCCTGCTGTTCGGCGGGGTCCGGCCGATCATCGAGCTGCAGCGCAAGCGGCGCAGGCGGCAGGCCAGGGACTCCGACGCCGACCAGCTCGCCCGGCTGACGTTCCTGCCCGGCGGGTTCTACGTGTTCTTCTTCCTGCTGGTGTCCCTGGTGTCGGTGGCGTTCGGCGCATACCTCATGAATCCCTTGTAGCCACTGCGGTCCCACTAAACTCCATAGGGCAACAGGGGGAGAGTGCAGTGCTGCCAGTCGAGGACGCGCCCGGCTACCGGGTGCTCGATCAGGCCGGCCAGGGCGGGTTCGCCGTCGTCTACCGCGCCTACCAGGAGCGTCTCGACCGGGTCGTGGCGCTCAAGGTGCTGTCCGTGGACCGGGTCGACCAGCGCACGATGCGCAGGTTCCAGCGCGAGCTGCAGCTCACCGGCCGCCTGACCGGCCATCCCAACGTCGTGACCGTCTTCGACACCGGCGTGACGAGTTCGGGCAAGCCGTACATCGCGATGGACTTCTTCGAGCACGGCTCCCTCCGCGACAAGGTCCGCAAGGAGGGGCCGCTGCCGGTGCTCGAGGTGCTGCGGGCGGGCGTGAAGCTGGCCGGGGCGCTGGCCGCCGTACACGACGCCGGGGTGCTGCACGGCGACATCAAGCCGCAGAACATCCTCATCTCCCGGTACGGCGAGCCCGCGATCGCCGACTTCGGCGTTGCCAGGGTCGTGGACGCCGCCGAGATCTCGGCCACCTCGCAGGCGTTCACCCCGCTGCACGCCGCCCCCGAGGTGCTCACCGGGCAGCCCCACTCGGTCGCCTCCGACCTCTACTCGCTCGGCTCGACCCTCTACCACCTGCTGGCCGGCCGGCCCGCCTTCCACAACCCGGACGACCCGTCGATCGCGCCGCTGATGTACCGGGTGCTGAGCCTCGACCCGCCGCCGATCAACCGCCCCGACCTGCCGCCGGCGGTGTTCGAGACGGTCCTGCGGGCCATGTCCAAACAGCCCGGAACACGGTACGCGTCGGCGCGCGAGCTGGCCCGGCGCCTCCAGGCGGTGCAGGCGGAGCTGGGCCTGCCGGTGACGGACCTGATCGGCCAGGACGCCGGCACCCCGGCGACCCCGGCCCCCGGCCCGCACCACCCCCACACCCCCGCGACTCAGCCTCCCGGTCCGCACTCCTACGCCCCGGCGACTCAGCCTCCCGGCCCGCACTCCTACCCGCCGGCGACCCAGCCTCCCGGCCCGAGCGCCGACGTGCCCGCGCGGCGGCCGGAAGTGGCGTACCAGCAGGACGCTGGTGGCGTCGGGCCCGTCGCCACGGTCCGGCCGGACTCCCGGGGCGGGTCGGGCGGGCGCAGGGGGATTCTGATCGGGGTCGCGGCCGTGGCCGTCCACCTCTCGCTCCGGCCCCCCGCCACCGGCGCCGCCCAGCCCGCCCAGACCCCCGCCGCCCAGGACACCTCCGCCCCGTCCGGGAGGCAGGACACGTCCGCCCTGGTCCCGCGCCAGGTCAAGGTGACCGCCGACCGGGGCGTGGTGGTGGAGCTGCGCTGGTCGCTGCCCGCCGCCGCCCGCCGCCACCCGGTGGTCCTGCAGCGCTCACCCGGGGAGAAGGAGCAGCACACCCTCACCGCGCTCGGTCAGGGCGTCACCTCCACCCGCGTGGCCGGCCTGGACCGGGAGCGTGGCTACTGCTTCCTGGTGGGAGTTCCCCTGGAGATCTCCCGCTCGTCCGTCGTCGCCTGGTCCAAGCCGGCCTGCATCAGGGGCGCGGTCGCCGCATCGACCCAGTGACCGCGGCCCACCGACCGGCCCACCGACCGGCCCACCGCGCCCACCGACCGGCCGAGTGATCGGCGCAGGGTGCTTCACGCGGCGATCAGCCCAGAAGCTTGCGGGCCGCCTGCTCGATCTCCTCCTCCGACATCAGCACGTGATCGGCCGCCCTCCCGAGCGGGATGAAGCTGTCGGACGAGGTCACCCGCGCCACCTTCCCGGTGAACCCGGCGTCGATCAGCTCGGTCACGATCCCCTCGGAGACGCCCCCGGTGCGCCGGGTCTCGTCGGCGATGAGCACGTTGCCGGTCAGCTCGGCCGCGCGCAGCAGGTCGTCGATCGGCAGCGGCGCCAGCCAGCGCAGGTCGAGCACGCGGCAGCCGTAGCCCTCCTGGGTGAGCCGGACCGCGGCGCGCAGGCTCATCCGCACCCCGTTGCCGAACGTCACGATCGTCAGGTCGCGCCCGTCGCCGTAGGAGCGCGCCCGCCCGATCGGCACGTGGGTCTCCGCCCAGCGCGCGGGCGGCGCGTACGGGGCCGTCCAGCCCCCGTCGTCGGGCTCGAACAGGTCGCGCGTGTGGTAGAGCGCGATCGGCTCCAGGAACACGCACACCGACCCCGACGTGCGGGCCGCGGCCAGGCAGGTGCGCAGCATGGCGGCGGCGTCGTCGGGGCGCGCGGGCGAGGCGATGACCAGCCCGGGGATGTCGCGCAGCGCGGCCACCGCGTTGTCGTTGTGGAAGTGGCCGCCGAACCCCTTCTGGTAGGCGTACCCGGCCACCCGCACCACCATCGGGTTGGTGTAGGCGCCCCGGGAGAAGAACGACAGCGTGGCCGCCTCGCCGCGGATCTGGTCGAGCGCGTTGTGCAGGTAGGCGAGGTACTGGATCTCGGGGACCGGCAGCAGCTTCGACACCCCGGAGCCGAGCGCCAGGCCCAGGATCGCCTGCTCGTCCAGCAGCGTGTCGAACACCCGCCCGGCCCCGAAGCGCTTCTGCAGCCCCCGGGTCACGCCGTAGACGCCGCCCTTCTTGGCGACGTCCTCGCCGAACACCGTCATCTCCGGATAGACGGCCAGCGCGTCGGCGAGCGTGCGGTTGATGGCCTGGGAGAGCGTCATCGGCCGGTCGTTCTCGGGCAGCGCGCCGGCGAACGCCTTCTCCCTGACCGGTGCCGAGGCCGCCATCGGGCTGATCTTGGCGATCAGCTCGGGCCTGCGCGGCGCGATCGGCTCCATGATCTGCTTGGCGGAGCTGAGCCGCGGGCTGCGGGAGATCTCCAGGGCGATGCGCAGCACGTGCTCGCGCGCCGACTCGTACGTCTTGAGCAGCTCCTCCGGCGTCTCCAGCCCCGCCTCCACCAGCAGCTCCGCCGTGCGCAGCAGGGGGTCGCGCGCCAGGTCGGCCCTGATCTCCCGCTGGGTGCGGTACGCCGACTCGACGTCGGAGCCCGCGTGGCCCATCAGCCGCACGGTGGACAGGTGCAGGAACGCGGGGGAGCGGTGCTCGCGCACGTGGGTCACGGCGCGTACGGCGGCGTCGTAGGCGGCGGCCAGGTCGCAGCCGTCGGCGGCGATGTACTCGATGCCGGGCCGCCGCGCCGCCGCCTCCACCCACCCCTTGGGGGTGCGCACGCTGATGCCGATGCCGTTGTCCTCGCACACGAACAGCAGCGGCAGCGGCTGCCCCTGGTAGGTGGCGTAGGCGGCGGTGTTGAAGCCCGAGAGGGCGCTGGCGTGGTTGATCGAGGCGTCGCCGAAGCTGCACACCGCGACCGCGTCCTCCGGCCACGCGGCGCGCACCCCGAGCGCCCGCGCCCGCTCGATGGCGAACGCCACGCCCACGGCCCTGGGCAGGTGGCTGGCGATCGTGGAGGTCTGGGGGATGACGGCCAGGTCGGGATGGCCGAACACCTTGTGCCGGCCGCCCGCGATCGGCTCGTCGGCCGCCGCGGTGAGCCCCATCAGCACGTCGCGCAGGCCCTGCTCGGGCAGCCGCCCCGCCTGCTCGGACCTGGTCAGGTAGAAGGCGCCCGAGCGGTAGTGCAGCAGCGCCGGGTCGGTGGGGCGCAGGGCGGCGGCGACGGCCGCGTTGCCCTCGTGGCCGGCCGAGCCGATCGTGTAGTGGCCCTCATCGCGCTCGCGCAGCCAGCGGGCCGCGATGTCGAGCAGCCGGCTGTCGAGCTGCCGCCGGAAGAGCGCCGCGCACTGCTCGCCGGTCAGGGAGGTGCCCTCCCGGACCGGAGACCCCGGATCTCGCGCCGGGCCCGCCTTGAGCGTCTCGACCGTTTGGGTGAAATGAGTCTCAACTGTGTCCCGCGCCACAGCATCGATTATGTCTTTCATCGGCTCCGGCGTCTGCCGGAAGCCGGTGACTGTTGGTGGAGCGGTCCGATTGACCGGCATCTATAACTGTTTGTCAGAATTCCCAACTTTCCCGGCGGACCGCACGTCTACTAGAGGCACACGTGGCACCCTCAAGGCCGCGTTGAAGCACTGGGGTCTCCAGGAAAGGAACCCGCATGTTACAACGCATTCGTGTCGCCGCCCTCGCCCTCGTGGTCGGCGCCGGGGCGCTCGCCCTGGCCCCGCCCCCCGCGACGGCGGCAGCCGCCCCCACCATCTCGGACGTGACCATCAGCCCCGCCCCGCCGATCGTCGTCTTCGACGACGACGTCAGCGTCACGTTCACGTTCACCACGACCGGCACCGACAAGGCCGAGCTCAAGGTCGGCGGAGCCGCGGTCGCCGTCACGCCGGCCACGGTCTCCGGCGGCCTGAAGTGGACGGGCACCAGGTCCTTCGGCCCCGGTGCCGCCGGCAAGGTGAGCTACACCGCCACCGCCGTCGGCGAGGGCAACCCCGCCAAGTCGGGCACGTTCGACGTCGTCAAGGCGCTCACCACCACGTTCGCCGACTTCGACGCCAGCCCCGACCGGGTCGAGAAGGGCGAGACCCTCAGGCTCTCCGGCCGCCTCTTCGCCGACGGCAAGGAGTACGACGACCAGACGGTCTCCATCTCCTTCCGCGCCCGCGGCTCCGCCGACTACCGCGAGGTGGCCAAGGCGAAGACCGTCCGCGGCGGCTGGTTCGGCGCCCGCGTACGGGCCGAGGCCACCGGCTGGTGGCGCGCCCAGTTCGCGGCCACCGGCGTCGCCCGGGGCTCCGTCAGCGACGCCGACAGAGTGGACGTCAGGCGGGGCGCCCTCGCCAGCCGCATCGCCGGCTTCGACGTCCGGCCCGAGCCCGTGGACAAGGGCGACCGGCTCACCTTCAGCGGCGCCCTGCGCGTCGAGGAGCGCGGCGGCCTGCCCGGCCAGCGCGTGGGCATCTACTTCAAGGCCGACGGCTCGCGCAGGTGGGAGTACGTCACCAGCGACGTGACCGGCCGCCACGGCCGCTTCCACGCCTCCGCCGAGGCCGTGACCTCCGGCTGGTGGCGCGCCGAGTACCGGGGCACGCGCGGCGTCAACGGCTCGGTCGGCAACCCCGACTGGGTGCGGGTCGAGCAGCCCGCCCCGCCGCCCGAGGAGAAGGCCGACAGCCGGCTGATCAGGTTCAACGCCTCTCCCGAGCCGGTCAAGCGCGGCAAGTACCTGAGGTTCGGGGGCCTGCTGCAGATCGACGACGAAGGCTCGTGGGAGGGCTACGAGGGCAAGGTGGCGCTGTACTTCAAGCCGCTGGGCGCCCGGAAGTGGCAGTACGTGAAGTCCACCTGGTCCGCCGACAGCGGCCGGCTCCACACCAGGGTCAAGGCCTGGAACTCGGGTCACTGGAAGTTTGTGTTCGCCGGTGACGAGGACGCCTACGGCGACCACAGCCGCAGGGACTACGTCCGCGTGCGCCGCTGACGCGCCGGCACGGGAACGAGGCCCAAGGGGCACCACCCCGGGCCTCGTTTCCTTTTCCGCCTTTAGATGGGCCGCCTTAGTTGGGCTGCCTTAGTTGGGCTGCGGGTCGGCCAGCTTCGCGTCGATGCCGACCAGCAGCGCCTCGATCCGATCGAACCGGCTGTCGTGCCCACCGAGCCGCTGGTCGATCCGGTCGAAGCGGCCGTCCTGCGTGTCGAGCCGCTGGTCGATCCGGTCGAAGCGGCCGTCGTGTTCGTCGAGCCACTGGCCGAGCTTGTCGATCCGCAGGTCCCGTAGGCCGGTGTCGTTGTGGATCGTCTGCGCCAGCTGGGTGACCTTGGTCAGGTCCGACTGGAGCACATTCAGTTGCTTTCCGAAGTCGGTGAAGCGCTCTTCGACCTCGCCGAAGCGCTCGTTGATCACGAGCCGGACGTCGCCGATCTCGTGCTCGATGACGGTGAATCGTTCGTCGACCGACGCCTTGAAGCCGGTGAGCTCGGTCTTGACGCCGCTCAGGTCGGTCTTGACGGTGTGCAGGTCGACTTTGACGTCGCCCAGTTCGGTCTTGACGCTGCTCAGGTCGGTCTTGACGGTGTGCAGGTCGACTTTGACGTCGCCCAGTTCGGTCTTGACGTCGCCCAGCTCTGTCTTGACGTCGCCCAGTTCGGACTTGACGTCGCTCAGCTCCTTGTCGAGCCTTGCGAAGCCTTTGTCCATCTTGTCGAGGATGTTATTGCCGACAGTGTCCACGCGGGAGTGGAGCGTGTCGAATCGTTCTGCGATGGTGGAGCCGGGCATGCCACTGACCGTAACCTGCTCGAGCTTCGCGACCCTGATCTGCAGGTCACGACACGTCCTTCGAAGGTCGAACATCATCGGGTGCGCTCCTTTACGCGCCTGAGGGAAGGGTGAAGCCGCGCGGCACATCCGGAAAGCTACCCTCCGTACATGATCGGCCGCAGTCGGATGCGAAAGCCAGTCCTATTCCGTCTTCCTGAGACGTGCGGCTTGGCCTCCGACAACGCCGGGGCGACGATGTGTCGCGACAATTGCCTCACCACGGCACTGTCCGAAAGTTAACGACCCTTAACGGACGGCGGCGGCGATCGCGGCCCGTGCCATCGCGTGCAGCATCGGCCGCATGTCCTGCGCGGGCAGCTCGCCGGCGCTGTGCGGGGTCGAGTTGAGCAGCCCGAACACCGCGTGCGTGGCCGCGCGCAGCCGGGCCGCCGGGGCCGCCGGATGCAGCTCGGCCAGCACCGTCACCCACTCCTCGACGTAGAGCCGCTGCAGCCGCCTGATCTGCCTGCGGGCCGGCTCGGGCACGTTGCCCAGCTCCCTGTCGTGCACGGTGATCAGCGCGGGATGCTCGATCGCGAACTCGATCTGCACGTCCAGCAGCGCGTCCAGGATCTCTTCCGGGCCCGCGGCGGCGGTGGTCACCACCGTGACCGCCGACTCGCGCAGCCGCGAGCTGACGTCCAGCAGCATCTCCGACAGCAGCGCGTCCTTGCCATCGAAGTGCCGGTAGAGCGCGGGGCCGGAGACGCCGACCGCGCCCCCGATGTCCTCGATCGAGACGCCGTGGAAGCCGCGCGCCGCGAACAGCCGGGCCGCCGCCTCCAGGATCTCCGCGCGCCTGTTGCGCCGGGTGCGGGTAGGTGTCGGAGAGGCGGTGGTCACGTCTCACATGCTAGACGATGAGGTTAATGATGACTAACATCCGTGCCATGAGAGGGGACTCATGAGCAGTGACTGGCCGGTGCTGAAGTCGGCCGCGGACCGGGGCGGCGAGGCGTACAAACGCAACGCCGAGCTCAACGAGCGGCTCGCCGCCGAGCTGCTCGAACGCCTCGCGGCCGCCGCGCCAGGCGGGCCCGAGCGGGCGCGGCGGCGGCACGTCGAGCGGGGCAAGCTGCTGCCGCGCGACCGGGTGGACGGCCTGCTCGACCCGGGCTCCCGCTTCCTGGAGCTGTCGCCGCTGGCCGCGAACGGCCTCTACGACGACCAGGCCCCCGCCGCGGGCATCATCACCGGGGTCGGCCGGGTCTCGGGCCGCGAGTGCGTGGTCGTGGCCAACGACGCCACCGTCAAGGGCGGCACGTACTATCCGCTCACCGTCAAGAAGCACCTGCGCGCGCAGGAGGTGGCGCTGCACAACCACCTGCCCTGCGTCTATCTCGTCGACTCGGGTGGAGCGTTCCTGCCCAAGCAGGACGAGGTGTTCCCCGACCGCGAGCACTTCGGCCGCATCTTCTACAACCAGGCCACGATGTCCGCGCGCGGCATCCCGCAGATCGCCGCCGTGCTCGGCTCGTGCACGGCCGGCGGCGCGTACGTCCCGGCGATGAGTGACCAGGCGGTCATCGTCCGCGGCCAGGGCACGATCTTCCTGGGCGGCCCGCCACTGGTGAAGGCGGCCACCGGCGAGGAGGTCACGGCCGAGGAGCTGGGCGGCGGCGACCTGCACGCGCGCGTCAGCGGCGTCACCGACCACCTGGCCGAGGACGACGCCCACGCGCTGGCCATCGTCCGCGACATCGTCGCCACGCTGGCCCCGCGCGCCCCCCGCCCCTGGGAGACGATCGCGCCCGAGCCGCCCGCGCACGACCCGCGCGACCTGTACGGCATCGTGCCCGCCGACACCCGCCAGCCCTACGACGTGCGCGAGGTGATCGCCAGGATCGTGGACGGCTCGCGCTTCCTGGAGTTCAAGGCCGAGTACGGCGCAACCCTCGTCACCGGCTTCGCCCACGTCCACGGCCATCCGGTCGGCATCCTGGCCAACAACGGCATCCTGTTCAGCGAGTCGGCGATGAAGGGCGCGCACTTCATCGAGCTGTGCGACCAGCGCCGCATCCCCCTGGTCTTCCTGCAGAACATCAGCGGCTTCATGGTCGGCAAGGCCTACGAGGCGGGCGGCATCGCCAAGCACGGCGCCAAGATGGTGACGGCCGTGTCGTGCGCCAGGGTGCCCAAGTTCACGGTGGTGATCGGGGGGTCGTTCGGGGCGGGGAACTACGCGATGGCGGGGCGGGCGTACTCGCCCAGGTTCCTGTGGATGTGGCCGAACGCCCGCATCTCGGTCATGGGCGGCGAGCAGGCCGCGAACGTGCTCACCACCGTCGGCGACGCCGACCCCGACGCGATCAGGGCCCAGTACGAGCACCAGGGCAACCCCTACTACTCCACGGCCAGGCTCTGGGACGACGGCGTGATCGACCCGCTCGACACCCGCACGGTCCTGGGCCTGGCGCTGTCCGCGGCGGCCAACGCGCCGCTCGAACCCGCCGGTTTCGGCATCTTCCGGATGTGACGCGCATGCTGTTCGACCGTGTTCTGATCGCCAACAGGGGCGAGATCGCCGTGCGGATCGCGCGTACGCTGCGCCGGCTCGGCATCACGTCCGTGGCCGTGCACACGCCGTCCGACGCCGGGGCCGGGCACGTACGCGCGGCCGACCTCGCCCTCGAAGTGCCGCGATATCTGGACATCGAGGCGATCGTGGCGGCGGCGCTCGCCTCCGGGGCGCAGGCCGTGCACCCCGGCTACGGCTTCCTCGCCGAGAACGGCACGTTCGCGCGGCGCTGCGCGCAGGCCGGGGTGGTGTTCGTCGGGCCGGGGCCCGAGGCCATCGAGGCGATGGGCGACAAGATCCGCGCCAAGGCCACCGTGTCCGCCGCCGGGGTGCCCGTGGTGCCGGGCGCGACCGAGCCGGGGCTGGAGGACTGGCGCGACTTCCCCGCCCTGATCAAGCCGTCCGCCGGCGGCGGGGGCAAGGGCATGGTGCTGGTACGGTCGGCCGCCGAGCTGCCCGACGCCCTGGAGTCGGCCCGGCGCACGGCGCGGGCCGCGTTCGGCGACGACACCCTGCTCATCGAGCGTTACGTCGAGAGCCCTCGCCACATCGAGATCCAGGTCCTGGCCGACGCCCACGGCGGCGCCGTCCACCTGGGCGAGCGCGAGTGCAGCCTCCAGCGCCGGCACCAGAAGATCATCGAGGAGGCCCCGTCGCCCTTCGTCGACCCCGCCACCCGGGCCCGCATGGGCGCGGCGGCGGTGGAGGCGGCGCGGGCGGTGGGCTACGTCGGGGCCGGCACGGTCGAGTTCATCGTGGACGGCACCACCGGCGACTACCACTTCATGGAGATGAACACCCGGCTGCAGGTCGAGCATCCGGTCACCGAGCTGGTCACCGGCCTGGACCTGGTGGAGCTGCAGCTGCGGGTGGCGGCGGGGGAGCGGCTGCCGTTCGGGCAGGACGACGTGCGGCTCGACGGCCACGCGGTCGAGGCCCGCGTGTACGCCGAGGACCCCGCGCGCGGCTTCCTCCCCACCGGTGGCCGCGTCCTGGCCCTCCGCGAACCCGGCGCCACCGCCCCCGGCGCGCCTCCGGGCGGTGCGGTCCCGGGGGGTGCGGTCCCGGGTGGCGCGGTCCCGGGTGGCGCGGCCGGCGGCGGGCGGGCGGTGGTGCGGGTGGACTCCGGGCTGGTCGAGGGCGGGGTCGTCGGCAGCGAGTTCGACCCCATGCTGTCGAAGGTCGTCGCCTGGGCCCCCGACCGGGCCGCGGCGATCGAGGAGCTGGACCGGGCGCTGGCCCGCACGGCGGTCCTGGGCGTGGTGACCAACATCCCGTTCCTGCGGGCCCTGCTCGCCCATCCGGCCGTGGTGGCGGGCGAGCTGGACACCGGCCTGGTCGAACGCGCCCTTCCCGAACTGGTGCCCGCCGAACCCGTGCCGTCCGGTGACGCGCCGCCGGACGAGGCGGTCGTGGCGGCGCTCGTCTTCCACGCCATGCCCCAGGGCGACGACCCGTGGGAGATCACCGACGGTTGGCGGGTCGGCGGCCGGGCCTGGACGACGTGGCGCCTGCAGTCCAGGGACGGCGTGCACGCCGTCCGGGTGCGCGGCCTGCCGGAGGAGTCCGCCGAGGTGCTGCTGGACGGCGCGGCCGTGCCGGCCCGCCTCCGCCCGGCAGGCCCCGCCGGTCACGCGCCCGGCGCGGGCGCGCCACACCGGAACACGATCGCGGGCGGTGCCGACCGGTACGGCGGCGTCGAGGTGGTCGCCTCGATCGGCGGGCGCGGCGAGCGCTACCTCTGCGCCCGCGACGGCGACACCCTCTGGCTCGGCAGGGACGGCGCCTCACGGTCGTTCACCCGCCACCACCTCGGCGACCCGGGAGACCGCCCGGGCGCGGCGGCGGCGGGCGACGGCGTGGTCAGGAGCCCCATGCCCGGCACGGTCCTGGTGGTCAAGGCGCAGCCGGGCGACCGGGTGCGCGAGGGGCAGCCGCTGGTCATCGTCGAGGCGATGAAGATGGAGCACACCGTCACGGCCCCGCGCGACGGCGTGGTCGCCGAACTGCCCGCGCAGGCCGGCCAGCCGGTCGACATGGACGCCGTGCTGGCCGTGGTCACCGCTGAGGAGGTGTGATGGCGTACCCGATGCGAGGTCTTCCGCAGCAGGTCACCGTCTATGAGGTGGGCCCGCGCGACGGGCTGCAGAACGAGTCGGCGATCGTGCCCGTCGAGGTGAAGGCCGAGTTCATCGCCCGGCTCGCCGACGCGGGGCACAAGGTGATCGAGGCGACCAGCTTCGTGCACCCCACGTGGGTGCCGCAGCTCGCCGACGCCGACGAGCTGCTGGGGCGGCTGCACCGGAAGCCGGGCGTGCGCTACCCCGTGCTGGTGCCCAACCTGCGGGGCCTCGACCGCGCGCTCGGCCTGGGCGTGGCCGAGATCGCGATCTTCGCCAGCGCCACCGAGACGTTCGCCGCCAAGAACCTGAACCGCAGCCTGGAGAGCCAGTTCGAGATGTTCGAGCCGGTCGTGGCCAGGGCGCTGGAGCACGGGGTCAGGGTGCGGGCGTACGTGTCGATGTGCTTCGGCGACCCCTGGGAGGGGCCGACGCCGATCGCGCAGGTGGTCACGGTCGGGGAGCGGCTGCTCGGGCTCGGCTGCTACGAGCTGTCGCTCGGCGACACGATCGGCGTCGGCACCCCCGGCCACGTCACCGAGCTGATCGGCGCCTTCCGCACGCCGGAGCGGCTGGCCGTGCACTTCCACGACACCTACGGCCAGGCGCTGTCCAACACGCTGGCCGCCCTGAGAGCGGGCGTGACCACGGTCGACGCCTCCACGGGCGGCATCGGCGGCTGCCCGTACGCCGAGTCCGCCACCGGCAACCTCGCCACCGAGGACCTGGTCTGGATGCTGCGCGGGCTGGGCATCGAGACGGGGCTCGACCTCGGCAAGCTCGTCTCCACCAGCACCTGGCTGGCCGAGCTGCTGGGCCGGCCCAGCCCGTCCCGCGTCGTACAGGCGCTGTCGAAAGGCTGAGAGATGCTCAAGGACGAGTACGAAGAGCTGCGCAAGACGGTCGAGGCGTTCTCCCGGGAGGTCGTCGCGCCGGTGATCGGCGACTTCTACGAGCGGGAGGAGTTCCCGTACGACATCGTGCGCCAGATGGGCGCCATGGGCCTGTTCGGGCTGCCCTTCCCCGAGGAGCACGGCGGGATGGGCGGCGACTACTTCGCCCTCTGCCTGGCCCTGGAGGAGCTGGCCCGGGTCGACTCCAGCGTGGCGATCACCCTGGAGGCGGCGGTGTCACTGGGCGCGATGCCGATCTACCGCTTCGGCGACGACGGGCAGCGCGCGACCTGGCTGCCCCGGATGGCCGCCGGCGAGCTGCTGGGCGCGTTCGGGCTGACGGAGCCCGGCGGCGGCTCCGACGTGCCGGGCGGCATGCGCACCACGGCCGTGCTCGACGGCGGCGAATGGGTGATCAACGGGACGAAGGCGTTCATCACGAACTCCGGCACCGACATCACCGGCGTCATCGGCGTCGCCGCGCTCACCGGCGAACGGGAGATCTCCACGATCCTCGTCCCGAGCGGCACGCCGGGGTTCACGGTGTCGAAGAAGTACTCCAAGGTCGGCTGGAACGCCTCCGACACCCGCGAGCTGTCCTTCACCGACTGCCGGGTGCCGGCCGCGAACCTGCTGGGCGAGCGCGGCCGCGGCTACGCCCAGTTCCTGCAGACCCTCGACGAGGGCCGCATCGCGATCGCCGCCATCGGCGTGGGCCTGGCGCAGGGCTGCGTGGACGAGTGCCTGAAGTACGTCAGGGACCGCCGCGCCTTCGGCCACCCCATCGGCCACTACCAGGCGATCCAGTTCAAGGTCGCCGACATGGAGGCCCGCGCGCACACCGCCCGCCTGGCCTACTACCACGCGGCCGAGAAGATGCTGGCCGGGGTGCCGTTCAAGAAGGAAGCGGCGATCGCCAAGCTGGTGTCGTCCAACGCGGCGATGGACAACGCGCGCGACGCCACGCAGGTGTTCGGCGGGTACGGGTTCATGAACGAGTTCCCCGTCGGCCGCTTCTACCGCGACGCCAAGGTGCTGGAGATCGGGGAGGGGACCAGTGAGGTGCAGCGCATGCTCATCGCCCGGCAGCTCGGGCTGGGCGATCTGTGAACGGGTGTTTGCATGAGCGACGTACGACGATCTAGGGTCGTTGCTCATGACGGCTGACGATCTTCTCATCAGGAGGGCGGAGAAGTCGGACGCGGACGAGGTGTTCGCGCTGGCCCGCGAGTTCGGCCTGACCTTCAGGCCCGAGCGCGCGGCCTTCGACGCCGCCCTTCCCGCGCTGCTGGCCAACGACGACGCCCTGCTGCTCGCCGCCGTCGTGAACGGGCGGGTGCGCGGCTACCTGCTGGGCTTCGTGCACCTGACGCTGTTCGCCAACGGGCCGGTCGCCTGGGTGGAGGAGGCCATGGTGCAGTCGGGCTCGCGGCGGCAGGGGATCGGGCGGTCGCTGCTGGAGGAGTTCGAGCGGTGGGCCCGGTCGCGGGAGGCCGGTTACGTGGCGATGGCCACCCGCCGGGCGCCGGAGTTCTACCACGCGCTGGGATACGAGGCGTCGGCCACCTTCTTCCGCAAGGTGCTGCGCTGAGCCGTCTCTCGCGGGCGGTCGTCCGTGAGGGGTGGTCGGGGAGTGGGCGGAGTCACGTCCGTGACGGGCGTTCCCGTCGTGCGCTGATGGCATCCTTAGGGCGTGAGCATTCACGCTGAGAGCCCCACGTTCGTCGGGCGTGCCCGCGAGCTGGCCGCTCTCGGTGACGCCCTGGTCAGAGCGCGCGCCGGGGCGTCGTCCACCGTGCTGGTCGGCGGGGAGGCCGGGGTCGGCAAGACCCGGCTGATCAAGGAGTTCACCGCCCACCGGGCGGGCGACGCCCTGGTGCTCGTCGGCGGCTGCCTGGAGCTGGGCACGGAGGGCCTGCCGTTCGCGCCGTTCACCGCCGTGCTGCGCGGCCTGGTGCGCGAGCTGGGCCGCGACGGCGTGGCCGGGCTGCTGCCCGGCGGCAACGCGCGCGGGCTGGCGCGGCTGCTGCCCGAGTTCGGCGAGCCGGGCAAGGACGGCGCGGAGGCCAGGGCGCGGCTGTTCGAGCAGGTGCTCGGGCTGCTGGAGCGGCTGGCGGAAGAGCGGCCGGTGGTGCTGATCGTGGAGGACGCCCACTGGGCCGACCGCTCCACCCGCGACCTGCTGACGTTCCTGGTCCGCTATCAGCGTACGGCGGCGCGCCTGCTCGTCGTGGTGACCTACCGCACCGACGAGCTGCACCGCACCCACCCGCTGCGGCCGCTGCTGGCCGAGCTGGGCCGGGTCGAGTGGGTGAGCAGGGTCGAGCTGCGCAGGCTCACCCGCAAGGAGGCCGTCGCCCTGGCGGCCGGGATCCTGGAGCGCGAGCCGTCCGCCGCCGACATGGACCGCATCTACGCGCGCAGCGAGGGCAACCCGCTGTTCGTCGAGGCGCTGCTCAGCGAGTCGGGCGGGTCCGGCGGCGGCGCGACGCTGCCCGAGTCGCTGCGCGACCTGCTGCTGGCCAGCGTCGAGCGGCTGCCGGAGGAGACGCAGGAGCTGCTGCGCGTGGCCAGCGCCGGCGGCCAGCGCATCGAGCACGACCTGCTCACCGCCGTCGCCGGGCTCGACGACGGCGACCTGTCGCGGGCGCTGCGGCCCGCCGTGGCGAGCAACGTGCTCGTGGTCGACGGCGAGGGCTACGGCTTCCGCCACGCGCTCATCCGCGAGGCCCTCCACGACGACCTGCTGCCCGGCGAGCACACCCGCCTGCACACCCGCTACGCCGAGGCGCTGGAGCGCGACCTGTCGATCCTGCCCGCCCCGCGCGGCGCGATCGAGCTGGCCCACCACTGGCACTCCGCCCACGACTCCACCTGGGCGCTGGTCAGCGCCTGGCGCGCGGCCGAGGCGGCGCGCAGGTCCACCGCCTACGACGAGCAGCTGCGGATGTTGTCCCGGGTGCTGGAGCTGTGGGACCAGGTGCCCGACGCGGCCGAGCGCATCGGCGACGACCGCATCGGCGTGCTGAAGCAGACCTCCACGGTCGCCCACCTGGCCGGCGAGTACGAACGCAGCGTCGCCCTGGCCACCGCCGCCCTCGCCGAGATCGACCGCGCCGCCGACCCGGTCAGGTCGGCCCTCCTGCTGCGCCAGCGCGGCCTGACCCGCTACGACCTGGGCCGCCCCGGCCACGTCGACGACCTGCGGGAGGCCGCCGCGCTCGTGCCCGCCGACCGGCGCCGGCTGCGCGGCCAGGTGCTGGAGAGCCTCTCACGCATGCTGCACCGGCCCGAGGAGTGGCCCGAGAAGATCGCCTCCGCCCAGCTCGCCATGGAGATCGGGCACGAGGTGGGCGACGCGCCCGTCGAGGCCCACGCGCTGATCAGCCTGGCCTGGGCCAAGGCCCGCTACTCCGACATGGACGCCCAGATGGAGGCGTTCGCGCAGGCGCGCCGCATCGCCCGCCGCGCCGACGCGTACAACGCGCTGATGCGCTGCGCCATCTCCGAGTCCGACGCGCTGGAGGGCGCGGGCCGGCACGAGCGGGCCGCGCAGGTCGCCCGCGAAGGCGTCGAGGAGTCGGTCCAGTACGGCCTGGCCCGCACCTCCGGCGCGTTCCTGTCGATCAACCTGGCCGAGCCGCTGGCCTCGCTCGGACGCTGGGACGAGATGCTCCAGGTGGTCGAGCACGCGCTCGACCTCGCGCCGCCCGCGCCCTACCGGGCGAGCCTCCAGGGGTTCGCCACCGACATCGCGCTGGCGCGCGGGCAGCTCGACCGGGCCGGGCAGCTGCTCGACTCCTCGCGGAGCATCCTGTCGCGCGGCGTCCACCGGGACCAGGTCGTGCTGCCGCACCTGCGCAGGGAGATCGTGCTGCTGCAGGCGCGGGGGCAGCTGGGCGAGGCGGTGGAGTTCGCGGCCCGGGCGCTGGAGGAGCGCGACCTGGTGAGCAACCCGCGCTACTCCTGGCCGGTGCTGGTGGCCATCGCGCGGCTCGTCTGGGCGGCGGTGCCGCCGGCGCGGCTCACCGAGGCCCTGACGGCCGGTGGCTTGGCCGCCGCGGCCAGTGCCGTGGGCGATGACGCGGCCGGCGCGGCCCTCCCCGGCGCGGCCCTCCCCGGCGCGGCCCTCCCCGGCGCGGCCCTCCCCGGCGCGGCCCTCCCCGATGAGGCCCTTTCCGGCGCGGCCCTTTCCGGCGGGCGCGGCGGGGCGGGCGCGGGGGCGGGCGCGGGGGCGGGCGCCGCCGTCGCCGGGGGAGCTTCCGACGGTGCCGGAGGGCTCGGGGCGCTGGCCCGGCTCGCGCTGTCGCTGGTGCCCGCGCTGCGGCGGCTCGGGCGCGAGCTGGAGGTCGAGGGCGATCTGCAGCAGGCCCACCGGCTCACGTTCACGGCGCTGACCGGGCCCGAGACGCCGCCGCAGCCCGGCGCCGAGCCGGCCGCGTGGTGGTTCGGGGCCTGGGAAGCGGCGGTGGCGGCCTGGGAGGCGCTGCGGCAGCCGTACGCGGAGGCGCAGTGCCTGGTGGGCGCGGCGCAGGCGGCGCTGGCGGGCGGCGACCGGCAGGGAGCGGCGGCGCGGCTGGCGCGGGCCCGCGAGCTCGCCCGCGACCTGGGCGCCACGCCGCTGCTGGAGCAGCTCGACGCCTTCGCCCGGCGGGCCAGGATCGCGGGGGGCGCCTCCTCCTCCGAGGAGGGGGCCGACGGGCAGCCGCTGGGGCTCACGGCCCGGGAGCTGGAGGTGCTGCGGGAGGTGACCCACGGGCGCAGCAACCGGGAGATCGCCCAGGAGCTGGTCATCTCCGTCAAGACGGTGAGCGTGCACGTGTCCAACATCCTGGCCAAGCTCGGCGTCGCCACCCGGGGCGAGGCCGCGGCCACCGCCCACCGCCTCCACCTGTTCGACCCGGCCCCGTGAGCCGCGCCGGGGTCAGGCGGTGAGCTGGGCTTCCAGGCGGTAGCCGTCCACCGTGACGTACACCTGGTCGCCAGGCCGGGCGTTCAGGCGCATGAGGACGGGCTGGAGCGAGTCGAAGACCGGCTGGTGACCCTGCCAGACCAGGACGATGGCGTTGTTGCCCGGGCCGGTCACCGACAGCAGCGTGCCGGGACGCATGCCGAGCTGCGCCGCGTACCCCTCGGGGACCGCCACCGGGCCGCCCCTGAGGTGCTCGGGCGTGACCTCGATGCGCTGCCAGCGGCGCGGGTCGGAGGACGGGCTCGGCAGCGGCGGGGGAGGCGTGGACGGCGCGCCGGCGGCAGGCAGCATCGACGGGCGCCCGCCCGACAGCGCCGACAGCGTGGCCAGGGCGGCGGAGGGGTCGATCGAGCCGGCCGTCGCCGACGGGATGGGCTGGCCGCCGCGATGGTGGTGGCCGTTGGCCCCCGGCGTGCGGCGGGGGAGCGGCTGGGCGGGCGACGGGGCCGAGGCCACCGGGTCGCGGGACGTCTCGGGAGGCAGGGCGTCGAGCCAGGCCTGGGCGGAGTGCGTACGGATGCCCAGCTCGGCCACCAGGCCCACGAGGTCGGCGTCCGGCGGGGCGGAGGCCAGCAGCTGCCGCGTACGCGCCTGGAGGCCGTGGAGGTCGCCCACGACCAGCCAGCCGTCCTGGAGCCGGCGGTCGGGCATGAGCGTGACCAGCACCCGCCACAGCGGCGTGCGCAGCGACGGGACCATCACCGGGTGGGCCGGGTCCGCGCCGATGAGCTGCTCCTCGGTGGCCGCCGCGCCCAGCCACTCCGTCAGCCGGAACATGTGGCCCGTGACCGGCGCGGACTCGGAGGAGCGCAGCCACTGCAGGATGCGCTCCTCGGCGGTGCGCTGGGCCTGCGAGAGCGCATCCCGCTCCACCAGCATCTTGTGGGCCAGGGTGCGCAGGCTGACCGGGTCCTCGGCGAACAGCCGGTGCACGGCCACGGCCAGCTCCAGCTTGTCCAGGGCGCGGAAGAGGTTGTCCACGACCCGGACCATCGCGTGGTCGGTGTCGGAGGGGACGGGGGTCGCGTACGAGGGCGCGCCCTTGGCGGCCTCGGAGCCGGGGACGGGCGGCAGCGAGCCGCCGGGCAGCGGCGGGATCGAGCCGGTGCTCGGGCCGCTGGCGGCGGGAGCACCCGGGACCGGACCGGGAGCCGGGGCCGGCCCGGGCGTCGAGACGGAGCCGGGGGTCGAGATCGAGCCGGGGCTGCCCGGCAGGGAGGGGGAGCCGGGGCCGCCGGGGCGGGAACCCTGCTGGCCGGGCTGGCCGGGCTGGCCGGGCTGGCCGGGCTGGCCGGGCTGGCCGGGCCGGGGCGGGGTCGCTCCCGGGGCGGCCGGCGTGGCGCCGGGGACGGACGGTGCGGCGCCCGCGCCGGATGGCGTGGCGCCGGGCTCCTGGCGGCCCGCCTGCGGGCCGGTGGGGCGCTGGGGCAGGCGTTCGGGCTGGCCGGGGGCCTGGCGTTGCGGCAGGCCGTTCTCGCCGGCGAGCCCCTGACGCGGCGCGTCACCGCTCTGCGGCTGCGCCGGGAACGATCCGCTCAGAGGCTCCGGCAGCGGGCCGCCCTGGGACTGCCCGGGAGCGCCCTGCGGCCGGCCGGGGAGCGGACCGGTCTGGCGTGACCCCGGCGCGCCGTCTTCACCCGGCACCGCGGGGAAGGAGCCGGTCTGGCGGTCGGAGGGCTGCGGCGCGCCGGGGAAGGAGCCGGTCTGACGCTCCGAGGGACCCGCGCCCGGGAAAGAGCCGGTCTGACGGTCGGAGGGGCCCGCGCCCGGGAAGGGGCCGGTCTGGCGTTCGGGAGCCTGCGGCGCGCCCGGGAAGGGCCCGGTCTGACGGTCGGAGGGGCCCGCGCCGGGGAAGGGGCCGGTCTGGTGCTCGGCGGGCTGTGCCGCGTTCGGGAAGGGGCCCGTCTGGCGTTCGGCGGGCTGCTGCGGCGCGCCGGGGTAGGAGCCGGTCTGGGACTCGGGGTGCTGCGGCGCGGCCGGGAAGGAGCCCGTCTGGCGCTGCGGGTGGCCGCCGCCCGCGCCCTGCCCCGCGAACGGGCCCGTGGTGGGCTGCGCCTGCCCGGCGGCCTCGCCCTGGGCCGGGAACGATCCGCTCTGGGCGGCGAGGGCCCCCGGCTGGGCGGGGAAGGAGCCGGTGCCCTGGCCGGCCGGCTGCGGCGACTGGCCGCGCTGGAGCGGGCGGGTGACCTCGGGATGGCCCGGCCGCGCGCCGGCGGCGGACGAGGGCGCTTCGCGCTGGGCCGGGATGCGGCCGAGGATCTCGCGGAAGACCGAGCCGATCACGACCTCGGGCGTGGCCGACGGGGTGCTCAGGTCACCGGGGGACAGGCGGCGCAGCCGCTGCCATCCGCCGAGCCCGGCGATCGCCGTGCGGGTGGCCTCGGGCCAGCCGGGCAGCGCGGGGTCGATGTGGTGAACGGCCAGCGCGGGCAGCAGGTCGGCCAGCGGCAGGTGGTCCCAGCGGGAGGCGGCCAGCCGGGCCAGGCGCTCGCAGATCCAGTCGAGTCCCGCCGTGCCCAGCGCCTTCGACAGCGCCAGGGAGGACCACCAGCCCGCGGGCAGGCGTGGATCGCCCAACGCCTCGGCCACCTGCTGCGGGCGGCTCCAACGCAGCGCAGGGACTAGGTCGCTCAGGCAGATCGATGACTCGACTTCCATCGGCGGACCTTATCCTCCCCAGTGAGCCGCGTGGTGCTGCCCGTAACGCATGTGGCTAATGGTGCAGCCTACGCGGCAAGCTATCAATCAGTGTGAATAGGGTAAAGACGGTTCAGATCCAAACCGTACCGTGGACGGCCGCCCACCTGGGCCACACATTCGGCACCAGCACGGCAACCCGCCTCCAGTGCGGCCTGCTCATCGGCGCCGCGCAGGGTCGCCGTGAGGAAGCCCGCGGCGAAGGCGTCGCCCGCTCCCGTCGAGTCCACCACCTCGGCCGACACGCCCTTCGCCGACGCCACCACCGCGCCGTCCACTGCGGCCAGCGCGCCGTCCGCGCCCAGCTTAACCACGGCTGTGCCGTATCTCTCACTCAACCGCACGGCGGCTTCGCGCGCGCTCCCGGCGCCGCTGAGGAGCAGGGCCTCGGCGAGGTTGGGGATGACCAGGCCGGCCGGGGCCGTCTCCTTGATGAAACGTTCGACGCCGAAGTCGCGCAGCGGGCCGGTGGAGGCCGGATCGACGCTGATCGCGACGCCCGCCTCCGCCGCGTCGGCCATCGCCCGCCGGGCCAGGCCGAGGCCCGGGTCGGCGAAGAGCACGTAGCCGGACAGGTGCAGGCGGGCGACGCCGTCCAGCAGGGACGGGTCCCAGTCGGCCTCGGAGATCAGGCCGCCCGCGCCGCGGTTGGTGAGCATCGAGCGCTCGCCGCTCTTGTCCACCATCGCGATCACCACGGCCGTGGGCCGGTCGGGGTCCACGACGGTGTGCGGCCGTACGCCCGTCTTGACCAGCTCGGTGGTGTGCCACTCGCTGCTGTCGTATCCCAGCCTGGCCAGCAACCGCACGTCGCCGCCCAGGCGGGCGGCCCAGGCGGCGGTGTTCGCGCCGGAGCCGCCGGGGCGCAGGACGATGTCGGCGGCCGTGTCGGTGCCGCTCATGACCGGAGAGCCGTGCAACGCCACCACGTCGGTGACGACGTCGCCGATGACCAGGAGGCCGCCGCCCCGGCCCGGCCCCGTCATGATCGGGCCCACGCCACGGCGATCCGGGCGGCCAGCGCGGTGTTGCCGCGCACGGCGGCCAGGTTGGCCTCCAGGGAGGCGCCGGCGGTGCCGTTCACCAGGTAGCCGAGCAGGAACGGGGTGATCGCCTGCCCCTTGACGCCCTCGCGCTCGGCGGCGGCCAGCGCCTCGCCCAGCACGCGGTCGTGCAGCTCCGGATCGAGCTGCTGGTCCTCGGGCACGGGGTTGGCCACGATGAGCGCCGTCTCGGGGCCGCCCAGCACGTCCTGGCCGCGCATGATCGCCGCCGCCTCCTCGGGCGTCTCGATCCGCCAGTCGATCGGCTGGCCTGAGGAGTGCAGGTAGAAGCCGGGGAAGGTCTCCGTACGGAACCCCGCCACGGTCACGCCCCGCGTCTCCAGCCGCTGCAGCGTGGCCGGCACGTCGAGGATCGACTTGACGCCCGCGCAGACCACGGTGATGCGCGTGCGGGCCAGCGTGTCGAGGTCGGCCGACTCGTCCTGGTCCTCGGTCCAGCCGCGGTGCACGCCGCCCAGGCCGCCGGTGGCGAAGACCCGGATCCCGGCGCGGGCGGCCAGGAACGACGTGGCCGACACCGTGGTCGCGCCGCTGGCCTTCAGCGCCGCCGCCACCGGCAGGTCCCGCTGGCCCAGCTTGCGCAGCCCCGACTCGGTCGCGACGCGCTCCAGCTCGACCTCGTTCAGCCCGACGCGGGGCACGCCGTCCAGCACGGCGATCGTGGCCGGCACCGCGCCCGCCGCCCGCACGACCGCCTCCAGCTCGCGTGCGACCTCGAGGTTGCGCGGCTGGGGCAGCCCATGGGAGATGATCGTGGACTCCAGCGCCACGACCGGCGCGCCGGCCGCCAGAGCCGCGGCGACCTCGTCGGACGGCTGAATTACGGAGTCGATGGTGCTGCCCATGGTGAGTTTCGTGCTCCTTGAGTGGTCCTGGCCCGGCTAACGAGGAACGGCCGCTTTCGCGGTATTTGTTCCAAACTGAGCAGAATACGGGGCCGTGGCCCGGCCGTCCACTACGAGAATCACACGAGCAACAGGACCCCGGCCAGAGACGTGGCCGCGATGATCGCCGTCGCGATGCCGCCGAGCAGCGCCGCCCGGCCACCGCGGAGCAGTTTCCGCACGTCGATGCCGGTGCCGAGGCCGAACAGCGCGGCGGCCATGAGCACGTTCGTCACCCCCGGCACCGCCTCCGTGACGGCCTCTGGCACCAGCCCGGTGCTGCGCACGGCCACCATGGCCAGGAACGCGCCGACGAACAACGGCACGATCGGCGGCCTCCGCCCCGCCTTCCGCCCCGCCGCGTCTCCCCGCCCCGCCTCGTCTCCCCGCTCTGCCGTGTCCCTCCGCTGTGCCACGCCCCGCCGGGCGGCGGGGCGCGCGCTCCCGGCCGCCCGCCGCCGGTACGACGTCAGCGCAACGATCGGCGCCAGCAGGACGACGCGGCCCAGCTTGACCGTCACGGCCGCGGCCAGGGTGCCCGAGGTGGCGCCGATCGCGGCCACCTGGGCCACCTCGTGCACGGCCGCGCCCGTCCACACGCCGAGCTGGGCGGGCGTCAGGCCCATGAGGGAGGCCAGCAGGGGCATGAGGGCGATGGCGGCGGTCCCGTACAGCACCACGACGCCGAGCGCGCCCCCCGCGGCCTCCTCGTCGTCGGGCAGGTCGGTGCTCTCGCGCATCGCCGCGATGGCCGCCGCGCCGCAGATCGACACGCCCGTCGCGATGAGCAGGGACGTGCCGGGGCTCAGCCCGAGCCGGCGGCCGATCGGCGGCGTCAGGGCGAACGTGAGCCCCGTCGCCACCGCCACCACGGCCAGGGTCTGCCAGCCGAGCGCGAGCACGTGCGGAACGGCGATCTGCAGGCCGAGCAGCGCGATCGCCACCCGCAGCACCCGCCGGGACACGAACGCCAGCCCCGGCCGCAGCCGCTCGCCCACGCCCGCGGCGTTGGCCAGGGCCGCCCCGGCGGCGACGGCGACGACGGCGGTGCTGAGCGCGGGGACGTACCGGTTGACGAGCGCCGAGAGCACCACGGCCACGGCCGCGACGGCGAGACCCGGGCCGAACGGGCGCACCCGGGTGACGGCGCTGGTGACGGCACTGAGGACAGCACTGGGGACGGCACTGGGAACGGCGCGGAGCCGCGCGCGGACGGAGGAGCGGGGGTGTCCCTGGGCGGGGGTGGTGCCGGGACGGGGCGGCCGCGGGGTGGCGGGCCCTGGTGCGCTGGTGAGCATGATCTCAGTCTTCTGACCGGCCGGAACGCCCGGTAGCCACGCCTTGCCTGTGAGGTCATAGCCTGTGGCTATGAGTGCGCTGCCCGATCTCGACTCGCTCAAGCTCCTCGTCGACGTCGGCGAGCTGGGCAGTCTCGGCCGCGCCGCGAGGGCGGCGGGGATCGCGCAGCCGTCGGCGAGCAAGCGGATCGTCCAGCTCGAACGCGGCCTCGGCGTGCCGCTGATCGAGCGCACGCCGCGCGGCTCCACGCTCACCTCCGAGGGCAAGATGGTGGCCGGCTGGGCCGCGCAGGTGCTGGCGGCGGCCGAGGAGCTCATGCGCGCCGTGCAGGCCGTGCGCCACCGCGAGGCCGTTCACCTGAGGGTGGTCTCCAGCATGACGGTGGCCGAGTACCTGGTGCCGCGCTGGCTCGGCGAGCTGCAGAACCGGGAGCCCGAGGTCCAGGTGGGGCTCGACGTGATCAACTCCGCCGACGTCGCGGCGCGGGTGCTCGCCGGGGAGGTGGAGCTGGGGTTCGTGGAAGGGCCGGGCCTGCCGGACGGGCTGGCGGGGCGGGTCGTGGGGACCGACCGGCTGGTGGTCGTGGTGGCGCCGGGGCACCCGTGGGCGCGCCGCCGTACGGTGCTGCGGGCGCCCGAGCTGGCCGCGACGCCGCTCGTGGTGCGCGAGCCCGGCTCCGGCACCCGCGAGACGCTCGACGTGGCCTTCCGCGGCCTGCACCGGGCCGGTCCGCGGCTGGAGCTGGGGTCGAACTCGGCGGTCAAGGGCGCGGCGCAGGCGGGCGTGGCGCCGGCGGTGCTGAGCGGGTACGCGGTGGAGTCCGACGTGGCCACGGGACGGCTGGTGGAGGTGCCGCTGGCGGGCGTGAACCTGGTCAGGAACCTGCGCGCGGTGTGGCGGCGGGGCCGTCCCCTGACCGGCCCCGCCGCCACGCTCCTGTCCATCGCCAGCCGCCCCTGACCGGGTCGGCCGCCGGCGGCCGACGTCCGTGACCTGCGGCCGGTGGCCCGGGTGGGCGTGGGCGTGGGAGGCGGGGCGTTGACGGGGGAGGCCGGGTGGGTCGTAGGGTGCGGGGGTGGGCTCGTATGACGTGGTCGTGGCAGGCGGGGGACACAACGGGCTGGTCGCGGCGGCGTACCTGGCCGGGGCCGGGCGGCGGGTGCTCGTGCTGGAGAGACACGCGCACGTCGGCGGCCTGGCGATCTCCGCGCGGCCGTTCCCCGGCGTGGACGTGCGCCTGTCGCGTTACTCCTACCTGGTCAGCCTCCTCCCCTCCAAGATCGTCCGCGATCTGGGCCTCGACCTGGAGCTGCGCCGCCGCAGGTACGCCTCCTACACCCCCAAGGGCGACACGGGCCTGCTGGTCGACAACGAGGACGACCTGCGCACGGCGGCCTCGTTCAGGAGCGTGACGGGCGGCGAGGCGGACCACGCGGCCTGGCGGCGCTTCTACGGCCTGGTCGGCGAGGTGGCGCACGTTCTGGCCCCCACCCTGCTCGAACCCCTGCGCTCCCAGACCGAGATCGAGCGGCTGGTCGGGCCGGAGGCGTGGCGCGACCTGTTCGCGCGACCCATCGGCGAGACGGTGGACGAGCGGTTCGGCGACGACACCGTACGCGGCGTCGTGCTCACCGACGCGCTGATCGGCACGTTCGCCGACACCGCCACCGACCTGGCGGCCAACCGGTGCTTCCTCTACCACGTGATCGGGGACGGCACCGGCGAGTGGAACGTCCCCGTCGGCGGCATGGGCGCGGTCTCCGGCGCGCTGGAGGCGGCGGCCAGGCGGGCGGGCGCCGAGATCAGGACGGGCGCCGAGATCATCGGCATCTCACCGTCGGGCGAGGTGACGTTCACGACCCGGGACGACGAGACCGGGGCGAGCGGCGGGCCCGGGACGAGCAACAAGCCCGGGACCGGCGGGTCCGGGACGAGCGGCGGGCCCGGGACCGGCGGGCGGGAGCGCGAGCACACCGTGACCGGCCGGCACGTGCTGGTCAACCTGCCGCCCGCCGTGCTGGACCGGGTGATGGGCCGCCCGGCGACGGCGCCCGAGGGCGCCCAGCTCAAGGTCAACATGGTGCTCCAGCGGCTGCCCCGGCTCAAGGACGCCTCGGTCGACCCCCGGGCGGCCTTCAGCGGGACGTTCCACATCAACGAGGGACGCGACCAGCTCGCGGCGGCGTACGAGCAGGCGGCCCGCGGGCAGATCCCGGCGCTGCCGCCGGCCGAGGTCTACTGCCACTCGCTGACGGATCCGTCCATCCTCGGCCCCGAGCTGAGAGGCCGGGCGGAGACGATGACGCTCTTCGGCCTCCACATGCCCGCCCGGCTCTTCCGGGAGAATCCCGAGGCGGCCAGGGAGGCGGCCCTGCGCGCGACGTTCGCCTCCATCGACTCCGTCCTGGCGGAGCCCATCGAGGAGTGCCTGCTCACCGCGCCCGACGGCACCCCGTGCGTGGAGGTCAAGACCCCGGTGGACCTCGAACGGGAGGCGGGCCTGCCCGGCGGCCACATCTTCCACACCGACCTGAGCTGGCCGTACGCGGAGGAAGGCGGCTGGGGCGTGGAGACCGGGCACGAGCGCGTGCTGATGTGCGGGGCGGGCGCGCGCAGGGGCGGCGGCGTCAGCGGCATCGGCGGCCACAACGCCGCCATGGCCCTCCTGACCCCTTAGTCCTCCTGCCCTCTTAGCCCTCCTCACCTGCCCGGGGAGGGCGTTCATCAGGTTCTCATGATGTTCGCTTAGCGTTTGCTGTATGAGTGAGCCCGCACGGTTGCTGGTGGTGGACGACGAGCCCGCGTTGCGCGAGGCGTTGCAGTCGAGCCTCGAGTTCGAGGGCTACAAGGTCGTCACGGCCGTCGACGGGCAGGAGGCGCTCGACGCGCTGGCGGCCGACTCCTATGACGCCGTGCTGCTCGACGTGATGATGCCCCGGCTCGACGGCCTGACCACGTGCCGCAGGCTGCGCGCGTCCCGCAACCACACGCCGGTCCTCATGCTCACGGCCCGCGACGCGGTCGGCGACCGGGTCTCCGGCCTCGACGCGGGGGCCGACGACTACCTCGTCAAGCCGTTCGAGCTGGACGAGCTGCTGGCCAGGGTGCGCGCGCTGCTGCGGCGCGGCGCGCTGAGCGCGGGCGCGCAGGAGGGCGACACGCTGACCTACGGCGACCTGCGCATGGACCCGGTGACCAGGGAGGTCACGCGCGGCGCCCGCATCCTCGACCTGACCAGGACCGAATACCTGCTGATGGAGCTGTTCCTCGCGCACCCCCGCCAGGTGCTGACCAGGGACCAGATCCTGAGCGAGGTGTGGGGCTTCGACTTCGAGCCGACCTCCAACTCGCTCGACGTCTACGTGATGTACCTGCGGCGCAAGACCGAGGCCGGCGGCGAGCCGCGCGTGATCCACACCGTGCGCGGGGTGGGTTATGTGCTGAGGGCGACGGCATGACCGGTGGCCTGAAGACCCGCCTGACGGCGCTGGCCATGCGGGGCAGCCTGCGCACCCGGCTGACGCTCCTGGTCACGGTGGCCGTGGTGGTGGCCATCGCGATGTGCGCGGGCTTCTCCTACATCATTCTGGCCGACCGGCTCCGCGGCGGCCTCGACATGAGCATCCTGGAGTCCGCGCGGCAGGGTGACAAGGGATTCCTGGAGCGCAACTGCACGCCGGACGGGACGGGCCCGTTCGTCGACGGCATGGCGACGCTGCTGACGGCCGGCGGCGAGACCTGCTCGATCGGGCCTCCCATCGTGCCCGACTACAACGAGGACGTGAAGGCCTTCGAGCCATGCGACCCGGTCTACCGCTACGGCAAGACGCGCGAGGGCAAAGAGGTCCGCGTCGTGACGATCAACTTCAAGCCCGGCGTGGCCGTGCTGGAGGCCAGGCCCCTGGGGCACATCGAGCGCACCAAACGGATGGCCGCGCTCATGCTCGGGGGCATCACCGCGCTCGGCGCGATCGGCGCGGCCTGGGCGGGGCTGGCGATCTCGCGGGCCGCGCTGCGTCCCGTGGGCGACCTGACCAGGGCGGTCGAGCACATCGCGCAGACCGAGGACCTCGACACCCGCATCCCCGTCACGGGCACCGACGAGATCGCCCGCCTGTCCTCCTCGTTCAACGCCATGACGGCCGCGCTGGCCGGGTCGCGGGAGCGGCAGAAGCAGCTCGTCGCCGACGCCGGCCACGAGCTGCGCACCCCGCTCACCACCCTGCGCACCAACATCGACCTGCTGCTGCGCAGCGAGCAGACCGGCCGCAGCCTCGACCCGGGGGCCAAGGAGCGCCTGCTGGTCAACGTCAAGGCGCAGTTCGCCGAGCTGTCCACGCTGGTCGCCGACCTGCTCCAGCTCGCCAGGGGCGACAACGACCACGAGCCGCACGTCGAGCTGGGCTTCCACGAGGTGGTCACGGCCGCCGTCGAGCGCGCCAGGCTGCGCGGCGCGGAGGTCGTCATCGACCTCGAACCGTGGTACGTCGTGGGCAACGCCACCTCCCTGGAACGCGCCGTGCTCAACCTCATCGACAACGCCGCCAAGTTCAGCCCCGGCGGCCAGGTCGAGGTGAAGCTGCGCCACGGCCGCCTGACCGTGCGCGACCACGGGCCGGGGCTGCCGGAGGAGGAGCTGCCGCACGTCTTCGAGCGGTTCTGGCGCTCACCGTCGGCGCGCGGCCTGCCCGGCTCCGGGCTCGGCCTGGCGATCGTGGCGCAGTCCGTCGCGGAGGCCGGGGGGACGGTCAGCCTGGCCAACGCCCCAGGTGGCGGGGCCATCGCGACCATGGATCTGCCGGGAACTCTCATCCGCCGCTCACAAACGGATAAGTCACCTTAAAGGCCCAAAACGTGAGCTGGCTGCATGGAAACAACAGCAGTGCGGACCCGCCTGGTCGAGGTGGTCGTCCCGGTCCACAACGAGCAGCGGGCATTGCGGGCCAGCATCACCCGGCTGCACACCTACCTCACCGGGAACCTCCCCTACGGCTTCCGCATCACGATCGCCGACAACGCCAGCACCGACAACACCTGGCAGCTCGCCACCGAGCTGGCCGGGGAGCTGCCCCACGTGCGGGCCGTGCACCTCGACGAGAAGGGGCGCGGGCGGGCGCTGCGCCGGGTCTGGTCGCAGAGCGAGGCCGACGTCGTCAGCTACATGGACGTCGACCTGTCCACCGACCTGGACGCGTTCCTGCCGCTGGTGGCGCCGCTGCTGTCCGGTCACAGCGACCTGGCCATCGGCACCCGCCTGGCCAGGGCCGCCCGGGTGGAGCGGGGGCCCCGGCGGGAGTTCATCTCGCGCTCGTACAACCTGCTGCTGCGCCTCGGCATGGGCGCCGGGTTCTCGGACGCGCAGTGCGGCTTCAAAGCCGTCCGTACGGAGGTCGCCCAGGCCCTGCTGCCCGCGGTCGAGGACGAGCAGTGGTTCTTCGACACCGAGCTGCTGCTCCTGGCCGAACGCCACGGGCTGCGCATCCACGAGGTGCCCGTGGACTGGGTGGACGACCCGGACAGCCGGGTGGACATCGTCAGGACCGCGCTCGACGACCTGCGGGGCCTGGTCCGGGTCACCCGCAAGGCGCTGTCCGGGGCCGCCCGCCGCACCGCGCCGGCCGGGGCCGAGCGGGCCGCGCTGCCCCAGGGCATGGCCAGGCAACTGCCCAGGTTCGCCGTGGTGGGGGTGGTCAGCACGCTGGCGTACGTGCTGCTGTACTCCCTGCTGCGCCAGGTCGTGCCCCCGCTGGCCGCCAACGCGGTCGCGCTGCTGGTGACGGCCGTGGCCAACACGGCCGCCAACCGGCGCTTCACCTTCGGCGTCAAGGGCCCGGGCGGGGCCGTGCGGCACCAGGTCGAGGGGCTCATCGCCTTCCTCGTCGGGCTCGCGCTCACCTCGGGCGGCCTGGCGCTGCTGCCCGCCGGGGTCTCGCACGGCGTGGAGCTGGCCGCGGTCATCGCCGCGAACGCGGCGGCCACCCTCGTACGGTTCCTGCTGCTGCGCGCCTGGGTCTTCAACCCCGGGCGCCGGGCCCGGGGGAGCGACGCCCGATGAGCGTCACCGCGATCCGCACCCCCGGCCGCCGGGCCGCCGGGAGGCGCGGCGCGCCCGCCCGCGCCCTCCTCGGCGCCGAGGGCGATCCGCGCTGGTCACGCCCCGCGCTGTGGGCGGTGCTCGCCGCCGCGTTCGTCCTGTACGCGTGGGCGCTCAGCGGCGACGCCAACGAGTACTACGCCGCCGCCGTCCTGTCCGGCACGCAGAGCTGGAAGGCGTTCTTCTTCGGCGCCATCGACGCCGGCTCCTTCATCACCGTGGACAAGCCGCCGCTGGCGCTGTGGGTGATGGGGCTGTCGGCGCGCGTCTTCGGGTACGGCACGTGGAGCATGCTGCTGCCGCAGGCCGTCGCGGGGGTCGCGGCCGTCGCGCTGGTGCACTCGGCCGTGCGGCGCTCGTTCCCGGCGGAGCCCGAGCCTGCAGGCGCTCGGTCGGGCGGCCTCCGGGTCCTTCGGTCCGGTGGTCCCGGGGGCGCCCGGTCCGGTGGTCTCCGGGGCGCCCGGGCCGGCGGTCCCCGGGGCGTTCGGGCCGGCGGTCGCCCGGGGCACGTCGCGGCGCTGGTCGCGGCCGTCGTCATGACGCTCACGCCCATCACCGTGGCGATCAACCGGGACAACAACCCCGACACCGTCCTCGTGCTCCTCCTCGTGCTGGCCGGCTGGTTCTGCCTGGAGGCGCTGCGCACCGGGCGGCTGCGGACCCTGCTGCTGGCGGCGTTCTTCGTGGGGCTGGGGTTCAACGCCAAGATGTTGCAGGCGTACCTGGTGGTGCCGGCGTTCGCGGTGGCGTACCTGGTGTGCGCGCGGGGGACATGGCGGCGGCGGGCCGGGCGCCTGCTGGCGGCCGGGGGCGTGCTGGCCGGGGCCAGCGCCTGGTGGATGGTGATCACCGACCTGTGGCCGCAGGACTCCCGGCCCTACATCGGCGGCTCGACCGACAACACCGTCCGGGACCTGGTCATCGGCTACAACGGCCTGGGCCGCATCTTCGGCCAGGACGGGAGTGGCGTCGGTGGCGGCCTCGGTGGCGGCCTCGGTGGCGGCGGCGGTGGTGGTGGCGGCTTCGGCGGTGACGGCCTCGGGGGCGGGGGCGGTGGCGGCTTCGGCGGCTTCGGTGGGGAGCCCGGGGCCGGGCGGCTGTTCAACGACATCCTGGCCGGGCAGATCTCCTGGTTGCTGCCGTTCTGCGCGGTGACGCTGGCGTTCGCGCTCCTCGTACGGCTGCGGCGGCTGCCGCTGGGCGGGCCCTCGGGGGCGGCCTGGCTGCTGTGGGGCGGCTGGCTGGCCGTCCACTCCGTGGTGTTCAGCTTCTCCAGCGGGACCTTCCACCCGTACTACACGACCGCCATGGCGCCGGCGGTGGCCGCGCTGACGGGGATGGGCGTGGTCGTGATGTGGCGGGCGTACCGGTGGTCGCGGGCGTGGGCCTGGGTGCTGCCCGTGGCCGTGACGGTGACCGGCGGATGGTCGTTCGTGGTGCTGCGCCGTACGCCGGAGTGGGTGCCGTGGCTGGCCTGGGTCGTGCTCGGGGCGACCCTGGTGGCCGTGGTGGCGCTCGTCCTGGCCCGGCCGCGGGCGCGGATCGCCGTACGGCTCGCGGTCCTGGCGCTGGTGGCGGCGATGGTCGCGGGGCTGGCCGGACCGGCCGCGTACGCCGTCACGCCGCTGCAGTCCCCGATCAACGGGACGAACCCGACGGCCGGCCCTTCGACGGGCCGCGCGGGCGGCTCCGGCCGCCCCGGCGCGATGCCCGGCAGCCCACCCGGCGACCTCCCGGGCACCGGCGCATCATCCCGGCAGAACAGGCCGGATATGGGCACCCGGTCGGACGGCGGCCTGCCGGGCACGGAGGCTCAGCCGGGTTCCGGTGCACAGGGGAGCGGAGGCCGGTCGGGCTCCATGGGGCGGGGCGGCCCGGGGGGCGGCGTCAGTGACGCGATGGCCGAGTATCTGGTGGCCAACCAGGGCGGGGCCACGTGGCTGGTCGCGGTGAACAGCGCCCAGCAGGCGGCCGGCCTGATCCTGTCCACCCGCAAGCCCGTGATCGCCATGGGCGGCTTCACCGGCGGCGACCCCGCCATGACCGTGGACCGGCTGCGCTCGCTGGTCTCGTCGGGGCGGCTGCGTCACGTCCTGACGGGCAGCGGCGGCGGACCGGGCCGGGGTGACACGGAGGTGTCGAGCTGGGTGCGGGAGAACTGCACGGCGGTGGCGGGCCAGGAGGGTCTTTACAACTGCGCAGAATAGCCGAGGGCGGGGCATCGTGACGGTGCCCCGCCCATCGATGTCGAACCAGGAATACTGTCGGGTATAACAGCGAAAATCTCCGCCTGAACATAACCCGACTCGTCCGAATTTATGCTCTCAATCATCCCTACTGGGTGGGATGCCAGGGATTGGTGGGGTTCGGGGGTAATGTACTGCCGCATGGGGACGGGGCATGATCACAGCACCGGCCGGGGCGGGCCGCGCGAGGCGTACGCTCCCGTCTGGCGGCCGCCCACCGAGGTCGAGCACGGCCTGTACGAAGCCAAGACACGCGGCGACTGGCCCGCGTACTTCGACGTGCTGGCCGCCACCGACCTCTACCACGCCATGTCGCGCGCCCAGGCCGACTCGCGGCCCGGCTGGATCCACTTCAACGCTGCGCTCTGGGGCCCTCGGCACGGCGCCAAGTCCCTGGCGTTCTTCACCCCCGGGATGTTGCCCGCGCCCGTGCCCGATCCGGTCTTCTTCGCCACCGACCTGGGCCGGCTGGCCCGGGAGTGGCCGCAGGACGACGAGTGGCTGGCGATCAACCCCGGCACGCCCTGCGAGGCGTTCTTCCCCGCGACGGCCGCGCACCGGCAGACCTGGCGCCTGCACGCCGAGCGGGTGACGGCTCCCGCGCGGCCCCGGCTGCGGACCCTCTGGGTCGGCGGCCCGCTGCACGGCCCCGTCGCGCACGGGCTCGCCTGCGGAGCGCTCCTGTGCGTCAGCAACGGCTCCCTCTGGAACGCGATGGGCTGGCACGGCACAGGCTACGTCCGCGAGCGCGGGCGCCTGCGGGAGTGGTGGGACATCACCACCAGGGAGCAGTGGATGAGAGCGCAGGAGGCGCTGCTCGACGGGCGGATGAGCAGCTCCGTCTGGTCCTTCGTGCTGGGCGTGCGCCAGGCCCTCGCGCGCGGCTTCGGCGGCGTGGTGGAGGTGGACCACTGGCGGAACGCGACCACGCGCGTCCTGCGGCGCCAGGCGGGGCAGGACGACGGCCCGGGGGGCGCCGTCGTCACCGACGCCGAGGTGGAGGCCGAGATCGCCGGGGCGCAACGGCTCATCGGGCGCATCGCCCGCTACGAGGCCCGCTTCCGGGCCGACGGGCTGCTCGGCGAGGGCAGGTTCGTGCACTCGGTGGAGGCGTGGGACTACGGGCGTGCGTCGAAGATGGCCCGCTGGGGTCTCGGCGCCCGGTTCTGCAGCCTGGCGGAGGCCGAGTCTGCGGTCCTGCGCGCGGGCCGGGTCAGCCGGATCAACTACCGCTCCTGGGAGGACTTCTCGGCCGCGTACATCCTGGGGCGGTGTCTCCACTTCGACGAGGAGGAGTTCGGCGACTGGTACGAGGACATGCTCGCCGCGCACCGGATCCTGACCACCGATCCGAACAGTCCCTGGCTCAACATCCCCTTCAAGACGCCCTGACGGCGGGCGGGCAGGCGGCTCAGGCGGGCAGGGCGGCCAGGAGGAAGGCGAGGCGGGCGGCGGCGGACTCGACGTCGTCGGCGGTGCCCAGGCGGTAGCCCCACGAGGTGATGAAGGCGCCCTCTTCGGAGCAGGTCACGGTCTCCACGAGGGTGGCCGAGAAGCGGTTGCGGACCGACACATATGCAGGGTCGCTGGCCAGGGCCAGGCTCTGGACCGACAGGTCGGCGTGGCGACCGGCGTGCCAGGCGAACCGCTCGAGGCAGAGCGCGGTATCAAGCATCATGCGTCACCTCCGCAACGTCTCGCGTCAGAATTGCACGATCTTGCGGGGGCTGGCAAGCAATTGCTGCGATTAATGTGGAGGTTGTTTCCGATATTCGTGAAGAATGGAGATGATGACTTCCCGTCCAGATTCGTCGAACTCTGCCGCTTTTGCGAAGTCGTCGAAGGCGTGCACGTAGAAGGAGACGTCGTCGGGATCGCGCAGGATCAGGTCTTTCGTCATCGTGCCGACCGCGACCATGGCCTCGTTGTAGATCCAGAAGCCGTGGATCGGGTTGGCCGGCAGCTCGGTGCGGAAGGGGATGACGCCGAACTCCACGTTCGGCAGCGTGCTGACCGCGAGCAGGCGGTCGAGCTGGCCGTGCATGACCTCGGGCGGGGCCAGGGACATGCGCAGCGCCGCCTCCGTCACGACGAACCTGAACGTGCGCGTGCGGTCGTAGAGGATCTCCTGGCGCTGCATGCGCACGCGGACGGCCGCGTCGATCTGGTCGGCGGCGCTGTAGAGCCGCTTGACCTTGCGGAAGACGTGCCGGGCGTACTCGGAGGTCTGCAGCAGGCCGACGATCAGCACCGGCTCGAAGGCGCGGAAGACCTTGGTGCGCGCCTCCAGGTCGCGCATGTCCTCCTGGATCGCGGCCAGGCCGCTGCGGTGGCGCTGCTTCCAGTCGTCGTGCCGCTCCAGCAGCGCGATCGACTGCCTGAGCAGGTCGTCGGTCGTGTCGGGCGAGGCACCCACGGCCTGCGCCCACACGACCACGTCGTCCTCGGTCGCCGTCTGACGGGCGTTCTCCAGCCGGGAGACCTTGGACGGCTGCCAGCGCAGCCGCTCGGCCAGTTCCTTGCCGGACAGATGGGCGGCCTCGCGCAGCTGACGCAACTGGCTGCCGAGGTCGATGCGCGCCTGCTGAAAGGACGTCACGGCGCAAGAGGCTAGCCCGGTCGGGACCGATCATGCCAGGGCCCCGCGCGATTGTGATCAACCGGTTGCCGACGGTGTTCCGCCGCTGGTGGAGAAGGAAGTCGCTGAGCCGCCGGACAGGACGCGGCGGGCGATCTCGGTGATGAGCTCGCGGGGCGCCTCGACCGCGGTCTCGCCGTCGAGGACGTCGCGGAGGTCGGCCGGCGCCTCCGTGTCGGTGACCTGCAGACCTTGGACGACGATGGTGCCGCGGTCGGTCTCGTACAGGGTGGGACAGGCGCCCGCCTCCGAGGTGGAGCCGAGGAACCGCATGCGCATGACGATCCTCCTCCGAAACAAGTGCAATCGCGCGCAATTGTATGGCTCGGGGCGCGTCCTGTGATCGTTATCCCAAATATCGGCATACGGTGGACGGCATACGTCGGAGGTCAGTCGAGGGCGCCCTCCATGAACTCCCCGGCCCGCTCGAAGAGCCCCAGCGTCGTCGCGTGCAGCAGGTCGCCGATGTCCCTGGGCGCCTTGCCGGCGTACGCCCGGGCGTGGGTGCCCTCCAGCACGATGCCGAGCTTGAAGCAGGCCATGACCGCGTACCAGTCGATGGCCGACAGGTCCCGCTCCGACAGCGCCGCGTAGTACGCGACCAGCTCCCGCGGCGGCGGCAGCCCCGGCACGTGGCCGTTGCCCGCCGGCCACATCGCCAGCAGCCAGCCGAGGTCCACCAGCGGGTCGCCGATCGTGCACATCTCCCAGTCGACGATCGCGGCCACGCGGGGGCCGTCGGCGGCGAACATGAGGTTGGCGAAGTGGTAGTCGCCGTGCATGACGCCGGGGGTGAACGTCCTGGGCAGCCGCCTAGTGAGCCAGTCGGCCGTCTTGCGCAGGCCGGGGATGTCGGGTCCTGGGTAGCCGTCGAGCTCGCCGTACGAGTCGAGCTCCTTGAGCCAGCGCGGCACCTGCCGCTCCAGGAACCCCTCGGGGCGCCCGAACCCCGGCAGCAGCCCCGGGTCGACCCGCCCCAGCTCGGCCAGCGCCGCCGCGGCCTCCAGGCCCATGCGGTGCCTGATCGCCGGGTCGGAGGCGTGCGGCTCGGGCAGGCCCGTCGAGGGATTGAACCCGTCCACCGGCTCCATCAGGTAGAACACCGGCTCCACGGCCGTCTGCGCGGCCACCAGCCGGGGCGCGGGGACGGACGTGCCGCGCAGCGCCGCCAGCACCCGCGCCTCGCGGCGCAGCACCTCGTTGCTCTTGGCGCGGGCGTGCACGGGAGGGCGGCGCAGGATGTACGGGCGGCCGCCGCGCTCGAAGCGGACCATGACGTTCTGCGTGCCGCCCGGGACCGGCGCGACGCCGGTGATCGGGCCGCCGGGCAGGCCCTGGCCGTCCATCCACGCCCCGAGCGCGTCGAAGTCGATGGCGCCGACGTCGATGTGGGTGGAGGTCATGTGCCGTCCTTCGACATACAGAATCATATTCTGGTGCCCGACCCTACGAGAGCGCCGCTCGTACGGTCAACCCAGCGCCTGCATGAACGGCAGATACTGCGCCGGCCGGTCGCCGGGCAGGTCGCCGGCGCGCACCATCATCGAGACCTGCCAGGGATCGCCGATGCCGTGTGCGGCGGCCCACGCGATCATCGACTCGCGGGCCAGGTCGAAGTCCATGCGCACCTCGCCGCCCGCCTCCAGCGCCAGGTCGCCGATCAGCGCCCTGGCCGTCTCCTCGTCCCTGGCCACGACCGGGCCGATCACCACGTTGTCGTCGTTGCGCCAGCAGTGGCCGAAGCCGCCGTCCGCGACGCGCACCTGCACGCCGAAGCCGAACATCCGGCGCAGCAGCGGGGAGCGGTCGGTGCCGAACAGCTCGGCGTCGAGCGCGAGGATGCCCGGCAGGTCCGCCTCCGTGGCCGGGGCGGTCCGGCCCGAGGGCGCGCCGCGGAAGACGCCCGTGTGCTTGGCGGCGCGGCCGACGACCCGGAAGCCGAGCTGCTCGTACAGGGGGCGGCCGTGGTCGGTGGCGTACAACGAGACCGTGCGGTCGCCGGCCCGGTCCAGGACGTGGCTCATGAGCGTGCGGGCCAGGCCCCGGCGGGCGTACCGGGAGGCGGTCAGGACCATGCTGATCACGGCGTGGTCGTCGCCGTAGCGGGTCAGGACGGTGGTGGCGGCCAGGCCGTCCCCGTCGGCGGCGTCGATGCCGTACGCCTCGCCGACGTCGAACAGCAGGCGCCACTTGCGGCGTTCCGGCAGCCAGCCCCGGTCCTTGGCCAGGCGGGCGCAGTCGTCGAGGTCGTCGTGGGTGAGGCGGCGTACGGTCATGGGGACATTCTTCCCTCAATGGGATATCCGCCTCAAAGCGATTATTGGCCGTGGGGATGGGTGGAAAATGGGCGGATGGAATATGTCGTAGCGGTTGATGTCGGCGGCACGACCATGAAAGGCGGATTTGTCGCCCACGACGGGACGATTCTTCATGTCGAACGCCGGCCGACGCCGCGCTCCGGCGGGCCGGAGCGCGTGATCGCCGCCGTCGCCTCCTTCGTCGCCGACCTCGCCGCCACCTCTCCGCCCGCCACCTCCCCGCCCGCCACCTCTCCGCCCGCCACCTCTCCGCCCGCCACCTCTCCGCCCGCCACCTCTCCGCACGGCGGGGGCCGCCCCGCGGCCGTGGGGCTGGTCGTGCCGGGGCTGGTCACGCCCACGCACGCCGTCTTCTCCGCGGCCTTCGGGTGGCGGGACGTGCCCGTGTCCGCGTTCGCCGCCGTGGACCTGCCGGTGGCGCTGGGACACGACGTCCGGGCCGCAGGGGAGGCCGAGCTCGCGTTCGGCAGGTCCGGCGACGCAGCCGGCGACGCAGCCGGTTACGCAGCCGGCGAGCACGTGCTGTACCTGCCGATCGGCACGGGGATCGCCGGGGCCGTCGTGCTGTCCGGTGCCCTGTACGGCGGGGCCGGCGGGTGGGCCGGGCAGATCGGGCACATCCCCGTGTGGCCGGACGGGCTCGCCTGCGGGTGCGGCCAGCGGGGGTGCCTGGGGGCGTACGCGGGCGGCGCGGCCATCGCGGCGCGCTGCGGCGCGGACGGGGCCGAGGAGGTGGCCCGGCGCGTGCTGGCGGGCGACAGCAGGGCCGTGGAGGTGTGGCAGGAAGCCGTGGAGGCGCTCGCGGTGGCGCTGGCGACGTACACGCTGCTGCTGGACCCGGCGGCCATCGTGATCGGCGGCGGCGTCTCGCGGGCGGGAGAGACCCTCCTCGCGCCGCTGCGGGAGCGGCTGGCGGGCCGGCTGGCCTTCCGCGCCGCCCCGGAGGTGCGCGCGTCACCGCTCGGCCCCGACGCCGGCCTCCTGGGCGCCGCCCTGCTCGCCCGGCGGGCCGCCGCGGCGGCGTAGACCACCCCTGGACCAGGCGGCCACCGTCCGTGCCGGGACCCCTGCCGTGGGTCCGTGCGAGGCCGTGCGGGGTGCAGGGCTCGTGGGCCAGGGCGGAGGCGTGTGGTCAGTCCTGGGGGACCCACTTGGGCGGGCGTTTGGCCATGAACGCGGCGATGCCCTCCTGGCCCTCCTCGGAGGTGAAGCGCTCGGCCGACAGCTCGGTCATCCGGCGCAGCCCGTCGCCGAACGGCATCCCCGGCACCTCCTTGACCAGGCGCTTGGTGATCGCGAGGGCCTCGGGGCCGCCCTTGACCAGCAGGTCGACGTAGTGGGCGACGGCCGCGTCGAGCTCCTCGGGCGGCACGGCCCGCGAGAGGAGGCCGATCTCCACCGCCCGCGCGGCGTCGAACGTCTCGCCGGTCAGGAAGTACTCGGCCGCCGCCCGGGCGGTCAGCCTCCTGAGCACCGGGACGGCGATCATGGCGGGCGCGACCCCCAGCCGCACCTCCGTGAACGCGAACGACGCCGTCAGGGGCGCGATCGCGAAGTCGCACGCGGCCACCAGCCCCAGGCCGCCCGCCCGCGCGGTGCCGTTGAGCCGGCAGACGACCGGCTTCGGGCTCTCCCAGATCAGCTCCAGCACCTCGGGGAACGACGCCGTCACCGGCGCGCCGGGCCGGTCCTGGGAGGCGCGCTGCTCCTTGAGGTCGGCCCCCGAGCAGAACACGTGACCCGTGGCGGTCAGCACGATCACCCTGGCCGCCGGCTCGGCCAGCGCCCACCTGAGGTGATCGGACAGCTCGCCCAGCAGGCGCACGGACAGCGCGTTGCGGTTGGGCGGCGAGTCCAGGGTGATGGTCGCGACGCCGCCCGCCAGCTCCTTGTGCACCAGGCTCGTCATGGGCTCCCCTCCCGGATGCTCGCCGGCGCCGCCGCCCGGGGCCGGTGCCCGCCGGCACCGCCTCCGGGGTACGGCGTCCGCCGGCCCTTCTCCACGTGCTCCGCCGTCGGCGGGACGGCGATCATGCCAAGCACGTTAGCGCAGGCCCGGCGTACCGGCACAGAGCGGGCCGCCGCCCGGCGAGGGCGACGGCCCGAACGTCACGACGGTGGCGGCGTCAGCTGCAGTGGCTCCAGCCGGACTTCCAGCTCTGGGTGCCCCACGAACCGCCCCAGATCACGCACTTCTTGGCCGCGGACACGCGCACCGGGCCGGCGTAGGAGGTGAACGAGCCGCTGTTGGTCACCGGCGTGCCGCCCTTGACCTGCAGCGTGGCGCTCATCGGCATCTTGCCCGGCCACTGCAGCTTCGACATGGTGACCACGCAGTTCTTGCCCGCGCCGCTGTTGTAGAGCAGGTAGATGACGGCGCTGCTGCCCAGCGCGCGCGAGTTGATCACCTTGTAGCCCGCGCCGCACGCCCCGGTCGCCGTGTACGGGTTCGGCGACGGCCTGGGCCTGGGCCTGGGCGGGGGCGTCTTGCCGGCGGGCAGGGTCCTCGTGGGGCCGTCGGACGGCTTCACCGTCGGCTCCTCGCCGGGCTCCACGACCGTCGACGTCTTCTTCTTCCTGGTCTTCGTCGGCGTCGGCTCGGGCCGCTTGGTGGTGGGCCGGGACTGAGGAGCCTGCGTGACCGGGTTCGGCACCTGGGCGACGGGCTCCCTGGTGGGCTTCTTGGCCTTCTTGGTCTTCGTCTCTTCCGGCTCGATGTCCAGCGTGGGGATCGGCGCCATGGTGTCCGTCGGGAGGGTGACGGGCGGGGACTGCTGGGCCGTCGGCGGCTCGACCGGCTGGCCCGCGCCCGAGCCGCCGTCGGAGTCGTTGGAGGACTTGCCCACGGCCACGACCGGGACCTCCTTGCCGGCCGCCTGCACGACGACCGCCCCGACGACCACGAGCAGGGCCGCGGCGGCGGCGCCGGACAGGGCGAGCGTCAGGGTGCGGCGCTGCTTGGCGGGCGCCCCGTCACCCGGCCGCGTCCCGGCGGCTCCGCCGGGCCCCGTGGGGCCGTTCGGGCCGCCCGGCCTGCCCTGCTGGTAGGGGTGGCCGGGGGGAGTCCCCGGGCCGTGCGGCGGCCTGCCGGCCGCGCCGGGCTGCCCGCCCGGGCCGCCCTGGGCGTGCGGGGTCTGGGGGCCGCCGGGCCTGCCGGGCTGACCCGCGGGCCCGAACGGCATCCCGGCCTGCGGCCCGCCGTTCGGCGCGGCACCGGGCCCACCCTGAGCGGGCCCACCTTGACCGGGCCCACCTTGACCGGGCCCGCCCTGACCGGGACCATTCTGGCCCGAGCCGATCTGACCCGGACCCACCTGGCCGGGCCCGCCTTGCGGCATGCCGGCCTGAGGGCCGCCCTGGGGCGCGCCCGCCTGCGGTCCGTGCGGGCCGTTCGGCGCGCCGCCCTGCCCCGAAGCGCCGGGCACACCCTGGCCGGGCACACCCTGGCCGGGCACACCCTGGCCGGGCACACCCTGACCAGGGCTGCTCTGACCGGGCACACCTTGAGCCGGGCCGCCCTGAGCCGGGCCGCCGTGCGGCAGGCCGGACTGCGGGCCGCCCTGGGCGGCGCTGCCCGCGCCGCTCTGCCCCTGCGCCGCCGCGGCGGCCGCCTGGCCGTAGTCGCCTGTCTGCGGCGGGGCAGGCTGCGCGCCGCCCACCGCGTGGGGGCCGGTCGGCTGGGTCCAGGGGCCGGGGTAGTCGTCCTGGCCGGACGGGGAGGCGGCGCCGCCGTCGGCGCCCGCACCGGAAGCGGCGCCCGCACCGGAAGCGGCGCCCGCACCGGAAGCGGCGCCCGCACCGGAAGCGGCAGCGGCAGCCGCGCCGGCCGCGCCCGCGGCCACGTTCTGGCGGCCCGTGACGGGCTCGATGGCGGCCTTGGGCGCGGGCTGGCCCGTGAGGTGCACGATCAGCTCGTCCGCGCTCGGCCGCTGCGCCGGGTCCTTCGACAGGCAGGCGGCCACCAGGTCGCCCAGCAGCCCCTCCATCTTCCCGAGCTGCGGCTCCTCGTTGAGGATGCGGTTCATCACCACGGGGATGGAGTCGGCGCCGAAGGCCGGCTTGCCGGTCGCCGCGAACACCATCGTGACGCCCCAGGCGAACACGTCGGCCGCCTCCGACACCGCGGCGCCGGTGAGCTGCTCGGGCGCCAGGTACGAGGGCGTCCCCATGGCCATCCCCGTGGCCGTCGCGCCGGGGGAGTCCAGGGCGCGGGCGATGCCGAAGTCGATCACGACCGGGCCCTCGGGCCCCATGAGCACGTTCGCGGGCTTGAAGTCGCGGTGCAGGATGCCGGCCCGGTGGATGGCCGCGAGGGCGGTCGCCGTACTGATCGCCAGGCGTTCCAGCGCCGCGCCCCGCCGCGGCCCCTCGTTGATGACCAGCTCGCGCAGGGAGGGCCCCGGCACGTACTCGCTCACGATGTACGGGCGGCTCCCGTCGAGGTCGGCGTGGAGCACGGGGGCGGTGCAGAAGCGCGCCACCCGCTGCGCCACCGCGACCTCCCGCAGGAAGCGCGTCCTGGCGTCGGCGTCGGCCACGAGCGCGTTGTGCAGCAGCTTGACCGCGACCTGTTCCCCGGAGTCGCTCTTGCCGAGATAGACAACGCCCTGGCCGCCCTCGCCGAGCCGGGCGACGATGTCATACGCCCCCAGCCGCCGCGGATCGTCCGCCGCCAACGGCTGGAACTGATTCACGTCGGACCCCCATCACAACCCAGTAGATGAGGCAAAACGCTACCAGCGTGACTATCGGGACGTCTGCCGGACGTGTCAGAAGATTCATCTTTTGACGCAAAAAGTCAGCGTCTCGTCGCAGGTCGTGTGGGTCCTGGCACCCAAGGTCACGGCTTGATCAAGGCAAGATCAACTCTGGCCATCAGATGGCCTTGCCCGGATTGAGGATGCCCAAGGGGTCGAAGACGGCCTTGATCCCCCGCTGCAGCTCACCCGCCACCGGCCCGGACTCCAGCTCCAGCCAGCGCCGCTTCAGCAGGCCCACCCCGTGTTCGCCGGTGAGCGTGCCGCCCAGCTCCAGCGCGTCCTTGAACACCTCGTCCGCCGCGGCCCACACCTCGGGCGGCGGCTCCAGGCTGCCGTGCGCGAAGATGAAGACCGGGTGCAGGTTGCCGTCGCCGGCGTGCGCCACCGTGGCGATCCGCACCCCGTGCCGGACCGCCGCCGCCTCGATCCTGGTGATCATCTCGGGCAGCGCGGACCGCGGCACGCACACGTCCTCGACCAGGCACGCGCCCTGCCGCTCCTTGGCCCCGTACGCCAGCCGGCGCAGCCCGATCAGCTCCTCGGCCTCCTGCGGGCTGGAGGAGACGGCCACGAACGAGGCGCCGTTGTCGGCGCAGATGCGCCGCATGCGCTCGGCCACGGCCTGGCCGTCGGCCGCGTCGGACTGGCCGATCAGCATGGCCTGCGTCGCCGGTTCGAGCCCGATGTTGCGCCACTCGTCGATCGCCTCCAGGGTGGCGCGGTCGAGCAGCTCCATGAGCGACGGCTGGCAGCCGGCCGCCATGATCGCCGACACGGCCGCCCCCGCGTCCCGCAACGAGCCGAACTCGGCGGCGAACGTCGCGGGCGGCGCGGCCGGCGCGCGGCGCAGCCGCACGGTGGCGGCCGTGATCACGCCGAGCGTGCCCTCGGAGCCGACGAACAGCCCGGTCAGGTCGTAGCCGGTGACGCCCTTCATCGTGCGCCGGCCGGTGTTCAGCACCCGGCCGTCGGCCAGCACGACCTCAAGACCGAGCGCGGAGTCCCTGGTCACGCCGTACTTCACGCAGCGCAGCCCGCCGGCGTTGGTGGCCAGGTTGCCGCCGATGGTGGAGATCTCGTACGACGACGGGTCCGGCGCGTACATCAGGCCGTGCTCCCTGGCGGCCCGGTCGAGGTCGGCGGTGATGACGCCGGGCTCCACGACGGCGATCTCGTCGGCCGGGGAGAGCTCCCTGATCGCGGTCATCCTGGCCAGCGACAGGACGATCGAGCCGTCGCCGGCCACCGACGCGCCCGCCAGGCCGGTGCCCGCGCCGCGCGGCACCACCGGCACGCGGTGCTCGCTCGCCCACCTCAGGGTGGTCACCACGTCGTCGCGGGAGGCGGCCAGCACGACCCCCAGCGGCTTGCCGGGCGCGACGAACGTGCGATCGCGGGCATAGGAGTCGATCACGTCGGGGTCGGTCAGGACGCGGGCTTCGGGCAGGGAGTCCACCAGGGCATCAATCGGTCTCACATGATGCAGACTATGGTTTGCGCAGGACGTTCCCAAAGGCCAGACTGCCCTGGGTGAAAGTCGGGTGCCCCTTGTGTTCGGAGAGTGACCAGGTTGTCGCGGTTCCGGGGGCGGTCGCCGCCGGCACCACGTACAAGATCGGGCGGGTCAGGTTACCGGGCGCGCGCGAGGTCGCCGACCTGCCGACGGCCGCGGCGCTGGGGGCGTCGAAGCACGTCATGCACCGCACGCAGCTCGCGGTGTGGCTGTCGTTCCCCAGCCGTCACTACACGCCGTGGGCCAGGAACCAGGGATACGTGCTGCTGCTGGTCGCGGCCCTCGTGCACCTGGTCGTGTCGCTGGTGATCGCGATGGGCCAGGACCCGAACTGGGGCGAGGTGCTGCTGGCCCCGTTCTGCCTGACGGGCGTGTTCTGGGGGCTCGGCCTGCTGAACGTGCTCGGCTCGTACGGCGCCCGCAAGCGCGACGCGCTGGAGGCCCCGGCCAGGGAGAAGGCCCTGTCGGTGTGGGAGGGCCTGTACTACTGCGCCCGCGACAACGTGGTCTTCGAGCCCGGCGTCGACGTCTGGTTCCATCCCAGCGAGACGCGGGAGTACATCTTCGGCTTCAGGAACGGCGGCGGCCCCCGCTGAGATCCGGCGGGGGCCGCCCCTCACGTCGTGCCCGGGGTCAGCCGCGCTCCTCCGCGACCAGGCGGACGCAGACGGCCAGGCCGTCGATGGCCTGCTCCAGCTCGTCCAGGCCGGGGAAGGTCGGCGCGATCCTGATCGTGCGGTCGTCGGGGTCCTGGCCGTACGGGTGCGTGGCGCCCGCGGGCGTCAGCGCGATGCCGGCGGCCTTGGCCCGGGCCACCACCTCGGCGGCGTGCGGCACCTCCAGGCTGATGAAGTAGCCGCCCCGCGGGCTCGTCCAGGTGGCCAGGTCGCCGAGCCGCTCGCTCAGCATCTTGTCCACCAGCTCGAACTTCGGCCCGATCAGCTCGGCGTGCCGCCGCATGTGCGCGGCCACGCCGGCGCCGTCACGCAGGAACTCCACGTGACGGAGCTGGTTGATCTTGTCGGGGCCGATGGACTGCTTCGAGGTGTTGTGCAGGAACCACTTCACGTTCGCCGGGGAGCCGCCGAAGAACGAGACGCCGGAGCCGGCCAGCGTCACCTTCGAGGTCGAGGCGTAGACGAACACCCGGTCGGCGTTGCCGTGCGCGGTCGCCAGCGCCAGCAGGTCGGCCAGCTCGTCGGGGGTGTCGGTGAGGTGGTGCACCGCGTACGCGTTGTCCCAGAAGATCCGGAAGTCGGGCGCGGCCGTCGGCATGGCGGCCAGCCGGCGCACGGTCTCGTCGCCGTAGGTGATGCCGGACGGGTTGCTGTACTTCGGGACGCACCACATGCCCTTGACGCTCGCGTCCTCGGCCACGAGGCGCTCGACCACGTCCATGTCGGGGCCGTCCGCGTTCATCGGGACGGGCACCATCTTGATCCCGAACCGCTCGCAGATGGTGAAATGCCGGTCGTAGCCGGGGACGGGGCACAGGAACGTGATCTCCGGCTCCTCGACCCACCGGCGCGCGGCGCCCGGCACCGGGGTCAGCAGCGCGTGCACCACGGTGTCGTGCATCAGGGTCAGGCTGGAGTTGCCCCCGACGACGAGCTGCTCGGCCGGCACCTGCACCAGCGGTGCGAACAGCTCGCGCAGCTCGGCCAGGCCCTGGAGGTTGCCGTAGTTGCGGCCGTCGGTGCCGTCGGCCGCCTTGTAGGACGCGGGCAGTTTGAGCAGATCGTTGGAGAGGTCGAGCTGGCGCGGCGACGGCTTGCCCCTGGTGAGGTCGAGCGAGAGCCCTCGCTGGACGAGGTCGGCGTAGTCACGCTGGGCGGTCACGAGCATCTCCTCCGATTCTGTGTGGCCTACGAAGGATAGAAGATGTCGCCAGGTAGGCCGGTAAGTATCCGCAATGTGGACCGCGCCGGATCAAAGCTTTCGGCCGCCAATCGCAAAGAACGCCTAGCCGAGCGGCGATCGTTGGCGTGGAATGGGTAGATCGGGGCAGGCACAACTCCGCGTCGGAGGGGAGCAGCCGTGACGACCGTTCGGGAGACCTCGATCGAGCAGGTCAGGCGCCGTCGCACCGGGACCGTCATCGCGTCCTGGTTGTCCACGACCGACCACAAGGTCATCGGGTACCTCTACCTGATCACCTCGTTCGGGTTCTTCCTGATCGCGGGCGTGATGGCCATGTTCATCAGGGCCGAGCTCGCCGCCCCCGGCATGCAGATCGTCAGCCAGCAGCAGTACAACCAGCTCTTCACCATCCACGGCACGGTGATGCTGCTGCTGTTCGCCACCCCGCTGTTCGCCGGGTTCGCGAACGTGATCATGCCGCTCCAGATCGGCGCGCCCGACGTGGCCTTCCCCAGGCTGAACGCGGTGGCGTACTGGTTGTTCCTGTTCGGCGGGCTGATGGTGCTGGCCGGGTTCTTCACGCCCGGGGGCGCGGCCGACTTCGGCTGGTTCGCCTACACGCCGCTGTCGTCGTCGATCTACTCGCCGCAGGTCGGCGCGGACCTGTGGATCATGGGGCTGGCGTTGTCCGGGCTCGGCACGATCCTCGGCGCGGTCAATTTCATCACCACGATCATCGGCATGCGGGCGCCCGGCATGACCATGTTCCGGATGCCGTTGTTCACCTGGAACGTGCTGCTGACCAGCATGCTCGTGCTGATGGCCTTCCCCGTGCTGGCCGCCGCGCTGCTGGTGCTGGAGTCGGACCGCAAGCTCGGCACCCAGGTCTGGTTCTTCGGCCATCCCGAGGTCTACATCATCGCGCTGCCGTTCTTCGGCATCATCACCGAGGTCATCCCGGTCTTCAGCCGCAAGCGCGCACCACATGTTCCCGACCGGGCAGGTGCTGCTGCCGTTCTTCTCGTTCATGACGTTCCTGATCGCGGTGCCGACCGGGGTGAAGTTCTTCAACTGGATCGGCACGATGTGGCGGGGGCACCTGACGTTCGAGTCGCCGATGCTGTTCTCGATCGGCTTCCTCATCACGTTCCTCCTGGGCGGCCTGACGGGCATCATCCTGGCCTCGCCGCCGCTCGACTTCCACATCACCGACACCTACTTCGTCGTCGCCCACTTCCACTACGTGGTCTTCGGCACGGTCGTGTTCGCGATGTTCGCCGGCTTCTACTTCTGGTGGCCGAAGATGACCGGCCGGATGCTCGACGACCGGTTGGGCAAGGTGCACTTCTGGACGCTGTTCATCGGCTTCCACACCACGTTCCTCATCCAGCACGTGCTCGGGCAGCTCGGCATGCCCAGGCGCTACGCCGACTACGGCCCGGCCGACGGCTTCACCACGCTCAACGAGATCTCCTCCGTCGGGGCGTTCCTGCTGGGCGCCTCCACGCTGCCGTTCCTCTACAACGTCTGGAAGACCGCCAGGCGCGCGCCCAGGGTCACGCTCGACGACCCCTGGGGCTACGGCAACTCGCTGGAGTGGGCCACGAGCTGCCCGCCCCCGCGCCACAACTTCACCAGCATGCCGCCCATCCGCTCCGAGCGGCCCGCCTTCGACCTGCACTATCCCCACGAGGAGCAGGACGAGAGCCCCGAGGAGCCCGAGGCCGGCCAGGGCCCGCGCCCGCAGGAGCCGCCGCGCGACGGCCCGTCCGGCTGACCCCCCATGAAATTCGCCCATCTAAGGAGATCGGCGATGACAGGCACGAAGATCCCCTTCGACCCCGAGACGGCCCCCTGCGGGAAGAAGTCCGGTGGTGAGCGCCTCGTCGACGACGACGGCTACGGCCTGCTGATCCGTGACCAGCTCTTCGACTGCGGCTGCCGCCGGATCCGCCACGAGTACCACGACGGAAGCATCCACCTGTCCGCCGTCCGCCACGACGGCAAGCGGGTGAAGGACCCGATACAGCCGGACCACGGGAAGTGACGTCAATGATCGATGTGCTCATCGTCGGGGGAGGCGGGGCGGGGCTGCGGGCGGCGATCGCGGTGGCCGAGACGGACCCCGCGCTGAAGGTGGCGGTCGTGTCGAAGGTCTACCCGATGCGCAGCCACACCGTCTCCGCCGAGGGCGGCGCCGCCGCCGTGATCGGCGCCGGCGACACGCTCGACGAGCACTGCTACGACACCATCTCCGGCGGCGACTGGCTGTGCGACCAGGACGCGGTCGAGGCGTTCGTGGCCGAGGCGCCCAGGGAGCTGATCCAGCTGGAGCACTGGGGCTGCCCCTGGAGCCGGGAGAGCGACGGCCGGGTGGCGGTGCGCCCGTTCGGCGGCATGAAGAAGATGCGCACCTGGTACGCCGCCGACAAGACCGGCTTCCACCTCCTGCACACGCTCTTCCAGACCACCCTGAAATATAGGGACATCATCAGGTACGACGAGTGGTTCGTCACCAAGCTCGTCGTCGACGACGGCCGCGTCCACGGCGTCGTGGCCGTGGAGATCAGGACCGGCCGCATCGAGACCATCCCCGCCAGGACCGTCATCCTGGCCACCGGCGGCTGCGGCAAGGTCTTCCCCTTCACCACCAACGCCGCCATCAAGACCGGCGACGGCATGGCCCTGGCCTACCGGGAGGGCGCGCCGCTGAAGGACATGGAGTTCGTCCAGTACCACCCGACCGGGCTGCCGTTCACCGGCATCCTCATCACCGAGGCGGCCAGGGCGGAGGGCGGCTGGCTGATCAACAAGGACGGCTACCGCTACCTCCAGGACTACGACCTCGGCCGTCCCACGCCCACCCCGAAGCTGCGCAGCATGGAGCTGGGGCCCCGTGACCGGCTGTCGCAGGCGTTCGTGCACGAGCAGCACAAGAACCGCACCGTGGACACCCCGTACGGGCCGGTCGTCTACCTGGACCTGCGCCACCTCGGCGAGGGGAAGATCGACTCGCGGATCCCGTTCGTGCGCGAGCTGTGCCGCAGCTACCAGAACCTCGACCCGGCCACCGACCTCATCCCGGTGCGCCCGGTCGTGCACTACATGATGGGCGGCGTGCACACCGACGTGCACGGCGCCACCCCGATCGCCGGCCTCTACGCGGCCGGGGAGACGGCCTGCGTGAGCATCAACGGCGCCAACCGGCTCGGCTCCAACTCGCTGCCGGAGATCCTCGTGTTCGGCCGCCGGGCGGGCCTGGCCGCCGCCGAGTTCGCCCGCTCGCACGCGGGCGGCGAGGCCCCGGCCGCGCGCAGCCAGGGCGCGGACGAGCGGCGGCGGTTGGAACGCGCGCGCGAGGGCAGCAGGCACGGTGAGCGGATCGCCGACCTGCGCGAGCGGATGCAGCACACGCTGGAAGGCGCCGCCGGCATCTACCGGACGGGCGACGTGCTGACCAAGGCCGTCGACACGCTCGCGGAGCTGCGCGAGCGGGCCGAGCGGGTCCGGGTCGACGACACCAGCGCCGCCTTCAACACCGAGCTGATCAACCTTCAGGAGCTGCACGCCATGCTGGAGATCGCCCAGACGATCGTGGCCTGCGCGCTGAACAGGCAGGAGTCGCGCGGCGCGCACCAGCGCACCGACTTCTCCGCCAGGGACGACGAGACGTACCTGGCGCACTCGCTGGTGCACCGCGCGCCCGACGGCACGCCGTCGGTCGGGCTGCTGCCCGTGACGATCACCCGCTGGCCTCCCGGAGAAAGGGTCTACGGCCGTGACTGACACGACGGAACAGGTACGGCGGGCGGCGGGCACCCGGACGATCCGGATGGAGGTGGCCAGGTACCGCCCCGGCCAGGACGCCGAGCCCGTCTTCCAGGGCTACGACGTGCCGCTCATGGCCGACTGGGCGGTGCTCGACGGGCTCAACCACATCAAGGACCAGCTCGACGGCAGCCTGTCCTACCGCTGGTCGTGCCGGATGGGCGTGTGCGGCTCGTGCGGCATGACCGTCAACGGCGAGGCCCGGCTGACCTGCGGCACCTTCCTCAGCGAGTACGGCGACGGCCCGGTCAGGATCGAGCCGCTGAAGGGGTTCCCCGTCATCAGGGACCTGGTCGTGGACATCGACGACTTCCTGGCGAAGCTGTCGTCGGTGCGGCCGTGGCTGATCCGGGAGGGGGAGGAGCTGCCGCTGACCGCCGAGCACGCCCAGACGCCCGCGCAGCTTGAGGCGTACAAGCAGTACAGCATGTGCATCAACTGCCTGCTGTGCTACTCGGCCTGCCCGGTCTACGTGCTCGACCCCGACTTCCTCGGCCCGGCCGCGATCGCGCTGGCCCAGCGGTACAACCTGGACTCGCGGGACATGGGCGACCGGTTCGACGTGCTCGGCGCGGACGAGGCGGTGTGGGGGTGCACGTTCGTCGGCGAGTGCACCCGGGTCTGCCCGAAGCACGTGGACCCGGCCGAGGCCATCCAGCGGTACAAGGTGACGGCCGCGCTCCGCTCGGTGCTGCCGTGGAGCAAGCGGTGAGGGCCCGGGACGTGCCGAGCGGCAGGGTGGGCGGCAGGGTGGGCGGCGGGCCCGCCGAACGGGGCCGTGGCGCAGGCGCCGGCCGGAACGGCGGCGGGGGTGGCGGCGAGGTCACGCCGAGTGCCGCCGTGCGCACGACGTCGGCCGGCTACCGGCCGCGGCGCGACCGCCTGTGGTTCGCCCGCACCCGCGCCTACACGCTGTTCGTGCTGCGCGAGCTGACCAGCGTCTTCGTGGCCTGGTCGATCGTCTTCCTGCTGATGCTCGTCGCCGCGGTGCTGGACGGGAGCCTGGCCGGTTTCGCCGCGCTGGCCGCCCGGCCCTGGATGATCGCGATCAACGTGGTCGCCCTGGCCGCGACCGTCTTCCACGCGGTCACGTTCCTGAACCTCGCCCCCAAGGCCACCGTCGTCCGCCTGGACGGCTACCGGCTGCCGGCCTGGATGATCCAGGGCGGCAACCACTCGTTGTGGCTGGTGGTCTCGGCGGTCATCGCCTTCTTCGTGCTGAGGGGATTCCAGTGAGAGCGAGACGGTCGCCGGAGCCGTACCTGTGGCTGCTGTTCAGCGGCGGGGGAGTGGTGGCGGCGCTCGTGCTGCCCGTGCTGGTGCTGCTGTTCGGGGTGCTCATGCCGCTGGGGATCGTGGACTGGCCGGCCGCCGACCACCTGCGCGGCCTGCTGGACCACGCGCTGGTCAGGGTGGCCCTCGTCGTGGTCGTCGTGCTGTGCCTCTTCCACGCCGCGCACCGCATCCGCCACACCAGCGAGGAGCTGCTCGGCATCGCCAGATTCGACCTTCCGGTGGCGCTGCTCTGTTACGGGGCGGCCATCGCGGGCGGGGTCGTCGCGGTGAGGTTGCTGGGGTAGCCGCGGCGAGGTTGCTGGGACAGTCGCTGTGAGGTTGCTGGGGTAAATGTCGTAGTTTGATCACGTTTCAACAACGTACTTTACGAGCGGTTGCGTACCCTCTAGCGTCCGGCATTGCACACCCCATGGCCATGCGCCCGGCGATCCCGGGCAGAGAGGGTTCCTGGTGCCCAGCACAAAGCGCTTGTTAGCGACGTTCCCGGCGGTCGCCCTCCTCGGCGCCGCACTGTCCGTGCCCCCGGCCTCCGCGTCCTCGGTCGCGACCTACGAGCCCACGGCCGCGGACTTCTACATCAACTACGCCCCTCCCCAGGTCGAGCCGGAGGTGAAGGAGCCCACGCCGGCCGAGGCCGGCGCCAAGGCCCGCTCCCTGACCCCCGCCCAGAAGTACGACCGCAAGTTCAACAGCGGCAACCCGGTGACCGGCCGCATCCTCGCCGCCCGCGAGGACCAGGCCATCAGGACCGGCCGCAACCCCGCCGAGTGGATCTTCAAGAACACGAAGCAGACCAAGACGGCCAAGCTCCTGACCGTCCTGGTCGAGTTCAACGAGCAGGCCAACGACGACTTCTCCGGCTACAACCGGCTGCGCACCACCGACAGCGGCCCGGACGACTGCGTCGTCGAGCCGCCCGGCACGCTCATGAACGGCCCGCTGCACAACCAGATCCCCGACCCGGCCACCCTGCCGCACAAGGACAACAACTCCTTCTGGGTCAAGGACTTCAGCACCGAGCACTTCAACAAGATGCTCTACACCGACAAGGGCATCACCGAGCGCGTGCGCCCGGACCTGAAGGACCCCCGCGACGGCAAGCCCGGCATCGACATCTCCGGCTTCACGATGAAGAAGATGTACGAGGAGATGTCGAAGGGCGCCTACTCCGTCACCGGCTCCGCGGTCGGCTGGATCAAGGTGCCGCACTCCGAGGCCTGGTACGGCGCCGCGGCCTGCGGCAACGCCCCCCAGGACATGTCGGGCCACCCCGACAACCCGCTCGGCGCCCAGCAGCTGCCCATCGACACAGTCAACGCCCTCGCCCAGGCCCAGCCTGACTTCCCGTGGGCCGACTACGACGTCGAGGACATCTCCGACGCCGACGGCGACGGCAACTTCGCCGAGCCCGACGGCGTCATCGACCACCTCGTGCTGGTGCACGCCGGCAAGGACAAGTCCTCCGACGGCGGGGCGCAGGGCACGTACGCGATCTGGGCGCACTCCAGCGCCGTCGCGGGCGGCTACCGCATCCCCGGCACCGACAAGAAGATCTCCAACTACATCGTGCAGCCGGAGGACTCCGGCGTCGGCGTCTTCGCCCACGAGTACGGCCACGACCTGGGCCTGCCCGACCTGTACGACACCTCGGGCGCCTACAGCTCCGCCGTGGACTTCTGGGACCTGATGTCCAGCGGCTCCCACTCGGGCCCCATCTTCCAGTCCATGCCCACCCACATGGGCCTGTGGGACAAGTGGGTGCTCGGCTGGGCCAACCCGACGACGTTCGACCCCGGTGACCGGGCCAAGCTCGTCACCGTCGGGCAGACCTCGCGCACGCCCAAGCTCACCGCCGACGGCATCCGGGTCAACCTGAAGTCCTCGCCGCTGAAGATGATCGACGTGCACAGCGGCTCGAACGCCTGGTGGAGCGGTCTCGACCAGGACTGGGCCAACCTCAGCCTGACCCGTGACCTGCCCGTCCCCGCCGGGACCGACCTCAAGCTGTGGATGTGGAACAACTACGAGATCGAGCAGGACTGGGACTTCGGCTTCGTCGAGGTCTCGACCGACGGCGGCGAGACGTGGGCCCAGCAGAAGGTCTACGACGAGGCCGGCAACGAGGTCACCACGCCGGACGACTACCCGGACCCGTACAAGAACCTCAAGACCTTCGGCAACAAGAAGTACGGTCTCACCGGTGACACCGGCGGCGCCTGGCGGCACGACTACGTCGACCTGACGCCGTTCGCCGGGCAGACGATCAAGCTGCGGCTGGTGTACAACACCGACGCCGCCTACCAGATGCGCGGCTGGCACGTCGACGACTTCGAGCTCACCAACGGCGGCACGGCCGTGTGGAGCGACGACGTCGAGAGCGACACCGGCTGGCGGCCCGTCCACGGCACCTTCACCAACACCAGCGGCCAGGGCTGGACCCGCAACAACGGCGAGCGCGAGATCTCCCGCTTCTACCTGGCCGAGTGGCGCAACTTCGACGGCTTCGACAAGGGCCTGGCCTACACCTACGACACCGACTACATGCGCGATGGCGCGTGGAAGGTGCAGAAGCTGAAGTACAACGCCCCGGGCCTGCTCGTCTGGTACCGCGACTCGACCTTCATCAACAACAACATCGGCGACACCCTGCGGCAGGCGCCGAGCCTCGGCCCGAAGGGCAGCCTGCTGGTCGTGGACTCCCACTTCGAGCCGCTGCGCAGGACCGGCGTCGCGGCCGAGAAGGACACGACCCTGCAGAAGAACCTGCAAGGGCGCGTGCAGACCTCCAACGCCGCGTTCGGGTTCGGCAGGACCTACCCGTTCAAGGAGTGCCTGGAGGCGCCGGACGAGCCGTTCAGCGAGTACTGCACGGACTTCCCGGCCCAGAAGGGCGTGTCGGCCTTCACCGACGCGAAGACGTGGTACCCGGGTCTTGAGGTGATCGACGGCGGGCTCTACTTCCGCGACTCCGACGCCTCGGTGGTCGTGCCGGCCAAGGACGACCAGACCTACACCACCCGCGTGGTGAACCAGGACGGCACCCCGGCCACGGAGCTGTACGGCCAGGTGGCCGCCGGCTCGGTGCTCGGCACCGGCAACCCCGGCGACGAGGGCAAGGCGCTGGGCGTGCAGTTCAAGCTGGTCAGCCCGCTCCCGGGCAACCTCGGTGCCATCGTGCACGTGGTCCCGCCCAAGAAGTGAACCCCGGGGGACGCCGCGATGACCTCCCGGCGTCCCCTGCCCAACGCTTGGAACTCCTGAGATCGGTCGCGTCCGGCGATCGATCTCAGGCCGTGTCTTTTACGCCTACGATTGATGACCATGAGCGAACTGCGCACCAAGGACGAGCACACCGAGGCGATCCGGAGGGATCGCCGGGTGGCGGTGGTGGTGAACACTCGCTCGCGTCGCGGCCGCCGCCATTACTTCGAGGTGATCGAGCAGATCCACAACCTCGGGTTCGAGCCGCTCGCGGAGCTGTCGGTCTACAACCCCAAGAGGCTGCGCGACCTGCTCGACACGGCTCTGGCCACCGACCCCGACCTGCTCATCGTCGGCGGCGGCGACGGCACGCTGTCCTCGGCCGTGCGCCACGTGGCCCACCGCGACGTCGCGCTCGGCGTGCTGCCGCTCGGCACCACCAACAACTTCGCGCGCAGTCTGGGCCTGCCGCTCGACCTGGCGGGGGCGATCAGGGTGTTCGCCACCGGCAAGGTGGCCGACATCGACCTCGGCATGGCCGACGACCGGCCGTTCGCCAACCTGGCCAGCTTCGGGGTGTCCGTCGAGGTGGCGGGCAAGGTCAAGCCGTGGCTCAAGCGGGTCGTGGGCCGCCCGGCCTACCCGCTCACCGCGCTGACGATCCTGCCGAACCATCGGGCGTTCCGCGCGTACATCACGGTGGGGGGAGAGCGGCACGAGCTGCTCACCCACCAGCTCAACATCGCCAACGGCCGCTTCCACGGCGGCTGGCAGGTGGCCAGGGACATCAGCATCGACAACGGCATGCTCGTGGCCTACCAGCTCGGCTCGGGCAAGAAGCTGCGCCTGCTCGGGGAGACCCTGATCAGGGCGACGACCGGCCGCTGGCGCAGCCTGGCGGGCGGGCCGTTCGTGATGGGCCGGGAGATGCTGCTGGAGACCGACCCGCCGATGGCCGCCGACGTGGACGGCGAAGTACGGCTGCGCACCCCGATCAGGCTCCGCGTGGTCCCGAACGGGGTGCGCGTCATGGTGCCCGCGGCCTTCGAGGACCGCTGACGTCAGCGGCTCACGTCCAGGAGAATCCCATGGCCCCGCCTCTCCCTGTGTTACGGCTACTCCCTACTCAACGTAACCGAGCGAACGCGTATCGTCACGGGCAGGCGGAGTGCGGGAGGGGCGTGCGTCAGGCGTCCGCCAGTCCTCTGTAGGCCGGGGTGAGCGCCCGCCCCAGGTCGCAGGGCGGCGGGAAGACCCGCAGGAGCAGGTCGGGAGCGACCGCGGCGGGGCGGCGCTCCGGCCGGTGCGCCGTGGCGCCGGGGGCGTAGAAGTCGGCCAGCCGGTCGGCGAACGGCACGTCGGCCACCCGCAGCGGGTCCTCGGCGGGCTCGTCGGCCAGCGACCCCAGCAACTGCTCCCGGGTGCGCCCGCGCCAGGCCAGCACCAGGAACGGATCGTCGTCGAACGACTCGGCCAGCAGGTAGAGCACCGCCGACAGGTGCTTGCAGGGGAAGCCCCAGTCGGGGCACGAGCAGTCCATGTCCAGGTCGCGCGGGAACAGGTCGAGCCCCATCGCGGCGAACAGCTCCTCGATCTCCGTCGGCATCTCGCCCGCCAGCAGCCTGGCCCGGTAGACGGCCTGCGCCGCGATCGACTCCTCGACGGCCGTCCAGCGGGCCTCGTCGTACGCCTCGATCCTGATGACGACCTCGTACGGGTCGGGCCGCGACCCCTGCACGGCGGCCCTGACCTCGCCCGCGGCCAGGTCGATGGAGAGCACCTGGCCCTGGCGGGCGTAGGCCCGGCCGCGCGAGAGCCGGCCCTTGTCGCAGACGCGCTCCAGGAGGTCGATGAAGCGCCGCGACCACCAGGTGGAGCCGATGCTGCCGCGCCGCGTGCGGGCCTTGATGCCGCCCTGCGCCTTGATCGGGCCGTCGTACCAGCTCGGCATCGCCTCAGCCCACCCTCTCGGCGGTCAGCGCGAACACCTCGCGCAGCTCTTCGGTGGACAGGTCGGTCAGCCAGTCCTCGCCGGTGCCCACCACGCGCTCGGCCAGCGCCTTCTTGCGCTCGATCATCTCGTCCACGCGCTCTTCCAGCGTGCCGGCGCAGATGAGCTTGCGCACCTGGACGTTCTTGCGCTGCCCGATGCGGAACGCGCGGTCGGTGGCCTGGTCCTCGACGGCCGGGTTCCACCAGCGGTCCACGTGGATGACGTGGCTGGCCGCCGTCAGATTGAGCCCGACGCCCGCGGCCTTGAGCGAGAGCACGAACAGGGTCGGCTCGGGGTCGTGCTGGAACCGGTCCACCAGGCGGTCGCGGGTCTTCTTCGGCAGGCCGCCGTGCAGCCACAGCACCGGACGGTCGAGGCGCTGGGCGAGGTAGGGCTGGAGCATGGTGCCGAACTCGGCGTACTGGGTGAACAGCAGGGCCTTCTCGCCCTCGGCCAGGATCTCCTCCGCGAGCTGCTCCAGCCGGGCCAGCTTGCCGGACCTGCCCGCCAGCCGCGAGCCGTCCTTCAGCAGGTGGGCGGGGTGGTTGCAGACCTGCTTGAGCTTGGCCATGGCCGACAGCACCAGGCCGCGCCGCTCGATGCCCTCGCTGTCGTCGATCTTGTGCAGCATGTCGTCCACGACCGCCTGGTAGAGCGTGGCCTGCTCGGTGGTGAGCGGGCACCACTCCTTGACCTCCAGCTTCTCCGGCAGGTCGGAGATGATGGACTTGTCGGTCTTGAGGCGGCGCAGGATGAACGGGCCCGTCGCCCGCTTCAGCGCCCGCGTGGCCTGCTCGTCCTGCCGGGCCTCGATCGGCTCCTGGAAGCGGGTCCTGAACCGCGAACGCGGCCCCAGCAGGCCCGGGTTCGCGAACTCCATGATCGACCAGAGCTCGGCCAGGTGGTTCTCGACCGGGGTGCCGGTCAGCGCCAGCCTGGTGCCGGTCGGGATCGAGCGTACGGCCTTGGCCTGCAGCGTGCCGCTGTTCTTGATGGCCTGCGCCTCGTCGCAGACGACCCTGCGCCATTCGTGCTGCCTGAGGATCTCCAGGTCGCGCTGGGCGGTGCCGTACGTGGTGATCACCAGGTCGGCCCCCTCGATCCCGGCGGCGTCGCGGGCGCTGCCGTGGTGCACGTAGACGCGCAGCCCCGGCGCGAACCTGGCCGCCTCCCGCTGCCAGTTCCCGACCAGCGACATGGGGCACACCAGCAACGTGGGCGCCGGCGCCGGCGCCGGTGCTGCGGTCTGTGTCGCCGTCTGTGTCGCCGTCTGTGTCGCCGTCTGTGTCGCGGCGCGCTCGTGGACGAGCAGCGCCAGCGTGGTGATCGTCTTGCCCAGCCCCATGTCGTCGGCCAGCACGCCGCCCAGCCTCAGCTCCGACAGGAAGCTCAGCCACGCCAGCCCCCGCTCCTGGTACGGCCGGAGCGTGGCGTCCAGGCCCGGCGGGGTCGCCAGCGGGGCCAGCCGCCGCTCGGCCTGCCCGGACAGCAGGTCGCCCAGCACGCCGTCGGCGTCGATCTCCAGCAGCGGCAGCTCCTCGTCGTCGCTCTGCACGACCTGGCGCAGGAGGTCGGCGGCGCTGGCCTCGCCCGCGCGGACGCCCTCCACCGCCCTGAGCGCCGCCTTGAGCTGCCTGTCGTCCAGCTCCACCCACTGGCCGCGCACCCGCACCAGCGGCACCTTGAGCCGGGCCAGCTCGGCCAGCTCCGCCTCGCTGATCGTCTCGTCGCCCACCGCCAGGTCCACCCGGAAGTCGACCAGCTCCCGCAGGCCGAACCCCTGCCCCGCGGCGGCCGACTGCTTCTTGGTGCGCGTGGTCAGCTTCAGGCCCAGCCGGGTGCGGCCCGCCCAGCGCGGGAGCTGGACCCCGAACCCGGCCGCCTGCAACAGCGGCGCGGCCTGCCGCAGGAAACCGAACGCGCCCGCCGTGTCCAGCGGCAGCTCGGCCGGCTCCGGCACGCGCAGCGCCCGGTCCAGCTCGGGGTAGAGCCTGACCGCCCGGCCCAGGCCGGTCAGCAGCTCGCGCTCCGGCCTGCCGGGCAGCCCGGTCGCGCCGCTCCAGACCTGCGCGGCGGGGACGTACAGGCTCGGGTCGTCGGCGGCCTGCAACGCCAGCTCCACCCGCCAGTCGTCGGTGTCGCGCGGCTCCAGCAGCCGGAAGCACACCCGCGTCGCGCCGCCCTCGGACGCCGCCACCGCGTCGTGCCACCTCTCCAGCTCCTGGCGCAGCTCGGGGGCGTCGGGACAGGACGCGGCGTCGCCGGTGAGCGCGGCCAGCCAGCGTTCCTGGAGGGTTCTGGGCGGTTTCGACAGGAGGGGAGCGGTGACCGCGCGGCGGACCCCGGCGTCGGTGAACGCCTCCAGCGCGGCGCGCAGCACCTCGGCCGAGGGGCGTTCGGTGCGGGAGGTGCGGCAGGCGGGCGGCATGGCCAGGGCCAGGTCGCGGAAGTACGTGGCGTCGGCCCCGGTCAGGACCGGCCGCCACACGGCCCGCGCGCCGTCCGGCGGCACCGCCCACATGGCCACGGAGTCGCCGGCCGGTTCCGGTGCCGACGCCGGTTCCGGCTCGGGGGTGGAGGTGGGGACGGGGACGAGCTGCGGGATGACGCGGCCGCGGCGTACCAGGTCATGGGCGAAGGCGGCGACGGCGGCCCAGTGGCGCAGCGTCGCGGTGCCGGGATGCCCGGCGAGCACGCGCAGCGCGTCGGCGGGCGGTGGAACGACGGCGGGCACCTCCCACAGCCGCAGCCGCGGCCGGGCCACCTCCGCCAGCCGGCCGGTCTCCGGTGAGGGGAGCGGCTCCCCGGCCGACCCGGGCAGCAGCAGCTCCAGCAGCCGCCCCGCGGCCGGGTCGAGCCCGAGCGCGCCGGCGACGGCGGAGGCGGGCGCGGCGAACGGATGGGGCCGCGGCGCGCCGGCCGCCCGCGCTCGCCCGCCCGAACCGGGGCCCCGCACGGCACCGGAGCCCGGACCGCGACCGGACCCTGCCTCGGAATCGGAGCCCGGACCGCGACCGGACCCTGCCTCGGAATCGGAGCCCGGACCGCGACCGGACCCTGCGTCGGAACCGGAGCCCGGACCGCGACCGGAACCGGACCGTGCGTCGGAACCGGGCGCCGGGCCGGAGCCGGAGGTGGGGTCGGTGGTCGTGGTCTCCGCCCAGAAGGCGAGACCGCCCGCCGTCCAAACCCCGTGTACCAGCACCCCGGAAGGGTACCCCGACCTGCGGGAAGATCGGGCACGCCGGGTCCGGGCCCGGAGATCGCGCGGCCAATATGCTGCGCACATGGAGTTCACGGGGGCCGAGGGCAGGTGGCGGGAGGGGCTGGGGAGCCTGCGGGACGTCGTACGGCAGGAGCTGGTCGCCCGTCAGCTCGCCGAGCAGCTGCCCGCCACCGCGCGCAACGTCCTCGACGTGGGCTGCGGCCAGGGCACGCAGGCGCTCAAGCTGGCGGCCAGGGGCCACCACGTGACCGCGCTCGACGCCTCCCGCGAGCTGCTCGGCCTCCTTGAGGCCGGGATCCAGCCGGGCATGCACGTCAGGACCGTGCTGGGGCGGGCGGAGCGGCTGGGGGAGCTGTTCGAGCCGGGCGGCTTCGACGTCGTCCTGTGCCACGGCGTGCTCATGTACTTCGACGACCCCGGCCCGGTCCTGGCCGGTCTGGCCCGCGTGCTCGCCCCCGGCGGCCTGCTGTCGCTGCTCGTGCGCAACGGCGACGCGATGGCCATGCGGCCGGGGCTGCTGGGCGACTGGGCGGGGGCGCTGCGGGCCTTCGACGGCACCCGTTACGTCAACAGGCTCGGCGTCCCGGCCCGGGCCGACCGGCGGGCGGAGCTGACGGGGCGGCTGGCCGTACAGGGGCTGGAGGTGCGGCAGTGGTACGGCGTGCGGGTGTTCACCGACGCGCTGCCCGACGGCGCGCCCGTCCCCGGCGATCCGGGCGATCTCCGCGACCTGCTGGCGGCCGAGGAGCGGGCGGGCAGGACGGACCCCTACCGCGCGGTGAGCGCCCTGACGCACCTCCTTTGCCGGGCCCGTGATGCGCGGCGGCCGGCGACGTAGACTGAAAGGTATGAACTCTCCCGGATCGTGGTGTGAGCGGCCCAAGCCGCAGGCTCCCTCGTGCGAGCTGCCGTCGCCGTGGAGCAAGCCGAAGCAGCCCGACAACTGGTGCGAGGTCCAGAAGGACCCCGTGGTGTCCGTCCTGAGCTTCCTGCTGAAGGCCGCCAAGCGGCGATAAGCCCGCTATGCGGGCATATTGCGTGATAGAAGGCAGTTTGTTCGGGTAGTCGCCTTCCTCAGCGGAGGAGGCGAACGTCGTGAACGACACCCACAAGCTGGTCAACGATCTTTCCGAGCAGATCTCCAGGCTCGTGAAGGATGAGCTTCGCCTGGCCAGGATGGAGCTCACGGAGAAGGGCAAACGCGCCGGGTTCGGCGCGGGCCTGTTCGGCGCGGCGGGAATGGCCGCGTTCTTCGGCGGTGCGACACTGGTGGCCGCCGTCGTCATGCTCCTCGCTCTCGTACTGCCCGGGTGGGCGGCCGCCGCCATCGTCGCGGCAGTGCTGTTCATCGCCGCCGCGCTGCTCGGGTTCTTCGGCCGCAACGAGGTCAAACGCGCCACCCCACCGGTGCCGACGGAGGCCATCGCGAGCGTCAAGGCCGACATCGACATGGTCAAGGAGAGGGCACGGCGATGAGCGAGACCGACCCCGGATACAGCGAGCAGAGCGCCGGCAACGTCGGGGCGCACCGGGCCACCGTGGGCACCCCGACCGAGCACGAGTCCATCAACGTCCCCCCGACCAGGGCGGGCGCGGCGGACAACGCGCGCCGCGCCGAAGCGGCGCGCGAGGGGCACGAGACGTTCATCCCGGAGACCCCCATACCGGATGAACGCTCGGAGGCGACCGACCACCTGCGGACCGAAGAGGACTCCATGCAGGGGCCCGGCGGGCGCACCCGCGAGCACGCCACGGAGGAGACGCGCGGGCACACCGGCGCGCACTCCGCGGAGAAGACCCGCGGGCGGACCGGCGGGCGGACGGACAGAGGCTCGGCGGCGCGGTCGCGCGGGCTGGACGAAGACGAAGGAGACGAGGACGACGTGCGCAGAGACATCGCGGAGACGCGCAGACAGATGGGCGAGACCGTCAGCGCCCTGGCCCAGAAGGCCGACGTGAAGAGCCGGGCCGGGCACGCGGCGGAGACCGCCAAGGAGCGGGCGAGCCACGCCGCCGAGGCGGCCAGGGACCGGGCGAGCCACGCGGCCGAGACCGCCAAGGAGCGGGCCGCCGACGCGGCCGAGACCGTCAGGCACAAGGCGTCCGAGGTGGCCGGCAAGGTCCGCGAGGGCACGCCCGACCAGGTCAAGGGCGCCGCCACGAAGGCGAGGAAGCGTCCGGTCCTGCTCATCGCCACGGTCGGCGCGGTGATCGTCTTCGCCGTGCGCCGCATGCGCAGACGCCGCATGACCCGGTAACCGCCCAGGGTGGTCGGGGCGCCGGGCGGGCGGGCCGATAACCTGCCGGGATGATGCGTCGAACGGCCGGCCGGTCCGGCGTGGCCCTGCTCGCCCTGCTGGTGGCGGCGGGATGCGGCGCCGGGTCGGCGGTGAGCGACTACGGCAAGCTGGTCAAGGGCTCCAAGGGCACGACCGTGCAGGTCGATGTCCGCTCAGGCCAGCGGTTCTCGCTGACCGTGGCCGACAACCCGTCCGTGGGCGACTCCTGGGACCTGGTGGAGGTGCCGGACCCGAAGGTGGCCTCGTTCATCAGCGAGGAGCACGTGAGCGACGGCGACGCCCCCGGCTCGGGCGGCACCGCCTACTTCGTCTTCAACGGCAAGAAGCCGGGCAGGACGGAGGTCCGGCTGCGCAACTGCTGGCGCTGCGGCCAGGACAGGACCCCGGCCACGGAGGAGAGCAGGCGACACTCCGGCGAAGCCGTCTTCACCATCACCGTCACCCCGGCCGGCTGAGCGTCCCCTGCGCCGGCGACGAGGATGGCTTCGAGGGCCGTCGCTCAGCCGAGCAGGCCGAGATATTGCGCAACACGCCCCTGCACCTGAGTGAGCAGGTCCTCGTCCAACGCGCCGGTGCGGTCCTCCAGTGCTGTCTTCATCAGTGGCTGGACCACCGGGACGCGGATCCAGCACTTCTTGATGACGCCGCCCTGCCCCGGCCCAGCTGAACGTCGAAGCGGGTGCGCCGTGACGTGGAACCCGAGATCGGGCAGACGAGGACGAAGGGCCAATCGGCATCACCATTGGCGTCTCCACCTGTGACGACGACCACCGGACGGCGCTCGTCGTGAACGACGCGCTCTTCCTCTGGGATGAGGCGTAGCTCCTTGTCGCTGACGAGATAGACGCCGCCGGCCACGTAGGGACCCGGCACTATTCCTCCAGTAGGTGCCGGGTTGCCTCGGCTCGGTGTTCGGCGAGTCGACGGCTCTCCTCGACCAGATCGTCGACACCGCCGGGCTCGTCATCGGGCAAGGGATTGCGCTCGGCCCAGGCACGCAGCCGCGCCAGGCCGGAGCCGAGGTCGGGGAGCGGTGGCCCGCCGGCCAGGTCGAGCCGCACGCCGCGCTGTTTGCGTTTGATCGCCTCCTGCATGGGCGGCGTCTGGTAGGTGAACTCGCGGAGCTGACCTGCCGACCAACGCCCGTATTCGGCGAGCACGCCGTTCACGATCTCGGCGAACTCGGAGTCGATCACGACCTGCGGGGCGTTGATCAGGTGAACCGTGCATTCGCGATATCCGGCGAAAGGATCGGTCTTCTCTTCGACCTCGATGACGCCCGCCTCGGACAGATCGTGTTCGACCTCCGCGAGACGAAGGCTGTGCGGCCCGTAGTGACGCCAGCGCCATTCGACGCCGGACCCAGGGGGGAACCCGCGCTCGACGGCACGAAGGTCGGCGAGGTAGAGCAGTTTGGCGAGTTTCGTCCGGTTGATGCGCATGCCATTGGTGCGGGCCGTTGCCAGGAGATAGGCGACGACCGCCGCGGGGCCGCGAAGAGGCGCAGAAACCGGCACGATGTCCAGTGTAGGGAATGGACGAGCCATGACCAGCACCCCACCCTCCCGTTTCTCGAATTCTTGTTCTATTGTAACCCGAAAGGCGTTACAGCGCTACCCTCCGTGTCCGGAGGGGTGAAGCGCCATGTGCCCGCCCCGCATGGCGAGGGAGCCGATGCTGCTGCCGGTCCCCGGCCGGTTGCCCGGTGCCATGCCCCAAGTTGGCACCGGACTGCCGGGGGCGGCGGGTTAGGCTGCCGATCATGGACTTCATCCGGGTGCGCGCCTCGTCCGACGGGGCGGAGACCATCTCCTACTGGACCGGCGACGTCTACGGCTGGCAGGACGACGACGGGCCGCTTCACCTGTTCGGGTTCGAGGGGCTCAACGTGGCCAGGGCGGTCGAGTCGCCCGACGGCGGCTCGCTGCTGCTGGCCCGGGAGGCCGCGCTCTACCTCGACCCCGCGGGCAGGCAGGTGCTCGAGACCTGGCACAACCCGTTCACCGGGCGCGAGGTCGAGGTGCAGCATGTCTTCAACGACCCCGTCAACCAGCGGCTGGGCGGCTACCCGGTGCCCGTGACGCGGCTGGGCGGGCAGGTCGTCTACAACGTGGACGTGCGGCTGGCCTATCCGTCGCCGCTGAAGGTGGCCGACTATCCGGAGAACTCGGCGAGCGACACCTACCGGGCGCTGGAGCTGTTCCAGTTCTTCGCCTCGGCCGCCGACGTGGAGTCCGGGATGCCGGACGTGCCGTGCGTGTTCTCCTGGTGCCGGGTCTCGCCGTGGTTACCGTGGATGGCGATGGGGCAGCGCGGGGGCGGGCTGGTCTACCACTGCCGGGGCGCGAAGGTGCCCCTGGACGAGGTGCCCGGGCGGCTGCGTGAGCGGGTGGGCGAGCACTTCCTGCGCACCCCCGGCGAGTGGAGCGCGCCCAACATGACGAGCTGGACGGCCTTCGCGGCCAAGGCCGCCCGGACAGGGGGCGGCGGCGACCCGAGCTGAAGGGCGAGGGCGCGACGGGCCGATGGGTGGGGGGACTGAGAAGGCGGGGCCGAGGGTGCGACGGGTGGCGGGGCTGAGGAGGCCGGGGAGAGGCGGGTAGGGTCGGGCGGTGAGCACTGACCTGTTCTGCGAGATCGTGGCCGGTGAGCGGCCCGCCCACGTGGTGGCCTCCGACGAGGTGGCGGTCTCCTTTCTCGACACCCGGCCGGTCTTCAAGGGCCACGTGCTGGTCGTGCCGCGCCTGCACGCCGAGACGCTGTCCGACCTGGGCGACGTGGGGCCGTTCTTCGAGCGGGTGCAGGCCATGGCGCGGGCGGTGGAGCAGGGGCTGCAGGCCGGCGGCACGTTCGTCGCGATGAACAACCGCATCAGCCAGAGCGTGCCCCACCTGCACGTCCACGTGGTGCCGCGCAACAAGAAGGACGGGCTGCGCGGCTTCTTCTGGCCGCGCACGACGTACGCATCGGCCGAGGAGGCCCGGTCGTACGCCGATCTCATCGCCAAAGCCCTGTGAGCTAGGCTCTGGCCGCGTGGAGTACCTGGTCGGCGCGGCCGTCGTGGCGGTGGTCGTCGGCGTGCCCTCGCTCGTGCTCTGGCGCGTCATGCGGGGCCGCCGCGAGCTGGGCACCAGCCCCGCGGAGCGGGCCACGTTCGAGACCCTGCACACCGCCTCGCTGGCCGGGCCGCCGCTGCGGGCCGGCCTGACCGCCGACGGGGCCGAGCGGGCCTCGCGGCACCTGCGCGCCCTGCTCGGGTCGGCGGCGCTGGCCATCACCGACGGCGAGCGGCTGCTCGTCTACGACGGCGAAGGCGACGACCACCACGCCGACCAGGCGTTCGAGCACGCCGCGGCGACCCTGAAGGACGGCCGCACCCAGGTGCTCACCATCGACTGCGACCTGCTCGAATGCCCCATCAGGCACGCCGTGGTGGTGCCGCTGACGACCGACGACCGCGTGGTGGGCACGCTGGCCGCGTACGGGCAGAACGCCTCCGCCGGGCTGGTGCGGGCCGCGCAGGAGGTGGCCGGGTGGGTGGACTCGCAACTGGAGCTGGCCGAGCTGGACCGCTCGCGCACGCTGCTCATGGAGGCCGAGGTGCGGGCGCTGCGCGCGCAGATCTCGCCGCACTTCATCTACAACTCGCTGACCACCATCGCCTCCTTCGTGCGCACCGACCCCGAGCGGGCCAGGGAGCTGCTGCTGGAGTTCGCCGACTTCACCCGCTACTCCTTCCGGCGGCACGGCGAGTTCACCACCCTGGCCGAGGAACTGCGCTCGATCGACCGCTACCTGATCCTGGAGCGGGCCAGGTTCGGCGACCAGCTCCAGGTGACGCTGCGCATCGCGCCCGAGGTGCTGCCGGTCGCGGTGCCGTTCCTGTGCCTGCAGCCGCTGGTGGAGAACGCCGTGCGGCACGGACTGGAGAGCAAGAACGGCGTCGGCCGCATCACGATCATCGCCGAGGACGCGGGCGCCGAGTGCCGCATCAGCGTCGAGGACGACGGGCTCGGCATGGACCCCGAGCGGCTGCGCCGCATCCTCGCAGGTGAGATCACCCCCGCCGGCGGCGTCGGGCTGGCGAACGTGGACGAGCGGCTCCGCCAGGTGTACGGCGACGAGTACGGCCTCGTCGTCGAAACGGCCGGCGGCGCGGGTACCAAGGTCAACATCAGATTGCCGAAATATCACCCAGGCGTCTCCGCCCGTTGACCTCGATCTTTGTTGTCGGTTTCATCACTGTCTATGGCACAACTCCGGGTCCTCGCGGTCGACGACGAGCTGCCCGCCCTCGAAGACCTGTCGTACCTGCTGCGCGCCGATCCCCGCATCGGCGAGGTGGCCACGGCCAGGGACGGCGCGGCGGCGCTGCGGCTGCTCGACCGCGCCATCGCCGACGGCCGGCCCATCGACGCCGTCTTCCTCGACATCAGGATGCGCGGGCTCGACGGCGTCGTGCTCGGGCGGCTGCTGTCGCAGTTCGCCAACCCGCCCCGGGTGGTCTTCGTGACCGCGTACGAGGAGCACGCGGTGGACGCCTTCGAGATCAAGGCCGAGGACTACCTGCTCAAGCCCGTACGGCCCGAGCGGCTGGCCGAGGCCATCCGGCGGGTGGCGGTCTCCGCCGACGTGCCCGCGGAGGGCGGCGAGAGCGACACCATCCCGGTCGAGCTGGGCGGGGTGACCCGGTTCGTCTCCAGCGCCGACGTCATGTACGTCGAGGCGCACGGCGACTACGCCCGCCTGCACACCGCCGCGGGCAGCCACCTCGTGCGCATCCCGCTGGCCACGCTGGAGGAGCGGTGGTCGTCGGCCGGGTTCGTCCGGGTGCACCGCAGCCATCTGGTGGCCGTCAAACACATCGAGGAGCTGCACATCGACTCCGGCAAGTGCACCGTCCGCGTCGGCGACACCGAGATCCCGGTCAGCCGGCGGCACACCCGCGAGCTGCGCGACCTGCTGGTGCGGCGGGCCAGGAAGGCGAGGCCGGAATGAACCCCGAGCCGCCGCCCCGGCCCGGCCGCCGGTCGCCCGCGCCCCGCTCCGACACCTCCCGCCGGGCGCCCTCGCCCCGTTCGGACGCCTCCCGCCGGGTCGCGGTCACCAGCCCGCGCACCGCCGCCGCCCGGCGCCCGCGCTACCCCGCCACCAGGGAGATCGACGAGCAGACCCGGCTCGGCGAGGTCTACATGCACTCGCTCCTGCGCACCCAGTTCCGGCTGGCGTTGTTCGTGTGCACGGCACTGGCGTGCGTGATCGGCGGGCTGCCGCTGCTGTTCCTGCTCATCCCCGAGCTGCGCGAGGTGCACCTGCTCGGCGTGCCGCTCCCGTGGGCGGTGCTGGCCGGGCTCATCTACCCCGCCTTCGTCATCGGCGCCTGGCTCTACGTCCGCCAGGCCGAACGCAACGAGCGCCACTTCGCCGAACTGGTCGAACGCCGATGAGCGTCCGCATGTGCCGGGGGCCGGTCGGTCAGCCGGTCGGTCAGCCGGTCGGTCAGCCGGGCCGGTGGCGGGGGCGGCGGTGCCGCCGGTGGCGGGAGTCGTGGGGGGCGGGGACGGCGGGATGAGCCTGGCCGCCGTTCTCGTGGTCGTGGTCGCCGCCGTGCTCATCGGGGCGTTCGGGATCCGGTTCTCCCGCACCACCTCCGACTTCTACGTCGCCTCCCGCACGGTCAGCCCGCTCTGGAACGCCTCGGCCATCGGCGGCGAGTACCTGTCGGCGGCCTCGTTCCTGGGCATCGCCGGGCTGATCCTGTCCTACGGGGTGGACATGCTGTGGCTGCCCGTCGGCTGGACCGGCGGCTACCTGGTGCTGCTGGTGCTGGTGTCGGCGCCGCTGCGGCGCTCCGGGGCGTACACGCTGCCGGACTTCGCCGAGGCCAGGCTCGAGTCGATGACCGTGCGCCGCACCGCCAGCGTGCTCGTCGTGCTGATCGGCTGGCTCTACCTCATGCCGCAGTTCCAGAGCGCCGGGCTGGTGCTGCGCACGATCACCGGCGCGCCGGTGTGGGTCGGCGGGCTGCTGGTCGCGGTCGTCGTGGCGGTGAACGTGTTGTCGGGCGGGATGCGGTCGATCACGTTCGTGCAGGCGTTCCAGTACTGGCTGAAGCTGACCGCGCTGGCCGTGCCGCTGGTGTTCCTGCTGCTGGCCTGGCAGGAGGACGGCGCGCCCGGCGTGAGCGCCGCCGACGCCGCCATCTGGCAGGTGCCGCTGGCCGGGGCCAAGGAGTACGGGCTGTATTCGACGTACTCGCTGATCCTGGCCACGTTCCTGGGCACGATGGGGCTGCCGCACGTGCTCGTGCGCTTCTACACCAACCCGGACGGGCAGGCCGCGCGCCGCACGACGCTGGTGGTGCTGTCGCTGCTCGGCGCCTTCTACCTGCTGCCCGCCGTGTACGGCTGGCTGGGCCGCATGTACGCCCCCGACCTCGTCCGCACCGACACGGTCGTGCTCACCCTGCCCTCCCGGATGATCGACGGCACCCTCGGCGACCTGCTGACCGCCCTGGTCACGGCGGGGGCGTTCGCCGCGTTCCTGTCCACCTCCTCGGGCCTGACCGTGTCCGTGGCGGGGGTGATCGCCCAGGATCTCCTCAAGGGCGGCGTGCGCTCGTTCCGGATCGCCACGCTGATGGCGGTGGCGGTGCCGCTGGCCCTGGCGCTGTGGGCGCGGGCGCTGCCGGTGGCGGACGTGGTGGGCCTGGCCTTCGCGGTGGCCGCCTCGTCCTTCTGCCCGCTGCTGGTGCTCGGCATCTGGTGGCGCCGCCTGTCCACGACCGGGGCCCTGGCCGGGCTCTTCGTGGGGGGCGGGCTGGCCTGCACCGCCGTGCTCGTCACGATCGTGGGCGGGCCGCAGGACGGGCTGGCCGGAGCGCTGCTGGCCCAGCCGGCGGCGTGGACGGTGCCGATCGCGTTCACGGTGATGGTGGCCGTGTCCTTCCTGACCCCGCACCGGGTGCCGTCCGGGGTGGCCAGGACCATGGTCAGGCTGCACACCCCCGAGAACCTCGACCTCGACCGCGGCGACTGGCGCCCCCGCTCGTCCTGACCGGCCGCGACGGTCACGGCCGGTGACTCCGCGCTGCTCACGGGGGCACTGGCCTCCGTCCTGCGCCCGGCCTACCGCTGCGGACGCCCGGGATGGGCGGCCACGCCCCCGCCACGTGACGCTGCCGTCGCTAGGACCGTGGTGGTGGCGGAGGCGGAGGGGGCGGCGGCGCGGGCTGGGGTTGCGGGTCCGGCTGCGGCTCCGGCGGTGGCGAGGGCCGCGGCGGTGGCGGCGGCGGCTCGGCCGGGCCGGCGGGCTCGTCGAGTCCGGCGGAGTCCATGGGTTCTCCGGCGGAGTCCGTGGGTTCCGCGGCGGCTGCCGGTTCGGTGGGCTCCGCTCGTTCGGCGGGGGTCGTCGGCGCGGCGGAGTCCGTGAGTCCGGCGGCTACGCGGAAGTCGATGCGGATGTCCTGGTAGGTGACGTCTGGTGTCACCTGGTCAGGCAGGTTCGTCCGGTCGCTGCCCGAGGCGGACTCGCCAGCCGGCTCCGCCTCCGCCCGTACCGTCACCTCCGGCCGGTCGTGGAAGCGGAGCTCCTTGGCCTTCGCTGAGGCGCTGATCTCCACGTCGGGGTTGCGCGGGTCTTTCGGTCTGGGCATGGCGCTGCTCACTCGTCTCTGGATCGGGTTTCGGCTGCGGGGCCGGCCGCTGGGGCGACCTGCGCAACAACTTGCGGCCGGCGTGGAGCGACTTCCGGCCGGCGTGGAGGGACTTGCGGGCCAGGGCGGTGGCCAGCTCGGACGGCCGCAGCTCGTCCCCACGACGCTCCGGCCTCCGACGTTCGGGCTGCCCGGGTTCGGGCCGCTCTCGGCCGGGCTTCGTGGGCTCGGGGTTGGTGGGTTCGGGGTTGGTGGGTTCGGGCTTGGCGGGTTCGGGATGCTCGTCCGTGGGTTCGCCTTCGCCGGGGGAGGGGGAGCCGTAGGCGTCCGTTCCCGCTCGCTGCACCAGCGCTCCGGTGGCCGCGCCGACCTGCTCGGTGGCCTGCGGGGCCGCCTCTCGCACGGCACCCGTGACGCCCTGCGCGGCCTCGCCGGCACTCCCGCCCACCTCGCGCACCGTGTCACCGGCGCCCGCGCCGACGTCACGTACAGCGCCCCCGGTACCCGCGCCGACGTCGTGGACGGCCTCGCCGGCGCCCGCGCCCACGTCACGGACCGCGCCACCGGCGCCGGCCCCCACCTCGCGGACGGCGCCTCCCGCGCCCTCGCCGACGTCGCGCACCGCGCCGCCGGCGCCCGCGCCCACGTCGCGGACGGCGCCCCCTGCGCCGGCGCCCACGTCGCGGACCGCGCCTCCCGCTCCCGCCCCGACGTCGCGGACGGCGCCCCCTGCGCCCGCGCCCACGTCGCGGACGGCGTCGCGGGCGCCCGCGCCGACGTCGCGGACCGCGTGGCCCGCGCCCGTGCCGAGGTCCTGGACGGCGCCGCCGAGGCCGCGGGTGAGGTTCTCCAGGATCTGCGGGTTGGTGTCGATGGTCTGCAGCACCCGGTCGATGATGCGCGCCACGTTGTCCAGCCGCACCTTCAGCAGCGCCTGCGCCTCCACGCCCTTGATCGTGAGGTTGACGTGCCCGAGGAACACGTCGGCGCCGACGTTCAGCCTGAGCAGGTCCAGCACCTCGGCCTGCAGGGACACCTTGGCCCGCAGGTCCTGCACGTCCAGGCTGATCTCCTCGACCTTGACCACGGGCACGTCGAGGTAGACGTCCGGATCGGTGGCCTGCCTGGATGCCTCGGCGTCCCCGCTCTCGGACATGGTCGTTCTCCCTGAGCCGCCCCCGGTGGTACAGGCGTGGGGTTACCCGCCCGGGACCGGCTCACCCCGGCCATGCGCAGACGTGACCCCCTCTTGGGGCCGCGGGCACGGTCGGGCCGGAGGTCATGCCGTTTCCGGCGATGGGCATGAGATCGGTCAGGCCGGGCCGGGGGGAGGCAGCTCGCCGGAGCCGCGGGGCACCAGCTCCACCGGCACCTTCACCCGCCGCGCCCGCGGGGAGGGGTGCAGCAGGAGGTCCACGGCGGCGCGGGCCAGACGGGCGGTGTCGTAGCGGACCACCGTGACCCCGGGGTTGAACACGTCCGCCAGCGCGAAGTCGTCGAACCCCACGTACGCGGGCCGCTCGGGCCGCTCCCGCAACGCCTGGAGGATCCCGATCGCCGCCCGGTTGTTGGTCGCGAAGAACGCCGTCGGCGGCGCGGGCAGGTCGAGCAGCCGGGTGACCTCGCCCGCCACCCGCGACGGCTCGTACACCCCCCGCACGACCAGTCGCTCGTCGGGCGTCACCCCGGCCTCGGCCAGCGCCGCGCGGTAGCCGGTGGCCCGGTCGCGCACCGAGCTGACGCCGTCGTCGTCGGAGATGAGCGCGATGCGGCGGTGGCCGCGGGCCAGCAGGTGGGCGGTGGCGGCGCGCCCGCCGTACACGTCGTCCAGGAGCACCGCGTCGGCCGCCGCCAGCCCGGGCGGCACCCGGTCCACGAAGACGGTGGTGAGGCCGGGGTGCGCGGCCAGCCAGGCGTGGTCGGCCGCGGACGGGACGACGATGAGGGAGTCCACGCCGCGCGCGTACATGGACTCGATCAGCATGCGCTCCTTGTCGGCGCTCTCCTCGTACGAGCCGAACACCACCAGCGCCTCGTGCCCGGCGGCGGCGGACTCGACCGCGGCGGCCAGGCGGGAGTAGAACTCGTTGGAGATGTTCTCCATCACCAGCCCCAGCGTCAGCATGGTCGCGCCCCTGGCCAGGCGGGCGGCGGCCTCGTTGCGGCGGTAGCCGAGCGCGCTGATCGCCGCCTGCACCCGCTGCTGGAGCGAGTCCCGCACGTGGGGCTCCTGGTTGACGACCCGGGAGACGGTCTTCAGGCTGACGCCGGCGTGCCGGGCCACGTCCGCCATGGTCGGCCTGCGCCCGCCCACGTCCGCCATGGCCGGCCTGCGCCCGCCCACGGCCTCCCGGCTGCCTGTTTCCCGCGCTGTCATATGGTGCCCCCATGGATGACGAATGGATCTGTGGCCGGTTTGCCGAGGACGAGCCTTGGGCGCTGGGCGCGGTCAACCCGCCGGTGTTCGAGAACTCGGTGTTCACGTTCGAGACGGCGGAGGAGCTGGGCGAGGCCATCAGGAACGAGGACGAGCGCTACGTCTATTGGCGGGGGACCAACCCGACGGTCGATCTCGCCCAGCGTAAGCTCGCCGCGCTGGAGCGGGGAGAGCGGGCCAAGTGTTTCGGGTCGGGCATGGGCGCCATCTCGGCGACCATCTCCTCGCTCGTGTCGGCGGGTGACCACGTGCTGGTGCTGGGCGCGGTCTACGGGCCCACCACCCAGTTCCTGCGCTACCTGGAGAAGTTCGGGGTCACGCATACGCACGTCGAGGACCTCGCGGCGGCTGATAGCGCTATCACGGCGAGCACGCGCCTACTCTACTTCGAGTCCCCCTCCTACATGGCCTACGCCGTGGTGGACATCGCCGGGGTGGCCGCGTGGGCGCGGGAGCGGGGGCTGGTGACCGTGATGGACAACACCTGGTCCACGCCGCTGTTCCAGAAGCCGCTGACGATGGGGGTGGACCTGGTGGTGCACTCGTTGTCGAAGTACGTCGGCGGCCACAGCGACCTGGTGGGCGGGGTGGTCGTGGGGCCGAAGCGCCTGATCAGGCCGCTGGCGCTGACGGAGTACCAGCTCTACGGGGCCGCCATGTCGCCGCACGACGCCGCCAGGGTGATCAAGGGGCTGCGCACGCTGCCCGTGCGGATGGCGGCGCACCAGGAGCGCGGGCTGGCGGTGGCGGCCTTCCTCGACGACCATCCGGCGGTGCGGGCGGTGAACCATCCGGGGCTGCCCTCGCATCCGGGGCACGCGATCGCGCTGCGGCAGATGTCGGGCTTCTCCAGCCTGTTCAGCCTGGTGCTCGACACGGACTCGCGGCAGGAGGTCGCCGCCTTCCTCAACAAGCTGCGACATTTCAGGATCGGTGTGTCCTGGGGTGGGTTCGAGAGCCTGGTGAACGCGCCCGCGCTGTCCACCGAGGAGAGCGTCCGGGTCGCGATGGGCATCCCGGTCGGCCTCGTCCGCCTCTCCGTCGGCCTGGAGCCGGCCGACACCCTGATCAAGGATCTCGGTCTGGCGCTGGAGGAGCTGCGCGCATAACGTGACTGACAGCGCTGTCTCGACATCGCTGGAGGCTCGTCATGAGCGTCATGAGAAAGCCCCTCCCCGCCGTCGCCGCCGCGGCCACGCTGGTCTCCGTCGTGCCGACGCTGGTGTTGTTCGCGGTCGTCCGCCGGTGGATCGTCGAGGGGCTGACGGCGGGGGCCGTAAAGCGGTGAAAGGGAGAGCCGACCGCTCATCGCGCCGAACAGACCTTTCACCGCAGACCACTTCCAACTAAGCGCCGGACGGCAGCGGCTCGCCGAACAACCCTCCTCGGGATCTCCACGGCGGGTAGGTTGCGCTCTTACGTTGGGCGTGATCCGCATCACAGTGGAGGTCTCGTGACGACAAGAGAACATGACGCGTCGGTATATGAACAAGTACAGGAGAGCACCGAGTTCCAGACCCTGAAACGGCATTTCCGCCGCTGGACCTTCCCCATGACGGTGGCGTTCCTCGCGTGGTACCTGCTCTACGTGGTGCTGTCGGGCTGGGCCCGCGGATTCATGGGGATCAAGCTGCTCGGTGAGATCAACGTCGGCCTGGTCCTCGGGTTGCTGCAGTTCGTCTCGACCTTCCTCATCGCGTGGGCGTACAGCAGGCACGCCGAGAAGAAGCTCGACCCCATCGCCGACAAGCTGCGCCACGAGGTGGAGGAGAAGACGCAGTGAGCTCCACGACCCTGGGGATGATCCTCTTCCTCGCCTTCGTGGCCGCCACCCTGGCGATCACGTTCTGGGCGAGCCGCCAGACCAAGACCGCCGCCGACTACTACGCGGGCGGCCGCTCGTTCAGCGGCGTGCAGAACGGCCTGGCGATCGGCGGCGACTACATGTCGGCCGCCTCCTTCCTCGGCATCGCCGGCATCATCGCGCTGTCCGGCTACGACGGCTTCCTGTACTCCATCGGCTTCCTGGTGGCCTGGCTGGTGGCGCTGCTGCTGGTCGCCGAGCTGATGCGCAACTCCGGCAAGTTCACCATGGCCGACGTGCTGGCGTTCCGGATGAGCCCGCGCCCGGTCCGCACGGCGGCCGGCGTGTCCACGATCGTGGTCAGCATCTTCTACCTGCTGGCCCAGATGGTGGGCGCGGGCGCGCTGGTCGGCCTGCTGCTCGGCATCACCGGCGAGGCCGGCAAGGCGTGGACGATCGTCGGCGTGGGCGCGCTGATGATCGTGTACGTGGTGTTCGGCGGTATGAAGGGCACCACCTGGGTGCAGATCGTCAAGGCCGTGCTGCTGATGGGCGGCGCTGCGCTGGTGACGCTGCTGGTGCTGGGCAAGTACGGCTTCAACCTGTCGGCCCTGCTCGGCCAGGCCGCCGCGACCAGCGGCCCGCCCGGCAACCCCGGCAACTTCCTGATCCCCGGCCTGAAGTACGGCACCGAGGCGCAGGGCCTGGCGGGCAAGATCGACCTGATCAGCCTGGGCCTGGCGCTGGTGCTGGGCACGGCGGGCCTGCCGCACATCCTCATCCGCTTCTACACCGTCCCCACCGCAAAGGACGCCCGCAAGTCGGTCCTGTGGGGCATCGGCATCATCGGCGTGTTCTACCTGCTCACCCTGGTCCTCGGCTTCGGCGCGGCGGCCCTGGTCGGCAAGGCGAAGATCGCCGCCGGTGACGCGGCCGGCAACACCGCCGCGCCGATGCTCGCCCAGCAGATCGGCCAGGACATGTTCGGCCCGGTCGGCGGCACGATCCTGCTGGCGCTGATCGGCGCGGTGGCCTTCGCCACGATCCTCGCCGTGGTCGCGGGCCTGACCCTGGCCTCCTCCTCCAGCTTCTCCCACGACCTGTACGCGCACGTCTTCAAGCGCGGCCAGGCCAGCGAGCGCCAGGAGGTCGTGGTGGCCCGCGTCTCCGCCTTCGTGATCGGCGCCGTCGCGATCGGCCTGGGCATCCTGGCCCAGGGCCAGAACGTGGCGTTCCTGGTGGCGCTGGCGTTCGCGGTGGCGGCCTCGGGCAACCTGCCCGCGATCCTCTACAGCCTGTTCTGGAAGAGGTTCAACACGGCCGGCGCCGTGTCGGCCATCTACGGCGGCCTGGTCTCCGCCCTGCTGCTGGTGATCTTCTCGCCGGTGGTCTCGGGCGGGCCGACGGCGCTGTTCAAGACGGCCGACTTCGTGCTGTTCCCGCTGAGCAACCCCGGCATCGTCTCGATCCCGCTGGGCTTCCTGTGCGGCTGGCTCGGCACGATCCTCAGCAAGGAGTACAACGCGGCCAAGTACGCCGAGATCGAGGTCCGCTCCCTCACGGGCGTCGGCGCCGAGAAGGCCACCCCGCACTGACGCCTCACCTCCCCACAAGAGGCGCCCGTCCCCCTGCCCAGGGCGCCTTCCCCATATGAGGGCCCGGCCGGTTCCCCCGGCCGGGCCCTCTCATGTGTACGGGAGCGCCTGCCGGGCAGGAGCCGTGGTCATCCCAGCGGGGCGCCCCGTGGTTGACGGGCTTTCAGCGGTGTGGGTACGTTCTCATACAGGTGAACGTTGCCACACTCCCTCAGCCGCCTGATGCCCCGCTCGATCAGTGTGGAGGCGATACCCGCATGAACAACCCCCTCGTCCGCCGGTCCGTCCTCGCGGTGTCGCTGGCACTGGCGCTGACCTCGTGCGCCAAGGGCACCGGCGGCGGCGCGGCGCCCGCCCCCTCCGGCGAGCGGTTCGACCCCGGCGCCTCCTACCGGGGCGCCATCACGGTCATGGGCTTCGGCGCGACCGACGAGATCGGCGCGACCCGCGTCGGCCTGGCCGAGAAGTCGCTCAAGGGCGCGGAGGTGAAACTGGTCGAGGGCGACCTCGACATCCAGCAGTTCCTGTCGTCGGTGGCGGCTGGCGACCCGCCGGACGTCATCTACGCCAACCGCGACCAGGTCGGCACCTTCGCCTCGCGCGGCGCCATCATCCCCCTGACCTCGTGCGTGCGGGGCGAGGGCGTCGACACCTCGATGTACGACAAGAACGCGCTGGCCCAGGTCACCTTCGGCGGCGAGGTCTACGCCATCCCCGAGTTCAACCAGGTGCAGATCACCATGGCCAACGCCGGCCTGCTCAAGGCGGCCGGGCTGACGATCGGCGACGTCAACGGCTCCGACTGGGACAAGATCAGCGCGGCGGCCCGGAAACTCGTCAAGGCGCCCGGCGGCAAGCTCCGGGTGGTCGGCTTCGACAGCAAGCTGCCGGAGTTCCTGCCGCTGTGGGCCAAGTCCCTCGGCGCCGACCTGCTCTCGCCCGACGGCAGGACCGCGCGGCTCAACAGCCCCGAGGTGGTCGAGGCGCTGACCTTCGCCGTCTCCATCTACGACGCCCAGGGCGGCTTCGCCAAGGTCAAGGCCGCCCGCGACTCGGCCGACTTCTTCGGCAAGGGCAACCAGTACGCCAGGAACGAGCTGGGCGCGATGCCGATGGAGCAGTGGTACGTCAACGTGCTCAACGACGTCTCGCCCAAGGCCCCCATGGCCTTCGACACCTTCCGCACCCCCGAGGGCGAGCCGCTGGCCTTCGCCTCCGGCTCGGCGTGGGCCATCCCCAAAGGCGCCAAGAACGCCGGCGCCGCCTGCCGCTTCGCCAAGACGATGACGCTCGTGGAGTCGTGGAAGGCCGCCGCCCGGGCCCGCATCGACGAGCGCGCGGCCGAGGGCAAGCCGTTCACCGGCATCCTGACCGGCAACGTCAGGGCCGACGCGGAGATCAGGAAGATGATCACCCCGGGCGGCGAGCCCTGGGACTCCGGCGTCAAGGCCGTCTACGAGGCCAACGACCACGCCTTCAGCATGCCGGCCAACCCGGCGGACAAGGAGTTCGAGGAGGCCTGGCAGGGCGCGGTGAACCGGGTGCTCAACGGCCAGGAGCAGCCGCGGGCCGCCCTCGACCGGGCCCAGCGCGAGGCACAGGCGGCGCTGGACAAGGCGTGGGCCGCCTGGGCGAAGCGTACGAACTGAGATGTCCGGCACCCGAGCACCACGCGCCCGCCGCGTGCGTCCCATGCGCTCCACCCGTTTCATCGAGACCCGGGCCGCGCTGCTGTTCATCAGCCCCTGGCTCCTCGGGTTCCTGATCTTCACCGCGTGGCCGGTCATCAACAGCGCCTACCTGTCGCTGACCGACTACGACGTGATCAACGACCCGTCGTTCATCGGCTTCGACAACTACGTGACCCTCTTCGAGGACCCGAAGGCCGGGCTGGCGCTGCGCAACACGTTCGTCTACACCGTGATGTCCGTGCCGGCCCAGCTCGTCGTCTCCCTGGGGCTGGCGCTGCTGCTCAACAGCGCCACCAAGGCCACCGGCTTCTTCCGCACGGCCTTCTTCCTGCCCAAGATGACGCCGCCGGTCGCGGTCGGCATCCTGCTGCTGATGCTGTTCAACGGCCAGAACGGCCTGATCAACGGCTTCCTCGGGATCTTCGGCATCGACGGCCCCGCCTGGACCACCGACCCCGCCTGGGTCAAGCCCGGCCTGGTGCTGATGAGCCTGTGGACCGTCGGCTCCTCGGTGGTCATCATCCTGGCCGCGCTGCGCGGAGTCCCCCAGGAGCTGTACGACTCCGCCCTCGTGGACGGCGCCGGCTGGTGGCGGCGCACCCTGCGGATCACCGTGCCGATGATCAGCCCCACGCTGTTCTTCCTGTTCATCGTGGACAGCATCAACGCCCTGCAGTCCTTCACCGAGGCGTACACCGCCTTCTTCGGCGCGGGCAACACCACCTACGGCAACGACGCCGCGCTGTTCTACGCGATCTACCTGTTCCAGCAGGCGTTCGAGTTCCTGCACATGGGCTACGCCTCGGCGCTGGCCTGGCTGCTGTTCGTCGTGATCATGGCCATCACCGCGGTGCAGATTCTGGTGACCAGGCGGTTCGTGCACTACGAGGGAGGCAAGCCGTGAGACGGGCCGGAAAGGTCCTGACGTGGGCCGCGCTGAGCGCGTTCGCCCTGGCGTTCATCTATCCGTTCATCTGGCTGCTCAGCGCCTCCTTCAAGCCGCGGAGCGAGGTCTTCGACCACCGGATCCTGCCCGAGACGTTCACCTTCGACAACTACATCAAGGTGTGGCAGGAGGCGCCGCTGGCGCTGTGGCTGGTCAACACGCTGCTGGTGACGGTGCTGGCCGCGGTGACGGTGACGCTCACCAGCGCGATGGTGGCCTGGGGCTTCGCCTACTTCCGCTTCCCCGGCAGGAACGCGCTGTTCGGCGTGGTGCTGGCCACCATGATGCTGCCGGGCGCGGTCACCATGATCCCGGTGTTCCTCATCTGGAACTCCCTCGGCATGGTCGGCACGCTGACGCCGCTGTGGGCGCAGAACCTGTTCGGCAGCGCGTTCTACATCTTCCTGCTGCGGCAGTTCTTCCTCGGCCTGCCGCGCGAGCCGTTCGAGGCGGCGAAGATCGACGGCGCGAACAACTGGAAGATCTTCACCCGGATCGCGGTGCCGCTGTGCCGGCCCGCGATCGCGGTGACGCTGCTGTTCGAGTTCCAGACGGCCTGGACCGACCTCATGCGGCCGCTCATCTACCTGCGCGACTCCACCACGTTCACGGTGCCGCGCGGGCTCAAGGCGCTGCTCGACCAGTTCGGGTTCGGCGGCGAATGGCACTGGGAGATCGTCATGACGGCCAGCGTGATCACCACGATCCCGATGATCGTCCTGTTCTTCCTGGGCCAGAAGCACTTCGTCAGGGGCATCGCGACGACCGGGAGCAAGTGATGACCCTTCCGCACCGGATCGGGGCGTTCGGCTGACTCATGCGCATCACCACCACGGACACGGCCTATTACCTGGACAGCGGCCACTACCGGCTGACCGTCTCGCGCACCGACGCCAGCGCCGAGCTGGAGGGCTGGATGACGCTCAGCCTGCTCGCCTCCGTCGGCACCGGGGGCGGGCGCGACGAGACGTACGAGACGCTGCCGCCCGTGCTCGCCGAGCGCGACGGCGTGGCCGTCTTCGACTTCCCCCAGCGCACGACCGAGTGGGAGGCGAAGACCGTCCGGCTCACCTGCACCCCCGAGACGATCGCGCTGGAGGTGCGGGTCGAGGGTGACGGCGTGCTCGCCGGCGTGACGCTGATGGGCGGGCGGGCCGTGCTCAACACCCGCGCGGCCGGCACGTTCCGCTCCGCCGTACACGCGGCCGGCGTCTTCAGCCCCACGCCCGCGCATCCGGTGCGGGTGGTGCGGCCGGTCTCCGTGCCGGTCGCGCTGACCGTCGTCGGCGACGCCTCGCCCGGCCGGCTGCACGCCGTCTTCTCCCCGCCGCCGCTGCTCCTGGCCTTCTGCAAGCGGGAGCCGGACGGACCGACCGCCGTGCCGGACGGCCCCTGGCTGGCCGCCTCGGTACGCGCCGGGATCGCCGGCCTGACCTTCACCGAGCTGACGTACGAGCCCCTGGACGGTGGGGCGCTGCTGCGCTTCGACTACGAGTGCCACACCGAGGTGCGCGGCTCGTGGACCTCGCCCGCCGTCGTGTTCCGCGCCGCGGCCTCGCCCTGGGAGGCCCTCTCCTGGCACCGCGCCGACCTGGTCGGGCACGGCCTGGCCCCCGCCGGTCCCGCGCGGGAGCGGCACGCCTGGTGGAGCGGGCCGATCTTCTGCGGCTGGGGCGCGCAGTGCGCCAGGGCCGGCACGGGCCCGCCGGCGGAGCTGTCCCGCCGCGACCTCTACGACGAGTGGCTGGCCGGGCTGGAGCGGCACGGCATCGTGCCCGGCACGATCGTCATCGACGACCGGTGGCAGCGCACGTACGGCGGCATGGAGGTCGACGAGGCCAAGTGGCCCGCGCTGGGCGAGTGGATCGCCGAACGGCACGCGCGCGGCCAGCGGGTGCTGCTGTGGTGGCGCGCCTGGTCGGCCGACGGCCTGCCGCCGCAGGAGTGCGTGACCGACGCCGCCGGCCGCCCCGTGGCCGCCGACCCGTCGAACCCGGCCTACCGGCTCCGGGTGCGGGCCGTCATGGAACGGCTGCTGGGCGGCCTCGGCGCCGACGGCTTCAAGATCGACTTCACGCAGTGGACGCCGAGCGGGACCCACCTGAAGGCGTACGGCTCCGCCTGGGGCATCGCGCTGCTGCACGAGCTGCTCGCCACCATGTACGAGGCCGCCAAGAGCGTCAAACCCGACGCCCTCATGGTCACCCACACGCCGCATCCGGCCTTCGGCGCCGTCACCGACATGATCCGGCTCAACGACGTGCTCGAACGCGACGCCCGGGGCGCGCCCGTGCCCGCCGTGGACCAGCTCCGCCACCGGCACGCGGTGGTCGCGCACGCCATGCCGCACCACCTGATCGACACCGACCAGTGGCCGATGCCGAGCCGGGCCGGCTGGCTCGCCTACGCGCGGGCCCAGCCCTCGCTCGGCGTGCCCGCCCTGTACTACGCCGAGGCCATCGACACCACGCTGGAGCCGGTCACCGGCGACGACCTGCGCCGGGTGGCGGCCTGGTGGCGGGGCGGGTGAGAGGCCCTGCCCGGCGTCCTCCCGTTGACGAGCGCTTCCCATCGGTATCCGCGACCCGCTCCGGCCGCTCTGTAAGGGCGGCGAGGAAGGCGTGCGCCGTGGCCCCTTCGCCGACGTCGGGCCAGGACTCATTTCGCTGGGGGCCTCCGGTGTGGGAACGATTCCGGCTAGACTCGCGCGCCGTGGGGAACGAAGTGAGCCAAGTGGCGCCCGGGGTCCTCCGCGTGGCCGACACCTGCCACGTCTACGTCGTCAAGGCCCCGGCGCGGCCCGGCGGCGAGCGCACCGGGATCGCCGTTGACTTCGGCTCGGGGCGCGTGCTCGACCTCCTCGGCGAGCTGGGGCTCGATCGCATCACCGACGTCCTGATGACCCACCACCACCGCGACCAGGCCCAGGGGCTGCACCGGGCGGCCGCCGCGGGCGTCGCCATCCACGTGCCGCCGGTCGAGCGCGACCTGTTCGGCGACGTCGGCGAGATGTGGCGGCGACGCCGGCTGCTCAACGACTACGACCTGCGCGACGACCGCTTCTCGCTGCTGGAGCCCGTGCCGGTCACCGGCGTGGTGCCCGAGTACCGCACGGCCCGCTACGGCGGCGTGGACGTCCGGGTCCTGCCCACCCCGGGACACACCCCCGGCTCCGTCACCTACGTCGTGGGCCGGGTCGCCTTCACCGGCGACCTGATCTACGCCCCCGGCAAGGTGTGGTCCCTGTCCGCCACCCAGTGGTCCTACTGCGAGAACGAGGGCCCCGCCATGGTCGTCATCAGCTCCGAGCTGCTGCGGCGGGAGGAGCTCGACGTGCTGCTGCCCTCGCACGGCGAGCCGATGACCGACCCGCCCGACGCGCTGGCCCGCCTGTCCGCCGCCATGCAGCGCTACATCGACTTCCGCCGCCCGCACCCCTGGGACGTGCGCGGCCTGCTGGCCAACCCGTTCGTCCAGGTCACGCCGCACCTGCTGATGAACAGGAGCAGCCAGTCCTACAGCTACGTGCTGCTGTCGGAGTCGGGCGCGGCCATGGTCTTCGACTTCGGCTACGACATGTGCACCGGCCTGGTCAAGAGCACCGCCCGCGAGGCCCGCCGCCCCTGGCTGGCCTCCCTGCCCGCGCTGCGCGAGCACCACGGCGTCACCGGGATCGAGGTGGCCGTGCCCACCCACTACCACGACGACCACGTGGCCGGCATGCCGCTGCTGCGCGAGGTCGAGGGCACCCGGATCTGGGCGCCCGCCCACATCGCGCCCGTCCTGGCCGCGCCGCTCCACCACGACCTGCCCTGCCAGTGGTTCGACCCGATCCCCGCCGACCGGGTGCTCGCGTTAGGGGAGACGGTGCGCTGGCGCGAGTACGCCATCACGGTGCACGACCTGCCGGGGCACACCGCGTTCGCCGCGGCGTACGAGTTCGAGGTGGACGGCCACCGCGTGCTGGTCACCGGCGACCAGCAGGACGGCATGGGCATCCCCGGCGAACGCCAGGAGATCCTGAACTTCCAGTACAAGAACCGGTTCCGCGTCGAGGACTACCGCAAGAGCGCCGCCCTCTACCGGCGGCTGCGGCCCGACGTCATGGTCAGCGGCCACTGGCGGCCCCGCTGGGTGGACGACGACTACCTGCGCATGCTGACCGAACGCGGCGAGGAACTGGTCGCCCTGCACCACGACCTGCTGCCGCTGGACCGGCTCGATCTGGGGGCCGACGGGGTGTTGTGCCGGTTGACGCCGTACCATACGAGCGTCCCCGCGGGCGGCGAGATCGTGCTGACGGCCACCGTGCGCAACCCGTGGCCCGACAAGGCCGTGGCCACCATCGAGCCGGTGGTCCCGCCCGGCTGGCGACGCGAAGGGGCGTCCCTGACGCTCAGGCTGCCCGGAGGGGGTGTGGAGCAGGTGCATCTGCGTCTCGGCGCCGACGTCGTGCCGCGGCGCCGCGTCCGCCTCGCAGTCGACCTGACCATCGGCGACCTGCGCCTCGGGCAGCACGCCGAAGCGCTCATCGACGTCGTCCCGGAAGGGGATCGATGACCACAGAAGGGCGCGCCCCCCTCGGCCGTTCCCGCCGCCCCACGATCAAGGACGTGGCGGAGGCCGCCGGAGTCTCGCGCTCCACCGTCTCGCGGGCGCTGACCGGCCGCGGCTACGCGGCCGGCGAGGTGCGCGAGCGGGTGCTGCGCGCCGCCGCCGAGCTGGGCTACGTGCCCGACGCCATGGCCCGCACGCTCAAGCAGCAGGTCAGCCGCTCGGTCGGGGTCCTGGTCAGCGACCTGCGCAACCCGTTCTACGCCGAGCTGGCCGCCGGGGCGAGCAGGGAGGCGCGCGAGCGCGGCTACACCATGGTGCTCGCCGACACCAGCCTGTCGGCCGAGGCCGAGAGCGAGGCCGCCGAGGCGCTGGTCGCGCTCAGGGTCGCCGGGGTGATCGTGACGCCCAACTCCTCGGCCGTGTCCACCTACCTGTCCTCCCACGGCATCCCCGTCGTCGAGGTGGACCGGCAGTTCGCGGCCGGCTCGACCGACGGCGTGGTGGTCGGCAACCGGGTCGGCGCCCGCCTGGCCACGTCCCACCTCGTCGGGCTCGGGCACCGCAGGATCGCGCTGTTCATCGACGAGACCGACTGGACCACCGGCTACGAGCGGCACCAGGGCTACCTGGAGGCGCTGGCCGCCGGCGGCCTCACGGCCGACCCCGGCCTGGTCGTCTCCTCGGGCTGGGACGTCGCCGACTCCCGCCGCCGCGCCCTCGACATGCTGCGCGGCCCCGACCGGCCCACGGCCGTGTTCGCGGCCAACAACGTGCTCGCGGAGGGCGTGTGGCGGGCGATCGGGGAGCTGGGGCTGGGCGTGCCCGGCGACATCAGCCTCGTCGCCTTCGACGACGCGCCGTGGATGAGCATGGTCTCGCCCGGGGTCAGCGCCGTCGCCCAGGACACCTTCAACCTGGGGGCGACCGCGGTGCGGCGGCTGCACGAGCGCATCGCGCTGCCCGAGGCCGACTCCGTCACGACCGTCCTCAACGTACGCCTGGTCGAACGCGAATCCACCGCCCACCCACCCGCCCTCTGACCCGCGCCCTCCACGGTCTGTCCGGCGGGTTCGTTGACCCTTGGTGACGGCTCGGCCTAGGATCCGATGTGGGAACGATGTCATATCCGACAGCCGTCCGCACCGGAGGCCCCATGGAGCGCGATCTTCCCCCAGTCCTGGCGCTGGACATCGGCGGCACCAAGCTCGCCGCGGGCGTGGTCACGGGCGACGGCCGGATCCACGGCTGGCAGGTCAGCCCCACCCGGCGCGAGGCGGGGCCGCGACCCGTCCTGGCCAGGCTGTTCGACCTGGGCCGGAAGGCGATCGCGGAGGCGGGCCGGCCCGACGTGGCGGCCGTCGGCATCTCCTGCGGCGGCCCGCTCGACACCAGGACCGGCGTCCTGGAGTGCCCGCCGCACCTGCCGGGCTGGATCGACGTCCCGATCGGCGCGATGGCCGCCCGGGCGTTCGGCGTGCCGTCCGTGCTGGAGAACGACGCCACGGCCGCCGCGCTGGGCGAACACCGCTACGGCGCGGGCCGGGGCACCAGCACGATGCTCTACCTGACGATCTCCACGGGCGTCGGCGGCGGCTCCGTCATCGGCGGACGCCTGCACCGGGGCGCGGCGGGCAACGGCGGCGAGCTGGGACACCTCATGGTCCGGCCGGGCGGCCGGAGGTGCTCGTGCGGTCGGCTGGGCTGCCTGGAGGCGTACGCGTCCGGCACCGCCATCGCCGAACGCGCCCGGGAGGCCCTGGCCGAGGGACGCCCGTCGGCGTTGTCGGCCCTCGGGCACCTCACGGCCGAGGACGTCTCCCGCGCCGCCGAGGCCGGCGACCCGCTGGCCCGGTCCGTGTGGGACGAGACCACCTGGGCCCTGGGCGCCGCGATCACCGACCTGGTGAACGCGTTCGAGCCCGAACTCGTCGTCCTCGGCGGCGGCGTCACCCGCGCCGGCGCCCGGCTCCTCGACCCCGTCGCCGCGGCCGTGGCCAGGGACGCCATGCCGCCCGCCGCCCGTACGGCCCGGATCGAGCTGTCCGGGCTGGGCACGGGCGTGGGCGTCATCGGCGCCGCCGCCGTCGCCCACGACCTGATCACCACGACCTGATCACCACCAGAGAAACCCGACACCACCGGACCCGGCCGTCCACCACCGCCCCGAACCCGTTGCCTGACCCGTCTCAGGAAAGACCCATGGCTGACCTTCCCCCGAGGCCCCCGACCCCCTTGACGCCGCCGATCCCTGATGTGCTCGTGGAGCACGTCGAGGGGCACCTCGCCGCCGCGCGTGGCATGGTGGCGCTGCTGCCCGCCGTCGAGGCCGCCGCGGACCTGCTCATCGAGACCTTCACCCGCGGCGGCACCCTCTACACGCTGGGCAACGGCGGCAGCGCCGCCGACGCGCAGCACCTGACCGGCGAGCTGATCGGCCACTACAAGCGCGAACGCCGCCCGCTGCCCACGGTGACGCTGACGACCGATGCGACCGTCATGACGTGCATCGCCAACGACTACGCCTATGACGACGTCTTCGCCCGGCAGGTCCGGGCGCTGGCCCGTCCCGGCGACGTCGTGGCGGCCTTCACCACCAGCGGCAACTCGCCGAACGTCGTCGGCGCGCTGCGGGCCGCGCAGGCCAACGGCGCGATGACCGTGCTGTTCGGCGGCGGTGACGGCGGGGCCGCCGCCCGGTTCGCCGACCGCCTCCTCCTCGCCCCCAGCACCGAGACCGCGCGCATCCAGGAGATCCACACACTGATGCTGCACCTGATCAGCGAGAAGGTCGACGCATGGGCGGCCGCATGACCGGCCCCGGCCTCCCTGACCGCCCCGCCCTCCAGCCCGAACCCGGCGGACCCGAACCCGGCGGACCCGAACCCGGCGGACCCGAACCCGGCGGACCCGGAGCCGGCACCGCGTCCGGCACCGCGTCCGGCACCGCGTCCGGCACCGCGTCCGGCACCGCGTCCGGCACCGCGTCCGGCACCGCGGCTGGGAGGCGGGTGGCGCCGATGGCGAACGCGCCCTCCGGTGGTCAGCCGCCCGGCCTGCCGCCGGCGCGCCGCCCGGCCGCCACCCCCGGCCGCACCCTGCACATGGTCGGCAACGCCCACCTCGACCCGGTGTGGCTGTGGCCGTGGCAGGAGGGCTACCAGGAGGCGCGGGCCACGTTCTGGTCGGCGATCCACCGCATGGACGAGTACCCCGACTTCATCTTCACCTGCGACCAGGTCGTGCTGCTGTCGTGGGTGGAGGAGTCCGACCCCGAGCTGTTCGCCAGGATCAGGGAGAAGGTGGCCGAGGGCCGCTGGGTGATGGCGGGCGGCTGGTGGGTGGAGCCCGACTGCAACATGCCGTCGGGGGAGTCGTTCGTCCGCCAGGGCCTGTACGGCCAGCGCTACCTCAAGGCGAAGTTCGGCGTCACGGCCTCGGTCGGGATGAACGTGGACCCGTTCGGCCACAACGCCATGCTGCCCGCCATCCTGCGCGGCCAGGGCATGGACTCCTACTGCTTCCTGCGCCCGGGACCGCACGAGAGCGAGCTGCCCGGCACGCTGTTCTGGTGGGAGGCGCCGGACGGGAGCCGGGTGCTGGCGTACCGGATCCCGTACGAATACTGCAGCCCGCCCGGAGAGGTCGCCGGCCAGACCGAGAAGGCGCTGGGCCAGCTCGACCGCTCGCTCGGCGACCTGATGGTCTTCTACGGGGTGGGCAACCACGGCGGCGGCCCGACCCGGGCCAACATCGAGTCCATCCACCGCTACGACCGGATGGGCACGTTCGGCGAGCTGACGATGTCCTCGCCGCGCCGCTACTTCGACGAGATGACCAAGCGCCTGGGCGAGCAGGGGCTGGCGGAGCTGGCCGTGTGGCGCGACGACCTGCAGCACCACGCGGCCGGCTGCTACTCCGCGCACTCCGGGATCAAGGCGTGGCAGCGCAGGGCGCAGGCGGCGGTGCTGTCGGCCGAGCGGTGGGCCGCGATCGCCGGCCACGACGCCCGCGCCGACCTGGAACGCGCCTGGAAGCAGGTGCTGTTCAACCAGTTCCACGACGTGCTGCCCGGTTCGGCCATCGAGCCCGCCTACGACGACGCCCGCGACCAGCTCGGCGAGGCCGTGGCCGGCGCCAAGCGGATCATCACCAGGGCCCACAACGTGATCGCCCGCGACATCGCCGTACCGGAAGAGGCCGGCACCCAGCCGGTCGTCGTCTTCAACCCGCACCCGTGGCCGGTCACCACCCGCGTCGAGCTGCAGTACGGCCTGGCCCCGGGCGGCGTGCACGTCGTGGACGCCGGCGGCGCCGGCGTGCCCTGCCAGCGCATCCAGCCCGTGGCCACCACCGACGACAAAGGGCGGGGCGCCACGGTGTTCCTGGCCGCGCTGCCCGCGCTGGGCTACCGCCTCTACCGGCTGCGGCCGGGCCCCGGCGGGCATCCGGGCGGCGCCCTGTCGGCCTCGGAGCGCCACCTCGAGAACGACGTGCTCCGCCTGGACCTCGACCCCGTCACCGGCCGGCTGTCCGGCCTGCTCGACAAGCGCACCGGCGTGGACCTGCTGGCCGGGGCGGCGGGCCCGCACACGCAGATCTGCGCGGACCCGACCGACACCTGGGGCCACCGCGTCGTCTCCTACGACTGGCCCGGCGAGGAGATGGCGACGATCGGCGTCGTGCTGCGCGAGCACGGGCCGCTGCGCGCCCGCCTGCGGGTGGAGCGCGCGTGGGGCCGTTCCACGCTGGTGGAGGAGCTCATCCTGGGCGCGGGCGACGACGACGCCGTGGAGGTGCGGGTCACGCTCGACTGGCGGGAGCGGGCGCACCTGCTGAAGCTGCGCTTCCCGGTGGGGCTGGAGGGGCCGGCGGCCACGTACGAGATCCCGTTCGCCCACCTGACCAGGCCCGTCGACGGGGCGGAGGAGCCGGCCCAGTCGTGGGTGGACCTGTCGGGCTCGGTGAACGGCACGCGGGCCGGGCTGGCCGTGGTGAACAACGCCAAACACGGCTACGACGTCTCACCGCCCGGCCCGGGACGCGGCCCCAGCATCGGCGTCACCGTCGTGCGCAGCCCGGTCTACGCCTGGCACGACCCCCGGCTGCTGGACCCCGACGGCCACTACTCCTACCAGGACCAGGGGACGCAGCGGTTCTCGTACCTGCTGGTGCCGCACGCCGGCGACTGGCGCGCGGCCGGGCTCACCCGCCGGGCCGCGCTGCTCGGCTCGCCGGTGCGGGCGATGCTGGAGAGCTGCCATGACGGCCCGCTGCCGGCCGCCCGCGGCTACCTGGACGACGGGGGCGGGCAGGTCATGGTCACGGCGGTGAAGCTGCACGAGGACACGCCGCGCGACCTGGTGGTCCGCGCCGTCGAGACGACCGGCCGCGCAGGGGTCGCGACCCTGCGCATCCCGATGGCCGGGATCAGGCTCACGGCCGACTTCGGCCCCAGCCAGATCCGCACGTTCCGCATCCCCCTCGACGACCCGTTGGCGGCGGTGGAGACGGACCTGCTGGAACTGGCCGTCCGCAGAGGCGCGTTCACCGTCGAAACCTGGTGACCACCACCCCTACGCGAGCCGCCCGCCCCCGGACCCTGCGCCGCATCCCGCCCCCGGACCGGTGGGCGGCCGCCGTGCCGACAACCGCGTGCCGGCAGCCCGCTTCCTCCCCGATCGCCGCGCCGTGCGCGGACCGTTACTGTACGGTTCCTCATCGTGGCCGAGTCCTTTCCCATCGTCGACGTGACCGATTGGTCGGTCGATCTTTACGAGGCTGACGGCTCGGAGGAGAAGCTCTGGCTCAGCAGCGGAGAGCAGCCCTGCCGCCGCGCTCTGTTCAAGCCCAACACCCGTAATGACACGGCCGAGAAAGCCGATCACTGGCCTGAGAAGCTCGCCTCGGAGGTGGCGGCGCTGTTCGGCGTTCCCAGAGCCGACATCGATCTGGCGATCCGGTCCGGTCGCCGAGGGTGTGTGTCCTACGACGTCAGACCTGAGGGCTGGCAGTTGCAGCCCGGGTTCCTGCTGCTCAGCACGTATCTGGGAGAGATCCATGACCCTATGGACAAGCGGCACGCCGGGCACACCCTGGACAACGTCCGTGGAGCGTTGCACGGCTTCGGCCGGCCACCGGGTTTCGGCGGACCGGCCGCATTCGATGCGTTCGACGTGTTCGCGGGTTACACCGTGCTGGACGCCTTGATCGCCAACCGGGATCGGCATCCGGCGAACTGGGCGGTGCTGATCGGGCCGGAGAGGGATCACTCCCTCCTGTGCCCTTCGTACGATCACGCGACCAGCCTTGGCTTCAGCCTCACAGACGCGGATCGGCGGCGCATCCTCGGCGGCAGCAGGGATTGGGAGGCGTTCCTGCGTAAGGGGACCGCCTGGAGATTCGAGGGATGCCGTAAGGTGCCGCTGACGGACTTCGCCAGGCACGCGTTGGGGCTTGTCAGCGCCTCCGTCCGGGAATACTGGCTTGACCGTGTGGCCGCCTGCGAGAAGGCTCATTTCGCAGCTCTCGCCGCGCGGGTCCCGGAAATGTCCGAGGCGGCGCGTACGTTCGCGGTGGAGCTCATGGACGCGAACAGGAGGAGGCTCCTTGATGGTTGATCCGCGCAGGTCCTCGTCGTCGTGTCTCCGGGAGCCGACGGGGACCGCCCGCCTCGTGGTCGCGCTGCAGGACCGGGCCAGCCGGCGCATCGCGCCCATCGGGCTCCTCGAGCAGAGCGATGCGGGATACGCCTTCGCCTACCTCCGGCGGGTGATGGACATCCCGGGGTTCAGGCCCTTGCTCGGGTTCGAGGACCTCGAACGCCGCTACGAGTCTCCGGTTCTCTTCCCGCTGTTCAGCCAGCGGCTGATGAGCCCCCGTCGCTCCGACTACGTCCGATACCTGACGGTGCTCGGCCTGCCCGACGGCTCGCCTCCGCTGACGGTGCTCGGCAGGTCCGGTGGGCGGCGGGCCGGAGACTCGATCTTCCTGGTCCCCGAGCCGCAGGTCGATCCCGACGGCCGCACGTCGACGTTCTTCTTCGTCCACGGCCTTCGCCACCGGGAGGGCGCGGAGTCACGGGTGGCGCGGCTTCGCGAGGGTGACATGCTCACCTTGCGTGACGACCCGGACAACCCGGTGAACGGCCACGCGCTACTGGTCACGCGCGAGGGCGACGCGCTCGGCTGGGTGCCGGACCTCCTGCTCGAATACGTGCGCCGGGTGCGCGACTCGGGTGCCATGAACCTCCGGGTGGCCCAGGTCAACGATGCCGACGCCCCGGCGAACCTGCGCCTCCGAGTGCGGCTCGACGGCTCGGTGCCGCGCGGCTACCTGCCGTTCCACGGCGAGGAGTGGGCCACCCTGGCCTGAGCCCTGCCCGGTGTCAGACCGTTTGCGGGGGTGGTTCGGGGAGGGTCTTGAGGAAGAGGATGCCGTCGGTCTCGGTCAGGTGGGCGGGGTCGAGGGGAAAGTAGCCGTAGTTGCGGGCGATGTCGGTGCGGGGCACGGGCCTGAGGTCCTGGTCGTGGAGGGCGGCGGCCAGGGTGCGGGAGTCGATGAGGAGCCGGTCGCCCGGGAGCGTGGCCAGCAGGCCCTCGACGGTCTCGGGGTGGGGGCGGGGCAGGCCCTGGTGGGGTACGCCGCCGAGGGCCCCGGCCAGGAAGGCGTAGCCGTCGCCGAGCCGGGCGGAGGCGATGGCGCCCGCGCACCACCAGTCCAGCGCCATGCCGGCCAGCTGCCAGGTGCTCTTCTCCCGCTGGAGGTGGCGGTTGTGGGCGGAGACGAGCACCGGGCCGTGCTCGGCGGCGGCCAGGAGGTTGTCGGCCATCATCGCGTCGCGCAGGCTCATCAGCCGCCACACCCGGTCGGGGGCGGTGCTCGCCATGGTGGCGTGATAGCGGAGCAGGCCCACGGCCGTGCGCGCGTACAGGCCGGCCCGCCGCCACTCCTCCGGCGAGGACGCGGCGAGCAGGTCCGGCGCGTACGCGGTCAGCAGCGGCACCAGGTCGTCGGCCAGCAGGCGCAGCTCGGCCACGTCAGGGGAGTTGCCCACCGACCGTGACGGGTCCATGGCGGCGGCCTCGTCGGTCCACCGCTCGTCGGGCCCGAGCAGGCGATCCAGGGTGTCCAGGGTGCAGGGGAGGGGCACGCCGTGGGCGGTCAGGTAGCCGTGCAGCGCGGTGAGGGGGCGGCGCGGGCCGGCGGCCCACATCATCTCGATCGGGGCGTCGAACCCGAAGAAGCGCAGCCGGTCGGCGGCGGGGCGGTCGCGGTTGTGCTCGCGCATCCAGCGGACGAGCTCGCGGGTGGCCGGCGAGTCGCCGAAGCCGTGGCTGAAGCCCGTACGCATCACGTCGTCCAGCGAGCCCTCGCCGGTGCGGACGTACGCGTCCACGGCCAGGCCCGCCAGGCAGTCGCTCTCCAGGGCGATCGCGCGGAACCCCGCGTGCCCGGCGAGCTCGCGGAAGATCTCGTTGCGCAGTTCGGTGCACGGCTCCTCGCCGTGCATGGCCTCACCCAGGCCGAGCAGCCGGGGGCGGGCCGGCAGCGAGCGGAGGAACCGGGTGACGGCGGCGGCGCCCTCGACGTCGAGATCGCGGGCGGCTTCGCGGAGCGAAGGGCGGGCGGGCATGGCGACTCCTGTTCTGCCGGCCGGAGCCGACTCCTTACCCTCTACGGTATCGTTGAACTCTCTGTTGAGACTTTCACCGGGAGACTCCGGCGTACTGGCCCGTCAGGCCTCAACGAGGGAGGTCGCCATGGCCGGTGATCGGCTCCGTCCGGTGGACCTGGCGCGCGAGCACGGGCTGTCCACGCAGGCCGTCCGCAACTACGAGCAGGCCGGCATCCTGCCGCCCGCGGGCCGCACCGCGCACGGCTACCGCACCTATACCGCCCGCCACGCCCGGGCGCTGCGCGCGTTCCTCGCCCTGATCCCCGGCCACGGGCACCAGACGGCGACGTCGATCATGCAGGCGGTCAACCGGGGCGCGACCGAGGAGGCGCTGCGGCTCATCGACGAGAGCCACGCCCAGCTCCTCGACGACCGCCGCACCCTGCGCGCCGTCGAGCAGGCGCTACGCGCCCTGGGGCCGCCGGGTTCGCCGCCGGACATGCCCGGCTCGCCGGACACGCCGCGCTCGCCGCGCCGGCCGGCCTCGCCGGACGTGCCGGGCCCGGTGGGTCCGCCGGGGCCGGGGGAGCCGCTCGCGCCCGGCGGCGCCACGTTCATCGGGCCGCTGGCCCGGCGGCTCGGCATCCGGCCCGCGACGCTGCGCAAGTGGGAGCGGGCCGGGCTGGTCGAGCCGCGACGCGATCCGCAGACCGGCTACCGCGTCTACACGGCGGCCGACGTGCGGGACGCCCAGCTCGTCCACCAGCTCAGAAGGGGCGGCTACCTGCTGGAGCAGATCGCGCCGCTGATCCGGCAGGTTCGCGCGGCCGGCGGGCTGGAGCCCCTGGAGGGCGCCCTGCGCGACTGGCAGGCGCGACTGTCGGCCCGCGGGCGCGCGATGGTGCGGGGCGCGGCGGCCCTGGACGCGTATCTGGACCCGCATCTGGACGGTACGGAGTGAACGGCGGGGCCGGCGGGCGCCGCCAGGCCCACCCGGCCCCGAATGTCCGGGGGCCGGGTGGGCCGGGCCGGGATCAGCTGCCGACCGGTTCCGCTCGGAGCCGGGCCGAGTGCTTGACCAGGGTGATCAGGACCTCGCGGCTGGAGTCGCGCTTCCTGGCGTCGCACATGATGATCGGGATCGACGGGTTGAGCTGCAGCGCCAGGCGTACCTCGTCCAGCTCGAACGTCGGCGCGCCCTCGAAGCAGTTGACCGCCACCACGAACGGCGTGCCCCGCCGCTCGAAGTAGTCGACCGACGGGAAGCAGTCGGCCAGGCGGCGCGTGTCGGCGAGGATGACCGCGCCCAGCGACCCCTCCGCCAGCTCGTCCCACACGAACCAGAACCGTTCCTGCCCGGGCGTGCCGAACAGGTACAGGACGTAGTCGTTGCCGAGCGTGATCCGGCCGAAGTCCATCGCCACGGTGGTGGTGCGCTTGGCCTCCACCGAGGTGAGGTCGTCGACGCCGATGCCGCGGTCGGTCAGGACCTCCTCGGTGCGCAGCGGCCTGGTCTCGGAGACCGCGCCCACCATCGTCGTCTTGCCCGCGCCGAACCCGCCCGCGATCAGGATCTTGATCGCCGTCGGCAGGCGCGGACGCTCAGAGCGAGCGAAGACCATCGAGCACCGCCCTGTACATCTTCATGTCGTGCATGTCCACCTCGGATCGTGGTTCCTGGGCAGAGACGAGTTCGCGGTCGAACAGGTCGCCGAGCAGCACCCGGATCGTGCCGGCCGGCAGGTCCAGGTATGCGGCTATCTCGGCGACGGACTTGGGCTCGCGGCAGAGCTGCAGGATGCGCAGGTGCTCGGGGTCCAGCCCGGCGTCGGGCCCGGGCGGCGGACCGACCGCCAGGGCCATGGAGATCAGGTCGAACCTGCCGTGGGCAGGCTGGGTACGGCCGCGCGTGACGACATAGGGCCGGATGATCTCCGGATCCACCCAATGCTCGTCCGTGGGCTCGTCCGTGCCTCTCACCGGTCGCTCCCGGCGGCGGCCTGGGCGTTGCGGGCGCCAGAGGTGAGGTACTGGCCCACCCGCGCGACCATCATCGCCATCTCGTACGCCACCAGCCCGATGTCGGCGTTCTGGGCGCAGAGCACGGCCAGGCAGGCCCGCTCGCCGGCCGCCGTGACGATGAGGAACTGGTGCTTCCACTCCACGACCGTCTGGCGGACCGGGCCGGCGGAGATGTGGTCGGAGACCCCCTTGGCCAGGCTCTGCAGCCCGGAGGCCACGGCGGACAGATGCTCGCCGTCGGTCCGCTGCAGCCCGGCGGACGAGGCCATGAGCAGCCCGTCGGACGACAGCACGATCGCGTGCTCGGTCTCCTTGATCCGGTTGACCAGGTCGTCCATCAGCCAGTTCAGGTCGGTGCCCGCGGTGGGGGTCATGCGTCACCTCCTTGCTCTTCCTCCAGCATCTTGGCCGCCTGGGAGCGGCCGAGACGGGTGCCAGACTGCAGAGATCCCATCATCGCGCGGATCTCCTCCGGCGAGCGCTCGTCATCGTCCTCCTCGAAGTCGGGCTGCGTGGGCGTGTCGTCACGCAGCGCTGGCGCCAGGTTTGCCTGGGGCACCCGGAGCGGGAGCCCCCCTGGGGTGAACTCGGTCACAGGTCGCTGCTCCGGTTCGGCTGGCGTTTCGGCTTGTGGTTCCGGGGCGGGCGCGGGTCGGGGCACGGATTCGGGCCGGTCGTGGGGCTGTGCGTCGGGCTGTGTGCCGGGCCGGGTGCCGGGACGGGTGTCGGGACGGGTGTCGGGACGGGGTCCTGGCATGGTCTCCGGGCGGGGCCGGGGGGCGGGCGGGGAAGCGGGGGCGGGACGGGAGGGGAGCGTGCGCACGTTCTCCGCCAGGGCGGCGGGCCGCGCGGCCGTGGTGGTGGCCGTGCCGGTGGCCGTGGCCGTGGCCGTCTGCCGGCGCGGCAGCCGCTCCCTGCCGTCGCCGTCCTGCGGCTCGGGCGTGGGGTCGAGCTGGACGAGCTCCTGCGGCAGCAGCACCACGACCGTCGTGCCGCCGTACGGGGACGCCTTGAGCACCACCTGGATGTCGTGGCGCTTGGCGAGCTGGCTGACCACGTACAGGCCCAGGCGGGCGGTGCCCGTGATGCGGAACTCGGGCGGGTCGGCGATGCGCCGGTTGGCCGCGTCGAGGTCCTCGGGCTTCATGCCCAGGCCGCGGTCCTCGATCTCGATCACATATCCGTTGGCCACGAGCTGGCCGCTGACCTGCACGTTCGTGTACGGCGGCGAGAACGACACGGCGTTCTCGATCAGCTCGGCGAGCAGGTGGATGACGTCGCCGACGGCCCGGCCGACGAGCACCACCTCGCCCATGGGCATGAGTGAGACGCGGGTGTAGTCCTCGACCTCGGCCAGCGCGCCGCGGACCACGTCGACCATGGGCACCGAGCGCCGCCACGTACGGGCGGGGGAGGAGCCGGACAGGACGATGAGGTTCTCCGCGTTGCGCCGCATGCGGATGGCGAGGTGGTCGAGCCGGAAGAGCTCCTTCAGCTCCTCGGGGTCGGTCTCGCGCCGCTCCATCACGTCGAGGACGGTGAGCTGGCGGTGCACCAGGCCCTGCGTCCTGCGCGCGAGGCTGAGCAGGATGTCGCGGATGCTGCGGCGCAGCTCGGCCTGCTCGGCGGCGACGGCGATCGCGGTGCGCTGCACGGTGTTGAACGCCTGGCCCACCTGGCCGATCTCGTCGTCGCCGAAGTCGAGCGCGGGGGCCTCCTTGGCGACGTCCACCTCCTCGCCGCGGCCGATGCGCTCGACCACGCCGGGCAGGCGCTCGTCCGACAGCTCGTGGGCCGCGTCGCGCAGCTTCTGGAGCTGGGCGAACAGGGCACGCGCGGTGGTGATGGACAGGACGATCGAGGCGATGACCGCGATGAGGCCGAGACCGCCGGCCAGGACCAGCCGGACGATGACGTTGACGGCGACCGGCACCGACCGCTCGACCAGGCGGTCACCGGCGGTGAGCACCATGGTGTTGAGGTCGGCCAGCGCGCGGTCGGTCGCCGTGCGCCACGCCTCGGAGCTGAAGGGCAGGCTCCCCATCTGCGGGCCCTGCTCGGAGATCAGGGTCTCCAGGTCCCGCAGCCGGGTGAACGACTGGCCCTGCATGACTTTCTTGTACGCGGCCTGGTCGACGTCGGACAGCTCGCTGCCCGCCTGGTCGGCCATGATCCGCCAGGCGCCCACGGCCTGGGTGAACTGGGCGTGATCGGAGGGCGCGAGCCGCCCGCCGACGAGCGCGCCGGACAGCAGGGCGTCTTCCTTGGTGATGATGTCGCGCGCCCGGCTCAGGGCGAGCAGGTTGCGGATGTCGCCGGCGAGCTCCTTGTCGTCGAGCGTGGCGAGCGAGCCGTAGAGGCTGTAGATGGAGTCGATGACCTCGCTGTAGGCGTCGGTGGCCGACACGCGGTTGAGCCGGCCGGCGTCGACGGCCTGCCGGGTCTGCTTGACCGTGTCGAGCCGCCGGAACACCTCGGCCAGCCGCTCCTGGCCCTCTTCGTCGGTGGCCCAGCTCACCAGCGTGGCGCCGGCCGCCTCCTTGAAGGTGGTGAGCTGGAGGTCGGTATTCTTACGCTGGTCCTGAAGATCCTTACGAGAGCGGATCGCCTTGTCGCTCAGGTGGACGGCCGAGACCCGGCGCTCCTTCTGCAGCTCGACGAGCAGTGGTTCGCTGGGCTCGACGATGCTGTCGTTGACCTGTGTGACCCACAGGAGGTTGACGCCCTCACGCAGGGTGACCCATGCGGCGAAGGCCCATAGCGCTGCGAGGGAGAGTAGCAGAGCTGTTACTTTGGTCCGCAGTGACGTATTGCGGAAGCCCATTTTACCCACCCTGAGAATGTCATATCGTGTGCTGGCCGCCGGTTCGGTGGCGGCGATGTTCGCTGTCGATCACGGAACTGTAGCGCAGGCGCAAAGTGCCCCTCAAGCAACAGAAGGCCATTTGCGCGCAAATATCCGATTTTTGACTGACTTAGTCAAAAATGGCATAAAATGGATATCCTGCGCGCGTGAGTGACCCCACCTCCGCGTACTTCGGCATCCGCAACGACCTCGCCGATCGCCTGCTCAAAGCCTCCCACCAGCTCGCCGGCGTGCCCGAGGGCGACCGTGGCGCCGTGCTCGCCGCTGCGCTCGACGCGGTGCCCGAGGCGGACGTGCTCCTGCGGCCCCACACCTCGCTGTTCGCCGACGGCGGCAGCGCCTCCAGCCGGCTCGCCTTCAGCTGCCTGTCCGCCGCCGCCACCTTCCCCGCCGCCCGCCGCGACCAGATCGCCGACCTCGGCGCGCTGACCGCGGTCCTGTTCGGGATGGACGACATCGCCGACAGCATCGCCGGGGACTGGTCCGACGGCGACGTGGCCGCCTTCTTCGGCCGCATCCGCGCCGTCCTCGCGGCCACCGGCGCCGAGGCCACCCCTGAGGCAGCCTCCGAGGCAGCCAGTGACGCCCGGGCCGCCAGTGACGCCGGCGCCCAGGCCGAGGCCGCCCCCGACGCCGCCATGGAGGCGGCGCTCGGCGCGTGGCGGGCGTGGTGCGAGCGGTTCCGCGCCCACCCCGGCGCCGCCGCGCACACGCCGTCCCTGCTGGAGCAGCTCAGGCTCGCCGGTACGGCCATGGCCCTGGAACGCAGGTGGGCGATCGGCGGCGAGCCCTGGCCCGGCTACGACCGGTACGTGGCCAACGGCGGCCTGACCATCCTCTACCGGACGTGGTGGGCGGCGGCCCTCGGCGTCTGCGGCCCCGAGCCGGCCGACCCCGGCCACTGGGCCGCGATCGAGCGCGCCACGGCCCTCGGCGCGGAGTGCATGCGGCTGGCCAACGACCTTCGGACGTTCGAGCGCGAGCGGCGGGAGGGCAAGCCGAACTCGGTGCTCATCCTGGAACGCGCGGGAACGGGCATCGAGGCGGCCGTCGAACGTGTCTCCGCGCACATCGCCGAGCTCAACGCCGCCTTCGCCGCCGCGCTCGCCGAGCTGCCCCCCGAGCTGGCGGGGGTGGCGGAGGGGCAGCGCAGGAGCGTGGCGTTCAACGGCGCCTGGTACATGGCCAGGGACACGCACGCCTACACCGTGCGGGACCTGGCCGTGGACGTGGAGACGCACAACGGCGGCAGGTGAACGGTCCCGGCCGTGGAGACGCGCGGCGGCGGTGAGGAGACGGTCCCGGCGGGGGACGTGGAGCGGCATGGCGGCTAGGAGAGGGCCCTGGCCAGGTACGACGACGCGATCACGGCGGCGTGGTTGACGGCGACCGGCGCGTACAGGTCCTTGTCGTGCCAGAGCGGCGGGTGCTCGTCCCCCGTGCCGCGCGTCAGGTGCTCCAGGCCCCGCTTGGCGGCCTCCGCCCGCCGCGGATCGGCCCGCCCCTCGGTCAGGAACAGGATCTGCATCGCGTACGCCGTCTCCTCCGCGGTGCCCTCCCAGCGGCCCCACGACCCGTCGGCCCGCTGGGAGGCCAGCACCCACTCGGCCGCCGCGCGCACGGCCGGGGCCGCGGCCGGCCCGCCGAAGGCGTCCAGCGCCAGCGCGCAGCTCACCGTGGCGTAGTAGGGGGAGGCGTGCCACCTGTCGGTCCAGCTCCCGTCCGGCTGCTGGCGGCCGGCGATCCAGGCGGACAGGTCGGCGATCGTCTCCGCGTAGCGGGGCGCGGCGGCGGGCCGACGGGCCACGTACTGGCCGAAGGCATCCAGCACGTGCGCGTTCACGCTGACCGACGTGCCCTGCTCGCCGGGCCAGGTGGAGAAGTGGGTGCCGGTGCGGAAGTCCCACAGGCAGTCCGGCTCGTACGGCGTCCCGGCCAGTGCCAGCGTGTAGAGCGACACGGAGGTGGTGTCGGCGTCGGGCGGCAGGCCGTACCCGGCGGGCGTGCCCCCGGAGGCGACGGCGGCCCTGATGTCGGCCAGCATCTCCGGCGGCACCTCGACCGGCACGCCGGCGCGTACCAGCCAGCTCAGCACCCAGCTCCGCTCGAACACGGTGATCGGCAGGCCGACGGGGACGGGCCCGCCGTGCAGCCGGACGACCGCCTCCAGGTGCGCGCGGACCGGCTCGCCGGCCTCGCTCACGTCCCCGTGTCCGAGCCAGGCGGCGGTGGCGGCGGGGGAGGCGCCGATGGTGCCGATGGGCGTCGGCCGGATGCCGGGGGCGCCCGCGGCCACGTCCCCGGCGATCTCCAAGGCGTGCAACAGCTTCTCCGGGACCTCGGCCCCCGAGCTGATCCACGAGCGGACGAGCTGGAGGGTGTCGTAGCTCATCCCCTCGGGCAGCGGCAGCGGCGGGTGGTCCATGCCGAGCGCCGTGACGTGCCGGTTGATGAGCGCCACCAGGCAGGGCACGATGTGCTCGATCGCCGGCATGTCGGGCAGCTCCAGCCGCCCGCCCAGCCAGGAGGCCAACACGCGCAGGCCGCGCCGCGCCGGCTCCAGCAGGGCGGTCCGGTCCAGGCCGGGGTCGTCGCGGGTCAGGGCGGCCAGGATGCCCTCGGTGGCGCTGAGCGTCGGCACCAGGCCGTACCCGTCGGGGGCGCCCCAGGAGCCATCGGGGCGCTGGGCGCCGACGAGATAGTCGACGCGCTCGCGGTGGCCGGTCAGCCAGGGGGCGAGCGAGACCACGCGGCCGGTCTCGTACACCGACGGCGACACCTGGCCCCACGGGCGCAGCATGAGGCTCCGGACGAGGTCGTCCGCGAGCGCGGTGAGGTCGGCCGCCGCGGCGAAGGCGGCGGTGCGCACGGCGTTCACGCGGCCCGCTTCCCGTCGGCGGGGTGCAGGCGCAGCCAGAGCTTCTCCTTCGGCCGCACGGACGCGCCCGGCACCGGGGTCAGCCGCTGCGGGTTGGTCAGCTCCGGCCGGTACCTGCTCAGCACGTTGGCGATCACGAGCGGCGCCCCGACGTAGAACAGGTGCTGGCCGAGGCAGACGTGCGGGCCCGCGCCGAACGGGAAGAACGAGTAGCGGTGCTTCACCACGGCCTTCTCGTCCGCCCAGCGGTCGGGGTCGAACTCGTGCGGCCGGTCCCAGAACTCCGCCAGCCGGTGCGTGGTGTACGGGCTGACCAGCACCTGCGAGCCCGCCTTGATCGGCACACCGCCGATCTCGGTGTCCTCCACGGCCTGCCGGGGGATGATCCACCCCGGAGGGTGGACGCGCAGCAGCTCCTGCAGCACCATGCGCAGGTACGGCAGCCGGGTGACGTGCTCGGGCCGCACGGGCTCGCCGCCCACCACCCGGTCGATCTCCTCGCGCAGCCGGGCGTTCACGTCGGGGTGGTCGTGCAGCACCGACCACAGCCAGGTCAGCGACATCGCGGTGGTCTCCGAGGCCGCGCCGTAGATGCTCACCAGGTCGTCGCGCACCTGCCGCAGGTCCGCCTTGCCATCGTGCTCCAGCCGGGCGGACAGCAGCGCGGAGACGACCTCCTTGTTGCGGCTGTTCTCGCGCTGCGCCTGCTCGATCAGCGGGTACACGATCTCGTCGATCTTCTTCGCCGACCTGAGGAAGGCACGGTCGCCGGGCACCTTGATGGAGTACGGGGCGAACGGGAACAGCAGCCGGAACCCGATCGACGTCGCGCAGGTGGCGAACTCCGGCGCCAGCCGCTCGGCCGTGTCCCGCGAGATCCGCCCGCCGAACAGCACCTTGATGACCGCCTGGTTGACGATCGTGGTCATCTGGTGCGCGCCGTCCACCGGCCGGCCCGTGGCGGCGAAGCCCTCCAGCCCGACGGTGCACTCGTCGATGATGTCGGCCATGTCCTGGGCCAGGGAGTCGATGTAGCGCGGGGTGAACAGCGGTGCGAGGATCTTCCTGGTGGAGGCCCAGCCGTCGCCGTCGCCGAGGATGCTCTGGCCGGTCACGCGGTGCAGCGGGCGCCAGAACATCCCTTCGCGGGCGAACTTCGTCCATTCCGTCTTGAGCACCTGCTCGACGTGCTCCGGGTGCGAGACCAGGTACGGGCGGAAGGGACCGAGGTTGACCCGGACGATCTGGCCGGCGGCCTCGGTGCCCATGCCGGCCAGCTCGGTTACCGGGTCCTTTACCAAGCGGGGCAATGCCCGGTAAAAGGGGATGACGTGAGGGGTGGACACGGAGGTATCCGTGGCGTGCGGCATGGCTGCGGTCCCCGATCGGGTGCGTTATGTAGCTAGAAGTCGGCTATGTGAGGATTTATCACTCTTTGAGTGATTATCATATGAAAGTTCGTGTATGATCAAGCTTGGGCAAATGGAGGGATGTTGCCCTCTTGCTCGTTCACGGAGGAATGATGGCCGCGCGTTTCATGCGTGATTCCGGTCGCGACTCCACATTCGGCCCTTCTGACCACGTGTTTCTTCCGGGGCGTGGACACCGCGGGAACGCCCGGCCGGCCGCCGGTCCGCCCGGGGATGCGTGTCTGGTGCGTGGGCATCTGTCTCACATAACGAACATGTAATGACTGATGTCAACCGATGATGGAGTATCACATGCTTCTGCATGTAACTTCAAGATCGATCTGAAGCGGGAGCACCTGATGAACGTCAGTCGTCCAGGCCCCGTCCCGCCGGGCCGTCCGGAGGTCCTCCCGCCGGGCGGCGAGGCGATGGCCCGCTGCCGCCGCCTGCTCGAACCCGCTCTCCGCGAGGCGGTCTCGGTGCTCCACCCCTGGGGGGCCAGGATGGCCGCGTTCACGCTGGGCTGGTCGGAGGTGGACGGCCGGCCCCAGGAGGGCGGGGTGGGCAAGGCGCTCAGGCCGGCCATCGCGCTGCTCAGCGCCGAGGCCGTGGGCGGCACCGCCGAGTCCGCGCTGCCCGGGGCCGTCGCGGTGGAGCTGGTGCACGCCTTCTCCCTGGCGCACGACGACATCATCGACCGCGACGAGCTGCGCAGGCACCGCCCGGCCCTGTGGAAGGCGTACGGCGTCGGGCCCGCCCTGCTGACCGGGGACGCGCTGCTGGCCCTGGCCGTCGGCCGGCTCGCCGACCGGCCGGAGGCGATGCCGTACCTGTCGGCCGCGCTGATCGAGCTCGTCCAGGGCCAGACCGCCGACATGGCCTTCGAGAACCGCCCCTGGCAGGGCCCCGGCGAGGTCACCCTCGACGAGTACGCCGAGATGGCCGCGGGCAAGACCGGCGGCCTGCTGGGCGCCGCCGCGGCGACGGGCGTGGCGCTGGGCGGCGCGCCGGAGCTGGCCGACCGCATGTGGGCGATGGGCCGTGACCTCGGGGTGGCCTTCCAGATCGTGGACGACATGCTCGGCATCTGGGGCGACCCGCTGGTCACGGGCAAGCCCGTGTACAGCGACCTGCGGCGCGAGAAGAAGACCGTGCCCGTGCTGGCCGCCCTCGCCGCCGGCGGCCCGGCGGCCCGCGAGCTGTCGGCCGTCCTCCGGTCGGGGGCCCCCGACGAGGAGTCCGTACGCCACGCCGCCCACCTCGTCGAGGAGGCCGGCGGGCGCGACCGGGCGCGGGCCCTGGCCGACCACTACGTGTCGTCGGCGCTCGGCGTGCTCGACGAGGTCCTGCCCGGCGCGGCGGACCTGCGCGACGTGTGCCACGCCCTGGTCGACCGCGTCAACTGACCGCCCTCACCCCGCCGGGCGGGCGCCGATCGCGGACATGAGCAGGGGGTAGGCCCGGTGCAGGTCGCGCTGCCAGGACGTGTGGTTGTGGCCGCCCCGGTGGAAGTGGGTGCGCACCGGGATGCCCAGCTCCTTCAGCCGCCCGGTGAACGACCTGGCCGCCCTGTTCGCCAGGTCCTCCACCAGGTCGCCCTGCCCGGCGGCGACGTACAGCTCGACGTCCTTGAGGTGTTCGGCCTGGTGATAGGGGTTGTGCGCGCGCCAGATCCGGCGCTGCCGCTCCGGGTCGCCCCAGACGCGCCTCCCGTCGGTGCCCAGGCAGCCGATCGCGGTCCCGGCCAGCACGGCCTGCGGCACGCCGGGGGCGAGGATGTCCAGCGCGCCGCTGAACGAGGCCGCCGCCGCGAAGTGCCCCTTGGCCGCGTACAGCATGGCGCCCTGGCCGCCCATCGAGTAGCCCGCCACCGCGCGCCGGGGGCCCGCCCGGTAGCGCTCTTCGAGCAGCGGCAGCAGCTCGCGCAGGTGGTAGGTCTCCCAGCGCGGCGGGCCGCCCGCGCCGCCGTTCCACCAGTCGGAGTAGCTGCCGCACTCGCCGCCGTCCGGCATCACGACCAGCACACCGGTGTCGCGGGTGAGCGCGGCCACGTCGGTCTTGGCGGTCCACGAGGTCTCGTCGTCGAGCCCGCCGTGCAGCAGCCACAGCACCGGCCAGTCCGTACGCGACTCCCAGCCGCGCGGCAGCAGCAGGCGCACCTTCGTGGTGGCGGCCAGCGCGTCCGACCGGATCGTCAGCTCCATCCTGCGCTCGTCGAGCCGCCGCTCCTCGACGACCCGGCTCCCGCGACTCGCCGAGGCCCTGGGTTCCGGTCCGACCGAAATGTCGGCCCCCGGCCGCATCACGAGCACCACCGCCACGCCCGCCAGGAACAAACCGCCGGCCACCACCGCTCCGACCAGGCATCCTTTTAACCGGGGCCGCATCGCAGTCTCCTTTTCGGCTGCGCGGATAATAGCGAGATGAGATCCATAGGCACCACGGACTTGTCCGTTTTCCCGATATCGCTCGGCACGAACGTCTTCGGCTGGACGGCCGACAAGGAGACCTCGTTCGCGGTCCTCGACGCGTACATCGAGGGCGGCGGCAACTTCATCGACACGGCGGACGTCTACCCGTACTGGGCGACCGGAGAGTCGACGTCGGAGACGATCATCGGCGAGTGGCTGGCCGACCGCCGCAACCGCGACTCCGTCGTGCTGGCCACCAAGGTCGGCATGCTGGAGGGGCTGAAGGGGCTGGCGCCGGCCACGATCAGGACGGCGGTCGAGGACTCCCTGCGGCGGCTGCGCACCGACTACATCGACCTCTACTGGGCGCACGTGGACGATCACGACACGCCGATGGTGGAGACGCTGGCCACGTTCGACGCGCTCGTCAAGGAGGGCAAGGTCCGCTACGTCGGGGCCTCCAACCACGGCGCGGCGCGGCTCGCAGAGGCGCTCAAGACCGCCGACGAGGAGGGGCTGACCAGGTACGTGGCGCTGCAGCAGCCCTACAACCTGGTCGAGCGCGCCTACGAGGGCGAGCTGCGGGAGGTCGTGGCCAGGGAGGGGCTGTCCAGCACGCCGTACTTCGGGCTGGCGCGCGGCTTCCTGACCGGCAAGTACGCGCCCGGTGCCACCGTGGACAGCCCGCGGGCGGGCCTGGCGGGCGCCTATCTGGAGACCGAGCACGGGCGCAGGACGCTGGAGGCGCTGCACCGGGTGGCGGGGGAGCGGCAGTCGGCGCCCGCCTCGGTGGCCCTGGCCTGGCTGGCCGCCCAGCCCACGGTGACGGCGCCGATCGCCAGCGCCAGGAGCGTCGAGCAGCTGAAGCCGCTGCTGGAGGCCGCGGCGCTGACCCTGGGCCCCGAGGAGCTGGCCATCCTGGACGAGGCCTCCCGCCCGTGACCCCGCACCCGCCCCGGCCGGGCAGGTGATGGGCCCGGGGTGGATGTCAGGCGGGGAAGTCGTGGCGGCGGCACCAGTCGGCGACGCCGCCGGCCTCGGCCTCGACGGCCTGCGTCCAGTGCGGGTCGGCCGCGATCGCGTCGTGCACGGACTCGTGGGAGGCGAACACGGCGGTGAGCCCGGTGATCCGGAAGATGCGCGCGATCCGGTCGGTGGTCATGACCAGCGCCAGCGAGCCGTCCTGCGTGCGCAGCCGCTTGAGGCCGCCGACGAGGACGCCCAGGCCGGTCGAGTCGAGGAACTCCACCGCGCTCAGGTCGGCGACGATGTGCACCACGCCCTTGGCCGCGAGGTCCACCACCTGCTCGCGCAGCTTGGGAGCGGTGAACACGTCGACCTCGCCGGAGATCTTGAGCACGGCGCAGTCGCCGACCGGTCCGGCCACCTCAATGACGATGTCCTGCATGTTCGTGCCTCACCATCGGTCGTGTCATCGACTAGATTGACGGGGAACTCTGGGCATTTACAGTACGGCCGGGACGCGCGCCTGTCAATGACTGACTGTCGCCGTCATTGTGCGGAATGACAACGAAGGGGAGGGGTGCGGGGATGCGGGTGGAAGAGGCCATCGGGCGGCAGATCGCGCGGTTGCGCGCCGAGCGCCGGATGTCGCTGACCGAGCTGGGCGAGGCCCTCGGGCGCTACCTGGACAGGCCGTGGAGCCGCCAGGCCGTCCACCAGGCCGAGCGCGGCCAGCGCGCCTTCACCGCGGCCGAGCTGACCGCCCTGGCCCTGGCCCTCGACACGTCCGTGCCGGTGTTGTTCCGGGCCGAGAACGAACGCGTCGAGCTGCCCGGCGGGACGGTCTCGCCCGAGGACTACCGGGGGATCCTGCTGAACAGGGAGCCCGACATGCCGCTCGACGGCGTCGAGGAGCTCATCGTGGCCCTGCACGACATCGGCGAAGTGCTCGCCCGCCCCGCCCTGGCCCGCCTGGCCCGCATCGGCCGCGTGGCCGAACAGGTCGCGGGCCCGGACCGCTAGGCACTGTCAGTGGTGCTGGTCGGCCGACGACACGTCCAGGTGGCGCGGGGTGAGGAACCACACCACCAGCGTGCCCGCCAGCATCAGCAGCGCCCCGGCCCCGCTGGTCAGGATCAGCGAGTCGGTGAACGCCGTCCGCGCCTGCTCGGCGAGCCGCCCGCCGGCCGCCCCCAGCTCCCTGGCCACGTCGAGCGCGCCGCCCAGCGACTCGCGGACGACCCCGGCGCCCGGCCCCGCGTACGACAGCTCGCCCCGGTAGACGGCGGCCGCGATGCTGCCCAGGACGGCCACGCCCAGCGCCCCGCCCAGCTCGTAGCTGGTCTCCTCGACGGCCGCCGCGCTGCCCGACTTCGCCGCGGGGGAGCCCGACATGATCGCGGCCGAGGCGATCGCCAGCGAGCCGTTCCCGACGCCGATCAGCACCAGGGCGGCCGCGACGGGCCAGTAACCCAGGGGGCTCGGGGCCGCGTACAGCAGCAGGAAGGCCACCCCGGTCAGGGCCAGGCCGCCGGCCAGCACCGTACGGGCGCCGATCAGCCTGGCCAGCGCCGGGGCCAGCGGGGAGGCGACGATGGCGGCCAGCGCGGCGGGCAGCAGGCGCACGCCGGTCTCCAGCGGGCCGTATCCCTGCACGAGCTGCATCCACTGCGCCAGCAGCAGCATCACCGCGGCCATCGCGATCGAGGTGGTCAGCGCCGTCACCACCCCGGCCGAGAAGGGCGCGCTGCGGAACAGCCTGATCTCCAGCAGCGGGTCCGCCCGGTGCAGGCACCGCCGCACGAACCAGGTCAGCGTCACCACCGCCACCACGGTCGCCACCAGGGCGCCGGTGGAGGTGATGCCGTACTTGCCGAAGTTCTTGACCGCGTAGACCAGGGCCACCATGCCCGCCATCGACAGCACCGTGCCGAGCGCGTCCCAGCGGCCGGGGGAGGGGTTCCTGGTCTCGGGCAGCAGGAGCAGGCCGGCGACGATCGCGACCGCCATCACGGGCACGTTCACCAGGAACGCCGAGTGCCAGCTGAAACGTTCCAGCAGCAGCCCGGCCACGATCGGCCCGAGCGCGGCGCCGACCGCGGCCATCGCCGCCCACACGCCGAGCGCGCGGGCGCGCTCGGCGGGGTCGGTGAACAGGTTCCGGATCATGGACAACGTGGACGGCATGATCATCGCGCCGCCGACGCCGAGCAGCGCCCGTACGGCGATCACCGCCACCGCGCTGTCGGCCACCAGCACCGCCAGCGAGGCCACCCCGAACACCGCGAACCCCGTCATCAGCATGCGCTTGCGGCCCCAGCGGTCGCCCAGGGCGCTCACGGTGACCAGCAGGCCGGACAGCACCAGCGCGTACGCGTCGACCATCCACAACAGCTGGAGCGAGTCCGGCCGCAGGTCCTCCGAGATGGCGGGCAGGGCCACGTTCAGGATGGTCATGTCCATGACCACGAGCAGCACGCTGGCCGACAACACGGCCAGGCCCGCCCACCGTCTCCTCGTCGAGACGGGTGACGTGGCGATCGTCATGAGTTCCTCTCCGGTCGCGGTTCGGGTCGCGGTTCGGGTCGCGGTTCGGGTCGCGGCTCCGGCCGGGGCGCGGTGCCGTGCATGAACGTGGTGAGCAGCAGCCGGGGCACCTCGCGGCGGGCGACGTCGCCCTGGTAGAGGCTCTCCCGCACGGCGACGAGCAGCCCGTACACGGTGTTGCTCACCCACCGCGCCGGCACGTCGGCCCGGAGCACGCCGGCGCGCTGGGCGGCGGCGTAGAAGGCGACCTCGCGCTCCTCCAGCTCCTCGTACTGGCGCTGGACGTCGGGGTGGGCGGCGAGGGCGTAGTCGGTGAGGCCGAAGCCGTACTCGTCGGCCACGTCGATCACCTGGGTGAGCAGCTCCCGCAACGCCGTCGCGATCACCTCGGGGTCGCCCGAGGCGGTCGCCGCGGCGATCCCGCAGCTCTCCTGCACCCGGCCCCACTGGTCGTGGGCGCGCTGGGCGAGGGCCACCAGCAGCTCCTCCCGGCTGCTGAAGTGGCGGTGGAGCGTGGCCCTGCTGATCCCGATGGCCGCGGCGAGCTGCGCCATCGAGAGGGTGGGGCTCTCGTTGAGGTGGTGGATCGCCGCCTTCATGAGCTGATCACGCGATAACGCCATGACGCACCCCTGTAGCAAATGAGACATTTACGTCTCACATGCTACATGTCAGTCTCGCGTGGCTTTGTCCGGGGTGGCGCCGCGGGACGGAGCCTCCTCCGCCCGGGCTCAGGCCCCGTCGCGGAACTCGTCGCCCGCCCGCCCGTCCAGCAACTCGTCCAGCAGCTCGTCCAGCGCCGTACGCAGGTGGCCCAGCAGGCTCCACACGTCGTCCACCCGCTCCGGGCAGGCCACGAGGCCGAAGTCGAGCATGCCGTCGTAGGAGAAGCAGGTGATGGTCAGGCCGCCGCTCAGGTCGGTCAGCACGGACAGCGGGTAGTAGGACAGGATCCGGCCGCCGCACATGTACAGCGGGAACTGCGGGCCGGGGACGTTGCTGACGATGAGGTTGACCGGCGGGAACGCCAGCCCGGCCAGCCGGAAGAGCGCCGGCGTGGCCAGGCTCGTGAGCGGCGCGGGCAGCATCGTGCACAACTCGCTCAGCCACGTCGCCGGCGCCAGCGCGAAGCGCCGCTTGGCCCGGCCCATGGCGGCGCCCACGGCACGCAGCCGGTCCCGGGCGTCGGGCAGGTTCGTCGGGAGAGGGGCGACCATGGCCGAGATCTGGTTGCCGGCCCGCTCCTTCGCCTCGGCGCGGCGTACCGCCACCGGCACGCCCACGATCAGCGGCGCCTCCGGCAGCGCGTTCCGCTCGCCCAGCCACGAGCGCAGGGCCGAGGCGCACAACGCCATGACGACGTCGTTGACGCTCACGCCGTGGGCGGCGGCGACGTTCTTGACGTCCTTGAGCGGCAGGGAGCCGAAGGAGAGGCGCCGGCGGGCGCTGACCGGCCCGTTGAGCGGCGTGCGGGGCGGGGTGAGGACGGGCAGCTCGGGGCGGTGGTGCCGGTCCCCGGCCGCCAGGCGGGCGGCCCTGGCGATGAGCTTCGCGCCGGGCACGCCGGCCACGACCGGGATGGCGTCCAGGTCCTCCGCCGTCCTGAGGGCGGAGCGGACGGCGCGCACGGGGTGCGTGGCGGCGCGTACGGCGGCCCTGGCCAGCATCCCGGCCGGGCCGGGCGCGCTCGTCACGGGGACGAGGGCTCCCCGCCGGCGGGTGAGGTGGCCGTCCGGGGTCAGGTCGAGCAGGGTGGCGAGGGTCTCCGCGCCAGAGACGCCGTCGATCGCCGCGTGATGCACCTTCGTGTAGACCGCCACCCGCCCGTCCGGCAGTCCCTTGATCAGATGCATCTCCCACAGCGGATGCGCCCGGTCGAGCCGCCGGGCGTGCAGGCGCGCGACCACCTCCGCGAGCCGCCGCTCGTCCCCCGGCGCGGGCAGCGTCATCTCGAAGAGGTGGTTGTCGATGTCGAAGCCGGGGTCGGCGGTCCAGTACGGGTGGTCGAGCCCCAGCGGCACCTCGGCCAGGCGCAGGCTGAGCGCCGGCGAGAGGGGGACGCGGTCCAGCAGCAGCTCCGCCAGCGCCTCCCTGCTGACCGAGCCGTCCGCCGAGTCGAGGATCGCCAGGCCGGCCACGTGCGCGGCGGTCGTCGTCGTCTCGACGTTGAGGAACTGGGCGTCGAGTGCGGTCAGCCGGCGCATCGGTCCTCCCTCTCCCATGGTGGGGGCAGCGTCACATGGGGGGATTTCCAGGAGGTTTCCGCGCGGGTCCGCCAGATGAATTCAAGGCTGCCGTACGGGGGGTCAAGGAAAGGGCCGGTCCGGCCCTGGCCGGTGAAAATCTCCCCGGCGCCGTACGGGACGGCGAGGCGGCCACCGGCCGGACCCCGGCGGGCGAGGCAGCCGCCGGACCGACGGCGGCGGCGAGGTGGTCGCCGGCCGGCCCCCGGTGATCTCCTAGCCATTGACGACGTGCACCGGATGGCGCACCACGGCGTCGAAGTGGTAGCCGAACGGGTGGCGGGGAATGGTGAGGGGTTGCGTGGCGCCGGTCTCGTCGGTGGCGCGGGCCATGAGCAGGCGGGTCCCCGTACGCCGCGGGGCCCACTCCACGTGCCAGGGCAACCAGGCGCCGACCAGATGCTGCCCGTGGTGCTCCGCCTCGCGCCAGGTCAGCCCGCCGTCGAGGCTGACCTCGACCCGGACGATCCTGCCCCGCCCCGACCAGGACCGCCCGCGCAGGACGTGCGGCCCCGAGACGGGCAGCCGCGCGTTCCAGGCCAGCTCGAACGCGCTCTTGACCGGCTGCGTCGTGACGTCGGGGTAGAAGATCGTGTTCCACGGCGTGAAGAGCGGCACGGTGGACACCTCTATGTCGCCGAGCCACTTGATGGACGCTATTCCCACCCATCCCGGCACCACCAGCCGCGCCGGAAATCCATGGTCCGCCGGCAGCGGAACCCCGTTCATCTCGTACGCGACGAGGACGTCGTCCAGCGCCTTGCCGACGGGGAGCGGGCGGCGTACGTGCCCGTGCTCCTCGAACGGCGCGTCGAGCCCGGCGGGCAGCACGTCCACCGCCTCCGGCCGCAGCCCGGCCTCCTTGAGCAGGTACGCGAGCGGCACGCCGCGCCAGCGCGCCACCCCGATCGCCCCGAGCCCCCACTGCGTGCCGGGCGCGCCGTCGTGCTGCTGGGTGCGGTAGAACCGCCGCCCGTTGCCCGCGCACTCGATCGCCACGTCGTACGTGCGCGCCGGCATGGCCCGCAGGTCCTCGTAGCCGAACTCGAGCGCCCGCCGCACGCCCGCGCCGTGCACCCGCAGGCTCCAGGTGGTGACGTCGATGTCCGGGGTGAAGGTGTGGTTCCGGACGAAGAACCGGTCGTTGGGGGTGTGGTAGCCGAGACCGGACATGGACTCCCAGCGCATCTCGGCGCTGTTGCCGTGGACCTTGAAGAGCCGGTCGGGCAGCGGCTTGACGATCGCCGCGGTGGCTTGCCTCATGGAGCATCACCTCGTAGCACCTATTTCCTACCTGGAAACCATTTAATCTCCTCGCGCTGTCCTCCAGGGCCTTCCCTTGCCGAAATCTGCCCGGCTCCCGGCAGGAACGTTCCATATCCCACCCCACCACCCCCTACCCGCGCCTACCC
>NZ_JOAG01000030.1 GCF_000725485.1 Nonomuraea candida | reverse complement strand
CAGGAGTGGTACGGCACCGTGCGCAGCCAGGGCCGCGAGATCACCTACGGCGTCATCGAACGCTTCGGCCACCGCGACGGCAAGGTCACCGACTGGAGCTTGACGTTCGACACGCTGCCGCTCATCGCCGACGCCGGCAAGATCGACCGGCTGTACGGCCTGCTGCGTCCCGCCTCCTGACCCGGCGGCACCGTCCCGGCGGCACCGTCCCGGCGGCACGGTGCGTCGTCGGCTGCTCAGCGTGGTGGCGCAGGCTCGGGGAAGCACTTCTCTGTCTCGGCCGATGCCCGGCGCCGGGCAAGGAGGAACAGCAGCCACGCCACCCCGCTGAGCACGCCGCAGACGAGCAGGGCCGCGCGGTAGCCGAGGGCGTGGGAGAGGGCGCCGGCGGCGATGCCCGACACGAGGGAGCCCGCCGTCGCGGCGTTCGCGAACAGTGTGGTGGCCCGGCCCGGGGCCGCCGGCAGCAGGTCCTGCATGTGGCTGATGCCCAGCGCGCCCACGACGGCGATGGCGACGCCCCGGGCGATGTGGACGAGCACCAGCGCCACGATCCCGGTGAACGCCGTCACCAGCGCGAAGTACACGACCATGAGCCCCATGCCGGCCAGGATCACCCGGCTCCTGTCCCAGCGGCGGGGCAGCAGCAGCAGCGCGAGCGCCGCGGGGATCTCCGCCACCGCGCCGACGCTGAACATCAGTCCCACCGAGCCGGCCGAGCCGTGCAGGACCTGCGTGACGTACAGCGGCAGGGCCACCGCCCCCGAGAACATCGCGACGTGGAACAGGGTGAAGCCGGCGATCGACAGTGCCACGGTCTGCGAGGTGAGCGGCCGGTCGGGGGCGGTCTCGACGGGCGCGGACACCTGCGGCGGGCGGGCGTCGAGGCCGAGCAGGGCCACGACCACCAGGCAGAACCCGCAGGCGGTGCCCATCAGCAGCCAGGAGTAGCCGGGCCCGGCCACGAGCGCACTCCCCGCCAGCGGGCCGATCGCCCAGGCGAGCGACCACGCCGAGCGCAGGACGGGCGTGCCGCCCGTCCTGACCGCCGCCCCGTCCGTGTGGCTCTTGGCGAGCGCGAAGAGTTGCGGGAACACCGCGCTGCCGGCGCCGAGCAAGGCCACGCCGATGAGGAGCACCAGCGGGTACGACGGGGTCGCCAGGAGCGACAGGTATCCCGTCCCCGCCAGCGAGGCGGCCAGCACCGCCGGCCACCGGCCGGGACGCTGATCGTAGCGACGGCCGAGCCAGAGGCTGGCGGCCATGCCGCTGACCGCTGTGAGGGAGATGAAGACGCCGATCTCGAGTACGGACAACCGCAGCCGCTCGGTGCCGAACAGAACGAGGTAGGGCCCGATCATGGACTCGGTGATGCCGAGCAGCGTGACGGCGATCAGCAGAGTGACGAGCCGGCGCCGCGATCCGGAGGCAGGAGTTGACCCCATCCGCCTCGCACTGCCCCGCTGCCCCACTCGTACACGCAGGCGCTTATGACGGTTTTGCAACACCAAGTCCGCTACCTGGGCACCCCGGCCTGGCGCCGGCTCGCTGATCGTGTCCGGGGCCGTCGTTCGGATGGTGATCGACGGCCCCGGACAGGGATGGGTACGCCGGCGGCGACGCGCCGTCAGGCAGCGGACAGGAGCAGATGCAGGGCGAAGAAGGTGATCAGGGCGCCGGAGACCAGGGCGGTGATGAGCCGCCCGCGGCTGCCGGTCATGACCCGGCCCAGCAGTGCCCCGCCACCGGCCAGGAGCAGTTGCCAGCTGGCCGAGGCCGCGAAGGCGGCCAGGACGAACACGGCCTGCTCCAGGACGTGCGGGGTCGCCGTGGTCTGGATGCCGAGCACCAGCGCCGCGAAGTAGATCACGGTGAGCGGATTGAGCATCGTGATGCCCAGCAGCGCCCAATAGGCGCGTCCCGGGCTGAGCGACATGGCTCCCGCGCTCGCGGGCCGGTGGCGCCGGCGATACTGACGGATCGCCGTCGCCGTGCCCCGCAGGGCCATGATGATCAGGACCAGCGCGGCTCCCCATCGCAGAGGAACCACGACCGGCTGGATGAAGGGGGTCAGTGCGGTGCCGCCGAGTACGGCGATCAAGGCGTACAGGCCGTCGGCTGTCGCCACTCCGAGCGCGGCGAAGGCGCCGGTCCTCAACGACGTCCGAGCGGTGAGGGCCACCAGGTATGTCGCGACCGCGCCCACCGGGATGGCGATGCCATAGCCGGCCAGGAGCCCCGCGACCAGGGCGGCGATCATGCCCGGACGAGCATCGACCTCCATGGTCGGCGGATCTGCTGTCGCGCCGCCACCGGACGATCGGCGGTGACGGGCGGCAGGAAGGGAAGGTTCTCGATCATGGCGGAGATTATGAGGACGAATCGGATGGTCGCGCAACCCGTTTCCGGACGACCCGTCGCGGCGCTCAGACGCTGCCCGGGAGGTTTCACCGAGGTGTTTCCGTCCACGACGGGTCGTCCTGAGCCGTCATGAGGCGTGGTCAGAGCGCGTGGCCGCCCGCGACCTGGAGGACCTGGCCGGTGATCCAGCGCGCCTGGTACGAGGCCAGATACACCACCGCGTCGGCGATGTCCGCCGGCTCGCCGACCCTGCCCATCGGCACGATCGCCGTCGCCCGGGCGACCAGCTCCGCGTCCATCCAGCCGGTCTGGACGGGGCCCGGGGCGACGGCGTTCACGCGTATGCCCCGAGGCGCCAGGTCCAGGGCCATGGAGCGGGTGAGCGCTTCGAGCGCGGCCTTCGACGTCCCATAGCCGGTCTGGCCGGGGAACGCCCGCGCGGCGTCGGTGGTGATGTTGACCACGCACCGCGGGGCGTCGCCCTGGCGCAGGCGTGCCACCTCGGACGTCAGCAGCGCCGGCGCGATGGCGTTGACCCGGTAGTGGCGTTCCAGCGAGCCGTGGGTGAGCGTGTCGACGCCGTCCGGCAGCTCGCAGTGCGCGGCGTTGTTGACCAGGACGTTGATCGACCCGGCCCGCGCGGCGACGGCTTCCGCGAGCCGGGAGGCGGCGCCGGGTTCGGACAGGTCGGCGCTGATGGCGAAGGAGCCGTTGCCGAGTTCGGCGGCGAGCTTGCCGGCCTCGTCGGCCGACGGGGTGATGTGGGCCCATTCGGCGTCCGCGGCGGCGGGAAGGTCCTGGGCGAGATAGTGGATCGCCACGCGTGCGCCCTGGACGGCGAACGCGCGGCTGATCGCCGCCCCGATGTTCCCGGCTCCTCCGGTGACCAGGACGTTCTGCCCGGCAAGGCGAGTATCGATCATCGTGTCTCCTCGATGGTGTTCCTCGGTGGTGCGATCGGGCCGGCTGACGCCGGATCCGGGGTGGCCCGCGCGCACGGCCGGAAGCCGGAGCGGGCGAGAGGGAGCGAGGAGCGATGAACACGAGAGACCTGATCTGCCGGAACGCTTACCCCACGGGGCCGGAGGGCCTCCGACGCGGGGCCGGAACAAGATCAGGAACGCATGCGGTCATTGTACATAACCGATCACGATCGAGCAGATCGAGCGCCCCGGGGCAGGCCGCCGGACCTGGGCTTGGCGGCGAACCGCGGGCCGTCTCTGGCCGGTCACGCCCGGTGGCTGCTGTACGGAGTTGTACGGACTTCTCGCCGGGGCGTGCCCCGCCGCGCCGTGCCGGGACATCGTTCGGGCATGGCCGCCGCGATGGCGGCCTCGCCGTACCGTTACCAGGAAGGGACGAACATGTCAGTCGTTTTCCGCCGGCCGCTGTCATTGGCGGCGGCCGTGCTGTCCGGCGTCTGCCTGCTCCTGCTCGGCCAGCCGCAGGCGACGGCCTCCGCCTCGGCCGGCGCCACGCAGTACGGCGCGGGGCGGGCCGCAGCGGCGACCCAGCCCTACTACTTCCAGAGCACCGCGACCAGCCAGCGCAAGTGCGTGGGGCTGGCCGACGCGGGGAGCACCGCCAACGGGACGGAGCTGGTCCTGTGGGACTGCCACCTCAACCCCGACCAGTGGTGGTACTTCGGCAACCCGCTGTACTCGCTCATGAGCTACGCCTCCGGCTACCCGTCGGGCAAGTGCGTGGGGCTGGCCAACGCCGGGAGCACCGCCAACGGCACCCGGCTGGTCCTGTGGGACTGTCATCTCAACCCCGACCAGCAGTGGGTGGTGCGAGGGCTGAGCGACGGAAGTTTCGCCCTGGTCAACCGTCCGTCCAACAAGTGCGTGGGGCTCGCGGACAGGGGGAGCACCGCCAACGGCACGCGCCTGGTGCTGTGGGACTGCCACCTCAACCTTGACCAGCGGTGGCACGCCTGGTCCTAGGCCCTGCGCGACGACGTGACGAGTGGCGGACCGGCCCGGGCATCGCCTCGCCGGCCGCCCTCGTCCATGTCCCGGCGTTCCGGCGCCCGCGCGCTGCGGCCGATGCGGCGAATGGCCGCACCGGGGACGGCGAGCGCGGTCGTCACCACGTCAGGGCTCATGCCGGGGCGGCCTGGTCGACCTCGGGCACCCAGTAACGCGGGTCGGCCGGATCGGGCAGGCGCGCGGGCCGCAGCTGGGCGAGCAGCGAGCGCAGGAGCGGGCGCGGGCTGCGCCGGTGCCAGACCACCGACCACGGCATGAGCGGGGTCGGCTCGACGATCGGGATCCGGCGCAGCCCGCTCCCGGCGGCGTCGATGCTCAGCTCTCCCAGCCCCACCGCGCTCTTCTCGGCCAGGAACTGCTCCACCAGGTGCCCTACGCCGATCGCGGGCGCGTTGAAGCGCAGCGGCGCACCGAGCCGGGCGGCGAGGCGCTCCAGGTAGCCGCGCCACTCCGCGGCGCCCGCGGGGTCCGGCATGGCGATGCCGCCCGCCCGCAGGTCCACCGGCCGCAGCTCGCTCCTTCCCGCGAGCGCGTGGTCCTCCGGGACGAACGCGGCCAGCGGCTCCAGGCGGACGAGCCGGTGCGCCAGCTCCGGCGGCCACGGCCCGGGCAGGTCGTGCACCCTGCCGAAGGCGGCGTCGATCTCCTGCCTGCGCAGCGCGGGCAGCGCGACCGCCAGCCCCTGCCGCATGCTGAGCTCCACCCGGATCCGGGGATCGCGCTCGCTGGCCTCGCGCACCAGGCGCAGCGGCGTGAACCGCTCGTCGTAGACGTCCACCCGGACCGGGTCGTCGGCCGCGCGGACCGTCTCGACGGCTCGGTCGAAGGCCGCCACCGCCTCGGCCGCCGCGGGCAGGAAGCGCCGCCCGGACGCCGTCAGCCGGATGGACCGGGTGGTCCGCTCGAACAGCGCGGCGCCCAGCGCGTCCTCCAGCCTGCGGATGCGCTTCGACAGCGCCTGCTGGCTGACGAACAGCCGCGCTCCCGCCCTGCCGAAGTGCAGCTCCTCGGCGGTCACCACGAAAGCGCGCATGCCCGATATGTCCGCGTCCACGCCAGGAGGATGGACTGACAACGAACGGTTGTCAATCCGGCGCGGATCGCTGTTGGACGCCGGCGGCTCCGACCGGGTTACCTGGTCGTCGCGAAAAGAAGGAAGGCGGAACAGTGGAGATCGTGGCAATCCGTCCGGAGCTGACCCTGCTGCGGCTCGCGTTCGGGCAGGCGTACCTGTGGAACGACGCGGGCGCGCTCACGCTGATCGACACGGGCATCGCCACCAGCGGTGACGAGATCGCCGCGGCGATCGGCCGGCTCGGCCTGCGTACGGACGCCGTACGCCGGGTCGTGCTCACCCACTACCACGAGGACCACTGCGGCGGCGCGGCGGCGGTCGCGGCGTGGGGCGAGGCAGAGGTGCTGGCCCACCGGGCGGAGGCGCCGGTGATCAGGGGTGACGTGCCGGCGCCGCCGCCGAACTTCACCGACGAGGAACGGGCGCTGCACCGCAGCCTCGGCGCCCACCTGCTGCCGCCCGCCCCGCCGTGCCGGGTGGACCGGGAGCTGGAGGACGGCGACCTGATCGCCTTCGGCGGCGGCGCCCACGTGATCGCCACCCCCGGGCACACCGCCGGCAGCATCGCCGTGCACCTGCCCCGGGCGGGCGTGCTGTTCACCGGCGACACCGTGGCGCACGTCAACGGGCAGGTCATGCCGGGGGTGTTCAACATGGACCGGCAGGAGCTGCTGCGCTCGTTCCGCAGGCTCGCCGACCTCGACGCGGAGATCGCGTGCGTGGGGCACGGCGACCCCGTCCCGGACGCGCGGGCGGCGCTGCGGAAGGCGGCGGCCCTGTCAGCGCCGTAGCGCGTGCGCGGCCGGGCGACGGCCGCCGATCGCCGAACCGAAGGAGACATCATGATCACCGTCGGAGTGGACGGCTCGCGGGCCGGGCTGGGGGCGGCCGGCTGGGCGGCGGGGGAGGCGGCCCTGCGGGACGTACCGTCAAGCCCGCGCGGATCATGGCGAGCGGACGGGTCCAGGGACGTCATCGTGGAGTTCTTCGACGGAGGCCACGAAGCCGGGATCGACCTGCGCTGCCACTGACCGCGCGCCCCGGCCGGCCTGACGGACACGCTTGAGGGAGAACCTTCGGACAGCCCTGTGGGGACCTCCCGAAACCAACACGGAGGACGTCCCGGTGGTGGCCGACCGGCCGGTGTCGCCAGAGTGATCACCATGACGACAATCAAACGGCGGCTCAGACGCGGCGGGACCAGAGGGGTGGTCATCGGTGTGACGGTGGCGGCGCTGGCGGGAATGACCCCGGGGGCCTTCGCCGCCCGGGACGCGCGGCCGGCCTGGCGGGACTGCGCCGGCCAGGGCATGCCGGCGGGCATGCGGTGCGCTGCGATCGAGGTCCCGGTGGACTGGGCCAAGCCGGACGGGCCGAAGGTCGAGCTGGACCTGGCCCGGTTGCCCGCCACCGAGCCCGCGCGCCGGATCGGCAGCGTGCTGGGGGTTCCCGGTGGTCCCGGGGCCGACGGGATCGAGGACCTGAAGCGCGCCGCGGCCGACCTCACCGAGCTGCGGCGCAGGTTCGACCTCATCGCCTACACGCCGCGCACCGCCGTGTGGCGTGATCAGGTGCCCTCATCCTGCATGCGACCTGGAACGTCACTGTTCGAGCCACAGGGCCGCAAGCAGTACGAGGCATTGGCCGCGGCGATGACCAAGGCCTTCAAGGCCTGCCAGAGCGCGGACAAGACCGGTCTGTTCGCCCACATGGACTCCTTGTCGGTGGCCAGGGACATGGACGCGGTTCGCGAGGCTCTGGGCGAGGAACGGCTGAGCTTCATGGCCAACTCCTACGGAGGGGTGTCCGCCGCCGCCTATGCCCGGCTGTTCCCGCAGCGCATCCGGGCCATGTACCTCGACGGGACGATCAACCAGGTCGCCGGCTGGCCCGACCAGACGCTGCGGAGCCTGCCCGTGCTGGAACGGGTCTTCACCCGATTCACCACCTGGTGCGCGGACACTCCCGCCTGCGCGTTGCACGGGCAGGACGCCGGGGCGGTCTGGCGCAAGCTCGTTCGAGACGCCGATCGCAGGCCGATCCCGGTCACGTCGTCCAAGTTCGGCAAGGGCAAGCTGACCGGATGGCATCTGAGGAGCTTCGGCTTCATCGGCGACCCCGGACCGGACGACTCGCGGTGGCTGGCCTTCGCCGAGGCGGTCGACAAGGCCCGACGCGGGGACGGATCCGGTTTCGCTGACTTCGCCCTCGGCAACGCGCAGTTCTGGGCCGCGCCCGGAGTGCTGGCGATGACCTGCGCGGATGACCGTGGCTACAGCAGCCACGCCCAGCTGCAGAAGTTCCGCCGTCAGGCGCAGAAGATCTCGCCGAACTTTGGGGGAGCCTCATTCGACGCGCTCGGATGCACCGGTTGGCCGCTGCAGGTCGCCAACCCGTCCCGACCACTTAAGACTCGCGGCCTGCCGCCGTTCCTGGGCGCCGGCAGCACGTGGGGCGACTACGCGTGGACCGAGAGCTTCACCGGGATGATCCCGGGATCGGTGACCGTCGCCTACGACGGGCCCGGCCACGTCATGTACCTCTTGGGCAAGAAGTGCCCCATCCAGCACGCCACCACGTACCTGATCGGCCTGAGGCTGCCCGAGCCGGGCACCACCTGTCCTGCCGAATGACCGCGCCTGAGCGATGTCACGACGACCGCGCCTGAGCGATGTCACGCCCCCGTCGCCGGCGCGGCGGGCGGCCCGCCTCCGGGGCGACCGCCCCGGAGCGGCGTCCGGCTCACCTGGGCTTTCCGCGGGCGGCTGAGACGGGCGAGAAGAACAAGACTGGTATCCGCGGAATCCGTCGTGCACGGTGGTCGGCGTCCCCCCACCACCTGCCGACAGGAGTTCCAGCATGTCCGGAACGGTGCCGCTGCATCTCGCGGGCAACAACGCGCCGGTCGCCGAGGAGGTGACCCTGCGGCCGTCCAAGGTCGTCGGTGAGATCCCGGCCGAGCTGCACGGGCAGTTCTTCCGCAACGGGCCCAACCCGCGTACCGGCTGGTCGCCGCACTCCTTCGCGGGCGACGGCATGATCCACACCATCGCGCTCGACGGCGGCGTGGCCCGCTGGTACCGCAACCGGTACGTGCGCACGCCGCTGTACGAGCACCCCGGCCGCTCCCGCCTGGCCCTGGCCCTGGACCGGGAGAGCGGCCGCATCGACTACCGGGTCACCACGGCCAACACCCACCTGATCGCGCACGCGGGCCGGCTGTTCGCCCTGGAGGAGGGCGGCTTCCCGTACGAGGTGACACCGGAGCTGGCCACCATCGGGCCGCACACCTTCGACGGGGCGCTGCGGACCCCGATGACCGCGCACCCGAAGACCTGCCCGATCACGGGCGAGCTGCTGTTCTTCGGCTACCAGCTGCGCCCGCCGTACCTGACCTGCTACCGCGTCTCGCCGGCCGGCGAGGTGCTGCAGACGCGGGTCGTGGACGTGCCGCGCGCGACGATGACCCACGACTTCGCCATCACTCGCGACCACATGATCCTGATGGATCTGCCGGTCGTCTTCGACGCCGCCGGGGCGGCGGCGGGCGGGCCGCCGTGGCGCTGGGACGACGCGCACGGCGCCCGGTTCGGCGTGCTGGCGCGCACGGCCGGCGACGACGCGCCCGTACGCTGGTTCGACGTCGCCCCGTGCTACGTGTGGCACACCATGAACGCCTTCGAGGACCGCCGGGCCGGCACGATCACCGTCACCGGCACCCGCGTCCCCACGCTGTGGCGCGGCGGCCCCGGCGACCTGGAGGGCGGGCTCCCGGCCGTGCACCGCTGGACGCTGCACCTGAGGTCGGGCGCGGTCACGGAGGAGGCGCTCGACGACGCGCCCAGCGAGTATCCCCGGGTGGCCGACGCGGTGCTCGGGCTCCCGCACCGTTACGGCTACACGACGAGTTTCTCGCTCGACGCCGAGCCCGCGCGATCGGAGATCTACGCCTACGACCTCACCGGCGGCCAACGGGCGGTGCACCGCCTGCCTCCCGGTCACACCTGCGGTGAGGCCGTCTTCGTGCCCCGGGCCGGCAAGGGTGAGAACGAGGGGTACCTGATGACGTTCGCCCACGACCGCGGCGCCGGCACGAGCTATCTGGCCATCCTGGACGCCGCCGACCTGGCCGCGCCCCCGCTCGCCGAGGTGCACGTCCCGGTGCGCATCCCGGCGGGCTTCCACGGCAACTGGATCCCCACCGCGCCGGCCGCCACCTGATCTCCGGTGGACCCACCGAAGGGGTGGAGAATGCACTGATCGGCATGCGAAAAAGGGGGAAATTGTGGAACTGTACGGGTGGCTGGCGGAGATCCCTGGTGAGCAACCGTATCCGCTGGCGTTCGCGACGGTGAGCGGGGCGCACCTGTACGGATTCCCGTCGGTGGACTCGGACGTGGACCTGCGCGGGATGCACGTGCTGCCGGTCGAGGAGGTCGCGGGGCTGCGGCACGGCCCCGAGACGCTGTCGCGGATGTGGACGCGCCACGGCGTGGAGGTGGACCTCGTCACCCACGACGCCGCCAAGTTCTGCCGGTTGCTGCTCGGCCGCAACGGCTACGTGCTGGAGCAGGTGCTGTCGCCCCTGGTGGTGGCGTCCTCGCCGGCGCACGAGGAACTGGTCGCGCTGGCGCCCGGCTGCCTGACGCGGCATCACGCCCACCACTACCTGGGGTTCGCCCGTACGCAGTGGCGGTTGTTCCAGAAGACCGGGGAGCTGAAGCCGCTGCTCTACACCTTCCGGGTGCTGGCCACGGGCACGCATCTCATGCGGACGGGGGAGTTGCAGGCCGACCTGACGCGGCTGTACGCGTACGGGCCCGCGTACCTGCCCGAACTCGTCGCCGCGAAGCAGGCCGCCGAGCACGGCCTCCTGCCCGGCGGCCTCGCCCCGGCTGAGGGATTCGAGGCGGACGTGGAACGGATGACGCGGACCCTGGAGGAGGCCCGCGACGCCTCGGCCCTGCCTGAGCGGGCCACCGTCGAGGCGGCGCTGCACGACCTGGTGCTGCGCGCCCGCTCGGGTGGCTGAGCGGGCGCACGTGAGCTCGGCTTCGATTCAGGTCGCGGGCTTCCCGGCGTAGGCGCCGAGGCAGTCCGCGCAGGAGGGCCGCAGTACTGGGGTGCGTCTTGTGGATCTTTGACAGCGACTCTTGCGTAGATCGGCGCGATGGGAGGCCGCCCGTCATGACACCGGCCGATGCCGGGTGAGATCAGCCGGCGTTCTGGCCATCCACCGTCAGCGAGGTGGTCGAGGCGAGGATCGTGCTCAGCACGCCCGGGAAGCGGTCCTCCAGATCGTCACGACGCAAGGTCATGTAGCGAGCTTTACCCTCCGCACGCGTCCGCGTGATGCCCGCTTCCCGCAGGATGCGCCAGTGGTTGGAGAGCGTGGAGCGCGGCACCTCCACATGCGCCGGGCTGCACGGCACTTCGCCGCCGGCTGCCATCAGACGCACCAATTCCAGGCGGATCGGATCGCCGAGCGCGTGCAGCACGGCGGCCAGGTCCAGGTTCGCCGTCTTCGGCTGAGGTTGCGATCGCATCCCGACTCTCCTGCTCGGCGCCGTCGGCACCGGGTTGGCGCTCCAGAACGGATCCAGTATAAGGTCGTTTCGACAATTCGGGAAAAGCGAAATGATCAAGAGGTTCCCCTGATGGCGGTCCGCGCTACCTACGCCCGCGTTTACGTCGACGATCTGGACACCGCACTGCCCACCTTTGCCGCCCTGACCGGCACCCAGCCGGAACTGCGCTTCACCTACCGGGACGTCGAACTGGCGAGCATCGGCGGCTGTCTCCTGGTCGCGGGCACCCCGAAGGCGCTGGCCCCCTACCGCAATGTGCAGGCCACCGCCATCGTCGACAGCCTCGACGACGTCTTCGCGATCGTCGCTCAGGAAGGCGGCGAGACGCTCGACGGCCCCAACGAGGTCCCCACCGGACGCAACCTGACGATTCGCCATCCGGGTGGCGCGGTCATCGAGTATGTCGAGTTCGATGCCGGCAAGGTCCAGGAACGGTCAGTGCGGTGAGCTGCACACACCCCACGGGCTGGTCTCCTGGTCCTTCTCGATCGGGATGACCGCCTTGATGCCGCGCCGGCGTGGGGAGACGCGGTTGCCCCGGGAGGAGCAGGCCTTGTCGGCCAGCACCCGCGCGGGCCGCTGCCGCGGGCGACCCGGACCACGGTGGAGTGATCCGAAGGGTCCCCCGAAGCGGCAGGTGGGCGATGGCACTGACGGCTCCAACCGCTCCCACTCATCATCTGTCAGATCGTGACGCTTCAGGCGATCACCCACAGGGATGATCTGCATCGTGCCGTCTCCAAGATCTACAGGACGTGCCCTAGTCGCGCCGGTGGTCGCCGCCCGCGCCGTCGATGAGCTCGCGCAGGATGTCCATGTGGCCGGCGTGCCGGGCGGTCTCCTCGATCATGTGGATGAGCACCCAGCGCAGCGTCATCCTCTCGCCGCGCTCGTTGGTGCCGAGGTCCTCGAGGCCGAACTTCTCGCTGACCTCGTCCGAGGACGCGCGGGCGCGGGCGTAGAAGGCGAGAACCCCGGCCGTGGTCTCGCCGGGGTCGACGCGCAGGTCGGCGTCCTCGTCCTCGTCATCGAACGGGAGCTCCTCGTGCTCCTGCCCGAACGTGTCGGCGAACCACCAGTACTCGACGGCCGCCAGATGCTTGACCAGGCCCAGGAGGTTCGTCCCTGACGCGGTCATGGGGCGCCGCAGCGCCTCGTCGTCCAGGCCCTCGATCTTCCACAACACCGCGTCGCGATGCCGGTCCAGGCTGGCCTGGAGGCTTTCCTTCTCACCACCGGTGAACGGAACTGTTCTCATGCCCGGAACGTAGCAGGCTCTTCCGGCGGGGCTGCCGCCAAGCGCCTCTGGACGGACTCGGCCGGCGAGCGCAAGACGATCGACATCGCCCGCCAGAACCCCTCCTGGGCCTCCACCGGCGGCGACATGATCTCCACCACCCGCGACGTGCCCACGTTCATCTCCGCACTGCTGGGGCCCCGCTGATCGCGCCGTGGGCCGTTCTTGGGGTGCTGGATCGAAACTGGCGTGATCACGTCCGGCGCTATCGGCACAGGCTTCGTTCGGCGGTGGTGGTGAGTGTCGTCGCGGTCTGGTCGAGGGACAGGTTGCGGCCGGTGTGCAGCAGGTCGAAGCTGTCGAAGCCGGTCAGCAGCCAGAGCAGGTCGGTGGCCTGGTCGAGGGTGACGTCGGGGCGCAGCGCCCCCTGATCGTTCAGGTGCCGGGCCAGCTCGGCCATGCCGGTGGCGCGGCCTTGCTCCATCCGCTGCACCGCGCCGCCCACCGCGGCGGCGTCCAGCAGTGCCATCGACGCGAGCACGCGCAGCACGTCGCGGTGGGCGGCGTACATCTCGACGAGGGCGTGGATCGTGCCGCGCAGTGCCTCGCGGGCGTCGGGATGGGCCGACGCCTGGAGCATGCGGTCGAAGCCGCCGCGCTGCAGCAGGTCCGCGCCGACCGCGTCGAAGAGCCCGGCGCGTGAGCCGAAGACGAGGTAGACGGTGGGGCGGGCGACGCGGGCCATGCGGGCGATGCGGTCGATGCTGACCGGCTCCGAGGGCGCTTCGCGCAGCCGCTGGTAGACCGCGTCGAGGATGCGGCGCCGGGTCTCCTGTGCCGCCTCCGCGCGCAGGCGCTGTTCGTACTTCCGGGTGGCCATGGGCCTCATCCTAGCATTGAGTTGACAGCGCGTATTTTGAAATACATGCTGTCGTTCGAAATTGCGGCGGTGGCCGCCGTACGGCGGTGACAGCCGACCCCGACAGCCAAAGTGAGGAGCCCGCCATGCACGTGATGATCCGCTGGAAGATCAAGCCCGAACAGGTGGAGCGTGAACGGGAGCTGCTGCGCGCCGTCTACGCGGACATGCACGCGGTCCGGCCGGAGGGCCTGCGCTACGCCACCTTCCAGCTCGACGACGGGGTGACCTTCGTGGACGTGGCCGAGATGGCCGACGGGCCCGGGGTGTTGCGGCAGGTGGAGGCATTCCAGCACTACCGGGCCACGCTGGACGAGCGGTGCGACGAGCCGCCTGCCGTCACCGTGCTGCACGAAGTGGGCGCCTACCGCTTCCCCTGACCCCACCCGATCAACGATCCGAGGCCCGAGCCGTACACACACACCCGATTCCGGAAGGCAATCCGTCATGCGATCCACGATCCAGCCGCCCATCACCGGCCAGACCGCACCCGCAAGCAGGCCGAAAGTGGCGATCATCGTCGGCAGCACCCGCCCGGGCCGCAAGGCCGAGGCCGTCGCCACGTGGGTGCACACCCTCGCCGCCCACCGCGACGACGCGACCTTCGAGGTCGTGGACATCGCCGACTACGCGCTGCCCCATCTGGACGAGCCCGTCCCGCCGCGCGCCGGCCACTACAGCCACCCTCACACCCACGCCTGGGCACAGAAGATCGGCTCCTACGACGCGTACGTCTTCGTGACCCCCGAATACAACGCCTCCGTCCCCGGGGCGCTGAAGAACGCCATCGACTTCCTGTACGCCGAGTGGAACGGCAAGGCCGCGGGCTTCGTCGGCTACGGCATCCAGGGCGGCATCCGCGCCGTCGAGCATCTGCGGCAGATCCTCGGCGACCTGGAAGTCGCCCCCATGCCCACAACGGTCGCCCTGACCCTCGCCGACGACTTCCAGGACCATGTCCACTTCACGCCGGGCGCCGTGCCGGCCGAGAACGTCGCCCTCATGCTGGACGAACTCGTCGCGCGAACCGCGCGGTCGCGGGCGGCGGGGCGCGTGGGCGCGGACCTGGTCGGTCACGAGTGAGCCGGCGACCCGGGTCATCCCCGACCCCTGGGTGACGGTCTCTTCCTGGAAGTCACTCGTCCCGTACCGCTGATCGTGCCGGACCGCCGTGCCCCGGGTGATGTCACGTGGTACGGAGGGTGCTGAGCAGGCCGTGGGCGGCGTCGTCACGCCGGTGGACGAGGCCGCCCGCGCCGCCCTGCCAGCGTGGCGGCCATCACCGACGAGGCCGGCGTCGAGACGTTCGAGCTGCCCGGCTACGGGTGAGCGGCGGGGTCGGCGGTCAGGCGGGGAAGGGGGTGGGGGAGGGGGCAGGCAGGGCGTCGTCCGACGGCCGCAGGCCGGCCAGCAGCAGGGCCAGGTAGCGGCGGGGGTCCTGGTGAGCGGGATCGGCGGGGTGGGCGGTGGCCAGCGCCATGACGATGATCGCGGCCAGGTCCCGTACGGCGAGGTCGCCCCGCACCTGACCGGACTGCTGGGCCCGGGCCAGCACGGCGCCGAGCGGCCCCATGAACCGCGCCGCGATGTCGACGGTGAACGCGCCCGCCTGCCGGGCGGCCTTCAGCAGCCCGTGGTGGGCGGCCAGGGTGTCGACCGCCGCCGTCAGCGCCCGGCGCAGCGCCTGCCCGGGGTCGGCGGCGTCGCGGGCGGCCACCACCAGCGGCTCCACCTCCTCGGCGAAGTACGTCTCGAAGGCGGCCTTGATCACGCCGTCGCGGTCGCCGAAGCGCCGGTAGAGGGTGGCGCTGCCGATGCCCGCCCGCCGGGCGATCTCCTCCAGGGAGGCGTCGGGGCCGCGCTCGCGCAGGATCGCGATCGCCGCCCGGACGATCCGGCCGGCGTTGCGCAGCGCGTCGGCTCGCTGTCGCTGCTCGTGCACAGGCGAACGCTAGCAGCCGGGCCGAACAGGCCGTTCACCACGCGACTTCGAAGGCGGACCGGCCGTTCACCACGCGACCTCGAAGGCGGACAGGCCGTAGACGACGTTGAAGGAGCGGAAGCGCGGGGCGGTGCCGGTCTCGCGCAGCCCGGGGAAGCGCGCGAACAGCGCCGGGAAGGCGATCCGCATCTCCATCCTGGCCAGCGGCGCGCCCAGGCAGTGGTGCACGCCGTGGCCGAAGGCGACGTGGCCGAGGTCGCCGCGGGTGATGTCGAGCCGGTCCGGGTCGGCCAGGAACGCGGGGTCGCGGTTGGCCGCCGGCAGCGCGCACATCACCAGCTCGCCGGCCGGGATGCGCACGCCGGACAGCTCGACGTCGGTGGTGGTGAGCTTGCTCGTGCCGGAGTGCACGATGCTGAGCCAGCGCAGCAGCTCCTCGACGGCGGCGCCGATCCGCTCGGGCTCCTTTCTGAGCAGGTCGAGCTGGTCGGGGTGACGCAACAGCGCCAGGGTGCCGAGGCCGAGCATGTTGGAGGTGGTCTCGTGGCCCGCCAGCAGCAGCAGCCCGGCGATGCCCACCAGCTCGTCGGCGGACAGGTCGGCGCCGTGCTCGCGTACCAGCATGCCGAGCATGTCCTCGCCCGGGTCGGCCTGGGCGCGGGCGACGAGCCCGGCCATGTAGGCGCGCTGCTCCAGGCTCGCGGCCTGCCGCTCCTCGACCGGCAGCGAGATGTCCAGCAGCGCGCCGGTACGCCGCTGGAACTCGCCGCGATCGCCGTACGGGACGCCGAGCAGCTCGCAGATGACCAGGGAGGGGATCGGCAGGGCGAAGGCGGACACCAGGTCGGCCGGCGCTCCGGCGTGCTCCATCGCGTCCAGGTGCGCGTCGACGATCTCGTGGATGCGTGGCTCCAGGCGGCGCATCCGCCGCATGGTGAACTCGGGCGTCAGGATGCGGCGCAGCCGGGTGTGCTCGGGCGGGTCGAAGGCGAGCAGGTTGCCCGCCCGCATCCTGCGCAGCTCCTCCTCGTCGTACTGGCGGCCGACCGGCTGGAAGCGCATGGTGTGGGCGTTGCTGAAGCGGGTGGCGTCGCCGAGCACCTCTCGCACGTCGGCGTGGCGGCTGACGAGCCAGGCGTCCACGCCGAACGGCGTGTGCACCCGGCGGACGCCCTCGCCGTCGCGCAGCTTCGCCAGCTCGGGGTCGGGGTCGAAGCCGTCGCGCCGCATGTGCAGGGGCAACGTCACGGACTCACTCATGATCATCTCCCGGAAGGGCGGCCTCACGGACTTGACTGACCACTTGTCATCAAAACGAGAGTAACCCATCACTTCCCGGAGCTCACCCGGCACCGGGACGGGCGCGTCGCGGCAGCCGTTCGACGACCAGGTCGTAGGAGTCCTCGACCGCGCCGGTGACGAGGCGCTCGGTGATCCCGGGTCCCGGCCCGATCGAGATCCAGTGACGTTTGTCGAGGTAGCGGCCCGGTGTGATCGAGTCGTAGCCGTGCACACAGGCGCGGGCGAGTTCGGGGTCGTGCTTGACCGTGATGATCTGCTCGTCCGGGTCGTCGGTGACGATCAGGAACACCTTGCCCGCGACCTTGTACACGTCGAGCTGGGGGGTGAAGGGGCGTCCGTTGCTCACGCCGGGCAGCGCGCGGGCCGTCCGGCGGGCGGTCTCCTGGAGCCGGTCGCCGGCCGCGCTCACCGTGCCGCCCGCGCGCCGCCGCCGTAGGTGTGCGGGTCGGCGGGCTGATCGGCCGAGGGCTGATCGGCCGAAGGCAGGCCGGCGGCGACGAGCTCCCAGTTGTCGCCGAAGGAATGATCGAGCAGGGCTACGGGAAGTTCCGGCGCACGGTCGGCGGCGGTCTTGTGCAGGGCCGGTCCGTTCATGAACGTCTCCTTCCTCGATGGTGGCGGGCCGGGCGCCGAGCGACGCGAGCAGCGCGGTCGCGGCGGCACCCCCATCCTTTCCGGAAAGCGGCACGTCAGACAGCAGGCGCGGACACGTGATGGCCCCGGGCGTGGCCGCCCACCTCGGTTTCACCGATCCCGCGAGCTTCGGCCGCTGCTTCCGCGACCGCACCGGCATCACCCCGGCCGCCTTCGCGGCCCGCGCCCTGACGACCCGATCCGTGGGCCGGGCGCGGCGCGATGGTTCCCCACGCCCTTGTGCCCAGGCTCAGGGCGGCAGGTCGGTCGCCGGTCGCCGTGAGCCGGTGACGTACCCGAGGGGCGACCAGCTCGGCGCGCGTCGTTGTCGGAGGAGTTCGATGGTCGCCGCATCACGGGCCAGACCTGCGCGACGATCGCCGGCCTGCTCGGCCACGCCGACGCCCTCGACGCCGCGGCGGCCAGTCGCTCGCGGGAGCCGCCTGGATGTGGGTGACCTTGTAGGGTCGGTGAGGGTGCGTCAAGGCGAAAGGGAAGAACCGGCGTGAATATGGACGTCGTCGGTCAGGCGGCAGGGCTGTTCGCCGTCACGAACATCGACGACATCGTGATCTTGGCGTTGTTCTTCGCCCGGGGTGCCGGGCACCGGGGTGCGGCGGCGCGGGTGGTGGCCGGCCAATACCTCGGGTTCCTGGGCATTCTGGCGGTGGCCGCTGCCGCGGCCTTCGGGGCCACCCTTCTGCCCGAGCCGGTGCTGCCCTATCTGGGCCTGCTGCCGCTGGTCCTGGGGCTCAAGGCCGCATGGCAGGCGTGGAAGAACCACCGCGATGATGCCGAGGGGGAGCAGGCGGGGGAACGCGCCGGAGGGCCGGGGGCGCTGCAGGTCGCCGCGGTCACCTTCGCCAACGGCGGTGACAACATCGGGGTGTACGTGCCGGTGTTCGCCACGGCCGGTGTCGGCCCGATGAGCGTCTACATCATCGTGTTCCTGGCTCTGGTCGCCGTGTGGTGTGCCGCTGGGCGGTTCTTCGCCACCCGGCCGGTCGTCGCCCGGGCGCTGAGCCGGTGGGGTCACGCGCTGCTGCCGATCGTGTTGATCGGCATCGGCGTGGTCATTCTCATCGAGGGCGGCGCCTTCGGCCTGTAGGGGGGCCGAAATCCCGTACCAGGGCGGTGCCGTAGTTCCGGCAGGCGGCCGAGACCGGCGGCGGAATCGGATCGGATGTCCGCGCCGCCAGGCTGTGAGGATCATTGAGAACGGACTACTGACGTGCCCTGACGCACTGCCGAGCCTGCCCGACTCGGCAGAGGACGCCTGACCAGCCCGTCACCGATGATCCAGCGGTACATTGCGTCGTGGTTTCGACCCGGGCGCCGGGCCGTCACGGGCGCGCGTCCCGGACGATCACTCCATGTTGCCGTAACGCTGAACTCCGTCCCCGTCACCCCGGCCCTGGCCGGCCTTCCCACTCCGCAGCCCGAGGCCGGGGAGGTGCTGGTGAAGGTGGCCGGCTCCTCGGTCAACGGCTTCGACCTGCCGGTCGCCGCCGGCCACGTGCAGCAGATGATGGAGCACCGCTTCCCGCTGGTGGTGGGCAAGGACTTCGCCGGCACCGTCGGGGCCCTCGGCGAGGGCGTGGAGAGCTTCACGGTCGGGCAGCCGTGCAGCTGGCCGCAGCTCTCGGCGTCCGGGTGATCGCCACCGCCCGGCCCGGCGCCGAAGCCGGCTTCGTCACCGGCCTCGCCGACGCGAAGGCCGAGCTGGTTGGCTACAGCGGCGACCTGCCGGCCCAGGTCCGCGCGCTCGCCCCGGAAGGGGTGGACGCCGTGCTGCACCTCGCGGGCGGCGTACAGCGAGGAGACCGCGCCGCGTTCTGGCGGCTTGAGGAACAGGCCCGCCAGTGGCCGCAACGGCCCCAGCTCGATGATGCCGGTGGCGGTGGAGCCCGGGCGGGTGGCCACGCTGATCAGGTCCGCCCCGGCCCGTTCCGCGCGCCGCTGCAGCTCGAAGGTGAAGAGCAGGTTGGCCAGTTTCGAGCGGACGCGCCACCAGGCAAGCCGCGAGATCAACGCCGTTTCGGGGCCCATGACACGTCTCCTGCCGGCACCCCATCCAGGGGTTTGGCGTGCACGGTGGCGGCCTCGTGCGCCGGCCTGCCAGGCCACGGAGGCGGACACCGCCGTCATCGACCGCCTGGTCGACGTCACGTGGGCACTGCGATCCCGGGACCCGTACCTGCGCTCCGAACTACTTCTTTCCGGGCGCCAGTTCGCGCTGATCGCCTGACGCGCCACCCGGCCGTGCCGGGTGGCGCAGGGGTCGGCGGGATTCTCGCACCTCGCCGACCGCAGGGCCTGGCCGAGCTGGACGGGGACGAATCCATAGCAGGAGTGACAAAGGTGCCCGCGCCGAAGATCCCCTGGCGGGGCGAGGGCGACCTTGGTGCCGTTACGGGGCGGGCCGGCCGTCCATGGCGGGCCGGCCATCCATGGCGGGCCGCCCATCCATGGCGGGCTGGGGCCGACGGTGCCCAGCAGTTCCCCCTCGTTTCGGTTCGGTGACGGCGGAGGTTCGCCCTGGTGATGTCCCTGCCGTTCCGGCGGCATCCTTTGAATCTCTCTCTGATGAGCAGGCCGCCCGCCATGGCCGGTTCCCCCGGGAGCCGTCGCCTGGCGAGCCGGAGTGGTTCTTCCGGTTGGACCAGGCCGCGCGGGAGCAGGTGGGTGCGCCACGGTCCCGGTGACGACAGCGGCGTCCGGGAACCGCGTGATCCCGTCCCGCCTCTCCGGGCGCTGAGCGCCGAGCAGGAGCCCGGCAGCCGATGGATCGGCGGGGAGGTGTCACGCCGCGTTCACCCTCTCGCCGCCGCGAAGCGGTCTGCGATGTGGTCGATGACCACGTTGACCGCGCGGCGGTACGGGGTGGCGTCTTGGTTCACCTGCGACAGGAGCATGCCGCCTTGGATCGCGGCCAGCAGCGCGACCGCAAGCGCCGAAACGTCCTCGTCGGCTCCGAGGTCGCCGCGCTCGCGCATGCGAGCGAGCCCGGATTCGATCGCCGCCTGCCACGCGGCGAATCCCGTCGCCAGGCCGAGACGGGCTGAGGGGTCGATGTCCGACAGCTCGCTGGCGAGCGAGCCGATCTCGCACCCTCCGGCGCAGTGCACCGCGTCCAGGCGGACGGCGGCGCGTTCGCACCATTCACGCAATGCGTCGATGCTGTCGAGGTGGTCGAGCAGGGGCCGCTGCTGTTCGAGCTTCACGGTGCTCTGATACTCGATCACCGCCGCCGTGAGGCCCTTCTTGTCGCCGAAGTAGTGGTAGATCTGCGAGGCGCTCACCTGAGCCCGGCGTTGCACGTCGGGAATGCTCGTGCCGGCGACGCCCTGCTTGAACATCAGCTCGGCGGCGGCGTGCAGGATGCGGTCTCGCGTGCGACGGCCACCCTCGGTGCTCGCCGCCTTGGCCCGGGTCTCGACACTGCGCCGATCCGCAGCGCATCGCCCTGTTCGGGGAGAGCGCAGGAGGCAACCTCGCCGCCGTCACCGCACAGGAGGCGAAGCGACGCGGCGGGCCGGCCGTCACTTTTCAGGCTCTCGCCTATCCCGCAACCGACCGTTTCGACGACAGCACATCGATGTACGACAACGCCGCCGGCCCCCTGCTGACGCGCCCTTGGCTCGAGTGGTTCTGGGGCGCCTACCTGAACACCCCCGACGAGGGCGCCGACCCTCGCGTCTCCCCGCTGCGCGCACCGGACCTCGCCGGGCTTCCGGCCGCGTTCATCGTCACCGCCGAGCTCGACCCACTACGCGACCAGGGCATCCGGTACGCGGACGCCCTCCGCGCGGCGGGGGTGCCGGTGACGCACCGGCCGGTCGGGGGAGTGCCCCACGCGTTCCTGTCCTTCACCCGCGACGTCCAGGTCTCGCGCGACGTGCTGAACGAGATCGGCGACGCCATCGGCGCAGCCTTCGCGTGATGGCGGGCCACCCTGTGACGCGCGTCGGTGCACCAGGAACCTCGGAGAGAGCCCCCGGTCCCTCGCAGTTCCAGGGGGCCGGGGGCTCGCTTCGTGCGGATCGTGTACGTGAATCCGCGCCGGCTTGCTGACGTACGGCCGGGGCCCCGTGCCGAGGGCCGGGCCGTGCCGGCGGGTGACCGCCGGCACGGCCGTGTTCCGGGTGCGCCAGTACCCGTGCGGCTCGCGGAAGCGCCCGCCACCGTTGTCGGGGGAGGCGGGCGCCGGGCTCGCTCAGGGGTTGTCGTAGCCGATCCAGGTGATGTACCAGCCGTACTGCTGGGCGGTGGCGGGCGTCAGCGGGCTGCCGTCCTTCCACTTGACGTAGACGCGGAACCTGGTGGCGGTGGGGCTGTAGACGGCGCTGGGGCCGACCAGGTTCCACTGGCTGCCGCCGGGGCCGGAGATGGAGGTGACGTAGTGCGGGCGGCCGGAGAAGCGGGCGGAGCTCGTATCGACGTCGATGAAGATGCCATTGGCTCCGTAGGCTTGCCAGCCCTGTCCGGAAGCGGTCTGTCCGGCGGCGATGCGGGCAGTCGGCATGAGAGGTTCCTTTCGCCGAGCTCGTGCTGTCACCAGAAGTGTTCAATTGATTACCGTGCGCGTCTATAGGTCTTCCCCTGTCCCTTCCGCCACATGTGACCTCCTGGAGGGCCCGTAATGAGCACGTATCAGAAAGTGACAGCGCCGGTGAGCACGACGTCGTCGGTGGGTCGGCGGGGGTCAGGCGCTCGCGGAAGCGTCGCGGGCGCGCGTCGCGATGGATCTCCCAGGAGCGCGATGGATCTCCTAGGAGAACGTGGTGACCTCGGCCATCAGGGTGTCGGATCTGCCTCAGGCGGGCTGGCCGACCGGGCGGATGGTCAGGGTGTTGAGGTCGACGCCGGCCGGCTGGCCGAGGGCGAAGCAGATGGCCTCGGCGACGGGTTCGGGGGACAGGGCGAAGGGCGGCACGCCGCCGTGCCAGAAGGCGGTGTCGGTCATGCCGGGGTTGACGAGGGTGACGCCGACGCCGCGGCCGGTGGCATGCATTCGCAGGTTCTCGGCCATGCCGGTGACGGCCCACTTGGTGGCGGAGTAGAGGTTGGCGGGGCTGTTCTTCAGGCCGGCGACGCTGCCGATGAGCCCCAGCCGTCCGCCCGCGGCCTCCAGGTGGGGCAGGGCGGCGTTGGCCAGCAGGGCGGGGCCGAGGACGTTGGTCAGGACCATGGGCGCCCACAGTTGCGGGTCGCCGTCGGCGATGGTGCGCGGGTGGTCGGCGGGGAGGAAGCCGGCGTTGGCCACCGCGGCGTGCAGGGCGCCGAAGCGTGCCACGGTGCGGGTCACGGCGGCTTGGGTGGCCGGCCAGTCGGCGGCGTCGGCGATGATGCCGAGCAGCCGGTCGGGGTGGCCGGTCTCGTCGAGGAAGGACTTGAGCTTGCTCTCGTCGCGGCCGGTGACGGCCACGCGGTGGCCGCGGCCGAGGAGCAACCGTGCGGTGTGGGCGTCGATGCCGCTGGTCGCGCCGGTGATCAGTACGGTCTTGCCGGTCATGGTCATACTCCGGGTGCTGGAGGTCCAGTTGGTGCCGCGCAGGAGGGCTTCGACGGCGATGGGCGGGCCGATCACCACGACGAGAGCCGGCCGGACAGGGGCCATCTCCATGTCGCGTTCTCCCCGCTGATCCCAGGAAACCCGCCTGGCCGGGCGCGAGGCAGAGCGCGTTCATCGGGGGGACAAGCTCAACCCCCTTACCGTCGGCGCCTGCGCGAACCCTGCGGTTACCGTGGAAGGCATGGACGACCGGCCCGACCACCGCGCCCGGATCCGGGATTTCCTCGCCACCCGGCGAGCGAAGCTGACCCCGGAGCAGGTCGGGCTGCCGGCCGGCGGCCGGCGGCGGGTCCCCGGGCTGCGCCGCGAGGAGGTGGCGGTGCTGGCCGGGGTGAGCACCGAGTGGTACACGCGGCTGGAGAAGGGCCACATCGGCGGCGTGTCGCAGGAGGTGCTCGACGCGGTGGCCCAGGCCCTGCGCCTGGACCAGGACGAGCGCACCTACCTGTTCGACCTGGCCCTCGCGGCCCGCCGCGCGCCCGCGCGCCGCAAGGACGTCCAGGTCCCGCCGCGCGTCCAGTGGCTGCTGGACTCCATGACGATGTCGGCGGCGTTCGTACGCAACGGCCGCGCCGACATCGTCGCCTGCAACGCGCCGGCCCGGGCCCTGCTCGCGCCGGTCTTCGACAGCCCCGCCGCCACGCGGCACGGCCGCGCCAACCTCGCCCGTTACGTCTTCCTCGATCCGGGCGCGCAGCGGTTCTTCGCCGACTGGGACGAGGCCGCCGCCGTCAGCGCCGCGCTGCTGCGCGCCGAGGCCGGACGCGAGCCCCACGACCGGGCCCTGCACGACCTCATCGGGGAGCTGTCCACCCTCAGCACCGCGTTCCGCGGCCGGTGGGCCGCCCACGACGTCCGCATCCGCCACGCCGGCACCAAGCGGCTGTGGCACCCCCAGGCCGGCGACATGGAGCTGACCTACCAGTCCCTCGACCTGCCCGTCTCCAGCCGGACGGTCTACGGCCTCACCATCTACACCGCCGAGCCGGGCGGCACCTCCGAAGACCGGCTCAAGCTCCTGACCAGCCTGGCAGCCACCCCGCCGGCCCACCCCACCAGCCGGCCGCGCTGAAGCGCACCGACCTGCCCGTCGGTGCCCGCAGTGACCTGCTCGGCCAAGTCTGGCAATATCCGCAGGGTGGAAGATCCCATCGCTCGGACCACCGCCACGTACGACCGCATCGCCCCGGTCTTCGCCTCCCGCTCGGAGAACCCCGGCGCCGCGTTCCGCGACTTTCGAGCGCGTTTCGCCGCCGCGCTGCCCGCCGGAGGGCGCGTCGCCGACCTGGGATGCGGCCCGGGAAGGGACGCGGCCTGGTTCCGGGAGCAAGGGCTCTCCCCGGTGGGGGTGGACCGCTCGGCCGCCATGGTCGCGCTGGCCGCCGGCCGGGGCGTTCCCGTGGTTCTGGGCGATCTGCGCCATCCCCCGCTGGCCCCCGGCTCGCTGGCAGGGTTGTGGTCGGCCGCGGCCCTCCTGCACGTACCGGCCGCCGAGACCGTCCCCACGCTGCGCGCCTGGCACGCGGCCCTGCGCCCCGGGGGCGTGCTCGGGCTGAGCACTTCGGCCGGCGACGGCGAGGTCTGGGAGCCGGTCCCGTACGACGAAGGGCTGCTGCGCTGGTTCGTGCACCGCGAGCCGCGCGCGCTGCTCGCCGCCCTCGTCGAGACCGGCTTCGAGGTCCGCGAGCACGCCGAGAGCGCCACCCACCGCACGTGGCTCAGCGTGCTCGCGATCCGCCGCGAGGTTTGAACCACCCGCGTGCGGGTCGCGCGTGGGAGGTTGACCGCGGGGGGTGGCGGGTCGAGGCTGGTGGCCATGGCACGGTCGGCGGCTTTCGAGAGGTTTCTGGCCGCGGTGAACGCCCCCGTAGTGCTCAGCCGCGACTCCATGGACGAGATCCCCGGCGTCGGGGCGCTGCGCCTGCTGCATGGCGAGGAGCGCACCGAGGCGGAGGACATCCTCATCGCCAGGCTCGGCGAGGGCGACGGCCGGGCGGCGGCCGCCCTCGCCGAGGCGGGCTGCGTCCGCGCCATTCCCGCGCTGGTCGAGGCCACGGCGGAGACCGAGGCGCCCATCATGCGGGTCTTCGCCGCCCGGGCGCTCCTCGACCTGGGCAGCGACGCCGGTCTTCCGGCTCTGGTACGGATGCTGCGCACGCATGACGGCACCGGCGGCGACCGGGCCAGCGCCGCCCGGCTGCTGGCCGAGTCCCCGGCTCCGGACAAGGAGCTCCTGCTCGACGTGGCCACCACCGATCCGGACAGCACGGCCCGGTCGGGGGCGACCCACGCCCTGCTGGCCGTGGCCGGCCTGGACGACGAGGAGCTGACGTCCGGCGAGGTGCTGCTGAGCATCGCCGGCCGGCTGCTGTCGTCCCTGACCACCGTGCGCGCCGGGGCCGCCGCCGAGTTGCGCGCGGTCCTGGCGGGTCGGGAGGCGGGCAGGACCGCCGAGGAGCTGGGGCTGACCTGGCACGCCGACCGCGACGGGCCCCTGGGCCGCTTCATCGACGACCTCGGCGGCTCCGGGGGCGACCTCCGCGTCGAAGGGCTGGCGGAGCTGACCGGCCGGGAACGCGTCCTGCTGGAGAATCTGGTCCTGCTCCGCCTGGACACGGATCGCCGCGCCATCCGCGCCGCGGCCCGGCTGGGCGTTCGCCGGGCGATCGAGCCGCTGCGCGAGGGGCTCGGGTCGGCCAAGGGCCGCACCCGGGAAGAGATCCTCTCCGCCCTGGACACCCTGACGACGTGACCTTCCCCGCCCCGGCCTCCCCCGGCAGGCCAGGCCGGCCTCGCACGCGCACGGACCACGCCGGGTCGCCTTTCCTGCCGCGCCGCACCGTGCCGCGGTGAGAGGGACTCTTCTGCGACGTTGCCGTGACGCCCGGATCGCGGTGCGGCGACGGCGCCGCTGGCATCCTGAGACGCGTCCTGGGTCGTGATCAGGAAAGGCGCAGGATGCCCGTTCCCGTGAAAGCTCGCCGTCCGCGACCCCCGGCTCCCGCCGTGTCGCCGGTGACGGACCCGCGCGGGCCGGGCACGCAGAACGCGATGGATCCGGGCCCGTCAGCGGTGCTGCATGCGCGCCGGGTGGTGGGCAACGCGGCGATGACGGCGGCGATGGGCGGCCTGCCGCGCGGTGCCGGGCCGGGGTCGCCGGCGTGGATGGCGCAGCTGCTGCTGGCCGGGCAGAGCCTGGTCGGCAACCAGGCCGTCGCCACCGGTGCCACCGGTGCCACGGTGACCCGGACAGGCGGAAGGACGGCTGGGCCTGTGTCGTCTTCCGCGCCCGCGACGGCGACGCCTGCCCTCACGCCGCCTGCCTTCACGGCTCCGGTGCCCGCGAGCCCGGTGCCGACAACTCCCGCGACGCCCGCTCCCGGGGCTGTCGTTCCCGGGATTGTCGTTTCGGGGGTTTCCGGCAGGGCCGTGGTTCCGGGGGCCGCTGGGGCGGGAGCTTCGGGGCCGGCGGCCGTGAAGCGGCCACCGGCGCCGCGTACCGGTCCCCGGGCCGCCGCGCCGGCCGCGGATGCGCCGGGGCGCAAGGACACCGCCGGTGGTCCGGCTGCGGAGCGACCGGACAAGGACGGCAAGGACGGCAAGGACGGCAAGGACGCTGCGGGTAAGGGCGGGAAGAAGGAGCAGGCGGCGGGGCCGCGTTCGCCGGCGGCGGATCCGAAGTTCCAGGCGTTGAGGAAGGATGTCACCGCCAAGAAGAGGGCGATCGGGTCGAGCCATCCGCCGGCGGCGGTGGAGGCGGGGGCGGCGCAGGCCGCGGCGGTGCCGCCGCCGGATGACCGGGAGGCGCGGGGCAAGGCGGCGCATGCCGAGGACATGGATGCCGCCCGGCCCAGGGAGTTCGACAAGCAGGCGTTCATCGCCGCGGTCAGGAAGGCGATCGCCGAGCGCGCGCCGAAGAACCTGGACGAGGCCGACAAGTTCGGCGAGTCGGGCAAGGCCGGGGAGGTCAAGGCCGAGGTCGCGGGCAAGGTGGGCGAGGGCAAGGACGCCTCCGCGCAGGAGATCGCCGACCGTACCGCCGAGGTGCCGCAGCCGGCGCCGGACGCCAAGAAGGTGGTGCCGCTGGCGGCCGACCGGCCGCCCGGCCGGCCCCGCGGCCCGGACCCGGCCCAGGCCGCCCCGGACCGGCTGCCGCCGCCGGCCACCGACCTGTTGGCCGGGCCCGGGCAGGTCGACCGGCAGATGTCGGAGGCCAAGGTCACCGAGCGGCAACTGGAGTTCCGGAACGCGCGCGAGCCGTCCTTCGACAAGGCGGTCAAGGACAAGAAGGCGATGGAGGCGCACGCGGCGGCGGCCCCCCGCCAGGTGCGCGCCGGCGAGTCCCGCGAGCTGGCCGAGGTCAAGGCCACCGCCGCCGCGCAGGGGGCGGCGGCGATGGGCGGCATGCACGCCACCCGGGTGGCCACCGGCCGGCGGGTCGATGCCGGCAAGCAGGGCGCCAAGGGCCGGGACGAGGACAAGCGCGCCCAGGTCACCGCCGTGCTGCAGCAGGTGTTCGACCGGACCAAGACCGACGTGGAGAAGATCCTGTCCGATCTGGACACGAAGGTCGATGAGGAGTTCACCCGCAAGGAGGAGCGCGCCCGCCGGCGCTTCACCGACGAGCACGAAGAGGGCATGCGCCGCTACAAGGCCGAGCGGTACGGCGGCCTGGACGGCAAGCTGCGCTGGGGCTGGGACCTGTTCGCCGGGCTGCCCGAGGAGGCCAACCGCATCTACGAACGCGCCCGCGACCACTACCTGACCGCGATGGACGAGATCATCACCGGCATCGCCGGCACCGTGGAGCGGGAGCTGAGACGGGCCAAGGACCGCATCGCCGCCGGCCGCAAGGAGCTGACGGCCGCGGTGGACAAGCTGCCCGCCGACCTCAAGACGATCGGCCGGGAGGCGGCCGGCGACTTCGCCGGCCGGTTCGACGAGCTGGCCGGCAGCGTCGACGACAAGGGTGACGAGCTGGTCGACACGCTGGCCACCCGCTACAGCGACGCGGTCAAGGCGGTCGACGAACAGATCGCCGCGGCGAAGGAGAAGAACAAGGGCCTGGTCGCCAGGGCCGCCGACGCCATCGGCGGCGCCATCAAGACGATCGCCGAGTTGGGCCGCATGCTGGCCGGCGTGCTGCGCAAGGCCGCCACCGCCGTCAGCGCGATACTCAAGGACCCCATCGGGTTCCTGCGCAACCTGGTCACCGGGGTCGGCGGCGGCCTGAGACTCTTCCGCAAGAACGCCGGCCGGCACCTGCGCGACGGCGTGCTGACCTGGCTGCTGGGCAGCGCCGCGGTGGCCGGGGTGACGCTGCCGCGCAGCTTCGACACCATCGGCATCCTGACCATGGTCGCCGGCATGCTGGGGCTGTCGTGGCCGCACCTGCGGGCCCGGCTCGCCCGCCGGGTGCCCGAGCAGGCCATCCTCGCCGCCGAGACCTCCGTGCCGCTGGTGGCGCAGGCCAGGCGGCGCGGCGTGGCCGGCCTGGCCGACGAGCTGAAGACCCGGGTCGGCGACCTGAAGAAGACCCTGATCGACGACCTGGTCGGCTACCTGCTGCCGACCATCGTCATCGCCGGCATCACCTGGATCGTGTCGCTGTTCAGCCCGGCGTCGGCGTTCATCCGCGCCTGCAAGATGATCATCGACATCATCCGGTTCATCCTCACCCAGGCCCGCCAGATCATCGACTTCGTCAACGCGGTGCTGGACGCGGTGATCGCGATCGCCCGGGGCGGCACCGGCGGCGTGCCGGCCCTCGTCGAGCGGGCCCTGGCCCGGTCCATCCCGGTGCTGATCGGCGCGCTGGCCGCCCTGCTCGGCATCGGCGGCATCCCCGGCAAGGTCCGCCAGATCCTGCAGAAGCTGTCCCGGCCGGTCAACCGCGCCATCGACTGGGTCATCGACAAGATCGCCGGCTTGGTCAAGAGGCTCTGGGACAGGATCAGGCCCAGGCCGCGCCGGGTCCCGGAGCGCCGTCCCGGCGTACCGCTGGGGCGCCGCCCGTCCGACCGGCGCGGACCTCCGCGCAGGAGGGACCGGCGCGGGAAGGACGAGCGGCGGCCGGCGGCCCGCCGGCGGGAAAGGCCGCGCGACAGGCAGCGCGACAGGCAGCGGGACAGGCAGCGGGACAGGCAGCGGGACCGCCGGCGGGAGAAGCGGCGGGAGCGGGAGCTCAAGGCCGCGCTCCGCGAGGCGGCCCGGCTGGCGGACCGCACCTCGGGCGACGCCGAGGCCGTGCGCGCCGGGCTGCCCGCGATCAAGGCCCGGCACCGCCTGACCCTGCTGACCGTGGCCGTCGAGCCCAAGTCCGGCGCCACCGTGCTGTTCATCTTCGAGGGGGCGGTCAACCCCCGCGCCACGCTCCGCCACCTGACGTCCGACAGGTACCTGCGGACCGCGCAGCGCGCCTACCGGAAACGGGGGAAGTACCGCCCGTTCTCCGTCAGCGACATGCCGGGACAGCGGCGGGGCGAGGTCGTGCCGGGGTTGCGCACCGTCCTCCGCCTGGGCGAGACGCAGGCGCGCAAGTACGCCGGCAAGTGGGTCACGGAGGGCAAGGCCACCACGGGCACCACGGCCAGGGGCCGCGTCATCTACAGCTTCGGCCGCCTCGACGACCCCAACCTGGAGGTCCCGCTCGACCACCCGGAGCGCGTCATCTGGGTGAACCGCGCGCTGGACATCCCCATGACGGAGGAGCAGGCGCTCGACCTGTGGTTCCTGATCATGGACGGCATCCGGGACGGCAGGACGAAGAACTTCGACACCGTGGCGGCCAGGCTGATGAAGGGCATGCGCATCCCGCCGAAGAAGGGCGCGCTCTGGTCGAAGGGCGAGGACCTCAGCGACTACGCCATCAGCCTCGGCTTCGTGACGCTGGAGGCGCAGGAGTTCTACAAGGTCACCAAGGGGCTGACCCTGCTCGGCAACTGGACGCGGGTCCGCCCGGTGTGGGCGGCGTTCTCCGTGCGCTACGCCAGGAAGCTGCGCAAGGAGATCCACATCTTCCTGCGGCAGTACGTGACCGGTTCGGTCCTGGTCGACATCGAGCTGGACGCGATCCGCAAGCTCGAGGCCAAGCTGGGGACGACCATCCCCAAGAAGTTCCACGGCATGGAGTGGGGAGACGACCCGAGACGGATCCTGACGGACCCGGTGCCCTACGTCTGGCACGAGCTGACGAGCGACGGGACACCGCTGCCCAAGGGGAAGCAGCAGATCCTCGACGCGAACGCGGCCAGGTTCGCGACGGCCGTGGCCCGCAACCGCTTCCACACCAGGCAGGCGGCGAAGCGCGCGGCCGGCACCAGGACCCCGGCGGGCGACGTCGCCCCCGACGCCCTGCGCGAGCTGATGGAGTCGCTGCCGGTGGTGCCGCAGCGGGAGGCGGACATGAAGCGCCTGGCCCGGCACAGCCTCGGCCACGCCGGCCCCGTCACCCTGGCCCCGGTCGGCGGCGGCTTCTCGGGCGCGCCGGTCATGAGGATTCTCGACGCCAGGGGTGCGCTCATCGGCGTGCTCAAGGTCTTCCCGGACCAGGAGGAGTTCGCCAGGGAGCTGTCCTCGCTGGCCCGGCTGGGCAAGATCCGGATCCTGCGCAACCGGGTGGTGTCGGCGCGGGGCGTCGCGCGTACTTCCCGCCGTCCGGGCGCGAGCGGCATGGTGGTCATGGGCGCGGCGGCCGGCCGGGACGTCGAGGGCATGATGCGCGAGACCGGGAGCACGCCGGACGGTCCCGAGCGGAGGAGGCTGATGGAAGAGCTCGAGACGGCGGTCAGGGGGATCGGCCGGCTGCTCGCCACGCTGCACACCGCTCCCGGCGGCTCGGGCGGCCCGGTGGGCTCCGCCTTCCTCGACCGGCACATCCGCGACATGCGCACCAGGCAGAGCCAGCTCACCGGTCTGGCTCCCTGGCTGGCCCGGGAGAACATCGACGTGGGCCTGCTGCAGGCGCGGATCGACGAGCTGATCGACGGCCTGCGGGCCAATCCGGGCGGATCGGCCCTGGTCCACGGCGACTCCCATCCCGGCAACTACTTCTACGATCCGGCGACCGGCGTGACGATGATCGACACCACGACCCTGCACTTCTCCATCGACCGCCGGGGCCGGCCCACCGGCGCCCCCTCCCGCGACGTCGCCAACTTCGCCCAGCAGATCGCGCACTACAGCGTCAATCTGAAGCTGAAGCCGCACGAGGTGCGCCGGCTCCAGAACGCCTTCCGCGACGCCTACCGGGCCGCCGGCGGCATGGGCACCACTCCGGAGGCGGACGCGTTCTTCCGCGCCAGGACCTCGCTCGGCTGGCTGATGCGGGCCATGAACGCGCTGCGCGCCGGCCGGACCCTGAACGCCGAGGATCGCAAGCAGGTCGAGCTGGCCAAACGCGCGTTCGGGCTGAGGTCGTGACGGGCCTCGACGGCGGGGCGTGGCCCGCGCCGCTGGGCAACGGCGCCAACGACCGCACCTCTCCCGTCCCGCTCTCGGGACGGGGACGGGTGCGCTGGCGGGCCGCCCTCCCTCACCGTCACGTCACCGGGCTCGCGGTCGCGGCGAACGGCCTGTGCTTCGTCACCTCCCCCCGCCGCCTCCTCGCGCTGGACGGGCCGGCGATCAGGTGGTCGGCCGACGTCCTCGCGCCACGGAGCTGCCTCCTGCTCGGCGACGGCCTGCTGGCCGTGGCGGACGCCGGCGGCCTGGCCGTCCGCGACCAGCTGACCGGGTCCGTCGTCACCACGATCGGCGCGACGGTCCTGTCCGATCCCGTGCTGCTGGCCAACGGGCTGCTGGCGTTCCTGGCCGGGAAGGAGGGCGGGATCGTGCTGCGCGCGGCCGAGCCGGCCGGCGGGACGCGCTGGGAGGTCGAGCTGGACGCCCTGCCGTACCCGCCGCTCGTGCTGCGCGACGAGGTGATCGTCGTCGAGGGCGAGGTCGTGCGGGCCTTCGGCGGGGACGGCGGCGCGCGGTGGAGCGCCGGCCGGCACGCCTTTCGCGCGGCGCCCGGCGTGGCGGATCCGCCGGGGGAGCCGGGCGAGGTGGACGGGGTCCTCGTGGGGCTGCCCGGCGGCGGCGTGCTGGTGCCCGTCAGGGCCGACGACGTGATGGGCTACCTGGTGATCGACCCCCGGCGGGGGGACGTCGGCGCGGTGCCCGCGCACCTGCGGCCGGGAGCGCCGGTGGTCCCCCTCCACGACCGGGAGAACGGGCGGGAGCTGCTCGTCCTGCCCGGCTGGCCGGAGACCGCCGCCCATGGCGAGCCGCGGCCCACGGTGACGGTCGCGGACCTGGGCTCCGGCGCCACCGTCCAGCGCCACCTCGTTCCCGGCGCCCCGCACGCCATGGCGGCCGGCGCCGGCGGGCTGGTGGCCGTGGCGGGCGGCCCGCCGCTGGAGCGCTGGTCGCGGTATCACGGGCAGCCGGGCTACGACCTGCGGGCCGAGTGCTACGTGCTCTTCCTCGACAAGGACGGAATCCGCGGCGGGTGGCAACCGGGCCGGCCCATCACGGGGCCGCTCGCCGTCGGCGCCGAGGGCGAGCTCATCGTCCCGCTGCCCGGCGAACTGATCGGCCTGGAGTGACGGGCACTGATCGGCCTGGAGTGACGGGTACTGACCGGCCTGGAGTGACGGTCCGGAGCGTCCTGGGGTGACGGGCACTGATCGGCCTGGAGTGACGGCCCGGAGCGGCTGCCTACAGGACCGTGAGGTGGCCGTACCGGGACAGGGTCGCGGCCAGGTCGCCGGATCCGCCGCGGAGCGCGGCGTCGAGGAAGGCGACGGTGGCCGCCGCGGTGATACGTGGCCCGGCGGTCCGGCCGAGGGAGCCGACGAGCGCGGGCAGCGGCGGCAGGAAGAGCGGAGCGTCGGTGAAGGTGAGATGTGCCGAGCCGGGGACGGTGAGCCGGTAGCTCGTCGCCGTGCTGAGCTGGAGCACCCGCGTGAGGCGAGAGAGATAGTCCGGCTCCTCGCCCGGCCGCACGTCGTGGGTGAGCGCGAGCACGGGCTGGCCGAACGGCCGCGGCGCGGGGTCTCGCGGGAAGCCGTCGATGTCGATGACGGCTGCGAACCGGGGGTCCTGGCGGGCGGCCTGCAGGGCGGCGGCGCCGCCGAGGGAGTGGCCGGTCGCCGCGGCCCGGCGGAGGTCCAGCCGCCCGGCCAGCAGGCCCGGGATCTCACCGCGGTCCAGGCGGCCGAGCTGGGTGAGGACGAAGCCGAGGTCGGCGGCCCTGACCGCGGTCCACCCGGCCGCGCGCCTGTCGTCCTCGGCCTGGTCGCCGGTGGACGCGACCCGGGTGCGGATCGTCCGGCCGTCGGCAAGGGTGACGACGGCCGAGTCGTACGGGTGGTCGAGGGCCGCCACGACGTAGCCGCGGCTGGCCAGCTCCTCGGCCCAGGCGGTGTTCTGGGTCCGCACGCCTCCGAGCCCGGGCGAGAACAGGACCACGGGGAACCGGCCGCCTCCCGAGGCCACCGGGGCATCGGGCACTGAGCGTGTGCGGGCGTGTGCCGCCTCGTCGAGAACGAAGCCCGGAAGGCCGAGGTAGCCGGCCTGGCCGCGGGCGACGAGCCGTGCCTCCCGCGCCGTACGACCCAGGTACCACGCCCGCCGGGCGGCGGGATCGCGCTGCCCGGGATACCAGAGCTGGACGACGACCGTCCGCCGGTCATCGGCCCGGGCCGTGGCGGTTTCCGCTCGCTCGGGGTCGGTCCACTGCACGACGGTCGTGCCGACGGCGTGTGCGCCCGACGGCTCGGGGAACACGGGCCGGGGCAGCGCCCACGCCGCCGCCGCGCCGGCGAGAACCAGAGCCAGACATGCCGCCGACCCCGGCAGGGCCAGCCACCACCGGGCCCGCCGTGCGGGCCGCCTCAGCAGGGAGGGAACGGCGAACGCCAGCGCGATGGCCCCGCCCGCGAGGACGGGGATGAGCTGCCAGCGGATCCCGAGCACGGCCAGCACGGTCGCGGACACCGCGAGGGCTGCCGCACCCGCCCACGTCGAGGGCCGGCGCGCGCCGGGCGGCAGCCAGCGGGCCGGCACCAGCACCACGGCGGCCGCCAAGGCCAGGAGCTCTGCCGGGGACAGGCCGAAGAACACGGTCACAGTCATGGCGATCACGGTGCCGGAGTGACCCCGGCCGGACATCGGCCCTCATACGGAAAGTCGTGCGCGACCCCGGTATGACCTCCCACGACCACTCTGCGACCGTGGTCGTACAGCCCGGCAGCCCTGACCCGCAGTGGCCAGATGGAGGGAACCGGCGCCGCTCCGCTGCTCGGCCGGCTGGTCGATCAACACGGCACGGTTCTACGCGCGTGGTGTTGTCGTCGCAGGCAGCTCCGGTCCGAGGCTCCCGATGGCCCGCGCGAGCCGGCTCGCAGCGTGGCGGGCATCGGCCAGCGCGCTTTCGTACTCTCGCTGGGACGCCGGGACGTCCGCCCCGCAGTGCGGGCAGAAATCCGTGCCCGCGAACACATGGCAGTCGCACGCGCGGCACAGGACGAGGGACGGCAGGTGCGAGCCGGCGTCGCCCGGCGCCGGCGGGGGCCCTGGCCGGGAGCGTTCCTGTGGAGATGCTCCCGCCGCCCGATGCTCCCCAGCGGTGTCCGGGTCGGGCTCCACCACGATCTCGAATCGGCCATGATCGAACGAGGTCCCCGGCGCGGGAAGCCGGCGGACCACCCGCTCGCGCTTGCCTTGCTTCTTCAGCTCGGACGCCCGGTAGTGACAGTACGGATTGTTTCCCGGCCGCCCCAGCAGAGAATGTGACGTCCACGTGCAGCCGCCCTCACAGACGTCCGCGTAGTAGCAGCTCGCGCAGAACCCCCACATCTCCTTGCCGCGGCTCTTCCGGGCGAACGACAGCTGGGACGCGGACGCCCAGATCTCCGCGATGCTGGAGTCGCGGACGTTGCCACCCGCGTAGGTCACGGTCGGCAACGACGGGCAGCCCTTGATCGTCCCGTCGGCCTCGATGCCCAGAACGTTGCGGCCGGCGAAGCACCCTGCCCAGTGCATGCTCGCGGTGCCACTGCCGCGCAACTGCGCCTCATAGGGCCCGAAGTACCCGATGTTGTTGCCTGGTTGGAGAAGCAGCCCTTTGGCCACGCCCGCGGCATGGAGTTCGGCCAGCAGCGGCATCAGTTCGTTCATCTGGTACGGCTGCATCAGGAGGTCATGGTTGTCGGCGGCCCTGCCCATCGCGACCGTGAGCTGGACCTGCCAGTTGCGCACCCCGGTCGCGAGGAACTCTCGGAACAGGTCGCGCAACTGAGGGATGACGGCGGCGGTGATCTGGGTGTTGACACTCGTTCTGATCCCGTGCTCGCGGAGCCTGCCGAGCGCGTCGATGGCGGCGTCGAACGAGCCGGGCCGGCCCCGCAGGTGGTCGTGCAGAGGCGCCAGTCCGTCGATGGAGACACCACAGGCCACCAGCCCGGCGTCCGCGGCCTGGGCGATGCGCGTGCCGGTGAGCTGCCAGGCCCCGGTCTGCAGCGTGCACTCCATCCCGGCGTCGGAGATGGACCTGACGATCTCCACCCAGTCCTTGCGCAGGTATGCCTCGCCACCGATCAAGGTGACCTCGCGGGCGCCGAGCTCGTGGAGCTGCCGGACGACGCCGAGGCACTCCTGGGTCGTCATCTCCTCCGGGCGCACGCTGCCCGCGCGTGACCCGCAGTGCCTGCATTTCAGGTTGCAGGCCAAGGTCAGCTCCCAGACTGCGTGCACGAGCTGGTGGCCGCGAACGTCGGGCCCGCTCAGATAGCGGTTGGGCCTGGCGGGTCGCGCCCGGCCGCCCGCGTCACCCATCTGTACCGCCCGTCCTGTCCAACCGGATGATCGCCGCGTCCAGGGCCTCCAGCGCCTCCTTCACCTCGCCGTACCGTTCCGCCGGGACGGGTCCGAAATCCACCTGGTACAGGGCTTTTCTCGCCCCCTCGGCGACCGCCTTCATCTGCTGCAGATCGTTACTGGCAATCGCGTCGTGGATTGCCGGCCCATAAGGAGGAAGGGGCCTGGAAACGGAATCGTCTTCCCTGTCGGTCACGTCGGTTCCCCCACGTCATCGCACGCGAATCGTCATGCGAGCTGGAACGATACGAGCCCGCGAACACCGGAGACAGAGGTGCTCCGTTTCGCCGGCGTTCGTGAGCGTGGATATCCGTCCGCGATGGTGGCTCGGCCACCTCTGGCGCACCCGGCTCGATCACCCTGCGTACCCGTCCCGCGGTGCGTGAAACGGGTGCCGTCATGAACCGGCCGCCGGCTGATCGCCAGAATGACCAGGTCGTTACGTGGCGAGAGCGAGGTTTTACCGAACCGAAGACCTGCGGGGCGTGTGGCCATACCCGACTCGATCCACAATAGCCGGTGGATGGAGTCGAAATCCCATGGAGATCGACCGCGACCGACGCGGGAGGGAACGAAATGACAGACGCCGCGGCGCGGATCAACCGCCAGATCGCCGAGATGATGAAAGCGGCAAGCCCGGAGGAAATTGTCGAGATCCTCGGCGCAAGAGAGGACACTCTCCTGTCCGATGACAACAACAATAATAACAACAACAACCAGCCGTCGCCGCCGATAGAAGTGTGACGTCTGCCGGCCCGGACGCCCTGCCTCCGTTTGGAAGTCTCCGGACGGACGGCATCTCTATTCACTTCTTGCGACGGAGCAATGGAAATCCTGCTTGTCTTCCCACCGCAGTGGAGCGCATTCCAGCCGGCCCTTTCACTTCCTTCACTCTCCGCCTGGCTCAAGCGGGCCGGATTCTCTGTCGATTCGGTCGATGGCAATGTCCTGTTCTACGAGTGGCTGCTGTCCGACGAGTGCGCGAAGCTCCTGCTGGAGCAGGTTGCCGCCGGTGGCGATCTGTCACGTGACGCCCGGACCGCCTTCGGGGCGATCTTCGAAAGGGTTCATGAGTTTCGCGGTGACCTGGCCCGGCTCAGACAGTCCGCGAATGACGACCGCCGGCCGGACAAGGACGCGTACTTCGAGGCCCATTACATCGGGGTCAAGTCGCTGGCCACCTACCTGGACGCAGTGTCGCGGGTGTGCGGAGAATTCACGGTGTCCCCGTACGAGTTCCGGTTGAGGTCGGGAAACCTGAGCTCCTCGGAGCTGGAGCGCCGCGTCGCCGAACCACATCCCGTGATCGGGGAGTTCGTGCGGCGCCTGGTGGCGGAAGAAATCCTCGCACCCGCTCCCGGATCGATCGGAATGTCCTGCATCGGGCAAGAGCAGCTTTACTTCACGCTGCTGATCGGATCGGCCATCAAGCAGGTGTCGGATGCGCCCGTCATGGTCGGCGGGACCATTTTCTCGCGCATCTTCGAGCGTGGCGCCCTCCAGCCGCACTGGTTCGGGCGATTCTTCGACGTCATCGTCCGCAACGAGGGAGAGAAGCCGGCCGAGCGGATGCTGGCGAACCTGCGCGCCGGGGATCCGCTGACCGAAGCCGTACCCGGGATCGTCTACCGGGAGGAACGGCAGATAGTGGCGTCGCCGCCATGCCCGCCACTACGGCCGTCGGAGCTCCCCGTTCCCGACTTCGATGACATGCCGCTGGGTCGTTACCTCTCGGCGGAGACGACGCTGCCGCTGTTGTCCTCGCGCGGGTGCTACTGGGGCCGCTGCGAGTTCTGCCATCACGGCATGGTCTACGGAGAGAAATACGCCGGGTACGCGGTGGCAGACGTGCAACGCGCCATCGAGACCCTCGCCGACAGGTACGGGGTGCGCAACTTCGCCTTCAACGACGAGGCGATACCGCCGAAGATCGCACGCTGTCTCGGTGAGAACCTGCCGTCGCACGCGGAGACCGGATGGTGCTTCACCGGACTCATGAAGTTTGAGGACTTCTTCCGGCGCGCCGACTTCGAGAACGCACACCGGATCGGCTTCCGATCGCTTTACGTGGGGCTGGAGTCGGCTTCCGAGCGAGTGCTGTCCCTGATGCGGAAGAATACCCGCCGAGAAGTCATGCTGCGCAATCTCAGGGATGCCACCGAGTCCGGGATATGGATGCACTGTTTCCTTTTCTTCGGCTTTCCGGGGGAGACGGAGGAGGACGCCGAGGAGACGTTCAGGTTCGTCATGGAGAACTCGGACATCATCAGTTCCTTCGGCGCCGGCGCATTCTCGCTGGAGCATAACGCGCCCATCTTCCACCACCTCGAGGACTTCGGCGTGCGGATCAAGCCGACCGGCATGGGCGATGTCGACGTCTACTACGACTACGAGGTGTCGAGCGGAGTGGACGCGGTTCGCGCCCTGGAGTGGATGAGGAGGCTACAGGACGCGTCCTCAACTGTTCCTGGCTATGTCGGAGCGGGTTGGGTCCCCCGTGAACTGCTGCTGTGTGTCCTGTCGCACATGACTCCGGCGGAACTGGTCGAGCGGTGCCGGATGGTGCGTGACATGGGCGGCCTGCCACCGGCGATCAAGGTGCGTGACCTGGTGAGCCGGGTCACGCACCCAGACCGGGCCGGCAGCGAACTCGTCATCAACAGGGTGAGCGGCCGCGTCCTCCGGATCGACGGAGGCGCCCGCAGAGCGTTCGACGCCTGTTGTGAGACGGGCCTGAGCGTGACCGAGATCAAAGAGCTGGCGCCATTGCTCTTCGAAGGGCTGGTTCCACCTGGTCAGAACACGCCGGAAGCCGCCCCCGCATAGGAGCCATCAGCGCGCTCGTGGCGAACTGCCCGGGCGCCGGCGAGGTTGATCGTGCCCTCCCTGACGGGACCCTCTATGGGCGGCTTGTGAAGCGTGGGGCGGCTGCCGGGCCGGTCACCAGGCGTAAGCCTCGGGCGCGGTCACCAGGCGTAAGCCTCGGGCGCGGTCACCAGGCGTAAGCCTCGGGGGCCGGGCCGGGGCCGGGGAAGATCTCGTCCAGGCGGGCCAGCTCGCTCGCGCCGAGACGGAGATCCAGGGCCTGGAGCGAACGGTCGAGCTGGTCCAGCGTGCGCGGCCCGATGATCGGGCCGGTGACGCCGGGCTGGTGGAGCAGCCAGGCCAGGGCGACGTCAGCCGGAGGGCGGCCGATCTCCTCGCAGAACAGCTCGTAGGCCGCCACCCGCTCCCGGTTGGCCGCCAGCCGCTTGGCCGTGAGGTCCGATCCCGACGCGCGTCCGGTGCGGGGCTTGCGCAGGATGCCGCCGAGGATGCCGCCGTACAGCGGGGACCAGGGGATCACTCCCAGGCCGTACTCGCGCGCGGCCGGCAGCACCTCCAGCTCCGCGGTGCGCTCGGCGAGGTTGTACAGCGACTGCTCGCTCACCAGCCCGAGCGAGTGCCGTCGCCTGGCGGCCTCGCCGGCCTGGGCGATGTGCCAGCCGGCGAAGTTGGAGGAGCCGACGTACAGGATCTTGCCCTGGTCCACCAGGAGGTCCATGGCCTGCCAGAACTCCTCCCATGGCGTGTTCCTGTCGATGTGGTGGGCCTGGTAGAGATCGATGTGGTCGGTGCCCAGCCGGCGCAGGCTGTCCTCTACCTGCCGGCGGATGTGCAGCGCCGACAGGCCGCGGGTGTTGGGGCCCTCACCCATCGGCTCGTAGACCTTGGTGGCCAGGACGATGTCGTCGCGGCACCCGCTCTTGGCCAGCCAGCGTCCGATGATCTGCTCGGTCCAGCCCTCGCCGGGGCGCCAGCCGTAGATGTTGGCGGTGTCGAAGAAGTTGATGCCGAGGTCGAGAGCACGGTCCATGATCGCGTGGCTGATGTCCTCGGGAGTGTCCGGCCCGAAGTTCATCGTGCCGAGCACGAGCCGGGAGACCTGCAGGCCGGTGCGGCCGAGATGTGTGTACTGCATGGGAGCGACGCTAAAGTTTCCCATCGGTTGGAACGTCAAGCTGATGCGGGGCAGATCACATGCTCATCGGCGAGCTGGCGCGCCGCAGCTCGGTCAGCACCCGGCTGCTGCGCTACTACGAATCACAGGGCCTGCTCACCTCGGTCCGGCTGGCCAACGGTTACCGCGACTACGCCGACGACGCCCCCATGATCGTGGCGCAGATCCGCGGCCTGCTCGCCGCCGGGCTGTCCACCGAGGTCATCCGCGAGCTGCTGCCGTGCGCGGCGGGCAAGCAGCCGCGGCTGAACAGCTGCCCGGATCTGGTCGGCATCCTGCGGGGGACCCTCCGGGACATCGACGAACGCATGGAGGTCCTGGACCGCAACCGTCAGGCGCTGATCCGCTACCTCGACGCCGCCGAGGCCGGCCAGGCCCAGCCCTCCACCGTCACCTCCCGGAGTGGCAGCCGCCATCCGGTGCCCGTGCGGTGGAAACGCGGCCGGCAGCCCCGTGGCAGATGATCGGCCACGAAGGGTTCGGCGCCTATTTTGGATCTGGGAATACAAAACGTGGTAGCGTTCGCTCATGGCCAGACCGCGAACCTTCGACGAGAGCGTGGTTCTCGAAGCCGCAGCGGCGCAGTTCCGGGTGCACGGCTTCGCCGACACCTCGACCGAGCAGCTCTGCGAGGCGGCCGACGTGCGGCGCAGCAGCCTGTACAACGCGTTCACGTCGAAGGACGAGCTGTTCGTGCGGGCGCTCGATCACTACGCGTCCACCATGCGGGCGCGCCAGGAGTCCATCCTCACCGACACCTCCCTCAGTGGCGCCGAACGGCTCCGGAAGCTGATCGACGCGATCATCGAGGAGGAGCGGGTCGCGCGCGCCGAAGGGCATGCCGCCGGCTGCATGGGCGTGCACACCCTGATGAACCCCGGCCTGCGGGCGCGCGATGAGCGCATCGCGCGCATTCTCGACCGTGACCTCCGGGAGCGCCTCGGGCTGCTGGAGGACACCATCCGGGCCGGTCGCGCCGACGGAAGCGTGCCCGACGGCCCTCCCGCCGGTGAAGGCGCCCTCCTGATCAACACCATCATCTCCGGCATCCGCGTGGCGGCCCAGACCGGAGTCACCCCCGACATCCTGCACCGGATCGCCCTCGACGGGCTTCGTTCCCTGCTGGGCTGAGCGAAGAGAGCGGATGGTTCCGCTCTCTTACGCTGCCCAAGTTTTGGATTCTGAAATACAGAAAGGCGTCGCTCCATGAAACGGCCTCTTCACTGGCTGATGCTCACCCTTCTCGTCGTCGCGATGAGCGAACTGCAGACGATGGGCATGCTGCCGGAAATGGCGCGCAGCCTCGGCGCCTCGACCACCACGATCGGCACGCTGATCTCGATCTACGCCTTCGGCATGGCCATCGGCGGCCCCCTCATCGTCATGGCCCTGCGCCTGGTCCCGCCCAAGGGCGCGCTGCTGGGCGTCGTCACCGCTTACGCGGTGCTCGAAGCCTGCGTGCCCCTGGTGCACGACTACTGGTGGATCGCCGCGCTCCGCCTGCTGACCGGGAGCCTGGGCGGCGCCGTGTTCGGTCTCACCCTGACCATGGCGGCCCGGCTCGCCCCCAGCCCCGACCGCATCGCGTCGTCGATCTCCATCGTGCTGAACGGCCTCATGTTCGGCGCCGTCCTGGGCCTGCCCATCAGCCACGCCATCGCCACCACCTGGAACTGGCAGGCGAGCTTCTTCGCCCTCGGGGCCGCCGGCCTGGTCATCGCCCTGCTCGACCTGCGCACCCTGCCCGCGCTGCCCGCCGTCTCCGCGCAGACCTCCGCCGACGACCTGCGGCAGTTCCGCTCGCCCCGGCTGTGGAGCCGCTACCTGGTCAGCCTGCTCACCATCGGAGCCACGTACGGCGCCTTCTCCTACTTCACCCCCCTGCTGGAGCAGGACGCGGGCTTCTCTCCCGGCACCACGACCCTGATCCTGCTCGGCTACGGCCTGTGCACCGTCCTGGGCAACAACGTGGTGGGCCGCTACGCCGACCGCCACGCGGTGACCCTGCTGCGCATCGGCCACCTGGCCCTGGCCGGCTCGCTGGTGGCCCTGGCCCTGTTCGCCCACCTGCCCTGGGCCGCCCTGCCCGGCGTGCTCATGGTCGGCCTCGTCGGCGTCACGATGAACCCCGCGCTCGTGGCCCGCGTCGTCGAAGTCGCCGGCGCCGGCGGACTGGTCAACACCGTGCACACCTCCGTCATCACCCTCGGCGTCGTGGCCGGCAGCGCCGTCGGCGGCCTGGCGATCAGCGCCTCCGGAGACACCACCGCCACCGCCATGTGGACCGGCGCCGCCCTCGCCCTCCTCGCCACCTGCGTCCTGGCCGCACAAACCGTCACGTGGAAGAGCGTCCACCCCCAGCCGGTACGAGACTGACGTCCCTTCGGTGAAGATCCGGCCGGGCCTCGGTCAGCCGATGCCTTCGACGATGCGGAAGTCGCGCTCGACGGCGTCCGAGAGGACGGCCAGCGCCTCCTGGTAGGCCGCGCTCTCGCGCGTCGCGACGGCCTGCTCGAAGCTGTCGAACTCGATCAGGATGGTGCGCTCGGCGATTCCGGCGTCATGCGCCACGACCCGGCCGTCACGGACGAGGACCCGGCCGCCTCCGGCCTTGACGGCCGCAGCGGCCAGCTTGTCGTAAGCGGCCAGCTTCTCAGGGTCGGAAATGGTGCGGTAGACGCTGACCCAGTAGCCCTTGGGCATGGCACCTCCAGTGGTGGGATGAGTGAACTGACTTGAAGCGCATCACGTGCAGGACGCACATGAAGCGCCGCGGCGTGCCCCTGCGCGGCCGGGGCGGTTCTCGGGGACGGGAGGGAACGCTGAAGGAGGTGTCGTGAACGCGGACGACACCGCGCGGCGCCGGGAGCGGGAGCTGCGGAGCACGGCCCGCGTCGGGCCCTGGCCGGCCTCGCGAGGCTACGGACGCGTCTTCCGCCATACCCTGACGACTCCCGACTCGCCCGGCATCCGCGGGGACGGAGCATGCGGGGCGGTCTGGAGCTTCACTTCCGCGAAGCCGAGGCGCCGGGGAACGCCCGCGCTGGCGACATTGGCCACGTCGTGCCGGATCTCCAGCCACTCGACTCCATCCAGCGCGAATCCCGCCGCGATCAGGACGGCGACGGCCTCCGTGACCAGGCCCCGGCCGGTCCAGTCCCCGTGCAGCCAATAGCCGATCTCCAGGCCGCCCGGCCCGGCCCGGCGCATCAGCCCGCAGCCGCCCACGACCAGGCCCTCCACGAGGATGGCGTACTTGTACGCCTCGTCCCGCTCCCACTCCGAACGAGCCGTGGTCACCAGATCGGTCGCGACGTCGCGACTGTCTCCCACCGCGAGGAGCGACCAGGGGAGCAGATGATCGTGGGAGTCCCGGATCGCCCGGGCCAGCGCATCGATGTCCTGCCTCTGCCATCGCCGCAGCACAAGGCGGCCGGAGACGAGAACCGAGGCAGGACGACGCATCACCCCATGATGCACGCTCATACAACCCCGGGCCCTCACAGGCCTGCTGCCACCGCGGCGCCCAGCCCCAGCAGGACGACGCCGGTGGTCACCCTGAGCCCCCGCAGGACGGCCGGCCGCGACACCAGGGCGCGCCCGCGGCCGACGGCCCAGGTGAGCAACGCGTACCAGGAGGCGCTGACGAGCGCCCACAGGGCTCCCAGCGCGACGGTCGACAGGAACACCGGGCCTTCCGCGGTCACGAACTGCGGCAGCACCGAGACGGCGAACACGCCCGCCTTGGGATTGCCGAGGTTGGTGACCAGGCCGGTGACATATCCGCCCACGAATCCGGTGCGCCGCCCGCCCTCGTCGGGCGGGCGGATGGTGACCGTGGTGAGCGCGGTCCGTAGCGTCTTCACCCCGAGGATCATCAGCACGACGCCGCCCGCGATCCGCAGCGCCGCGTACGCGGCAGGGCTGGCCAGCAGGACGGCGGACAGCCCGGCCGCGGCGGCCGTGGACCACAGCAGGAAGCCGCTGGCATTGCCCGCGAGCGTGCCCCGGAGCGTACGTCGCCCGCCTTCCAGCACCTGCCGGATCATCAGGGCCTGACTCGCGCCGGGCAGCATCGCCAGCAGCAAGGTGGTGGCGATGAAAACGGGGACATGCGTGGGCATGGAAAAGAACCCCTTCCGGGGATCGCGGCCGATGGGTGCCCCACCAGGCTTCCAGCCCTCCGCCCTCAAGAGAAGTTAAAACAGAAGGGTGCAGCGTTAAGATCGGTGAATGGTGGTGGATCCGGGGCAGCTCCGGCTTCTCGCGTTGATCGAGCGGCACGGCTCCCTGACGGCGGCGGCCCACGCACTCCGGCTCACCCCCGCGGCGGTCACCCAGCAGGTGGCCAAGGCCGAGCGCGACTGGCAGGTGCCCCTGGTCGTCCGTGGTCCGCGCGGGGCGACGCTCACCGCGGCCGGCGCGCTGCTCGCCAGACACGGCCGAACCGTGGAGGAGGCCTCGGACAGGGCCGAGGCGGAACTGGCCGCACTGCTCGGCCACCTCTCGCTCCGCCTGCGGATCGGGACGTTCCAGGCGGCCGCCCTGCACCTGCTGCCGCCGGCCCTGACGGCTCTGCGACACCGCCATCCGGACGCCGACGTCTCCGTCATGGACGTGGTGTCCGGACGCGGAGCGGCCGAGATCGGCGCGGGGCGCCTGGACGTGGCCATCGTCGCGTCCTGGGGCGCCCCGCTCGTGCCGCCCCCGCACCTGCGGGCCCACTCGCTCCTGGTGGACCCGATGGTCGTGGTGCTCCCCGATGACCATCCCCTGGCCACCGGGCAGCCCGCGGACGCCGGACTCCGCCTGGAACAACTCCGCGACGAATCGTGGGTCTCCATCCTGGCCGGCCACGCCGCCCGCGAGCAGTTCCACGACGCCGCCCGCGCGGCCGGGTTCACTCCTGCCGTGCGGTTCGAGACCGAGTCCTACGACGTCGCCCAGGCCCTCGTCGGCACGGGCATCGCCGTGGCCCTGGTCTCGCGCCTGGCCCTGACCCATGCGCCCGGCACCACCCATCGCGAGCTGGCCTGCCCCAGGCCGTACCGCCGGCTCTACGCCGTGACCAAGAGCGACGCCGGCCTCACACCGCTCGCGGACCTGCTCATCGACCTCCTGCGTGATGTCGCCCGCGACATCACCGCCACCTGGGAAGCTCCCCTGCGAGAAGAACCACGCCCGTCGAACGCGCCGCCCGGAGCCTGAAGGACCTGCCGAAGCGCCAGGGCATCGGGGCTGCGGATGGCCCGGCGGGCCCGCGCCGACCGGCTCAGGGCGCGGACCGGGCGGGAGGAGCGAGCAGCGGCTCACTGGCTGCCTGGCCTGCCGGGCTGTCCGGCCCGGCCGCCCCTCGGGAGGCCGGGCCGCCGTCGCCCCACGAAACCCAAATATGACTCCCTGTAACAATATCTGTGACAAGAGTTACATTTTCTGGCGCTCAACGCCGAGGAGGCACATACTCCAGATCATGCAAAACGATCACAAGATGGATCGGCGGAGCTGGCTGCGCGCGGGACTGGTCGTGGGAGGCGGCCTGGTCGCCACGGCGGTTTCCACCGGCACCGCCGTACCCGCCCGGGCCTTAGACGGGACCGGCCCCGAGGCGCGTCCCGCCACCCCGGACCAGGCGTGGGCGCGGCTGCGTGAGGGCAACCGCCGCTGGGTGGCCGGCTCTCCCACGCATCCGCACCAGGACGCGGCGCGACGGGCGGAGGTCGCGCAGAAGCAGGACCCGTTCGCGGTCGTGTTCTCATGCATCGATTCGCGGGTGCCCCCCGAGCTCGTTTTCGACACCGGTCTGGGTGACCTGTTCGTGCTGCGGACCGCCGGCCAGACCATCGACCCGCTCGTCACGGGCTCGGCGGAGTACGGCCCCGCCGAGCTGGGCACCCCGCTCGTCGTCGTGCTCGGCCATCAGCGCTGTGGAGCCGTCACGGCCGCCGCGGAGTCGCTGCACGACCACAAGAAGCTGCCGGGCAAGCTCAGCACGATCGCTTCCTCGCTGCGTTCGGCCTACAAGCGCTCGGGCGGCGACATCGACAAGATGATCCGGATCAATACCGTCGACGTGGTGAAACAGCTCAAGAAGGACGAGCTGTTCGCTCCGCGCATCGCCAAGGGGCAGCTCAAGGTGATCGGCGCCCACTACTCGATCGACAGCGGCGAGGTCACCCGCCTGATCTGACGGCGACCCCCAGCCACTCCCTCAGCCCCGCGGCTGAGGGAGCCGGCGGGAAGCGGCCTGAGCGGGACTGCCGGCCCCAGGGCCGATCGCGGCTCTCGCCGCCGACGTTCACCGTGATCACCGGACGGCATCGCAGGGGTGTGCGAAGCGCGACCGTCGCTTCCGTGAACTTCGCGGGTGATCTTCGCATCCAAGGTCCCATGAACAATCTTGTCGCTGGCGATCCCCAGCGGTTGGGCGATTACTGGCTCGCGGGCCGGCTGGGCTCCGGCGGCCAGGGGGTCGTCTATGAGGGTTATGCCGAGGACGGCACCCGGGTGGCCATCAAGGTGCTGCACGGTGACCGGGCGGCGCAGCTGGCCAAGGAGGCCGCCGCGGCGCAGCGGGTCTCGTCGTTCTGCACGGCGCGGGTGATCGAGGCGCACCTGGAGGGGCCCAGGCCGTACCTGGTCAGCGAGTACGTGCCCGGCCCCAGCCTGCGCAGGGCCGTGGCGGACGGGCGCCGGTTCCACGGCGGCGACCTGCACCGGCTGGCGACGGCCGTGGCCACCGCACTGACCGCGATCCACGACGCCGGCGTGGTGCACCGCGACCTCAAACCGGACAACGTGCTGCTCGGCCCCGACGGGCCGCGCGTCATCGACTTCGGCATCGCCAGGACCGCCGAGATGTCGCTGACCGCGACGGGGCTGGTGACCGGCACCCCGACGTACATGGCGCCCGAGGTGTTCACCGGGCAGCGGGCGGGAGCGCCGGCCGACGTGTTCGCCTGGGGTGGCATCGTGGTGTTCGCGGCGACCGGGGAAGACCCGTTCCAGGCCGAGAGCCTGGGCGGGGTCATGCACCGCGTGCTGTCCGCCAGCCCGGATCTCGGCGTGCTGCCGTCGTCGCTGCGGCCGCTGGCGGCCGCCGCCCTGGCCAAGGATCCGCTCGACCGCCCGACCTCTCGTGAGCTGCTGCTCGCCCTGGTCAGTGGCGGCGGGCGGCTGGACACCGCGGGGCTGCTCGCCGAGGGTGGCCGCGAGGCCCTGCGGATCGCCGTGCCGGCCGACGATCCCGCGTTGGGCGCGCTGGCGGAGCAGGCGTACGCGATGCTCGAGCCTGCCGAGCGGGAGCTGGCGGCCGAGGTGTTCCTGCGGCTGGTCACCGTGGACGAGCACGGGAACCTGACCGTGTGGCGGGCGGCCCGGGCCGAGGTCCTCCAGGGAAGAGCGCCGCACGAGGCGGCGGCGATCAAGAAGATCCTCCAGGTGTTCGCCTACCTGCTGACCCAGGACGGCGAGGAGCTGTGGCTGGCCCGACCGGCGCTGCCGCACGCCTGGCCCAGGTACCGGCGCTGGATCGACAGCAACCGCGACGGGCTGGCGGTGCACAGGGAGATCCTCGCGGCGGCGCGCCGGTGGGACGGGGCCGGGCGGCGCGACGGTGACCTGTTCCGCGGCAGCAGCCTGGACAACGCCCTGCGGTGGGCGGCGAACGCGCGGCGCAACATCACGCTGGCCCCCGCGGAACAGGCCTTCCTCCAGGCCAGCGCGGAGCTGGCCAGGCGCGGCGCCAAGCGCGCCCGCCTGGTGTCGCTGAGCCTCGGCGGGTTGCTGGTGATCTCCCTGGTGGCCGGAGGTCTGGCCGTGCAGCAGGGCATGACCGCCGATCGGCGGGCCGAGCAGATCACCGCGTCGCTGGGCAGGTCGGAGGCGACCCGGCTGGCCGGGCTCGCCCAGCAGGTACGCATCACGGATCCGATGCGCGCGATGCGGTTGAGCGTGGCGGCGTGGAGCCTGGACCACACGCCGCTCACGAGGGCGGGGCTGACGACGGCACTCGCCCAGCGCGAGTCGGCGGTGTTCGCGGATCGGGTGACCGCCGGCGACACGGTGCGAGCCCTCGGCGCCGACGGGCGGACCCTGGCCAGCGTCAGCCGGGACAGCGCCCAGGTGTGGGACGTGCGCACCGGCAGGAGGATCGGCGGGATCACGCGGCTGGGGCTGTCCGGAGACGAGGTGATCGCGGTGGCCCTGGCGCCCACGGGCCGTACGCTCGTCGTCCTGACCGACAGGCGGGCCCGCGCCTGGGACCTGTCCAGCGGCACGGCCGTCGGGACCTGGACCTTCGCGCGCCCGCTCGACCTCGTCAACGGCTGGGCGGAGATCGCTCACGTGGACGACCGGACGGTGACGATCCGGCAGCCCGACCAGGCGCAGCAGTGGAACCCGCGAACGGGCGGGCGCACGCGGCCCGCCACCGCCCGCTCGGCGGCGAGCGCGGACGGCACGTGGCTGGCGGCGCCGCGGACGACGTCGGTGCGCCTGACCAACGTCAAGGACGGATCCGTCGTGGACATCGGCGTCAAGGACGGCGCCGGCACGCAAGGAACCTGGAACAGCGGGGCGGTGACGGTCAGCGGCGACGGGAAGCTGCTCGCCTCGATCACCGGTGAGGAGGTGCAGTTCTGGCGGATGGCCGATGCCCAGCTTCTCACGACGGTGCCGCTGCTGGGCAGTACGGACGCTGACGACGAGCAGCCTCAGGGCGCCTTCGACGGCCGGACCTTCCGCTATCTCGTCGAGGATCGCGTCTTCTCCGTCGACGTCTCCGACCTCTCCGTCACCCCGGTGTCCGCCTCGATCGATTTCGGCAGGCTGAGCCCGGACGGGCGGATGGCGGCGATCCAGGCCGGCGATCGGACCCGGCTGCGCGACGTCCGCAGCGGCAAGACGACGGGCGCGCTGCCTGCCGCGCAGGATGCGTACTTCAGCCAGGACGGCAGGCTCCTGGCCGCGGTGGACCAGGGCGCCGTGCGGATCGTGGACGTCGCCTCGCGAGCCGTCCTGGGCGGGATCGCCCCCGATCCGGGCGGTCTGGAGCCCCACGTGGCGAGCTTCAGCCCTGACGGCGCCCGCCTCGCGCTCGTCCTGCGCAGCCCGGACGACGGGCGCGGCAAGCTCACGTACACCGCCCAGGTATGGGACTGGAAGGCGAAGCGGAAGCTCTGGAGCGTGCCACTTCCCGAGACGAACGACGTGGCCTTCTCTCCCGACGGCGAGCGGCTGGCCGTCGCCGGGGCCGGCCAGCGCCTGCTCGACGCCGCCACCGGCCGGTCGGTGACCGAGCCCTTCGGCACCGGCGGAAGGAGCACCGCCGGCGTCCGGATCTTCTTCCTCCGCGACGGCGACGGCGTGGTCGTCCTGGATTCCCGGGGCCGCCTGACGCTGTGGGACACCGCCCGCAACCGCCTCGGCCCGGTCGTCCGCGACGAGTCGGGCGAGTCGTCGATCGCCGCCTACTCTCCGCGTGACGACATCGTCGCGGTCGCGGCGCCGGACGGCAGGGTGCGGTTGTTCGATCCTGTCACCGGAACGGGCCTCGGCACGCTGCGCGACACCGGAGGCGGGCAGAACCCGGAAACGGGGCAGCTCCAGTCGATCGCCTTCACGGCCGACGGGGCCGGGGTCGTCACCCTTGACCTGAACGGGGTGGTGCGCACGTACGTCGTCGAGCCCGCCGGCGTCATCCGGGCGATCTGCCGGCGGGCGGGTGGCTCCCTCACCCCCGCGGAGTGGAAGGTCTATGTCCCGGGCCTTCCGTACCGCGAGAGCTGCCCCTGAGAGGGTGTCTCATCCCGGTTCGATGATCGTTCGGGAAACGCGAAAGCCATGCCGACCATGATCGGTCACGTCAGCCAGGAGCGGTACGAACCGATCATCACTCGCGGCCGGGAGCCGGTTGAACTCCAGACCCGTTCCCCGTTCGACCTCGGCGACCTGGCGCTGAAATCGAGCCGATGCGGCCGCACGGCGGGGTCGTCGGCGTAGAAGCGGATCTTCGACGGACCGCTGGAGCACTGGGCGGCCAGCCCGCGCCAGGCGCTCACCGCCCTCTGCGACCTCCTCGACGGCCCCCTCCCGGGGAGCGGGCGGAGCTGTACGGGCGCACCGCCGTCGGCCTGCTCCGCTACCGTCATTCGTCCGGCAGGGCGAGCGTGCGGGCCGCGTGGCCGGCCCACGCCGTCAGGAACGTCTCCCGGTCCAGGTCGCCCGGCGTGTGGCCGATGAGAATGCGCAGCAGCGGGAAGTAGGTCAGCGACGAGATGAGCACGGCGGCCGTGGCCTCCGGGTCGGCCGCCTCGGCCACGCCCGCCGCCCGCTGGGCCTCGATCCAGACGGTGCACTCGCGGTAGAGGGTGGCCAGCACGCCCTGCCACATCGGCTCGAAGATCTCCGGGAACGCGGTGAACTCGCGCAGCATGATGCGCACCAGGTCCCGGTCGCCGTCGATCACGTTCCACACCGCGTCCGCCATCAGGCGCAGCGCCTGGCGGGGGTCGTCAGGGACGTGCTCCACCACCTCCGCCCTCCGGCGCGCCATGGTGTCCAGGTTGCGCCGCACGGCCGCCTCCAGCAGGGCCTTCTTGGAGGGGAAGTGCTTGTAGAGCGCTCCCGAGCCGCCGGCCAGGCCGCAGGCGCGCTGGATGTCGGTCACCGAGGTCGCGTCGTAGCCGTCCCGCGCGAACAGCCGGATGGCCTCGTCCAGGATGCGTTCCCGGGTCACGCCCGGGGTCGTTCTCGCCATAGTGAGAGAGTACTCTCTTTCTATGGTTCAAGTGATCGTGGAAGAGACCATCCGCTGCACCCCGCAGGAATACCTGGACTTCGTGATGGACGCCGAGCGCTACGCGGAGATCGACGACAAGATCGGCCCGATCGACTGGGTGCGTCGCGCCGGCGACGTCGTGGAGTTCAGGTTCCGCCCCCGGCTGCCGGGCATCCCGGGCCCCGCGCCCAAGCTCGTCTCCCAGATGCGCCTGACCCCCGGCCGGCGCGTCGACGTCCGCTACGCGCCCCTGCCCCGCAACCGGCTCAACCACCTGCTGTCCCGCTTCAGCGCCTCCTTCGAGGCGGAGGCCGTCGCGGACGGCCTCTCCCGGGTGCGGCGCACGATCTCCATCGACTTCGCCCCGTTCCTGCGCTGGCTGCTGGAGCCGGCCCTGCGCCGCCGGCTGCCCGCCGACGTCCGCAACGAGGTGCGGGGGTCCAAGCGGCGGCTGGAGAGCGAGGAGGCCGGACCGCCGCCGGCCTGAGCCCTCCGGTGCGGTCAGGCCGGCCGCGTCACCCCGGGCATCGTGGTGGACCCCAGGCCGGGAACTCTCCGAACGGACAGAGATCACGATCAAGAGGAGCCGGGCCGTTCCGCCCCGGTTTGATCTACTTGCAACCACTACGCGACGAACCCGCAAGACAGCTCACCGCTACCTTGCGGCTCGCCGTAGCTATAGGAGTTCCAGGCCAAGCCCCTTCGGGCGCTCCTCCGAGATCACTTCTAAGGTTCGAAGACCCCTCTGAGCGTCAGTTCCCGTACTGCTTGGTGTCCGGGTGCTCGATGAGCAGGATATGGGCGGTCTTGTCGGCAACGGGACGGTGCCGCGTTCCCCTGGGGACGACGAACAGTTCACCCGGGTTCAGCACCACCGGGTCATGTCCCTCCAGCTGGATCTCGAAGCTGCCGTCCCAGCACAGGAAGAGCTCGTCCTCATCGTGGTGATGCCAGGGGAACTCGCCTTCCAGCCGGGCCAGGCGGACAACGGTGGTGTCGTTCACCGCCGCCAGATTGTGCTGCTGGAAGGGCCCCGGGAGCGCGGCGATGGCCTCTGCCACCGAGACCGCGGAAAGGTGACGCGAAGCTTCATGGTGTGTGGTCATGCCTCCGATCCTTGCCTGCAGAGTGGCCCCATGACAGAGCCAATCCGGGAGAATTGGTCCATCTAGCGGACCAATTGCCGGACATCATGCTGACCCGGGGGTGAGGAGTGATGCCCCCGCCGGGGTGGCGGGGTAGGGAAGCAGGCCGGCGTTGATCTGCTCCCAGCGCGTGCGGAGCTGGTCGAGGATGCCGGGGTGGTGTTCGGCCAGGTTGGCCTGTTCGCGGGGGTCGGCCGGCACGTCGTGCAGCGTTTCGGCGTCGTCGGCGCGCAGGTACTTCCAGCGGCCGCTGCGCAGTGCTCCTGCCCGGCTGGTGCGCCAGAACAGGACGTTGTCCGGCGCCTGGGCCCCGTCCAGGAGGTAGGGCAGGAGGCTGTGCCCGTCCAGCGGGTGGCTGTCGGCGGGTTGCACGCCCGCCGCGTCCAGGATGGTCGCGGTCCAGTCCTGGGTGATGACGGGGACGTCGCTGACCTGGCGGCCGTGGAGGGCGGCGGGCCAGCGCGCGATGGTGGGCACCCGGATGCCGCCCTCGTTGAGCCGGCCCTTGGACCCGCTCAGCGGCCACTGGTAGGACCAGCGCTCGCCGCCGTTGTCACTGGAGAAGACGACGAGGGTGTTGTCGCGCTGCCCGCTGTCGGTCAGGGCCTTCAGCACGCGGCCGACGCCGGCGTCCATGGCCTCGACCATTCTGCGGTAGGTGCCCAGCGAGCCGCCGTCGGCGTGCTGGAGCGCTCCCCGCTCCCCGGCCTTGACGCGGGCGGTGAGGTCCTTGCTGACGTCCTGGTCGCCGGGCGCCTCCCAGGGCCAGTGCGGCGCGGTGAAGTTGAGGTTGAGCAGCCAGGGCCGCTCGCGATGTGCGCTGATGTACGCCGCCGCGTGCGCGGCCACGGTGTCGGTGTAGTAGTCCAGCGATTGCGCCGGGACCTCGCCCGCGTACAGGTCCACCTCGCCTCTGCCGCTGACTTTGGAGTAGTAGTCGATGGCGCCTCCGAGGTTGCCGAAGAAGGTGTCCCAGCCGGACTTGATCGGGCTGAACCAGGGCAGGAAGCCGCAATGCCATTTGCCGAACATGGCGGTGCCGTAACCGGCCTGCCTGAGCAGCGAGGCCAGCGTGGGATGCCCGGGAGGGATGCCGTCCCGCTCGGCGGGCTGGTTGATCGGCTCCCTCAGCCCGCCGGGCAACCGGCCGGGATAGCGGCCGGTGTAGAGCGCGAACCGGGTGGGTGAGCACACCGCCGCGGCCGCGTAGCCGTGGGTGAAGCGCACCCCGTCCGCGGCCAGCGCGTCCAGGTGGGGTGTGCGGATGTCCGGCGAGCCGTAGCAGCTCAGATCGGCCCATCCCAGGTCATCGGCGAAGATGAACAGCACGTTCGGCCGTGCCGGCCGTCCGATGCCCGCCGCGGCGCGGAAGGGTCGTTCCCGCGCGGCCGCGGCGCTCGCCGTGACCGCCGGTGCGGCGAGCGCCGCCGCACCGGCGGTCAGCACGGCTCTCCTGCTGACTTCCGTCACTCGGTCCGCCCTTTCGTCGAAGGATTCGTCAAGGGCTAGAGCGTGCCGGAATCGCTGTTTCCTCTTTGTTATCGGTCCATTCGGGGCTGTTGTCCGTGCTTCAGGCTTGTTGTCACTTCTGCGGGCAGAAGACCGCTTCGGCTGCCTTGACCAGGAGCGGATGCACCGATTCGTCGAGGTTGGAGACGGCCAGGGTGGCCGACACGGCGAACTGCATCCGGCCGTCGGGCGTGGTGAAGGTGACCGCGTTGAAGCCGGGCGCGCTGCCCTTGAGCGGCATGACCAACGGCTTGCCGCCGCACGGCAGCGCAGGCTGCTGCTGGCCGCTCCCGCCCTCGGACGGCTGCCCCGACGGTTGCCCCGGCGGCTGGGGCGCGCTTCTGGGCGGTCCCATGAGCACCTTCTTCAGCTCTTCGGGCAGCAGCCGGTTCTGGGCGAAGGCCCGCTGGAAGGCGCTGATGTCGTGCGCCGTGGAGATGACCCCGCCGGCGGCGTAGCCGTAGCTCATGTTGAGCCGGTCCACATCGCGCGGCTTGCCCGTGCTGTCGGGGAAGTAGCCGTGGCCGTGCGGGCCCTTGATGCCGCCGGGGAACGTGGTGGGCAGGTAGGAGTCGTCCATGCCGACGGGGTCGAAGACGCGCCGCTCGAACTCGGCGGCCAGGGTGTGCTCGGTGTACTTCTCGATGATCAGGCCCAGCAGCATGTAGTTGGTGTTGGAGTAGGAGAACCTCTCTCCCGGCTCCTGGGCCCGGGGGAGGGTGCGTGACTTCTTCACCAGCTCCATCGGCGGGTAGTGGGTGGTGAAGTCGAAGGTGTCGACCAGCTTGTCGTCGAAGAAGTTGGGGATGCCGGAGGTGTGCTGGACGAGCTGCTGCAAGGTGATCTCGCCGGCCCGTTCCACCAGGTCCTTCTCGGCCACCTCCGGGAGCAGGTCGCCGAGCTTGTCGTCGAGCTTGAGCTTGCCCTCCTTGACCAGCTGCAGCACCACGACGCCGGTCATCTGCTTGGTCTGGGAGCCGACCCGGAAGCGCGAGCCGGTCGGGATCCTGCCGCCCTTGCCGTTCAGCAGGCGGGTGCCGGCCGAGCCCTTGCCGACACGCTCGCCGTCGACGTAGACCTCGCCGATGGCGCCCACCACCTGCGGAGACTTGGCCAGGGCCGCCAGCGCCTTCTGCACGTCGCCCAGCCGGGGCCGGCCCGCCGCGGGGTCGGCCGCGGCGGGCAGAGTGCTCAGCGTCAGCATGGCGCAGGCCAGTCCGGCGAGGCCGGCCGCTGTCGCACGATTCACGAGAGAGTTCCTTCCGTCGAATATCGCGGTCCAGCGGTGGCGCCGGCCGCGATGGTCGGGCTCATACCTAGACCAGAGGGCGTTTCCTGCCTGTTTCCGCCCACGCTTCGCGCCTCGCAGAAACCACGAGGAAACAAGCGCTGGTGTAGCGATGGCGGTCATGACTTTCTCCGTGAAACCGCTGCGCCGGCTCACTGCCCTCGCGTGCCTGACGCTTGTGGGAACGGCGGTGCCGGCGGCGCAGCCGGCCCCTGCGGCGGCCACCGTTGACCGGCCGGCTCCGACCGTGGCGTGGAAGCCCTGCCCCGCCTACGCCGACGAGGTGGTCCGGGCCATGGGCGTGACCCAGGAGCAACTACCGGCCTTCCGCGCCGAGATGAAGCGCCTGCAGTGCGGGACGGTCAGCGTCCCGCTGGACCACGACCGCTCCGACGGGCTGAAAATCGACATCGCGGTCACCCGCCTCGCCGCCGCCAACCCCAAGCGGCGGCTCGGCGCCACCGTGATCCTGCCCGGCGGGCCCGGCAACAGCGGATACCTCGATCCCGTCCTGCGGATCAGGCTCAGGAACGAGGAGATCGCCAAGCTCAACGAGCGCTACGACCTCATCGGCTTCGACCCCCGAGGGGTGGGCGCCAGCACCAAGGTCGCCTGCCCGCCCGCGCAAGGCCCCCGGCCCGGGCCCGGCCCGCTCACCGAGGAGACGGCCCGCACGATCTACGACGCCCAGTCGGCCGCCAACGACGCCTGCGGGCGTTCCAACCCCGCCTTCCTCGGCGCGCTCACCACCGAGAACGTCGCCGACGACCTCGACCTGATCAGGGCCGCGCTCGGCGAGCGCCGGCTCAACCTGCTCGGCGTGTCCTGGGGCACCCATCTCGGCATGCTCTACCGCGGCAACCACCCCCGCAGCACCGGCCGGGTCTTCCTCGACAGCACGGCACCGCCGTGGACCCGCCAGGACGACCACCTCGCCGGCAGCGCCGGCGCCGCCGAGCGCAACTTCGCCCGGATGGCGGCCTGGCTGGCGCGCAAGGACGAGATCCACGGCCTGGGATCCACCGCACGGCAGGTCCGCGACGCGGTGCTGAAGCTGGTGCGCGACCACGACAAGACGCCGAAGACGTTCACCGACCTGCAGCGGCCCATCGACGGCGCGGCCGTGGCCGATCTGGCCCGCCGCAACTCCACCGAATGGGCGCGGGCCGGCAAGGCCCTGGCCGAGCTGCGCGACGCGACCGGCGCCACCGCCCCGCCCACCGTCAAGGAGCTCTTCGGCCCGCCCAGGGGAGCACCCGTGCCCGGCCTGCCCGAGACGCTGAACCTGACCATGAACCGCGCGGTCAAATGCAACGAGGACGCCAGCCGGCCCACCTTCGCCGCCGCCTGGAACGCCTACCAGGAGCGGGTCAGGCGCTACCCGGTGACCGGCCGGGCCTGGGGGCTGGGAGTGGAATGCCCCGGCTGGCCGCTTCCCGTACAGGAAAGCCCGGTCAAACGCGGCAAGGGCTCGCTGGTGCTGTCCGGGCACCTGCATGAGTACATGTCGGCGTACGAGTGGACGCTGCAGACCCGGCGCGCCATCGGCGGCACCGTCTACACCGTCACCGACGACGTCCACGGCTCCGTCACCCGCGTGCCGGAATGCGCCGCCGACGTGGTCGGATACTTCACCACCGGCCGCATCGACCGCGGCTGCGCGGGCAGCGCCATCCCGAACTAGAGCCCGTACGGAGCCGAGATCAGCGAAACCGCCTGCGCTGGGATCGGCTGACCGGGCCGCTCCGGCGACGGCCTGTGTGGCGACGGTCGTCCACCCAGTACAGGTCGTGACTTTATCGTTACGTTATGTAGTGATGACTGATGGGAAGGCTGTCGTCACGACCATCCGGCCCCCGCGCCCGCCTTCTGGCCATCTCCCCGTCCGATTCGCCGTCCCGGCATCAGGAGCCACCGATGAACCGCATGCTGCTCACCCGGCCCGCCGTCCTGTCCGCCGCCGTCCTGGCAGTCGCCGCCGTTCTCGCCGCGCCGGCCCACGCCGCTCCCGGGCCTCTGGACCTGTCCGAGATGTGCCGGCAGGCCGCGGAGGCGGCCGGTGCGAGCGCCCAGATCTCGGAGCAGCTCGGCGGGCAGGGGCTGCTGGTCGCGAGCGACCCCTCCCAGGCGCTCTGCGTCCTGCTGGGCCGATAGCACCACCTTCGTGGACGCCTCCGCGCGCTGGGAGGCGCCCCTCATCGCGGGCCTTCGCCGCGGCAGGGCCGGCCGGTGAGCAGGTTGGCGCCGGCGGCGGTGATGACCGAGTCGAGCCGGTCGCGGGTGCCGATCAGATCGGCGATCCGCCTGTCGATCTGGTCGCGCTGGTCGGCCAGCCGGGCGAGCAGCTCGGGCGTGGCGCGACCGTCGACGACGCACGGGAGGAGCTCGGCGATGGTCGGGCTGGACAGCCCGGCGGCGAACAGTTGCTGGATCAGCAGGACCCGGTCGACCGCGCCGTCGGGGTAGTGCCGCTGACCGCTGGAGCTGCGTTCGGCGGCGAGCAGGCCCTGCTGCTCGTAGTACCGCAGGGACCGGACGCTGCAGCCCGTCCTGGCGGAGAGATCCCCGATGCGCATCCGTCCCCCTCGGTGGCGCTGTGACGTGCGGCACACGCCATTGCCTCTGACATCAATGTCAGGTTTTAGCGTACCCGGGGTGAGCTCGCCCGCCTCAGCCCGAGGCCGGCCACCGCACCAGACACCGCATCAAACGCCGCACAGAACCATCGAAGAAGGCAATCCCATGACCACTTCCGCAACCGAGGCGACCGGGATCACTGGCCCCCTCGCCGCAGCCCCGATCGTCTCGGTCAAGCCGATCGTGCTGCCCGCCCCCGAACGCGGCGAGGACCTGCACGTGCGCGTGTCCGCGCCGGTCACCGGACGCGACCTGCCGATCGTGCTGTTCGCGCACGGCTACGGCTCCAACCTGGACGCCTACGCACCCCTGACCGACCACTGGGCCGCCCACGGCTTCGCGGTGATCCAGGCCACCCACCTGGACTCCAGGCGGCTGAACCTCGCTGCGGACGACTCCCGCAGGCCCGCCCTGTGGCGGTTCCGCGTCGCCGACATGAAGCGCCTCCTCGACGACCTCGACGTGCTGGAGGCGGCCGTCCCCGGCCTGTCCGGGCGCTTGGACCGGGGCCGGATCGCCGCGGCCGGGCACTCCTTCGGCGGCCACACCGCCGCGATCCTGCTCGGCATGCGCGTCACCGACCCGCGGACCGGGGTCGCCGAAGACCTGTCCGACCCGCGGGTCACGGCAGGCGTCCTGCTGGCCACGGCCGGGCGCGGCGGCGACCATCTGACCCCCTACGCCGTCGAGAACCTCCCCTGGCTCCGTGAGGTGGACTTCTCCCACTTCACCGCGCCGGCCCTCGTGGTCGCCGGCGACAAGGACCACCTCCCGGTGACCACCCGGGGACCGGAATGGACCACCGAGCCCTACGCCTTCAGCCCCGGGAGCAAGAGCCTGCTCACCCTCTTCGGCGGCGAGCACCTCCTCGGCGGCATCTCCGGCTACGACGCCGCCGAGACCACCGACGAGAATCCCGGCCGCGTCGCCCTCGTCGGGCAGGTCACCCTCGCCTACCTGCGCCACGTCCTCGGCGTCGACGGCTCGGCCTGGCGGGAGGCGCAGGCGGCCCTGGCCGGCCACGCCCACCCGCTGGGACGGCTCGAATCCAAGTGACGGTTCCCGCGAGGACCGGCTCGACCGGACAAGGGTTACGGGAGGCCGAGGGCGCTCTCCCAGAACCAGTTCCAGCGGATCTCGTCCCGGAAGCGGGCCGCGCCCGCCTCGTACAGGACGCCGATCGCGCCGTTGCCGATGAGCGTCATGTCGGAGTAGCCGGCGTGGTCGCCGTCGATGCGGACGCCGGCGTTGCCCACCTTGTTGTCGTAGGTGCGCCAGGTGGCGCCCTCGTCGAAGGACGAGCGGACGTTCATGCCCACCGCGTTGTTGTCGGTCTTCGGGGTGGCGGGGGCCGACAGCAGGATCCGGCTGTAGCCGGCGGTGTCCCAGCGCTGGCGCAGCAGGGCGGGATGGGTGGGAGGGGCCACGATGGCCTGGTCGGCTCTGAAGGGGCCGGCGAAGGTCTCGCCGCCGTCCCTGCTGACGCTTTCGGCCAGGCCGTGGATGGAGGTGTCGTTGGGGACGGCGCCGTTGCGGGCGATCACGAGGATGCTGCCGTCCGCCCGCTCGACCAGCGTCTGCTCGCCGAGCTGCAGCTCTGACTTGTCGTACGTCGCGGTCGCGCCGATCTTCCAGTTCGCCCCGTGGTCGTCGCTGTAGACGAGCCGGACGCTCTGCCGCCCGCCCACGGCGAAGTAGACCGGCACGACCAGCCGTCCCGCGTGGTCGCCACGGGTCAGCTGGATGCCGTGACCCGGCCCCGTGGCGAACCAGTCCTGGTCGCCCGCGGGAGCCTTGATGACGTCCGACAGATCCCGTGGCGCGGACCAGGTGCGGCCGTCGTCCCTGCTCACCTGGACCTTCGGCGTCCGCGGCAGCCACGGGCGTGCCTCGGTCGGCTCCGAGGTGCTGAACAGGAACACGGGACCGGTCGAGTCCGCGACCACCGTCGCGTGCCCCTGCAGGGCCGCTCCGGCCGTGCCGGCCAGCACGGTCCTGCTCGCTTCCCAGGTCCGTCCGTTGTCCAGCGAGCGCCGCATGACGATGTCGAACGGGCCGTGGTCGTGGCAGTTGTTCCCGTTACGCCGCTCGGCGAAGGCCAGCAGCACGTCGTTCCTGGTCTTGGCGACCGCCGGGAGCCGGAAACAGGTCACCATGCCGCCGGTCGTGAACGAACGCCATAAGGTCTGCTTGTGGAAGGCATGGGTGGGCGGCTCGGCCGCTGACACGGGCAAGGTGGTGATCACCAGGCCCAGGAGTGTGGCCAGTGCCACCTGGAAGGTCCGTCTCACTCCGCTCATCAGCGCGGTCTCCTCCTTGGTTCCTGCCTGACACGGTGAGGCGCGCCGGCCGTTCGGATGCCGGCCCGCATCGCCTCCGGGCTTCGCACGGAAGACGTGCTCCTGTGTGAGCCCCGTCTCAAGAGCCGCCGAACCCCGTGAAGTGTGACATGCATTGCCGGGCTTGCGCCTGGGGCGCGGCCGGGCGGCGGTGCGGCCGTCCCGGGCGCGTCGCCGCGCCCGGCGGCCTCCTGAGCGCTCCGCGGTCTACCGGCGCGGGCCCGTGGTTCCGCGCGGGCGTGTCAGGGGTGATCGGGAGGCGGCCCGGGTACGGAGAGGCCGCCGGTCGCCGCCGAGGAGGGCATCGAACAAGGCGTGGTAGTGGGCCATGGCCTGCCGCAGCTCCTGAAGGGACACCCGGCCGCTCGTGGCGCGCCCGCTGATCTCGTGGGCGTGGCGGTAGTGCTCCAGGGTGCGGTCGTGTCGCAGCGACGACTCCGAGGCCTGCTGCGCGAAGTCCTCGGTGGCATATCCGCGCTTGGCCATGACGGCGCGTACCAGCAGATCGGCATCGCCGACCGCGGGGCCCGGCTCGTTCACGAAACGCTCCTGGACCGCGGCCCATCTGTCGGCATAGCGGCGGTGGGCGTCGGGATCGAGTGGTCGGATGTCGAGCGGCCCTGATCGTGTCCGGCGGGCCCGCAGCTCACGCTCGGCCGCCCTGCGGTCACCCGCCACGGCGACAGTGTGTTCGTCCTCGGGGCCGGATCGCTCCCGGAGGCGATCTCGACGCCCGCGCAGGAAGCCGGCGGCCGGCATCGCCGCCATCACCCCGACGGCGGCGGCCAGCCATATGACGGTCTCGGCGGACATGACCGCCTCCGCTCCAGTATCGCCGGCGCATCCTGCCGAAGTCAGGTGACCGGACACTGTCAGTCAACCTCACCTTGCCCCGGGACGGATATGGGCGTTCCGAGCAATGCTCATCGCCGCAGCCGATCGCAGCTCGCACTCGGCGTCGCTGAACGGTGAAGCCGGTCATCGGGCGGGGAGAGCGCGTCTTGGCGGTGCCGGGCGAATGAGGTCCGTGCCATACCCTGGGGTCGTTGGCTGAGAGTACACTCTCCGACCTCTCGGAGACGATCGGCCATGATGAGAGAGCGAGACACGACATGAGCAGTGCTCGCAACACCTCCGATCAAGCCACCGGAGATCCGGCCCGGCCGGATGAGGCCGATGAGCGGCCCGACCACGCGGCCAACGCGCAGTGGCTCAAGGACAACCCCGACGCCATGCCGCAGGTGGGCGACGGGCGGTGGGCCGTCTACGACCGCGCCGGGCGGCTGCGTGGTCATCTCGTCGGCGACGGCCCGACCCGCGAGACCCGCTTCAAGGCGATGAGCGCGACGAGCGAGGGGGCGACCGCCGGCCAGGAGCGGGCCTACGGCATCACCCTGCACGACGCCGGGGCCCGCCTTCTCGACGTGACGTGGGCCGACGCGACCCGATGAGCTGACGGGCGGCTGGGGCCCGCCGGACGGGTCGGACGGCCCTGCCGCCCGGCGCGCATCGTGCCGTGCCGGCCCCGGCGCCGGGACGCCGTCGTCCCGGAGTTGACGGGCTGTTTGCCCCGGATCTCCGTATGATTGGCCTTATGACTGCTGGGCTTCCGGAACCTGTTCGCCGTGCTGAGTGGCGCGTCTCGCACGACGAGCGCGAAGCGGTGGTGGAACGGCTGAACACCGCGGCGGCCGAGGGCCGGATCGACCTCGCCGAGCTGGATGTGCGGCTGGGGCTGGCGCTGAGCGCCAAGACGTACGCCGATCTGGCGCCCCTCACCGCCGACCTGCCGCCGGACGCCCGGGTGAACCAGGAACCGCTGGTCCTCAAGGGCGGCATGCACGGTCTGAGCCGCTCCGGGCGCTGGGAGGTGCCCGGGCACATCACCGTGTACGGCGGCATGGGCGCCGTCAAGCTCGACTTCACCGACACCGACTGCCGGCTGCCCGAGGTCCGGATCGAGGCACACGGCCAGATGGCCGGCATCACGATCGTCATCCCCGACGGCTGGGCCGTGGAGGCGTCCCGCATGGACGGGGGCCTCGGGGGCTTCAAGGACAAGACGACACCGCAGCGGCTCCCCGGCACACCGCTGATCCGCCTCACCGGCACCGGCGGCGCCGGCGGGGTGGTCGTCCGGCACCCCAACAGCTGGGAGCGCCGCAAGCAGCGACGCCTTCAGGGCCGCTGAGGCTCCGCCCGGCCGGCTCGGACGCCCCCGGGCGGCGGGTGACGCCCACGACGGGACCGGCGGGCCAGGGCGGCGGGTGGCGCCCACGCCGGGACCGGCGAGCCGGGGCGGCGGGTGACACCCGGGCTCCGGGACGAGCGGGCCAGGGCGGCGACCGCCGCGGAGCCGGTCAGGCCCGCGGTGGCGGGCCGCCGGGGAGCGAGGCGTAGGGGAGCAGGGCCATCTCGCGGGCGGTCTTGACGGCCTTGGCGATCTGGCGCTGCTGCCGGACGGTGACGCCGGTGACGCGGCGGCTGCGGATCTTGCCGCGGTCGGAGATGAACCTGCGCAGCAGCGCGGTGTCCTTGTAGTCGATGCGGTCGACGTTCAGTAGCGGGTTGGGCTTCTTGCGCGGGGCGCGGCGGGGCTTCACGCGGTCTCCTTGAGGTTGAGGATGGGGGCGAACGGGTCGTCGTAGCGGGCCCAGGCGCCGGGGCCGGCCGCTTCCTCCTCCCCGGTGAGCAGGCAGGAGTCGAGCAGGGCGTGGAAGCGGCCGGGGTCGAGGCCGGGGCCGGTGAAAACCAGGTGCTGGACGCGGTCGCCGTACGGGTCGGCCCAGTCGAGGGCGCCGGTGAGGCGGCGGGCGGGGGAGACCAGGTCCCAGGCGGCTTCGGGCAGCGCGGCCAGCCAGGGGCCGGCGTCCTCGGCCGAGACGACGCCGGCGACGGCGTCCCACGCGAGGAGCTGCCCGGGCCGGGTGGCCAGCCAGAAGCGGCCGCGTGAGCGTACGGACTCCGTCACCAGCTCGTCGACGGCCTCGAAGAGGCGGGCGGGGTGGAGGGGACGGCGGCTGCGCCAGACGGTGGTGACGATCTCGTCGGTACGGGCGTCGCAGGGGAGCCGGGCGGTGCCCGGATCGACGCGTTCGGCCAGCTCCGCGGCGCACAGCGCGGCGCCGGTGACCCGGGGGAGGGCGGCGACGGCGTGCACCGGGGTGAGCGGGGCGAGGTGGGTGAGCACCCGCAGCGACAGCTCGTGATCGTCTTCGTCGCCGCCGTGCAGGACCAGGCCGGTGGCGTATTCGAGCTGCCGGGCGAGCACCTCGGCCAGATAGCGCTGGTCGCCGCCGGCGGCGGGCCTGCCGATCTCGGCGAGGCGTTCGCCGCGGGTGAGGTCGTCCGGCAGGGCCTCGGCGTCCAGGGCCGTGAGGACGGCGGTGAGCCGGAGGGTCTCGCGCGCCGCGTCGCAGTCGATGGCCTCGGCGACCGCGCGCGGCTCGACCGAGTCCCACAGGTCCACGATCAGCAGCGGCGCGCCGGGCGCGAGCAGGACGAGCTGGGGCAGGAGGTCCTCGCGCACGGTGCAGGTGACGCAGCCGTGCGCCAGGAGCACGTCGGCCGAGTCGAGCACGCGCCCGGCGTCGCGGACGGTGCGCCGCACGCGGCCGCGGGTGACCTCGCCGAGGTCGTGGTGGACGGCGACCGAGCCGGGGTGCCCGGCCAGGAGCCGTTCGACGGTGGCGGTGCGGGCCGTGGGGTGCAGGCCCGCGACGAGGACGACGGGGGTGGCCAACGAACCTCCAGGTGTTGTGATGATAATCGTTTTCGTTATCATGGCACAGCTCCGCAACCAGAAGGGAACCCTGTGGCCAGAAACGAGGTGCGACCCGTGATCAAACTCAAGTCCACGGCCGGCACCGGCTACACGTACGTGACGACCAAGAACCGGCGCAACGACCCCGACCGGCTCACCCTGCGCAAGTACGACCCCACCATCCGGCAGCACGTGCTGTTCAGGGAGGAACGATGAAGAAGGGCATCCACCCCGGCTACCGCCCGGTCGTCTTCCGCGACCCGGGCGCGGGCTTCGCGTTCCTCACCCGCTCGACGATCACCAGCGACAAGACGATCGAGTGGACCGACGGCAGGACGTACCCGGTGGTCGACGTCGACGTGTCGTCGGCGAGCCACCCGTTCTACACCGGACGTAGCCGCGTCCTGGACACCGCGGGCCGCGTCGAGCGGTTCAACCAGCGCTACGGAAGGACCTGATGTCCGCGCACTGCCAGCTCACCGGCGTCAAGCCGGTCTTCGGCAACCACGTCTCCCACTCCCACCGCCGCACCCGCCGCCGCTGGAACCCCAACATCCAGCAGCGCCGCTACTGGCTGGCCGCCGAGGACCGCTTCGTCCGGCTCACGCTCAGCGCCCGCGCGATCAAGACGGTGGACAAGATCGGCGTCGAGGCGGCCGTCGCCCGCATCCGCGCCAGGGGAGAGAAGGTCTGATGGCCAAGAAGAGCAAGATCGCCGCGAACGAGCGGCGCAAGGCCGTCGTCGCCCGCCATGCCGGCCGGCGCGCCGAGCTGAAGGAGATCATCCGCACCGGTACGCCGCAGGAACGGGCGGATGCGGCCCGCGAGCTGGCGCGTCAGCCACGCGACGCCAGCGCCACCCGCATCCGCAACCGCGACTCCGTGGACGGCCGGCCCCGCGGCCACCTGACCAAGTTCGGGCTCTCCCGGGTGCGCTTCCGCGAGATGGCGCACCGCGGCGAGCTGCCCGGCATCACGAAGGCGAGCTGGTAGCCATGGCCGTGCCCAAGCGCAAGACCTCGCGCAGCAACACCCGCCACCGCCGCAGCCAGTGGAAGGCGGCCGTCCCCGCCCTGGTCCCGATCACGGCCGGCGGGCGTGAGCTGCTCGTCCCGCGCCGTCTCGTCCGCGCCTACCAGCGCGGGCTGATCGTCATCGACTGAGGCCACCGGGTCACCGGGCCGGCCCGCCGCGCCAGAGACAGCCGGGCGCGGCGGCCGGCGGGCCGCCCGGTGGCCCGGGGAAGCGGCGTCACCTGTCCAGGGTTCGCGAACCGGCCTCAGGACGCCACCGGCCCGGCTCCGTCGCCCGGCTCATCGCATCGCCTCGGGGTGCAGCCAGCGGGCGATCTCCTCCAGCCCGTCGGCGATGCGCACGCCGCCGGTCCCGTACGAGATCCGCGCCGGCAGCAGCTTGACCCGGCCCTCGCGGACGGCGGCCAGCGCGGCCACGGCCGGGTCGCTCATGACGCTCGCGAACGAGGCCCGGCCCTTGCCGGTGACGTCGATGAGCAGGATGGCGTCCGGCCCGGCGGCGATGAGCTGCTCGGCGCTGACCGGCGCGGTGGCGCGCAGGCCGATCCGGTCGGCCACCAGGTCCCCGCCGGCGCGCCGGACGAGGTCGGAGGTGAGCACGTCGGCGGCGTTGATGAAGGGCCGGCCCGCCTGGTTGGACAGGATGGCCACGCTGGGCCTGCGGGCGGGGTCACCGAGCTTCTCGGCCACGCCTGCGGCTCGCCGGTCGAGCTCGGCGATCAGCTCGCCGGCCCTGGACTCGGCGCCGAGTGCCGTGCCGAGCAGGGTGAGGTTCTGCTTGACCTCCTCCAGGGTGCCCCAGTTGTTGCCGATGGTGATCATCGGGATGCCGGCCTGGGCGAGCGTCGCCTGGGCGTCCCGCTCGCCGCCGTGCCTGGTGGTGACGAGGATCAGATCGGGTTCGAGGGAGATGATCTGTTCGGGGTCGGGGTCGGTGCCCGGCGGGAGCTGGGTGGCGACGGTGGCCATCTCCCCGGCGTGGCTGGACAGCGACGCGTTGGCCGCGGAGGCCGGGACGGCGATGAGCCGTTCGGGGCCGGCCAGCTCCAGGGCGGCTTCGGCCGCGTCCGCCGACAGTGCGGCGATCCGCTCCGGCCGGGCCGGGATCGTCACCTGCCGTGCGGGCTTGCCGGGCACCTGGACCGTGCGCGGGTAGGAGGCGGCTCCGGCCGGTTGCGCGGCCGGGGCGGCGGCGGGTTCCTGGGCGCAGGCGGTGAGAAGGCCGAGACTGAGCACGGCGGCGCCGAGGCGGATGAGGATGCGGTTCACAGGTTCTCCAGAGCGGTGACGGTGAGGGAGCCGGTCGCGTCGTCGGGGCGGACCACCGCGCGCACCCCGTACGCCCTCGCCAGGTGTTCGGGGGTGAGCACGCGCGCCGGCTCGCCGGCGGCGACCATGCGGCCGCCGGCCAGCAGGGCCAGCTCGGTGCAGTAGCGGGCGGCGAGGTTGAGGTCGTGCAGTACGACCAGCACCGTCCGGCCGGCGTCGGCGCAGGCGCGCAGCAGCCGCAGGACGTCGAGCTGGTGGCGCAGGTCCAGGGCGGAGACGGGCTCGTCGGCCAGCAGCACGGGGGCGTCCTGGGCGAGCGCCTTGGCCAGGAGCACGAGCTGGCGCTCCCCGCCCGAGAGCGTGGCCACGCTCCGGCCGGCCAGGTGCGTGGTGCCGGTGGCGGCCATGGCCCGCTCGGCCTCGCGATGGTCGGCCGCGCTTTCCGGCGCGAACCGGCCCACGTGCGGGTGCCGGCCCATGAGCGTCACCTGGTAGGCGGTGAAGGGGAACGACAGCGCGGTGTCCTGGGGCAGGTAGGCGATCGCGCGGGCCAGCTCCCGGGGCCGCCGCTCGTGCACCGGCCGGCCGTCCAGCAGCACCCGGCCCCGCGCGGGGCGGTGCAGGCCGGCGATCGTGCGCAGCAGCGTGGACTTGCCCGCGCCGTTCGGGCCGACCAGCCCCATCAGGCGGCCGGCGGGCACCTCCAGGTCGACACCGTCGAGGATCACCGTCCCGTCCAGGCCGACCCGCAGGCCGTCGAGCGCGATCACAACGCCCTCCGGCGGGACCAGAGCACGAGCAGCAGGAACACCGGCGCGCCGACGAACGCGGTGACCACACCGGTCTGCAACGTCACCGGCGCCAGCAACATCCGCGCCGCCGTGTCGGCCAGTACCAGGAACGCCGCCCCCAGCAGCGCGCTCGCCGGAAGCAGCAGCCGGTGATCCGGGCCGGCGGTCAGCCGGATCACGTGCGGGGCCACCAGCCCGACGAAGCCGATCACGCCGCCGACCGCCACCGCCACCCCGGTCAGCAACGACGCCAGCACCAGCAGGACGTGCCGGGTGCGCGCCACGTCCACACCGCTGGTGCGGGCGGCGTCATCGCCGAGCAGCAGGACGTTCAGGTCGCGGGAGAACACCAGCGTCGCCGCGACGCCGGCGAGCACCGGCAGCGCCGCCAGGCGGACGTGCTCCCAGGTACGCGCGTCCAGGTCGCCCTGCAGCCAGAAGACGATCCCGCGCAGCGACTGCTCGTCGGGAGCGTTGGCCACCAGCGCCGAGACCACCGCGCCGAGCAGCGCGTTGAGCGCGATCCCGGCCAGCAGCACGGTCGCCGGTCCCCGCCCCCGGCCGAACGCCCCGATGGCGTAGACCGCGGCCACCGTGAGCAGCGCGCCGGCGAACGCGGCGGCCGGGAGCACGAGGGTCCCGGCCGCGCCGGAGGTGATGGCCAGCACCGCGCCGACGGCCGCGCCCGCCGACACGCCGGTCACGCCGGGCTCGGCCAGCGGGTTGCCGAACAGCGCCTGCATCACCGCGCCGGCCACGCCCAGCGCGGCCCCGGCCAGCGCCGCCACCAGGATTCTCGGCAGCCGGATCTGGCCGACCACCAGGGCGTCCTGCGCCGTCACCTCGCCCACCGGCAGGCCGAGGCGCCCGGCCAGGATCGCCGCGACCTCGCCCGGCGGGACCGGGACCGGCCCGAGCGAGATGGCCGCCACGCTCACCACGACGAGCAGCGCGGCCGGCCCGCCCAGCGCGGCGGCCGTTCTGCGCCGGGGCCGGCCGCCCGGCGCGGCGGCCGTCCTCCGTCCGGGCGGGCCGGCCGGCGCGGCTCCGGCGGGTTGTGATTCGGCGGGTTGTGATTCGGCGGGTTGTGGTCCGGTGGGTTGTGGTCCGGTGGTGCCGTCGATCACGGGCGCGTTCCGGCTCCGATGAGGGACGTGGCGTCCAGCTCGGCCATCCCCCGCTCGTCCAGGAGGCGTCCGAAGGCGGCGCGCACCTGGCCGGCGGCGGGGTCCGGCAGGCCGGTGAGCATGCCGCGGAAGCCGCTGCCGAGCACCACCTGCCAGGCGAGCGCGGCGTCCAGGGGGAGGCGCAGGGGGAAGCGCGTCACGGTGACCCGCGTCAGGCCGCGGGCGGCGAGCCAGGCGTGCAGGTCCTCCTCGGTGTCGATCCTGGTCGCCGCCTGCCTGCCGGTGGGCGGAGCCACCGGGGCTTGCCGGACGTGCGCGACGGCTTCGGCGAACAGCCGGCCGAAGCTCTCCATCGCGCCCCGGCCCCAGGTGGTGACGACCAGCCGCCCGCCGGGCCGCAGCAGGCCGGCCAGGCGGGTGACGGAGGCGTCCATGTCCGGCAGGAAGAAGACGCCGTGGACGCACTGCACCACGTCGTAGGGCCCGTCCCGCCAGGTGGTGGCGTCGGCCCGGACGAAGCGCACGTTGCCCAGCCCCTCGGCGGCCGCGCGGCGGCGGCCGTGGGCGAGGAGCTCCGCGGCGAGGTCGACGGCGTCCACGTGGCCGTGCGGCCCGGCGGCCCGCGCGGCGGGGACGGCCGAGGCGCCCGCGCCGCAGCACACGTCCAGCACCCGCGCGCCGGAGCCGATCGCGGCGGCCGCGACCGTGGCCGCGCCGATGGGGTCCCACAGCAGCGGTGAGATCTCGGCGTACTGGGTGGCGGCGCTGTCGAAGACGGTGCCGATGCCGGCGGAAGTCATGGGGTCACTCCATCGGGAACGGGGCGGAACGCGGGGTTTCGGGGGCGGCCGGCGGCCCGCGCCTCGCGCGCCGGTGGAGCCGTGGAAGCGGGCATGCGGTCATCCTTCACTGCAGAAGCCATCCAAACTCTGACAAGTCAAGCGAATGATAATCATTGTCACATGAGTTCGTCACGCGGTTCCGCCGCGAACCCCCTCCGCCGGGTCGGTGAGCGGTGTCGCCGCCGTTGCGAGGGCCGTCTGTGTCTGCTGCTGGGCGTCTCCCGCGAGGAGAGCCGGGGGAGGCCGGGCGAGCTCGCCGGGATCCCCGTTCTCGATCCACGGTGCTGCGAACAGCCCACCGAAATCCTGGGCCGCCGGCCGGCTGTGGGAAAGGCGGCGGCAAATCGTCCGGCCCGGTTATTCCGTGGCCGGTCCAATAAGGCGGACAAGGGCGGTGCCGGGCGTCACGCGGGCCATCCGGACGTCAATTCACTACGGGACGATGTTTCCGGATCGGAACCGCCGATCGGCCCGTCCATGAACGGCACGACCATGGGCTCATCGCCTGATCGGGCCCAGCCCCGCGAAGGGGGCGCGTCCCTCCCCGCAACGCCGCCTGTGGCTGATAGGTATTTCACGTCCCATTTCACTGAAGCGCCGCGAATGGCGAGGATGAAGCCTTAATGCGTGTCGTTTCGGTGAGTATACTTCTGCACCCGGATATCGCGGAGAATTCTGGTCGCAGACCGCTGGGGGAGCCGTGATCGAATCTGTGTTCCGTACGGTCGAGCTGCCCGTCGCGGACAGATACGACTCCTGGGTCGAGATGGTCGCCCGATCCATGATCCCGACCGCCATCAGCTCCGACCACGCCGGCGACTTCCGGGCGGAGGCCCGGGCGCTGGATCTTCGGGTCCTGCAGGTGTCGGTGCTGACGTTCCCGTCACTGCGCTCACACCGGACCCGGAAGCTGATCCGGCGGCATGACCCGGAGACCTGTCAGCTCGCCCTGAACCCGCGCGGCACCATGGGCATCTCCCAGCTCGGCAGGGACCTGATCTTACGCCCCGGCGGGTTGCTCGCCTACGACAGCTCCTACGCCTTCGAGGCCCACATCGCCGCGGACCACGGTGCGGGCGCCGGGGTGACGATCCTCCAGGTGCCGCGCGCGTTGCTGCCGCTGACCCCCGACGACCTGACAGAGCTCATGATCAGGCCGTTGCCCGGGCGGAGCGGAGTCGGCCTGCTGCTCACCCAGCTGCTCGGCCGGGTGCTGGCCGACCCGGGCCAGTTCCGGCCCGCCGACGGCCCCCGCTTGGGCGCCGCCGCGCTGGAGCTCCTGACCGCGCTGCTGGTCAACGAGCTCGACGACCGCCGGCCCGCGGGCCCGGCCCACCACATGACTCTCCTGAGCCAGGCCAAGGCGTTCATCCACCAGCATCTCGGCGACGCCGACCTGTCGCCGAGCATGATCGCCGCAGCCCACCACATCTCCACCCGGCACCTGCACCGGCTGTTCAACGCCGCCGGCCTGACCGTCGCCGGCTGGATCCGCCGCCGCCGGCTCGAACAGTGCCACCGCGACCTCGCCGATCCCCGCTGGCGCCGTCGTCCCATCCACGTCGTCGCCGCTCGCTGGGGGTTTCCCAACCCCGCGCACTTCAGCCGCACCTTCCGCGCCGCCTACGGAATGTCCCCCGGCGAACACCGGCACCACTCCCGGCCGTCCCGCTGAGACCACGGGTCCCGCGCCGACCGGCGACGTCCACGTGACGGCACGGACGGGCAAGATGACGGCGCGGACCGTCAACGACACGGAACCCACGGTGCGACAAGCTCTCCTTGCCATCCGGCATCGCGCCAACGTCCCGGGTGATCGTCAGCGGGGAATCTCGTGCGCGGCCAGCACCCGCCGGTCGAGGGGCCGGATCCGGGCGGTCGGCGTCGAGACGACCACGTGAGCAGCCATTTCGCTCCGCCGTGACGGTGCGGCTGTGAGTCACCATCCACCGGGCCGGCGGCGTGGCGATGCCACTCCAACGCGAAGGGACGCTGATGTCCGCTGAGGAACGCAACACCTGGCGGGACCCGGACGAGCTCGTACGCCGGGTGCGGGACGGGAGTCTCACCAGACGGAATCTGCTCACGATGTTCGGGGTGTCGGCGGCGTCGGTGGCGATCGCCTCCGCCACGGGCACGGCCACCGCGGCGACGCGCCGCCACGACTACGTGATCGTGGGAGCCGGCTCGGCCGGGTGCACGCTGGCCGCGCGCTTACTGGCGGACTCGCGGGCGAGCGTGCTGCTCATCGAGGCCGGCGGCACGAACGACCTGCCGGTGGTGCGCGACTTCACCAAGTCGGCCATGGCGGCGGCGCCGAACTCGGGGCTCGTCTGGCCGTACCAGTCGGTGCCGCAGCGGGAGCTGCTGGACGAGCCGCAGTCGTTCGTGTGCGGCAAGCTCGAGGGCGGCAGCAGCTCGGTGAACGGGATGGTGTGGGTGCTCGGCAACCCGGGCGACTACGACGGCTGGGCCGCCCAGGGCGCCACCGGCTGGGACTACGCGAGCGTGCGGCCGTCGCTGGAAGCGCTGTCGGGGCCCATCAAGCCGTCGGACGAGCTGACGCGGCGCAACCTGCTCTCCCAGGCCACGGTGGCGGCGGCCGTCGACCTCGGCTACACGTTCAACCCCGACTACAACGGCGCGACCCAGTTCGGGGTCTCCTACACACAGCTCAACGTGGTGGACAAGATCCGCCAGGACGCGTTCACCTCGTTCCTGGTCCCGTACCTCACCGATCCGCGCCTGACGATCATGACGGAGGCGGAGGTCACGCGGCTGACGTTCGATCGCCGCAACGCGGTCGACGGTGTCGTCATCAGCGCCGGCCGCCGCCGGTTCACCGTCCGGGCCGAGCGGGAGGTGATCCTCAGCACGGGCACGGTCAACACCCCTCTCCTGCTGCAGCGGTCCGGCATCGGTGCGGCCCGGGACCTGCGACGGCTCGGCATCCCGGTCGTCGCCGACCTGCCCGGCGTGGGCGCCGACCTGCACGACCACCTGATCTCGGTGGCGCTGAAGAGGCTCCGCACCCCCGAGCCACCGACGCACCTCACCTCGATGGACGTCACCGTCTTCACCGGCAGGGGCCGGGTGCCGGGGACGCCGAAGTTCCAGGGGCAGGTCTACCACATCGGCGCGGGAGGGTATCCGCCCTTCTCGCCGCACTCGCAGGCGTTCGGCATGATCAACCTGCACCCCACCAGCCGAGGGTACGTCAAGCTGCGGTCGGCCGATCCGGACGTGCCGCCGATCATCCAGCCGAACTTCCTGCGGACCAGAGAGGATCTCGAGACGCAGCTCGAGGGCTACCGGCTGGCCATCGAGCTGATCAACGCGAAGGGGCTGCGCGACTGGGTGATCGACGACGGCGCCATCCCCGGCCCTGCCGTCAACACCCGCGAGGAGCTGATCCGAGCGGTGCGCACCTATTCGCTGGCCGACTTCCACGCGGTCGGCACCTGCCGGATGGGCACGGACGGGCACGCCGTCGTGGACCCCCACCTGCGGGTACGCGGCGTCAGCGGCCTGCGGCTGGCCAGCGCCGCGATCATGCCCAGCATCACCTCCGGCAACACCAACGCCCCGTCGATGATGATCGGCGACCGCTGCGGGCGGCTCGTCCTGGGCGACGCCTGACCCCGCGGGCGGCTCGCCGAAGCCGCCCGCCCGGCCTCCCGGCGCGCCACGACGGCGCGCAGCGGACGGCGGACAGCGTGGACGGCGGCCGGGGGCCGGCCGAGGTCAGCCCCCGGCAGGGTGCGGGTGGTGCAGCCAGTCCAGCAGGTCCGCGGTGGCCTCGATACCGGTCAGCCCCGTCGCCGACGACCACCACGTTCCCGCCCTTGCCCTGCCCCTCCAGCCTGTCCAGGCGCTCGCGCAGCCGCAGCGCCGTGGGCCGGGTGGCCACGTCGAAGGCGTGCTCGGTCGCACCGGGAACGCTGCCGTCGTCGCCGCGGCTGCCGAGCGCTGGTGCAGCCGCATGCGCTGGACGAAGTCCGGCACAGCGTCGACCACGGTGATCCTGGTGCCCTTCGGGGACAGCCGGCGGGCCAGGTTCCCGGCCACGCAGCCCCCGGCATAGCCGGCGCCGAGGACGACGACGCGATGCTTCATGCGGCGCTCCCGCCGGTCGGCCTGCGCCGGTCGGGCGGACGCGGCTCCACGTCAGCGATCGTCTTGATCGAGGTCGCCGTGAGCCTGCGCGGAAAGGTCCTGCCAGTCGGCCCAGGTCTTGAGCCGGTCGGCGTAGACCTGCTGGAGCATGGGGTAGAAGCCCTGGCCGAACAGGACCCGCAGGGGCGGGTTGTCGGAGTCGACGAGCTTGAGGAGGGCCTGTGCGGCGGCGGTGGGGTCGCCGGCGGGCTGCTTGCCGGTGAACGCGGCGATGCGGCTGCGCAGGCCGTCGTAGATCGGGTTCGGCTGGGACAGGTGGCCGTTGGCGAGGGGGTCGGGGTTCTTGCCGGAGCGGGTGGCGAAGCCGCCGGGCTCGATGACGGTGACCTTGATGCCGAAGCCGGCGACCTCCTGGGCGAGGGATTCGTTCAGGGCTTCCAGGGCCCACTTGGAGGCGCTGTAGGCGCCGCTGAGCGGCATCGCCATGAGCCCGGCGGCCGAGGACAGCTGGATGATGTGTCCCGAGCCCTGCTCGCGCAGGTAGGGCAGGGCCGCCTGGATCACCCACAGGGCGCCGAACAGGTTGGTCTCCAGCTGGTCGCGCAGGTCCTGCCCGGTCAGTTCCTCGACCGCGCCGACCTGGGCGTAGCCGGCGTTGTTGACGATGACGTCCAGCCGGCCGAAGTGCTCCCTGGCCCGCTTCACGCTCTCGAGGACGGCGGCCCTGTCGGTCACGTCCAGCCCCAGCGGGAGCACCGCCGCGCCGTGGGCGGCGACCAGGTCGTCGAGGCTCGCGGCGTTCCGGGCGGTGGCGGCCACCTTGTCGCCGCGCGACAGGGCGGCCGCGACGAACTCGCGGCCCAGGCCGCGGGACGAACCGGTGACGAACCAGACCTTGCTCATGGTGTCTTTCCGTTCTTTCGGATGGCGGTTGCGCGGTGCTCCCCATCTGATGGGGCGCGCATCCTGACGACCATGTGGCGGCGGCGGCCCGCCTTTTGTGACAGTGCGGTGGTGTGCCTTACGCCACAGAGGACGGATGTCACACGGCGGGGACGCGGCGCGAGCGCACGCCGCTCCCACGCGTCCGCGTCCTGAAGAAGCCGATCCCGGCGGCGCCAGGACACCGCCCACCCTGCGGTGAACACCGGGTGGCAGGCAGAACCGGCCCCGCCCGTGAGCCAGGGTCACGGTGATCCGGTTCGACGCCGTACGAGCGGCTGACACGAGGAGGCGGGGCCCGGTGGAACCGGACCCCGCCGTTCTGTCGGCTCTATGTGAGCAGCTCTATGTGAGCAGCGCCGTCGTCAGCGCGGTCGTGATCAGCGGGAGAAGATCACGCTGTGCAGGTCGACCGGGTTGGCGGCGTCGCCGGTGGAGACGCCGTACACGGCCGTGAAGGCGTTGCCGCCCGCGACGAGGCCGGTGTAGTCGCCGAGCAGGCGCCCCACGCTGGTCGAGGGGACCTTCCGGGCGTCGAACGGCCCTTCGAGGTGCCGCTCACGCCATGAGCCCGGCTTCGTGCAGTCCCTCGAACAGGTCACGGCCCACACGTCGGTGGGCAGGGTGGCCGGATCGGAGGTGTTGTTGCGGAAGTCGTAGTACGTGACCGCCACGGCGCCCGTCTCGGACGCGGCGACGGCCGGCACGGCGGCGGAACCGGTGGGTGTCTTGTCCAGGCGGATCGGGGCGGACCAGGTCTTCCCGCCGTCCGCCGAACGCGAGTAGGCGACGTGGAAGGTGCCGTCGGACTCCTGGCTGGGCCAGACGGCGTTGACGTTCTTGGTGCCCGGCTGGGCGGCGAGCAGGGGCAGGGCGGCGTTGCGGATCGGGTCGCCGGAGTCGTCCGGGTCCGGGATGCGGACGCCGACCGCGAACGGGGCCGGGACGTTCAGCGTCGGCGCCGACCAGGTCTTGCCACCGTCCGTGGAGCGGATGACCTGGGTGGAGGCGGCGGTGTCCGTCTCGTGGTGCATGCCGATCAGCAGCGTCCCGTCCGGGAGCGCCACGAGCTGGGTGCCGATGACGCCGCTGTTGGCCGGCATGTCGACGACCTTGCTGGTGGTCCAGGTACGCCCGTCGTCGGTCGACCTGGCCAGGTAGACCGGCTGCTTCCAGGTCGACGTGCCGTTGGCGGTCTCCTGGTCGACCCGGTCCCACACCGCGTAGACCACGCCGGGACGGTACGGGTCCGCGGTCACCGTCGGCCGGTCGTTGAAGAAGTCGGGGTCGTCGTTGCGCTGCAGGGTGACGGGCGCCTCCCAGGTACGGCCGCCGTCGCCGGAGCGGGACACCAGGATGGCGGTCACGTCCCCGGAGCGGGACATCGACAGCGACGCCGCCACCGCCGCGCCCGAGGGCGTGACCGTGACCCAGTGGTCCGTCGTGACGTCGTAGTCGCCGCCGTTGGCGCTCGTGCCGCCGTTGCACCGGGAGAAGGCGGGCAGGTTCGCAGATCGCCGCCAGGTCTGGCCGTAGTCGTCCGACACGGCGGTGACCGCGCCGTTGCTGCCGTAGCGGTTCCATCGATCCTGCTGGTAGATCGTGACGAGGCGCTGCGGCCGGTTCGGGTCGCGGGCCAGCGAGGGGAGGACCTCGGTGTTCGGGTTCAGGGTATAGCCGTCGGCCGGCGGGACCCCGCAGCCGGCGGGCAGCGGGCTGGTGCCCGAGACCGTTTCTATGATGATGGGCCGGTCGATGTCGGTGCTGTCCGCCGCAGCGGGGTAAGCGGCGGTGCAGGCGAGCAGGATGGCCGCTGCCGGTAACACGACCTGGAAGCTTCGAAGCACAAGCCTTCCTCATGTTCGTTGGATGCGCAGAGCCGTCGCCGGCAGGCTGAGGGGGGGTGTCCCAGAGCCGGCGTACGACAAAATGAACATTACAGGAGCATGATCAGTTTTCCCGTGAGAATGAAGTAGATCACGGAAAACTGCCCTGACCTGTGATTATTCACGACGGGCGAGTTGACCGGCCCCGCAACGAAGAAGCTGTCGCGTAGTCAGTCGGTGGCCGGACGTGCGGCAGGGCCTGACCGGCGAGGCAGGGAGACTCGACCGTGGCCGGCCCCTCGGTTCGGGGCGCACGAGGCGGCCGGGAGCCTGTGACGAACCAGCCTTGCTCGGCTGTCTCACCGTTCTGGGCTCGGACCGGCCCCGTACACATTGGTGTCGTAGACGGCGTGGAGGTCCTTGGCCGTCGCGTCCGCCGGGTTGACACCGCCGCCCGGCGTGCCGGCATTGTTGATCAGCACGTCCAGCCGGTCGGTGTGCTCCCGGACCAGCATTCGATTTCCTCGCCCTCCTGCGCCGACGCACTCGCGCAGCGCGGCAGGCCGAGCGCATGGGGCTTCACGGTGACAGGCGCTTGGCGTAGCAGCGGCTGAGCGGGTCGTGCTGGTAGGGCGGATAGGCGGGGATGGGCAGGTAGCCGAGACGGGTGTAGAGAGCGATGGCCTCGGGCTGGTGGATGCCGGTCTCCAGGCGAATCTCGGCGTGGCCGAGGGCGGTGGCGAGCGCTTCGGCCTCGGCGACCAGGCGCCTGGCGACCCCACGGCCACGGGCCTGCGGGGTCACGTACAGGCGCTTCAGCTCGGCGCCCCCGGGAAGGGGCTGGATGGCGCAGCAGCCGACCGGGCGGCCGTCCAGCTCGGCGAGCAGGAAGCGAACGGCCGGGTCGAGCCGGGCGGCGACGTCGTCGGTGTCATAGGGGGCGTCGGGGTAGCGGGCGGCGAGGTCGGCGTCGAGGTCGCGGACCAGCCGCCGGACGCGGGGGTCGTCGCCGGCGGTCGCGCTGATGGTGAGATCGGCGGTGGTCACGGGGCCGCGGGGCCTTTCGCGGTGGTGAGGATCAGGCTGAGGTGGGTCGTCAGGACGCGGCGCTGGAGTTCGGATGGGTAGGCGCCGGGGTCGGTCACGGCGTTGATGGCCAGGCCGTCCAGGAAGGCGGCCAGGCTGTGGGCCCGCTCGTGCAGGTCGGGGGGCTCGGGGTGGGGGAGCGCGTCGCGGACGAGCCCGGTGAGGCGGCGTATCCAGGAGGCGTGCGCCGCCGCGTGGTGCCGGAGCAGCTCGGGGTCGGCCCGGACGGAAAGCTGGAAGTGGGCCCAGACGACGGTCTCCAGGTGGCGTTCGTCGTCGAGAGGCAGGGCCTGCTCGCAGGCCGAGCGCAGCCTGTCCTGCGCGCTGCCGTGGGCGGCGAGTGCTTCGACGCGGTCGGCCATGCGGTGGTGCATGAGGGACCGGGCGTGGGTCAGCAGGGCCTTCTTGTCCCGGAAGTAGTGGGTCACCATGCCGGTGGTGCAGCCCGCGGCGGCGGCGACGGCGCGCAGCGTCAGCCCGTCCATGCCCCGCTCCGCGACGACCCGCCACACGGCCTCGGACATCGCCTGGCGACGCTCGGCCTGGTCGACCTGTTTGGGCACCGCATCCCCCATGATGCATAACCGTTGTTACGTAACGGATGTTATGTCATAGGACGAGGCGTTCGCAACGGCCACCGGGAGAGGAGCCGTCCTTGCCGGCAGGCGCGCGGCCCCTTCTGGGCCGTGACTAGGGTGCTGTGGTGAGCACCTCCCGAGCCTCGTGGCGTAACACCACCCATGACTGGGCAGCCGACGTCGACCTCGGCCACCTCTCCCGCATCCGGGGGAGCTCGGCCGAGTTCGCCCCCGGCGGCGTCCGGCACCTGATCCTCGAAGTCCTCGCCTACCCGGCCGACGAGGCGGCGAGCGCGGGCGCCGGACGCTGCACCGTCACCCTCCACCCCGACGGCTCGGTGTCCGTGGCCGACGAGGGCCGCGGCACCGACACCCGTTTCGATGAGCAGGGGCGGCCGGTGAAGAAGCCCGTCATGGCCTCCAAGGACCTGCGTTTCTTCGACGACCCCGGCGCGCAGACGCTTCCCGACGGGCATCCGCGCCGCGGCATGTCCGTCGTCGCCGCGCTCAGCGAGTGGCTCATCCACACCAACCGCCGCCGGAACGGGTCCTGGACCCAGCGGTACGAGCACGGCATCCCCGTCACCGGCCTGGCGCCCGTCGCCGGAGACGGCGCCATGGGGACGGCCGTGCACTTCCTGCCCGGCGCGCACCTGCCCCCGCTCACCGGCGACCTGCGCCGTTTCGCGGCCGGATGGCCCGGCCTGGCCGTGACCGTCGACGACCGACGTGGTGGCTGACCGATCGAGGTCTGTGCCGTCGGCCAGAGCCGAGCGGTTCGAGCTCCGCCTGCCGCGCTCGTCCAGGCGACGTCGTTGCGGCCGTGGCCGGCGAGGTCTGCGTTCGCGGCGGTTCCTTGGGGTTCGGACGTGATATATACACCCATAAAGGGATGAACGAAACTCATATTCGGCGGAGGGCGCCCTCGGACGCGCTCCCGCCGGCGCTCATCGGCCGCGACGACGCCATGGCCGCGATGGTCGCCGCGGTGTCACAACACGCCCTCGTGCTCGTCGAGGGCGAGGCGGGCATCGGCAAGTCCCGCCTGCTGGACGAGTGCCTGGCCGATCCCGGCTTACGCGGCCGTACCGTGCTGATGGCCGCCTGCCCGCCCCTGCGGGAGCCGTTCCCGCTCGGCGCGGTGGTGGACGGGCTGCGGGCCTTCCACGAGCGCCTGGGCGAGCTGGCGCTGAGCCCGCTCGCCGGTGCGCTGCGCACGCTGTTCCCCGAGTGGGCGTCGTGGCTGCCGCCGGCGCTGGAGGCGCTGCCCGACCCGCAGGAGACCCGCCACCGGCTCTTCCGCGCGCTCGGCGAGCTGATCGACGCGCTCGGAGTGGACGTGCTGGTGGTCGAGGACGCGCACTGGGCGGACACGGCCACGCTCGACTGGCTGCTCACCCTCACCACCTCGCGTGGCGCCGCGCGCTCGATCGTGGTCACCTACCGGCCGCTCGACGTCGGCGAGGGCTCGCCGCTGCTGCGCCTGACCTCGCGCCCGCCCAGGAGCATGTCCTGGGAACGCATCGTGCTGGAGCCGCTGGACGTGCCGCAGACCGGCGCCCTGGTGAAGTCGATGTTCGCGACCGCCGACGTGTCCGACCACTTCGCGGCCTTCCTGCACGAGCACACCGGCGGCATCCCGCTCGCGCTGGAGGAGACCGTACGCCTGCTGCGCGCCCGGCGCGACATCTTCCGGTCCGAGAGCGGCTGGCGTCGCCGTATCACCGAGGAGCTGCGCGTGCCGCCCACGGTGCGCGACTCCGTCCTGGAACGCGTGACCCGGCTCGACCCGCCCACCCGGGCCGTGCTGGAGGCCGCCGCCGTGCTGGAGGCGCCCGCCGGCGAGGCGCTCCTCGCGGCGGTCGCGGGCCTCGACGAGGCCGCCGTCCAGGACGGCCTGGCCGTCGCGCTCGCCTCCGGCCTGCTGCGCGAGGCCGGCCGGGGCGCGTTCGGCTTCAACCATGTTCTGGCCTCGCGCGCGGTCGCCGAGGCGACCCCGATCCCGTCGCGCCGCCGGCTGCACCACCGCGCGGCCCTGGCCCTGAGCGAGGGCGAGCATCCTCCCGTCGTACGGCTGTGCCGCCACTTCCGCGAGTCCGGTGACGTCGAGGAGTGGTGCCGCTACGCCGAGGCGGCGGCCGAGCTCGCCATGGAGGCGGGCGACGGCCACACGACGGTCGCCATGATGCTGGACCTGCTGACCGCCGCCGACCACCCGGTGGAGCGCCTGGTCCGCCTGGCCAGGCGGCTCGGCGCGGCGGTCTCCGTCACCGCCGAGCCGCTGCTGGGGCTGGGGGAGCGGGTGCGCGCCGCGCTGGAGGAGACGCTCGCGCATCCCGGGCTGCCGGCCGAGGCCAGGGGAGAGCTCGGGCTGAGGCTGGGGCGGCTCCGCTTCCACCTCGGCGAGTTCGAGGCCGCGATGGCCGGTCTGGAGGCCGCCATGCCGGATCTGGAGGACCGGCCCGAGCTCGCCGTCCAGGCCATGCTCCTGCTGGCCAACCCGATGATCCGCGCCTGGCCGCGGGCCCGCCACCTGGAGTGGGCCGGCCGGGCGGAGCGGCTCTTCCCGCTGGTCGGCCTGCCGGCCGAGCGGGCCGCGTTCCTGTCCAACCAGGCCGCGGCGCTGCTCTGCCTCGGCGAGGAGGACGGCTGGCGCGTGGCACGCGCCCTTCCCGCCGACGGGGACAGCCGCCTGGAGCGCCAGGAGATCGCCCGGGGGCGGCTGATGGTCGCTCAGTTCTGTACGTTATGGGGCCGGCACGACGACGCCCGCGCCTACCTGGACTCCGCCGCGGCGCTGGTGGAACGGGCCGGTTACCGCCGGATCGAGGACGTGCTGAGGCTGGCGCGGGCACACCTGGCCTGGCACGACGGGCACTGGGACGGCCTGGACGACATGGCGGCCGAGCTGGCCGGCTCGGAGACGGCCGACGAGGCGACCCGCCTGGAGGCCCGCATGATCCTCGGCTGCCTGGACCTGGCGCGCGGCGTACCGCAGCGGGCCGAGCAGCGGCTGCGCGAGGTCCTCGCCGCCAGCCTGGCGCGCGGGCACGCGGACCCGTTCATCTTCCCCGACGCGGCGCTGGCCCGGATCCTGCTCGCGCGCGGCGAGCCGGAGGCCGCGGTGGAGATCACCGGACCGATGCTGGAGATGATCGCCCGCAAGGACGTGTGGCTGTGGGCCACGGAGCTGCTGCCGGTCCACCTGGACGCGCTGCTGGCCGTCGGGCGGACGGAGGAGCGGGCCGGCCTGGCGGCGGCCTTCGCCGCCGGGATGGCGGGACGTGACGCTCCGGCCGCCGCCGCGGCGGTCGTGACCTGCCAGGCCATGGTCGCCGCCGACCCGGGGGCGGCGGCGGGCCTGTTCGGCCGGGCCGCGGCGATGTGGGCGGCGCTGCCCCGCCCTTACGACGGGCTGCTCGCCGCCGAGCGCCAGGGCCGCCGCCTGCTCGACGCGGGCGAGCGCGAGCGGGCGCTGACGGTGCTGGAGGAGAGCCAGCGGAAGCTGACCGCGCTGGGCGCGCGCTGGGACGCCGACCGGGTCGCTCACCTGCTGCGCGAGCAGGGGGTCGAGGTGGCCAGGCCGTGGCGCGGCGGGCGCAAGGGGTACGGCGACCGCCTGTCCCCGCGTGAGGTGGAGATCGTCCGCCTGGTGGCGCTCGGATGGACCAACAAGCGCATCGCCGAGAGCCTGACGCTGTCGCCGCGTACGGTGGAGCGCCACCTCAGCGCGGCCATGCGCAAGCTGTCGGTCACCACGCGCACCGCCCTGGTCACCACGGCCGCCGCCGACGGACTGCTGGACGAGACACCGACATAGATTGCTTTTCCCCATTAATTGGGTGATTTCCCGACTCGCGACATCGGCGGGTGCGCCTGATCCTGATCTTCATGCGTAACGATCAACCGGACGTCGAGCCGGACGCCAAGCCGGACGCCGGGCCCGATGCTGGGCCCGATGCTGGGCCCGACGTCGAGCCGGACGCCGTTTCCCAGGAGGGCCTCCTGGGTGAGACGGCGCCCGACGGCGCACACGAGCCGCTGTGAACCGGCACGTCGTGCGCCTGCCGTACAGGCGCGGTCAGAAAGCGGGACAGAGATGACAACCCACCACCGGTCAGGCTCCGCACGCCTTCCCCGCCTGGCCACGGCCGGCCTGGCACTGGCGCTGGCGGTGGCGGTGGTCGCCGCACCCGCCGCGGCAGCCCCGCCGCTGGACCCCACCCCCCACGTCACCGGTCCTGCCGCCAGAGCGCCTGAGGCGAGCACCTCGACGGTGACCCTGCTGACCGGTGACCGCTTCCAGGTCGACGTCGACGAGCGCGGCGGCCAGCAGGTCAGCAGGCTCCCCGGCGGCGGCCCGGCCGGAGGCACGTTCTCGCAGTTCACCCTCGGCGGCGACACCTACGTCGTGCCGTCCGAAGTGGTGCCCTACCTCGGCAAGACCATCGACCTGCGCCTGTTCAACGTCGGCTACCTGGTGCGGGCCGAGCTGGACGACGAGCGCAGCGCCACCCTCCCGGTCACCGTGCGGGCCGGTCGTGCCCAGGCCGAGGCCCTGCCCGCCACCAGCGTCACCGCCGCCGCCGGCGGCGCGGCCACCGCGACGGTGACCAAGAGAGAGGCCCCGGCGCTCGGCAGGCTGCTGGCCGAGACCTGGCGCGGTGCGAAGGGCGACGCCGCCGGCACACTGCCCGGAATCGAGCGGATCGAGCTGGCCGCCCCCGAGGGCGCTCCCGAGCCGCCGCCCTCGCCGCTGACCGCCGACGCGCCCGCGGCCAAGGCGGCCGGCGGGGAGCTGAGCTACCACATGCTGACCGTCGACTCCATCGCCAGGGACGGCACGCCCGGCACGATGATCGGAGCCGTCCAGAACGTCAGTGACGGGGCCCTGGCCACCTTCGCCTTCACCTACCCCGGCGAGGGCAAGAAGTCGTTCATGGTGCCGGAAGGCACCTACAGCATCATGGCCAGCGTGCTCACCGCCCCGGCCACCGACCTCACGTCGGAGACGGCACTGGTGATCGAGCCCGAGGTGCGGGTCGGCGCCGACACCAGCGTGGTGCTGGACGCCAGGAAGGCGGTCCGCTACCGGCCGACGCTGGCCTCGCCGCCGCGGGCGCCGCTGATCCGCTCCGAATCCCTGTCGTTCGTACGCACCAGCGCCGCGGGCGACGAGACGGGCGTCAGCCCCTCGGGATTGATCGCGGGCTTCACCTGGAGGACCTACTCCGACCCGGTCACCGGCAGCCCCGACCTCTACGTCACCCCGACCAGGCCGGTCAGGAAGGGCGACTTCACGTTCACGGGCTTCACGCTGCTGGCCGAGAACGCCGACTCGGGGCCCGAGATGGGCGCGACGTACAAGCTGGTGTTCGCCTACGGCCCCGCCGTGCCGGGCAGGCTGACGCCGGTCGTCAGGAAGTCGGAGCTGGCCGCGGTGCGCTCCACGCTCTACAACACGGCCTCCGACGCCGCCTCGCCAGGGCCGGTGACCCGGGCGTCCTTCGTGTTCCTGCCGTGGGGGTGGTCCGACGTGAGCCACGGCTTCCTGCCGGCCGCCGGCGAGCGCGTCGACTACGTCTACAGCAGCAGGCCCGACGAGACGTACTGGCAGCACGTCATGGCCGCCGACACCAACGAGGTCATCCTCGGGCAGCGCCGCAAGCTGCGCCCCGGCCAGGAGATCACAGAGGTGTGGAACCTCGGCCCCCGCACGCCGTCGGCCGCCGCCACCTACGTGCAGGAGACCCTGCTCGGACTCGGAGGCCCGGGCAGCAGGGTGGACAAACCGTGGCTGCAGGTGTGCCTGGCGTGCAGGCAGGGCTCGCTGGGCGCGGTCTACCTGAACGGGTTCGCCGACTCGGTGCCGCTGCACTCGACGTCGGAGGCGTACGCCGCGTCGCGCACGACGTTCTACCGGGACGGCAAGCTCGTCTTCGACCTGGGCGCCGGCGGCTACACGCCCTATCTGCCCATGCCGTTGTCGCTGCCGCTGGCGCCGCGCCCGGCCGGCTACCGCCTGGTGTGGGACTTCGCCGGCCGGGGCAACTCCCAGTCGCCGAGCCGTACCGAGTGGACCTTCCGCAGCGGGCCGCGTGACGCCGCCGCCGCGCTGCCCCGTACCGTGCAGTGCGCCGACTCCACGCGTTCGTGCTCCTTCCTGCCGCTGCTGTTCGTGCACTGGAACCTGTCGCTCGACCTGGACTCCCGGGCCAAGGCCGGGCAGCCGTTCGACGTGGCGTTCCGGGTCTCGCGCCAGGAGCACCAGGCCCGGCCCACGGGCGTGCGGGCCACGGTCGAGGTGTCGTACGACGACGGCAGGACCTGGTCGGCTCCCAAGACCGCCACCGCCAGGCGCGACGGCACGCTCACCGCGCCGATCACGCATCCGGAGTACTCCGAGCCCGCCCGCTGGGTGTCGCTGCGGGTCAACGCGCGGGCCGGTGACGGCAGCACCGTCACCCAGACCAACATCCGTGCCTACCGGCTCGCCGGCTGACCGGGAGACCTGACATGCGCACCCATCGACGGACGACGCACGGGAGCGCGGTGGCGATCCTGCTCACCACGCTCCTCACCACGCTGCTCACCACGGTCGCCCCGCCGACCCCGCTCACCCCTTCCGCCGCGGCCACCTCTAACGGCGCCACCGTCGCCGCGCCGCCCGCCCCGAGCCCGGCCTGCCCCAAGGACGCCAAGGACACCGGACCGGCGACGTGCCTCCTGCGCGCCGGCACGGGAGGCGGCGACCAGCCGCTGCCGCGCGTCGCCGCCGGCCGCGGCCCGCTGACCGCCAGGGACCTCCAGGAGGCCTACCGGCTGCCCTCGGACTGGCTGGGCGGCGGCCAGAGCGTGGCCGTCGTCACCCCGTACGACAACCCCGAGGCCGGGGACGAGCTGGCCGAGTACCGCAAGGCGAACGGCATGCCCCCGTGCGACGCCGACTTCCCCTGCTTCAAGAAGATCAACCAGCGGGGCGGCGACACACCGCCCGCCCCGAGCCCCGCCTGGGCGGTGCACAGCAGCGTCGGGCTGCAGCTCGCCGCGGCGGCCTGCCCGAACTGCAAGCTCCTGCTGGTGCAGGCCGACGACCCGTCCCTGGCCGCCATGGCGGCGGCCGTGGACCAGGCCGCCGCGCAGGGCGCCACCGCGGTCGTGCCCATGTGGGGCGTGGCCGAGTACGACGGCCAGAACGCCCTGGCCGCCCGCTTCGACCACGCGCCGACCACCGTCGTCGCGCCCTCCGGCGCGGGCTTCAACAGCGGCGGCCGCCAGATCCTCCCCGCCGCCTACCCGTCGGTGATCGCCGTCGGCGGCACCCAGCTCTACCGGGACCCCGCCACCACGCGCGGCTGGAACGAGTCCGCCTGGCGCGACACCGCCTCCGGCTGCTCGATGTACGCGCCGCGCCCGGCCTGGCAGCCGGCCGGAGCGTGCGGAAGCCGGCGCACCGTGGCCGACGTCGCGGCGGTGGCCTCCTCCGACACCCCGGTCCAGGTCTACAGCACCAGCCTGGGTGGCTGGGGCACCGCCGCGGGCACCCCCATCGCGGCGGCGTTCATCGCCGGCGTGTACGGCCTGGCCGGCACCGATTCGGCCACCCCGGCGGGCAAGCGGCTCTACGCCGCCGCGCCGTACCTGAACGACATCGTCGCCGGAAGCAACGGCGCCTGCGGCGGCGGCAGGATCTGCACCGCGGCGCGCGGCTACGACGGGCCCAGCGGCATGGGCACCCCCAACGGCACCGGCGCCTTCTAGGAGAACCCTGATGCGAACACCACGATCTCCCCGCGGGCGGTTGCGCCGGGCCACCGTCGCGGCCGGCCTGACCGCCCTGCTGAGCACCGCCGCCACCTCCGCCACCCAGGCTCCCGCCACCGCCGGGACGGACTGCGTACCGGCCTGGACGATGCTCGACGCGCCCGCGAGCGAGGGCGTCGTCGACGTCGACGTGATCTCGCGTGACAACGTGCGCTTCTCCGAGCAGCTCGAGGAGGGCGCCCGGTCGCTGCGCTGGAACGGCCGCTCGCTGGTCGAGAACGGCCCCCAGATCCCCGTGCCCCCGCGCACCGCGAACCTGTTCCAGGTGGGCGCCGGCTCGTTCGACGTCACCGGCGGCTGGTCGCTGGTCAACCTGCACGGCCCCTACCAGCCGGACGGGGCAGGCGTGCTGGCCCGCCTCGACCGCGGCCGCTGGACGCTCACCACGGCGGGCGCGTCGCAGAGCCCGCAGACCGGCCCGTCCTGGCTGGCGGACGTCGCCACGGTGGACTCCGCCCAGGCGTGGGCGGTGGGCCGCGTCGACGGGCCGGCGGGCGGCGCGCTCATTCAGCGCTGGGACGGCACGGAGTGGACGACGGTCGGCCACCCCGCGGCCCGCCGCGCCTCCGCCGGTCTGAGATCGGTGAAAGCCGTGCCGGGCGGCGGCGTCTGGGCCGCCGGCTTCCAGAAGAACGAGCAGACGGGCTCGTACCAGCCGATGGTCCTGCGCCACGACGGGACGGCCTGGGCCGACGTCGCGCTGCCGGACCCCGGCGCGGAAGGGATGTTGTACGCGCTCGACGCCTCCGGCCCCGACGACGTCTGGGTCGCCGGCATCTCCGGCGGCCAGAGCAGCCCGAGGCCGCTCCTGCTCCACTGGGACGGCCAGAGCTGGACCACCATGCCCGCGCCCGAGCCGGGCCCCTACGGCGGCGACATCTTCAAGCTGTACGCCCCCGCCCCCGGCCAGTTGTGGGCCCTCACCAACGACAGCAGCATGGGCGTCTTCCACGTGCGGCATTGGGACGGCGCCTCCTGGCGGGAGGTCAAGCCCCAGGGCGAGCAGCCGGAGGCGTTCGGCTTCATCTTCCACGACGTGGACGGCAGCGGCCCCGACGACGTGTGGGTGACCGGCACCTCCACCCGGACGGTGCCCTCCGACATCGGCTACCCGCAGTTGCTGCCGCGCCGCCTGATCGCCCACCTGAGCTGCGGGAGTGAGTGACGTGAGAGTTCCCCGTAAGGCGCCCGCGCGGGCGCGCGCCCTGACCCTGCTGGCCACCGCCCTGCTGGCCACCGCCCTGCCGGCCGCTGCCCTGCCGGCCACTGCCCTGCCGGCCGCTGCCCTGCCGGCCACTGCCCTGCCGGCCACTGCCCTGCCGGGCGCCGTCCCCGCGGCGGCCGCCGCGGACGATCCGGTGATCGCGCCGGAGGTGCTGGCGAGCTTCGACGCGCGCGCCACCACGGACTTCTGGGTGCGCATGTCGGGCAAGGCCGACCTCGCCCCGGCCAAGAAGATCGCCGGCCCCGCCGCCCGCGGCCGGGACGTGGTCGAGCGGCTGCACGCCAGGGCCGACCGCGACCAGGAGCCGCTGCGCAAGCTGCTCAAGGCGGAGGGAGTGAAGTTCACGGCGTTCTGGGTCACCAACGCCGTCCACGTGAAGAACGCCTCGCGGGCGCTGGCCGAGAAGATCGCGAAGTTACCCGGGGTCGAGGAGATCCGCGCGCCCGTCACGTACACCATCCCCGAGCCGGTCCGGAGCACGCCCGCCGGGGCCGCCGCCGCGGCGGGCCTCACCTGGGGCGTGTCCGACATCAACGCCGACGACGTGTGGGCGCGGACCGGCCGCCGCGGCGAGGACATCGTCATCGCCAACATCGACTCCGGCGTCCAGTACGACCACCCCGCCCTGGCCAAGAGCTACCGGGGCGACAACGGAGACGGCACCTTCACCCACGACTACAACTGGCACGACCCGCTGAGCGAGTGCCCGAGCGACGCGCCGTGCGACAACAACTCCCACGGCACCCACACCATGGGCACCATGGCCGGCGACGACGGCCAGGGCAACCAGATCGGCGTCGCCCCGGGCGTGCGCTGGATCGCGGCCAAGGGCTGCACCACCGACCAGTGCTCGGAGGAGGCCCTCGTCGCGTCATCGCAGTGGATGCTCGCGCCCACCGACTCCACTGGCGCCAACCCCGACGCGGCCAAGCGCCCGCACATCGTCAACAACTCGTGGGGCGCGAGGCTGACCACCCAGCCGTTCATGGAGGACATCCAGCTCGCCTGGGCGGCCTCCGGCATCATGGGCATCTGGTCCAACGGCAACGACGGCCCCGCCTGCCAGACCTCCGGAACGCCCGGCGGGCGCGTCATCAACTACTCGGTGGGCGCGTACGACGTCAACAACAAGATCGCGAGCTTCTCCAGCCGCGGTCCCGGCCAGGACGGCGAGATCAAGCCGAACATCTCCGCACCGGGCGTGAGCGTCCGCTCCTCGGTGCCCGGCGGCGCCTACGCGTTCTTCGACGGCACCTCGATGGCGGCGCCGCACGTCGCGGGAGCGGTCGCGCTGCTGTGGTCGGCCCGCCCCGAGTACGTACGCGACACCGCGGCCACCCGCCTGCTGCTGGACCTGTCGGCCATCGACACCGAGGACACCACCTGCGGCGGCACCGCGGCCGACAACGCCGTCTACGGCGAAGGCCGCCTCGACGCCCTGGCCCTGGTCGAGGCCGGCACGCGCGGCACCGCCACGCTGGCCGGCACCGTCACGGACGCGACCACCGGCCGGCCGGTCGAGGGCGCCACCGTCACCCTCACCGGCCCGCTGACCCGCACCTCCACCCTCGGCGCCGAAGGCGCCTACCGCTACACCCTCGTCGCGGGGGAGTACCAGCTCAAGGCCGAGGCGTTCGGCTACCGGACCACGACGAGAACCGCCACCCTGGCCAAGGACGGCTCTCTCACCCTGGACGTCGCCCTGCCGCAGACCGAGCGGATCAACCTGACCGGCACCGTCTCCGACGGCTCCGGCCTCGGCCGCGGGCTCGCCGCGAAGATCACCGCCGACGACGGCAAGGGCCACACGTGGAACGCCGAGTCCGACCCCGCCACCGGCGCCTACACCTTGTCCCTGCTCCCGTCGACGACCTACACCCTCACCACCCGCGCCACGGAGCCCGGCTACGACCCGGCCGTCCAGCAGGTCACCATGGGTGAGACCGGCCGCCGGCTCGACCTCGGCCTGACCGTCTCCCTGTCCTGCGTCGCCCGCGGCTACGAGGTGATCCGCGACGGCGGCACCGAGCGGTTCGACGGCGCCGCGGCGCCCAAGGGCTGGACGGTCACCGACGTCGACCCCCGCATCCCCAACTACGCCTACCAGCCCGGCTGGGTCTTCACCGACGCCGGCGGACGGGGCAACCGCACCGGCGGCGCGGGCGGGTTCGCCATCGTCGACTCCCTGCACTCCGGCAAGGGCCACCTCCAGGACACCTACCTGACCAGCCCTTCCTACAACCTGACCGCCCGGACCTCGGCGACCCTGGAGTTCGCCCACGACCTGAAGCCGGCGGTCAACTCCACGACCGGCGTCGGCCTCAGCGTGGACGGGGGCCGTACCTGGAAGAGCGTGTGGTCGGCCAGGGGCTTCCCCGGCGCTCCAGGACCGGCCGTGCACGTCATCCCGCTGCCGGACGCGGCCGGGCGGGCCGACGTGCGGATCCGCCTCCACTATCGGGGCCAGTTGTCCGGCTGGTGGGCCGTCGACGACGTGTTCGTCGGCGACCGCACCTGCCGGCCCGCGGCGACCTGACCCCACCGCCGCGCGCCGCGCCCCCGGGACGGAGACCGCCCGGGGGCAGTGGCTCGGACGTGGGGCGGTCGCGAGGCGGTTTCATCGGGTTGGCGGCCAGGAGGTCGGTGAGGAAGCCGTCGAGGTGCCGGGTTCGTGGCCGGCTGAGCTGAGCGGGCATGTGGACGTCACTCAGGCAATCGCAGATTGTCACTCCTCGACTACAGTGCGTGGTTGCCGTGGGAGGCAGGATGGCAGACGCGGCGGGTGTGACAGGCCTGCCGAGCAACACGAGGTATTCAGAAAAGGGGACTGATCATGCAGACCCAGCCCACCCACGTCCCGTACGAGCCGCCCACCCTGCGGTCACTCGGCCGCTTCGCCGAGGTGACTCACGGCTACCCGCTCGGGGACTTCCCGGACAGCCTCTACTGGTACTACTGGTAACAGCCCTTCCCGGCGCCAAGAGAGCAGGAAAGGGCCCACCACGTGCCGGACTTTCCCGACGACTGGTTCGTCGTCCTGCCCGACAGCCCCGCGGCGCTGCCGGTCGGACGGCGGCTGTCGTCTCATCCCGGGGCGCGGGTGGTGCTGCGGCACCCCTCGGGCCGCCCCTGCCTGATCGGCGTCTTCGAACGCGAGCCGATCGTGTCCGTACAAGCGGGTCCCACCGGCCTGGCACTGATCGGGCACTGCCCGATCACCCCGGCCGCTCTGGCCCGGTGCGCGGACACGATCGGCCGCCGCGGTCACCTCGGCCACCTCGGTCACCTCGGCCACCTCGGCCAGGCCGGCAGGCTCGCCGTCCTGCCCGGCAGCGCGCACCTGGTCGCCGCCCACGCGGGCCAGGTCCGGGCGCAGGGCACCGCCTCCGGCATGCGGCGGATCTTCCACGCCCGGCTGGGCTCCGGCGCCGGCGCCGTGAGCCTGGCCGCCGACCGGGCCGACCTGCTGGCCGCACTCACCCAGGCCACCCTGCTGCCCGAGCAGGTCGCCGTACGCCTGCTCACCTACCCCGTCCCGGTCCTGGCCGCCCCGCTCTGGCGGGGTGTGCACGCCGTGCCTCCCGGCGCCGCCGCCGTCATGGAGCCGGACGGCGCCATCCGCCTGCATCGCTGGTGGCAGCCCCCCGAAGCCCGCCTGCCCATCGAAGAGGCCGCCCCCGCCCTGGCCGACGCCCTGGAGGAGGCGGTGGCGCTGCGCGTGCCGCGCGGCGGCACCATAGCCGCCGACCTGTCCGGCGGGCTCGACTCCACCCCCGTGTGCTTCCTGGCCGACGCGGCGGCCCGCGAGCGCGGCACGACGCTGCTCACCGCCCGCATCGGCGTCGACGACCCCGCGCACGACGACGAGCCGTGGGCCCGCCGGGCCGCCGCCCACCTGGCCGGTGAGCACCTGACCCTGCCCCACGACCAGCTTCCCGCCTGGTACGCCGACGCCACCAGCCCCATCCCCGGCTACGACGAACCGCCCCGGCTGCTGCACGTCGCCGCCCGCAGCGCCGCCATCGCCGCCACGCTGGCCGAGCAGGGGGCGGCCGTCCACCTGAGCGGGCACGGCGGCGACGAGCTCACCCACACCCCGCCGTGCCACCTGCACGACCTGGCCCGCCTGCGGCCCCTGGCGCTGCCCGCCCACCTGCGCGCCCGTCGCGCCCAGACCCGCTGGCCGATCGCCGCGGCGGCCGCCGCGCTGGCCAGGCGGGGCTCGTACCGGACGTGGCTGGCCGCGCAGGCCCCGCTGCTGGCCACGCCGCACTACCTGTCATCGGGCCCCGACTTCGGCTGGGAACCGCCGATGCGGCTGCCGCCGTGGGCGCGCCCCGACGCGGTCGCCGCCGTCGCCGCGCTGGTACGGCGGGCCGCCGAAGACGCCGCCCCTTCGGCGGCCTGGCGCACCCAGCACCAGATGCTGTCCATGGTGCGCTGCGCGAGCTCCACCTACCGGCAGCTACAGCGCCTGACCGCCCGGCACGGCGCCGCCGTCCAGATCCCCTTTCTGGACGATCGGGTGCTGGAGGCCGCCTGCGCGGTGCGAATCGACCACCGGGCCAGGCCCGGCGCGTACAAGCCGCTCATCGTGGCCGCCATGACCGGCCGCATGCCCGGCGAGTGCCTGTCACGCACGACCAAGGGCAACTTCACCCAGCCGGAACACCAGGGCCGGCGCCTGCACCGGGACCGGCTCGCCGCGCTGGCCGAGGACTCCCGGCTGGCCGCGCTCGGCCTGGCGGACCAGGCGGCGTTGCGCGAGGCCCTGACCCGGTCCCACACCCTGCGCGGCGAGGCCGTCTACCTGCAGATCCTGCTCGCGGCCGAGAACTGGCTGCGCGCCCTCCCGGGCACCGGCACACCGCTCCCACCTGGGTACGCGGGGAAAGGAACCCCGACATGAGCGACACCGTACAGTTGCGACCGGGCATCACCCTGACCGCGGTCGGCGAGGACGCGGTCCTGCTGGACGAACGCACCGGCCACTACCATCAGCTCAACGCCACCGCCCACCTCATCGTGCAAGCCCTGGTCGACGGCGCCGCCCCGGCCGAGCTCGTCCGCCGGCTCACCACCGCCCACCCCGACGCCGCGCCCACCGCCGAGGCCGACGTCACCGCGCTGCTGGAGCAGCTGCACGCCGCCGGACTGACCCGGCCCCTCACCCGCCGGGCCGGAACGACACCATGAGCACTCCGATGGTGCCCGCCGCCCGGCCCGGGCTGCCCTGGCGCCGCCGCCCGGCCGCGCTGGCGGCCGTGACACTCGCGCATCTGATCGCCCGGCTGCCGCCGGCACGCATCCGCGCGGTGCTCACCCTCGCCCGCCGCGGCGCCGCCCCCGCCACCGCCGCACAGGCCAAGCGGGCACGAGACGCCGTGATCGCGGTCAGCCTGTCCTGCGCCGGCGAGGGCTGCCTGCCCCGCTCCATCGCCGCCGCCCTGCTGTGCCGGCTGCACGGCACGTGGCCCACCTGGTGCACCGGCGTCCGCGTGCACCCCTTCGCCGCCCACGCCTGGATCGAGGCCGAGGGACGCCCTGTCGACGAGCCTCCCGTCCGCTACCACCCCACCATGGTCATCGCCCCGTCCGGCACAAGGTCGTGATCAGCGCGACAGGACCGCCTCACCAGGGCGGCCTCCCCGCAGCCAGACCCACGAGGCCGTGGCCGAACTCATGAAGCAGCAGCCCATCGGCCGCCTGGGCGCCGCCGACGAGATCGCCGACGCCGTCCTGTGACCGTGCAGCCCGGCCGCCGCCTTCGTCATCGGCGCCGCCCTGCCCGTGGACGGCGGATTCACCGCCCGCTGAGATCGCCAGGGCCGCGGCGATGGACCGGGGTCTCATGGCATTCCTTGGTGAGTTGCCGGGGCAGTGCTCGCCGGGATCGCGGATACCCTCCACGCCTGCGGGCTCGCCTGAAGATCGAGCAACGGCTCATCCAGTGACGCCGACGAGCACGGTTGGACCCGCGAGGGGGAAGGCGCACCGCCGTCGCCCCGGCATGCCGTCGCAGCCGGCTGAGGCGGCACCCGCGTCGGCATCCGGAGGGCGATCAGAGCAGGGTGTGCAGCAGGGCAAGGGTCTCCGCCCGTTCCGGTGCGCCGGCCTTCGTTCTGGCTCGCGCGAGCTGCTGCCCGGTTCGCCGGAACACCCGCAGCGCCTCCTCGCCGTGCTCCTCGCAGGAGACCAGATCGCCCAGGCCGAGGCAGGCGGACGAGAGGGCGCTGTGCGCCTTGCCCAGCGCCAGGGCGTACCCTTCCCCGGCCAGGCGCCGGGCATGGCCGGCATGGGCCAGCGCCTCGGCGTGCAGACCGTGGAAGCGGGCCAGCTCCGACCGCGCCAGCAGCAGGCCCACCTGGTTCGGCCGGTTGCTGGTGCCTTCGGCGATGGCCGCGGCCCCGGCGAGGCGGTCGGCGGCGGCTTCCGCGTCCCCGCTCCGCAGGCTCGCCAGTGCCAGCCCGATCAGCGCGAACACCTCGACCTCGCGGTTCTCGACGCCCTTGGCCACGGATGCCGCCTGCGACAGGACCTGCAACGCCGAGTCATGGCGACCGGCCTCCAGGTGCACGCTGCCGAGGGATTCCAGCGCCATGGCCTCCACGTACGGGAACCCGATCTCGCGCCCGACGGCCAAGGACCTGCTGAGCGTGTCGAGGGCGCTCCTGAGCCGGCCCATCTCCCGCTGGACCACTCCGAGGTTGGTGCGGATCACGGCCTCCAGCTGGCGCTTGCCGATCTTGAGGGCGGCGGTGAGCGCCTGCCGGTGGCGCTCTTCCGCGTCGTGCAGGCGGCCGAGGTCAAGATGGAGCGCCGCCAGGTTGGTGAGACTGGACGTCTCGCCCGTGCGGTCGCCCAGCTCGCGGTCGATGGTCAGGGCCCGCCGGAACTGGCCGATGGCCTGCTCGGGCGCCCCGGTCTGCGCGAGGGCCACCCCGCCGGCCCGCAGCACGGCCGATTCCCCCTCACGCCAGCCGGCCTCGCGCACGAAGGGCAGCGCCTGGCGATAGGCGTCCATGGAGGCGTCCGGATCGGCGATCCGCCAGCGGATGTAGCCGATGGACATCAGCATCGCGCCCTGTCCCATGCCGTCCTGCGCTGCGCGGGCGGCCTTGAGCCCGAGCTCGGCGATGCGCAGGCACTCGGCGACGGGCCGTTTCCAGGACATGACGTCTCTCAGGGCGTCGGCCAGCCGCCAGGCCCAGCGGTGCGGACCGCGCTCCGCCGCATGGGCGACCAGCGCGGCAATGGTGTCCCACTCCCGGTCGAGCCACCTCTCCGCCTCGGCCGCGTCGCCGAAGGAGAGGGGCGCCACCTTCGTGACCGGTCCGTCCGGTGCCGGGCTGACCACGCGCCCGACGTGCTCACCCACGGAGACGATCGTCCGCAGGTAGAAGTCGAAGTACCGGTTGACGGCGGCCTCGCGCTCGGCGGGCGGGTCCTCCGTCTCGCTTCGCTCCGCGGCGTACGTGACCAGCAGGTCGTGACAGGTGTAGCGGTCCGGTTCGGCGTTCATCAGGTGGACCCGCGCCAGGTCGTCCAGGAGCCTGGCCGTGTCCGCCGGGGAGTAGCCGGACAGTGCCGCCGCGCCTTCGACCGTGACGCCGGTGTTCGGCAGCAGCCCGATCAGCCGGAACAACCGCTGTCCCGCGGGGGTCAGCGCCTCATGGGAGCGGCCGACCGCGCCGCGCACCGCCGTTCGCCGATCGCCCTCGACCTCCAGCTGAGAGAGCAGGCCGTGATCGCCGAGCCCGGCCACGTACTGGGAGAGCGTCTTGTGCGGGCTGCCGGCCACCCTGGCGCCCGCCACCCGCAGTGCCAGCGGCAGGCGCGCGCAGAGCTCGGCCAGGCGCGCGGCGGCGTGCGGTTCGGCGCGGATCCGGTCCGGTCCCACGGCGTCGGCGAGCAGCTCGACGGCTTCGTCCGGCTTGAGCACGTCCAGCGTGACCCGCCCGGCCGACTCCAAGGCCACCAGGCCGCTCAGCCGGTCCCGGCTGGTGACCAGGATCCGGGAACCGGTTTCCGGGGGTATCAGCGAACGGATCTGGTCCGGCTCGGCGGCGTTGTCCAGCACCACGAGAACCCGCTGTCCGGCCAGGATCGACCGGTAGAGGCCGATCTGGGCCTCCAGCTCCACGGGGACGTCCTCCCTGGGCCAGCCGAGCGCCTGGATCAGGCGGGGCAGGGCCTCGGCCGTGCTCATCGGCGGCGCCTGGTCGAACCCCCGCAGGTCGACGAAGAGCTGCCCGTCGGGGAACCGCTCCGCCACCTGGTGCGCCCAGTGGACGGCGAGCGTCGTCTTGCCGACACCGGCGCCCCCGACCACGAGGATCACCTTCGCGGCCGACGCCTCGTCCAGCTGCTGGAGCTCCGCCCGCCTGCCGATCAGCCGGCCCACCTCGGGCGGAAGCTGACGGGGAACGAGGCGGCGCACGGTCTCCGGCACGGACGGGGTGAGGCTCTCCTCGTTCCCCAGGATCGCCAGGTGCAGGCGCTGGAGCTCGGGGCCCGGCTCGACGCCCAACTCGCTCGCCAGCATCGTCCGGACCCGGCCGTACGTCTCCAGGGCCTCGGCCCGCCGGCCGGATCGGTGGAGCGCGAGGATGAGCTGCCGCCAGACGCGTTCGTCGATCGAGCCGGCTTCGGCGAGCGTCCGTAACTCGCTGATCAGCTCCTCGTGCCGGCCCATCCGCAAGCGGATGTCGGTCCAGCCGGACCGGGCGGAATGCGCTAGTTCCTCCAGTTCGGCGATGCGCGGTGTCACGGCGGCGGTGAGCAGCGCGTCCTCGGCAGGCCGGCCGCGCCACAGCGACAGGGCTGCGCGGTATTCCTCGTCGGCCGCGGCCAGGTCTCCGGCGTCCGCGTGGCGGCGGGCCCTGTCCAGGGTGTCCTCGAAGAGGAGCAGGTCGAGCTGGGTCCGCTCGACCTCGAGGAGATAGTGGTGGTCGCGGGTGACGAGGTGGGGGGCGACCGTCCGGCGGAGACGGGTGGCGTAGCTGTGGATGTTGGACACGGCCGACGCGGGCGGCTTCTCCCACAGGCAGTCGATCATGCGCTCCAGGGAGACCGGCGTGTTGGGGTAGAGCAGCAGCACACCGAGCATGCACCGCTGCTTTCCTGAGAGACGCACAGGCCCGTCCGGGGATACCGCCTGAACAGAACCGAGCACTCTAAACAGGGTCACAGCAGACGACTCCTGACCATCACCGACACACTCCCCTATACCGGCCCACTGAGCCACTTACGGGCGCATATCTACCATGGCCTCGCCGGGCGGGGTGGGCGTTGTGCGGTAACTTTCGATCATGCTCTGTCCGCGTCCGCGATCTTCGCGGACGCGATGCCGGGGAGTCGTGGATCAGGCCGCTGCGCTCGGTGATCGTTCGGCGCGCCCCCGTCTCGGACGTGGCGCGCTCTCTCCCGGTGGACGGTCGCGGTGATCCGACCGGTCGTCCGGAGGCCGGAGGCGCCGTGGCCGTGGGCGTCACCGCCCGTGGCCCGCGACTCGCGGCGGCGGAGTATGGCCAGAAGAATCGCTCGGATTCGGCACGTTGACGATGCCGGCGAATGCCGGCCCGGCCACGGCGGGTATCGCCGCACGCGCTCTTGCGGAACTTCGCTGCGCCGATGCGATGATTCGCGTTCTCGCGATTCAAGATGAACGCGTTTTCGGCGAGAGGTGCGCTCAAGAAAGATTAATCGCCGGCTCCCATATTTTCTCCACATACCCGCCACACATCAGCCACACACGGCCGGAGAGGATGGAAACATCCTGGCCAGAGCGGGGAAGAGGCGCGTGTGCTCCGCGCGTCATGGCGATGCCCGGCCGGAGCCGGCGGGCTGCGGACGGGAAAACCCCTATTCCCTACTTGTTGGCGGCGGCGAAAATCGGCGAATCGAAGATCTTGACTCTCGTGTGGAATCGGGGCAGTTTTGGCAATGCCGCCAGAAGAGGTGGGAGTTCGTGTCCCGGACGGAGCGGACGACGCGTATTCGCGGTCGCCGTGACGGTGGGATGGCCATTCTTCTGGCCGGTGTCCGCGTCACCGGTCACGAAAGGAATTGAAATGAAGCGACTCATGCAGCGAACGGGTGAGCGCCTCGTCGGGATGGTGCTGCCGAAGGTGGAGGCCGGGGCGTGCGTGCCGGAGCACGGTGCGTGTTGTAAGCCGGGGTACCGCTTCAACTGCTACGGCCAGTGCTCCTCCAGGTCGTCCAGCTGCTGACCACCCACTGACAGGAGTGGCCGGCGGGGACGTCACCTCGTGCCCCGCCGGCCCTCATCCCGCCCGGAGGCCGTCGTGCTCGATCTGCTCGCTCGTACGCTGCTCGCGGTCGTCTTCTTCGCGGCGGTCGTGGGGAAGGCGCGTTCCCGGCAGGGGTTCGCCGAGTTCCGCGACTCGGTCGCGGTGATCGGGCCACGGTGGCTGCCCGCCGGTCCGGCCGCCGTCGCGGTCGTCGCAGGGGAGGCCGCCGCCGTGGTGCTGCTCGCCGTCCCCGGCACGCGGCTCGCCGGCTACGCCCTCGCGACCGTGCTCCTCATCGTGTTCTGCGCCGGCATCGCCCGGGTGGCCCTGGCCAGGAAGTCCGTACGCTGCCAGTGCTTCGGCGCGGGCGGCGGGCTGCTCGGCCCGAAGCACCTCGTCCGCAATGGTCTGCTGGCCGCCGTCTCCGTCACCGGCGCGCTCGCCGGTGATGTGCCGGCCTCGGCGCCCGCCATGCTGGTCGCCGCGGTGACCGGAGCGTTTCTCGGCCTGCTCACGACCCGCTGGGAGGACGTCGCGTTCCTCCTCCTTCCCGCCGGGAGGAACCGTTGACCCTGCTCTTTCCCGCCGGGAGGAACTATTGATACTGCTCACCACCGCCGTCATCCTGCTCGCCGTCGTGGTCGCGGTGCACCTGCTGTTCACGTTCGCGCTGGTCGCCAGGATCCGCGAGCTGCAACAGCACGGCGGCGCCCACGCCCACAACCCGCAGCTGCCGAAGCCCGGCACGGTCGTCCGCCCCTTCTCGCTCACCGGCACCGACGGCGCCACGATCACCGAAGCCGACCTCGACGGCCCGGTGCAGGTCGGGTTCTTCCAGGTCGGGTGCGGGCCGTGCCGGATGCTGTCCGACGCGCTCGTCACCGCTCCGCCACCGGCCCGATTCGTGTCCATCGTGCAGGGTGACCAGGAAGCCCCCGACGCCACCGCGCTCATGGTCGGCAAGCTCGGCGCTCTCGGGCGGGTCGCGGTCATCGGTGTCGACGATCCCGTGCTGACCGCGTTCGAGGTCGTCGCGTTCCCGACGCTGCTGCACACGCACGGCGGCGTGGTGACCGCCTCCGGCTCCCGGTTGGACGATTTCGCGGGTACGACCGGCACCCCGGCGAAGGTGGCATGATCCGTTCGTTCCTCCGCACGGGCATGGCGGCGCTCGCGCTGCCGTTCCGGTCCGCGCCGGTGACGGCCACCGTCGCCCTGGCGCTCACCGTGCTTTCGGGTGCCGCGCCCGCGACCACGGCACGTCGAGGACCCCGCCTTCCACGACCGGCTGCGGCTCGCCGAGCAGGCCGCGCAGGAGGCGCCCGGCACGGTCTCCCAGTTCGCGCAGGAGCTGGTCCGCTCAGTGGTGCTGCTCGCCGGTTTCGCGGGTGCGTTGCTGGTGGTGTGGCCGCCGATGGCCCTGCTGCTGCTCGCCTCGGTGCTGATCGCCGTGCTCGCCAGGCTGGCGACCGCGCGGCGCGAGGCGGCCACCGAGGAGGCGTGGGTGGCCACCGACCGGCGCCGCCTGTTCTATCGGGCGCTGCTCACCGACGTGCGTGCCGCCAAGGAGATCCGGCTGTTCGGCCTCGGCACGCTGCTCCACGCCAGGATGATCGGCTCGCTGGCGGCGGTCTCGCACGCGCGGCTGTCCGCCTCACGCCGGGGCGCACTGGTGCAGAGCGGGCTCGCGCTGCTCGGAGCCGCCGTCACCGGGGTCGGCACGGTCGTGGTCGCCACGAACGTCGTCACCAGTGACTCGTCGGTCGGCGACCTCGTGCTCTTCCTCAGCGCGGTGACCGGCGCGCAGACCGGGCTGTCCTCCGTGGTGCTGCGCGGGCAAGAGCACGCTGGTGAAACTGTTGTGCCGGTTCTACGACCCGCAGCGCGGCACGATCACCTGGGGTGGCGTGGACCTCCGCGAGCTGGACGTCACGGCCCTGCGCGCCCGGATCGGCGTGGTGTTCCAGGAGTTCATGACCTACGACCTGACCGCGGCCGAGAACATCGGCATCGGCCAGGTCCGGCACCTCGACGACCGGTCGCGGATCGTCGCGGCCGCGCGGACGGCACGGATCGACGACACGGTGGCGGCTCTGCCCCACGGTTACGACACCGTGCTGTCCAGGACGCACACGGACGACGGTGAGCGGGCTGGCGTGCCACTGTCCGGCGGGCAGTGGCAGCGGCTGGCCCTGGCCCGCTGCCTGATGCGCACCGACGCCGAGCTGATCGTGCTCGACGAGCCGACCTCGGGACTGGACGCCGAGGGCGAGCACCGGGTGCACAGCACCCTGCGCCGGCACACGGAGGGCCGTACCCGGCTGCTGATCTCCCACCGGCTGTCCGCGCTGCGTGGCGCGGAGCTGATCGTCACGCTCGTCGACGGCCGGATCGCCGAGCAGGGCAGTCATGACGAGCTCATGGACGCGGGCGGCGAGTACGCCCGGCTGTTCCGCCTCCAGGCCGGAGGCTACCAGGATGCGAGAGTGCGATGATCGGGTGGATCAGGGTGACCGTGCGGGGCAACAGCATGTCGCCCACTCTGCGGGACGGCCAGCGCGTGCTGGCGCGGCGGCTGCGGCGGGCACCTCGGCGCGGCGAGGTGATCGTCTTCCGGGTGGCGGACGAGGAGCTGCCGCACCGGATCAAGCGGGTCGCCGCCGTCGCCGGCGATCTGCTGCCGGACTGGCTCGCCGTGACACTGCCGAACGTGCCGCGGGTACCTGCCGGGCATGTCGCGGTGGTCGGGGACAATCCGCGCTCGCAGGACTCCCGCCAGCTGGGGCTGATCGACTGCCACGACATCCTCGGGACCGTTCCGGGTGCTTCGCCCGCCTGGGGACTGTACGAAGCACGGCCTGCGCCGTGAGGCGGAGCGTGCTGGAAGCACGTGCCTTTCGGCGAGATGTCAAGCCGGGGCGCGTGAAGTTCCTGCGCTTCCCGGCTCTGCCCGGCCGAAGATCGGGCACGCGGCCCGAACGCCCGGCTACGGCGCGCGTACCAGGCCGACGCCGCGGTCGGCGATGTCCACGCCGGAGGCCAGCGCGCCGACGTCGGCGTGGGCGAGCAGGCGGGCCGTGACGGTGGACGACGTCGCGGGCAGCGGCGACTTCATCACGTCCTCCCACCACAGCGCCGCCACGCCGGCGACGTGCGGCGTCGCCATGCTCGTGCCGCTCAGGGCCCGCAGGCCGCCCCCGGCCCGCGCGGAGACGATGCCGACGCCGGGCGCGCTGATCTGCGGGAACGTGTTGGAGAACGGCGCCACGACCAGGCCGTTGCCGGTGGACGACTGCGCCAGCGCGCCCACCGCGACCACGCCCTCCGCGCCCGCGGGCAACGACACCGCGATCTCGAAGTCGGGACGCGTCTGGCGCTCGCTCTCGTTCCCCGCCGCCGCCACGACGATCGTGCCGGGGCCGATGGCCGCGCGGGCGGCCACCATCTGCATCAGCGCGTCGAAGAGCCGCAGGTTGGCCCGGTACGCCTCCAGCGCGAGCGAGGTGGCGAACCTGGGCTGCCGTCCCAGGTCCACCATCCGCTGCACCATCCCGGGGAAGTCGAACCCCAGGGACATCGAGATCACCTGGGCGCCCTGCTGCAGCGCCCACTGCATGCCGCGCAGCAGGCCCTCGGTGTCGCCGCCCCCGTCGTCGGAGAGGACCTTGCCGATGAGCGCCCGGGTCACGCCGGGCGCGACGCCGATGCGGGTGCCGTCGACCGCCCGGCCGAAGATCGTGCCGGCGCAGTGCGTGCCGTGGCCCTCCTTGTCGCCCACGCCGGAGCCGCTGAAGTCCTCCTGGATGAGGGTCACGCCGGTGAAGGCAGGATGGGTGCCGTCGATGCCGGTGTCCAGGACGGCCACGATGACGTCCGCCCCCGTACGCGTGGAGACGTCCGCGCCCACCGCCTTGACGCCCCACGTGGCCGCCGCGGCGGCCGCCGCCTCCACCGCCTGCGCGTCGGCGCCCTCCTCGACCGGGTGGATGAGCGCCGTCGGCATGACCGGCGCCACCGCGCGCACCTCAGGGTCGCGTGCCACGTCGCGCAGCTCGCGTTTGCCGAGCTCGACGATCTCCACGTGGGGTTCGCCGCCGGCGAGGATCGCAGGCGCCGCGGGTACGGCGGGGCGCGTCGATTCGAACGGACTGGCCGTGCGCACGCCGCTCATGTCACGCAGCACGCTGTATCTCTCGCCCATGGGCGCCACACTCCCCGCTTTCCGCCGTCCCCCGGGACGGGTGTTTCCACAGGGTCAGTGCCCGCGCGGGCCTTGGGTCGCGCCCAAGCCCCGATGGAGAAACGGTCAAAAGGCGGTCACGCGCGGGGCTCCGCCCACCGGCCGGCCGGCTGCTTCCGGCGCCGCGAGGAAATTCTGTCTCTGTCTACTGGTCGTCGTCGTCCGGCGTCGCGGGCCGCATTTCCGCCAGCCGATCGAGTTCGGCCGGGGTGAGCTGCTGAGTCCGCCTGTCCAGCGATTCGACGGTGACATAGTCCACGACATTTCCCATGGGACTGCCTCCTTACCCCTTCTCTGTCAAGCCTAGCTCGGGCCGTACAAAATATCGGAAAAGGTGGGACACGTGGCATGAAGGCATTATCGCCAACGTAAGGCGGCGTCCAACTCATTGGCCGTCGCTGGACACCCGCTCGAAGCGGCATGCATATTTAGGGTGATATGCACCCTCTAGATGAGGTCGTGTGTTATGGAGATATCCGCGGAAGTCCGGGAAAACAGGGTCAAGCACACGAAGGACGCCGCCGTACGGTACCGATGGAGCGCCTCCGATCGCGACGAGGCCCGGCAGAGGCGTACGCGCGGAGAGGCGTTCCCCGACTCGCCGGAGATGCTCGCCACCCGCACCGCCCGCCTCATCCAGCGCAACGGCGTGCCGGTCGAGGCGGCGCTGGAGGCCACCCGGGCCGACGGCCTGGACCGGCCCAGGATGTACGAGCGCATCCTGGGCGTCGCCAAGGACCTCCAGGCGTGGAGCTTCCTGCCCCGGGGCGCCCGGGCCGCGCGGACCGTCGCCCGGATCTCCGTCTGCGAAAACGGCCGCGAGATCCCGATCGGCACCGGTTTCCTGGTCTCGCCGCGGCTGCTCATGACCAACCACCACGTGCTCCCCGACGCCTCGGTGGCGCGCTCGGCCATCGTGGAGTTCGACGCCCAGGTGACCGTCGACAACACCCCGGACGTGGCCAGGCGGTTCGCCCTCGACCCCGACACGTTCTTCGTCGCCGTCCGGGATCTCGACTTCGCGCTGGTCCCGGTGAGCCCCGGCGCGGACGGCCGTCCCGTCGGTGAGGCCTTCGGCTGGAACAGGCTCAGCGTCCAGCGGGGCAAGCTGGTCGTCGGTGAGCCGGTCAACATCATCGGCCACCCCAGCGGGCGGCTGAAGGAGATCTCCATCCGCGAGAACCGGCTGGAGGCCCGTCTTGAGCACTTCCTCGAGTACCAGACCGACACCGAGCCCGGCAGCTCCGGCTCCCCCGTGTACAACGACCAGTGGGAGGTCACGGCCCTGCACCACAGCGGCGTCCCCAGGACGGACGAGCAGGGCCGGATCCTGCGGCGCGACGGGCAGGTCTGGCGCGAGGGGGACGGCGACGACGCCGTGGACTGGGTCTCCAACGAGGGCGTCCGCATCAGCGTCATCCTCATGCACCTGGCCGCGCTCCCGCTCGACGAGCCCCACCGGGCCCTGCTCTCGGAGATGGGCCCCGAATCCGGCCTCCAGGCCACTTCCACCGGCCTCCAGGCCACTTCCACCGGCCTCCAGGCCACTTCCACCGGCGGTCTCCGGCCCGGCCCCCAAGCCCAGCCGCCCCTGGCCGGCCCACAACCCGGACTCCAGCCCGAGGCCGAGCCTGGATTCCAGCCCGGACCCCAGCCCGGACCCCAGCCCGGACTCCAGCCCGGACTCCAGGCCGGACTTCAGAACGGGGCCGAGCCCGGACTGCAGGACCGCGCCGCGCTGCAGGCGGGCGCCACCGGCCTGGTCCCGCCCCAGGCCCCCGCACCCGACGGGGCCCTCGCCGAGGCGGCCGCGCCGGCGGCCACCGTGCCCGGCGCCGGGCTGGTGTCACGGCCGGCGGCGTTCGGCGGATCCACCCACCTGGTCTTCCTCCACGGGCGCGGCCAGCAGGGGCGCGACCCCGAGCTCCTGCGCCGCTACTGGGCCGCGGGGCTGAACGGCGGCCTCACCAGAGCGGGCCTGGACACGATCAGGCCGGACGACGTCTGCTTCCCGTTCTACGCGCCGCAGCTCATCCAGGCGATGGGCGGGTTGGAGACCGTTCCCCGCCTGGCCGGGGATGCCCTGGGCGACCCCGTGGAGGCCGCCGCGCCGGCTCCCTCCGGCGCCCGCCGCCGGTACGAGCAGCTGATCATCGAGGCGGCCGCCCGCGCCGGGCTGCCCGCCGCCCGCCCGGCAGGCGCCGAGGGCCTCGGCGACGCCGTGCACCGGGCCCTGAGCTGGCTGGCCGACACCACCGACCTCGACCGCCTCCTCATCGCCGCGATCTTCGGGGACGTCGCCGCCTACCTCGAGGACCAGCGCGTACGCGAGGCGGTCCTGGACTGCGTCCTCCAGGCGATGCCGCGTACCGGGCGGCTGGTGCTGGTCAGCCACAGCCTCGGCACGGTCGTCGCCATGGACGTGCTCACCCGGCTCGATCCGGCGGTCGAGGTCGGCCTGCTCGTCACGGCCGGCAGCCCGCTCGGCCTGGACAGCGTCCACGAGCGGCTGCTGAGCGGCGGGCCGCACCGTCCCGGCCGGGTGGCCCGCTGGTTCAACTCCTGGTGCCCGATCGACCCGGTCGCCATCGGCTGCCCCCTGAACGACCACTGGCGGGGAGAGCTGACCGAGGCTCCCGTCGCCAACCCGGCGGGCCGGGCCCACGACATCGAGGAGTATCTCGCGCACCCCGAGGTCGCCCAGGTGGTCGGCAGCGCGCTCACCTCCCCGGCCCTCGCCTGAGAGCCCGCGGGCCCGGACCGGAAAGGAGCTGGCCGGGAAGCCCTGGCCGGGAAGCCCTGGCCGGGAAGCCCTGGCCGGGAAGCCCCGGCCGGGGAGCCCTGGCCGGGGAGCCCTGGCCGGAAAGCCCGCGGCGCCTTGCTAACCCCGGAGGCGGTCCTCGATGATCTCGACCAGCCCGGCGATCACGCCGTCGGGGGAGGGGCTGTAGTGCGGGACGGCCCAGCGGGTGATCCTGGCGTCGATCACCGTGGGCCGGTTGGCGGCGAGCGCCGCGCGGAAGGCCTCCTCGAACTGCTCGATCGTCTCCACGCGGTGGCCGTCGGCGCCGCACGCCCGCGCGTACGCCGCGAAGTCCGGGTTGTCGAACTCGACGAGCCCGCTCTCCAGGTACGCCGAGAGCTGGTAGAGCTTGATCAGCTTGAACTCGCCGTCGTTGAAGATGATCCAGATGACCGGGATGTCGTGCTCGATGGCCGTCATCAGCTCGAAGCCCGACAGGGAGTAGCAGCCGTCGCCGCAGCCGACGACGACCGTCCGCTCCGGTTGCGCGACCTTCACCCCGATCGCGCCGTTGACGTGCCCGGCCATCGGCCCGAACGAGCCCGCCTTGCGGAAGTTCTGGCCCTCCTCCACGTCGACGTAGTAGCCGAGCCAGGCCAGGTGCGCGCCGGCGTCGGCGAGGAGCACGCCGCCGTCGGGGAGCAGGCGCCCGATCGCCTGCGCGAGCTCGCCCGGGTGGATCAGCTCTTTGGTCAGGCGGGTGATGTGCCGGAACTCGTAGTCCCTGCTCTCGACGGCGGCGGGCGGCACCTCGCCCACCTTCCGCTCCAGCGCGTCGGTGATGGCCGCCACTGCCGGGCGCGCGTCCGACAGCAGCGCGTGGTCCGGCGGGTACGCCTTGCGGAACTCGGTCTCGGAGATGTTGACGTAGATGAGGAGCTTGCCGTCGAACAGGTCGTCGCGGTAGTTGAAGGTGGCGTGCTGGTTGAGCGAGTTGCCGATGCACACCACGACGTCCGCCTCGCGGAAGGTCTTCCAGGCGGCGGCGTGGCCGCTGTCGGCGAAGACGCCCGCCGACAGCGGATGCCGCTCGGAGACGACGCCCTTGCCGTCGAGCGTGGTCAGGAGCGGGATCTGGAAGCGTTCGATGAACCGCTTGATCTCCGGGCCCGCGCCGCTGCGCACGGCGCCGAACCCGGCGAGCGCGACGACGCGCCGGCCGTCGCCGATGGCCTGGGCCAGCACCGACGCGATCTCCTCCACGCGGGCCGGGTCGGGCCGCACCGGCGCGACGTCCAGCCGGACGGGCCGGGCCTGCTCCACCTCGACCCCGGGCTCGGTCAGGTCCAGCGGCACGTGGATGTGCACCGGCCCCGGCCGCCCCGCGAGGGCGACGTTGACCGCCTCCTCCAGGACGTCGAACGTGTCCGCGGCGTCCTCCAGCAGGTAGGACTTCTTGGTCGTGGCGGCGAACATGGCCTGCGAGTCGGGTGTCCCGTTCACGCCCGAGGTCTCGTTGAGCGAGCCCCAGCCCCGCCATTTCCTGGGCGCGTAGCCCGAGACGGCGAGGACCGGGTAGGAGTCGGACATCGCCATGGCCAGGCCGGAGAACAGGTTGAACGCCCCCGGCCCGGCCGTGGCGAAGCAGAAGCCGAGCTCGCCCGTGAACATCGCGTACCCGCACGCCATGAACGACGCCGCCTGCTCGTGCCGGGTGATGATCGGCCGAATCCGCGGTGAGTGCTTCAGCGCCAGCATCAGCCCGGCCGCGTTCTCCCCCGCGCCGCCGAACGCGGCCCGCACCCCGACGTCCTCCAGGCCCTTGACGATGGCCTCGTACACCTTCATGGATTCCTCACTCTTGCCGGGTGCCGGTCACTGGTGGCGCAGCCGGTCCTCGATCGTCTCCCAGATGCCGGGGATCACCCCGGCGGGGGAGGGGCTGTAGTGCGGGACGGCCCAGCGGGCGATCATGGCGTCGATCACCGTGGGCCGGTTCGCGGCGAGCGCCGCGCGGAACGCCTCCTCGAACTGCTCGATCGTCTCCACGCGATGGCCGTCCGCGCCGCACAGGCGCGCGTAGGCGGCGAAGTCGGGGTTCCTGAAGTCCACCAGGGCCGACTCGCCGTACGTGGCGAGCTGATAGAGCTTCACGATCTTGTACTCGAAGTCGTTGAAGATGACCCAGATGACCGGCACGTCGTTCTCCACGGCGGTCATCAGCTCGAATCCCGCCATCGAGTAGCACCCGTCGCCGCAGCCGACGACGACGGTCCGGTCCGGCTGCGCCAGCTTCGCCCCGATCGCGCCGTTGACGTGCCCGGACATCGGCCCGAAGGATCCCGTCTTGCGGAAGTTCTGGCCGCTTTCGAGGTCCACGTAGTAGCCGAGCCAGGCCAGGTGCGCGCCGGCGTCGGCGAGCAGGATCGCGCGCTCGGGCAACATCCGGCCGATCGCCCGCGCCAGCTCGCCCGGGTGGATCCTGCCGGGGAGCCGCAGGAGACGTCGTCTTTCGTGGTCGCGGCCCGCGACGTGCGGCGGCCTGACGGGCGGGGACCGGCGCTCCAGCGCCTCGGTGATCGCCTCGACCGCCAGGCGCGCGTCGGAGACGAGCCGGTGCCGGGGCGCGTACATCTTGCCGATCTCGCCGGCCGCGATGTTGACGTGGATGAGCTCCTTGCCGTCGAACAGGTCCTCGCGCAGGCCGAAGGTCGCGTGCTGGCTGAAGGAGTTGCCGACGGCCAGGACCACGCCGGCCTCGCGGAAGGCCTTGCGGGCCCGGGCGTGGCCGCTCTCGGCGAACACCCCGGCGGCCAGCGGGTGGGTCTCGGGGATGATCCCCTTGCCGTCCAGGGTGGTCATCAGCGGGATCTGGAAGCGTTCGACGAAGCGCAGCATCGCCTCCTCCGCGTGGCTGCGGATCGCGCCGAACCCGGCCAGGACGACGACCCCGCGACCGTCCCGCAGCGCGTCGGCCAGCGTGCCGGCGATCGCCTCGACCTGCTCGGGGTCGGGCCGCACCGGCGCCACGTCCACGCGGACGTCGTGGTAGCCGGGCACGTCGGCGCCGGGGGCGGTGAGGTTCTGCGGCACGTGGATGTGGACCGGCCCCGGCCGTCCCTCGTACGCGACGTTCACGGCCTCCTCCAGCAGGTCGCACGTGTCGGCGAGGTCGGTGAGCAGGTAGGACTTCTTCGTCGTCGCGGAGAACATCGCGTGGGAGTCGGGCGTGCGGTTCAGGCCCGAGGTGTCGTTGACCGCGCCGCGCCCGCGCCAGTCCAGGGAGACGAAACCGGTGATCGCCAGGACCGGGTAGGAGTCCGACAGCGCGACCGCCAGGCCGGAGAACAGGTTGAACGCCCCCGGACCGACCGTCGCGAAGCAGACGCCGAGCCGGCCGGTGTACATCGCGTACCCGCACGCCATGAACGAGGCCGCCTGCTCGTGCCGGGTCATGATCGGCCGGATCGTCCGGGAGCGTTCGAGCGCCAGCATCAGGCTGGCGACGTTCTCGCCGTTGCCCCCGAAGGCGGTGTCGACCCCGGCGCTTTCGAGCCCTTTGACGATGGCCTCGTACACCTTCATGGATTCCCTGCCTTTCGCGAGGTCAGGCGTGCCATCGCGCGGCATGCCGGTCGTGCGCGTCGGTCGTCCCGTCGGCGAAGAACCGCTCGTAGTACTCCGGTTCGACGTGGTGGGCCTGCAGCCAGATGCCGGGCACGTGGACGGCGTCGGTGTGCGCGGGAAACCGGCCGTGGGTGTCGTGGATGTACGTGCAGACGTCCCGCACACAGTCGATCACCGGCTGGTCGTACGCGCCGGCCTCGGCCAGGTAACGGCGTCCGTAGTCGCCCTTGTAGATGCGGGCGAAGGTCTGCTCGTCACGGTAGATGCCGTCCGGGCCGAACTTCGCCCGGATGACGGCGTCGACGGCGGCCGCCATCGAGGGGTGGTTGGGCGGGCACGCGGCCTTGATGAGGTGCTCCCCGCCGGCCCTGAGGCCGACCGGGTGGGAGCGCAGCGCGGCGTACTTCGGCAGTGGAACGTGCCAGCGCAGCACGTCGGCGAGGCGGAAGCGGGGAACGACGAAGTCGAAGCCGAGCATCCGCCCGTACGCGCGGGAGAACTTCGGGTCGCCCAGCATGATCTGCGGGTGGATCGTGGCGTGGATCCAGGCGCCGAGCCCCATGGCGTCGGCGGTCAGCATGAGGTTCTGCAGCAGCAGGTCGGCCTCGACCTGGGTGCGCATCGGGCCGAGGGCGCCGAGCGGCAGTTTGAGCTCCCGGTTCAGGAACCCGTTCTTGATCCACTTGCGGACGCCCGCCGGGCGGTAGAAGTTGCGGTCGTCGACGAGCGTCGGACGGGCGCCCTCCGGCTGCGTGAGCAGGTACATCAGGCCGTTGATGTACTGGTGCGACAGGTCCACCACGGGCAGGAAGATCGTGGTGCCGGGGAGGTTGGACAGGAACCGGTTGGAGTCCAGATACGCCGGGAAGTCCCGCATCCCCTCGGCGACGTCGAGCCGGTGGGGAAGGACTCTCACCTTCGCCTGGCGGGCCCGCTCGACCAGCGTGCCGGCCTCGAAGGGCAGCCCGGGGGCGGGCGGGAGCTTCCTCAGGTAGTACGTGCCGGTGTCGTTGATCATGAAGAAGTGGGTGCCCTGGGCGTTGTCGGGGCTGCCCGCCGTACGCCCGGCCATGGTGAGGTTCGGCTTGGCCATGATCGGGTCGCCGTTGCGCGGGTCCTCGAACGGCCGGTCCGGCATGGTGAGGCCGGAGCAGCCGGTCAGGGCGATGAGCACCGCCTCCTCCAGCTCCGTCAGCGGCATCGGCGGATGCGGCGAGCGGTAGCTCATCGAACCGGCCGGGACGGACGCGCCCCTGCTGACCCGGTGCGTGCGCCGCTTCCAGATGGTCTCCAGCAGGGGCCGGGCCAGGAGTTCCGGCAGCCCTTCCCGCCCGGTCACGGGCTTCACGTCCATGGTCGATCTCGCTTTCGCTCGTTCCCGGCGCCTTCAGGCGCCCTCAGGCCCCCAGGCGCTCAGGCCCCAGGCGCTCAGGCGCGCTCGGGCCCGCCGGCCGCGTCCGGCATGGGCGGGCGCCAGGGCGCGAACGCGCTCGCCGTTCGCGGCAGGTGGGCCGCCAGCTCGGGGCAGTGGCGCAGGATGACGCTGTTCATGCCGTTGCGCGCGATCCAGTCGAGCCCCAGCGGCGTGTAGATCTCGGGCCTGAAGTCGACGGTGAGGAACCGGTCGCTCTGCAGGCGGCGGCTGGCCATCAGGATGAAGATGCGGAAGGCGGTGTCGCTGAACCCGAAGCGCTCGGGCGGGTTCTCCGCGAACAGGCCGACCATCGTGTCGATGTCGTCGACCGTGCGGTAGACGTCCTTGAGGCGGGCCAGCGTGTCCGGGTCGGAGGTGAGGTCCTCGAAGCGCCGCAGGCGCGGCTTGTGCAACCCGGCGCGGAAGTCGTTGTAGCGCGGCACGCCGCGGCGGCGGGTGCGGACGAGGTCGACCACGGACAGGTCGATGATCTCCCCGTCCCGCTCGAACGCCTGCAGCGCGCGCGGGAAGTTCCGCAGCGTGATCGCGCCCGGATGGGCGACGCCCATGGAGTAGAGCGAGTTCGCCAGGCCCACCCCGCGCATGACGGTCTCCGTGGCGGCGCCCTGCACGTCGTTGAAGCCCAGGGTGCGCAGCGTGCGCCCGGTGGCGTGGTCGGCGAAGGTGTAGTCGTCCGGGATCAGCGGGTGCATGCGGTAGACGGTGACGAAGTCCTCGGTGAGCGAGTAGGGCACCTCGTGGTGGTCCGGCAGGGTCTCCGGGATGCCCTTGAGCGCGTGCTCGTCGGCCAGCCAGAGCCCCAGGTGGGTCAGCCAGCTCTCCGGCGGGCCCTCCCAGTTGGCCCGCAGGCCGATGTCGATGAGGTCGGTGGCGAGGATCGCGGGCGTCCACTCCACGGTGTGGATCTTGGCGATGAGAGCCGCGACGACGAGCCGCGCGACGTGGTAGACGCCGTCCTCGTCCATGTTGGGGTACTCGGCGCGCAGGGCCGCGCAGACGGCGTTGTGCTCGCGGGCGAAGAGGGTGTGCATGACGCTGAGGCCGAGCCACCAGTTCTCCCGGAACCCGGTGATCGGGATGCCGTCCGGGCCCGGCTTCAGGTGCCCGTCCTCCAGGTGCAGCTCCGCGCTGCCGTCCGGGCCGCGCAGGGACTTGGCGACGGTCTCGTTCCCGCCGTAGACCTCCGAGCCGTCCCACCAGTGGGAGGCGGCGTTGGAGCTCAGGATCGGCGGGCCCATGCCGCCGGGCTGGGGCACTCCCTGGTCCTCGGCGAAGCGCATCACCGCCTCCGGCGCGCCGCCCGGGGTGTTGACCCAGGTCATGCCGGCAGGCAGCGGCACCTCGACGCTCCTGGTCCCGGCCGGGTGCCGCTTGTGGTCGACCCAGTCGTGCACCTGGAACTGGATCCACGCGGCGGCGAGGATGTTCAGCGACCGGGCCGGGATGAACGCGTCGCGGTGGAGCAGCTCCCTGCTGACGACCAGCGGATTGGGCACGTCGAAGAGGTCAGGCCGGTAGACGGGCCGCAGGTTGCGGCCGAAGGGCGAGCCGAGGGCGCCCATCGCCGGAGCGGACAGGTCGTTGTAGGTGCCGTCGTAGGTGCGGCGGGTGCGCAGGTGCTCGTCGATGGGCGGCGGCACCGGGTGCGGCTGCGGCGGGGCCTCGTGGACGTCGGTGTCGACGAGGTTGTCGCGGCGCAGCACCTGGCGGATGGCCTCGATGTTCAGCAGCCCCACCCAGGTCGGCAGCCTGTGCCACGGGACGACCCGGTTGAGCGCGCCGAACCCGCGCTGCAGCAGCCGGCCGACGACGACGTTGCGCCTCGGCACCGGCGTCAGGAAGCGGTGGCCGCGGCGGTGGGCGCTGCCGGCCTCGTACGCGGCCTTGCGGGCGCGGTTGAGGTTGCCGAGCGGGCGGAACTCGCCGGTCGTGTTCCACGGGTCGAAGGCGAGCTGGTCGACCCGGAGCGCGGCGGCGCGGGCGTCTGCGGTGTCGAGGCTCTGGCGCGGGATCGTCAGCGTGGCCACCGGGACGGCGGGGGTGTCCTCGTCCGGCCAGTCGGTGGCGCCGTTCTCGATGGGCGTGCTCCTGCCGTCCACGTAGCGCTGCACGCACAGCTCGAAGACGACGTCCGCCCCGGCCAGGCGGGCCGCCAGCTCGTGGCTCAGGTAGTCGGGGTCGGTCTCCGAGGCGGGAGGCGCCGGCGGGGCACCCGCGGCCGGACGGAGCCGGAAGCGGACCGGCCCGGCCTGGCCCCACAGGATCGCGCCCCGGCTCCAGTACGTCTCCAGTGCCAGGCTGCGCACCTGGCGCCGGGTTCCCGCGGTGACGTTCCGCCGCATGCGCGTGGCCGAGGACCAGCCGACCGCCAGCGGCAGCTTGACGAACACCCCGATCGCCTTGCGCACGGTGGTGTCGGCCCCGGCCATGGCCCGCGCGAACGCGACGAACTCGCGGGCGTCGCGGGCGTGCGAGACCGGGTAGTTCGTCATCAGCAGGTCGTGGGCCTCCTCCGGCCCCACCTGGACCCGCAGCGCCGCGCCGCGCAGGTCAGGGGTGAAGTCCGGCTGGCGGGCGCCGCTGGCGTTGGACAGCCGCACCGTGACCGGGTATTCGGCGCCGGGCTGGGCGAATCCGGCCCGCAGGTCCTCCGGCAGGTCGGGGCGGAACCTCAGCGTGGCGTTCTCCACGCCCAGGATCGCCTTGGCGTGGAAGGCCCGCTCGATGCCGGCGGCGCCGCTGCGCTGCCGGATCTTCAGCTGGACCCCCATGAGGTCGCGGGCCAGCCGTTCGAAGATCACGCGCTCGGTCTCGGGGTCGCCGCCGACATAACGTTCGTACCGCTCGGCGGGACGTGCCTCCCGCGCCGCCGGAGCCGTACCGGCACGATGTTCCTGCTGTCTGGTCATGGCTTCCCCTCCCGACACTCCCCGAGGTTGTCATGAGAGCGCTTCGCGCGGCGCCGGAAAGGCGATACGCACCGGGAAGTCGGATGCGTTCCTCAGCAGGCGTTTGCCCTGGTGGACAGGCAGGTCGGCCCCGGCTCTCCCATCATCCATGAGCCCTCGTACGGGCCGGCCCAAGCGGCCCGCATGCGGCCCACACGAAATCGTCAACCTGTGTGCTCACCGGGTAAAACCGGCGGAGCAGGCGCTCCCGCTTGCGGGAGGACGGCCCTTCGGGCAGCACGGCCAGGCGGGCGCTCCCGCTTGCGGGAGGACCGCCCTTCGGGCAGCACGGCCAGGCCGCCGAAGACGCCGCGCTCCATCTCCTCGACCACTTCGGCATGCCGCCGGCCCGCCGCGGCGAGGCTGTTCGGGCTGGCCGGGCGGCATTCCGATCGGGAGTCGCAGCCGCACCAGTCGCCGGTCCGGGCCGCCGGCCGAGGCCGGGGCGGGGCGCGCGTCTCGAACCGGGATGGCAATCGCACCACGGTGATCGGCAGCACGATGTCTGATTCTTGCAAGACCGCCGCACCGGCTCCGTGGTGGCCTTGGAGCGTGCCCCGTACTGATCTTCCAGGAGCCGCCATGAGGTTCGGTTACGCCATCGTGTACGTCCCGGACGTGGTCCAAGCCGTTGACTTCTACGAGCGGGCCTTCGGGCTCGCCCGCGCGTTCGTTCACGAGTCCGGAGACTTCGCCCAGCTCGATACCGGCGGCACGGCGCTCGCCTTCACCAGCCATCGGCTGGGGGTGCAGGCAGTGCCCATTCCCTACACCGCCCTCGACCCTTCCACGCCTCCGGCAGGGCTCGAGTTCACCTTCATCACCGATGACGTCGCCGGCGGCTTCGCCCGCGCCGTCGCGGCGGGTGCCACCGCCGTGGCCGAGCCACACCACACCCCTTGGGGGCAAGTGGTCTCGTATGTCCGAGACCCCTGCGGCGTCCTCGTAGGAATCGCCTCGCCGGTCACCGGCTCCTAGGGCGCCGAGGGCTGTCCCCTGCTTGCCAGGGGTGAGGATGAAGGACAGCGGACGGCAGCGCCCGGATCGTGCGCTGCCGTCGTGCCCGCCGGCGTCCGTCCTCGTCTCCGCCTCCGCCTCCGCCTCCGCCATGGTTCACGGAACGCTGACGATGTCCGACCCCGCTGCCTCGGCAGCGCACGTCACAGAGGTCCCAGCCGGCGCTTCTCGTCCGGTCGCCATTCGGCCAGCAGGACGGTGGCGTCGTCCTGGAGCCGGTCGTCGTGGTAGGCCAGCACGCTGCGGACGAGCCGGCGCAGCGTCTCCGGCACCGGCAGGCCGTCGGCGTTGTGGCGGATGACGAAGTCGACGAAGCGGTGCAGCCCGAACTCGCGCCCGCCGGCGTTCCGCGCCTCGGTGATGCCGTCGGTGTAGAGCAGGACCCGGTCGCCCGGCTCCAGCTGCTCGCGGCACAGGACCGGCTCCAGCCCCAGGTCCAGGCCCAGCGGATGGGCGGGCGGGCATTCCAGGGTGGTGCTCCAGCGCCCGCCGCGGATCACCACGGGCGGGTGATGGCCGCGATTGACCCAGCTCAGCACGCCGGTGGTCAGGTCCAGGTCGGCCAGGACGGCGGTGACGAAGCGGGTGGCCCGGCCGAACTCCTCGATCAGCACCCGTTCGATCATCATGCTGTTGGTGACCAGATCGGCGCCCTGCCGGCGGTGGTTGCGGCAGGCGGCCATCGCCAGGTTGGCCGTCAGCCCCGCCGAGACGTCGTGGCCCATGGCGTCGAAGACGGCCAGGTGCGCGACGCCGTCGGCGATGGAGTAGTCGAAGGCGTCACCGCCGATCTCGTAGGCCGGTTCCAGCACCGCGCCGATCACCAGCTCCGGTGTGGCGCAGGTCAGCGGCGGCATCAGGTTCCACTGCATCTCCGCGGCCACGTTCATCGGCCGGGTGCGTACCAGGCGGGGATAGGAGTCGCTGTAGGCACGCGTGCTGACCACCATCAGCGCCACCATCGAGGCCAGGTGGCGCGCGGCGTCGCCGATGTCCCGCTCGTCGCCCGCCGCGCCGACCCGCAGGACCCCGATGCGTTCGGTGCCGTCCAGCACGGGCACCCACCAGTGCTCGGCGGGCCCGGCGTCGTCGCCGTTGCCCTGGCCGTTCTTGTTGCCCAGGATGCGGCACTCCTGGAACGCCCGGCCGGCCAGCGTGCCGTCGATGCGCAGTTCGTGATCGTCGTCGCTGCCGTCCTGGCCGGCGTCCAGGCCGTGGCCGGTCAGCCGGCGCAGGACCGTCTGCTGAAGGTCGGCCAGGTAGATCAGCACGCCGTCGAGCCCGGCCAGGGAGGCGTGCTCGTCCACCAACGCCGGAACCTGCTCGAAGGTGGCCAGGTGAGTGGCCTCCAGCAGCCCGATCAGCATCCTTTCCAGACCGGACGGTTCCCCGCCCGCGCGCACCACGGTGTCGTGCTTCGGCATTGGCACATCAGCCTTCTCCCGCCTTGTCCTCGCCCCAGGCAGTATCAGGTGGGAGACACTGGTGGAATCCCCGGATCCACGCGACCAGGGAGCTAAACCCCAGCTTGCCATGCTTGAGCGGGATTGCGCACCGCTCGCGTCGTGTGCGCCGCGCTGCCCCCCGCGATCCGCCGACGCCGGCACCGCCATCCGGCGGTCACCGGGTTCGCGCCACCAGCTCGCCGATCTCGGGAAGCACGGCGTCCGCGACCGTGATCCGGCGCTGAACGAGCCCGTTGGCGTGGAACAGGTCGGCGGCGTGCTGCTGCTCGGCGACGAACTCCTCGCTGACGGGGTGCAGCCCCCACGGGCGGGTGCGCAGCGCGTGCTCCCACGCGTCCACATTGCCGCCGTCATTGCCGCCGTCATCGTCGCCGTCGAACAGGGCGGCGGCCTCGCGCGGGTGCCGCTCCGTCCAGAGATCCGCCCGCTGCAGGGCCGTGACGATCCTGGCCAGTTCTTCCGGCTGCTCCACGGCGAAGTCGCGGCGGGTGAACCAGAGCGAGCGGTGGCTGAACAGGCCGTCGGTCTCCACGAGCGTACGGGTGCGCGACTCGACCGGCGTCAGGTACGGGTAGGAGCCTACCCAGGCGTCCACCTCGCCGTTCACCAGCAGCTCGGCGGCGTTGCCGTAGGCGTCCACGGGCACGATGTCGCCCCAGCCGAGCCCCTCGCGTTCCAGCGCCAGCAGCAGCAGCGTGGTCTGCCAGGAGCCGTGGCCGAGCGCCACCTTCTTGCCCTTCAGCTCCGCTGCCGATCCGATCGGCGAATCGTCCCGCACCACCAGGCGGCCGTTCTCGACCCGCGGCTGCGAGATCGCCACGTACACGATGTCGTGGCCCTTGGCCTGAGCGGTGACCGGGGGAGTGGAGCCGGTGCCGATGAAGTCGTACCCGCCGTCGAACAGGTGATCGCCGTGCGCGGACGGGAGCGCCTTGGTGGGGTCGACGCGCTCGCCCCGGCCGAGGGCGTTCAGGTCCACCCACTCGACGCCGGGCAGCAGGTCGCGGTGGCGGGCCACCCAGAGCGTGTTGTTCTGCGGGAAGAAACCGACCTTGGTGGTCATGAGGTACGTCCTTTCAGGAGCGGCAAAACGTGGCGGCCCACGCGGCGGGCCTCTTCGAGGTGCGGGATCCCGGCCAGGATGAAGGCGTCCACGCCGAGGTCGAGGAGCTGGTCGAGGCGTTCGGCGACCTGGTGGTAGTCGCCGACGAGGCCGAAGGCCGGGCCGTCGCGCAACTGGCTGAACCCGCCCCACACGTTCGGGGCGACCTCAAGGGCGCGGGGATCGTCACCGGCATCGGCGAGAAAGGCGCGGCTGCGCCGCACGCCGACGGAGTCGCCCTCCTGGGCGCCGCTCCCGCGCGGCCTGGCCCGCCAGCCCGCCTCGATCTCCGCCCACGCCTCCTCCTCGCTCTCCCGGGCCAGCAGGTCCACCCGCACGGCGAAGCGGGGCGGCGTGGCGCTGTGCGCGCGCACCGCGTCGAACTTCTCCGCCAGCGCCTCGAACGGCTCCAGCCACGACAGGTAGTGGTCGGCATGGCGGCCGGCGGCGTCGATGGCGGCGGGGGAGGAGCCGGAGAGGAAGATCTCCGGGAACGGCTGCCCGGCCAGCTCCTCCGGCAGTCCCGCGTTCTCCACCCGGTAGAACCGGCCGTGATGGGTGTGGCTGCCGTGCCAGACGCCCTTGAGCACGTCCAGGAACTCCGAGGTCCGCGCGTAGCGGTCGTCGTGCTCCACCTTGTCGCCCCACCACAGTTGCGCGGGGCCGCCGCCGCCGGAGATGACGTTGTAGACGATCCGGCCGCCGGTGGCCCGCTGCAGCGTGGCCGTCATTCTCGCTGCCTGCACGGGGTGCAGGAATCCCGGCTGAAAGGCGACCATGAACCGGTACGAGGTGGTCTCGCGGGCCAGCGTCGCGGCGGCGGCCCACGGGTCGTCGGTGTGCGGGAAGTTCGGCAGCAGCCCGCCGACGAAGCCCGACTCCTCGGCGGCCCCGGCGACCTCGGCCATGTAGTCGGCGTGGCTGTAGCCGTCGTCCTGACCGTCCCTGGCGCCGGGGGCGGTGCCGCCGGGGGCGAAACCGCCGCGGCTGCGGACGCGGCGGCGCAGCGAGGGCTGGTCGCCCTCCATGTGGATACGCCAGTAGATGTCAACGGTCAACAGCCCGCTCCTTCAGGTGCTCGCCGAGGCGGTAGACGTCGTCGGTCCGGAGGAAGAACTCGGTGACCCCGAGCGCGGCGTACTCGCCGGCGGCGTCGATCGAGGGCAGGTGCACGCCGTGGCGCAGGCCGGGCAGCTCGGGGATGAGCGCGGCCAGGTCGTCGCCGGCGGAGAAGACGTGCACGTCCGCGTGGCGGCGCGACAGCTCCAGGGCCTCGGGCGAGGTTCCCGACAGGTGCACCTCGGGGAAGGGCGAGGACGACAGCGGTGCGCCGAAGCCGCCCTTCACCACCTCGTAGAAGTCACCTCTGAAGTCGAACGGACCGCCGCGCCAGACGCCCTTGGCCACGGTCAGGAACTCGTCGGCGCGGGCGAGCCGGGCGGCGCCGGTCAGGAAGTCGCCCTGCGCCCTGGCCACGGCGGGGTCCAGGTCCACGGCGAGCCGCCAGCCGAGCCGTCCGGCGGCGAACCGCTGCAGGGACGCCGACAGCTTGGCCGCGTAGACCGGCGTGGCCACGGCCGGGTGGAACTCGGCGGCGACCCGCAGATGGCGGGTGCGGCGCAGGACTCCGGCGGCGACGGTGAGCGACTCCTGCCCGTCCGGGTCGAAGGGCACGAGCGCTCCCGCCCACCCGGACAGGTCCGCCGCCACGGCGGCCCGCCCGGCGGAGTCGGCGAGCGCCGGCCGCACGTCGGTGACGAAAGGCGGCAACGCGGCGGGGGCGGGGCTCCTGGTGGGCAGGACCACGTGAAAGCGTGCGGTGCTGCGCGTCGTCATGCCGCCGCCTCCAGCGGGACCTCTTCCAGCAGGGCGTCGATGCGCGGGAGCAGCTCCCGCGCCAGCGGTTCGATCTGGGTGTCCGCTTTGCAGATCGGGGTGGCGACGGCGATCGCGCCGGCGGCGGCCACCAGCTCCGCGGCGCGGGCCAGGCCGGGATGGGCGGTGTCGCCGCGCAGCAGGGCCTCGGCGGGCAGGTCGCGCAGGCGCAGGACCGTGGCGGGCCGGCCCATCCGGTCGGCCAGGTGGTCGAGCAGGCGTACGGTGCGGGAGGCGGCCGATGGGCTGCCGGAGATGAGCAGGACGGACATGTCAGATCTTTCCTAGGGGTTCAGCGGAAACGGGCGGCGTCGGGGAAGGCCGCGGTGACCGGCCCGTCTCGTGGAGGAACTCGGGCGGCGGCGGTGTCGCGGGTCCAGCCCGTGGCGGTCATGGCGCCGCTGCCGCGTGGGTGTCCACGCCCAGGTCGGCGAGGAGCCGGCGCCGCAGTTCGACGAAGTCGGGGTCGGTACGGTCACGCAGCCGGTCGAGCCCGACCCGCACGTCGGTGACGAACGTGCCCCCGCGCAGCACCGCGATCCGATCGGCGAGCAGGATCGCCTCCTCCACGTCGTGCGTGACCAGCACCACGGCCGGCCGGTGCCGGGCGCACAACTCGGCGATCAGGTCCTGCATGTGCAGCCGGGTCAGGGCGTCCAGCGCGGCGAACGGCTCGTCGAGCAGCAGCAGCTCCGGCTCGCGTACCAGGGCCCTGGCCAGCGCGACGCGCTGGGCCTCGCCGCCGGACAGCGTCGCGGGCCAGGCGCCGGCGTGGCTGCTCAGCCCCACCTCGGCCAGGGCCGCCAGGCCCTTGGCGCGGGCGGCACGGCCCTGCCCGATGATGACGTTGGCGAGGGCGCGCTTGGACGGGACGAGCCGCGGCTCCTGAAAGACGACCGTGCGCACCGGCGGCACCAGCACGCTCCCGCCGTCGGCCGCGTCCAGCCCGGCCAGGATGCGCAGGAGCGTCGTCTTGCCGGTGCCGCTCGCCCCGAGCAGCGCCAGGAACTCGCCACGCCGCACGTCCAGGTCCACCCCGTCGAGCACGGCCCGCGCGCCGAAGACCTTGCGCAGGCCTCTCGCCCGCACAGCGAGCCTCATCGGATCGTCACCGCCCTGCGCCAGGGCATCGTGACCCGCTCGGCCAGCCGCAGGGCCAGGTCGGCGGCCAGACCGATCACCGCGTACAGCAGCACGCAGAGCGCGAGGATGTCGGTGCGCAGGTAGTCGGTGGCCCGGGCCATGAGGTAGCCGAGCCCGGCCGTCACGTTGATCTCCTCGGCGGCGATGAGCGCGATCACGCTGAGCGTGGTGGACAGCCGCAGCCCGGCGAAGATGGACGGCAGCGCGCCCGGCAGCACGACCTCGCGGGCGATGGCGAGCCGGCCGAGGCCGAACGAGCGGGCGGCCTCGACGACCTTGCGGTCCACGTTGCGCACCCCGCTGGAGACGTTGATGTACATGGGGAACGTGCAGGCCACCCCGATCAGCAGGATCTTGGACGCCTCCTCGATCCCGAACCACACGATGAACAGCGAGGTCAGCGCCAGGAACGGGATGGCGCGCAGGGCCTGCATCGAGGAGTCCACGAGCTCCTCCCCGAGCCGGGTGAAGCCGGAGAGCACGCCGAGCAGCAGCCCGGTGGAGGCCCCGAGCACCAGGCCGAGCCCGGCCCTGGTGACCGACACCCGCAGCGCCTCCGGGAGCTGGCCGTCGGCCCACAGCTCGGCGAAGGTCCTGACGACGTCCTGCGGGCCGGCGAGCACGTCCTTGGTGAGGGCGCCGGAGGCGGTGGCCGCGTACCAGGCCGTGAGCAACAGGACGGGGCCGATGGCACGCAGCGCGAGCGTGACGGCGGGGTGGCGGCCGGCCCGGCGGGGCGGTGCGGGGGCGACGAGCCCTTCGACGCCGGCCTCCGTGGCGGTGGCCACGCTCATGACGTCGCCTCCCCGAGCGTGGTCACGTCCACGACGTGCTGGGAGACGTCCAGGGGCGCGGTGAGCACCTTCTGGTCGAGGAAGAACTTCGCCACATCCTGATATTTCGCGATCTCGGGTGCAGTGACCGCTTGGGCGGGCTTGCCCTTCTTCTGGATGTCCACCACCAGGTCCTTCTGCTCGCCCTGCACGGCCTGTGGGCCCGTCCGGGTGAAGACGTTCAGGTACGCGGCCGGGTCGGCGATCTCCTTGGCGCTGCCCTCCTTGATGAACGCGAACAGGGCTTTGACCACGTCGGGATGCTCCTGCAGCAGCTTGTCGGCGGCCACGTAGATCACGTAGTTGTCGGACTTGATCGCCTCGCCGTCGGCCAGGATCCGGGCGTCCAGATCGGTGACGGCGGGAATGAGGAAGGTGGAGAACGTCGACCAGGCGTCCACCTCTCCCGAGCCGAAGACCGGCGCGGTCTGTGACGGCTGCAGGTAGACCCGCTTGACCTTCTCCACCGGCACGTTGAACGTCTGCAACGCCTTGAGCAGCAGATACTCGCTGGTGCCGCCGTGCCCGACGGCCACGCTGCGCCCAGCCAGGTCGGCCACGGACCTGATCGGCGAGCCGTTCTTCACCACGATGCCCTCCCCGGCCCGGTCGGGCGGGACGGTGGCGAAGATCTTGAAGCTGGGTTTGACGGCCAGCGCGGTGACGCCTGCGGTGATCGAGCCGGTGGCGATGTCGAGCGAGCCCGCGTTGATGGCCTGGGCCGCCGGGGCGAACACGGAGAAGTCGCCGGCCCACTTGACCTTGGCGCCGACCTTGGCCAGGGCGGCGTCCAGGCTGCCGTCCTTCTTCGCGGCGGCCAGGAAGCCGCTGTTGCCGGGGTCGGAGATGCGTACGACGACCTGCTCCTGCCCGGCCGTCGTGGCGGTGCCGCCGCAGGCCGCCGCCAGGAGAACGAGGGGGAGGGCCGGCAGTAGCTTACGCATGGTTGACTCCTTGCAAGGGGGTGTGATCGGCCCAGGCCGTGACGTCCACGGGCGATTCGAGAAAGCCGTGGCCGCGCAGGAAGTGCTCCTGCTCGGCCAGCAGGTCGAGGCGTTCGGCGGACAGGTCGAGGTGGAGCGAGGCGCCGGGGACGTAGGCCGCCGCCACGCCCGCCGCGCCGGCGCCGGTTTCGGCCCCGAGGATCCTGGCCACCTCGGCCGGGTGCCCGGCGGCCCAGTCCGCGGCGCGCAGCAGGACGGCCAGGAAGCGGGTGACCACCTCCGGATGCTCGTCCAGCAGGCGCTGGTGCACGGTGATCGGGCGCGGGGTGCCGTTGTTGATCCGCGCCCGCCGGTCCGGTACGGCGTCCAGGTCGAGGCCGACCTCCGCGCCGTGGCGCACGGCGGCCTCGACGGCGAGCGCGCCTTTGACGTAGACCGCGTCCACCCGGCCGGCGGCCAGCGCGGCCAGCTCCGCCTCCCACTGGCCGCCGCCGGGCCCGGCCTCGACGTCCACCAGTTCGGCGTCGCCGAGCCCGAGCCCGGCCAGGGACAGCGCGCCGTGGAAGCCGTGCAGGGCCATCGCCCGCCAGAAGTCGATGGCGATGCGATGCCGGGGCACCGCCAGCCGCAGTCCCTTGAGCTGCCCGGGGCCCTCCAGAGCGGTGCCGCCGCGAACCAGCACGGCCTGCCGCTCCTCGATCCAGGTGAGCCCGATGAGCCTCGTCGCCTCGCCGCGCGAGCGCGCCCACAGCGCCGGCACGTTGCCGCCCTCGCGGAACAGGCCGGTCAGGGCGTGGGTGTAGTGGGTCTCGCGGGGCACGCCGGGATCCTCGTCCTGCAGCGAGCGGACCTCGATCCCGTCGTCGGCGAACTCGTCTGCCAGCCAGCCCTGGTCGGCGGCGATACCCGTCGCGGTGGGCACGGGACAGCGGGTGAACCAGATGGCGTCGAGTGCGGCTGTGGTCATGACGCAGAGTTTGCTGGTAATTTGGTAGGAAATGCAAAGAATATCCCGCGATGCGGGAAGCATGTCCGGCCGGAACGGCTCTCACCTGGTCACGGCTCTCCCTACTCGGAAGACGGAGTTTCCCGTATGGCAGCAGACGGCGGCGTCCAGTCCGTACGCAGGGCGATCGGCATGCTCGGCTGCTTCGGCGGCGGTGACGCCTCGCTCAGCCTGTCCGACCTGTCGCGCAGGATGGGGTTGTCCACCTCGACCGCGCACCGCCTGGCCAGGACACTGGCCGGCACGGGCTTCCTGGAGCAGGAGGCCCGCACCGGCCGTTACCGGCTGGGGCCCTCGATCACGGAGCTGGGCCAGCTCTCCTTCCACCGGCGCGGCCTGCACCGCATCGCCCCCGAGCTGGCCGAGCTGGCCCGGATCACCTCCGCCACCGTCGACCTGGCCGTCCGCAACGACCGGCACGCGGTCATCCTGAGCGGCGGCTCGCTCAACCCCGACAGCGGCGCCGGCCTGCGCCGTCCCCTGCACTCCACGGCGCTGGGCAAGGTCCTGCTGGCCTGGGCCCCGGAGGGAAACGCCGACCTGGAGGCGCTCGGCCCGCTGCCCGCGCTGACCGGCCGCACCATCGTCGACCACGCCGAACTGCGCGCCGAGCTGGCCCGCGTGCGCGAGTCCGGGTACGCGCTCAATGACGGGGAGTCGGGCGATGGCATCCGCACCGTCGCGGTGCCGGTGCTCGACCGGCAGAACCACGTGCGTTACGCGCTGGCCGTACGCGCCACCCCGCTGGCCATCAGCGACGCGCGCATCGGCTGGTTCGTCACGCACGCGCGGACCTGCGCCCGCGCGCTGGAGGTCCTGCTGATCCCACCCGCCGAACGCCGCCTGCGCACCTCCGGCTGAGGATGCCGGACGCTCATGTTCCTCCCCGCCAACCGCTGGATGCCCCACTCGCGGGAAACGATCCCCGCTTCGGCCCCTTCGCCGGTCCCGGGCCTGAGCCGGCGGTTCATGCGGCGGTGAGGGGGGCGCGGATGGCGGCGGCGCCGTAGCCGGCGAGCCCGTCGGAGAGGGCGCGCGGCCCGAGGTGGAGGAGGCGCAGGTCGTTGGCGCGGTGTGTCAGCCCAAGAGGCGATGGCATGCGGCGTTGCGCATCTGGAACTCCGGCTTGTGCGGGGGGAACAGCTCATCGCACTTCATGCCGAGCAGCGATGAACCTTGGCCGGGCCCGAGGGGCGCCGGCCAGGAGGAGACGGGGCCGTCCTGTCCCTGTTCTGCTTGAGAGGCGGGGCGGGACGATCGGCGATCGGTCGCGGTGGCGGCCGGGCGTCGTGGCCGTACGGGTTCGCGGCGGCCGGCCGGCTCGTCGGCGCGCACGCGATCGCTGACCGCGCCCACGTGCTTCGTGGGGCCGGCCTCCTTGCTTCGACGCGCGTCCTTCCCGCGGGGAAGAGCGGCCGGCGCCGGAGCGGGAGAGGCGGCCGGGGTGTTCGGTTTGCGCCACAGCTGAGCAGCTGCCGGAGCGCGATCGCGGGCGACATCTCGCTGAGCGTCCGTGCCCTGAGGCGAGGAGTCCTGCCGGCCGGGGGACGGTGTCGATCCCCCGCCTATGGCCACTGTGGTGGCTATGACGGCGGTGGCTATGACGGCGGCGGCTCCACCTATCAGCATCAGAGCCCTCGCGGACACCCGTCCACGACCCTGCTCCGTCTTCTTGCGCATGTCCTGCCCCCCGATGCGCTTGATCACTACGCGTGCGCAGGCTATCGGCGCCCTCCTTGTGCCCGCTCTCGGCTTTGAGCTCCCGTAGACCATTCCTGGACGGCTCGTTCCCGAGGCCGTCCGCCCCGGACATGCGGTGGGGCGGCCACCAGGACGACCTGGCGATCGCTCGATCACCGAGACGACCACCTGCTCACGTGCCCATGCGTGCTCAGACCGCTCGGACTTCGGCGAGCCGCCTGACCGCGTAGTCGTCGCCCCAGCAGACGGCGGCTTCCCAGGCCGCCGATGCCTGAGAGGCGATGTCGAGCGCGGCGTCGTCGAGGCCGGCGGCGTTGCCGGGCAGCACGAGGTCGAGGTCGGGGACGTCGACGTGCGACTCGTCCCAGTCGATCAGCGCGACCCGATCCGCGGTGATGAGGATGTTGCCGGGATTGCCGGGGTTGCCGTGGACGACGCAGGTCTGGCGTCCGGACAGCCGCGCCCATGCTGCCCGGCATCGGGCAACGCCCTCCGGGGGCATCGCGCCCAGGTCGATCCTCGTCCCGCTCTCGGCGTGCAGGAGGTCGGTCGACGAGCGCCAGCCCGGGCGCTGCGGCCAGCCCCGCGTCAGCCGGTGCAGCTCGCGGAGCGTGCCGGCCACGCGCCGCCAGTCGGCCCGCGTCTCGGGCGGTCCGCCATCCAGATAGGTCATCACCACCAGACCGTCGGCGAAGAGCCGGCCGTCCCGCGTCGGGATCGGCACCGGCACGGTCAGACCCGCACGGTCGAGATGGACGAGGAGTCCGGTCTCCCACGCGAGATCAGCGTCGCTCCTGGTGCCGAGACGACCGACCGCACGGCGTCCTTTGACGCGCACGCTCCACACGTCGTTGGCGACCCCACCGACGAGCCGTTCGATGCGAGCGGCGTCTTCACCCCACTGCGCAAGTGCTTCCCACCCCATTGATCGAATCTTACGGGGCTTATCCCACCCTGTTCGAGCCCAAACCGCTCGAAGGTCATGACCGGGCACCGCGCGACTCGGCGCCGCCCTCGGGCGCCGGCTTGCCGAGGGTGGGCCGACGCGCGACTGCCGGTGGGGCGAGACGCCGGCTCAGGGGCGGCGGTAGCACAGGGCGACGGCGCCCGTCTCGGGGATGACGGCGGCGTGGGAAAGCCGCCAGGTCGATGCGAGGCCGTCGGGCAGCAGGCGCACTCCGCCCCCGAGGGTCGCCGGGACCACGGTCATGTGGAGCTCGTCGATCAGGTCGGCCTTGAGCAGCGCCTTGATGATGCTGGCGCTGTTGATGACGAGAATGTCACGGCCCGGCGCGGCCTTGAGGGAGCGCACCTCGGCCTCGAGGTCGCGGGAGACTCGGGCGTTGGTCCACTCCGTCTTGTCCAGGTCCGCTTGCTGCAGGGTGGTGGAGATGACCACCTTCTCGACGGTGGCGAGCCAGTTGCCCAGGTCACGGGTGCGGGCCGAGCTGCTGGGATCGCTGGTCAGGCCGGGCCAGACGGAGGTGAAGCCCTCCCAGTTGACGCGGCCGACGACCGCCGTGCTCACCCCGCGCCAGATCCCTTCGTACATGAGCTCGCTCTGCTCGCTGGTGATGTGCGCCATGGCCCAGCTCATGTCGTCCTCGGGGCCGGTGCTGGTGTAGCCGTCCATCGAGACGACGGCCTCGGCGATGACCTTGCGCTGCTGCTGGGTGTTCTCAGGCATGAGGGGTTCCTTCTCATCATTCAGGGGGTGTCGCGTCGAGGCGTGGTGTCGGGCGAGCCTGCGGCGAGCTTGCCGAGGCTCTGGCCGAAGCCGATCTCGATGCCGAGGGTGTGCCGGGGCGTGCGCCGTCACTGGTCTGCCGTTCGTCGCCATCGTGCGCGAACTCGCCCGCCGGCTACATGGGCGGCGGGGAGGACCTCGACCTCGCGCGTCTCCCCTGTCGTGCGATCGGGCAGGCCGGCGGATTCGATGATGACAACGTCAGAATTCAGGCGCGCCTTGACGAAGGAGACGGCGGCCTGAACGTCGTTGGAGCGTGCGGGCACCCGCTCACGGTAACCGCCTGGACCGACAGTTCCGCTTCGCTGGAGGGGCCGGCGGCGATGTCGCATGTTCCCCGAGCCGGCCTCCTCGTCCGCCTACACCGGCACGTTCGCGCCTTCCAGCACGCGCATGAAGGCACGCGACCATTCGGGCAGGTCCGGCCAGCCGCGGCAGGAGACCATCGCGCCGTCCACCACGTCGGGGGCGTCCACGAAGGTCGCGCCGGCCATCTCCATGTCGGCCCTCAGCGGCGGGAACGCCGCCGTGGTGCGGCCGCGCAGCAGGCCGAGCGCGGCCGGCACCTGCGGGCCGTGGCAGATCGTGCCCACCGGCAGGCCGTGCGCGAAGAAGTGGCGCACGATGCGGGCGACGTCGGGATCGGTGCGGATGTACTCCGGCGCGCGGCCGCCCGGGATCACCAGCGCCCGGTAGTCCTCGGGCCGCACGTCGGCGAATGCGAGATCCACCGGCAGCTGGTGGCCGGGTTTCTCGGTGTAGGCGTCCCAGCCGGGCTCGAAGTCGTGGACCACCAGCTTCACCGCGCGGGTGGTGGGGGCGGCCACGATCGCCTCGTGACCCCCTTCACGGAGCCGGAAGACGGGGTACATGGAGTCCAGTTCTTCCGCCGCATCACCGGTCAGAACAAGCACTCGGGCCATGGCTCACTCCTGTTCTCCCACGCAGGATCTTAATCCGCGTGCGGCGGAAATGGCAGGCCCCGCGTGCCGCCGACCGGGGCGCCGCCCCCTCGTTCCGGTCGTCACCGGGAGAGCGTTCACCGTGGCGCCGCCGCCGGTTCACGATCAGCCGCTACGCTCCCGCGGACCTGATGATCAAAGCGGAGACCATGAACCTCGACACCCCGACCCGCCGCGCCTTCCTGACCTCCACGGGAGCCCTGGCGACCACGACGCTCCTCGGCGCGGCAGGCCGGGCCCGGGCGGCCACGCCGTCCACATTGCCCACAGCGCCCGCAGCGCCCGCAGCGCCCGCGCGGTCAACGCTGCCCAGGCGGCCCAACATCGTCATCATCCTGGCCGACGACCTCGGCTACGGGCAGCTCGGCTGTTACGGCCAGAAACTGATCGACACGCCGAACCTGGACCGGCTCGCCGCCCAGGGGCTCCGCTTCACCAGCGCCTATGCGGGTGCTCCGGTGTGCGGGCCGTCGCGGGCCTGCCTGCTCACCGGCCTGCACGCCGGTCACGCCACCGTGCGCGAGAACCCCCTGGGCGGCCCGGACCCGTCCCTGACCTCGGCGGACGTCACGTTCGCCGGCCTGCTCAAGCTGGCCGGATACCGCACCGCGTGCATCGGCAAATGGGGCTTCGGGCCCGAGATCGCCGGCCAGCCCTCCCATCCGAACGCCCGCGGCTTCGGCGAGTTCTTCGGCTTCATCGGCCACAAGCACGCCCACCAGTACTGGCCGCGCTACCTGTGGCACAACCGCGCCACCGTCCCCCTCAACGGCGCCGCCTACGCCCCCGACCTGTTCCTCAGCCGCGCCCGCGCGTTCATCACCGCGGCCGCGGCCGCGGGCGAGCCGTTCCTGCTGTACCTCCCCACCACGCTGCCGCACTCGCCCAGCGACGTGCCCGGGGACGCCGGGCGGTACGAGGACGAGCCGTGGACCCGGGCCAACCGGCGGCACGCCGCCCAGGTCACCCGCCTGGACGCGCACGTCGGCCGGATCGTCCGGACGCTACGCGAGGCCGGCGTCGCCGACTCCACCCTGCTGCTGTTCACCGGCGACAACGGCCCCCACCGGGAGAAGGGCGTCACCCCCCGCCTGTTCGACTCCAACGGCCCCTACCGCGCCGACAAGGGCGACCTGTACGAGGGCGGCATCCGCGTGCCGATGATCGCCTGGTCGCCGGCCCTGCCCGACCCCGGCCGCGTCATCGACGAGCCCGTCGCCTTCTGGGACGTGCTCCCGACCCTGGCCGACCTGGCCGGGATACCCGCGCCCGCCCACCTCGACGGCACCTCCCTGCGCGGCCTGCTGGACGGGTCCGGCTTCACCGGCCACTCCCACCTGCTGTGGAACCGCCCCGACAGAGTGCAGGCCATCCGGCGGGGCGACTGGAAGGCGATCCGGTTCGCGCCGGGCGTCGCCGGAGCCGGGCCGGGCGGCCGCTTCGAGCTGTACGACCTGAGCGGCGACCCCGGCGAACGCCACAACCTCGCCCGCGCCCGGCCGCACCTCGCCGCCGAGCTGAACGCGGCGATCGACGCCTCCATCGCGCCCGACCCGCGCCTGCCCTACGGCATGCGCCTGACCAGCACCAGCGCGACGGCCGACCGGCCCTGCACGGTCACGGTCACCCTGCACAACGGCTCCGCCACGACCTGGACCGACCTGCGGATCCGGCTGCACCCGCCCGCCGGCTGGCACATCACCGGCCAGGGCCGCCACGCCCCCCTGCGACCGGGCGCCTCGGCCACGCTCCGCTTCACCCTCACCCCGCCGGCACAGGCCACCCCCACCGGCACGCTCACCGCCACGGCCCGCTTCACCACGGGCGGAAGGCACGTACGGTTCCGTACCCGAAAGAAGATCACCACCTCGATGCGCACGGCGTGACGCCGGCCGGCGGGCCGGACCGGTGGTGGCGTTGACCTGGCGTCCCGGGATGCCGATGGTGTGCCACCGAAGGCTGAGCCGGCCCAGGACGGCCAGGCGTCAGTCCCACGAATTGAAGAGCGTCGCGCCAAGGGTCCGCGGCTGCCAGTACTCGATCTGCCTCCACTCCGCGGGGGACAGAGCAGCAGTGTCCGCCTCTGCCGGCGGTGACATGAGCAGCGACGCGCTCAAGACGGTGAAGCCGAAGGCGTGGAGGGAGGCCGCCCAGGCGGGTGGGTCCCGGAACCCGTCGGTGTAGCAGTGACGCCGGTCGTCCACGAAGGCGATCAGTGGATACTGGGCGTGAAACAGCGCCACGTGCACTCCATCTCGATCGTTGATCGTAGCGCTGTGAAAGTTCTGCGGGTACCGCTGTTCCGCAAAAGTCCCGACCTGTCCGCGGGCGGCCCGGGCTGCGGCGTACCAGGCGGCACGACACGTCCGAGGATCGGTCTCCGGCAGCGGCGGGTCGCCGAAGTGACGGAACCCCGTTGAGCCCCGCTCCAGCCGGAAGGCAATCTGTGGGCTGTCCGCCTTCAACACCCCGTCCCCAGAGCCGGCCGTTCACTCTTCGATGGCGTGAGCCTACCGGTCCTGGATCTTCGCCGTATCTCTGCTTGGCGAACGTCGAGCCGGACCCGTACGAGGTGACCCCGGCCGGCGCCGGCGGCTCGCGTCAGGACGGAACCGCCGGTCGAGCCCGTGGCGGCTCAGGTGATGGTGAGCGTCGTCAGCCCGCTCGTCCTGGTGATGCCGGTGGTGAGGCACCGCAGCAGATCCGGTTGAACGAGCGTGACGGTCTGCAACGCGGGCCTGCCCTGGAAGCGGCCTTCAACGACGGTGCCGGTGAAAGTGGTGACGACCTGGCCGGCCACGGCGGTGCTGCTCCCGGCGCCGTCGATGACGCTGCTGTCGCCGGTGTTCCACTCGACGGCCCGCCGGCCCTCGAAGTCGTCGAAGAGGGCGTTGCAGCCGGCGAAGATCGTGAACTGCTCCCCGTACGTCCCGCTCGTCACCTGGCCCGAGCCGTCGACGCAGGAGCTGAACTGCCCGCTCACCGTGATCTCGATGTTCTGTGGCGTGAAGGTGATCCCCGGGCTGTAGGTGACGGTCTCGGTTCCCTGGCACTGCACGGGTGCGGCCGCATGGGCGGGAACCGCGGCCGGAACGATCGGGCTGAGGGCGGCCACGGCCGCGACGGCGATCAGGACGCGCATGCGTCGGCTCTGCCGGGATGAAGGAGAGGTCACCGGGCGCTCCCTACCGGGGTGAACGGAGGCGGACGGGGTCGGGCGATGTGGCATCGGACGGAACCACTGGAGTTATGAAGACATGACAGCTTCCTCACCGGTTTCTGGCTATGGCCCGGAGGTTGCAGATTCGTACCTTGTCGGTACGTAGAGTAATCATTACCGTCCTTGGTGAGGCTGGAGAACCGAACCCCCAGCGCCTGCTCCGCCTCGTGGAGAAAGGGACGCCGTATGCTCACCAGAGTCACCTCCGCCAGGGCTGCGGTCTGCGGCGCCGTCCTCGCGCTGCTCGGCCCGCTGGGCATGGCGTACGCCGGACCGGCGCACGCCATCGGCCAGGACGTCATCTGCTCGATCGACGGGACCAACACCCTCGCCTTCTCGCCGAAGCTGCGCCTGGCCGAGCAGGCCGTGACCATGACGGGCACGGGAACCTACCCGACCTGCGTGTCGAGCGACCCGGACATCACCTCGGGCACCTCGACGATCTTCGGGCAGGGGAGCCTGGGCTGCCTGTCCGGCTCCATGCCCGCGACCGAGACGGTGACCTGGAACACCGGCGAGTCGTCGACGATCAGCTACACCGTCACGCTCAACCTGTTCGCGGGCCAGGCGGCCTTCGTCGTCGTCGGCACCGTCACCGCGGGCAAGTTCGCCGGCGACACCGTGACCTCCGAGGGCGTCACCCTCGACAACCCCATCACGCCGCTCCTCGACTGCCTCGCGCCGGGTTACGGCGGCAGCACGGGCCCGACCATCCTCACCTTCACCGACCTCCAGCCCTGACCGGGCGAGAGCCGCGCGCTCGTCACCCGGCCGATGAGCCCAGCCCGCGCGCGGCCGGTCAGCCGTCGGCTTCGTCCCGGCGCGGCCACGGCTACGGCTGCCCGCCGGGGCGCGCGGCGGGCAGCAACTGGAGCCGGATGTCCTTGTCGTACGGGATCACGAACGTCGAGATGGCCGCCCGGTCATCGCCGGGCCGCCACGTGAGCGGCACCAGGAACAGCCGCCCTCCGGACTCCAGCAGCAGGCGGAGACCACGGTAGCGGTGCCGGTGCCCCGCGTCCGCGCCGAAGTCGTCGTGGGCGGTGACCGCCGGCAGGTCCGGGATGGGGCGCTTGGAGTAGATGACGACTTCGGGCAGCGTGTGCAGGCGGCGGGCGTCCTCCAGGCCGCGTGCGACGCCGCTCTCTCCGGCGAAGCTGCTGACGGCCCAGAACAGGCCCACGATGCCGATCCCGGCGGCGATCAGCCGCGCCTGCCCGAACCTGTCGCCCAGCGGCCGGCCCAGCAGCCAGTACGCGTAGACGAGTGCGGGCACCCCCAGCGCGAGGCAGAGCGGTGTGACACCGGGCGTCTCGCGCTCGGCCAGCGCCGGCCGCAGCACGCCGGTCAGGCCACGGGCCAGCATCGCGACGCCGGCGGCGGCCACCGCGCCCGCCGACGCCGGCCGTGACCAGCGGGGACGCCACGCCGTCACCCGCGACAGCGCCGTGTGCAGCACGAGCCCGCCGAGCGCGGCCAGCAGCAGCGCCAGCACGATCGGGTAGGCCGTCTCCACCCCGTAGAGGATCAGGTCCTGGGTGGGCAGGTCGGCCAGTTCCAGATAGACCCCGAAATACCGGAAGCGTTGCAGCGTCGCCACATAGCCCGCCCACACGAACAGGGCGGTGAGCAGGGTCGCGGGCGGTCCCACCTTGCCGATCAGGTCGAGCTGGTGATGCAAGGAGGACTGCGGCGGCTCCGTCCCGGCATCGGCGGCAGCCCCCGGCGCGGGTCCCGCTGCACTCCTCGCACGTCCCGCGGGGCCCCTCGCACGTCCCGCGGGATCACGCGCGCCGCGCCCCGCCGGACTGCGCCGCGCACGCCGGGCCACGGCCCCGCGCATCCGCGCGCGCAGGGAGGAGCGGCGCGCGGCGGGCCCGGGCCCCGGGGCCTGCGGTCGCGCGCCATCCCGTCCCGCCGGAGGCTCGGCGCCGGCGGGGCGGGAGGGCGGGTCCGGCTCACTCAACGGCGCAGCCGACCACCTGGTAGAGGCCCGGCCGGTCGCCCTGCACCAGGACGCAGTAGTTCGTCGACACCGACCAGGTCACCCGGACCGGCCGCTCCCGTTCAGGCTCCGGCCGCACCCCTTGGCAGGGGGCGAACGAGGTGTCCCGGCACAGGGTGGACAGCCGCCAGGTGAGTTTCACCTCGTACGTGCCGAGCGGCGTGGGCGTCCGGTAGTCCGGGTAAAGCCCGCACCCGCTGCGATCGGTGAGCTCCGCGCCCGCCTCGCACCCCACGTCGCCGGGCACCTCGTTCCCGGCCTCGGCCCCGGGGACGCACGGCTTGCCGGTGACGCCCATGGTGGCCCGTTCGGTGCCGGTGGGGATGGCGCCGCCGTCCGTCGGATCCTCGGCCGGGCTGTACGGGCCGGAGGCGGCGGACAGGCTCTCGATCCGGACCGTCGTGCCCGGTCGCGGCGCGGAGTAGATGAGGCAGGTGTTGGTCGGGTAGCGGTGGTCGAGGCGTACCGAGGCGTGATCGTTGCCTACGGTCGGGGTGCGCCACGGCGCCGGGGTGGGGGTGACCGGCTCCGGCGAGCGGGGCGTCCTGGTGGCCGGCTCGTGCGTGGCAGGTCCTCGCGTGGCCGGATCTCGCGTGGCCGGCTTCCTGGATGAGGTCTTCCCGTCGGATGGCTCGCCCCCACGGGCAGGGTTCTCCGTCGCGGACGGCTCGCGCCCACGGGCCGGGTTGCCGGTCGCCGGCGGGGTGCGGTCAGGCTCGGGCGGCGTGGCGGCATCGGACCGTCGCCCTGACGGCCCCCCGTCCGTCGTCGGAGAGACCTGCGGCAGCGAACGGGCGGAGAACGACGGTTGGGCGCCCGTGCCGGAGCCGCCGGCGGAGCAGCCGCCGAGGGCCATGACCATGATCACGGTCGCCCATCGTGGGATCCTCATCGTCCCCCCTTTCCTCGCAACGGCTCATCGCCGTCCGTGTCGCACGCGTTACGCACCGCGTCGCGGGGATCTTCCACCGGCGGCTTCGCCGGGCGCCCCGGCGCCCGGCACCGCCAGGGGAGGGCTGACAGCTCGCGCGGCCGCCACGGCGCTGTCCCGCAGCCGTCTCGAACTGGCGAAGTTTCCGACAAATATGCAGGTCAGAGGGTCTGGGGAGACTTACGTCCGTCCTGCTGGGGGAATACGGCCCCATGCCAGGAAAGCGATGGACTGGCGGTTATCGGGGGAATGGGGACAGGTCATGGTCACGGTCACAGAAGTGCCCGCCGGGCTGCGGGAAGAGGTGGCGGAGCGGGTGGCCGCCAGAAGCGAGCAGCGCCGGCGGACGATCGCCGTGCTCGCCGAGCCCGGCGGGATCGCCCGGGCCGACGAGCCGGTGCGCGTGGCCACCCGGATCGATCGGCTCAGCCACCGCTACCGGGACATCCACCCGATAGAGCCCGCGGCGATGGCCGCGTCGGACCCGGCGGCCGTGACGGCGGCGGTGGCGGTGCTGGAGCGGATCATCCAGACCGACGATCTGCTCCCCGTCGGCTACCTGGAGGGCGGGGCGGTGGCGGCGCGAGCGGTCGGGCGGGTGGTCGTCCGTGACGATCGAGGGCGGCTGGCCGGCTACGGCACCGGATCGCTGGTCTCCCCGGAGCTGCTGCTCACCAACCACCACGTGCTCGCCGACGCCGGCACGGCCGGCCGCAGCAGCGTCGAGTTCGACTACCAGGACGGCATCGACGGGCGGCCGCTGCCGCTGCACGCGTTCTCGCTGGATCCGGGCCGGTTCTTCGTCGCCGACCGGGAGCTGGACTTCGCCCTGGTGGCGGTGAGAGCCGCCGCGGGCGAGCTGGCCCGGTTCGGGTTCAACCCGCTGGTGGCGTCGGAGGGCAAGGTCATCATCGGCGACTTCGTCACGATCATTCAGCATCCGGGCGGGGAGAAGAAACAGGTCGCGCTCCGGGAGAACCGGATCGTCGACATCCTGGAATCGTTCCTGCACTACCAGACCGACACCGAGCCCGGCTCCTCCGGCTCCCCCGTCTTCAACGACCAGTGGGAGATCGTGGCCTTGCACCACGCCGGCGTCCGCGCCCCCGAGCACGACGAGTACGGCGGATTCATCAACGAAGGGGTGCGGATCAGCAGCCTGCTGGCCTTCCTGCGCGGCCGGCCGTTCCCGCCGGCCCAGCAGGCCCTGCTCGACCGGTTGTTCGCCGAACGCGCCGGCCTCCAGCCCGCCCCGCCCGCTCCCGCCGGGCACGCGCTCACCCCGTCCGCCCCGCCTGCTCCTGCCGATCGCCCGCTCGCCCGGCAGACCCAGCCGGTGGAGCGGGCGGAGCCGGTGACGGCGCGGCCGGCGGCCGGGCAGGTGCCGCTGACGCTCACCCTGACGACTCCCTTCGACATCCAGCTCCGCGGGCCGGGCGCCGCCGGCTCCGCCGCGGCGGCGCCGGAGGCGATCCGGATCGACCCGGACTATGCCGCCCGCCGCGGCTACGACCCGGACTTCCTGCCGGGCGGGCATCGGGTGCCGCTGCCCGCCCTGCACCCCGACCTCGTCCCGCTGGCGGCGATCAACCGGCACGCCGGCGACGGCCCGGCGTACGTGCTGAACTACCACCACTTCAGCGTGGTGATGAACCGGCAGCGGCGGCTGGCCTTCTTCACCGCGGTCAACATCGACGGCGAGACCAGCCTGCGCATCAGCCGCGACCCCGACCGCTGGATCTACGACCCCCGCCTCCCCGACGGCGAGCAGGCCGGGGAGGAGGTCTACCGCGACAACCCCCTGGACCGCGGTCACCTGGTCCGCCGCCTGGACCCCGCGTGGGGGGCCAGCCACGCGGTGGCCAAGGCCGGCAACGACGACACCTTCCACTTCACCAACTGCACCCCGCAGCACAAGGACTTCAACCAGAACCGGACGACCTGGGCCGGGCTGGAGGACTACATCCTGGACAACGCCGACAACCGCGATCTGAAGGTCACCGTCTTCACCGGCCCGGTGCTGGCGGACGACGACGACCCCTACCGGGGCGTCCGGCTGCCCCGCCAGTACTGGAAGGTGGTGGCGATGGTCAGGCGGGACGACGAGCTGTCGGCCACCGGTTACCTGCTCAGCCAGGACCACCTCATCGCCGGCCTGGAGGCCGTGCCCGGAGAGTTCTCCTACGGCGCCTACAAGACGTACCAGGTTCCGATCCGGCGCATCGAGGAGCTCACGCGGCTGTCGTTCGACGGCCTCGCCGACGCCGACCCCCTGGCCCGCCTGGAAGCCGCACCTGCGGCCCGGGAGATCACCGACCTCGCCCAGCTCATCCTCTGAAGCGGGCTCGCCCGGGGGCACGACCCATCAAGGTCCGGCGGGTCGGTGACGGGCGGCTGCCGGGGGAGGAGGGTGAGACGACCTCACCCTCCTCCCCGGTCACTCGCTCAGTACGGCCGCTGCAGGTAGCGGCCGAGCGACGGGTCGTACAGGCGGCCCGACACCAGGACCGTGCCGTTCAGCGTGGTCGGGTGGAACGCCCCGCCGAGCCAGCCGTAACGGAGCGGCTGGGACGGCACGCCGTGCTCGTCGTACCCGGCCACGGTGGCCAGGCCGGTGTCGAGCTCCAGCTCCGTCCCGACGCTGCCCCCGACGGTGAGCAACTGCAGGCGCACCGATCCGGTCGCGCCGGTGAGCGCGGCCAGGTCTCCGCCGATCCCGGCGACGTTGCGGACGATGGTGCCGCTCGCGGCGGTCCAGGAGGGCTTGTCGCCGTCGGAGCCGTAGTGGTGGACGGTGACCGCGCCCGCCTCGGTCGTCTCCGAGCGGATCCGGCCCGCCGGGTCGCGGGTCCAGGTCAGGCTCCGCTCGCCGGAGGTCATGCGGGACGGCAGCCCGTCGGCGAAGTAGCCGACGGTGCGCCCGCCGGGCAGCGCGGTGGTCCGGCCCGCCGGATCGTAGGCGTAGCCGTCGCCGGTCAGCCTGCCGTCGGAGGCGTAGCCGTACGTGGTGATCTCCGAGGCCGCGTCGTCGGCCACCGGGCAGTCCTCGTCCGACGACTGCACCGCCAGCCGGGTACGGTTGCCCGCCCCGTCGTGGTCGTAGCGGCGCAAAGTGCACACCGGGAACGCCATGTCCAGCGCCGAGGTGAGCCGGCCGGCCCTGTCGTAGCCGAGCTGCCGCTCGGCCATGAGGTCGGTCCGCATGCTCAGCACCTCCTGGCCGTGCGCGTTCCGGCCGACCTGGTCGATCATCACCGGGCCCTCCAGGCCGTCCCGGGTGTAGATCCGGGCGTAGCTCTGGCCGCGCTCGTCGTAGCCGGTCTGCAGGTGCAGGCCGCCCGGCAGGTCGCCCTCGACCTGGCGGCCCTCGGCGTCGTAGCGGGCGGTGAAGGTGCCCGCGACCGAGTCGGTCACCGAGGTGGCCAGGCCGCGCGGCTCGATCCCGGCGTCGTAGGCGTAGACCCGGGTGGACGGCGAGGAGTCCGTGACCTTGACGGGGCGGTCGAGGTCGTCGTACTCGGTGCGGGTCAGGCCGCCGTCGGCGTCGGTGTGGGAGATCACCCGGCCCAGCCGGTCGTAGGCGGTGACGATCCGCTCCGTGCCGCGCCACCGCTGGGCCGGCCGGCCGGTCGCGGGGTCGTACCCGATGCCGATCTCGGCCTCCCCGCCCGTCGTGGTGGCGGTGACGCGGCCGGCGGCGTCGCGCTTGAGCGTGGTGACCGTGCCGCCCTCGGTCACCGTGGCGGGCAGGCCGGAGGCGTCGTAGGTGTAGGTGCGCCCGCCGTCCCGGCACACCAGCCCCGCCCATTCGGGCCGCCCGCCGCACGGCGCCGCGCCGGTCGCGGTGTAGAGCGCGGGGACGGGGGCCGGGACGGTGACCGCCTTGCCGCCGGGGTCGCGGACCGTCGCGACCTGCTGCCCGGTGGCCCAGTCGTAGGTGAGGGAGGTGGTCCTGACGTCCGCGTCCGGCTTGGACTCGCGCCCGACGATCACCGCGCCGACCTTGACGGTGGTCGGCAGGTCGCGGGCCGCCGCACCGGCCGGCCGGCCCTCGTCGTAGGTGTAGACGGCACGGGTCCTGGCGCCGATGGCGTACCCGGCGGGCAGGTCGTCCACGTCGGATTCCAGGTTCACGATGTGCACCGGGCTCAGCTCCGCCAGCTTGCGCCGCCCCGTGGCGTCGTAGAGCGAACGCGTGGACAGCAGCTCGGCGCGCTCCTCGGGCTCGTAGCCCGTGATGGCGAGCTCGGCGAGCCGGTAGTCGGTGATGTCGCGCTGTGACAGCTCCCTGTTCGCGGCGGTGAGCACCCGCACGGGGTGCCCGAACCGGTCGTAGTCGGTGGCGGACAGGTGCCCGCCGGGCGTCAGGACGTTGACCGCCCGGCCCGACCCGTCCAGGTACGTCACCGTGGCGGCGAGCCCCGGCGGCCGCACCGACGTCGCGGTCACGGGCGCCACGGCCTGCCCCCAGGCCGCCACCTCCTTGGCCGTCACGTCGGCCGGGCCTCCGCCCGCCGTGGTGAGCGGCACCCCGTAGGCGACGGCGGTGCTCGCCTCGCCGGCGACCTGGTCGGCGGTGCCGGGCTTCAGCGTGGCGCGGGTGACCGTGCGCAGCCGCCCGTCGGCCTCGTAGGCGAAGGTCCACGGCAGCTCGCCGGGCGGGGTCACCGAGGCGACGCGGCCCGCGGCGTCGTACCCGTAGAGGGTCTTCAGCGGCGGGCTGATCCGCGGGTCCCATGACTCGGCGAGCCGTCCCGCGCCGTCGTAGCCGTACTGGGCGATCACCGTGCCCTGCAGCGAGACGGTGGCCAGGCGGCCCGCGGCGTCGTGGCCGAGCTCCAGGGTGCGGCCCGACCGGGTGATCGACTTCAGCCGGCCCTGGTCGTAGCGGTGGCCTTCGGGGACGTACAGGTCGCCCTGCCGGGTGAACGTGGTGGTCTCGCCGCGGGCGTCGGTGAGCGTGTACGCGCCGGTGAGGGTCAGCTCCTCGGCGCCGGGCTCCGGCTTCCAGCCGTCGGCGGTCCTGGTGAACTGCACCGGCGTGCCGTCGGCCCGGGTCACCTCGACCGAGGTGGCCGAGGTCTCCTTGAGCGTGGGCAGCGCGAGCGACCAGCCGGGCTCGCGGGAGGAGGCCGTACGGGTGAGCGTCAGGCCGGAGGGGCCGCCCGCCGTGCTCCGGAGGCGGTAGTCGCCGGTCTGGAGGTTGAGCACGCCCGGCCCGATCTCCTTCGTGGCGGCCCGGGTGGCGCGGCGGTCCACCACGACCTCGACCGGATCGGACTCCGCCGTGCTCGTGCTGGTGCTGGTGCCCGAGACGACCGCGCGCACCTGCACCGCGGCGTCGCCGAGCTGCGTGCCCGCGTCCCAGGTCAGCCCGGACAGCCTGCCGGGGGCGGCGACGGGCCAGGCGGTCAGGGGTCTGCCGTCCGCGCCGGTGACGTTCGCGGCGGGCAGGTCCGCCCAGGCGTCGCCGCCGGAGCGCCGGTACTGGAAGGTGACCCGGGTGAAGGCCGTGCCCGTCACGGCGAGCGGCACCCTGCCGGTGCTGCGCAGGCCGTCGGCGGGCGCGGTGAGCGAGGCCACGGCCGCGCCGGAGCCGACGTTGAAGGTGTAGGAGGTGGTGGGGGAGGCGTTGCCGGCCTTGTCGACGGTGTACACGCTGAGCGTGTGGGCGCCGGTCGTCGGCGGGGTCACCTTGGCCGTGACGGCCGGGCCGACGGTGGGCACCTTCGTGGTGGCGCCGCCGTCGAGCCTGTAGGCGATCCAGCCGGTGTCGGTGGAGGCGGGGGTGAGGGTGAAGGTGCCCGCCTTGCCGGCGTCGCCGTTCCAGCTTCCGTCGCCGGGGTAGTCGGTGGAGGTCACCTTGGGGGCGGGAGGTTTGACGGTGTCGACGTAGAAGGTCGCCGTCTGGTACGCCTTCGACGTCAGCGAGCCGTCATGGGCCCACGACCGGATCGTGTACGTCTTGCCGCTGGCCAGCTTCCCCGCCGGCACGTTCGCGCCGGAGAAGCCGTTGCTGGCCACGTACGCGCCGTAGAGGTCGTCGACCAGCAGCGTCGAGCCCTGGTACAGGTCGAACTTGCCGCGCACGTTGCCCCCGTCGGGGTCGCGCACGTGGTTGCGCAGTTGCGGGGTGAGCGTGTTCGTCCAGCGCACGCCGCCGTAGTCGCTGTAGGGCGACAGCCACGTGGAGACCGGGGTGCTCGGGAAGGAGTTGTACGTCACGGAGATGACCGGCACGTACGACGGCGCGTTGCCCGAATGGAACCGCTTCCAGGCGTACTCGTCCGTCTCGCTGGTGGCCCGCAGGCCCATGCCGGACTCCTGGTAACCCTGGTCGGCCCAGTACTGCGCCAGCGAGGTGACGTTCGCGGTGACCCAGCCGTCGGCGCAGCCGCTGCCGTACCCCTTGGTCTGGCTGCTGGAGGCGTACTCCTTGACCAGCGCGGGGCCGGGCCAGCGCGACGCCGTCGAGGCCTTGTTGGCCGACCAGACCTCCCACGAGCGGGCGTTGCAGGACCACGAGTGGTGGTTCCACAGTTTCAGCGTGGCCGAGACGATCTTCTTGCCCGCGATGCCGGGGGTCTTCCAGGTGATGAACGAGCGGGCGACCTGGCCGCTGCCGTTGTTGCCGATCTTCAGCTCGGTGGCGCCCGACTGGTCGGTGCCGTAGCCCTCCTGCACGAACGTGTCGAAGACCTGGCCCAGGTTGAGCGAGGGGTCCACGGTGACGGGGTACGTCGTGGCGGGGTCGTTCAGGAAGGCCGGGTCGGGGGTCAGGACGAGGTCACGGCCGGAGATCTTCATGTCCACCGGAGCGCGGCGCAGGTGCTCGCCGGAGACCGGGTGCCTGGCGGCGTCCCACATGACCGGGGCGGGGATGGTGACGGCGGCCCTGCCCCTGGCGTCGGCCAGCACCACGCCGCCGTCCTCGGCGCGGCGCGGTTCCAGGCCCGCCGCCTTCAGCCGCAGCGTGTACGTCAGCGGCGCCGCCGGGCGCGACTTCAGCAGCAGGAACTGCTCGGCGCCCGTCCGGGTGGCGGTGACGACCAGGTCGGCCCCCGGCATCACGTCCGGGTACGTGGCCCTCTCGCCCGACAGCCGCGGCGCCGGCAACGCGCCCTTCCACTGCATGGTGACCTTGGCGGCGCCCTCGCCGATCGTGATCAGGTCGGTCAGCGCGGGCGCGCCGGCCTGCCGGGCGGCGGGGCCGCTCCGGCCGCCGCCGAGTCTGAGCGCCCTGCCGTGGCCCCGGGGCACGATCTCGCCGGACGGGGCCCTGGTGAGCGCGATGTCCACCGGCGTCCAGGCGCCGTCGCTGCGGAACCTGACCGGGCCGGCGAACGTGTCGACGGTCAGCGTGCCGTCCGGGTTGGCGTAGGTGGTGGTGGTCTCGGTACGGGCGTCCGCCACCTCGACCCGCCGGCCCGTCAGGCGGGCGGACAGCCGGGCCGAGGCCTCGTCCGGCGCGCTCGGCTCGGCGGCGGCGCGGGACGGGTCGCCCGGGTCGGCCGCGGCCTGGGCAGGGGTGTCCTGGCCGGTCGCGGGGCCGCCCGGATTCGCGGGGGCCTGGGCGGTGGCGGCCGGAGGCGGCGGCTGCGCGGCGGCCGGGGGCGCGGCCAGGGGGAGAAGCAGGAGGGCGAGGCCACCGGCGAGGGCCCGTGGCGTGCGAGCAGGCATGGAGAGCTCCGGAGATGTGCGCGTAGGGCGACGCCCCCGCCGAGGCCCGGCGGGGGCGTCAGTTCGAGACGGGGGTTACTTGCTCTGGCAGCTCTTCTTGCGGACCTCGTACCAGACGATGCCCGGAGCCTGGAACCGGATCGCGAAGCACTGCTTCTTGTTGGCGGCCTCCCGGATCTTGTAGATGACGGAGGCGCCACCCGCCGTGTAGGCGATCTTGCAGATCAGCTTCGCCTTGCCCTTGAGCTTGTCGCAGGCGCCCTTCAGCGCCTCGATGGCGCCGGCGACGCCCGCGACGAGCCAGACGTTGTAGATCTTCTTGGTGAGGCTCTTGGAGAAGATGAGCCGGCACATGGCCTTCCACCACTCGCATGTTGTAGATCAGGACCGTGCCGTCGTCGTCCTCGACCTCCAGCATGCTGCCCTCGGGGGCCGAGATCGGGAAGCGGTACTCGGTCGGCGCCGAGGCGTCGTGGATGACGGTCAGCGCGCGGGCGATCTGGCCGGTGCGCTGGTGGGCGAAGGAGACGCTGGGCTGCTGGGCCGCGTAGGTGACCAGGCCGGGCAGCGGCTGGTTGCCGGCCCCGGTGGCGTCCGGCGTGCCGATGCCGATCGTCTCCTCGCTGACGTTCACCGACAGCGTGCGGCCGGGGTCGACCGCGGCGGCGAAGGGCCGCTGGACGTCGCCGTCCGGGATCTCGGTCGGCGGAACGGCCCTGGCCTCCTCGCCGATCTCGGGGACGACCTGGGTGAGGGCGGCCAGCGTGGGATCGCCGTCCTGCGCGAAGGCGGCGGTGCCGGCGATGTTCGCGCTGCTGAGTGCCAGGGCGGTCGCCAGCGCGACGACGAGTGCCCGAGCGGACTTGCGCATGGATGTCCTTCCACGTGCGGTGGGGGGAGTGCACAAACGCCGCAAACGTAAAGATCGCCGGCTGCCATTTGGGTGATCTTGGATTGATGATCCGTAAACGTTTCCCATCTTCCGGATGTCGCTTCTCCCGCCTGGTGCGAACCTCCCGTTAACGGTGCCCGGCAGGACGTGATCGTCCTAGGCGAGGGCGTACATGCGGATCACCACCTCGTCCTCGGTCGCCCCCTCGCGGGCCAGGCCGACGAAGACGGTACGGGCGAGCCAGGCGTGCGCCGGCGCGTCGGTGCGGAAGGTCGGCGAGGTCCGAAAGTACACGCCCGCCCTGCTCACCTGGAGGGTCCCGTCGTACTGGTCGGGGCTGTCGAAGCCCTCGTGGTAGTAGCCGCGGTTGACGATGTCGATGACGGCGCCGTCCTCGGCCTGGATGAGGTAGCGGGCGTCCAGCTGGCAGATCCGGCCGCGGGTGCAGGACCAGTCGCCCCCGCCGGGCAGGACGGTTCCGCGCAGCATCGGGCCGTCCACGGTGCCGCCGACGATGGGGGTGAACTCGGTCCGCTCGCCGTCGCCGTGGCCGACGTGCAGGGTGGGGGTCAGGCGGGCGCGGATCTCGAAGGCGAAGGTCAGGGCAGGAGCGAAGGACATGGCAGGCTCTCCTCGAAAGGTCTTCACAGGGCGGTACGGAGCTGGTCGGGCCACACCGGGCCGATGCGCAGGCAGGACGGGCGGGGCCCGCCGACGGTGATCTCCCGGGTGACCGGCTCGCCGGGCAGGCTCGCCCACGGGTCGGCCCCGGCGGGGCACTCGGGGACGTAGTCGGGGAAGTCGCTGCTCATGAGGTCGAGGGCGAGGCGGTGCCCGGCGCGCAGCCGGTAGGCGACGCTCTGCAGGTCCACGACGACCTCGTCGAGCGGCGCGTCGAGCCGCACCTGCCCCTCGGCGACGAGATACGCGGCACCGCCGGGCGTCAGGTCCAGCAGCCGGGCGTGGACGTGCGCGCCGGCCGGGGCCGACAGGCGCAGCGTCAGCGTCACGGCGCCGACCAGATCGGCGTCCGCGCCGGTGACGGGCCCGGTGAAGCGGAGCACGTCCGCACGTGCTCCGGCCGCGGCCAGGTCCGCCCGGTCGAGCAGGGCGGCGAACGGGTTCGCGCCGGCCGAGGGGACCGGGTCGGACGGGTCGTGGACCCAGCCCAGCACGCTCGCCTCCGGCTCCGGCGACGGGGTGAGGCGCAGGGACGACGACAGGTGGTATTCCAGGCCGGTGGCCTCGCGGGGCGGCCAGGTGTCGCTCTCGCGCCACTCCCCGTGGCAGATCTCGTACCGTACGCGGGGCAGGCCCGCCAGGTCCCCGGCGCGGCCGAGCACGGCGTCGAAGAACTCGATGGCCGGGCCGAGACAGCGGGGCAGCAGGGCTTCGAGCGCGGCGGGGGTGACCGCGTGGTCGTGGCCGGGGGCGACGGGGGCGTGGCCGAGCCAGTAGTTCTCGTGGTCGATGGCCTCCAGGCGCAGGCGCAGCCCGCCGGACCAGGCGGGGTCACGGGACAGGGCCCGGACGTCGTGCCAGGACCAGACGGCGCAGTTGTCGAACCAGCCGATCGTGTACAGGGCCGGCACGGGCGGGCTGTCCAGCAGCGCCTTCAACGGCGGCGGCACGAACCTGGACTCTCCGCCGAACTCGGCGTCGAAACCGGGCGAGCGCCTGCCGATGCGGGCGAAGAACTCCTCGAACGTGGCCCGCAGCGGGCGGCGGCCCCAGTCGGGCGTCCACTCGTAGCGGCCGGCGTCCACGTAGTGGGAGGCGAGGTACATCTTGCGGGCGGTCTGCTCGACGTCCCGGGTGCCGTCGCCGTGGCCGAGTGTCGTGGACAGCTGGGAGCCGGTGAGGCGGGGCGCGATGGCCCGGAGCGCGGGGTGGCCGCCGATCGCCCCGGCGATGGCGGTGTAGCCGTAGTAGGAGTCGCCCCACATGACGACGTCGCCGTCGCACCACGGCTGCCCGGCGATCCACCGGATCGTGTCGTATCCGTCGTCCACCTCGTGCAGCCCGAACTCGGTCGCGCCCTCCGAGCGGTACTTGCCGCGCACGTCCTGGACCACGACCCGGTAGCCGTGGGCGAGGAAGTGGCGGCTGATCCGCGGCATGAAGCAGTAGACGCCGTCCTTGTCATACGGCAGGCGGACCAGCACGACGGGGCCGGGGTCCGGCGGCTCGGGGAGGTAGAGGTCGGCCGCGAGCCGGACGCCGTCCCGCATGGGGATCATGACCTGGGCGGCGTCGTGCGGCACGGCCGCCGGCCCTACGTGGTGGATGTCGAGCATGAGGACTCTCCGTGAGCTGGATGCGGGTCGAGGGCCCGCCGGTCCCTGGCCACCCGGTCGAGATCCCAGCCGGGCGCGGGGATCGAGTCGAGCAGCAGGCGGGTGTAGGGGTGCTGGGGGCTGCGCAGGATCCGCCCGGTCTCGCCGCGCTCCACGACCCGGCCGTGCCGCATCACGATGGCGGTGTCGGTGACGTGGCGGACGACCGCGAGGTCGTGGCTGACGAACACGTACGCGATGCCGGTGCCGCGGCGCAGGTCGTCGAGCAGGGTGAGGATCTGGGCCTGGATCGAGACGTCGAGCGCGGCGACGGCCTCGTCCAGGACGAGCACGCGCGGCTCGATGGCCAGCGCGCGGGCGATCGCGGCCCGCTGCCGCTGGCCGCCCGACAGCTCGCGCGGCAGCGCCGCTCCGGCCCGGGCGTCAAGACCGACCTGGTCGAGGAGTTCCTCGACCCGGGCCCGATGGCGCTCGCGGGCGCCCGGCCGGTGCAGCCGCAGCGGCTCGGCGATGGATCGGGCGATGCTCTGGCGCGGGTCGAAGGAGCCGTACGGATCCTGGAAGATCATCTGGAGTTGCCGTGCCCGCCATCGCCGGGCGCGGCGGGAGTGGTCGCGGACGACCTCGCCGGCGAGGGTGACCGTCCCGGAGGTGGGGCGTTCGAGCCCGGCCAGGACGCGGGCGATGGTGGTCTTGCCCGATCCGGACTCGCCGACGATGCCCAGGCAGGCTCCGGGCATCAGCTCGAAGCTCACCTCGTCCACCGCGACGACGGGGCCGAACCTCTTCACCAGCGAGGTCACGGTCAGTACGGGCTCGGTCATGGCATCACCTGTTCCGGGCGCAGGCACGCGGTGGCGGAGGCCCCGTGCGGGCGGTGGGCGGGCACCCGCTCGGCGCAGTCGTCGCCGGCCAGGGGGCAGCGGTCGCGGAAGGAGCAGCCGGACGGCGACTCCGCCAGGGAGCGCGGCCGTCCCGCGATCGCCTTGATCGCGGCCTTGTCTCCGTGCACGGACGGGCTGGCCTCCAGCAGCGCCTTGGTGTAGGGGTGGGCGGGTGCGGCGAACAGCGAGGCACCGGGGGCCTCCTCGACGATGCGGCCGGCGTACATGACGTAGACGCGGTCGCAGACGGCGGCGGCCAGGTCGAGGTCGTGGGTCACGAACAGCATGCCGGTGCCGTGGTCGCGCTGCAGGTTCCGCAGCAGGCCGACGACCTCGGCCTGGGTGGTCACGTCGAGCGCGGTGGTGGGCTCGTCGGCCAGCAGCAGCTCCGGCTCGGTGGACAGCGCGCCGGCGATCACGACCCGTTGCAGCATGCCGCCGGAGAACTGGTGCGGGTAGCGGCGCACGGCGGCGCGCGGGTCGCGGATGCCGACCCGGTCGAGCAGGTCCAGGGCCTGCCCGGCGGCGGCGCGGGCGGGCACGCCGCGGGCGCGCAGCCCCTCGGTGAGGTAGTCGCCGATGCGGCGTACCGGGTTGATCGACGCGCGCGGATCCTGGAAGATCATCGACACGCGGGTGCGGCGCAGGTCGCGCAGGGTCCTCCGGCCGGCGGCGAGCACGTCCACGCCCGACACCGTGACGCGGCCGGTGGCCCGCGCGCCCGGCGGGAGCATGCCCAGGGCGGTGCGGGCGGTGAGCGACTTGCCGGAGCCCGACTCGCCGACCAGGCCGACGGTCTCGCCGCGTCCCACCCGGACGGTGACGCCGGCGAGCAGCGGCGTCGCCCGCTCGCCCGAGCCGACGGCCAGGCCCAGCCGCGAGATGCCGAGCACGTCCCGCTCGTCCGGCCGGGCCGTGGTCTCCTTGTCCATGAGCATGGTCACGTTCCCGCCCGCTGCTTTCCGGAGACGGCGCCGCCGAGGTGCTCGCCCAGCACGTTGACGCTGACGACCGTCAGGATGACCGCGAGGCCGGGCAGCAGGCCGCTCCACGGCTCGCCCTGGAGGATGGCGCTGCGCGCCTCGGCGATCATCGAGCCCCAGTCCGCGTCCGGGGGCCGCACGCCGAGCCCGAGGTAGGACAGGGCCGCCAGATCCACCAGCGCGTAGCCGAAGGCCAGCGCGCTCTGCGCGAGGAGGACCGGCAGCATGTTGGGCAGCAGGTGGCGCAGCGCCACCGACCACTCGCCGAACCCCATGACCCGGTAGCACTCCATGTACGGGCGCGCGCCCTCCTGGATCGCCATGCTGCGCACCACCCGGCCCACGAACGGGGTGTAGCCGACGGCCAGGGCGCAGATGGGGGCGGTGAGCCCCGGCCCGAACACCGCCACCACCAGCATCGCCAGCAGCAGGCTGGGGAAGGCGAAGACGATGTCCATGCCCCGGGAGAGCACGGCGTCGGCCCATCCTCCCGCGCGGGCGGCGAGCAGCCCGACCGCGGTCCCCAGCAGCCCCGACAGCAGCACCACGCCGAGCGGCGCGAGCAGGGAGAGCCGGGCGCCGTACATGATCCTCGACAGCACGTCCCGCCCGGTGGAGTCGGTGCCCAGCGGGTGCCCTTCCGTCCCGGGAGGGGCCAGCGAGTTCAGCAGGCTGGTGGCGTCCGGCGGGTGCGGCGCCAGCACCGGGGCGAGCACCGCCGTGACGGTGGCCAGCGCCAGGAAGGCGACGGCGAGGGTGACGCCGAGCGGGCGCCGGCGCCGTCGCCCGGCGGTCGCGGCCCGCAGGGCGGGGATGGTCAGCGTCATCGGCTCAGCCCTCCGACGGTCACGCGCGGGTCGATGAACGGCAGCGCCAGGTCCACCAGCGTGTTGACGAGCACGAACAGCGCCACCGCGACCAGGGCGATGCCCTGCACGACGGGGAAGTCCCGCCGCGACACGGAACTGACCAGCAGCGAGCCGACGCCGTCCACGCCGAACGCGGTCTCCACCACGGCGGTGCCGACGAACAGGCTCGCCACCAGCAGACCGGCGATGGTGAGCAGCGGCGCGAGCGCGTTGCGCACGACGTGCCGGCGGATGATCGCACCGCCGCTCACCCCGCGGCTGCGCGCCACCTCCACGTGCTCGCGGCCCAGCTCGCCGGCGAAGGCGGCGTTGCCCACCCGGGCCAGGACGCCGAACGCGGCGATCGCCATGGCCACCGCGGGCAGCGTCAGGTGCCACAACCGGCCGGCCAGGCCGGTGCCGGCGCCGGTGGCGGGGAACCAGCCCAGGCCGACCGCGAACAGCGCCAGGAGCCCGATGGCCGCCACGAACGTGGGCGTGGCGGTGGTGAGCGCCGCCACGATGGACGCCGCCCTGTCGACCAGGCCCCCTTTGACCGCCGACACCAGCGCCACCGCCAAGCCGAACGCGATCGCCAGCACCGCCGAGTACGCGACCAGCAGGCCGGACACGCCCAGCCGGCCGGTCAGGAGCGTGGTGACGCCGCTCTGGTAGGTCAGCGAGGTGCCCAGGTCCAGGCGGAGCACGCCGCCCAGCCATTCCAGGTAGCCCTGGACGAGCCCCCGGTCGAGGCCGTAGCCCGCGCGCAGCGCCGCGATCTGGTCCGGGGTGAGGCGGCGCCCGCCGGTCACCGCCAGCACGGGGTCGCCGGGCACCAGCCGGAGCGAGCCGTAGATGAGGATCGAGGCGACCAGCAGGGTGACAAGCGCGGCCAGCGCGCGCCGGCCGAGCCAGGCGGCGAGTGAGCGGGCCATCGTCATGCCCCGCCCAGGCCGGCCGCCCACGGCGTGTTGAGGTAGCTCTGCCGCGGCACCAGCCCGGCGAGGTGGGAGCCGTAGTAGACGTTGACGTACTGGGTCGCGATCGGGATGTTGACCAGGTCTTTCGCCATGATGGCCTGCGCCTTGGCCACCTGCCGGGCGCGGGCGGCGTCGTCGGCGGTGACCAGCGCGGCGGCGATGGCGGCGTCGTACTCCTTGTTCTCGTATCCGCCGAAGTTGTAGAAGTTCCCGGTCGTGAAGAACTGGTAGTAGGCCAGCGGTTCGGGGAAGTCGAGATAGCCGCTCGACAGCAGGAGGTCGATGCCCGCGCGCGCCTGGGGGGAGGAGAACACGGCGCCGAACTGCTCGGCGGTCAGTGGCTTCAGCTCGATGCGCATGCCCGCCCGGGTGGCGGCGTCGGCGATCGCCGTGGCGATCCGGTTCTCCTCCTCGATGGCGGGGGTGTAGGCGAGCACCATCTTCTCCTTGGCCCTGGCCGACCCGGCGACCAGGCTCTTGGCCTTGCCGAGGTCCTGGGCCGGTTGGGGGAGCCGGTCGTAGGCGGCTTGGTAGACGTCCTTGCCGTAACCCCAGGCCTGTGGCGGGACCAGGGCCCGCAGCGGCTGCGCGGTGCCCCGGTAGACGGATTGGATGATCCCCCGGTAGTCGATCAGGGCGTGCAGCGCCTGCCGGGTGGCGGGGTCGGAGAGCGCGCCGTCCGGGTTGATGACCGACAGGAACGTGGTGGCCAGGCTCGCCCCGTACAGCAGGTGGCCCTTGGCGGCCAGCTGGTCGTGCGCGGCGCGCGGGACGTTGAACTGGCCGTCCACGTCACCGCCGGCCAGCGCGGCGGCCTGGGCGGCCGGGTCGGTGACGAACGTGAAGCGCACGTTCCCGACCTTGGGCTTGCGAGGATTCCACCAGGCGTCGTTGCGGGTCAGCGTGATGTGCCGGCCCTGGGCCCAGTCGCCGACCTTGTAGGGGCCGGTGCACATGACGCCGCCCGTGGCGGTGCCGAAGTCCTTGCCGGCCTTCTCGGCGTGCTCCTTCTGCACGACGAAGAAGGCGGGCATGGCGAAGAAGTTCGGCACGACGACGTCCGGTTTCTTGAGCTTGACGGTGATCTCGCCGTCGCCGGTGGCCGTGATGCCGTCCAGGTGGGCGGCCCAGCCGATCCAGGACGAGCCGAGCTTGGGGTCGAGGACGCGCTCGACGCTGTAGAGGACGTCCTCCGGGGTGACGGGGTCGCCGTTCCAGAAGGTGGCGCCCGCGCGCAGGCGGATCACGTACGTGAGCGGGTCGGGATGCTCGATGGAGGTGGCCAGGGCGGGCTCGGGCCGGTAGCCGGGGCCCAGGGTGAACAGGCCCTCGCACAGGTTGGCCACGACGGTGCTGACGGAGTCGATGGCGGATCGGGCGGGATCCAGCGTGGGGGGCTCGCCGGCGGGGACGTTCCAGGTGATGGCCTCGACCTCGGTGGTGGCGGCGGGGACGGACGTGGTGACGGACACCCCGGCCGCCCTCCCGGCGGCCGGGGCGCCGCCGCCGCCGGCGCAGGCGGTGAGGGTGCAGGCGCTGAGGAGGGCCGCGGCGAGGGCGGCCGGGCGGGGACGTGTCATGGGGGGTGGACCCTTCGCGATCTGGGCGGATCGAGGACGTTCGCTTCGCCGGGGGGACCGCGCTCACTCGTGGCGCGGCGGGGGGCTGCCGATCAGGAGGCTGACGAGCCGGTCGATCAGGGGGGTCACGCTGTCGCTGTTCCAGCGTTCCGGGTCTTCCAGGCTGGAGACGTAGAAGCCGCGCAGGACGAGGTGCACGATGTCGGCGGTGAACGCGGCATCGGCCGCCCCGGCGTCGCGAGCGGCGTCGGCCAGCAGGTCCCGGCCCTGCCGCGCGTCCTTCCTCAGCACGGTGAGCGCCTCCGACTCCGGCCCGGCACGGCCGAGGATCTCCATGAAGAGCCGGCGCAGCACCTGGTCGTTGCCGGTGGTGGAGCACGCCCAGCGGGCGATGACGGCCAGCCGCTCCCTGCCGGGGGACCGGCCGACGGCCTGGCCCGCCTCGGCGTCCCACGAGTGAATCGCGTGCTCGACGGCGTTGCGCAGCAGGGCTTCACGCGTGGGCAGGTAGTTGGTGACGAGCGTCGTGGAGCCGCCGATCCGCTTGGCCACGGCTCTGATGCTCACGCCGTCGATGCCATCGGCCGCCACGATGTCGAGCGTGGCCTGGGCGATGGTCGCGAGGCGCTGGGAGAGGTCGATTTCCACCGGCATGGACGGAGGCTAACCAGAAAGAACCCGATATACAACACCGTTGTACATCGCCGTTGTATCACGTACTCTCCTCGGCATCGCGTTCCCCGGCCCTGCGCGCCGCGTCGGCAGGCCGCCGGATTCTCCGCTCACCATCCGCCCAGGAGCAGGCATGGAACTTTGGCAGTTGTCCGCGACCGAGCTCGCGACAGGAGTCCGCACCCGGCAGATCTCGGCGGTCGAGGTGGTGGAGTCCTGCCTGAGCAGGATCAGCGACGTCAATCCCGTGCTGAACGCCCTGCTCGACGTCCGTCCCGAGGACGCCCTGGCCGACGCGCGCCGGGCCGACGCGGCGGTGGCCGCCGGTGAGCGCCTGGGCCCGCTGCACGGCGTGCCGGTGTCCACCAAGATCAACACCGGGCAGAAGTCGCGCCTGATGAGCAACGGGCTGTCGGTCGCGGCCGGCGCGACGGCCGCCGGGGACGACGCGTGCGTCACCGCCCTGCGCGACGCCGGGGCCATCCTCCTCGGCCGCAGCAACGCGCCCGCCTTCTCGCTGCGCTGGTTCTCCTCCAACGACCCGCACGGAAGGACGCTCAACCCGTGGGACCACGAGCGCACGCCCGGCGGCTCCAGCGGGGGCGCGTCCAGCGGCGTCGCCGCCGGCATGACCCCGATCGGGCAGGGCAACGACATCGCCGGGTCGATCCGCTATCCCGCCGCCTGCTGCGGGCTGGTCGGCATCCGCCCGACCGTCGGCCTGGTGTCGGGCTGGACGGCGCCGGGGGAGATGGAGCTGGAGGGCCCGCTGACCTTCCAGGCCTGGTCGGTGCACGGCCCGCTGGCCAGGAGCGTGGCCGACGCGCGCGCCGCCCTGCGCGCGATGGCGTGCCCGGACCTGCGCGACCCGTTCGGCATTCCCGCCCTGCCTCCGGGGCCGGGCACCCCGAAGGCCGTGCCGCAGGCGGGGCCGATCCGCGTGGGACTCGTGCGTGACGTGGGCCTGGCCGCCCCGCACCGCTCCGTCAGCGACGCGCTGGACACCGCGGCCGGGTGGCTGAGCGAAGCGGGCTACGACGTGGAGGAGCTGGAGCTGCCCCTGCTCGGGGAGGCGGCCCGGCTCTGGCATCTCCTTCTCGCCGAGGACATGCGGCCCATGCTGCCCGGCATGCTGGAGATCGGCGGCGAAGCGACCCGGGTCAACCTGGCCCATTTCTACGAGGCCGCCGCGGAGCTGTGGGGGGAGAAGCCGGACCTCACGGCGTACATCCAGGGCTGGGCCCGCCGCGCGACGCTGATCACCCGGCTGCAGGAGCTGCTCGGCACCGGCCGCATCCTGCTGACCCCGGTCTCGGCCGAGCCGCCCTTCGAGCAGGACGCCGACATCACCGACCCGACCCGGGCGCGCAGCCTGTTCGCGGCGCAGTGGCCGATGACCTCCGTGCCGGTGCTGGGCCTGCCCGCGGTCACCGTCCCGACCGGAGTGGCGGACGGACTTCCGGCCGGCGTCCAGCTCATCGGCGGACGCTTCACCGAGGACCTCATCCTCGACGCGGCCCAGGCCATCGAGGACCGGGCGCCCCGCCTCACCCCCGTCACCTTCCTCTGAAAGCACCCGCTCACATGACCGGCCGACCCGGATACCCAAGGAGTCACCAGTGGATCTGACAGGAAAGGTGGCGATCGTCACCGGAAGCGGGCGCGGGCTGGGGTTCGCCTACGCCTCCGCGCTCGCCGGGGCGGGCGCGCACGTCGTCATCAACGACGTGGACGCCGAGGCGGCCGGGGACGCCGTCGCCCGGATCGCCGCCCGCGGCGGCCGGGCCGTGGCGGAGGTGGCCGCGGTCGGGACGAGCCAGGCGGCGCAGGCCCTGGTCGACCGCGCGGTGCGGGAGTTCGGCCGGCTCGACGTCATGGTCGCCAACGCCGGCATCCTGCGTGACCGGGTGCTGTGGAAGATGTCGGACGAGGATTTCGACGACGTGGTCCGCGTGCATCTGCGGGGCACGTTCACCTGCGCCCGTGCCGCCGCGATACGGATGCGCGAGCAGGGGGAGGGCGGCCGCATCATCACCGCCTGCTCGCCGGCGGGCCAGCGGGGGAACGTCGGGCAGACCAACTACGCCGCCGCCAAGGCGGGCATCGCGGCGATGACCCGCACCTGGGCGCTGGAACTGGCGCGGGCCGAGATCACGGTCAACGCGGTGGTGCCCGTGGCGGCGACCGAGATGACCCGCACCATCCCCGCCTTCGCCCCGTACGTCGAGGCGTCGGAGAAGGACGGCGCACCGCTGCCCGGCTGGCTGCGCAAGTCCGAGGGCTTCGGCACTCCCGAGGACGTCGCCGGGCTGGTCGTCTTCCTCGCCTCGGACGCCGCCGGAGGCGTCACCGGCCAGTGCGTCGGCCTCGGCGGCGACAAGCTCTCCCTCTGGTCGCACCCGGAAGAGATCGTCACCGCCTACGCCGACGGCGGCTGGAGCGCCGACGCGATCGCCGCCGCCTGGCCCGCCTCGGTGGGGCGGAAACCGCAGAGCTACGGCATCCCCGCCCCGCAGGTCCCGGGCGCCTGAGACGCCCGCGGACCTGCTGCGGCATCCCCACCCCGCAGATCCTGGGCGCCTGAGACACCCGCGGACCTGCTACGGCATCCCGCCCCGCAGGTCCCGGGCGCCTGAAAACACACACGAACCCCCCACGAGGAGCCTTTTCGATGCCGTCCCCGAACCCGGACGACCTCATCGCGATCGACATGCACACCCACGCCGAGATCTCCGCCGACGGCCACCCGTCCCTGAGCGCCGAGCTGTCGGCCGCCTCCGCCCGCCACTTCAAGACCCACGGCACCCGCCGGCCCGCCATTCCCGAGATCGCGGCCCACTATCGCGAGCGGAAGATGGCGGCGGTGGTGTTCACCGTGGACGCCGAGCACGCGACCGGCCATCCGCCGATCCGCAACGAGGAGGTCGCCGCCGCCTGCGCCGAGCACGCCGACGTGCTGATCCCGTTCGCCGGCGTCGACCCCTGGCGCGGCCGGTCCGGCGTGCGCCTGGCCCGCCGCCTGGTCGAGGAGCACGGGGTCCGCGGCTTCAAGTTCCACCCCAGCCTCCAGGGCTTCGCCCCCAACGACCGCGTCGCCTACCCGCTGTACGAGGCCATCGAGGAGCTCGGCGTTCCGGCGCTCTTCCACACCGGCCAGACCGGCATCGGCGCCGGCGTGCCCGGCGGCGGCGGAATCAGGCTCAAATACTCCGACCCGATGCTGGTCGACGACGTCGCCGTGGACTTCCCCGAGCTCCGGATCATCCTGGCCCATCCGTCGTTCCCGTGGCAGGACGAGGCGCTCGCGGTCGCCACGCACAAGCCGCACGTCCACATCGACCTGTCGGGCTGGTCACCGAAGTACTTCCCGCCCCAGCTCATCAGGTACGCCAACACGCTGCTGAAGGACAAGGTGCTCTTCGGCTCCGACTACCCCCTGATCACCCCCGACCGCTGGCTGGCCGACTTCGCCGAACTCGACATCAAACCCGAGGTCCGGCCGCTGATCCTCAAGCACAACGCGGCCCGGCTGCTCGGCCTGGGCAAGAGCTGACAGGAGCGGCATGCGCAACCAAGGCATCGGCTCGTGGCCGGCCCGGCGGGCACGCAAGACCCCCGGGCGCGTCGCCGTGACCCACGACGGCCGGCACGTCACCTACCGGGAGATGCACGAGCGGGTGGTGCGGCTGGCCCACGTCCTGCGGGACCGGGGCGTGGGACGCGGCGACCGGGTGGCCTACCTCGGGCCCAACCATCCGGCCTTCCTGGAGACCCTGTTCGCCGCCGGGGTGCTGGGCGCGGTGTTCGTGCCGCTCAACACCCGGCTCGCCGGCCCCGAACAGGCCCACGTCCTGGCCGACTCCGGCACCGCGGTCCTCGTGCACGCCGCCGCCACGGATCTGGACGTGCCCTGCCGGATCTCCCTCGCCGAATACGAGGGCCTCCTCGCCGGCGCGGGAAGCGGCCCGATCGACGAGCGGGTCGCTCCCGGCGACGCCTGCATGATCATGTACACCTCCGGCACGACCGGCCGTCCCAAAGGGGCGGTTCTCTCGCACGCCAACCTCACCTGGAACAGCGTCAACGTCCTGGTCGACATCGACCTGACCGCCGATGAGGTGACGCTGGTGGTCGCGCCGCTGTTCCACACCGCGGGACTGAACATGACCTGCCTGCCCACCCTGCTCAAGGGCGGCCGCGTGGTGCTGCAGGGCGCGTTCGACCCCGGCCGGGTGCTGGAGGCGGTCGAGGCCGAGCGGGTGACCCACTTGTTCGGCGTGCCCACGATGTTCGACGCCATCTCCGCCCACCCACGCTGGACCGCGGCCGACCTGTCGAGCCTGCGCACGCTGAACTGCGGCGGCGCGCCCGTCCCGATGCGCACCATCGAGACGTACCTGGCCCGCGGCCTGGCCTTCAGCCAGGGCTACGGCATGACCGAGGCCTCCCCGGGCGTGCTCTACCTGCCGGCGGACCAGGCCGTGGCCAAGGCCGGCTCGGCCGGGGTGCCGCACTTCTTCACCGACGTACGCGTGGTGCTGCCCGACGGCCGCGACGCCGCGCCGGGGGAGAACGGCGAGGTGCTGGTGCAGGGCCCGAACGTCATGACGGGCTACTGGGGCCTCCCGCCCGCCGCCCCGGACGAGCGGCCGCGCACCGGGGACATGGGGCTGCGCACTGAGGAGGTCGGGCCGCACGCCGGGGACGTCGGGTTGCGCACCGAGGAGGTTGGGCCGCGCGCCGGGGACGTCGGGTTGCGTACCGAGGAGGTCGGGCTGCGCACTGAGGAGGTTGGGCCGCGCGCCGGGGACGTCGGGTTGCGTACCGAGGAGGTCGGGCCGCGCACCGAGGAGATCGAGTTGCGTACCGAGGACGCTTGGCTGCGCACCGGGGACGTCTGGTTGCGCACCGGGGACGTCGCCCGGACCGACGAGGACGGATACGCCTACATCGTCGGCCGGATCAAGGACATGTACGTCTCGGGCGGGGAGAACGTGTATCCGGCCGAGGTCGAGGAGGCGCTCGCGAGCCACCCCGCCGTCGCCGAGTGCGCCGTCATCGGTGTCCCCGACGCGACGTGGGGCGAGGTCGGACGGGCCGTCGTCGTGCTCAGACCCGGCGCCACCGCCGACGCCGGCGACCTCCTCGGCTTTCTGCGAGGCCGGCTCGCCAAGTACAAGATCCCCAAGTCGGTGGTCTGGGCCGAGAGCCTCCCCCGAACCCCTTCGGGGAAGATCGCCAAGCTCGATCTGCATGCCGCCCACGCGGACACGACTCCCACTGCCTGAGCCGGAGGGCCGTTCGCCAGGCTCGGCCTGCGTGCCGCCCATACGGACACCACCCCCACCGCCTGAACCGGAGGACCGTCTCACATGCCCATCACCGCCCACGGAATCGACGAACTGAAGGCGCTGGCCGGCACCGACCTCGGCCGTACGGAATGGCTGGAGATCAGCCAGGATCGGGTGAACGCCTTCGCCGATGCCACCGACGACCACCAGTGGATCCACACCGACCCCGAACGGGCCAAGGACGGCCCCTTCGGGTCCCCGATCGCCCACGGCTACCTGACCCTGTCGCTGATCATCCCCCTGTTCGGCCGGCTCCTGCGGATCAGCGGCGTCTCCATGAGCGTCAACTACGGGCTGGAGAAGGTCCGCTTCCCCAGCCCGGTTCCCGTCGGCGCCAGAATTCGCCTGGCCGGCGTCGTGGACACGGTGGAGCAGGTCGCCGGCGGTGTCCAGATGCACCTGACCTTCACGGTGGAGACCGACGGCGGCGCCAAGCCCGCCTGCGTGGCCCAGGCGATCTACCGTCACTATGCCTGAGATCCTCTTGCACGAGAGCACCTGACGGACACGAACAAGCCACTCACCTCGGGCGCAAGCCCCGGCCCCATCGAAGCACCGGGCGGCCAGGCGCGTGATGGCCGTCCCTTCCCGCATCTGTGGCCGTCCGCATGGGCCAGGTCAGGCGTCGCGGTGGTTGATCGCCACAGTTGCCGGCAGGAGGGACAGCACGACGTAACCCACCAGGACGGTGGCGGCCGTCGCGGGGCCGAAGGCTCCGGCGTCGGGCACGGCGGCCAGTTGCCTGGTCAGCGACGGAATCGTCAGGGAGCTGACCCAGTCGTTCCACGGAGCCGGGAGGAAGCGCTCGAGCACGGTCGGGGCCAGTGGGAGCACGACCAGCGCGATGAGCGCTCCCGGCGTCGAACGCAGGACCGTGGCCAGGCCCAGCCCCAGCACCCCGGCGACGGCGGCGCCGGCGCCGCTGGTCAGCACCTCGGTCAGGGCCGTATGCTCGGCGAACGAGGCGCCGATCGGGCGCCCGGCCACCACGGCCTGCGCGGTGAAGTAGGTGGCGAACGCCAGTGCTTGACCTGCGACAGCGGCCATGGCGGCCACCACGGCGGCCTTGGCCAGAAGGAGCGTCCATCGGCTCCGGATCGTGGTCAGCGTGAGTCTGATCATGCCGGTGGTGTATTCGCCGGAGATGGCGAACACGCCCAGCATGCCGAACAGCACGGGCGGAAGGTCGGCGCTGAGGCCGAGACCCGTGCCGACGGCATCACCGCCGGGGCCGTGGGTGTCGAAGTAGCGTGAGATCGAGTAGGCGGCGAAGCCGGTGAGCACAACGGCCGAGAGCGTGGCGGCCAGGACGTAGTAGGTGGCGCGGAGCGAGCGTAGCTTGAGCCATTCCGACGCGACGAGGTCGATCATTTGGCGATCTCCATGAAGGCCTCTTCCAATGAGGTCCGGCGCGGCACCAGTTCGTGCACGGCACAGCCGTGCGCCAGGGCGATGTCGCCGATGGCGGCCGCGGTCAGGCCGGTCACCAGCAGCTCTTCTCCGCCGGCGTCCCGCGCGGCGCGTGCCTCGATGCCGGCGGCCACGAGGCGGCCGGGCACCGGCTCCTCACTCAGGCGGAAGTCCTGGGAGGGGTGCGTGGCCGCTTTTGTGCCCGCGGGCCGGGCGTGTGCCGGCTCCTCACCCAGGCGGGAGCTCTGGGAGGGGTGCGTGGGCGCTGCTGTGTTCGTGGGCCGGGCGGGTGCCGGCTTCTCCACGGCTTGGGCGTCGTGAGCGGAGCGGATGGTCGCGCCGGCCGCTTCGAGCGCCCTGGAGAGGCGGGCCGCGTGGGGGGAGCGGACCAGGACGCCGCTCTGGAAGCGGGCCAGCAGGTCCGCCGTCGTGCTCTCCTCGATCAGCCGGCCCCGGCCGATGATGATGAGCCGGTCGGCGGTGAGGGACATCTCGGTCATCAGGTGGCTCGACAGCAGGACGGTGCGCCCCTCGCCCGCCAGGGATCTGAGCAGTGTCCTGAGCCAGCGGATGCCGTCGGGGTCGAGGCCGTTGACCGGCTCGTCGAGGATGAGCACGCCCGGGTCACCGAGCAGCGCCGCCGCGATGCCGAGGCGCTGGCGCATCCCCTGGGAGAATCCGGCGATCCGCTTGCGGGCCGCCCCGGCCAGGCCGACCTCCTCCAGCACCTCCACGACCCTGCGGCGCCCGATCCCGCCCGCGTACGCCAGCGCCTGGAGATGGGCGAACGCCGTGCGCCCGCCCTGCACCTCGGCCGCGTCGAGCAGGGCGCCGACCTCGCGCATGGGGTCGCGCAGGTCCTGTTTGCGGACGCCGTTGATCAACGCCGTGCCCGAGGTGGGCCTGTGGAGACCGAGGATCATGCGCATGGTGGTGGACTTGCCGGCGCCGTTGTGCCCGAGGAAGCCGGTCACCTGCCCGGGCTCGACGCGGAAGGTGAGCCCGGACACCGCGCGGGTGGAGCCGTACCGCTTCGTCAGTTCGGTGACCTCGATCATTTTCCCACCTTCTGGATGATCTCGGCCGGGCAGCGGGTGCCCGGGGCGGGCAGCTTCCCCGTGGTCAGGTAGGCGTTGGCGTGCCGCCGCACGCAGGTGTTTCGCGCCCACGGCGCGTGGCCGTCGCCGTGCCACAGGACCCGTGCGGACGGGATCTGCTCGGCCACGTGCGCCTGCCCGCGGTAATGGGTGTTGTTGTCGAGCTCCCCGATCGCGAAGAGGATCGGCGGGGCGTCCGTCACCCGCAGCGGGCGCGGCGCCCAGGACGCGCCCCCGCTGCGCCCCCAGCATCGCCCGAGCTCGAGACGTCCTTCGAGCCAGCCGAACCTCGGCGCGATCTGGCGGAGCCGGGCCTCGATGCCCTGGAACTCCTCGTATGTCGGCAGCTTCGGCATGAAGTCGTTGCACAAGGAGTCCTGGCTCACCGACGTGCCGCCCTCGTCCGGGAGCAGCTCTTCCAGGAAGTCGCCGGCGTCACCGTCGAGGGCCTTGCGGATGGCGGTGGCGAACTGTGGCCACAACGCCGGATTCATGCCTTTGATCGCGCCGGCGTACAGCTGCCCCTCGTGCACCGTCCGTCCGGACGACGCCGGCAGTGGCGCGCGGCGCACCCTGGCCACGAGCTCATCCCACGCCTCGCCGGCGTCCGTGCCGCGCAGGGCGCAGTCGGCGCGGCGGGCGCACCAGTCGCGGAAGCGAGTGAGATGGCGCTCCTGCGTGAGCGCGTAGTCGCGGACCCAGGGCTCGAACTCCTGCCGGGTGTGGTCGGCGGTGCCGTCGAAGTACATCCGGCCGACCCGCTGCGGGAACAGCTCCAGGTAGGCCTGGGCGTAGACGGTGCCGTAGGAGTTGCCCGCGTAGATCAGCTTGTCCTGGCCGAGCGCGGCTCGCAGGGCGTCGATGTCGTGTGCCACGTTCCACGCCGTCATCCCGCGCCAGGCCGATCTGGCCGCCGTGCGGCAGCTCGCCTGATGGGCGGCGTTCTTGGCGGCGTGAGTGTCCCAGTCCTGTTTCGTCCTGGCCAGGAGCAGCCCGTAGACGGAGGCGTCGGGCTCCGCGCAGCTCACCCTGTCGCCGCTCGCCGGCTCCGCCAGGCCGCGCGGATCGATGGCGATGACGTCGAAGCTCCTGCGCAACTCGTCGAGCAGGCCCGGCAGTTCCGGCTGAGCGTCCGGCCCGCCTTCTCGCCGGAGCAACGAGGTGCTGGCGCCCGGCCCTCCGAAGTTGACGACCAGCGGCTTGGCGCTCTCGCCCGTCGCGGGCAGCTTGGCCACGTGCACGGAGGTCCTGGGCCCGCCGGGATCGGCCCAGTCCACCGGGACGGCCAGCTCGGCACATCGCAGGCCGTCCCCGCAGTCCTTCCAGACGAGGCCGTGGGCCTGCGCCGAGGCCAGCGCGATACCGCCGAGCGGCAGGGCGAGACAGGCCGCCAGGCACAAGGCGATGAGTCTGCGTCGGTTCATGGCGGCAACGATGCCGAACGGCGGCGCTTCCGCGCGTCGGAGCCAGATCCGATCTTTCGGATCGGACCAGGGGCATACGATGCCGGTGTACGCGGGCGGAGTACGACCCTGGTCCGACGGCCCGTGCTCCGATTCGCCCCCGGCCGTTCCCCGATAACGTCGAGCTGTGAACCTGCTCGCCCGGCGGCCTCCACCCTGGCTGCTCATCCTGGCCGACACCGTGGTCGCGGCGCTGCTCGCGGCGGCGTCCACGGCGAGTCCGCCGGAGCTGACCACCGATGCCGTGACCACCGTGCTCTGCTGGCTGCTCGCGGTGCCCGTGGCGGTCCGGCGGATCCGGCCGGAGCCCGCCTACTACGGTGCGCTCCTGATCGGCGTCGCCGTGCTGGCGCTGCAGGGCAACCGGCTGATGCCGACGGTGGTGGCGGCCCTGGCCATCTACCCGGTGGCGACCGGCCTGCCGGTGCGGCGGTCGGCGATCGCCCTGGTGTCGGGCCTGCTCGTCAACGGAGGCGCGCTCCTGGTCTCGATCCTGGGCTCGCCACGATCTGCGAACGGCTGGCCCGACCCCGTCGTCATCCTCGGTGCGGCCTGGCTGGTCCTCGTCGCGAGCTGGAGTCTCGGCACGGCGGCGCGCACCCGCCGCGAGTTCGCCGCCCGCGAGGCCAGGAGGCAGGCCGAGCGGGCGGCGGCCGACGAGCGCCTGCGGATCGCGCGCGAGCTGCACGACGTCGTCGCCCATTCGTTGAGCGTGATCACCGTCAAGGCGGGGGTGGCGGCCAAGGTCTTCGACAAGCATCCGGAGGAGGGGCGCAAGGCGTTGCGGACCATCGAGGAGATCGGGCGCGGCTCGCTCGCGGAGATGCGCCATCTTCTCGGCGTGCTGCGCCAACCCGGCAGCCCGCCCGCCGGCGCGCCGCTCCCCGGCCTGGCCGACCTGCCGTCCCTGGCGCGCCAGGCGGCCGAGGCCGGCGTGCGGGTCGAGCTGTCGGTGGACGGAACCGTGCCCGGCGGCATGGAGCCGGCCGTATACCGCATCGTCCAGGAGGCGATCACCAACGTCGTCAAGCACGCCGCTCCCGCCCGCTGCCGGGCCGAGGTGTCGGTCGCCGACGGGAGGGTGCGGATCTCCGTGGTCGACGACGGGCCCGGACAGCGGGTGCTGCCGGGGCGGCCGGGCGGGCACGGGAGGCACGGCAGGCACGGCAGGCATGCCGAGCAGGCATCGGCGTGGTGCCAGTGGCAGGCGCGGATCGGTCATGATGGACGTGATGACGAGGATCATGAGCGTGAGCCCGAGAACGTGGGTCCGGCGAGCCCGGACTGGACACCAGCAGGCCATGCCGGGCCCGGCCGGAGAGGGCACGACAGGGGGAGACTCGTGATCCGGGTGCTCATCGCCGACGATCAGGCGCTCCTGCGCGGCAGCTTCCGGCTGCTGATCGACTCGGAGGACGATCTCACCGTGGTCGGAGAGGCGGGCAACGGGCGGGAGGCGGTGGCGCTCGCGCGTACGGAGTCACCCGACGTGGTGCTCATGGACGTCAGAATGCCCGAGATGGACGGCATCACCGCGACCGGGCAGATCGCCGGGGACACCCGGGTGCTCATCCTGACCACGTTCGACCTCGACGAATACGTCTATTCGGCGCTGCGCGCCGGTGCCAGCGGGTTCCTGCTCAAGGACGCGCCTCCGGACGACCTCCTGAAGGGGATCCGGGTGGTGGCGTCGGGTGAGACGCTGCTCGCGCCGACCGTCACCACCCGGCTGATCGCGGAGTTCGTACGCCGGCCGGTCCAGCAGCCCTTTCACGGGCTCGACACGTTGACCGACCGGGAGCGCGAGGTGCTCACCCTCATCGCCCACGGGCTGTCCAACGCCGAGCTCAGCGCCCAGCTCCAGGTGAGTCCCGGGACGGTCAAGACGCATATCGGGCGTCTGCTGGCCAAGCTCAACGCCCGCGACCGCGCCCAGCTCGTCATCGCCGCCTACGAGGCCCGCCTGGTCACGCCGCGTTAGCCGCCCGATGCGCCCGTCTGGTCACGCCGCGCCCAGTGGGTGCCGCACGAAGTGCGGATGAGCGTCGCCGAGATCGATGCTGTTCTCATCAAGACCGTTGGCGATGTGGAAACGGCCTGCGTCGAAGACGAACTCCACCGCGATGGTGCCGTTCGCCAGGTCATGACTCGGCGAACGCCACTCGAGGAGGGCGACTTCGCGCAGTTCCTGGCCGACGAACGGCTCCAGCCGTTCGTCGGCGCCGGACCAGGCCGGAGCGAGCTCGGCCCCCTCCCAGCCACTGAGCGCGGCCGTCGTGTCGATGCTGTTCCAGCCGATCGACAGCTCGTCGAACTTCCAGTGGCAGATCTCCACCTGGACACCGTCGAAGTCCAGGACGACGGGGCAGTCGGCGAACCAGTCCCCGTCCTCGACGAAGCGCACGATCGCGAACCCCGTCAGACGCCGGCCACCGAGCGCGGCCAGGCTCGGTCCGTGTTCCTCACGGATGGCTTCGAGCCCGGCGAGAAAGGCCGGCTCGAACCCGGAGATCCCCATCATGTCAGGTGATTGTCCAGGTGCTTCGCGGAACCGGCCACTTGATATCCACCAGCAAGCCGACGGCCCGCCGGACAGATCGGGTTCCACCTCGAACGAACGGGCCGCGCAGCCGGCCGGACGGGAATGCACGACGGGCAGAGCCCGCGCCACAACCTCGGGCGCCGGCTGCCTTGGCTGAACGTCCTGATCGAGCGTGCACAAACCACGATCCTCCATGTCTGCGCAGTCAGTCGGCGCGATGAGAAGGGCCACGTCAACGGCCTCGTGACGCGTCCGCGCCCCGAGGGCCCTGCTTCGCGTCTCTTGACGGGGGTGGTGTTCACGTTAACAATGGCTCACAGCTGTTCATGGCCCACTTTTAGCGCTTCACCAGCCCGAAAATGTTAGCGCTAACAATCAAAGGGGCATCCCTATGACCGGACCCGCCACTCCCCGCTCAGCATCCGGCGGCGACCGCAGGACGACCGTCATGATGATCATCGCGGCACAGGGCACTCCGCTCGGTGCCGCCCGTCCGGCATCCGCCACCATCGGAGCCAACGCCTCCTCCGCGCCGGTCGATCGGCACGGCACTCTCCGCCCGGACGGCTGCACCCGGGTGGACACACCCGGCGCCGCGGTGCGCCGGCGGACCTGCGACGTCACCGCCGCCCCGCACGGCGGCATCGCCTGACAGAACCGGCACCGAGCCGGGCGAGGGGCACTCTCCGGCCGGCGGTTCACCACCATCCCGGCGCCGACGGGCACCGGCGCGACGGCCGCCGCGGACACCGCCCGCCCCCGGCGCGTAGCCGCGGGGCCCCGGCCCGACTTCCGCCACGAGAGGAACGCCGATGACATCCACGAGCAGAGACCGATTAAGCGGGAGACGGCGGGGCCGGCGTGCCATGCTCGTCGCCGGCGCCGTGACCGTTCTGGCCGGCTTGCCCATGCACGTCACTCCCGCGCGGGCCGCCGACGGCTCCCTGCGCTCCGGCGACTACGAGCTCGTTCTCGCGACCGCGCAACCGATCGTCGTGCGGCAGGTCACCAGCGGCGCGACGGTGCTCACCGAGCAGCAGCCCCTCCAGCTGATCGTCAAGAACGGCGAGACGCCGGTCGACGCCGGCGGGCGGTACACGTCGGTCGCGCTCGAAGGCGGGCAACTGGTGGGCACCGGGGAGGTGCGCAGCCGCAACGGCAGCGTGTTCAGGTTCCGCGACGGCTACTCGGCCGCCGCCGCGGGTGGGTTCGCGGTGAACCGGACGGTGACCGTCGTGAGCGCCAACGGCGCCGACCAGGGCTTCAACTCCCGCTTCACCATCGGCTCGGCCGGCCCGCGGCCGATTCAGGACTACCAGTTCCTGGCTCCCGGCGTGTGGTACGACCGCAACAGGAACGTTCCCGCGGGCGCGCTGGCCGGCGACTACACCGACGACTACTTCTACTTCCGGGAGATGCGGCTGCCGCTGCCGTTCGTGATGATGCACGATCCCGCCGGCGGCCTCGACGTGAGCATCGCCCACCAGAACCCCCGGCCGGCCTCCCGGGTGGACGAGGGTTCCGGCGCCTGGCTGGTCGACGCCGGCATCACCCACGCCGCCCTGGGCGCCCAGAAGGTGCCCTCGACCAAGGTGGCGATCGTCTACCCCGGCATGGAGGGGGAGAGGAACTACGTCAACCGTGCCGCCGCGTGGGTGCGTCGCAGCAACCCGGTGACCGCCGGATTCACCCAGAACTACGAGTTCCGGATCCGGGTCAACCGGACCGCGGACTTCGGGGCGGCGGTCCGCGACTCGTGGCGTTACCACTGGGACATGGTGAATCCGCAGGTCACCAAGGTTCCGATCCAGCAGGTCTACCGATCGTCGATCGACGTGCTGGCGTCGTACCAGTCGACGTGGGGTGGAGCGCCCGGGCTGCCGTTCAGCGCGCGCCTGCCGGGCGGTGAGGTGCACGAGGTCAGTTACCAGATGGGGTTCGTCGGCCAGCAGCTCCCGGCGGCGTATCTGCTGCTGCGCGACGGGTACCTCAACAACCGCCCGGAGCACGTCACCAAGGGGCGGCAGATCCTGGACTTCTGGGCGGCCAACTCCTGGGCGCCGTCGGGACTGCCGAGAACCTGGTACGACGTGAACCCGCCCGGCTGGCGCAGCTTCTACCCGACCTACCTGCGGATCGCCACCGATGGCATGGAGGGCGTGCTCAAGGCGTCCCGGTTCATGCGCGGCCGTGGCACGCCGGTCCCCTCCTGGGAGGCCTACGCGCGGCGCTTCGGTGACTGGCTGGTCACTCACCAGAACGCGGACGGGTCCTACTACCGGTCCTACAACCTCGCGGGCACCGCGCCGGACAATCGGGCCACGTACAACTCGCACAACGCGATCCCGTTCCTGCTGGAGCTGGCCGTCCAGACCGGCGACAGCCGCTACCGCGCCGCGGCGCTGCGGGCCGCGGAGTTCGCGTGGCGGACCGTGCACCTGCCCGCGACCTACGTCGGCGGCACGCCGGACAACCCCAACGTGACCGACAAGGAAGCCGCCTCGCTCGCCCTGCGCGCCTTCCTGTCGCTGTACGACCACACCCGCGACCAGCGGTGGTTGCAGGCGGCCACGCGTGCTGCCGACTTCGCCGAGACATGGCAGTACGCCTGGAACTACCCCGTGCAGTCCAGCCGGCCGGCCTACGCGCGTCACGGCGTGCGAGGGCAGAGCATCATCGCCACCGGACACTCGGGGATGGACACCTGGCAGTCGGGGATGCTCTACGACTACTACCGCCTCTACCGGGCCACCGGCGACCCCCACTATCTGCAGCAGGCCCGGCTGCTGGCCAACGAGACCAAGCTGACCACGCAGTATCCCGGCAACGCGCTGGGATACGCCCGGGACGGGCTGGTCGAGGAGGCCATCGGCCTGTCCGATCTGCGGTACGGCGGCGTCGGCCTCTGGCTGCCGTGGAACTCCGTCGCGCACGCCGAGTCGCCAGCCCTGTTGCAGGACACCTACGGGAACATGGACATTGACGCCCTGTCGAACGGCCCCGATCCGGACCCCGCGTACGCGCGGGTCCGCAACCGGCACAGCGGCCTCTGCCTGGACGACCACAACGGGGTGACCACGCCCGGCGCCGAGGTCCGCCGGTGGACCTGCGCCGGCACCGCCGCCCAGCACTGGAGCATCGGCTGAGGCGGTGAGCGGGGTCCCTCCCCGCCCGGGGAGGGACCGGTCACCGGAGCGCGCGGGGACGATCGGCACGCCACGTGCGCAGCCGGCCGGCGCGGCCGCGATGGTGGATCACCATCCGCTCATCTCAGGTGAGCTTCCGGGCGGCCAGGTCCGCGGCCCAGGGGGGATTGGCCCCGGCGACCGAGCAGGTGAGCGCGGCGACCCGGGAGGCGAAGGCCGCGGCCTCGGCGGCCCGCTCCAGGCCGAGGGTCTTGAGCCGCCCGCCGAGGAGCCCTTCGGCGCCCAGCCGGTGCAGCAGGCCGGCGGTGAAGGCGTCTCCCGCGCCGACCGTGTCGACCACCTCGGTCGCGACCGCGGGAACGCGGGTGCGCGCGCCGTCCACGGAGACGAGCGCGCCACGGGGGCCGCGGGTGATGACGATCAGCCGGACGCCCGCGGCGTGCCAGGTGTCGCAGACCTGCTCGGCCGGCTCGCCGGGGTGGATGTGCGCCAGGTCGTCGTCGCTCAGCTTGACGATGTCCGCCACGGCGCACCAGCGAGGCATCCGGGCCCGGTAGACGGCGGGGTCGACGAGCGCCGCCCGCACGTTCGGATCGATCGAGACCGTGACGGTCTCCCGGACGGTGGCCAGCAGTTCCTCGATGTGCCCGGCCCCCGGTTCGCGGACCAGCGCCAGGGAGCCGGTGTGCAGGCATGCCGCCTCCCCGATCCGGCCGGGGGCCAGCTCGGTCGCGCTCCACTGCCAGTCGGCGGCGCCCTCGGCGTGGAAGGAGTATCCGGCCTGGCCCGCGTCGTCCAGGCTGGCCACGGCGAGCGTGCTGGGCTCGGCCGCGGGAACGCAGGCGGTCAGGTCCACCCCGGACGCGTCGAGGTGGGCGCGGAACAGGGCGCCGAAGGTGTCGTGGGAGATCCTGCCGAGGAAACGGGCGCGGGTGCCGAGGCGTGCGAGCGCCACCGCGGTGTTCGCCGGCCCGCCGCCCGGCAGCACGCGCAGGGTCAGTTCACCCCGTTCCGGAATGCCGGTGGTGAAGGCGTCGGCGACGCATTCGCCGAGTACGGCGATCTGGGTCAGGGACATGGGCTGCCTTTCTGGGGGACGGGCAGGCTTCCGGCGAAGTCGCCGACTTGTTACGACCGGAAGGCATTGACGTTTCGTCCCCGGGAGTTCATCATCACTGGCAAGCGGATGTCAACGTTGACATGTGTCAACGTTGACATTTCGATTCCCCCCATAGGACCAGGGAGTACTCCATGTCTCGGACCATTCGGACCACTGGCGCGCTCGCCGCCGGTGCGATCGTGGCGACCATCGCTCTATCGGCTTGCGGCGGAGGGGGCGGCGGCGGGGGGACCTCCCAGGCAGGGGCGGGCTCCGGCACGATCAAGGTCGGTCTCATCACCAAGACCGAGACCAACCCCTTCTTCGTCAAGATGAAGGAGGGCGCCGCGGCCGCCGCGAAGGCGGAAGGCGTGGAGCTGATGACGGCCGCGGGCAAGTTCGACGGTGACAACGCCGGCCAGATCACCGCCATCGAGAACATGGTCGCCGCCGGCGTCAAGGGCATCCTCATCACGCCGAGCGATTCCAAGGCGATCGTCCCCGCCCTGCAGAAGGCCCGTTCGGCGGGGGTGATGGTCATCGCGCTGGACAGCCCGACCGAGCCGCAGGACGCCACCGACGCGCTGTTCGCCACCGACAACTTCAAGGCCGGCGAGCTCATCGGGCAGTACGCCAAGGCCGCGATGGCCGGCAAGCCCGCCAAGGTCGCGACCCTCGATCTCGCGCCCGGTGTAGCGGTCGGGCGGCTCCGCCACGACGGCTTCCTCAAGGGATTCGGCATCGCCGAAGGCGACCCGTCGATCGTCTGCTCCCAGGACACCGGGGGTGACCAGGCCAAGGGGCAGACCGCGATGGAGAACTGCCTGCAGAAGGCCCCCGACATCAACGTCGTCTACACCATCAACGAGCCCGCCGCTCTGGGCGCGTACACCGCGCTGAAGGCCAAAGGCCGGGAGAAGGACGTGCTCATCGTCTCGGTCGACGGCGGGTGCACCGGCACCAAGGCGGTGCAGGGCGGCCAGATCGCGGCCACGTCGCAGCAGTACCCGCTGAAGATGGCCGAGCAGGGCGTCAAGGCCGTCGCCTCCTTCGGCAAGAACGGCACCAAGGTTTCCGGCTACACCGACACCGGCGTTACGCTGATCACCGACAGGCCCGCCGCCGGCGTCGACGCCAAGGACACCGCGTTCGGCCTGCAGAACTGCTGGGGCTAGAACCGATGACCACGACGCTCACGCCCTCGAAGCCCCCGAAGCCCTCGCCTGCCGCCGGCCCGTCGGCCGCGCGGCGGCTGCTGACCACCCCGACCGTGGGGCCCCTGGTGGCCCTGCTGCTCGCCTGCGTCTTCTTCTCCCTCAACAGCGAGCAGTTCCTCAGCGGCGGGAACTTCTCGCTGATCATCCAGCAGGTGATGGTGGTCGGCACGCTGGCCATCGGCCAGACGCTGATCATCCTCACCGCCGGGATCGACCTGGCCAACGGCGCCATCATGGCGTTCGGCGGCATCCTGATGGCCAAGCTCGCCGCGGAGGGCACCGTGCCGCCGCTGGTGGCGATCGCGCTCGGGCTGCTGGTCTGCGCGGCCTTCGGCGCGGTCAACGGGATGCTGGTCACCGCGATCCCGCTGCCGCCGTTCATCGTCACGCTCGGCATGCTCAACGTGGCCTTCGCCCTCACCCACATCTACTCGCAAGACCAGACGGTGGTGAACCTGCCCGCGCCGCTGACCGCGCTGGGGGAGACCTTCGCCATCGGCGACACCCGGGTGACCTACGGCTCGCTGCTGACGATCCTGCTGTTCCTCCTCTTCGCCTACCTGCTGGGGCAGACCGCCTGGGGCCGGCACGTCTACGCCCTCGGCAACAGTCCCGAGGTCGCCCGGCTCACCGGCATCCGCACCGCCCGCCTCACCGTCGGCGTCTACACGGTCGCGGGCCTGGTGTACGGCATCGCCGCGCTGCTGCTGGTCTCCCGGACCGGCGTCGGCGACCCGCAGGCCGGGCAGACCGACAACCTCGACAGCATCACCGCCGTGGTGCTCGGCGGCACCAGCCTGTTCGGCGGCCGCGGGCTGGTCCTCGGAACCCTGATCGGCGCGCTGATCGTGGGCGTCTTCCGCAACGGGCTCCAGCTCATGGGCGTGCCCTCCATCTACCAGACCCTGATCACCGGCGTGCTGGTCATCCTCGCCGTCACCGTGGACCAGCTCTCCCGCAGGAGGATCCGATGACCGACACCCCGCAGACCCCGGTGCTGCAGGCGCGCGGCCTGGTCAAGCGCTACGGTCACGTGACCGCGCTCGACGGCACGGACTTCGACCTGATGCCCGGCGAAGTGCTCGCCGTCATCGGGGACAACGGCGCGGGAAAGTCGAGCCTGATCAAGGCGCTGACGGGAGCGCTCCAGCCGGACGAGGGCGAGATCCTGCTCGACGGCAGGCCGATCCGCTTCCGCAACCCGCTGGACGCGCGCCGGCACGGCATCGAGACCGTCTACCAGGACCTGGCCGTCGCGGCCTCGCTCGACATCGCCGGCAACATGTTCCTCGGCCGCGAGATCCGCAGGCCCGGCCTGCTGGGCAAGGTGTTCCGGATGCTCGACCACAAGCGCATGCGGGAGGAGTCGGCCCGGCACATGGCCGACCTCAAGATCGGGCTGCGCTCGCTCACCCAGCCGGTGGAGACGCTCTCCGGCGGCCAGCGGCAGGGCGTGGCGGTGGCCCGCGCCGTCGCCTGGGCCCGGCACGTCGTGGTCATGGACGAGCCGACCGCCGCCCTGGGCGTCAAGGAGTCGGGACAGGTCCTCGACATGATCCGCCGGGTTCGCGACCGCGGGCTGCCGGTGATCCTGATCAGCCACAACATGCCGCACGTCTTCGAGATCGCCGACCGCATCCACATCCAGCGGCTCGGCCGGCGGATCGGCGTGATCAGACCGGCCGACCGCAGCATGGCCGAGGTCGTCGCGATCATGACGGGTGCGCTGGAACTGGACGAGGACGCATCGAAGGAGGCATCAAGGGACGCATCAGCCGCCGACCGGGAGGAGATCCGCGCCTCCGGATCCTCCTGACCGATGCCAGGAATGCGCTTGATCACCTTTAGCCTGTCCCCGATGCAGTGGTTTCGACGGAGAAGAACGGTGGCCCATGTCCAAGGTACGCCGCGCGACCATGAGCGATGTGGCCCGGGAGGTCGGCGTCACCGCCAAGACCGTCTCCCGGGTGGTCAACGGGGAGAACTCGGTGTCGGCCGAGACCCGCGCACGGGTCCTGGCGGCCATGGAGAAGCTGGGCTTCCAGCCCAACCTGATGGCGCGCAACATGCGCGTCGGGGCGCGCGACTCCACGGTCGGGCTCATCATCCCGGACATGGGCAACCCGTTCTTCGGCACCGTCGCAGGGGGGATCGAGGCCGCGATGCGGCCCCGCGGCCTCACCCTCATCGTCGGCTCCTCGGAGGAGACCGCGGAAGGTGAGCGGTCGCTGACCTCCACCTTCCTCGCCCGCAGGGTCACCGCGCTGCTCGTCGTGCCCGCGGCCGACAGCGACCATCACTCCCTGCGGGCCGAGCGGGGAACGGGTCTGCCGATCGTCTTCCTGGACCGGCCGCCGAGCGGGCTCACCACGGACTGCGTGGTCAGCGCCAACCGGGAGGGGGCCCGTACCGGCGTGGCCCATCTGATCGCGCACGGCCACCGCCGGATCGCGTTCATCGGCGACCTCCCGACGCTGTACACCAGGCGGGAGCGGTTCCAGGGCTACCGGGACGCCCTGGCCGAGGCGGGCATCCCCTTTGACCGCAGGCTGGTGGAGACCGGGCACGACGAGAAGGCGGCAGCGGCGGCCGTCGCCCGGCTGCTCGCGGCGAAGGACCCGGCGACGGCCGTCTTCGCGGCCAACAACTTCGCCGCGACCGGGGTCGTCCTCGGGCTGGCCAGGCTCCGCCGGCAGGAGGTGGCCCTGGTCGGATTCGACGACCTTCCGCTGGCCGAAGTGCTGGAGCCCGCCCTGACCGTGGTCGCACAAGACCCCGAGGCCATCGGGAAGGCGGCCGCCGAGCTGCTGATGGCCCGCCTGGACGGCGACCGGTCCAGGGCCCGGACCGTTGAGATACCGACCCGGCTGATCGTCCGCGGCTCCGGAGAGCTGCCGCCCGGCTGAGCCGGGCGCGTCGCCCGAGAGAGCCCCGATGCCCTCTCGTCCCCCCCGAAAGGCGTGCAATGTGATGCGCGAACTCGCTCGAACACAACGCCATGTCGTCTCCGCGATCCTGGCCATCGCGATCGCCGTGGCCGGCCTCGTCATCGTCCCCGCCGGCGCGGCGCTGGCGGGAGAGCCCGCCGACTATCCCGAGTATCCCTACGCCCCCACCGGCTACGACGAACCGTTCCGCGGCCAGTTCCACTTCAGCTCGCAAGGCGGCTGGATGAACGACGTGAACGCGCCGCTGTACTACCGGGGCACCTATCACCTGTTCTACCAGCACAACCCGCACGGCCTGACCTGGGACACCATGCACTGGGGGCACGCGACCAGCCCCGACCTCGTGCACTGGACGCAACGGCCGATCGCCCTGGAACCCGGGGTGCACAATGCCACGTTGTGGTCGGGCGGCGGCTGGGTCGACACCCGCAACGTGACCGGCCTGAAGAACGGGGATCACGACCCGATCCTGCTCTTCACCGGCACCAACGGCGTCTCCATCGCCTACAGCACCGACGGCGGCAACCGCTTCCAGATGTACGACGGCGGAGCGAAGGTCATCTCGACGCCGTACGAGAGCCGTGACCCCAAGGTCTTCTGGGACGCCGCCCGCAACCGCTGGGGCATGGTGCTCTGGGGCGCCGACGGCGGCAACACCGTGAAGTTCTTCAGCTCGGCGAACCTGCTCTCGTGGACGTATCGGGGCGAGTACCGCGCCGACTGGGCGTTCGAGTGCCCGGACATCTACCAGCTGCCCGTCGACGGCGACACCGGCGACCAACGATGGGTCCTGAACGACGCCCAGGGCGAGTACGCGGTCGGCACCCTCGACAACAACGGCGTCTTCGTCCCGGACGCCGGATTCCCCGCCCCACAGCGCCTGGACCAGGGACGCGCCGGCTTCGACGGTTCGGTCTACGCGGGCCTCACCTTCACCAACCTCCCGACGAACCGGGTCGTCCAGATGTTCTGGCAACCCGGCAACCGCGGCTCGACCTGGACCGGCAACGCGTCCTTCCCCGCCCAGCTCGCACTGCGCAGCTTCCCGGAAGGGCTGCGGGTCACCCGCCTGCCCGTCAGCGAGATCTCTGCCATCCGCCGGCCGGCCCAGACCTGGGGCGCGCGGACGATCACGCCGAGCGACAGTACGGATCCGCTGAACGGCATCCACGCCGACACCTACGAGCTGATCTCGGAATGGGACCTCACCGGCGCCACGGCGGCGGAGTTCGGCTTCCGGCTGCACCAGCGCGCGGACGGCTCCAGTGACCGGACCATCGCCTACAACCGGGCTCTGCGGCAGATGGAGTGGAAGCCGCTGGCTCCGGTCGCCAACCGGATCAAGATGCGCGTGCTGGTGGACCGCGGTCAGGTCGAAGCCTTCGGCAACGACGGACGGCTCTCCTACACGGAGAACACCGACTTCGACTCCTCGCCCGGCAGCCTGGGCATCTCCGCCTACGCGCTCGGCGGCGAGGTCAGGCTGGTGTCGCTGACCTTCCACCGCCTCGACAAGGCGTGGACGCCCGCGCCGGGCGGAACGGGCGAGATGCGCTGGAACGGGACGAACAACTGCGTCGACATGGACCCGGCGGCCGCCAACGCCGCCGCCGTCCGCATCTGGGACTGCTGGGGCGGGCCGAACCAGCAGTGGACGCACCACGCGAACGGATCACTCGGCATCGGCGGGATGTGCCTCGACCAGCCCGCCGAGGTCATCGGCAACGGAGCACCCCTGCAGGTGTGGGCGTGTAACGGGCTGCCCCAGCAACGCTGGACCCGGGTGGGGAACAGCTATCGCAACGCGTGGTCCGGCCGGTGCCTGGACCTGGCCCACGGCGACACCGCCAACGGCCGCCGGCTCCAGGTGTGGGACTGCGTCGGCGGCCCGAACCAGTCATGGGGCTATCCGATGTAGGGCTCCCGCCCGCCGGGGAGGACGTCCCGGCGACGTGACGTCCTCCCCGCCGGGCACCGGGCACCGCTGTTCCCAGGCGAACCCCGGCGAAACCCAGGTGAATCCAGGCGAACCCGGGCAGGCCGGCCCGCGACCGGCCTGCCCGGGGGCACCGGCGGCCTACGCGCCGATGGGCGTTACCGCGATCCTGTCCACGATCGGGGCGTGGCGCGAGCGCAGCAGGATGTCGGGGAAGGTGTCGGAGATGTAGGAGACGCCGTCGAAGCTCGGCAGCTCCTGCGAGGCGAAGGCGATGGTGTTGGCTCCCTTCGTGAGCTGGACCGGGACGGTCAGCTCCCAGAAGTTGCCGGCGTGGAAGGAGTGCGGGAACCAGGTCCGCTGAGGCCGGGCGCCGTTGACGGAGATCTCGGCGTGGCGGGCCAGCGGGTCGGGGTTGTAATGGGAGGCGGGGGACTGTTCGGGGTTGGAGTAGCGGACGGTCAGGGCGTAGGTCCCGTTCTTGGGGGCGGTGACGTCGAAGGTGAGGGTGCCGGCGTCGCCGGGGGCGCCGCCGACGTCGGTGACCGCCTTGCCGCCACTGGCCAGCGGGAGGTCGATCGGCTTGGCGGTGCCGGCGATGCGCGCGGATTCGGCCTCGTACCAGGTGGGCTGGAGGGTGCCGGCGCCCGGCAGGACGCGCAGGCGGTCCAGGCGGAGCTTGCCGGACCGGCCGGTGACGGTGATCTTGTTGATGCCTCCGGACAGGAACGCCTGCACCCTGGTGGAGGCGCCGACGTCGCCGGCGTGCCGGCCGTTGATCTCTAGCCGGCCCCGGCCTCCGCCGGAGGTGTCGACGGCCAGCGCCGATCCGCCGTCGGTGGGGGAGTAGACCCAGAAGGTCGCGCTCTGGTCCTTCGCCACGGTGACGACGCCCGCGCCGGAGACCTTCCCGCGGGTGTAGCCCGGCTTCGCGCCGGCGAGGGTGGCGTGCTCGGCTTCGTAGATCTGCTCCGTGGCGGCCGGGTTGGCCAGGGTGAGATCGATCTTGTCGATGATCGCGTCCCCCTTGGTGGCCCGGCTGCCGTCGAGGCTGCGCGCGGCCAGGGTGAGCACGTGCTCGCCCTCGGTCAGGGTGACCTTGGTGTCGGCGTGGTCCCAGACCACCCACTTGTAGCCCAGGGGCAGGTGCAGCTCCTGCTCGGCGCGGCCGTCCACGCGCAGGAAGACGTTGGTCGGGCCCTGCTCGCGGACGGCGCCGTAGGTGTTCAGCGAGTTGGCGAAGACGGACAGGTCGTAGACGCCGGTCCGGGGGACCGAGACCGTGAAGTCGAGCCGCACGTCCGAGCCGGTACGCAGGCCCCCGACGTTGTAGGCGCCGGAGGTGTAGAACTTGCCGACGTCGGCGGGCGTGCCCTCGGGGCCGTTGAGGCTGTAGCCGGCGCCCGTGTGCGCCGCGTCCTCGGCCTCGTACGTGGCCTGCCACAGGGTGGTGGGCGCGGTGGCGGGCGAGGCGTTGGCCCCGGGGCTGAGGATGATCTGGTACGCCGAGGACTCCTTCAGCGCGGGCAGATCGCCGCCGAAGTCGAAGGCCACCGAGCCGTCCTTGACCGGCCGGCTGAGCTCGGCCAGAACGCGCGGCTGGGCCGAGTCGCCGAGCTGGCCGGTCCAGGGGATCTCCTGGACGAGCGCGTGGACGGTGCCGCCGAACAGCGCGGCGTCCACCTTGTCGAAGCGGACGCCGGCGGTGCCGGAGGCGCCGCCGAACAGGGCACGGGCCTGCGCCTTGGCCCTGTCGAGCGTGGCGACGCCCTGGAGGGTGTAGCTGACGTCCGGGCGGGGCGGGGTGACCTTGACGGTGTCGCCGCTCAGCTGGGCGTAGGCGTTCAGCAGCCACCACTGGCCGTTGCCGCGGTTGGCCTGGACCGCGGAGTCGGACAGGTTGCCGTCGATGTTCCAGTAGGCGATGTCGGCGTCGACCTTCGACTCCTCGATGGCCGAGATCCACTGGATCATCTGGCCGGGCACCGAGGTGTGATAGTTGAAGGCGTACTCGTTGAGGTTGATCGGCAGCCGCCTGCCCTCGAACGGGGTGCCCTTGAAGACCTCCTGTTCCCACTGCCGGTATCTGGCGACGCTGGTGCGGATGCGGGCCGGGTCGCCCAGCTCGTGCCAGGTGATGACCTCGGGCACGGTGCCCGCCTGGACGGTGTGCCGCAGGAAGCCCTTCACCTGGTCGAACAGCATGCTCGTGTTGGGGCCGGCGATTCTGGCCGCGGGCATCCTGGCCTTGATCAGGGCGTGGACCTCGTCCCAGGCCCTGAAGTAGTGCCGCGGGTCGGTGAGCCAGCTGACCTTGTCGTAGCTCCACTGGCCGGTGCCGAACATGTTGCCTTCGGGCTCGTTGAACGGCACGAAGACGATGTTGTCCTGATATTTCGGGTCGAGGGTGAGGACCTGGTCGACCTGCTTGGCGATCTTGGACTTGAAGTCGTCCAGCCTCGCCTCCGGCGTGCCGCCGGGCCACTGGTAGGGGAAGCCGCGGTAGATGTCGGTCATGTAGATGTACACGTCGCCGCCGCTGCTGTCGGCCAGGGGCTTGACCACCTCCAAGGCGTCGGCGCCCGGATGCTGCGGGCCGTCCTGCGCCTTGGTGGACACCGTGCGCAGGTTGATGCCTTCGAGGAGGTTGCGGCTCGGCAGGCCGTCGGCGTACACGCCGTACAGGGTGCCGGACGCGCCGCCGTGGAAGGCGCCGGTCTGGCTGCCGAGGTCGATGGCGAGGTCGTTGCCGATCACCGTGACGGTGGCCTGGACGGGGGTGCCGAGCGCGGTGCCCTTGACGGTGAACCGGCCGGGCTTGGCGTACCGGGCCGGATCGACGCTCTGCCAGGTGACGCTCACGCCGCGGCGGATGCCGTCGGTGAACTGCGCGGTGGCCGTCTTCGGCAGCTCCGGCGCGACGCCGGGATGGGTCGTGACCTCGACGGCGGTCTGCTCGACCTTCGAGGGGGTGGCCAGGCGGTCGCCGGCCAGCGCGGCGACCTGCCCGGCGGTCAGGGCGGCGTCGTAGACGCGGAAGTCGTCCAGGTCGCCGGCCAGGAAGGGGTGCCCGCCCCAGAAGGCCCTGCCGAGGAAGCCGGAGGTGGTGGCGCCGTTCATGACGGCGGCGAGGTCGAGCCGGGCGGAGGTGGCGCCGATGGGCGCGCCGTTCACGTAGAAGGTGAGGGTCTTGCCGTCGATCGTGGTGACGAGGTTGAGCCACTGGCCCGCGGGCAGCTTCTGCAGGCCCGGCACGCCGGCCTCGGCGGTGCCGTTGACCGGCTTGATGGACGATCTCGTGGTGGCGTCACCGGCGTAGGACGGGGTGGCGAAGGTGGCGGTCGCGGCGTCCTTGCCGAGGTTGTAGACCCACTGGAAGTCGGGGCCGCCGGCCCACTTCAGCCAGGTGGAGACGGTCATGGCGGCGCGGTCGCGGAACAGGCCGGCCGGGATCGTCACGTAGGGGGCGCTCTGCGAGCCGGCCGGCCCGCCGGGCAGGGACAGGGCCTGCGTGCCGTCGGCCCCGGTGACGGCCCGGGCGCTCCCGGGGTTGGTGAGGACCCCGTCGAGCCCGGAGGGGGAGCGGTCCTCGACGGCGCCGCTCGACAGGTCGCCTTCGAAGTCGTAATGGAGGACGAGGGCCGGCGCGGCGGCGCCGATCGCCGGTAAGGCGTCCAGCGGGAGCGCGGTCAGCGCCAGCACGGGAGCGAGGGCGGCACGCGGCACGAGCCTGCGAAGCAGCCGGGACAAGGGCATGGCCATGGGCCTTTCCCTTCGGGAAGCAGGAGAGTCGAATCGATTCGGCGAATCGATTCGACTGGACGATAGGCGTCCGCCCGGTCCAGGGTCAAGAGCCGGAAACGTGCCCGGCATCCTGCCGTCACGGGATCTTCACGCCGGCTTCCCCCATCCCGGGCGGGCCGGCCCGCGCCCGGTGGTCAGGCGCGTGCCGGCGCCGGTCCGGTGGTGCCGCGCAACGAGATCGGCGGAGCGATCAGCACGTGGCGGTGGGGGACGGCGGGATCGGCGATGCTCTGGATGAGCAGCTCCACGGCGCGCACGCCCATCTCGTCGGCGGGCACGTCGGCGGCGGTGAGCGGCGGGTGCAGGCTCTCGGCCCAGTGCCGGGCGGCGACACCGGCGATGGAGAAGTCCCCCGGGACCGTCAGGCCCCGCTGCTCCAGCGCCCGGTACATCCCGGCCACGGCGGCCTCGTTGATGGTGGCGATGGCCGTCAGGCCGGGCTGGGCGGCCAGCAGCTCCTCGACGCACGCCTGCCCGGCGGGGGCGTCGTCGGCGCAGCAGACCTGCACGCCGTGCAGGCCGCGCGCGGCCACGGCGCGGGCGAAGCCGCTCTGGGCGCGCCGGCCCGGGCCGTACCCGGCGGCGACCAGGTCGGCGTTGCGGTTGACCAGCGCGATCTTCCGGTGGCCGAGGTCGGCCAGGTGGTCCACGCACCGGGCGATCAGCGTCTCGTAGTCGATGTCCACCCAGGGCATCTCCTCGGGCTGGCCGGTGCGGCCGATGCCGACGAACGGCAGGCCGCTGTGCCGCAGGCGGGTGACGCGTTCGTCCTCCAGGCGGATCTCCATGAGGATGACGCCGTCCACGCGCCGGCCGGTGACCACGCGCTCGAAGGAGCGGTCGTGCTCGCCCCCCGACGGCGACAGCAGGACGTCGAGATCGGCGCGGGCGGCGGCGTCCACCACGCTGGCCACGAAGCCGAGCTGCATGTCGGTCAGGCGCCGGCTGGCGGGCGGGATGACCAGCCCGATGGTGCGGGTCCGGCCCTCCTTCAGGGCCCGGGCGGCCGCGTTGGGCCGGTAGCCGAGCTCGTCGATGACCGCCTGGATGCGCCGTTTGGTCTCCGGCGACACCGGGCGCTTGCCGGTGAGCGCGTAGGAGACGGTGCTGCGCGACACGCCGGCCCTCTCGGCGATCTCCCCGATGTTCACCCGCGCTCCTTCGCTCCCCATGATGACGACCATCGTAGGTCGAATCGGTTCATGAGGCGCCGGGCTGCCGGGTTTCCGTGACGAGGATGTGTCGCTCCCCGTGACATCTCCGAAAACCGCGCCGGGCCCATTGACGCCCCGGAGGAGGCACGCCTATGGTCGGTCGAACCGATTCGCCGAATCGGTTCGACTCGATCGGGGACGGTCGCACCACTCCTCTCAGCGGAGGTAGATCAATGAGTTCAGCGGCAGGGAGCCGGCAGGTCGTCGGCGTGGGTCTGGCGGTGCTGGCCGCCGCGGGCGGGTTGGTGGCCTGCTCGCCGTCCGGCGGCGATGACGGGAGCACGAGCGGCGCGAGCCAGGCCGCGGGAGGCGGGACCTACACGATCTGGGACCCCTACCCCCAGTACGACGCCGGCTCCGCGTGGGTGAAGCTGCTGGAGACGTGCGGCGCCCAGGCGGGCGTGAAGGTGGAGCGCACCGGCTACGACACCAGCGACCTCACCAACAAGGCCCTGCTGGCCGCCCAGCAGGACAACTCGCCCGACGTGCTCATCGTGGACAACCCCGTGGTCTCGACGCTGGCCGAGGCCGGCGTGCTGACCACGACCGAGGAGAACAAGCTGGACGTCTCGTCGATCGCGCCGAACCTGCTGGCCGCGGGCCAGAGCGGCGGCAAGACCTACGGCGTCCCGATCGGGGCCAACACCCTGGCCCTGTACTACAACAAGGACGTCCTGAAGCGGGCCGGCGTGGACATCGCCGCGGTGAAGGACTGGGCGTCCCTGACCGCGGCCCTGGAGAAGGTGAAGGCGGCCGGGAAGAAGGGCATCACGTTCTCGGCGATCGGCACCGAGGAGGGCAGCTTCCAGTTCCTGCCCTGGTTCTGGGGGTCCGGCGCGAACCTCACCAAGCTCGACTCGCCCGAGGGCGTCTCGGCGGTGACGCTGTGGAGCGACTGGCTGAAGAAGGGCTACGCCCCCAACTCCGTCATCGGCAACACCCAGACCACCAGCTGGCAGGAGTTCGCCGGCGGCGAGTTCGCCTTCGCCGAGAACGGCACCTGGCAACTGGCCAACGCCGGGAAGACCGGCTTCGCGTACGGCGTCATCCCGATCCCCGCCAAGGACGGCGGCACCGCGCCCGCCCCGACCGGAGGCGAGTTCGTCAGCATGCCCGTCCAGTCCGACACCGGCCGCTACGCCACCTCCCAGAAGCTGGTGACCTGCCTGACCAGCGGCGAGAACTCGCTCACCACGACCACCACCCTGTCCTACGTCGCGCCCACCGAGCAGGTGCAGGCCAGGCAGGTCGAGCAGAACCCGGAGCTGAAGGTGTGGGTGGAGGCGGTCAAGGCCGCCAAGGGCCGCACCAGCGACGACCTGGGCACCAAGTACCCGAAGATCTCCGAGCCGATGTGGGGCGCGGTGCAGGCGGCGCTGAGCGGGTCGAAGCCGCCGCAGGAGGCGATGGCCGCCGCCCAGGCCGCCGCGGCGAGCGCGATCCAGTAGACGCATGAGCCGAGTGATGCAGACGTCGGTGCGTCCCGCCGCGGCGACCCCGGGGGTCCGCCGGGCGGCACGCGGCCGATCGGGTCAGTGGGCGGCGTGGGCGTTCCTCGCCCCCGTCGTCCTCTACCTGCTGGTCTTTTACGCCTACCCGCTCTACCGCAACGTCGAGCTGAGCCTGCGCAACTACACGGTGCGCTCCTTCGTGCAGGGTGACGCCCCCTTCGCCGGGTTCGGCAACTACGCCAAGGTGTTCGCCGACGCCACCTTCGGGCCGGCGCTGTGGCACACGGTGGTCTTCACGCTGGTGTCGCTGGCCTTCCAGTTCACGATCGGGCTGGCGCTGGCCCTGTTCTTCAGCAAGAGCTTCCGCCTGTCGGCGACGCTGCGGGCGCTGTTCCTGGTGCCGTGGCTGCTGCCGCTGATCGTGTCGGCCTCCACCTGGTCGTGGATGCTCAACAGCGACTCCGGCGTGGTCAACGCCGCGCTGGGCTGGCTCGGGATCGGGCCGGTGAACTGGCTGACCTCGCCGGACTGGGCGCTGTGGTCGGTGATCATCGCCAACATCTGGATCGGCATCCCGTTCAACCTGGTGGTGCTCTACTCGGGCCTTCAGGCGATTCCCGCGGCCGTCTACGAGGCCGCCGCGCTCGACGGGGCCAACGGCTGGCAGCGGTTCTGGAGGGTGACCTTCCCGCTGCTGCGGCCGGTGTCGGCGATCACCATCCTGCTCGGACTGGTCTACACCCTGAAGGTGTTCGACATCATCTGGATCATGACCAAGGGCGGCCCGAGCGGGGCGTCCACCACGTTCGCCACCTGGTCCTACCGGCTGGGCTTCGGCAACCTCGTGCCCTCCTTCGGGCCGGGGGCCGCCGTGGGCAACCTGCTGATCGTGATGGCCCTCGTCTTCGGCCTGGTCTACATCCGCGTGCAGCGACGGCAGGCCCTGACATGAGGCACCTCAAGACCGTGCTCGGGCTGGTGCTGACGGCCGTGATGCTGTTCCCGGTCTACTGGATGATCAACGTCTCGTTCACCCGCGACACCGCCATGCGCAAGAGCCCGCCGGACCTCCTGCCGCTCGACGGCACCCTGGACGGCTACCGTGACGTGCTCGACCAGCAGCTTCCCTACCTCGGCACCAGCCTGGTCGTCGGGCTGGGCACGGTGGCGCTGACCCTGCTGCTGGCGGCGCCGGCCGCGTACTCGCTGGCCAAGCTGCGCCCGCGCGGCGGTGGCGTGCTGAGCTTCGTGCTGCTGATCGCGCAGATGATCCCCGGGATCATCATGGCGATGGGCTTCTACGCCATCTTCCTGTCCACCGGCGTGCTCAACACCGTCCCCGGGCTGATCGTGGCCGACTCCACCCTCGCCGTGCCGTTCGCCGTGCTGATCCTCACCACGTTCATGTCCGGCATCCCCGAGGAGCTGCTCCAGGCGGCCCGCGTCGACGGCGCCGGAGTGGTGCGCACCTTCGTCTCGATCGTGCTGCCCGTCTCCCGCAACTCGCTCATCACGGTGTCGCTGTTCGCGTTCCTGTGGGCCTGGTCGGACTTCATCTTCGCCTCCACCCTCGACCAGGGCGGCGACCACCAGCCGATCACCCTCGGCATCTACCACTACATCGGCAACAACAACCAGGAATGGAACGCCATCATGGCCACCGCCGTGGTCGCCTCCATCCCGGCCACCGTCCTGCTCGTGATCGCCCAGCGCTACGTCGCCGCCGGGGTCACGGCGGGCGCAGTCAAAGATTGAGAAGGGACCCTCGCTCCATGACCGTCGCCGTTTCTGGCCCGGTGTTCTCCCTGCGGGAAATCCCGTTCAGCTACCGCGGATCCTGGTTCTGCTTCTCGCCCGTGGTGGCCGAGAAGACCTACGCCCGGGACGTGCATCTGGTCTCCCATCAGACCGGCATGCACCCCGTCCTGCGGCTGGTCCCCACCGCGGAGGCCGCCGTCACGGCCACCCCGCATCAGCTCACCTGGAGCGCCGGGGACGGGCGGATCCGCCTCGCCTACGACAGCGCCGACACCGTACGCGTGCGGGGCCGCGGCCTCGGGCTGCGCGTGCTGGCCGCCGATCCGGTCCTGACGCCGTTCAGCGGCCCGTACTTCTACCGGGACCCCGTCGACGACGCGTTCGTCTTCACCGTCTACCAGACCGGCCGCCGCTACCGGATCACCGTGCTCGCCGGGACGGCCGAGCCGCTCGGCGCGCAGGCGCTCGGCACCGCCGAACGCGGCGTCGTCCTGGGCGGCGAGTGGGAGATCGCCATCGAGGAGTACGAGACCGCCCGCGCCCCCTACACCGCCGCGGACCCCTTCGAGCAGGTGGCCAAGGCCGCCCGTGCCGACTTCGACGCCTTCACCGACGCGGTCGCGCCCTGGCGCAGCGACCAGACGCCCGCTGCCGAGCTGGCCGCGTACGTGCTGTGGTCGGCCACCGTGCGCCCGGCCGGGTTCATCACCCGGCCCGCCGTCCTGATGTCGAAGCACTGGATGGACAAGGTGTGGAGCTGGGACCACTGCTTCAACGCCATCGCCCTGGCGGGCGGCCTGCCCGACCTGGCCTGGGACCAGTTCCGGCTGCCCTTCGACCACCAGGACGCCGCCGGCGCGCTGCCCGACTCCGTCACCCATTCGGAGATCCTCTACAACTTCGTCAAGCCGCCCATCCACGGCTGGGCCGCGCGCCGCCTGCCTCCGGGGCCGGACGTCTACCCGCTGCTGGAACGCTGGACCACCTTCTGGCTGACGGCCCGCCGCGCCCCCGGACGCGAGCTGCCGCACTACCAGCACGGCAACGACAGCGGCTGGGACAACGCCACCACCTTCGACCCCGAGCGCGTCGTCGAGACCGCCGACCTGGCCGCCTTCCTCGTGCTCCAGATGCGTGAGCTGGCCCGCCTCGCCCCCGATCCGGAGAAGGCCGCGCACTGGTCCGGCGCCGCCGACCGGATGCGGGACGCGCTGCTGGCCGAGCTGTGGACGGGCGACCGGTTCGTCGCCCGCGCCGTACGCTCGGGACGCACCTGGTCCACCTCCAGCCTGCTCGACCTCATGCCCATCGTGCTGGGCGACGAGCTGCCGGAGCGGGTACGGGCGGCACTGGCCGCCCGCATCGAGTCCCACCTCACCGCGTTCGGGCCCGCCACCGAGCACCCCGCCTCCGAGCACTACCAGGACGACGGCTACTGGCGCGGGCCGATCTGGGCGCCGTCGACCGTCCTCATCGAGGACGGCCTGCGCCGGGCCGGCCACCTCTCCCTGGCCGACGAGATCAGCGCCCGCTTCCGCCGGCTGTGCGAGCGGTCCGGCTTCGCGGAGAACTTCGACGCGCGCACCGGCGAGGGCTTGCGCGACCGCGCCTACACCTGGACGGCCGGCGCCTACCTCATCCTGGCCGCCGGCCACGAGCTGCGCAGGCAGCGGCTTTGACACGACTCCGGAGCGCTCCTACCGTGGTGTCGAATCGTTTCGATCGCGGCTCGCCGACGGACCGGCGCGGGGGACTGGGTGAACATCGGGGAGATCGCCAGGCGGGCGGGCGTGTCACGAAGCACCGTCTCCTACGCCCTCAGCGGTAAGCGGGCGGTGTCCGAGGTGACCCGCCGGCGCATCCTGGAGGTCATCGACGACGTGGGTTACCGGCCCAATGCCAGCGCGCGGGCGCTGGCCGAGGGCCGGACCCGGACCATCGGCCTGGTCATCCCGCCCGCCGGGCGCCGGCTGAGCCCGATCCAGCTCGGCTTCGTCGCCGACGTCGTGGCCGCCGCCGGCCGCCACGAGCTGGACGTCGTGCTCTCGCCCAGCGGCGGCGAGCACGACCGCTCGTTCGAGCGCATGGTCAGCGGCCGGCGCGTCGACGGCGTGATCCTCATGGAGGTCCGGGTGCAGGACGCCCGCGCCGCGCGCCTGGAGAGGTCCGGCCTGCCCTTCGTGGCCATCGGCCACACCGCCGGCGCCGCGCCCGGCTGCTGGGTCGACCTGGACTACGAAGGGCTCGTGGCGAGGTGCGTGCACCACCTGGCCGACCTCGGGCACCAGGCGATCGCGCTGGTCAACCGGCCGCAGGCGTTCCTGGACTCCGGCTACGGTCCCGCCCGCCGCGCCCTGGACGGCTTCAACGCCGCCGCCGCCGCGCGCTCCCTCACGGTGCGGGCGTTGTGCTGCCCGGACGAGGCGACGGCCGGAGAGGCGTGCACGCGGGACCTTCTCGCCGCCCATCCGCGGATCACCGGCATCGTCACGATCAACGAGGCCGCCCTGCCCGGCCTGGAGCGCGCGCTGCGGCGCTCGGGACGGACGGTGCCCCGGCAGTTCTCCGTCATCGGCGTCGTGGGGCGCCATTGGGCCGAGCAGTTCCACCCCCCGCTCACCGCGGCCGACGTGCCCATCTCCGACCTGGCCGAACGCGCCGTCGGCCTGCTCGCCGAGCGGATGACCCACCCCGGCACGCCGGCCCGCCACGTCATGCTCACCCCGCCCCTCTCCCTGCGCGCCAGCACCGCTCCGCCCCCACGCCCGCGAACCGGTTCGTGAACACCTCAGGTCGTCCTGGTGCTGCCCGGGGCTCGCCTGGCAGCCGCTACATCTCGAAACCGGCGGGCCCGCGCACCGTGGCGGCGGCCAGCTCCTTGACCCGGGCGGCGGACACCGGCACACCGGGCGCGGACTGGACCCAGGCCACCAGTTCGTGCACGGTCAGACCGGCCGGCGGCTGTCCCACGTACGGGAAGGCGTACAGCGGGGTGTTGGGTCCGCTGCGCCAGCTGCCGGCCAGCGAGCCGAGGTCCACCGCGTCGAAGCCGAGGAGGTCCAGCAGGTCCTCCACCTCCTTCTTGGCGGCCGGGTCGTCGCCGGACAGCGGCAGCGCGGTGCGGTCGGGAGCGCCGGCCGGGCGGAACAGGTCCAGCACCTGCCTGGGGCCGATGTTGTGCAGCGCCTTGACCACCCGGGCGCCGGCGAGGCGACGCTGCACCAGCTCGCTGGAGGTCAGCTCGTCGCTGTCGAGCTCCGGGAGCCGCCACCCGGGCTTCGGCGCGTAGTTCATCGGGTCGATCACGGTCTTGCCGGCCAGTTCCGCGCGGGGCAGCCGATCGAGGGCGGCCAGCGGCAGGGACGCGAGAACCAGGTCGGCCTCGCGCGCCGCCTCTGCCGCGGTGCCCGCGCGGGCGCGCGGGCCCAGCTCGGCGACGAGCCCGGCCAGCGTCCGCGGACCGCGCGAGTTGCTCAGGATGACGCCGAGGCCGGCGTCGACGGCCCGGCGGGCGACCCCCGCGCCGACCATTCCGGTGCCGATGATGCCGAGGGTGATGGTGCTCACTTCATGTCTCCGTCCGGGGTGTTTCCAGGTGTCGCGACATCTCATGCCGGGCCCGCGCCGGGCGGGCCGTCACCCATCACAGCCGAAGTGAGCTGCGCGAACAATGACCAGAAACCACCGGCAGCGATCACATCATGTGATAGATCAGGAGGAATGGAACTGAGGGCCCTGCACTACTTCGTGACCGTCGCCGAGGAGCTGCACTTCGGCCGCGCGGCGCAACGGCTGCGGATCGTGCAGCCGGCGGTGAGCCAGCAGCTCACCCGGCTCGAACGCGAGCTCGGCGTGCGCCTGCTCGACCGCACCTCACGCAAGGTGCGGCTCACCCCGGCCGGCGAACGGGTGCTCGCCGCGGCCCGGGAGACCCTGGCCGCGGCGGCCCGCGTGCGGGTGGTGGCCGGCGAACCGGCGGCCGCGCTGCGGATCGGGGTGGCCTCCTGCGTCACCCAGCGGCTGGAGCGCGCCCTGGCTCGCCTGCGCGGCAGCGCGCGCCCCGCCGAGCCGATCCTGGTCGACCTGCCGGTGACCGCGCGCCTCGACGCCGTCCGCGACGGTGAGCTGGACCTGGCGCTGGTGCGCGGCGCGGTCACCGCCACGGAGCTGACGGTGGTACGCGCCTGGTCCGAGCCCCTGCACGCGGTGCTGCCCAGCGGCCACCCGGCCGCCGCCGGGGCCACGGCCAGCCTGCACGACCTCGACCCGCACGGCCTGCGGCTCCCCGCCCGCGACAGTGACCCTCCGATGCACGACGCGACCCTCGCCCTGCTGCCTTCGCCGCCATCACGGCCGCCCGCCGGGGACCTGCTCAACGTGCTGTACGAGGTCGGCCGCGACCCCGGGAGCTGGACGGTGATGCCGGCCGAGCAGCTGACCGGCCCCCGCGCCGGCCGGGTGCTGCACGTGCCGTTCGACCCGCCGCTGACCATCGACGGCCACGTCGTGACGTCACGTGCCACGCCGGAGACCTGCGTGGCGTCGTACGCGGCGGCGTTCGCGGATTGACGGCTCGGTCGCGTCGATCCGGCCGCGTCGATGACGCTCGTTCCGTTCGCTCGTCCTTGAGCCCATCGGCGATGTGGCAAGTGACGGTTCAGTCCTGGCCTGCGACCCGCCCGGCGTGAGCGGTAGCGGCTGGTGATCATCGAGGGCTGGGCGGAGAAATCTCCCGAGCTCAGGTCGAGCCGGGCGGCGGGGGAGAGGGAGCAGGTCACGTTGACGGGCCGATGACCTATGCATGATGATGGCGGCCGATGTTGTCGGCAACATTGGGCCGGGCGAACGATGACGACGCCATCACGGGTCGCCGGCAACGACCGACTGAGATGACTGACGGGAGCGGGACCAGATGACAACGGTGCTGCGTACGGAGCGCATGCTCTACGGCGGCGACTACAACCCCGAGCAGTGGCCCGAGGAGGTATGGGCCGAGGACATGGCGCTCTTCCGGCAGGCCCGGATCAACTCCGTGACGCTGAACGTGTTCTCGTGGGCCACGCTGCAGCCCGCCGAGGACGAATACGATTTCACGCGGCTGGACCGGATCGTCAAGACCGTGTCCGAGGCCGGCCTGTCGATCGTCATGGCGACGTCGACGGCGGCCCTGCCCGCCTGGATGTCCTTGCGGTATCCGGACGTCAACCGTGTCGACGTGCAGGGGCGCCGGATGCGGCACGGCGGGCGGCACAACGCGTGCATCAGCTCGCCGACGTACCGGCGGTACTCGGCGGCGCTGGCCGAGCGGCTGGCGGAGCGCTATTCCGCGGAGCCGGGCATCGTCGCGTGGCATGTCTCGAACGAGTACGGCGGCTTCTGCTGGTGCGACAACTGCGCGGCCGGCTTCCGGGACTGGCTCCGGGCACGGTACGGCACGATCGACGCCGTCAACGATGCCTGGAACGCGGCGTTCTGGAGCCACACGTACCATTCGTTCGACGAGATCTTCCCGCCCGGCGAGCTCGGGGACGCGCTCGGCGAGAAGTCCGTGCTGCCGGGGTTCTCGCTCGACTACCGGCGGTTCTACGGCGCCGCGGTGCTGGAGTCCTTCCGTGAGGAGAAGGCGGCGATCCGCCGCTTCGACGCCGAGCGTCCCGTCACGACCAACCTGATGGGCACGTTCCCCGACTACGACTACTTCGACTGGGGCGACGACCTCGACATCGTGTCGTGGGACAGCTACCCGGCGCACGACACCACCCCCGCCCAGATCTGCCTGGCCCACGACCTCATGCGCGCCGTGGGTCACCAGAAGCCGTTCATGCTGATGGAGCAGACGCCGTCGCGCCAGAACTGGCAGCCGTACAACTCGTTGAAGCGCCCGGGGCAGATGCGCCAGCAGTCGTGGCAGGCGGTGGCCCGGGGCGCCGACACGATCCAGTTCTTCCAGCTCCGCCAGTCGCGTGCGGGCTGCGAGAAGTTCCACGGCGCGGTGATCGGCACCGACGGCACCGCGGAGACCCGGACCTTCCGCGAGGTGGCGGAGCTGGGCGCGGAGCTGGCCCGGACCTCACCGCGCATCATGGGCAGCCAGGTGGAGCACGGCGCCGTGGCCGTCGTCTTCGACTGGCAGTCCCGGTGGGGGATCGGCCTCTCCGCGGGGCCGAGCCGCTCCCTCGACTACGTGCGGGAGGTGGAGCGCTGGTACACCGAGCTCCACCGCAGGAACATACCGGTGGACGTGGTGCCCGCGACCGGCCCGTTCGACGGGTACGCCGCCGTGATCGCCCCGTGCCTCTACATGATGGGCGACGAGACGGCCGGCGCCCTGCGCCGGTACGTGGCCGGCGGCGGGCGCCTGCTCCTGACGCCGATGTCGGGCCTCGTCGACGAGTACGACCGCCTCCACCTCGGGCAGGCGCCCGTGCCTCTGCGCGACCTCGCCGGGGTGTGGGTGGAGGAGACCGACGCGCTGCCGCCGTCCACCGTCGTGCCGCTCGCGTTCGGCGAGGACGGCGACGGCGGCGGCGGCGCGACGGCCACGATCCTGTGCGACGTCGTACACCCGGACGCCGGGACGGAGGTCCTCGCCCGGTACGCCGGCGAGTACTACGCCGGGACGCCGGCGCTCACGTTCAAGCCCTCCGGGGAGGGCGGCGGCGTCTTCTACTCGGCGTCGTTCCCGGACGCCGACGGGGTCCGCCTCACCGTGGACGCTCTCCTGTCCGGCACCGGCGTGCGGGCCGCCGACCTTCCCGAGGGCGTCGAGCTGTCGCGCCGGGTCGCCGGCGACGGCAGGGTGCTCACGTTCCTCATCAACACGACGGCCGTTCCCCAGGAGGTCCGGGTCGACGTGTCCGGCACCGAGCTCCTGGCCTCCGCGAGCTTCGACGGTGCCACGACGCTGGAGCCGTACGGCGTCGCCGTGGTGGAGACGGCCCCCTGATCCGGCGGGCCGCGCCACCGCGGGATCAGCGATCCCGTGGTGGCGCGGTGCTGGCGCGCGGCACCAGCACCGTGTCCACGGACGTCCTGCCCGCCTCCGGGCTCTGCGCCGCGATCTGGTGCAGCGCCACGGCGACGCAACGCCGCCCGATCTCGTCGAAGTCCTGCCGCACGGTCGTCAGCGGCGGCGGGTACATGGCCGCCTCCGGGATGTCGTCGAACCCCACCACGCTCACGTCCTGCGGCACGCGCAGCCCGCGCTCCTGCAGCGCGCGGTAGAGGCCCAGCGCCATCTGGTCGTTGGCGGCGAACACCGCCGTGCAGTGCGGCTCGCCGGCGAGCAGCCGCCCCGCGCGGTAGCCGGACTCCGCCGACCAGCCGCCGGTGATGTCCGCCGACCACTCGCCGCGCAGCACCGGCGGCACCCGGGCCCCCGCCTCACGCAGTGCGGCGCTCCAGCCGGCCTCGCGGGCCTTGGCCGCGTAGGCGTCGTCGGGACCGGCGACATGCCAGACCGTGCGGTGCCCGAGGCCGAGCAGATGCTCGACCGCCGCCCGCGCGCCGTGCTCGTGAGCGCTGCCCACGATCATGAACTGCTCGCCCACGTCGGCGTCGGCGACCACGACGGGCACGTTGCGCGGCAGCGAGACGTCGACGTCCAGCAGGTGCCCCTCCATCATGAGGACGATGGCGTCGACGGTCAGCTCACCCAGCCGGGTGAACGCGCCCTGCACCTGGTCGCGGGTGGGCACCGCGACCGGCATCAGGGTCACCGCGTATCCCTGCTCGGCCGCCGAGTCGGAGATCGCCTCGAGGGTTCGGGCGTTCCCGACGGTCGACAGGGTGACCGTGATGACGCCGAGCGTGCGGAACTCGCCCCGCTTCAGCGCGCGGGCCGCGCTGTTGGGCCGGTAACCCAGCTCCGCCATGGCCGCGAGGACGCGCTGACGCGTCTCGGGCGCCACGTTCGTGATCCCGTTCGAGACCCGTGAGACCGTCTGCGAGGAGACCTGCGCCAAGCGGGCGACGTCCCCCATCGACGCGCCGCGCTTCCGCCTGGCCGGCATGCCGGGCCGGGCGGCATCGTGACTGCCCGCCTGGGGCATCTGGGTGCTGCTCACTACCTCGCCAAACCTGTTCGCTCCCCTGGGATCCGGACGCGGCCGTCCGCGGGCGCCGCTTCGAGATCAAGGTTAGCCGCCCGGCATCCCCGAGCAGGCACACCCCGATCGCCCGCGGCGCACCGGCGCTCGTCACGCTTGGGTCACGACCGCATCCGGTCATGGCAGGCCATCGATGTTTACGTTAACATCGCCGATACTCACTGGCTCACACAAGGGGGTGGCCCCATGTTCGACGTCGCCGCGCGCGGCCGATCAGGGCGCCTCGCCAGTGGACTCCCGGACCACGAGCTCGGAGTGCCACGTCCTGTCGACCTCGGACTCACCACCGTCGATCTGCGCGAGCAGCGCGGCGACGGCGGCACGGCCCTGGGCCGCGAAGTCGGCCCGCAACGTGGTCAGGGGCGGGGAGAAGAAGGCCGCGTCGGGAATGTCGTCGACGCCCGTGACGCTCACGTCCCCGGGGACGCTGAGCCCTCGCCGCGTCAGCGCGAGCATGGCCCCCAGCGCCATCTGGTCGTTGGCGGCGACGACGGCGGTCGCGCCCAGCTCTCCGGGGACCCCCATCACCGCGTCGAATCCCGACCGGGCGGTCCAGTCCCCGGGCAGCGTCGCGACCGAGCGCAGGCCGTGCCGGGCCACGGCCGCCTCGTACGCGCGCGCCCGGTTGCGTGCCGACGACCAGGCCGTCGGGCCGGCGATGTGCAGGAACCGCCGGTGCCCCAGGTCGGCGAGGTGCCTGACAAGACCCGGAAAACCGCGCGTGGTGAGCTCCGAGGGATGGCCGCTCGTGACGTCGTCCGGCTCGGTGCAGATCACGACCGGCACGCCGAACCGGGAGGACTCGAAGGCCCGGGTCATCTCGTCGGTGGACGACAGGGCCAGGATGCCCGCGAGGTCGTGCTCGCTGAGCAGGTCGAGCGCGGCCATGATCGACGTGCGCCTGCTGACGTCCTGGGCCACGACGTCGAGGACGTAGCCGGCCTCGCGGGCGGCCGCCGTCGCGCCCTGGAGGACCTTGCTCGGGCCGTACTGGTCGATCTCCTGGATCAGGGCGCCGATCCGGCGCGACCGGCCGGAGTTCAGCGAGCGCGCGTTGAGGTTCGGGCGGTAGTCGAGCGCCCGCAAGGCGTCTTTGACGCGGGCACGAGTCTCGGGACGGATCCCCTCGAAGCCGTTGAGGTAGCGGGTGACCGTCTGATGGGAGACGCCCGCGGCGCGCGCGACATCGTAGATGGTCGCGGGCCTGCCGGAGCCCAGGGCCGAGGCGCGCTTCAGGGTCGACGACGCCACGCGCCGCCGGCGCGGCCCGGACGCCGGGCTCTCGCCGGACGCCGACGCACTCCCGGCGGACTCGTCCGCTACGGGATCGGGACTCATCGATGCTCCTTCACCTGGTGGGTCCTGGGGGGTCCTGGCGGCTCACTGTAAGTCAACCTCACATCGACATCGATCGGGGATCGCCGATGTTGTCGACAACATCATGCTAGGCCCCTTATGTTGTCGGCAACATTTAGGTGCCGGCCCCCACCGCACGACGGAGTACTGCTGACGATGGTTTCCCCTCCCCCTCCTTCCCCGCGGGCGGCGCGCTGCCCGGCGTCCGTCTTCACCTGGGGCCGCGAGCCCACGACGACGCCGCCCCCAGACGTCGAGCCCGTCACCGGCGGCACACTTCCCGCGGGCAAGGAGCTGGAGCTCGGCGCATGGGGCTGCCGAGTCTTCGGCTCCGCGGGCCCGACCACGATCGGAGGCGCACGATGACCACCCTCGCCCGAGCACCGGAGCTCCCGACGGTGCCGCCCCGCACCACCCTCACGAAGCCGAGACGCGACTGGAACGGCTGGAAGTTCGTCTGGCCGTTCGCGCTCGTCTTCGTCCTCACGTTCATCACCCCCCTGGCGTACGCGCTGTGGCTGAGCCTGTTCCAGAACAAGATGGTCGGCGGCAACCAGTTCGTCGGGCTGGACAACTACGTCTTCGCACTCCAGGACCCGCAGTTCTGGGAGGGCTTCGGCCGGGTCCTGCTCTTCCTGGTCGTCCAGGTGCCGATCATGCTCGGCCTCGCCCTGCTGGCCGCGCTCGCGATCGACAGCGCCCGCCTGTACGCGACGGGCTTCTACCGCATCGTGATCTTCCTGCCCTACGCCGTGCCCGCGGTCGTCGCGGTGCTGATGTGGGGCTTCATGTACGGCGACAACTTCGGCCTGGCGGCCGGCATCAACGAGTGGCTGGGCTCCGAGGTGATCCGGCCCTTCGCGCCCTCATGGGTGCTCATCTCGATCGGCAACATCGTGACCTGGCAGTTCGTCGGCTACAACATGGTCATCTTCTACTCCGCGCTGAAGACGATCCCCACGGACCTGTACGAGGCCGCCGAGATCGACGGGGCCCGCGGGTGGCAGGTCATCAGGGCGATCAAGCTGCCGGGGATCCGCGGGGCGATCGTCGTCGCGACGATCTTCTCGATCATCGGCAGCTTCCAGCTCTTCAACGAGCCGAGCGTGCTGCAACCCCTGGCCAGCAACGTCATCACCGGCTCGTTCACCCCGAACATGTACGCCTACAGCCTGTCGTTCGCCGGGCAGCAGTACAACTACTCGGCCACCGTCGCGATCGTCATGGGCGTCATCACGGCCGTGATCGCCTACGTGGTGCAGCTGCGCGGCTCCCGGAAGGAAGTCCGCTGATGACCACCAAACACCGCACCATCAACCCGCGGGCCCGCCGGGCGGGGTCCCGATCCCGCGCGCGACGCCGCAACCCGCTCCTCGCGCCCCGCAAGTCGCTCGCGCTGACGATCGTCACGGCGACCTTCCTCGTGTACGCGCTCCTCCCGATCGCCTGGCTGCTGATCAACGCGACCAAGACGCAGCCGGACCTGCTCTCGACGTTCGGCCTGTCCTTCGGCTCGTCGTTCGCCCTGGGCGACAACATCGCCGCGACGCTGGCCTACGACGACGGCATCTTCCTGCGCTGGCTCGGCAACACCCTGCTGTACGTGCTGGCCGGAGCCGGCGGGGCGACCCTGCTGGCGACGCTCGGCGGCTACGGGCTGGCGAAGTACCGGTTTCCGGGCAGGGGAGCGTACTTCGCCGTCGTTCTCGGGGCGATCGCCGTCCCCGGGACCGCGCTGGCCGTGCCGACGTTCCTGCTGTTCAGCCAGCTCGGCCTGACCAACACGCCCTGGGCGATCATCATCCCGTCGCTGGTCAGCCCGTTCGGGCTCTACCTGATCTGGGCCTACACGGTCGAGTCCGTGCCGACCGAGGTGCTCGAGGCGGCCCGGCTCGACGGCGCCGGCGAGCTGCGCACGTTCTTCAGCATCTCGATCCGGCTGCTCACGCCCGGCATCGTCACCGTGGCCCTGTTCGCCATCGTGGCGACCTGGAACAACTACTTCCTGCCGCTGATCATGCTCAGCGACCCGCAGTGGTACCCCCTGACGATCGGCCTCAACCAGTGGAACGCGCAGGCCCAGGGCGTGGGGGCCGAGCCGATCTTCAACCTCGTGATCACCGGGTCTCTCCTCACGATCGTGCCGATCGTGGCGATCTTCCTGTTCATGCAGCGCTTCTGGCAGTCCGGCCTCGGCGCCGGGAGCGTCAAGCAGTGACCCGCGGAACCAGCCCCTCCGCCGCCCACCACCATCCGTTCACCGGCATCCACAGCAGCACGACGACGTGAAGGAGTCACCGTGAAGAGAAGCACGAGCACCATCCTGACGAAAGCGATCGCCGCCCTGGCCGCCGCGGTGCTGAGCGCCGCGACACTGACCGCCTGCGGCGGGAGCAGCGCCCCGGGCGGGGGCGGGGGCACAGGCGCAGGCGCCACCGGGTCGGCGGCGGACCTCGACGCCGCCCTGCAGAAGGGCGGCGAGCTGACCTACTGGACCTGGACGCCGACGGGGCAGGCCCAGGCCGACGCCTTCATGAAGCAGCACCCCAAGGTCAGGGTCAAGGTGGTCAACGCCGGCACCGGGGGCGACCACTACACCAAGCTGCAGAACGCCGTCAAGGCGGGCGCCGGGGCGCCCGACGTCGCGCAGGTGGAGTACTACGCGCTTCAGCAGTTCGCCATCTCCGACGCACTGCTCGACCTGAAGCAGTACGGCCTCGGCGGCCTCAAGGACCTGTACACGCCCTCCACCTGGGAGGCGGTGAACGTCGGCGACGGCCTCTACGGCCTGCCGCAGGACTCCGGCCCCATGATCATGGCCTACAACAAGGAGGTCTTCGACGAGAACGGCATCGACGTCCCGGCCACCTGGGAGGAGTACATCGCCGCCGCGAAGAAGATCCACGAGGCCGACCCGAAGGCGTACATCACCAACGACGCCGGCGACCCGGGGTTCATCAACCCCCTGATCTGGCAGGCCGGCGGCCGCCCGTACCAGGTCGACGGCACGAACGTGCGGATCGACCTCCAGGACGAGGGCACCAAGAAGTGGGCCGGCATGTGGAACCGGCTGCTCCAGCCCGGCCTGCTGTCCGACATCCCGTCCTGGAGCGACGACTGGTACAAGGCACTCAACAACGGCGACATCGCCACGCTCATCACCGGCGCCTGGATCCCCGGCATCCTCGAATCCTCCGTGGAGCAGGGCAAGGGCAAGTGGCGGATCGCGCCCGTGCCGTCCTACGACGGCTCGCCGGACACCTCCGAGAACGGTGGTAGCTCGCAGGCCGTGCTCAAGCAGTCGAAGAACCCCGCGCTCGCCGCGGCGTTCCTGCGCTGGCTCAACAGCTCCGACGAGAGCATCGGCGTCTTCATGGAGGGCGGCGGCTTCCCGTCCACGGTCAAGCAGCTCAACTCCGCCGAGTTCCTCGGCGAGACTCCCGAGTACTTCGGCGGGCAGAAGATCAACGAGGTGATGGTCAAGGCGTCGCAGCACGTCACCTCCGGATGGCGGTACCTGCCGTTCCAGGTCTACGCCAACAGCGCCTTCGCCGACACGGCCGGGCAGTCCTACATCAAGCGCGGCGACCTGAACGCCGGCCTGCAGGCCTGGCAGGCCCAGCTCGTCACCTACGGCAACCAGCAGGGCTTCACCGTCAACAAGTGACGCCTTTCCTCCGGGATCGGCGCGGCACCGGGCGGGTCTCCCCGGCAGTGCGCACTGCCGGGGAGACCCGCCCGTTCGCGGAGCATCTGGGCCGGTGCGTGTACACCGGCATCCACGACCCGGGCCACCCCAGCGCCGACGACGACGGCTTCCGCTTCATGCGCTGGTGCGCCAAGACCGGCGTCGAGCCGATGATGGCGGTCAACCTCGGTGGAACGTCCGGCATCAGCGGCGCGCCGAATCGCGGCCCCCGAGTTCGGCGCCGTCGCGACCCTGGACGCCGTCGCGACCCACCACCCCGCCACGGGCGAGGTCGTGCTGCTCGCGACCAACCGGTCCGTGACCGAGAGCGTCGTGCTCGACGTCGGCCTGCGCGGCTTCCCCAGCCTGCGCGTCGTCGAAGCCCTCACCCTGGCCGACCCCGACCACACGTGGGCCGCCTCGGCCGGCGACGACACCTCCGTCGTGCCGCGGGCCAATGACTCCGCCAAGGTCACCGGCGACCGGGCACGCGCCGAGCTGCCGCCCGTGGCCTGGCGATCATCCGGCTGGGCCCGGCATGAGCCGTCCCGCCCGGCCCCGCGGGGCCGGGCGGGCCGCACCACCTCCCGCGATCCGATCGGCTGATCGGCAGGTAAGTCCTCCAGGTCAGTACACGTACGGCCAGCCGTCCTGGTCCCAGCCGAGTCTGTTGATGCCGAGCAGAGGCGCGCCGTTGTCGGCGTAGTAGTGGTAGAAGAGGATCGATCCGTCGCTGTCGTCCAGGTACTCCTGGTGGCCGGGGCCGTGGATGCCGCCGCGGCCGGCGAGGATCTCGGTGCCGCCGCCGGACATCATCGCCACCCCGTCGCGGTCGGTGAAGGGGCCGTTGACCGAGGTGGAGCGGCCCGTCAGCCACCAGCGGCCCTGGGTGTCGATGGTCAGGGTCGGGTCGATGGCGTTGAAGTTGTCCCCGGCGCGCGACTCGTAGATCAGGCCTTCATGTCTCCACGATCCCGCGGCCCCGGTGGTGCTGGTGGCCAGGAAGATCGCCGAGCGCGAGGAGCCGTTGCTGGAGGCCGAGTAGTACATGTAGTACCGGCCGTTGACGTAGGTGAGGTCGGGGGCCCAGATCTGGTTGCTGTTGTTCGTGTACGGGTGGGCCCACGGCACTCCGCCGGGGAACGCCGGGCCCACGTTGCGCCAGGCGGTGCGGTCGTTGGAGGTCTTCAGCGGAATGTTGTCCCCGGTGTACGCCAGCAGATACGTGCCGTCGGAACGCTTGACCACCGTGGGGTCGTGCACGCCGATGTCACCGGTGACCGGACCGGGACGAGGGTAGGCGGGCCGGCTGCGGACCTTGACGAGCTGCCACTGCTGGTTCGCGCTGCCCAGGTCGGTGTACTGGGAGACGCGGGCGCCGTCGGCGATGGAGCGCTCCCACACGTCCAGGGCCTTGCCGCTGTTCCGGTTGATCAGGCGGATGTGGCCACCCTCGCTGTCGCTGACGCGGAACTGCTGGTTGGTGGCGTTGCGGTCGGTCCACAGCACGACGTCGGCGCCGTCGGCGGTGGAGGCGGTGGCGATGTCGAGGACCTTTCCGCTGTGCACGGAGCGCAGCCGGTAGTAGCCGCCGCCGGAGTCGACGAACTGCCACTGTTGCCAGGCGTTGTCGTGGCGTGCCCACTGGTCGATGGCGCCGTCGGCGGTGCCCCGGTTGAAGACCTCCAGGACCTTGCCGCTGTTCCGGTTGACCAGGAGGTAGGCGGCGCTGGTGTCGATGTCGGCCGCGTTGGCCGGGGTCGCGGCCACGATCGGGTGGCAGAACGCGAGCAGGATCGCGACGAATGACACGAGCGCGGTGGTGACCCGAGGGCGGAGCCGCCGCCGGCTGGAGGGGGGTGTGAAGGCGTCCATGGAAGACCTCTCGTTTCGGACGAAGATCGAGGGGACGTCGAGGCTGATAGCGCTAACATTTCGCGGATGTCGCCGGCCCTCATGCCGGCCTCCCTTGACGGCGGTGCGGGGAAGGAGTGGAGGCGATGTTGTGACTGCGTAGTCAAAAGTGGGGGTTGTGAGGGAGTGTTTACGTAAACGTGGCGGCTGTCAAGGTCCCGGAAACACTGCCTTGACCATGCCGATCGCGGGGCGCCGTGGCCTCGGTGAGCCTTACCGGGGTCTTCTGATCGCGCACATGTCATCGCGGTCAGAAGTTCGGCGGCCGGCCCTCCGGAGAGACCATGACAGCGCAGGCGCGACGGGGTGGAGCCTTCTCGACGCTCCGCGGCGTGGACGTGGCCCGGCCGGCCGGAGTGTCGCGGAAGACGGTGTCCAGGGTAAGCGGCGGCCGGAGGCATAAGGGGGTGGAGGTTGTCCCCCGATGAACGCGACCTCCCGCGCGGGCGATGGACCCGGTTTGCTGGGTGGTGTCAGACGAAGCGATGGCATGTGCCGCTTCCGGCCGGGCTGCGACGGACCGGCGTCGCTCGCGTACGCCGTCCCGCCCGGCGGCGGCACCGGGTCCGGAAGCCGCCGGCCGGTCGCCCAGGGCAAAGCAACGTCCTGGAAAGGGCCATCTTCTGCGGGAACGGAGACCACCGGGCCCGTTCTCGGTAACAGGAGCTTTGAAGGAGGGGATGCGGATGCCGAGCGAGAAGCCGTCCGGCGCGCAGGTGATGTCCGGGGAGTACGCGCCGAAGCTGGTGCGGCTGGCCGATGAGGTGCTGTTCGGGCAGGTGCGGCCGGACGAGGGGAGCTGAGCCGATGGAGCTGATCACGCAACCGGAGACGAGCAAGGCCCCGGCCGAGATGTTCACCGGCGACGCCTGGTGGGACGTCATCTACCGGGGGGAGGAGCCCTCGCGGGCGCGGGCCAACCTGGTCCGCTTCGCGCCGGGCGCCCGTACCGCCTGGCACTCCCACGGTCTGGGCCAGACCCTGTTCATCGTGGCGGGCGTCGCGCTGATCCAGTCCCGCGGCGGGCGGCTCGTCGAGGCCCACCCGGGCGACATCGTGCACACCCCGCCGGGCGAGGAGCACTGGCACGGCGCCGCCCCCGGCCACTTCATGACGCATCTGGCGCTGTGGGAGGGCGATGAGACCACCTGGCTCGAACACGTCAGCGACGCCGAGTACGGAGCCGAGCGCTCCAGCACCCGGCGGGGCCGGGCCGGACGAGAACCCGTACCACCACGACAGGACACGACATGAACCCCGCCTACGACTTCACCGGCCAGGTCGCCTTCGTCACCGGAGCCGGCTCCGGCATGGGGCTGGCCACCGCCCGCGCCTTCGCCGAGTCCGGGGCCGCCGTCGCCCTGACCGACGCCGACGCGGAGTCCCTGGACGCCGCGGCACAGCAGCTCACCGGCGCGGGCCACCAGGTCCTGGCCCTCACCTGCGACGTCAGCGACGAGGACCAGGTCGCCGCCGCCGTCGACCGCACCGTCGCCGCCTTCGGCCGTCTCGACATGGCCTTCAACAACGCCGGCATCCAGGTCCCGCCCTGTGACGCCGCCGACGAGCCGGTCGAAGTCTTCGACCGCGTCAACGCCGTCAACCTGCGCGGCGTGTGGGCGTGCATGAAGCACGAGCTGCGGCACATGCGCGCTCAGGCCGGCGGAGCGATCGTCAACTGCTCCTCCCTGGGCGGCCTGGTCGGCATCCCCGGCCGCGCCTCCTACCACGCCACCAAGCACGGCGTCATCGGCCTCACCAAGAGCGCCGCCCTCGAGTACGCGCCGCGTGGCATCCGCATCAACGCCGTCTGCCCCGGAACCATCGACACCCCCATGGTCACCGGCATGATCGCCAAGGGCGAGCTCGACCGCGCCCAGGCGGAGGCCGACCAGCCCATCAACCGGCTCGGCCGCGCCGACGAGATCGCCCAGGCCGTGCTGTGGCTGTCCAGCCCGGGAGCCGGCTTCGTGGTCGGTGTCGCCCTGCCCGTCGACGGCGGATACGTCGCCCGCTGACACCCCGACGCCCCCGAGGACCCCGAAGACATGCGATTGACGGACACCATGACCGCCGCCGCTGTGTCGGCGTTGCTCGTCCTGACGGCATGCGGCACGCCCGCACCCGCCGCCGTCCCCTCGGCGGCTGAGCGGCCCGCGACGCCGCCGGCCCCGACTCCCGGCCCCGGCACGAGCCGGGGGAAGGAGATCGTGGGGACGGTGGTGCGGTTCTCCTCACCGGCGACCTCGGTCGAGGTGACGATCGATCAGGACAACCCCGCCGTCCGCGACTTCCTGTCCCTGCTGCCCCTCACCCTCACCGTCGAGGAGTTCTCCGGAAGGGAGAAGATCAGCTACCTGCCCCGGCGGCTGAAGCACGAGGGTTCCCCCGGCTCCGACCCCGAGGACGGCGACCTGATCTACTACGCCCCCTGAGGCAACCTCGGCTTCTTCTACAACACCGCCGGCATCGGTCACTCCGGCCAGACGATCCACATCGGCGCCTACGACGCGCCGCTCGAACAGCTCACGCGACTCGAAGGCGCGAACGTCACCGTCGACGTCATCGACTGACGGGAGCCGGATCGAGTTCCGGCGTGCGGCCCGTCCAGGCCGTCGGTCCGGCCCTGGCCGGTTCGGTGCGGGATCTGACGTCGCCCGGGTCGCGCGCGGCGGCCCGGGCGGCGTGTCCTTCAGCGCCGGGCGTACAGCCGGCTGCGACGGGCGAGGACGAGCCAGGCCGCGAGCGCGCCCATCACCGCGACGGCGATGATTCCGATCTTGAACGGGGTGCTGCCCGCGCCCGCGTCGCCGGCCGCGGGCGTGGCGTCCGCCGCCCGGGGCCGGGTCGCCGCCGTGGTCGCCGCCGTGGTCGCCGCCGTGGTCGCCGCCGCAGTGGCGGGTGCGGTGGCGGGTGCGGTGGCGGGTGCGGCGGTGACGATGTCCTTCGCCCGCACCTTCGCCGTCGCCCGCGCCTTGGCGGGCTTGGTCGCGGTCACCGTCACCCGCCAGGTGCCGTTCGGCAGCGGCACCGGGGAGGTGTAGAGGTTCTGCCCCTCCGAGGAGGACCTGAGCGGGACGGGGCCGAAGGTGCGGCCATCGGCGGAGGTCGCGGCCAGCTTCGCCACGACGGCGTCGGTGACGGGGTGCCCGTCCCTCTTCCAGGTGACCAGCACGTTGACGTTGTGGGCGCCGTCCCCGATCACCTCCAGTTCGATCGGCCCGCGATGGGCGGCCGTCGCCGGCGCGGCCGGCAGCAGGGTCAGCCCGGCCAGCAGGGTCAGCCCGGCCGGCAGGACGGTCATGGCGGATCTCAGCGCGTTGTTCACGAGGGGTGGTTCCCTTCGGGTGCGTCGTCGGGCGATGCCGGCGCGGGCACGTGGTGGTGCCCCGCGCCGGCGTTCACGGCGTGCGGGAGGGCGGCCCCGGCCGGCCGGGGGAGGCCGGCCGGCCGGGGGAGCGGAGGGAGTGAGTGCCCTCGCGGGGCGAGGGCACTCACCGTGTGCGGGCGGCGTGCCGGAGCCGCCGGTGCCGGTCCGGGCGCCGGCCTGACCGGTCGTCAGGTCGCGGGCGTGCCGCCGTACTGGGTGATCACGGCGTCGGCGTCCCTGAGGAGAACGGCCCGGACCTGGTCGTCGGAGAGGGGCTGCCGGGTGACGGCGTCCTTGAACGTCCGGAGCGCCTTGATGATCTTTTCGGGCTTCTTCTCCTTGTTCTCGGCGTCGCGCACGGCGGCGAGCCTGGTCCGCAGCCGGTGCGCGTCCTTGTCCGTCAGCTTGCCGTCCCTGGCGAAGCGGTCGATCAGGCCGGCGAGGTCCCGCGTCGAGGTGGTGACGGAGAACGTCACGGACTGCTCGGTCCGGTTGCCCGCGTTGCTGACCGCGGTGACCGTGAGCGTGTGCGTGCCCAGGGCCAGCCCGTACAGCGGCTGGAGCGTCCCCGGCGCGAACGGCTCGCCGTCGAGCGTGCCGGTCACCGACTTCACGCCGGACCCGGAGCCGGCGACCTGCCAGGCGATCCGCAGGTCCTGGCTGTCGCCGTACTTCTCACCGGCGGCGACGCCGGAGATCACCACGGTGGGCGCGCCGCTGTCGATCCGGAACGCGGAAGCCTTGACGTCCTCGGCGTTGCCGGCCTTGTCGGTCGAGCGGTAGCGCAGCTCGTGCCCGCCCTCGCCGGAGACGGTGACCGCGCCCGAGTACGGCGTCCAGTCGCCGCCGTCCACGGAGTACTCGGTCCTCGCCACGCCGGAGGTGGTGTCCGTCGCCGTGAGCGTCACCGGCACCGCGGCGCCGTGCCATCCGCCGTCGTCCGGCGACGGGAACTGCGCCGCGGTCATCGGCGCCGTCGCGTCCTGCCGGACGGTGAGGGTCCGGGCGTCCTCGACGTTGCCCGCCTTGTCCGCCGAGCGGTAGGCCAGCGTGTGCGAGCCGTCGCCGGAGACGACCACCGGCGCGGTGTAGGCGGTCCAGTCGCCGCCGTCGAGCCGGTATTCGGTCCTGTCGACGCCGCTGCCGTCCGCCTCGTCGGCGGCCGACAGCGTGACCGAGACCGGGCCGGTGAACCAGCCGCTCTCCGGAGCCGCCGGGTCGGTCGCCGCCGTCGTGGCCGGGGCCGTCGTGTCGTCGCCGCCGCCCCGGGCGAGGTGCACGTAGTCGAACTTCGCGGTCACCGGGGCGGTCTGGCCGTTGCCGCCGAAGGCGTACACGCCGATCTTCGCCCCGCTCGCCACGGCGCCGTTCCTCACCCCGGCGGGCCCGCCGAGCTCGGTCCAGTCGGTGCCGTTCGCGGAGTAGTGGGCGCGGAAGGTGTCGGCCTCCTTCGTCAGCCGCAGCCACCACACGCCGGAGCCCTGCGTGCCGGTCTGCGGCTGCGGGTCCAGTACGGTGCCGCCGAGCTCGCTGCGCAGCTCGATCCTGGTCTGCACCGCCGAGCCGGGGGCGTTGTCGGCGACCAGGTCGAGCTTCACGTAGTCGTCGTCACCGGCGTAGACCAGCAGGCCGCCCTGGTGGTAGGCCTGGTCGAACGCCGAGCCGTCGAGCTTGGTCTCCAGCGTCCAGTCGCCGCTGGGCGCGTTCTGCAGGACGAGGTTCTTCGGCCCGGTGTTGTCGGGCCCGTAGATGTCTCCCTTCGAGGTGTCGATCAGCAGGCTGCCGCCGCTCACCCGCAGCCCGGTGGCGTCGGGGCGGACGATCGCGTTCCAGCGGCAGGAGTCCAGCGTGCCGCCGTCGAACTCGTCGTCCGGCGCCGGCGTGGTGGCCGTGTCGTCCGGCGTGATCTGGAACCAGTCGAAGGAGGCGTCCACCACCGGGTGGCCGCCGGTGCCGGACAGCGCGAGCAGGCCGATCCTCGGGTTGGCGATGCCGGCCAGCTTCTTCGTCTCCGGCATCGCCGTGAAGGCGGCGCCGTCCGCCGAGTAGAAGGCGTTCAGGTTCGTGCCGTCGCTGGCGAACCGCACGTACACCGTGTCCGGATAGGCGTCCCCAAGGGCGGCCGTGTTGCTCGCCGCCACCTCGTTCGGGTTTCCGCTCTCCTCCCGGATGAACTGGAAGATGCGGTTGGCGTGGTCGTCGGCGCCGCGCGCCTCCAGCACGATCTTCGCGTAGTTGTCGTCGTCGCCGTACAGGACCAGGCCGGCCTGCTCGTAGGCGTCGAGGGCCCTGAGCGTGACCTTGGCGGTGGCGGTCCAGGCTCCCTGCGGCGCCGGCTGCACCACGATGTTCGGCGTGTCGCCGCCGGCGCCGTAGATGTCGGTGCTCGACGTCGGGATCACGAGGCTGCCGCCGGCGACCTTGAGGTCCTGGTTCTCCCGGATGACCGACCAGCGGTCACGGTCGAGCCGGCTCCCGGTGAAGTCGTCGGAACGGCCGGTGAGGCAGACCGTGGTCGCCGGCTCGACCTTGACCGGGACCTGCGCGGTAGCCGAGGCGCCCTTGTCGTCGGTGGCGGTCACCACGGCCGTGTAGGTGCCCGGCGCGGTGTAGGTGTGGCTCGCCTCGGCGGTGGTGGGCTGCGGCGCGCCGCTCACCCCGAGGTTCCACTTGTAGGTGATCGGGCCGCCTTCGGGGTCGGTGGCCGTCGCGGTGAAGCCGACCGTCAGCGGGGCGACGCCCGTCGCCGGGGTCGCCGTCGCGGTCACGGCCGGACGCTGGTTGTCGGTGGCGCCCTTGCCGACGAAGTCGACCCAGTTGAAGTTGGCCAGGTAGGCGTTGTCGGCCGCGCCCGCCGGCTTGCGCACGACGAAGTACAGCGGTCCGCTCCCGGTGGGCGGGCCGGTCAGGTCGAGGGTGACGTCGGTGAACGTCTGCCAGCCGCCGGTGGGCGTCACGTCGGCCGAGCCGACCAGCGTGCCGGTCTCGGGGTGGCCCGCCCGCACCTGTACGGTCCCGCCGGCGCCGGCCGAGGAGGCCCGGAACCGGATGGCGGTGACGTTCGACAGGTTCGCCGGGTCGAACGACCACCAGTCGCCGTCCTGGATGAACCCGATGTTGAGGTTGCCGCCCTGCGGGTCGGTCGTGGTCTCCGTCTGCACCCCCTCGGCGTCGGTGCCCTTGCCGCCGGCCACCCGGCCGGTCTGCGTGAAGTGCTCGGCCTGCTTGCGCTTGGGCTCCAGGATGATCTGGCCGCGCCCGGTCAGCGGCTTGGCGGCGCCGGCGCCCTCGTCGGTGTACGTGGCCTCGACGACGTAGAAGAGATTGTCGTACTCGCCGTGGCCCGCCTGCTGGGTCTGCAGGAGGCCCTCGCAGCCTTCGAGCTGGTCGAGCGGGTGGCCGTGGCTGTCGTGGCCGAGGATCGCCTGGATCCGCACCTTGTCGCAGTCGATCGTGCCGTCCTCGGGGTCGGTGACGGTGACCTTGAACCTCACCTGGTCGCCGAAGTCGAAGAAGGCGCCGTTCGGGGGGACGTCCACGGTGACGGTGGGACGGGTGTTGCCCGCGGTGATCGGCACGCCGGCCGTGCCGGTCCTGCCGTCGGAGTTCGTCACGGTCAGGACGACGCCGTAGTCGCCCGCCTTGTCGTAGGTGAAGGTGGGGTGGGGTTCGGTGGAGTCGGTGTCACCGTCGCCGTCGAGGTCCCAGGCGTAGGTGATCGCCTTGCCGTCCGGGTCCCGGCTGCCCTCGCTGGAGAAGGTGACGGCCAGCGGCAGGGGCCCGTCGGTCCTGTCCGCCGTGGCACGGGCGATCGGCGGGCGATCGCCCTTGATGTAGTCGATGCGGTAGACGCCGGAGTCGGCGTTGTCGCCGCCGAAGCCGGAGCCCCACTCGATCAGGTAGAGCGCCCCGTCGGGGCCGAACTTCAGGTCCATCGGCTTCTTGAACGTCAGGGAGCCGAGGATGCGGTTCATCTCGACGACCTTGCCGCCGCTCTCGTCGAGCTGGAAGGACCACAGGCTGTCGTTGTTCCACTCGCCGAAGATGGCCTTGCCGTCCCAGTAGGCCGGCCACTTCACGTCCGACCGCAGGTCCGCGTCGTGGCGGTAGACCGGTCCGCCCATCGGCGCGCCGCCGCTCAGCTCGGGGAAGTTCCGCGGGTCGGCCCCGTAGTGGTACCAGATCGTCGCCGAGATCGCCGGCGGCAGGCCGGTCAGGCCGTCGTTGTTGGGCGAGTCGTTGACCGGCGCCGCGCAGCTGAACGCCGAGCGCGACTGCTTGGTGGCGAAGTCGTAGTCGACGTACGGGCTGTTGTCGCCGATGCAGTACGGCCAGCCGTAGTTGCCCGGCTTGGTGACGAGGTTCCACTCGACCGTGTTCTGCGGGCCCCGCGTGGCGCTCGCCCCGCCGGCGTCGGGGCCGTACTCGCCGACCATGACGCCGCCCGTCTTCGGGTCGAGGCCGATCCGGAACGGGTTGCGCAGGCCCATGCCGTAGATCTCGGGCCGGGTCTTCGCGGTGCCCGGCGGGAACAGGTTGCCGGCCGGGACGGTGTAGGTGCCGTCGGCCTCGGGGTGGATCCGCAGCAGCTTGCCGCTCAGGCTGTTGGTGTTGGCCGAGGTGCGCTGGGCGTCCCACGCGGCGCGGCCGGACTGCTCGTCGATCGGCGTGTAGCCGTCGGAGGCGAACGGGTTGGTGTTGTCGCCCGTGGCCAGCCACAGGTCGCCGGTCCTGGGGTCCATCACCATGCCGCCGCCGTGGTGGCAGCACTCGGCCCGCTGGACCGGGACGTCGAGGAGCTTCTTCTCGGTCGTCAGGTCCAGGGTGTCGCCGGTGACGGTGAACCTGCTCAGCCGGTCGACGTTCGTGCCGGCGGGGGAGTAGTAGAGGTACACCCAGTGGTTGGAGGCGAAGCCGGGGTCGAGCGCCAGCCCGAGCAGGCCGCTCTCGTTGGCGGTGAAGACGTTCAGCTTCGCCGCCGTCACCGTGCCGCCGGCCGGCTTGATGATCTTGACTTCGCCGAGCCGGTCGATGTAGAAGACCCGGCCGTCCCCGGCGATGTCCACCACCATCGGGTTCGAGGTGCTGTCATCGAGCGTGACCTTCTCGAAGCTGGAGCTCTGCGAGGCCGAGCAGTCGGCCTTGACCGCGCCCGCGGCGGTCTGGATGCCTCCCAGCAGGAGCTTGAGGAAGTTCGGCTCGCTGTAGTTCTCCTTCAGGTGACCGAGCCCGGTGTACCACGAACGGCCGCCGTCGAAGTCCTGGCACCACGTGATCGGGTGATCGGCGCCCATCGTGCCGCCGGTGTAGGACCTCTCCTCCAGCGAGGCCAGCACGTGCACCGACTCACGGGGATTGGCCTGGTAGTCGTACCACTCGTCGGTACGGGTCCAGCTCGTCGGCAGGTCCTTCGTGGACGGGTGCGCCGGGTCCTCGACCTTGACCGTGGCCTGCTGGATCGCCGGGTGCTGCTTGAAGTACGCCCCGACCAGCTTGCCGTACCAGGGCCAGCCGTACCCGCCGTCGGCGGCGGCGTGGACGCCCACGAAGCCGCCGCCGCCCTGGATGTAGCGCTGGAAGGCGTCCTTCTGCGCCTGCGTGCCCAGCGGGTCGCCGGTCGTGGACATGAAGATCACGGCCTGGTACTGCGCCAGGTTCTCGTCGGTGAACTGGGCGCTGTCCTCGGTCGCGTCGACCGCGAAGTTGTTGTCCTGGCCGAGCTTGCGCACGGCGGCGATGCCCTCGGGGATCGCGTCGTGCCGGAATCCGGTGGTCTTGGAGAAGACGAGCACCTTGAAGGCGGGGGCGGCGGCGGTTTCGGCCGCGGCCGGTGCGGCGAGGCGGGTGGCGCTCGCCGGCGCGGGTGAGGCGGGTAAGAGGGTGAGGACGGGGGCGACGAGGGCGAGGGCCGTCGCCGCGGCGATCCGGCGTCGCGGGCGACGCCCGTTCTGTGGCAGGGCCGCGTGGAGCAGCCTGGCCCACGTGCGAAGACGTGGTGACATGGAAACCCTTTCCTGACCGGGGGGACGTCAGGCAAGGCGCGCGCCGCCGCGCTTGTTGCCGCTTGGTTCGTAGCGGGTGTTGCGGTGGCCGGAGGGTGCCGTCTCCGGGGTTTGCGGGGGCCGTCAGGAGGCCGCCGGCCGGGGTGGGCCGGTGATCGTGGTCGGGTCCTCGATGAGCCGGCTGACCACCATGCTCGCGGCGCCCCGGGACGCGGCGCCGAAGCCGAGCGTGGAGGCGACGAACCGGCACGGGGCGGCGGGAGATGCCACCACGAGCCGGTGCAGCTGATCTTGCGCGTGGGGCAGCAGCCACTCGGCCAGGGAGGCGAAGTAGCCGCCGATGACGATCACCCGGGGGTTGAACAGGTTGGCCACGATCGAGCCGCCGAGCCCGAGCCATTGGCCGACCTGCGCCACCGCCTTCATCATCCGCACGTCGCCGGCAGCCAGGCCGCGGGCGATGTCGGCCACTCGTTCGCCGGGATCCGGCACCGGTCTGCCGGGCAGCCCGTACGCCTGCTCGGGCATGGCCGCCGCGACGAGCGCGGCCAGGCCCACCTTGGTCTCGAAGCAGCCGGTGCGGCCGCAGCCGCACCTGCCGCCGTTCGGGTCGACAGGCAGATGCCCGACCTCGCCGGAGAATCCGTCCGCTCCGCGCAGGAGTCTGCCGCCCGAGATGATCCCGCCGCCGACGCCGACCTCGCCGGTGAGGTAGACCAGGTCGGAGGTGCCCGCGGCGACGCCGGAGGTGTATTCGGCCAGGGCGGCGAGGTTGGCGTCGTTGTCCACCCGCACCGGCACGCGCGACGGGCCGAGCGCGGCGGTCAGCCGGTCGGCCAGCGGCAGGTCGTGCCAGTAGAGGTTCGGCGCGAACGTCACGACGCCGCGGGCCACGTCCACGAGCCCGGGGACGGCCACCACGATGCCGGCCGGGCTCGCTCCGGCCCGGCGCATCGCCTCCACGGCCTCCGTGGCCACGAGCCCGAGCCGGCGTACCGCGCGATCCGGGCCGTTGCCCATCGCGTCGAAGACCACCCGGCGCTCGACCAGGACGCGGCCGCTGAGGTCGGTGCCGTGGACGGCGATGTAGTCGACGTTGATCTCCATGCCCAGCGCGCCGACGTGCGCGCCGTGCAGCGCCACGGCCCGTCTGGGCCGCCCGATCGCCCCCGCGTGCTCGACGCCGACCTCCCGCACCAGCCGCCGGTCCAGCAGCTCGGCCATGAGGTTGCTGACGGTGGCCCGGTGCAGCCCGGTCGCCTCGGCGATGCCGGCGCGCGACAGGGAGGTGTGGTCGCGCAGCTCGCGCAGCACCGCTGAGAGGTTCGCCCTTCGGAGTGCCGCTGAGCCCGCCGGCGGAGGGTCGCCGCCGGAGGTGCGGGTGAGGTGCTCGTACGTCACGCGCGCCACCCGCCCTTTGTTTATCTCCGGGATCAATTAATGAGCGTTGTAACACGGAAATGTCCGGCCGAGCACCCCCGCGTTCAGTAACAAGTTGGCATCGCCGCTCTTCGGCCAGCTCGGTCGCCGTTTTCGATGCGGTTATCGAACTGTTATGCAACGTGCAACCGTTTTCCCTCTTGTCTTCTCCCGAGCCGGCCGCCTTTAATTCGGCGAGCCGTCCGTACTTATTCGGGAAGGAGCGGCGTGCACCCCAGCAGGCCTGACGCCCCCGCGAACGACTCGATGAGCCGGGGCCTGGCCGCGGGAGCCCCCGCGGACCAGACCACCGTGCGACGGTCCAACCTCGCCCTGGTGCTGCGTCACGTCAGCGGGCACGGCCCCTGCTCCCGGTCGGCCATCGCCGTCGCGACCGGGCTGAACAAGACCACCGTCACCAGCCTGGTGAGCGAGTCGCAGGCACGCGGGCTGGTCAAGGAGGCGGGACCGCAGCACGCGGGCTCCGTCGGCCGCCCGGGGGTCGCGCTCGTCCTGGACGGCTCGCGGGTCGGCGCCCTGGGCGTGGAGGTCAACGCCGACTACATCGCCGCGATGGCCACTGATCCGGCCGGCGTCGTCGTCGAACGAGCACTGTCCGACCCCGCGAGCATCGAGATCCGGCATCCCGCCACCGGGATGACCGGCAGAACCTGATCACCCCCAGAGCGTCCCGCCCCGCCTGACCGGCTGACCGGAGCCGCATCGGCATCGTTGACGCCGACCTCGGTGCCGTCGGTGGTGCCAGCCGGCGCCGTCAGGCGGGCGGGACCCCCGTGCCGCCGCCCCGCTGGGTGGCGGGGCGGCGGGCGGGAGGGTGTGCAGGGGTCTCAGCCGCGGATGACCGAGATCATCTTGTCGGCGTCGCGGGTGAGCACCTGGCGCACCTCGGCGCGCGGGACGAGCGTCCCGTCCGCGGCGAGTTCCTTGACGTCACCGAGGAGCCGCACCGCCCGGTCGTCCTTTCCGGAGGTCTGGGCCTTGCGGGCCTGGGTGAGCTTCTTGGCCAGCTTGTGGTGCGCGGCCGGCGACAGCCAGCCGGTGGCCCGGAACCGGTCGAGCAGGTTCTGCATGTCCCGCAGCGACGTGGTGACGCCGAACCGTACGGACGTGGTCACCGCGTTGCCGGCGTTGTCCGTGGAGGTGACCGCGACCGTGTGCGTGGCCAGGGTCTGGGTGAACAGCGGCAGCACCGAGCCCGACGTGTGCGGCGCGCCGTCGAGGGTGCCGGTCGTGCGGTCGACGCCCGAGGTGGCGTCCACGGCCTCCCAGGTGATCACCGCGTCCTGGGCGTCGCCGTACGTCTCGCCGTCGGCCACGCCGGACACCAGCAGGGTGGGCTTGGTGGCGTCGATCTTCAGCACCGCCGCCTTCTCCTCCTCGACGTTGCCCGCCGCGTCGGTGGTGCGGTAGCGCAGCTCGTGCTCGCCGTCGCCGTCGACCGTCACGGGCGTTCCGGCGTAGGCCGTCCAGGCGGCGCCGTCGAGGGCGTACTCGATGAGCTTGACGCCGGAGTGGGCGTCCTGCGCGGCCAGCTCGACCGGGACCGAGGTCCTGCTCCATCCTTTCTCGTTGGGCGGGGCGAACGACGCGGTGGTCCGGGGGGCGGTCGCGTCGATCTTGAGCGTGAGCGAGCGGGCCTGCTCGACGTTGCCCGCGCCGTCGCGCGAGCGGTACTCGAGGGTGTGCGCCCCGTCGCCGCTGACCGTGAACGGCGTGCTGTAGGCGGTCCAGGCGCCGCCGTCGAGCCGGTATTCGGTGGCGGCCACGCCGGAGCCGCCCTCCTCGTCGGCCGCGGTCAGGGTGATCTCGACCGGAGCGGCGGTGTACCAGCCCTCCTTGCCGTCCGGCTCGGCCGGGTTCCGCTTCGCCGTGGTGGCCGGCGCGGCCGTGTCGGCGGCGCCGCCGTCGGCCTTGGTGAAGCGGAAGGTCTGGTTGGGCGCGAGCGTGCAGTTCCACTGGATCACCGCGGCGCCGTCGTCCTGGGAGACGCCGTTGACGTCGACGCACAATCCGGTCTTGGCGGAGACGATCTGGAACAGGCCGTCGCTGGCCGGGACCAGGGTGAAGTGCTGGTTGGGCGCGTCGGCGGCGCCGGCGGGGTGGCAGGTCCACTGGACGAGCTGGGTGCCGGGGGTGGTCGTGCCGCCGGGGACGTCCGCGCACTTGCCGCTGCCGGCGTTCTTGAGCTGGTAGCCGCCGGGCGCGGGCATGACCTCCCACCGCTGGATGGGGTCGCCGGTGGCGCCCATCTGGACGAGCTTGGCGTCGTCGGCCGTCGACGCGTTCTGCGTGGTCACGTTCTTGCCGCTGTGCTGGGCGGTGACCGTGTAGAGGCCCGGCTCGATCACGGGGGGCGGGGTCTCGCCCACGAACTGGACGGCGTCCAGGTCGAAGGCGTTGTTGGCGGAGTTCTTGAACACCACGTAGAGCGTCGAGGTGGCCGCGTCCGCCGCGACCGGGACGGTCGGGGTCTGCTGGTAGTCGTTCCAGCCGCCGGTGCCGGGGACCGCGGTGGCGGCCAGCAGCCGGCCAGTGGGCGACTCGGCGCGCAGCTCGATCGTCCCGCCGCCGGTGGGACTGGACAGCCGGTAGTTCACGCCCTTGACGGCGTGCAGGTTCATCGGGGTGAACGAGATCCAGTCGTTGTTGCTGATGTCGCCGATGCGCTTGCCGCTCTCGGCGCCCGGCTCGTCGATGACGCGCACGCCCGCCTGGGCGGTGAAGAACTCGGCCTGCTTGCGCATGGGCTGCAGGATCGCCTTGGCGCGGCCGGTGAGCGGCATCTCCTGCGAGCCGTCGGTGTAGTGGGCGTTGAGCACGTAGAACAGGTTGGCGCCGTCGGGGTGGCCGCCGAGGTCGCCGGTGTTGACGACCCCCTCGCAGCCGGGGAGCTCGACGGTCTCGTGCTCGTGGTCGTCGTGGCCGAGCGCCGGGTTGACGAACACCTTGGCGCAGTCGATCACGCCGTCCTCGGGATCGGTGACCTTGATCTTGTACGGCACGTCCTGGCCGAACTGGATCGGCGTGCCGTTCGGCGGGGTCTCGATGGTCACCGTGGGCCGGCTGTTGCCCGCGGTGATCTCGATGTTGGCGAAGCCCTCCTTGCCGGTGCTGTCGCTCACCTTGAGCTGGGCGGTGTACCGGCCCACCGTCCGGTACACGTGGCCGGCCTTGGCCTGGGTGGAGTCGACGGTGCCGTCACCGTCGAAGTCCCAGGCGTAGGTGAGGGTGTCGCCGTCGGGGTCGTAGCTGCCGGAGGCGTCGAACTCGACGGTCAGCGGGACGGGGCCGTCGACCCGAGAGGAGGTGGCCCTGGCCACCGGGGAGCGGGCGCCGGCGGCGTAGTCGATGCGGTAGAGGCCGGAGTCGTTGTTGCCGCCGCCGAAGTCGGTGCCCCACTCCAGCAGGTAGAGCGCGCCGTCCGGGCCGAAGGTCATGTCCATCGGCTTGAGGAACGGCGTGTTCCCCAGGAAGCTGTTGATCTTGAAGACCTGGCCGGCGGAGTCGAGGTGGATCTCCTTGACGTAGTGGCGCGACCATTCGTAGAAGAAGTTCACGCCGTCGAAGTAGGGCGGGAACTTGGTCGGCGACGGGTTGCCGGCGTCGTAGCGGTAGACGGGGCCGCTCATCGGCGCCGAGCCGCCCGAGCCGAGCTCGGGGAAGGCGGGGGAGGTGCCGTAGCCGTACCACATGACCGGCTTGTCGATCGGCGGCAGCTCGGTGAGGCCGGTGTTGTTCGGCGACTCGTTGACGGGGGCGGCGCAGTCGAACTTGGCGCCGACCTCCTTGGTGTCGGGGTTGTACGGCGCGTACGGCTGGTTGTCACCGTGGCAGAACGGCCAGCCGAAGTTGCCGGCCTTCTTGATGACGTTGTACTCCACCAGGCCCTCGGGACCCCGGTCGGTGGTGGCGCCACCCCGGTCCGGCCCGTAGTCGGACACGTGCAGGTGACCGGTCTTGGCGTCCACGGTGAAGCGGAAGGGGTTGCGGAAGCCCATGGCGTAGATCTCGGGGCGGGTCTTGGCGGTGCCCGGCGGGAACAGGTTGCCCTCGGGGATGTCGTAGCCGCCGTCCGCCTTCGGCTTGATCCGCAGGATCTTGCCGCGCAGGTCGTTGGTGTTGCCCGCGGTCCGGGCCGCGTCCAGCATGTGCTGGCCGGGACGCCAGTCGAGCGGCGCGTACCCCTGCCAGTCGGGCGACAGGTTCGGCGGCACGTCGTCGCCGACGCTCAGGTAGAGGCTGCCGTCGGGCCCGAACTCGACCGCGCCGCCGGTGTGCCCGGGCTCGGGGTAGGTCCGCGCACGATAGGCGGGGATTTCGATGATCTTCTTCTCGGTGCTCAGGTCGATGGTGTCACCCTGCACGGTGAACCGGGACAGCCGGTTGACGTCTTCGGCGCTGCCGGCCGGCGACCAGTACACATAGATCCACCCGTTCCGGGCGAAGTCCGGGTCCAGCTCCATGCCGACCAGGCCGTCCTCACCGCCGGTGTAGACGTTGAGGGTGGCGGCGGTGACGGTCAGGTGGGTGTCGGGCTTGTAGATCTTCACCTCGCCCTGGCGCTGGACGTAGAACACCCGGCCGTCGGGGGCGACGTCCAGCTCCATCGGGTTGCTGGTGTTGTCGTCGAGGGCGACCTTCTCGAAGCTGCTCCACACGGTGCCGCCGCAGTCGCCCGGCTGCGCCCCGGCCGCCCACTCGATGCCGCCGAGGACGTGCTCGCGGAACTCCGGCTCGGCGTACGCGCTCGCCTCGTGTCCCATGGCGGTGGCCCACACCCGGGCCCCTTCGGCCTGGCGGCACCAGGAGATCGGATGGTCGGGGCCCATGGCGGCGGAGCCGGGGTTGTAGGTCGTCTCGTCCGCGGCGACCAGGACGTGCACGTTGCCGCGCGGGTTCGGCGCGAAGTTGTACCACTCCTCCGCCCGCTGCCAGCGCTGCGGGAGGTTCCTGGTCGAGGGGTGCACCCGGTCGACGACCTTGGCCAGCCCCTGGAGGGTGCCGGGCGAGTGCGCCGGCATGTGGGCGCCGCCGTTGATCAGGTCGTCCCACCAGGGGAACTCGTTCTCGACGCCCATGTCGAGCGCGTTGTGGATGGCCACGACGCCCTTGCCCGACCGGACGAACTTCTGCAGCGCCTGCCGCTGGGCGTCGTTCTCCCAGACCATGCCGGAGTTCTGCAGCATGATCAGGACGTCGTACGTGGCCAGGTCGCCGTCGTTGAACACCGAGGAGTCGGCGCTCTGCACCACTTCGAAGTCATGGGCGGCGGCCAGGTCGTTCACCATCTGGATGCCGGCCGGGATGGAGCCGTGCACGTATCCCACGGCTTTGGTGAACAGCAGGGCGCGGAAGCCGTGCAAGGCGGAGCCGCCCGCGTGGGCGGGAGCCGGCGACAGCGCCAGTAACAGGGCCGGGAGTAAGAGGGCGGCGAGAAATCGTCGCATGCGAATCTCCGGGGGGTTGGGGGGTGCCTCAGGACGAGGCGCCAACGGGACTCTGCGGGAGACGCCTCAGGGCGAGGCGTTCACGAATGCTGCGGGGGACGTCTCAAGGTGAGGCGTCAACGGACGCTGCGGGGAGGGCGCGCGCCGGTGGGCGCGCGCCCCGGGGTCAGAGGGTGCGCAGGTAGGCCAGGCCGTCCGTGGCCAGCGCGTCCTGGCTCTCGGCGAGGGGCCGCCAGATGGAGGCCGCGGTGGCGATGCTCCGGTTGTGCGCGGTGAACGACTCGATGACGAGCGGCCCCTGGTAGCCGGCGTCGCGCAGGGCCCGGGTGAAGCCGGGCCAGTCGAAGCGGTCGGCTCCCGGCGTGCCGCGATCGGTGCCGCACACCTGCACGTGCCCGATCCGGCCCGCCGCCGCCCGCACCGCCCGGGCGGGGTCCTTCTCCTCGATGTTCAGGTGGTAGACGTCGAGAGCCAGCGGGCAGTCCTCGGGCAGCGCGTCGAGGGCCTGCTCGACGGTGTTGAGGAGGCTGGTCTCGTACCGGTTGAGCGGCTCGACCGCGAGCCGCACCCCGCGCCCGGCCGCGTGGTCCAGGACGGGCCGCAGGTTCTCGCGCAGCTCGGCGTAGGCGCCGCGGCGCTCGTCCGGCGAGAGCCGCCACGTCCGGCCGACCGACGCGTACGCCGGCCCCGCGATCACCGGGGAGCCGACGGCCGCCGCCACGTCGGCGCAGTGCCGCAGGTAGTCCTGGGTGTCCCGGACGGTCTGCGGGGAGGCGGCCACGAGCTCGCGCCCCGGCGGCATGACCAGCACCACGGAGGCGGCCAGCCCGTGCTCGGCCAGCAGCGCCGCCGCCTTGTCCGGGTCCCAGTCGCCGGGCCGCTCGACGGGCAGCTCGATGGTGTCGAAGCCCCACCGGGCGATGCGCGGCGCGAGCCGCGCCAGCTCGTCGTCGGTCAGCGGGGAGACCCAGACCCAGGTGTTCACTCCGATGGAGAACATGGCGTCCCTCTTCGTCGTCGTCTCGGCTCAGCTCTTCTTTCCGCCCCAGTTCTCCGGGAAGCCGGGCAGGTCCTCGCAGCCGCACAGGGCGTAGTGCAGCGGCGGCATGTCCGGCTGGAGGTAGGTGGGCAGGGTCTCCTCGGTGATCTTGGGCTGGGGCAGGTTCCAGACCTTCGGCACCTCCTCTCCCTTGAGGATCTTCAGCGCGGCGATGATCGGGGTGCGCCACTGGTAGGTCGGGTACGTGGGGGCGATGGCGGTGAGCTTGGCGTCCTTCCATTTCTGCAGGAAGTCCTGCTGGTCCTCGCCGGTGATCGGCGGCACCGGCAGGCCGGCGTCCTCGAACGCCTCGACCGCGGCCACGGCGGTCGCTCCGGAGTCCATCCAGAGGCCGTCGAGCTTGCCGTGCCGCTGGATGTAGTCGTTGACGATGCTCTTGGTCTTGGCGGCGTCGCCGTCGGTGAACTCCACGCCCACCACCTGGAGCTTGCTCTTGTCGAAGACCACCTTGGCCGCCGACCAGCGGGTCTCCAGCACGTCCACGCCGGGGCTGATGCGCAGCGCGAGGACCTTGCCGCCGGCCGGCACCTTCTCCACCAGGAAGTCGGCGGCGTCGGCGCCGTACAGGTAGCCGCCGATGGGCTTGATGAACGTCACCGGGCAGTCGGTCTCCACGCCCCGGTCGAACACGATGACCGGCACCTTGCCGCAGGCGCCCTTCACGGCCGGGGTCAGCGTGGCGGTCGTGTTGGGCGAGACGATCAGCGCGTCGCATCCCTTGGCCTGCAGCTCGGCGATGTCGGAGATCTGCTTGTCGTCCTTGCCCTCGGCGTCCAGGGCGGTGAACTTCGCGATCTCCTTGTGCAGGCCGGCCTCGGCCTGCATGGTCTTCCAGCCGACCTGCCGCCAGGGGTTGTTGACCGCGGCGTTGGAGAAGCACAGGTGGTACGGCCCGTCCTTCTTGAACGTCTTGGTGTCGGTCATCTCGGGGGCGATGGCCTGCTCCCACGGCTTCCCCTCGGGGCCCTGCGGCGTCTGCGACCGCATGGCGAGCTGGGCGTCGAAGTCGGCCTGCACGAAGAACTTCGACTGCGTGCCCGTGCCCGACCCCTGGCCGCTCTGGGCGGCACTCGCGGCCGGCGCGCCGCTGCTCTGGGTGGCGGGCGGCTTGTCGGTGGTGCAGCCCGCCAGGGCGAGCGCGGCGAACACGGCGACCGTGGCCTTACGACGCGGCATGTGCGTCTCCTTTTCGGGGGGTGAACTTCCGGGGAAGTCGGACGGCTCCCGCCGCGACCGCGGCGATGATGATGACGCCCTGCACGGTGAACTCCAGTGCCCCCGAGATGCCGTACAGGTTGAGCAGGGTGAACAGCGCCTCCAGCGTGCAGGCTCCGGCCATGGCGGCGAGCACCGAGCCGCGGCCGCCGCCGAGCGCCACGCCGCCGAGGACGACCGCGGTGATGGCGGAGAACTCCAGCCCCTGGCCGACCTGGGCCGAGACGCCGGCGAAGCCGCCGAGCAGGATCGCGGTGACGGTCGCGGCCAGGCCGGAGAGCATGAAGGCGTAGATCTTGGCCCGGTGGACCCGGACCCCGGACAGCGCCGCGGCGCGCTCGTTGTCGCCGGTGGCCATCAGCGTCTTGCCGAAGTCGGCGCGCATGAGCCAGATCGCCGCCGCGCCGGCCGCCAGCAGGATCAGCACCGACCACGGCACCGGCCCGAGGCCGCCGCGGCCGAAGGCGCGGAAGCCCTCCGACAGCGCGCCGCGCGGCGCGCCGCCCGACCACAGGAACACCGCCCCGGACAGGACGAGCAGCATGCCGAGCGTCACGATGAACGACGGCACCCGCAGCTTGGTGGTGATCACGCCGTTGACCAGCCCGACGAGCAGCCCGATGACGATCAGCAGGGCGAGGACGGGCCAGGTGGCCGACTCGTCGCCGTCGATGAGCCGGGCGGCGATCACCACTTCGGCCGTCACCAGCGAGCCGACCGACAGGTCGAACTCGCCCGAGACGATGACGAAGTACTGTCCCGCGGCGAGGATCACCAGCGGCGCGGCGCGTTTGACGAACGCCAGGAAGCCGGCGGGCTCCAGGAAGAAGGGATTGACGAAGGCGATCGCGGCCAGCAGCACCACGAGGACCGCGAGGATGGGAAGGGCCCGCTTCATGCCGGCCGTCCCTTGAGCCGCCGGGCGTAGACGGCCACCGCGACGACGATGACCACGCCGCGGACCACGTCCTTGACGAAGGAGTTGACCTCCAGCTGGTTGAAGAGGGTGTCCAGGACGGCCAGCAGCAGGACCCCGCCCACGGTCCCGGCCACGCCGCCCTTGCCGCCGGCCAGCGCGGTGCCGCCGAGCACGACCGCGGCGATGGACTCCAGGTCGTAGCCGCCGTCGGTGCCCACCGTGGGCGCCCCGGCGCCGAGCCGGCTGGCCAGCAGCAGGCCGGCGACGCCGGCGCAGAGCGAGCACAGCACGTGGGTGAGGACGACGACCCGCCCGGTGCGGATCCCGGACAGGCGGGCGACCTCCTCGTTCCCGCCGACCGCGTAGATCCGGTATCCCAGCCGGGTCCTGCTCAGCAGGAACCAGGCCGCGACGGCCACGCCCGCCCACAGCAGGGCGGAGACGGGGACCGGCCCGATCCGGGAGTAGCCGAGGAGCTGGAACGACTCGGGCACCTTCCCGGCGGGCCCGTCGTAGAGGTGGTCGAGGACGCCCCTGATGATCAGGGCGACGCCGAGGGTGGCGATGAAGGCGTGGACCCGGAGCCGGGTGATGACCAGCCCGTTGACCAGCCCCACCAGCGCGCTGACGGCCAGCACCGCGGCGACCGCGGGGACGATGTTCCCGTCCCGGCCCGCCATGATCTCCGCCGCGACCAGCGAGGCCAGGCTGATCAGGTACGCCACCGACAGGTCGAGAGAGCCGGCCAGGATGGCCAGCGTCTGCCCGACCGCCACGATGCCGAGGGCCGCGGAACGCTGCTGGATCCCGACGACGCTCTCCATGGTCAGGAACTGGCCGCCGTCGAGCGCGACGAGGACCCAGCCGAGTGCGATCAGGCCGAGCAGCGCGAGGAACACCACCTGGGTGGGCTCGCGCAGCCGCGCCGCCACCGAGACGCCGCTCATGACACCACCTCCGCCGCGGCCAGGCGCATGATGGCCTCCTCCGAGGGGCCGGCGGGCAGTGTGCCGGCGATCCGGCCGTCGCGCAGGACCACGACGCGGTCGCTCATGCCGATGAGCTCGGGCAGCTCGGAGGAGATCATCATGATGGCCATGCCGTCGTTGGCCAGCTCGCGCATCAGGTCGTGGATGGCGGCCTTGGCCCCCACGTCGACGCCCCGGGTCGGCTCGTCGAACAGCAGCACGCGCGGCGCCATCGTCATCCATTTGGCCAGCACGACCTTCTGCTGGTTGCCGCCGGACAGGTAGCGGACCTCCTGGTCCTGGCGCGGCGGCGCGAGGCGTACGCGTTCGAGCAGGTCGCGGACGCCGTCGCGGCCCCTGGCGCCGACCGCGCGGGCGACGAGCAGCGCGTTGTCCCGCACCGACTGCCGGAGGGCGAGCCCTTCGGCCTTGCGGTCCTCGGTCACGAGCCCGATGCCCAGGGCCACGCCCTCGCGCACCGAGCGAGGCCGCGACGGCGTCATCTCGCCCTCCGTGAACGGCTCCGCGCCGAAGATCGCCTTGGCCAGCTCGGACCGTCCGGAGCCCTGCAGGCCCGCGATGCCGACGATCTCCCCGGCGCGCAGCTCCAGATCGATGTCGCGGAGCTTGTGGTTGCCCGCGCCGCGCAGGCTGAGCCGGGTCTCGCCGGCGCCGGGGGAGCGGGGCGGGAAGTAGGTGCCGAGGTCGCGGCCGACCATCAGGCGGATCAGCTCGTCGGAGGTCACCTCCGCGATCGGGCGGGTGGTGACGCGCGAGCCGTCCTTGAGCACGGTGACCCGGTCGGCGAGGTCGAAGACCTCTCGTAATCGGTGGGAGATGTAGAGCACCGCGACGCCGCGCTCGCGCAACCGCCCGATCAGCCGGTAGAGCAGCTCGACCTCGTGCTCGGCCAGGGCCGCGCTGGGCTCGTCCATGACGACGAGCCGGGCGTTCACCGACAGCGCCTTGACGATCTCGACGACCTGCTGCTGGGCCACCGACAACCGCTTGACGGCGTCGCGCGGGCCGAAGGAGCCTTCGCCGAGCTCGTCGAGGAGCCGTGCGGTGGCCTGCTCCATCGCCGCCCGGTCGACCAGGCCACGCCGGACCGGCTCGCGACCGAGGAAGACGTTCTCGGCGACCGTGCGCTCGGGCAGCAGGTTGAACTCCTGGTAGATGATCGCGATGCCGGAGCGCTGGGCCTCGAGCGGATGGCCGAAGGAGACGGGCCGCCCGTCGAGCTCGATCGTGCCCTCGTCCGGCGCGTGAACCCCGCAGATGATCTTCATGAGGGTGGACTTGCCGGCGCCGTTCTCGCCGACGACGGCGTGCACCTCGCCGGCGGCCACGTCGAGATCGATCCCCGACAGCACCCGGACGCCCAGGAAGCTCTTGCCGATGCCGCGCATGCTCAGCACGCGTTCCACCTCCAGCTCGCCGCCCCGCGGAGACCGGCCTGCCGTGTCCTCTCGGGCGGCGACACGGCTGATCGGGGGGTGGCCGCGGCGGCTGATCTGGGGGCCCGGGCACGTGCCCGCCCCGTGAAACCTGCCCCGAGGGAGGGAATCCTCCGGCCATCGGGCGGTTTCTGGCTTATGTCCCTCATGTTGCCGGATGCTAAAGGCGTCTTATGTCGACGGTCAAGCAAAACTAGCGGGTAGGGATGGCATAACTATGATGTGACCTGAAAGGTTCGGGTTTCAAGGAACGGAGCAGGTGTTGACTGAGAGCACGCTGATCGACGCCGGCGGCTCGGCCGCCGGAGCAGGGGCCCTGCTCTCGATCCTGCGCGACGGACGGCCGCGCACCCGCGCCGAGCTGGCCCAGCTCACCGGATGGGCCCGCTCGACGCTCTCGCTCCGGCTGGACGCGCTGATGCACCAGCGCCTGGTGGCGCCCACCGACGACGCGATCCACTCCGGCGGGCGCCCCGCGACGACGTTCGCCTTCAACCAGAGCGCACGGGTCGTGCTCGCGGCGGACCTCGGCGTGACGCACGCCCGCCTGGCCGTCACCGATCTCGCGACCAACCCGCTCGCCGAGCGCAGTGCCGAGATGCCCATCGACCGGGGGCCGGTGCCCGTGCTGACCTGGCTCGTCGAGACCTTTCACGAGCTGCTCGCCGAATGCGGCCGCGGCCTGGCCGACGTGTGCGGCATCGGCGTCGGACTCCCCGGGCCGGTAGAACACGGCACCGGCACGCCCGTCAACCCGCCGATCATGCCCGGATGGAACCGCTTCGCGGTGCCCGAGTGGCTCAGTGCCCGGCTCGGCGCGCCCGTGCTGGTCGACAACGACGTGAACATCATGGCGCTGGGGGAGTACTGGGCGGTCAGATCGCAGGTCCAGCACCTGATCTTCGTCAAGGTCGGCACGGGGGTGGGCTGCGGCATCATCAGCGAGGGCCGCCTCCATCGCGGCGCCCAGGGAGCGGCCGGCGACATCGGGCACATCCGGGTCCCCTCGTTCGAGGAGGTTGTCTGCCGCTGCGGCAACACCGGCTGCCTGGAAGCCGTGGCGGGCGGCGGGGCTCTGGCCGCCCGCCTGCGCGAGGCGGGCGAGGACGCCTCCGCCAGCCGCGACGTCGTCGAGCTGGTGCGCGCGGGCAACGTCCGGGCGGTCCAGGCGATCCGGCAGGCCGGCCGCGAGATCGGCACGGTCCTGGCCTGGGTCGTCAACTTCTTCAACCCCTCGTTCATCGTCGTCGGAGGCGACATCGCGGAGGCGGGCGAGCATCTGCTCGCCGGAGTCCGCGAGGTCATCTACAGCACGTCCCTGCCGCTGGCCACGCAGCATCTCAACATCCTGACCAGCGACCTGGGCGACCGCGCGGGCGTCACCGGCGCGGCCGTCATGGTCATCGAGCACGTGCTGGCGCCCGAGGTGGTCGACCAGGCGGTGACGGCCCTGAGCGCCGAAGGATAGGGCCGCCATCTCCTGACTTCTGCATGATCATCGACAGAAGCCGCTCGTGCCGCCACGCTAGCTGACGGTGGCGGCGCCGAGGACCGCGCTCGGGGCTGGTCACCGGCCGCCTGCCGGCCGCCCGCAGGTCGCTCACCGGGCCGCCTGCCCGCCGCTCACCGGGCCGGCTACCGGCCGCTCACCGGGCCGGCTACCGGCCGCCCGCCGGGCCGTCCGCAGGCCGCCCGCAGGTCGGCCGAGGCCGGGGGGTTGAGGCCGCCTCCCGGCTCAGGCCCGGCCACGCCGCTGTCGTCCCAGCGTGATCGTCGGCGCGGAATCGATTCGTCACCTGCCACGGGGTCGCAGAGGCTTCGGCCTTCGGGCCGGTTCCAGCTTGACCAGGGTGATGTGGGTCGTCTGCCAGATCTGGCATTGACACGCGCCGGCCTCGGATCTACGCTCCGGGTCGAATCGATTCGCCGCCCAGGCGCGGCGAACGCAGGGACGCACCACCGGTCACTCCGCCGCCCGGGGCCATCGCGGCCCCACCCCCCGCCTTCAGGAGCAGCCCGTGAACACCCGCTTACGCTCACTCCTCCGCACCGCCACCGCCCGCGTCGCCGTATGCGCGCTGGCCATCGCCGGCCTCGCCCTGCCGGCCACCGCCGCGCAAGCCGCCGCCGCGCAAGCCACCGACGCGCAAGCCGCCGACGAATCGATCACCGTGGACTTCGCCACGGCCGGCGGCTCCCCGGCCTACCGGGCCTCCGGCTGGATCTACGGCATGACCGAGAACGCCTCCGGACCCGCCGACCACTTCTACCGCGACGTCAAGTTCCGCTTCATGCGCGCCGGCGGCGCCCAGCTCGGCGCTCCCGGCGGCTGGGTGGCGGGCGGCTACGAACGCCGCTGGAACTCCACGCTGGCGCAGGCGCGCCGCACCATCGCACTCGGCGGCGAGTTCATCCTGCTCCCGCACGATCTGTGGGGCGCCGACGGCTTCCCGATCTCCCGATTCCCCGGCGACGGTGGCGACTGGAGCGACTACGACGCCTTCCTCACCCGCCTCATCAACGACGTGCGGGCGGCCGGGATCGCCGTGCAGTGGGACATCTGGAACGAACCCAACCTCAACCTGTTCTGGAACCGTCCGCAGGCGCAGTACTTCGAGCTGTGGCGACGCAGCTACCAGCGCATCCGCGCCGCCTTCCCCGATCAGCTGATCGTCGGCCCGAGCTGCGCGTGCGTGCCGTCCCCCGGCCACCCCTGGTGGAACCAGTACCTGGACTTCATCCGCGCCAACGACGTCATCCCCGACATCATCAGCTGGCACTCCCTGCCCGGCGACCCGGTCGCCGACGTCGCCGCCGCCAATGCCACCCTCGACCCGCGTGGCATCCCGCATCCGCGCCCGTACCAGATCAACGAATACGCCGCCCCCGACGAGCAGAACCCCGGCGACGGATCGTGGTACATCGCCCGGCTGGAACGCGCCGGCGCCGACGGCCTGCGCGCGAACTGGGCCAGCAGCGGCAACCTGCACAACGACCTGGGCAACCTGCTCGTCCGCCACCAGAGCGGACAGCACCTGCCCAAGGGCGAATGGTGGGTCTACCGCTTCTACGCCTCGCAGACCGGGCAGATCGTCTCCGTCACTCCAAGCCCGGCCTACGACGCCTTCGCCACCAAGGCGGACGGCGTGGCCAAGGTGCTCGTCGGTGGCGGCGGCACCACCGGCAACATCGCCGTCCGCCTGCAACGCCTGGACGCCACCAGGGGAATCGTGCAGAACAACCAGGTGCGCGCCGTCGTGCAGCGCATCCCGTACAACGGCGGCGGCGCCGTCCAGGGCCCGGTCACCGTGCGGAACACGATCGTGACCCTCTCCGGTGACGGCGCCACGCTGAACCTGCCGCACACCGATGCCGACGAGACCTTCACCGTCACGCTCCTGCCGCCCTCCGACGGCGGCTTCACCTCCGTCGCCGTCGCCCAGCATTCCCAGCAGTGCCTGGACAACACCGACCTCAGGACCGACGACGGCAACGTCCAGCAGCAGTACCACTGCGAGGGCGGCGATCAGCAACTGTGGGACTTCCGCCCGGTCGCCGGCGTGCCCGGCGCCTACACCCTCGTCAACCAGCTCAGCGGCAAGTGCCTCGACGTCTCCGGGGTGTCGGCCGCTGACGGCGCCCCCCTCATCCAATGGAGCTGCGGCAACGGCGCCCAGAACCAGCAGTTCACGTTGCGCAAGGTCACCTACCCGGGCAACGATCCCCATGACTACCAGCTCGTCGCCCGGCACAGCGGAAAGTGCGTGGACGTCAGCGCCATCTCCACCGCGCCCCGCGCGGTCGTCCACCAGTGGACCTGCAACCCCGTCAACCAGGCCGGCCCGCTGAACCAGACCTGGCGGATCTGGGGCCGCTAGCCAGGCCCCGGCAAGTCCGGCCCCGGCAAGCCAGGCCCCGGCAGGTCCGGCCCCGGCAAGTCCGGCCGCATCCCCGGCGGCGGCCAGGCGTCTGGCCACGTCGCGGGAGAGGTGCGCTCGGCGCAGCCGCAAGGGGCTGTCATGACGGCGCCTCTCCCGCGATGTCGCGTGCCGTATCACCATGCCGCGATCACCATGCCGCGATCACCATGCCGCGATCACCATGCCGCGATCACCATGCCGCGCGTGTCCATTGCTGGTTGGCGCCGGTCCCGCACGGCCACTGGATGACGGCCGCCGCGTTGGCGGTCGATGCGCCGGTCACGTCGGCGCATTTTCCGCTGTGCCGGGCGCGGAGCTGGAAGTACGCGCCGGTCGCCACCCACTGCCATTGCTGGTTGGCGCCGGTCCCGCACGGCCACTGGATGACGGCTGTGCCGTCGGCGGTCGACGCGCCGTTGACATCCAGGCACTTGCCGCTGTTGCGGTTCACGATGCGGAAGTGGCCGCCGCCGGCGTCCTGGAATGTCCACTGCTGGCTCGCCCCGTTGTACCAGGGCCATTGGATGATCGGGGTGCCGTCGGCCGTCGAGCTGGCGTTCACGTCGAGCACTTGGCCGCTGTTGCGGTTGCTGATCCGCTCGTACACCGGCGTGGTCGTCCCCAGCGGCTGACCCATGACAGGCCATCCGCCGCTGAACGTGATGGGGCGGATGTTCAGCGTGCCGCGGCCGTTGGCGTTGGCGTCGTAGAAGTGGTAGGCGAACATGCGCTGCGGCCCGTCGTCGAAGGGATCACCGCCGCCGGCTGCTACCTGGGGGTGCGCACCGGTGAGAACGGTGGTGCCGCCGCCCCTCGCCATGTCCACGCCGTCGCGGTCGAGGAACGGGCCTGCCGGGCTCGTCGAGCGGCCGACCACGGTGTAGTACGTACTGTTGGTGCCCACGCAGCAGGTGCCCCTCGATCCGAAGAGGTAGTAGTACGCGCCGTCTCGCATCATCGCCTGGTTCTCGATGTTCTCCGCGATGCGCCACATTCTCGTGTCCGACGGCGAGAGCTTGCCCGTCACCGGGTCGAGGACGCGCAGGTAGGTTCCGGGCCAGGAGCCCCACATGACGTACATGGTGCCATCGGCGGTGAACACGTTCGGGTCGATGGGGTAGTTGATGTCGGTGACCTCGCCGCGGTCGGTCCACGGGCCGGCCGGGTCCGGCGCGGTGGCGAGCCCCATCAGCGCGGTCGTCTGCTGACCCCAGTAGGAGGCGGCGTAGTAGAGGTGATACATCCCGTTGAAGTAGTTGATATCCGGGGCCCACAGCTCCGGCGGGGTCCGGCCGAGGCGAGCCGTGATCCACGCCGGTACCGAGTTGAAGATGGTGCCGACATACGTCCATCCGCTCGCGCCGCCCGCGTCGCAGGTGCGGCGAATGGAGATCGTCCCTCCGCCGCGGCCGCTGGTTCCGGTCGAATAGCCGTAGTAACAACTGCCCGCCTTGATGACGGAGGGATCGTGCATCGCGACATCGCCCGTCAACGCCACGGCGGGTTGCGCGCCGATGCCGAGGAGCAGGGCCAAGCACGAGAGGGATGCACCGATGAACGTGTGCCGGCGGCGGCGTGGCCGTGACGACCATGCGCGTCCCGCCGCTGGACCTGGGGATGACATGCGCATTCTGCGGGACCTCGATTCCCTCGCATGGGGACGGCCACAGTGGTTCGTGCGTTCGGTTGCCAACCGCTGCTGGGCGGCCGTCGGCGGGCCTTTCCTGCCGGTGTGCGGAAGAGGAAGGCCACCGGCCCCGGATCGGTGCCCTTCCTCCGCCCCCGTCGTGGCGTGCGTCGCCGGTGCGCTAGCTCGGCACCTGGACCAGTGACCAGTGCTGTTCGGGCCGGTTCTGGTCCGGCCACTGGATGACCTGGGCGCCGTCGGCGGTCGACCCGCCTCCGACGCTGAGCAGCTTGCCGCTGTGGCGGGCGCGGATCTTGTAGTAGGCGCCGACCGGTTCGAGGGTGAAGGATTGGTCGAAGGCGAGGTTCTGCACCCACTGGGCGGCTCGTGCGGCGTCGGCGGTGTCGGCCCCGAAGATGGACACGGCGCGGCCGCTGTTGCGGTTGAGCAGTGCCCGGTAGCCGTCGCCGACGTCGGTGATGTGCCAGTGCTGGTTGTGGCCGCCGTTGTCCGTCCATTGCACGAGGTTGGTGCCGTCGGCGAGGGCGGCGCCGTAGGCGTCGAGGACTTTGCCGCTGTGCCGGTTGACCAGTTTGTAGTACGGGCCGGTGGAGCGGCCGAAGTCGATGTCGGCGTGGCGGAGGGTGTTGAATCCGGCGATGATCAGCACGCGGCCGGTGCGGGGCACGTAGGTGAGGTTGCGGAAGTATCCGCTCTCGATGGTGGTGTGCTGGCGGGTCCAGGTGCCGGTGCTGCTGCCGG
>NZ_JOAG01000029.1 GCF_000725485.1 Nonomuraea candida | reverse complement strand
CTCGACGGCAGGCCCTACAACCCCCATCAACACGGCGCTGCAGCCGCCCTTACCAAGCAAACGACCGAGCATGTTCCAGCGTGAGGTTGACACAGGGGGGGTCATCGGGGCTCCCGGGGGGCGGCCAGGGCCATGGCGGTCCTGATCCGGGACAGCTCGCCGGCCAGGACGGCGTCGCTGGGGTAGTCGTCGTCCCACTCCAGCAGCACGCCGGGCGGGCTCGTCCGCGCGCACAGCTCCGTCAGCAGGTCGAGCACCGCCTGGGGCGCGGCCATGGTGTGGGTGTCGTGCCAGAGGCCGTGGTGCTCGTACCCGCCGGCGACGTGCACGTAGGCGAGGTGATCCAGCGGCAGCGCGTCCAGCGCCGCCACGGCGGGCAGTCCCAGGTTGACCTGGTTGGTGTAGAGGTTGGCCACGTCGATCAGCAGCCCCACCCCGGTCCGTTCCACCAGCTCGGCCAGGAACTGCGCCTCGGTCAGCTCGTCGCCGGGCCAGCCGAAGACGGCCGCGACGTTCTCCAGGGCCAGCGGGACGGGCAGCGCGTCCTGCGCGCGGCGCACGTTCTCGGTGACGACCCGCAGCGACTCGCGGGTGCGCGGCACGGGCAGCAGGTGCCCGGCCTCCACGCCCCCGCCGCGGACGAACGCCAGGTGCTCGCTGACCAGCGGCGCGTCCAGGGCCTGCGCGCAGGCGGCCAGGTGGGCCAGCCGGGCCGGGGAGGGCGGCTCCGCGCCGCCGACCCCGAGCGACACCCCGTGCGGGATCACCGGCAGGCCCCGTCCGCGCAGCACCCGCAGGGACTCGGGCAGGCCGGCGGGCCTGATGTTCTCGGCGACCACCTCGACGAAGTCGACCCCGGCCATCCGCTCGATGCTCAGGTCCAGCTCCGGACGCCACCCGATGCCCACCCCCAGCTCCACGCCCCCGGACTCCCTCACGTTCAGCTTCCCCCGCCGCAGCCACCGCCGCCGCAACCGCTGCCGCCGCCGCAGCCGGACGTGCCGCTGCCGCAGCTCGAACCGCCGGTCGAGGGGCTGCCGCCACCGCCGCAGCCGGCCGCGCCGTCGCCGGCGTACGAGGCCCGGCGCCGCCGCTCCTTGCCGAGCTGCCTGCGCAGGTCGGGATCGCGCACCTCGCCCAGCCCGTACAGGGCGAGCGGGACGGGCCCCCGCGCGATGCCCCGGGCGTTCGCCCGCCGGGCCGTGTCGAGCGCCTCCTGGCCCGACGGGGTCAGGGCGGCCCGCATGGCGTTGCGGTGGTCGCGGTGCACGACCTCCGCGCCGATGCCCGTGCCCGCGAAGACGAGCAGGGCGAGCCAGGCGTACAGGGTCCCGTCCGCCGCGCCCATGGCCACGGTCAGCCCCTCGACCGCGACGCCCGCGAAGGCCACCACCGACAGCGCCCGCAGCCGCACGCTCAGCGCCCTGACCCGGGTGAAGGAGCCGTCGGGCATGAGCAGCCCCTGAGCCATGAGCTGCTGCTTGATCGCCCCCATCGCCGGGCCGCGGCAGACCTCGGCCTTCAGCGCGGTCACGGTCAGCCCGGACTGGGCCGCCACCGCGCCCAGCACGGCCTCCTCGACGGGCTCGCGAGAGCCGGCGCCGGACACCCGGTGCACCCGCCCCCCGCGGGAGACCCGGATGGCCTGGGCGTCGGCCAGCAGCGCGATGGCGGTCTCCGCCACCCGGCGCGGGCCGCCCACCAGGTACGCCAGGTCGTAGTGGTTCACGTTCCGCAGGCCGAGCCCCGTGGTGAGCGCCCGGACGGCGGCGTGCTCGGTGCGGACGGCCGAGACGGTGACGGCGGCGTACGCCGCGATGGCCACCGAAAAGATCAGCAGGAACAGCTCCATGTGCGGCCTCCCCTCGTGCGGCCGGTCGAGCCGGCGGGTCACCGGCACGACATCTCTTATGCGCACGGTAAAGGCCGCGTCAACGGAGGGACAGCTTTTGCGCATTTAGCTGCGCCGGGGGCGGGCGACTCGCACGCTGGAACCGTCACCGGACACCGGACGGCGCCGGCCGTCGCGAGGACGGCCGGCGCCGTGGTGGCCCGGACGCCGCCTCAGCCGAGGCGGTCGGGCAGGGCCTCAGCCGAGGCGGTCGAGCAGGGCGTTGTACTCGTCCCACAGCTCCTTCGGCAGGTGGCCGCCGAAGGTGTCGAAGTGGGCCGGGATCAGCGCGGCCTCCTCGCGCCAGACGTCCCGGTCGACGGTCAGCAGCGTGCGCAGGTCCTCGTCCGACAGGTCCAGGCCCTGGGTGTCGAGGTCGGCGGGGAGCAGGCCGATCGGGGTGGGCACGGCCTTGGCCTCGCCGTTGAGCCGCTCGACGATCCACTTGAGCACGCGGCTGTTCTCGCCGAAGCCGGGCCAGACGAACTCGCCCGCCTCGTTCTTGCGGAACCAGTTGACGTAGTAGATCCGCGGCAGCTTCGCGCCCTCGCGGCGGCCGATCTTCAGCCAGTGGGCGAAGTAGTCGCCCATGTTGTAGCCGCAGAACGGCAGCATGGCGAACGGGTCGTGGCGCAGCTCGCCGACCTTGCCCTCGGCGGCGGCGGTCTTCTCGGAGGCGACGTTGGCTCCGAGGAAGACGCCGTGCTGCCAGCTCAGCGACTCCGTGACCAGAGGCACGGCGGTGGCGCGGCGGCCGCCGAACAGGATCGCCGAGATCGGCACGCCCTTGGGGTCCTGCCACTCCGGTGCGATGGTCGGGCACTGGGAGGCGGGGGTGGTGAAGCGCGCGTTGGGGTGGGCGGCGGGCTCGTCGCCGCCGGGCGTCCAGGAGCGGCCCTTCCAGTCGGTCAGGTGCGCGGGCGGCTCCTCCGTGAGCCCCTCCCACCACACGTCGCCGTCGTCGGTGAGCGCGACGTTGGTGAAGATGCTGTTGCCCCACAGCGTCTTGATCGCGTTGGCGTTGGTCACCTCGCCGGTGCCGGGGGCGACGCCGAAGAAGCCGGCCTCCGGGTTGATCGCGTAGAGGCGGCCGTCCTCGCCGAAGCGCATCCAGGCGATGTCGTCGCCGATCGTCTCGACCTTCCAGCCGGGGATCGTGGGCTTGAGCATGGCCAGGTTGGTCTTGCCGCACGCGCTGGGGAAGGCCGCGGCGATGTAGCGGGTCTCGCCCGTGGGCGGCGTGAGCTTGAGGATGAGCATGTGCTCGGCCAGCCAGCCCTCGTCGCGGGCCATGACGCTGGCGATGCGCAGGGCGTAGCACTTCTTGCCGAGCAGCGCGTTGCCGCCGTAGCCGGAGCCGTAGGACCAGATCTCGCGGGTCTCGGGGAAGTGGCTGATGTACTTGGTGGAGCTGCACGGCCACGGCACGTCCGCCTGGCCGGGCTCCAGGGGCGCCCCGACGGAGTGGACCGCCTTGACGAACTCGCCCCGCTCCTCGATCAGGCGCAGGGCCCGCTCGCCCATGCGGGTCATGATGCGCATGGAGACGGCCACGTACGCGGAGTCGGTGATCTCCACCCCGAGCTGGGAGATCTCGCCGCCGAGCGGGCCCATGCAGAACGGCACCACGTACATGGTCCTGCCGCGCATGCAGCCCTTGAACAGCTCGCCGAACGTGCGGCGCATCTCGTCGGGCGCGATCCAGTTGTTCGTCGGCCCGGCGTCCTGTTCCCGCTCGGAGCAGATGAAGGTACGGTCCTCGACCCGCGCCACGTCGGTGGGGTCGGACTTGGCGTAGAAGCTGTTGGGCCTGGCGGCCAGGCGCGTGAGCGTGCCCTGCTCGACGAGGAGGTTGGTCAGGCGTGTCCACTCCTCCTCCGACCCGTCGCACCACTCGACGCGGTCCGGCTGGGTGAGGGCTGCGATCTCGTTCACCCACGCGGCCAATTCTCTATTGCTGGTGGGCGCTGCTACTTCCACGGAAACGGACACGACTGTGACTCCTCCACTCTCTCAGGGCCCAGTCATCATTAACGACGGAGCGGCCCTAAAGCCAATTGGCATAGACCTATTGGTCAGGACGTCGCCGCAGGCAGCGGCCCTGACGATTGGGGGAGCCTACCCAGGCCGAGCGGATTTAAAAGAGGAAATTCAGTCCAGTGGTCCAGTCCAATTGGGCTGGTCTAAACCAATTTCCGAAGTGGTTTAGTCCATTCGCCGCGCCGTTTCCGCTGGGAGAACTCAGGAATTGACGTCGGGCCCCGCGGCGCGAACGCGGTCGACGTGCCGCAGAGCGTCTCTCAACTCGGCCAGCCAGGTGTCGGTGTTCCTCCCGACAAGACGGACACACCAGGCCAGCGCGTCGCTGCGGCTCCGGGCCACGCCGGCGGCCACGAGCGTGTCGAGGACCTGCCGTTCGGACTGGCGCAATCGGGTCATGACGGGCACGGAGAGTGTGGTGAACATCACAGTCTCGCCCCCGCAGACGACGCCCCAGGACACCTTCTGGCGGAACGTGTGCTCGGCCTCCCTGGCGATCTCGATCCGCCGCTCGCGCGTCTCCTCCCTGAACCTGCGGGCCAGCCCGTCGATGAGCGCGGCCCGCTCGACCTCGGGCACGTCGGCGGGCGGGCCGGGAAGGGTGCCGAGCACCGCGATCTCCTCGCGGTCCCTGACGATCTCGGGCGCGCCGGTGAACCATCCCTCAGGCAGGCGCCCCGTGAACCAGCCGCGGATCTGCGCCGTCATGTCGTCTGTTGCCATGTAATCATCATTACAGCCTTGCGACCCGATTGCACGCAGGGGACAGCAAGGACTGCGCGCCGAAGAAAGGGACCGAGCGCGGCCGGAGGCCGGGAGCGGGTCGGCTGGTCTGAGCGGCGGCCGGAGGCCGGGACTCGGGGTCAGCGGCCCTGAGCGGAGGCCGGGGACTCGGGGTCAGCGGACCTGGGCGGAGGCCGGGACCCGGGGCTAGCGGACCTGGGCGGCGGCCGTGGGGCTGACCCGCACCACGCCGGCCAGGTTGCGGGTGCTCACCGGGACGATCTTGACCACGTCGCCGGTGCGCGGCGCGTGCAACATCTTCCCGTCGCCCCAGTAGATCGCCACATGCGAAATGTATCCCGGGTTCGTCGGGTCGTTGCGCCAGAAGAGCAGGTCGCCCGGCTGCGCCTGCGCGTACGGCACCTGCGGCCCGGTCACCCACTGCTGGTGCGTCACCCGGGGCATCCGCACGCCCGCCTTGGCGTAGGCCCACTGCACCAGGCCGGAGCAGTCGAAGGTGTCGGGGCCCTCGGCGCCCCACACGTACGGGCGGCCCAGCTTGGAGACGGCCGCCCTGAGCGCCACCGTGAGCTGGTCGCCCGTCATGAACGAGCCCACCGGCCAGTTCTGCTGGGGCACCTCCTGACGCGGCTCCGGCAGCACCGGGTTGACCAGCACCGCCTGGGTGCCCTTGGGCAGCCGGCGCAGGATCTTCCTGCGCAGCTCCTCGGAGTCGGCCTTAGGGGCGCTGACGATCAGCGCGTTGTCGCGGGGCAGGCCGAGCGCGCGGCCGACGTCCCTGGAGACGACGGCGTCCACGGCGCCGAACCCGGTGGTCGCGTACGCGCCGACCCGCAGCTGCCCGGCGCCCCCGACCGACACCCTGCGGTGCAGCGAGAGCCCGCCGTCGTTGCCCAGCACGAACGAGACCGCCACGTCGCCGGCGGCCACGTTCTGCCACAGCGCGTCGGAGGAGGCGGTCACCTTGGGCGTGTAGGAGCGGAACGTGGAGGGGTTGACCGCCAGCGTCTGCACCCGCTTGCCGTCGAGCGTGATCGAGGCCGCGTCGGCGAGCTCCAGGGCGCGCACGCCCGGCAGCCTGGCGACCTTGCGCAGCAGCTCCTCGGTGAACGGCTTGCGGGTGAGCACGAACAGGTTGGGCTTGTGCAGCTTGCTCAGCGGCGCCACGGGCTGGACCGTCCGGGCCGGCGGCTGCTGGGGCCGCTTCTGGGCCAGCGGGGTCGACCGGGGCGTGGCGCGCGCCGCCTGGCCCGGCTCCATGGCCGTCTGGCCCGGCTCCATGAGCGTGTCGGGCCGGGTCAGTAACAACACGTCGGCCGTCAGCACCGCCACCAGGGTCACCACGATGAACGGCACCAGCTTGTACGTGTTGCGGCGCTTACGGCTCTTGACTAAGAAGCTGAGGTCCTCCCGGATTCCGGAGGAACGCGAAAATTCCGCCGGGCCAGCGGGGGCCCGGCGGTCGTCGTGCGGGGGGGTCAGTTGCCGATGTACGGCACAGCCTCGAGGATCTCGACGGTGTTCTGCCGTCCGTTGGGCAGGGAGTAGGTCGCCTTCTCCCCGATCTTCTTGCCGTTGATCGCCGCCCCGAGCGGGGACTTGGGCGAATAGACGTCGATCGGTGCTCCGCTCTCCTCGCGGGAGGCGAGCAGGAAGGTGACCTCGTCGTCGTCGCCGACGAACCGGATGGTCACGGTCATGCCGGGGCCCACCACACCCTCGGCCTTGGGGGCCTCGCCCACCTGGGCGTTGTCGAGGATCTGCCGGAGGTGGAAGATCCGGGCCTCCATCTTGCCCTGCTCGTCCTTGGCGGCGTGGTAGCCGCCGTTCTCACGCAGGTCGCCCTCTTCCCGAGCGGCCTCGATCTTCTTGGCGATGTCGACGCGCCCGGGGCCCGAGAGATACTCGTACTCCGCCTTCAGGCGGTCGTACGCCTCCTGCGTCAGCCATGTGACGTTCTCATCGCGAGAGTCGGCCACGGGTTCTCCTTGCTTGCCTAGGGGGCCCTGAGATCAACTGAGGTTGCGTACGGTTGAATTGCGAAAGGCTAACAACTTAACCGCTGGAACGCTTCCCCAAATGTCTCACTATACGAGATTGCAGTACTGGATGTGGACGGAAGTGGCCTGACCGCTCGTGTCGAGGCTTTCCTTGAGCTGCTTACTACCCTCACCAGCCGGGATTCTTACTTCCTTGAGGCCCACTTCCGCGTGATTGACGTCCAGCGCCCTGATCCGGCAGACGGCCACCCTATCGTCTGGCTTGTACACCTCAAAGGTGATCTCCGCGCGGCTCGGACCGTTCACCTTGAACGTCACGACCTGCGCCGGCGCCTCCGCGCCCCCTGCCGTCATCGACCACATGACGTAGCCCCAGCCACCGGCGATGATGGCGACCAGCACCCCGATCACCACGTGGACGACCAGCCGGCCACCTCGCTTGGGACGGTCTGGAAAGTCGTCGGGCGTGCCGAGAACGGGCCCGTTCCCGGCATCTCTGGTGACCATGGCGGAATCTCCCTGCACTCCCTCAGCGTTATCCGAGACAATTGTCGCCCGCGAGGGGTGTGCCCTCGCGACCGCCCAGCAGAAACTAACCTCTCTGGGCGACTGTCCGGTCCTACTGAGGAGCATCTGGCCCGTGAGTGCACCGCTGAGGCTGATGGCCGTCCACGCCCACCCCGACGACGAGTCGAGCAAGGGCGCCGCGACGATGGCGCGTTACGTGCGTGAAGGCGTGGAAGTGCTGGTCTGTACCCTCACGGGCGGTGAGCGGGGGTCGGTGCTGAACCCGAAGATGGACCGCCCGGAGATCGTCGCCAACATCGGCGAGGTGCGCAGGGCCGAGATGGCCCGGGCGCGCGAGATCCTCGGCGTCGAGCAGCGTTTCCTGGGCTTCGTGGACTCCGGGCTGCCGGAGAGCGAGGAGGAGGAGCTGCCCGAGGGCTGCTTCGCCGTGCAGAAGCTGGAGGACGCCGCGGCCCCGCTGGTGGCCGCCGTACGCGAGTTCCGGCCGCACGTGATCATCACCTATGACGACGACGGCGGCTACCCGCACCCCGACCACATCATGACCAACCGGGTCTCCGTCGAGGCGTTCGAGGCGGCCGGCGACCCCGACCGCTACCCCGGCACCGGCGACCCCTGGCAGCCGCTGAAGCTCTACTACCAGATGGGCTTCACCAAGGAGCGCTTCGAGGCGCTGCACGAGGCGATGACCGAGCGCGGCCTCGGCTCCCCCTACGCCGACTGGATCTCCCGCTGGGAGGACCGCCCCGCCAAGTGGCCGGTGACCACGCGGGTGCCGTGCGGCGAATACTTCCAGATCCGCGACGAGGCCCTGCTGGCGCACGCCACCCAGGTCGACCCCGACGGCTTCTGGTTCGTCTGCCCGCGCGAGCTGCAGCAGGAGATCTGGCCGACCGAGGACTACCACCTCGCGCGCTCCCTGGTGGACACCGAGCTGCCCGAGGACGACCTGTTCGCGGGCATCCACGCCGACGAGGTCGAGCCCGCCTGCCACTGACCTCGCGCGGGGGCCGTGCCGCCGGCCGTGCCCCTGGCCGTGCCGGGGCCGTGCCGCCGGCCGGACCACGGCCCCCCGGTGGCAGACTGGAAGGGTGAACGCACTAGCAGCAGGAGAAGTGAGCCCGGGTCTGCTCGGCTTCCTTGTCGTGGCCGGCCTCGGCTTCGCGCTGTACTTCCTGGTGAAGAACATGAACAAGCAGATGGCCAAGATCGATCTGCCGCACGCCGGCGAGGCCGACGACAAGAGGGCCAAGTAGATGGCGATCGAAGTGGTCGACAACACGACGGAGAGCCGGTTCGAGATTCTCGTGGACGGCAAGGTCGCCGGGTTCGCCGACTACCGCCTGCTGCCCACGAAGATCGTTCTCACGCACACCGAGGTCGCGCCCGCCTACGAAGGGCAGGGGCTGGCGGGCCGGCTGGTCGGCCACGCCCTCCAGGCGAGCGCCGACACGGGCCTGCGCGTCGTGCCGGTCTGCCCGTACGTCGCGAAGTACATCAAGCGCCACCCCGAGTTCGAGAGCCTGCTGGACGGCGCCGAGCCCGAGTGACCGCCGCGCCCCCGGCGGACGCGGGTCAGTCGGTGGCGGGTGACCAGGCGCGTTCGAGCGCCTTGGGCAGCCCCCACCAGCCCAGCGGCGTGAGCACCTCGTCCCGGTCCACGATGCCGAGGTGGCGCCACAGGCTCACCACCGACTCGAACAACCCCTCCGTCGCGTCCAGGTCGTCGGCGTCCTGGTCGTCGATCTCGATGTCCTCGGACTCGGCGATGAGCCGCGCCATCCGCTCGGGCGAGGCCAGCACCCCGGGCCCCAGCCTGACCAGCGCCGCCACCCCGGCCAGCCAGTCGGCGTGCTGGATCGCGCAGAGGTTGGCCAGCGTCGCGTCCTCGTCGCTCAGCTCCCCGTCGAGGTCGGCGAACTCCTCCAGCACGTCCTCGCCCTCCGACAGGTCGGAGACGGGCCCCGCCACGCCCGCCGCCACCGTCAGCCACAGCTCCACGTCGTCGTCGGGCATCGGCCGGTCGTCGAACCCGGCGCAGGCCCGCAGCACGTTGGCGGGATAGCCGGGCATGGCCAGCAGCGCCCGCAGGCGCGCCGCGGCCGCCGCCAGCTCCGCGGCGGGCAGCACGGGCGGCTTGGGCAGCTCCGCCAGGATGCGGCGCAGCTCCGACAGCGCGAACGCCTCCTCCTCGTCCCAGGCCGCGAACAGCTCCTCGTCCTGCTCGTCGCTGACCGCGAAGCCCGGCACCCGGCCGTCCGGCAGCGGCGTGCCCAGCCAGCGCTCCTGCAGTTCCTCGTAGGCGGCCCGGGCGTCCCGGTCGCCGGTCGCCAGCGCGTCGGGGTCGATCTCCCCGGCCTCGACCCGCTCCTCCAGGTACGCGACCAGCCGCGCGAACATCTCGGTCGCCACCGGCCCGCGCTCGTCCTCCTCGGGCCAGACGAAGTAGCCGGGCGTCATGAGGACCGGCTCGGTGCCGGTGGACTCGACCCACCGTTGCACGTCACCGACCGTGGCCACCCCCGCCTCGATCGAGCTGAGGGTCGCCTTGGCGGACTCCCAGAAGGGCAGGGACAGCGGGTTGCCCGCCGACATCATGGCCCGCCGCAGGTCGGGCAGCGCCACGAGCGCCACCCCCGAGGGCACGGCGAGCAGCGCGCGCGCCACGTCCCTGCGCGTGATGGCGGACGCCGGACGGCCGGCGTGGGCGCAGACGAAGTCCATATCCACGCCCCGTAACCTACGCCGTCCCCCCGCCCGCAGTCAGCCGCCGTCGCGGCCCGGCCGTCAGGAGACGGGGCTCGCGCCGCGGCCCGCTCGCGCGCGCGGCCCCGGCGGGGCGGTATGAGAGCCTGAGCTTATGAACAGGCTCGGCAGTGAGACCTCTCCCTACCTCCTCCAGCACGCCGACAACCCGGTCGACTGGTGGCCGTGGGGCGAGGAGGCGATGCGGGAGGCGCGGCGGCGCGACGTGCCCCTGCTGATCAGCGTGGGCTACTCGGCATGCCACTGGTGCCACGTCATGGCACACGAGAGCTTCGAGGACGCCGAGACCGCCCGCCTGATGAACGAGCACTTCGTCAACATCAAGGTGGACCGCGAGGAGCGGCCCGACGTCGACGCCGTCTACATGGGCGCCACGCAGGCCATGACCCGGCAGGGCGGCTGGCCCATGACGGTGTTCGCCACGCCCGACGGCCACCCGTTCTACTGCGGCACCTACTTCCCGCGCCCCCAGTTCCGGCGCCTGCTCACCGAGGTCCACAACGTGTGGACGGGCGACAGGGACTCCGTGCTGAAGCAGGGGGCGAAGGTGGTCGAGGCGCTCAACGCCAACACCACGCTGCCCAGCGGCCCGCTGCCGGGCGAGGAGACGCTGCGGCAGGCCCTGGGCAACCTGCGCGAGTCGTTCGACGCCGCCAGGGGCGGGTTCGGCGGGGCGCCGAAGTTCCCGCCGTCGATGGTGCTGGAGTTCCTGCTGCGCTCGGGCGAGCGCGAGATGAGCGGCAAGACGCTGGAGGCGATGGCCCGGGGCGGCATCTACGACCAGCTCGGCGGCGGGTTCGCGCGCTACAGCGTGGACGACGCCTGGGTGGTGCCGCACTTCGAGAAGATGCTCTACGACAACGCCCTGCTGCTGCGCGTCTACACCCACTGGTGGAAGGCGGGCGGCGGCGAGCTCGCCCGGCGGGTGGCGCTGGAGACGGCCGGCTGGCTGCTGCGCGAGCTGCGCACCCCGGAGGGCGGCTTCGCCTCGGCGCTCGACGCCGACAGCGAGGGCGTGGAGGGCAAATACTACGTCTGGACCCCCGGCGAGCTGCGCGAGGCGCTCGGCGACGACGACGGCCGCTGGGCGGGCGGGCTGTTCGAGGTGACGCCGGAGGGCACGTTCGAGCACGGCACGTCGGTGCTGCAGCTCCTGCGCGACCCCGAGGACCCGGCGCGCTACGCGGACGTGCGGGCGCGGCTGCTGGCCGCCAGGGAGCGGCGGGTGCGCCCCGGCCGCGACGACAAGGTCGTGGCCTCCTGGAACGGCCTGGCCATCGCGGCCCTGGCCGAGACCGGCGCCGTCTTCGAGCGGCCCGACCTGGTGGCGGCGGCCACGGAGGCGGCCGAGCTGCTGGCCGGCCTGCACGTGACCGGCGGCAGGCTGCTGCGCACCTCCCGGGACGGCCGGGCGGGCGCGAACGCCGGGGTGCTCGACGACTACGGCAACCTGGCCGAGGGCCTGATCTCCCTGTACGGCGTGACCGGCGAGGCCCGGTGGCTGCGGCTGGCGGGCGCGCTGCTCGACACCGTGCTCGACCGGTTCTCCGACGGCGCCGGCGGCTTCTACGACACCGCCGACGACGCCGAGCGGCTCTTCCAGCGCCCCCAGGACCCGACCGACAACGCCACCCCCTCGGGCCAGTACGCCGCCGCGGGCGCGCTGCTCTCCTACGGCGCCCTGACCGGCTCGACGCGGCACCGCGAGGCCGCCCAGGCCGCGCTCGGCACCGTGTCGGTGCTGGCGCCCGGGCACGCCAGGTTCGCCGGGTGGGGGCTGGCGGTGGCGCGGGCCGCGCTGTCGGGGCCGGTGGAGGTGGCGGTGGTCGGCCCCGCCGACGACCCGCGCACGGCGGCGCTGCACAGGCAGGCGCTGCTGGCCGACACGCCGGGGCTGGTCGTCGCGCTCGGGCGGGGCGACACCGCCGACCGGGGCACGGGCGATCCGCTCGTGCCGCGCGAGCCCGTCTTCCCCGCCCTGCTGGAGGGGCGCGGGCTGGTGGGCGAGGCGCCGGCCGCCTACGTGTGCAGGGGCTTCACGTGCCGGATGCCGGTGACGACCACCGACGCCCTGCGCGCCGAACTCTCCTCCGGCTGACCCCGGCCCACCGGGAGACCCCGAGCACCGGCACGACCCCGGATCGCGCCACTGCCCGGGCCCGGCGCTCCGGCGGGCGCGTGGTCACGGAAGGGCGCGGAAGGGCGCGGCCCGGCGCGTGGTCGCGGAAGGGCGCGGAAGGGCGCGGCCCGGCGCGTGGTCGCGGAAGGGCGCGGGAAGGCGCGGCCGGGCGCGTGGTCGCGGAAGGGCGCGGGCGTCGGGGTCGTGACGGGTCAGCGGGCCGGTTGGCGCTCCTGGCGGTCGCGGCCGTCGTCCACCGTGTCCTCCTCCTGGAGTGACGGCTGGGCGGGCAGGTCGAGGTCGGACGGGGAGGGCTCCTCCTCCTGCTCCTCCGGCGGGCCGTCGCCGCGCGGCCCCTGCGTGGCCGGCGGGCCGGAGGACGGCGGCGGGCCGGTGCCCGGCTCGGGCGAGTCCCAGTCGTCCTGGTTCCCCGGCCGCGGGTACGTCCGGTCGGGCCCGCCCATGCCGCGCTCGGGCTGCGAGTAGCCGGACGACCAGCCGAACTCCGACGGCTCGGGGAACTCCTCGACCGGCTTGCCCGCCATCGCCTCCGTCATGAACGCCCGCCAGATCTGCGCCGGGAGCTGGCCGCCGAACTGCGTGCCGTAGCCGGGGATCGAGACCGTGGCGTTGTCGTCGCGGAACATGTTGACCGCCACCGCGAGCTGCGGGGTGAAGCCGTTGAACCAGACCGAGCGCGAGTCGTCCGTGGTGCCCGTCTTGCCGGCCACCGGGCGGTCGTAGAGCCTGGCGGCGGTGCCGGTGCCGTACTTGACGACCTGCTGCATCGCGAAGGTGGTGTCGGCGGCGGCCTGCTCGCTGACCACCCTCGTCGAGGCCGGCTTGACGACCTCCTTGTGGCCTTCCGCGTCGGTGACCGACCGCACCACGTGGGCCTCCATGTGCACGCCCTTGTTGGCGAAGGTGGAGAAGCCGGAGGCGTTCTGGACGGCGCTGACGGAGGACACGCCGAGCGGGAAGGAGGCGGCGCTCTTCTGCTTCTCCAGCTGGGCGGCGGGGATGCCGGCCGCCTCGGCGGTCTTGGCCACCTTGTCCAGGCCGACCTTCTGGCCGAGGTCCACGAACGCGGTGTTGACGGAGTTCTGGGTGGCGCTGACCAGGTTGATCTGGCCGTAGGAGCGGTCGCCGTCGTTGGGGATGGCCTGGGCGGCCGAGGCCACGCGCAGCGGCGAGTTGCCGTCGACCCTGGTGGACAGGTCGAAGCCGTTGTCGAGGGCCGCGGCCAGCGTGTACGGCTTGAACGTGGACCCGGCCATGACCTTGGCCGAGAACGCGCTGTCGTAGTACTGCGACTGCGACGGCCGCCCGCCGTAGAAGGCGACGACCTCGCCGGTGCCGGGATCGACGGCCGCCAGCCCCGTGCGCACCTTCTTGGGCGTGTTGTCGGGCAGCACGTCGTCCACCGCCCGCTGGGCGGCCTGCATGAGCTTCTTGTCGAACGTCGTGACGATCTTGAGGCCGCCGCTGTTGATGTCCTCGTCGGTGTAGCCGCGGCGGTTGAGCTCGGCCGTGACCTGCTCCAGCATGTACTGGGCCTGCCCCTTGAGCTCGAACGGCTTCTTCGGCACGCGCAGCTCGGGGAACGTCTCGGCGGCCGCCTGCTGGGGGGTCAGCGCGCCGGTCTGCCCCATCGCGTCGATCACCGACCGCCAGCGCGCCCTGGCCGCCGCCAGGTCGGAGCCCTTGGGGTCGGCGAAGCGGCTGGGCTGCTGGATCACCGCCGCGAGGTAGGCGCCCTCGGCCACGCTCAGCTCCTCGACGTCCTTGCCGAAGTAGGCGCGCGCGGCCGACTGCACGCCGTTGGCGCCCCGGCCGAAGTAGATCGTGTTGAGGTACTGCTCCAGCACCCAGTCCTTCGACTTGGACTGGTCGACCTTCATCGCGATGAGGATCTCTTTGAACTTGCGGGTGACGGAACGTTCCTGGCTCAGCCCGCTGTAGTAGTTGCGCACGAGCTGCTGGGTGATGGTGGAGCCGCCCTGGAGCTGCTGCCCGGTGACGGTGGACCACACGGCCCGCGCGGTGCCCTTGAGCGAGACGCCGGCGTCGTCGTAGAACGAGCGGTTCTCGGCGGCGATGACCGCGTCGCGCACGTGCTTGGGCACCTGGGCGAGATCGACCCTCCTGCGGTCGACCCCCTGCCGGGCGAGCACGCTCTTGCCGTCGCGGTAATAGATCACCGAACCCTGCGCGGTGGCCTGTTTCTGGGTTGTGTCCGGAATCGGAGTCAGCGCCCAGGCTACGGCGAAAAGCCCGACCAGTACGAGGATTCCCGTGCCGATTGAAATCAGAACAACCCGGAGAATCCGCCGTTTCCGCATTCCCTTACCACCGCCGCTCCGCACCCACGACCTCCCCTCGTCGAGCCTCGCCCAACCCCCGCAAGCTGGGCGAATGGTAAGGGTAAACGATCGACAATGGTGCCTCGTCCCTTGCCGATAGTACGGCTAACGGCCCTCGCGACGCGGAACATCGGCGACCAAAGGCAACACCCGATACGGAACCGGAGTGTCAAGGGCGATGATCGAATTAGTCCTGAGTACGCCCTGTACATCGACGATCCGATCGATAACCCGTTGCAAATCCGCGTTCGTCCTGGCGACCACCCGGCACAGCAGATCGCTGTCGCCGGTGATCGTGTGGACCTCCAGCACCTCCGGGATGCGCGCCAGCCGGTCGGCCACCGGATCGTGCCCGGCCACCTGCCGGATCTCCATGCTGACGAACGCGGTGACGTCGTAGCCGAGCGCGGCCGGCGACACGTCGGGCCCGAAGCCGGTGATCACCCCCCTGTCGACCATCCGGTCGAGCCTGGCCTGGACCGTGCCACGGGCCACCCCCAGCCTCCGTGAGCACTCCAGCACCCCCAGCCGGGGCTCCTTCGTCAGCAGGGCGATCAGCCGGGCGTCGAGGTCGTCGATCGTCGTCATGCTGCACAGCATTACCGGAGAGATCGCCGGAGCACTAGGCAGATTGTGCACTCATTCAGGTAACTCTTGCGCAACTCGTCCAGACAAATCCAGAGTTTGAGGTATGAGTGATGTCTTTCCGGTCAACGGCATGGACGCCGTGGTGTTCGCCGTCGGCAACGCCAAGCAGGCGGCCCACTACTACTCGACCGCGTTCGGCATGCGACTCGTGGCCTACCGCGGGCCGGAGAACGGCAGCCCGGACCTGGCCGCGTACGTGCTGACCTCGGGCAGCGCCACGTTCGAGTTCCGGGCCTCGGTCCGGCCCGGCACGGACCTGGCGCGGCACGTGGCCGAGCACGGCGACGGGGTGATCGACCTGGCCATCGAGGTGCCCGACGTCGAGGCGGGGTACGCCTACGCGGTCAAGCACGGGGCCAAGGGGCTGGCGGAGCCGTACACGATGGAGGACGACCACGGCAAGGTGGTGCTCGCGGCCATCGCGACGTACGGCGAGACGCGGCACACCCTGGTCGACAGGTCCAACTACGCCGGCCCCTACCTGCCCGGCTACGCGCCCGCGGAGCCGCTGGTCGCCCCGCCCGCCACCAAGCACGGCCGGCTGTTCCAGGCGGTGGACCACTGCGTCGGCAACGTCGAGCTGGGCAGGATGGACGAGTGGGTGGAGTTCTACCGCGAGGTGATGGGCTTCACGAACATGGCGGAGTTCGTCGGCGACGACATCGCCACCGAATACTCGGCGCTCATGTCCAAGGTCGTGGCCGACGGCACCCGCAAGGTCAAGTTCCCGCTCAACGAGCCGGCCGTCAGCCGCAGGAAGTCGCAGATCGACGAATACCTGGAGTTCTACGGCGGTCCCGGCGTGCAGCACATCGCGCTGGCCACCAACGACATCCTGACCACGGTCGACCACATGCGGGCGGCCGGGGTGCAGTTCCTGGACACGCCCGACTCGTACTACGACGACCCCGAGCTGCGCGAGCGCATCGGCAAGGTGCGCGTGCCGATCGAGGAGCTGAAGAAGCGCCGCATCCTGGTGGACCGCGACGAGGACGGCTACCTGCTGCAGATCTTCACCCAGCCCGTGCAGGACCGGCCCACGGTCTTCTTCGAGCTCATCGAGCGGCACGGCTCGCTCGGGTTCGGCAAGGGCAACTTCAAGGCGCTGTTCGAGGCCATCGAGCGCGAGCAGGAACGCAGGGGCAACCTTTAGTTTGTCCCGACTTGGTGGTGGTCATCCAGATCTCATGGGACTGCCGCCACCGGGGCTGGCGGGACGCTGGCGGCGGCTGTTCGCCGGCGTCCTCGACTGGCTCGTCGTCATCGTCATCTCCGCCCCCTTCACCCGGACGAGCTGGGACTACGTCTGGGACGCGAGCAGAGGCGCCTGGGACCGCTATCCGGTGCAGCACACCTTTCTGGCAGGTCTGGTGGCCTTCCTGTACTTCTGGCTGCTGCACGCCTTCTGGAACGGTCAGACTCTGGGCAAGAAGCTCTTCGGCCTCCGTGTCGTGTCCGAGTACGACGGGAGGATAGGCGTGGGGCAGGCGGCGGTCAGGCAGGCCGTGGCCACCGCGCTCGGCTGGCTCTGCTGCGTCGGCACCCTGCTGGATCTCGGCTGGATCCTCTTCGACCCCCGTAAACAGGCCCTTCATGACAAGGCAGCCCGGACGGTCGTGGTGAACGCCTGACTCAGCGTAATATTCTGGTCACGACCTGAAGGGGGCCCGTTCGCCTATGCGTTCCACCAGACGCCGGGTGGCCATGCTCGCGACGCTCGTCAGCGTGCTCGCCTGCTCGCCCGCCGGCGAGCCGCCGACCGGCCGGGCCACGTCCACCCCCTCCGCCGCGGCCGCCGGGGCGGCCGAGGGCGTGGGCGCGGCCGGCATCGGCGACCCCGACTTCCCCGGCGACGGCAACGGCGGCTACGACGTCTCCCACTACGACCTGGTCGTCGGCTACACGCCCGCCACCAAGCGGCTCGACGGCGTGGCCACCATCAGCGCCGCCGCCACCCACGACCTGACCAGCTTCAACCTCGACCTGAGCGGGCTCGACGTGCGCGAGGTCACGGTCGACGGGGTGCCGGCCACGTTCGGCAGGAAGGGCGACGAGCTGACCGTGCGGCCCGCCGAGCCGATCGGCGACGACAGCGACTTCACGGTCAAGGTCACCTACTCCGGCATGCCCAAGCCCGCCCAGGACCACGCCAACCTGGGCACCTACGGGTTCATCCCGACCTCCGACGGCGCCTTCGTGGCCTCCGAGCCCAACGGCTCCAAGACCTGGTTCCCCGGCAACGACCATCCCTCCGACAAGGCCACGTTCGACTTCACGATCACCGTGCCGGCCGGGCTGACGGCCCTCGCCAACGGCGAGCGGGTCGGCGAGCCCACCACCTCCGGGGGCCGCACCACCTACCGCTGGCGCGAGCGCCATCCGATGGCGACCTACCTGGCCACGGCCACGCTGGGCAAGTTCGAGCTGCGCGAGGGCGCCACGCCCGGCGGCATCCCCAACCTGGCCGCCGCCGACCCGAAGTACAAAGACTCGCTCGACTCGCTCCACCGGATCTCCGGCGAGGCCACCGACTACTGGGCCACGGTGTTCGGGCCCTACCCGTTCTCCTCGACCGGCGGCATCGTCGACGACTACAGCGCCGGCTACGCCCTGGAAAACCAGACCAAGCCGCTCTACGGCGGCTTCCAGCCCGACGAGATGATCATCGCGCACGAGCTGGCCCACCAGTGGTTCGGCAACAGCCTGACCATCCGGCGCTGGAAGGACCTCTGGCTCAACGAGGGCTTCGCCACCTACGCCGAGTGGTTGTGGTCGGAGCGCAAGGGCAAGAAGAGCGCGGCCGCCCACTTCAAGGAGGCCCACGCCCGCCCCGCCTCCGACCCGATCTGGAAATATCCCCCCGGCCGCGCCAAGCCCGACGACCTGTTCAACGCCTCCGTCTACACGCGCGGCGGCATGACCCTGCACGCCCTGCGCCAGGCCATCGGCGACGCCACGTTCTTCCGGCTGCTCAAGACGTGGACCTCCGAGCACCGCTACGGTCATGTCACCACCGAGCAGTTCATCGACCTCGCCGAGCGGCTGTCGGGCAAGAGCCTCGACGCGCTCTTCGACGCCTGGCTGTTCCAGCCCAGACGTCCCGCCTGAGCCGCCCGCGCGGAAACGCTTCTCGTCGCTCCGTCCAAGTACGGGTTGCAAGGGCGAACGACGAAGGGAGCGAGGCCAGTGCGCCTCAACGAAGACCCTGTGGCCTTTGAGGCCTTCTATCGCCGCCACGTCGATGCCGTCATGCGGTTCGTGGTCCGCAGGGTGAGCGACCCTCACCTCGCCGCTGACCTGACGGCGGACATCTTCCTGGCGGTCCTCGACTCCGCGCACACCTACGTGCCCGGACGCGGCAGCGAGGTCGCCTGGCTGTACGGCATCGCGCGCAACGTCGTGTCGGCCCAGCACCGCAGGGCCGCACGCGAGGCGCGGGCCGCCGGACGGCTGGCCGGTCGCCGCCTGATGGACGACGACGACCTGGCCAGGATGGAGGAGCGGATCGACGCCGAACGCCGGATGCGCAGCGCCCTGGAGGCCATGGCCGGCCTGGCCGAGGGCGAGCGCGCAGTGCTGGAGCTCGTGGCGATCGACCAGCTCACCGTCTCCGAGGCCGCCGCGGCGCTGGGCATCAGGCAGGTCACCGCGCGCGTCAGGCTGCACAGGGCCAGGCGCGCCCTTGAGAACGTCGCTTCGCCATCGGCCGTGTACCTGGAAGGACGGACATGAGCAGCTTCGAAGATCGCCTTCTCAGTGCACTCAAGGAAGAGATCACGACGAGAACGGCGGAGGACAGGATGACGACAGTGACACCGGCTCGGCCCGGCTCCGGGAAGCGCCTCGTGGGGCTGTCCGCCGCGCTGGCGGGGGTCGCGGCGGCGGCCACGGCGGTGGTGCTGGCGACCGGGCTCACCGGCGGCCCGGCCCACGCGGTGAGCGCGGGTGCCGACGGCAGGGTGAGCGTGCGGATCGCCGCGTTCACCGACCCCGACGGGCTGGAGGCCGACCTGGCCGGGGCCGGGGTGCCGGCCGTGGTGGACTACCTGCCCGAGGGGCAGACCTGCAAGCAGCCGCGCGGGGCCGCGGGAGGCGGCGCCGGGCAGTTCGCGGCGAGCATCGGGCGCGACGGCGACGGCATCGGCTTCACCATCGAGAAGGGGCAGGTGCCGCCGGGGTCCACGCTGGTGCTGACGGTATCCAAGAGCAAGGACGGCGACGACAAGCCGCCGTTCGCGACCACGCTGGAGATCGTCAAGGGCGAGGTCGGGCCCTGCGAGCCCACCTCGATGCCGGCGCCCCCGCCGTCCCCGGAGGGCGGCACCACGGACTCCGGCCCCGGGCTCTCCTCCCGCACCGGCGAGCAGGACCAGGGCCCGAGCCTGGACAGCACGACCGGCTGACCCCGTCCGGGCCACCCGGCCCGGCCGTTCCACGTCGATCACCCCCGGGCCCGGCCGCTCCAGGCCGGCCACCCCCCGGGCCCGGCCGCTCCAGGCCGGCCACCCCCCGGGCCCGGTGGCCTCCTCCCGAGCAGCGGAGGCCGCCGGGCTCATGGGCTGCCGGCGGCGCTGGAGAAGACCAGGACGGACGCCGTGAACCCGTGGACGTGGTTGTGCCCCGCCACGGGCCCCACCTCGCCGGCCGAGAAGAAGCCCGCCACGCCGATCGGCCCCAGCGTGTCGCGCAGCGCGACCGGGTCGTGGTCGGCCGTGCCGAACATCGCCGAGCCCCGCCCGTTGCACGAGAACAGCAGCGCCCCGTCCACCTTGCCGAGCTCCTCGCGGTGGGCGTCGAGCAGGTCGTACAGGTCCTCGTCGGCGGTGGCGGCGTCGCGCACCTGGAAGCGCACGGTCCTGCCGACCTCCACGATGTCGCCGATGGCCACGGCCTCACGGTCGGGGTCGATGCCGATGACGCCCCGGATGAGGAAGTCGCCGCGTTCGTGGCGTTCGGCGTACTCGTCCATGGCCAGCCCGATCTGCAGCCCGGAGGCGACCAGCTCGCGGTCGTCCTCGTCCAGCTCGCTGACGATGTCCTCCAGCCGGGCCAGCGCCGGCTGGCCGGCCAGCTCCAGCAGCAGGTTGTCCTCGGAGGCGGTGACCACCATGCTCGGCCCGATCGGGCGGCAGCCCTGGCTGACCACGGTGCTGATGTGGATCGGCCCGCTGAGCAGCACGCCGATCGCGCCCTCGGTGTAGATCTCGCCGTCGGCGAACAGCCGTACGGAGCCCCTTCCCTGCAGCCCGTTGGCCAGGCCGCCGATCAGCGGCAGGTCCCCGAGCACGTCGACCGAGCGCTCGACGAAGGCGTCGGTCGGGAAGCTGTACGGATCGGCCAGCAGGATCGCCACGTGGTCGTCCCCGCCGCGCTCGGGCAGCCCGACGACCACGAACCGGTCCTCGGCCGCCAGCGTCTCCAGCGCGAACGTGGTCAGCCGCGCCCCCTCCAGGGTCGCCGCCCACGCGCTGACGGCCGGGGTCAGCTCCACCCCCTGGCCGTCGCCGATGACGCCCGTGGCGCTGCACCCGATCACGTGCGCCTCGGGCGCGAGCTTCATCGCGGCCTCACCGGCCCGCGCGACGTCGTCGGGATCGTCGCCGCAGATGAAGAAGCAGACCAGGTCGGCTTGGCCGCTGAGCCTCGACAGTGCCTGGCCGACGGCGTTCTCCGCGGCCTCCACCAGGTCGGAACCCACGGCGAGGCCGTCGGCGAAGCGGCTTGTCATCAAGGCCACGGATCTCGCCTCCCTCGACATGTCCAAGTTCCCTAGGCCCGATTCTCCCCACTAAAGGGATAAGCACGCCCACGAACCGTCACGCAATGGTCAAGATCCGAAATCTCCGCCAGATGCGAAAGGCTCTGCCACATTCCTCGCAGGGGACGTAGTCTCGATCCCGTGCATCAGCCACGTATTCTCCGCGAGCTGCGGGGCAGCGGCCACGTTCACCGCACGGTCAAGGCCGAGGTCCGGGAAAACCTGCTGACCAGGCTGCGTGCGGGCGAGCCGCGATTCCCCGGCATCGTGGGCTTCGACGACACCGTCCTGCCGCATCTGGAGCGGGCCCTGCTCGCCGGTCACGACCTGGTCCTGCTCGGTGAGCGCGGCCAGGGCAAGACGCGGCTCATCCGCACGATCACCGGCCTGCTCGACGAGTGGACGCCGGTGGTCGAGGGCTGCGAGATCAACGATCATCCGTACGCGCCGGCCTGCACGCGCTGCCAGGCGCTGGCGCGGGAGCTGGGTGACGAGCTGCCGGTGGCGTGGAAGCACCGCGACGAACGCTACGGCGAGAAGCTCGCCACGCCCGACACCTCGGTCGGCGACCTGATCGGCGACGTCGACCCCATCAAGATCGCCGAAGGCCGGCGGCTGGGCGACCCCGAGACGGTCCACTACGGCCTGGTCCCGCGCACCAACCGCGGCGTCTTCTCCGTCAACGAGCTGCCCGACCTGGCCGAGCGCATCCAGGTGTCGCTGCTCAACGTGCTGGAGGAGCGCGACGTCCAGGTGCGCGGCTACAACCTGCGGCTGCCGCTGGACATCCTGCTCATCGCCAGCGCCAACCCCGAGGACTACACCAACCGGGGCCGGATCATCACGCCGCTGAAAGACCGGTTCGGCGCCGAGATCCGCACCCACTACCCGATGACCGTCGAGGACGAGCTCACGCTCATCCGCCAGGAGGCCATGCCCGACATCGGGGCCGACGTCCCCGAGCACCTGGTCGAGGTGATCGCCCGCTTCACCCGCCTGGTCCGCGAGTCCACCGCGGTCGACGCCCGGTCCGGCGTGTCGGCGCGCTTCGCCATCGCCGCGGCCGAGACCGCGGCCGCCTCTGCCGTGCGCCGCGCGGCGATCGCCGGCGAGGAGCAGCCGGTCACCCGCGTGGTCGACCTGGCCTGCGTGGTGCACAGCCTGCGGGGCAAGGTGGAGTTCGAGGTCAGCGAGGAGGGCAGGGAGACCGAGATCCTGGCCCACCTGCTGCGCCGGGCGACGGCCGAGACGTTCAGGAGCCGGTTGGGCGGCATGGACCTGTCGGCGCTGACCGACAAGTTCGCCGAGGGCAACCAGGTGGAGTCCGGCGAGCTGGTGCCGGCGGGCGAGCTGCTGCACCGCATCGGCCCCGTGGCCGGCCTGGCCAAGGTCATGTCGCGGCTGGGCATGGGCGCGGGCGAGGAGTCGCCCGGGCACGCCGCGGCGGCGCTGGAGTTCACGCTCGAAGGGCTCTACCTCATGCGCCGGCTGTCGAAGGAGGACCTCGACGGCGTCACGGTCTACCGCACCTGAACCCGGCGGCGTCACGCTCCCCTCGCCGGTGCGGCCGGCGGTGTCACCGTCCGGTCGCGGCGTGAACCGGTGGTGTCACCGTCCGGTCGCGGCGTGAACCGGCGGCGGCACCGTCCGGCGTACGCGAAGCCCGGCGGTGTCACCGCCTGTCGCGCGCGAACTTGGTGGCGGTTTTCCGCGTCATAGTGGTGGCTGATCCGTTTTCTGGGGGAGACCACCCATGCGTTTGCTCGCCTGCGCCACCACCACCGTCACCGCCGCCGCTCTCGCGCTGAGCGCGCTCGCCGCACCCGCCCACGCGACCGTCCCGGCGGCCGTCCCGGCGGCCGGCCCCGCGACCGGCCCCGCGACCGGCCCTGCCCGCTCCGTCTACGGCTTCGCCTGGGCCGACGGCAAGGGGCATCTGCGGATCGTGCCGAAGAAGGCCGTCCGCGAGACGCGGCGGACGTACGCGCTGAAGACCCTGCCCGGAGCCCGGGAGCTGCGGCTTGACTACACCGGGGCCGCCTACACCCGGGTCACGGTCGCGTGCGACCTGAAGGAGACCGAGGGCCGGGTCGCCGTGGACGCCAAGGGGTTGGGGCGGACGAAGTGCGCGACCGAGGACTTGACCGACACGCTGGGGCTCGGCCCGGTGCCCGTGCGCGTCGAGCACCGCGACGGCCGGGCCACGCGGGTCAGCGAGATCCTGGCCGGCGCCTGGCCCGACCCGCGCACCGCGCGCGGCACGATCAAGCGGGTCAACGACACGACCGTGCTGTTCACGACCGGGGGCAAGCGGATCAAGCTGGGCTACTCGTACACCACGACCTTCCACCGGACCACCGCGACCTGCGGGGCCGGCTGGCTGAGCGGCAGGCCGGTGAACGCGGACCGGAAGGGGCTGGGCAAGAAGTCGTGCCAGTGGACCGACCTCACCAAGGCGCTCAAGACCGTCCGGCACCCGGTGCTGGTCAAGGTGGACTACACGCCCGGGGTGGACTCGCTCAACGAGGTGTGGGAGGTGTTCGGCGACGCCTGAAACACCACATTGCGGGCCTTCTCGGGTTAGCGTGGTTGCGTGATGGCCTTTCGCTATGGCGAGTACCACGACGGCCCCGACCCCCTGGCCCCTCCTTACGACGTTCGCGCGGCGCTCGACGAGATGGGCGACGCCATCCTGTCGGGCTCCACGCCCGTCCACGCCCTGCGCGACCTGCTCAAGCGCGGCCTGCCCGGCAACCAGGAGCGGCGCGGGCTCGACGACATGCTCAGGGAGGTCCGCAGGCGCCGCCGCGACCTGCGTGAGCGCGGGCGTCTGGACGGCACGCTGGAGCGGGCCAGGGCGCTGCTCGACAAGGCCATCGGGCAGGAGCGGGCCGAGCTGTTCCCCGACCCGTCCGACGAGGCGCGCCTGCGCGAGGCCGGGCTCGACGCGCTGCCCGAGGACACGGCCAGCGCCATCCAGGAGCTGAGCACGTACGACTGGCGCTCGGCCGCGGCCCGGCAGACCTTCGAGGAGCTGCGCGACCTGCTGCGCAGGGAGGTGCTGGACAGCCAGTTCAGGGGCCTGCGGGACGCGCTGGCCAACCCCGACCCGCAGGCGATGGAGCGCGTCCGCCAGATGATGGCGGACCTGAACGACCTGCTCGACAAGGACTCCCGGGGCGAGCACACGCAGGATGACTTCGACTCCTTCATGTCGAAATATGGGGACCTGTTCCCGGAGAAGCCGCGCAACCTCGACGAGCTCATCGACATCCTGGCCCGCCGCGCCGCCGCCACGCAGCGCATGCTCGCCTCGATGACCCCGCGCCAGCGCGAGGAGCTGAGCAACCTCATCAACCAGACCCTCGACCAGGCGGGCCTGTCCGACCAGATGCGCCGCCTCGGCGAGGCCCTCTACGCCCGCCGCCCCGACCTGGCCTGGAACGCCCCCGAACGCCTCACCGGCGAGGAGCCGCTGGGCATGGGCGACGCGGTGACGGCCCTGGAGGAGCTGGCCGACCTCACCCAGCTCGAAACCGCCCTGCGCCAGGACTACCCGGGCGCGCGGCTCGACGACATCGACGAGGCCGCCGTACGCCGCGCGCTCGGCCGCTCCGCGGTGGACGACCTGGAGGCGCTCAAGCGCATCGAGCGGGAGCTGGAGCAGCAGGGCTACCTGCTGCGCCGCAGGGGCAAGCTGGAGCTGACCCCGAAGGCGGTGCGCCGCCTGGGCGAGACCGCCCTGCGCCGCGTCTTCTCCTCCCTCGACGCGGGCCGGCGCGGCGACCACGACCAGCACGACGCGGGCTCGGCCGGCGAGCTGACCGGCTCGTCCCGGCCGTGGCGCTTCGGCGACGAGCAGCCGATCGACGTCGTGCGCACGCTGGTCAACGGCGTACGCGCCGGCGGCGTCACCCGTGACCGGCCCGGGGTGCGGCTGTCGGTGGACGACTTCGAGGTGGCCGAGACCGAGCGCCGCAGCGCCGCGGCCGTCTGCCTGCTGGTGGACCTGTCGTACTCGATGGCCCTGCGCGGCACGTGGGCCGCCGCCAAGCAGACGGCGCTGGCCCTGCAGGCGCTGGTGGCCACCAAGTTCCCGCAGGACGCCGTCCAGGTCATCGGGTTCTCCAACTACGCCAGGGTGCTGCAGGCCGACGAGCTGGCGGGCCTCGACTGGGACATGGTGCAGGGCACGAACCTGCACCACGCGCTGCTGATCGCCGGCCGCCACCTCGACCGCCACCCCGACTTCGAGCCGGTGGTGCTGGTGGTCACCGACGGCGAGCCCACCGCCCACCTCATGCGCAACGGCCGCTCGGCGTTCGAGTGGCCGCCCTCGCACGAGACGCTGGAGCTGACGCTGGCCGAGGTCGACAAGATGACGCGGCGGCGGGCCACGATCAACATCTTCATGCTGGCGGCCGACGACCGGCTGAAGGAGTTCGTGGACGAGGTCGCCCGCAGAAACGGCGGCCGCGTCTTCTCCCCCAGCGCCGACCGCCTCGGGGAGTACGTCGTCAGCGACTTCCTCCGCCTGCGCCGCGCCCGCTGACCCGGGCAGCGGCGGGCGCGGAACTGTCGGTGCCGGATGGCAGACTCGGCCGGCATGGATGAGCTCGTGCGGTTGAGAGACGTGACGGAGGCCGATCTGGAGGTGCTGCTGGAGCAGGAGCACGACCCCGAGGCCCAGCGGCGCTCCAGGTTTCCCGCGCGCGAGCGTGAGGCGTTCATGCGCCACTGGAAGACGAACATCCTGGGCGATCCGGCCGTGTTCGTGCGGGGCGTCACGGTGGGGGGCGAGCTGGCGGGCAATCTGGTGGCCTGGTGGGAGGGTGAGCGCCGCTTCATCGGCTACTGGTTCGGGCGGGCGTTCTGGGGGCGCGGCATCGGCTCCCGGGCGATGGAGCTGTTCCTGGGCGAGGAGCGGGTCCGGCCTCTCTACGCCGACCCGTTCCACGGCAACACCGCCTCGGTGCGGCTGCTGGAGAAGCACGGCTTCCGGCGGGAGGGCACGGTGCACCACGGCGAGGACGAGCACGTCCTGCTCGTGCTGCGCTGACGGCCCGGCCCGGCCTGCCTGAGAGGACGCCGGCCTCAGCGGGGGCGCCCGGCGGGCTCCTGCCAGAGTGCCGGCCTCAGGGGCCCCGGCCCGCTCTTCTCTCCGCCAGGGTGCCGGGCTCAGCGGGGGGTTACTTCGAGCACCAGTTTGCCGGTGGTGCGGCCCGACTCGATGCGGCGGTGGGCCTCGGCGGCCATCGCCAGCGGCAGCGACTCCATGCGCACCCGCAGGTCCCCGCGCGCGGCCGCGCTCACCGCGCGCCGCAACGCGCGCCCCGCCTCCGCCGGGGAGGCGGCGGAGAACGCGGCCAGGTTGAACCCGGAGACCGTCCTGTTGGCCAGCCACAACTCGTTGGCAGGCATCCCCTCGTCCGCGGCGCCGGAGGCGTTGCCCAGCACGATCATCCGGCCCATCGGCGCGAGCAGGTCCAGGCTGAGCCGGCGGGCCGCACCACCGACCATGTCCACCACCACGTCGAACCGGCCCGCCCCGGCCGCCTCCCCGCGCAGCACGACCTCGTCGTAGCCGAACGCCCTGGCCGTCTCGACCTTGGCGGGGCTGCCCACGGTGCCGACCACGCGGCCCGCCCCGAGCAGCCGGGCCGCCTGCCCGAGCTGGCTGCCCAGGCCGCCGGCGGCGGCGTGCACGAACACGCTCTCCCCCGGCTCGATGCGCGCCACCCGGTCCAGCGCCAGGAACGCCGTCGTGCTGTTGGACGGCACCGCCGCCGCGACGCCGAGCTCCAGGGCGTGGCCGTCCAGCGGCGCCACCAGGTCGGCGGCGGTGGTCACCACCTCGGCGTAACCGCCGCCGGCCACGATGGTCAGCGCGGCCACCGGCTGGCCGACCCGCAGCCCTTCGACGCCGGGGCCGAGCGCCCGGACCCGGCCGGACACCTCGATGCCGGGCACGAACGGCAGCGGCACGTCCGCCAGACCCTGCCGGTAGAGGATCTCGGCGAAGTTGGCGCCCGCGTACGCCACGTCGATGGCGACCTGCCCCGCGCCGGGCTCGGGGACCTTCACGTCGTCGAGCAGGAGAACGTCAGGGCCGCCGAATTCGGGGATCGTGATTGCCTTCATGCCGTCCATCGTGCTGCGCCCGCCGGCGGCGAGGCAGTGTCAGCTCATCGTGGGTGTACCGCCACCAGGCTCTCCACCCTCTCCCTGGTGCCGGTGCCGGGCTGCGGGGTGTGCAGCACCACGTTGAGGTCGGCCCGATCGGGCAGCCTGAACAGCGAATACTCGAAGGTGAGGGCGCCCGCGTCGGGCAGCCCGACGTCGCCGGGCGTGAGCGCTTCCCGCCTGGCGCGCAGGAACTCCTTGAGCTGGTCGCGACGTCGCTGACTGGAAGCCACGAACCACACCATAAGCGACCGATCCCCCGGACGCGCCTCACGCGCCCAGGCAGCAGCCGGCGGGCAGCGGCCGAGGGCCGGGCGGGCGCGTGGAGACCGGGTTCAGGCGAGCGCGTAGAAGTCGAGGGCGACGTCGAAGCCGTCGCGGCAGTTGCGGTGGGAGCGGTAGCAGGGGCGCCAGGCCGAGCTCGCGCCGACGCCGGCCCTGGCGTCGGCCAGCGCGGACGGCACCCGCTCCGGCCGGGGCAGCAGGCCGTGACCGAGGTAGCGCACCCCGGACAGCTCGGTGTGCCGCCCCCGGCCGCCCGAGACGAACGCGCCCAGCCGCCAGCCGCTCTCCTCGTCCCACACCAGGGCCGTGCCGTCGGTGAGCTTCACCGTGGCGTCACGGGGATCGCACGGGCCTTCCCACCAGTCCTCGACCTCGGCACCGAGCAGGTCGACCACCTGCTGGACGTAGCTGATCGGCTGCTGCAGCCACTCGTCGGTGTACGGCTCGACGTGCCTGATGGCCACGGACGGCACCCCCTTGTGCCCAATCGGTAAGGAAAAAGCGGCGATGAACAACCATACCCGCGACGAACTTATTCCGTTGCACACCCGTCTAGTCATTACGGACGATATTTTCGTCCGTCACGGGGAAGAAGGGGCCTCCATGATTGCCACGGTCCTCCTCATCGTCCTGATGGTCGTCGCGGTGACGACCACGGAGCTGTGCATGCGCTGCTCCGCGGAGAGCAAAGAGAGTGTCGAGTCCCCCACCGAGATCGCCGGGGACTAGTCTTCCCGCATGTCCCTGCTTCTCTGGCTGCACATCGGATTCGCGATCTTCACGATCGGCCCCATCACCGCCGCGACGATGAGCGCGCCGCGCGCCATCAGGAACAAGAACGTCTCCGCGCTGCAGTTCATCCAGCGCACAACCAGAATCTACAGCCTCGCCAGCCTGGGCGTGTTCGTGTTCGGGCTGGCGCTCGGCATCATGATCGGCGACGGGCTGCTCGGCCGGTGGTACATGACGGCGTCGATGACGCTGTTCATCGTGGCCGCGGTCCTGCTGGTGATCATCGACCGTGACCTCCGCACCGCCGTCCAGGCGCTCTCCAGCGAGAGTGCGGACGACGACGCGAAGGTGGAGAACGGGCGGATCGCCGCGATCAGCGGGCTGCTGTCCGTGATCTGGCTGGTGATCCTCTTCCTCATGGTCATCCCCGAATAACCCGCTCCAGGGTCAGCCCAGGGCCTGGGTGAGGTCGGCGAGCAGGTCGTCGATGGTCTCGATGCCGACCGACAGCCGCACCAGGTCGGACGGCACCTCCAGCGGCGACCCGGCCGCCGAGGCGTGCGTCATCCGGCCCGGGTGCTCGATGAGCGACTCGACGCCCCCGAGCGACTCCCCCAGCGTGAACAGCTCGGCCCGGTCGCAGACCGCCACGGCCTCCGCCTCGCCCCCGGCCACCCGGAACGACACCATGCCGCCGAAGCGGCGCATCTGCTTGGCCGCCACCTCGTGCCCGGCGTGCCCGGGCAGCCCCGGGTAGAGCACCTCGGTCACGCGCGGGTGGGCGAGCAGCAGGTCCACGACGCGCTCGGCGTTGTCGCAGTGGCGGTCCATGCGCACGCCGAGGGTCTTGAGCCCGCGCAGCGTCAGCCAGGCGTCGAACGGCCCGGCCACCGCGCCCATCGCGTTCTGGTGGTAGGCCAGCTCCTCCCCGAGCCCGGCGTCGGCGGCCACCAGGGCGCCGCCCACCACGTCGGAGTGGCCGCCCACGTATTTGGTGGTCGAGTGCACGACGACGTCGGCCCCCAGGGCCAGCGGCTGCTGCAGGTAGGGCGAGGCGAACGTGTTGTCCACGACCAGCAGCGCGCCGTTGTCGTGGGCGAGCTGGGCCAGCGCGGCGATGTCGGCGATGCCGAGCAGCGGGTTGGTGGGCGTCTCGACCCAGACCACCCTCGTCTTCTGCGTCATCGCCGCGGCCACGGCGTCGAGGTCGTGCAGCGGCACCGGGTCGTAGTGCAGGTCCCAGCGCTCGTGCACCTTGGCGAACAGGCGGTAGGTGCCGCCGTACGCGTCGTTGGGGATGATCACGTGGTCCTGCGGCCGGCACACCGTGCGCAGCAGGGTGTCCTCGGCGGCCAGCCCCGACGCGAACGCCAGCCCGCGCGCCCCGCCCTCCACGGCGGCCAGCGCGGATTCGAGCGCGGTCCTGGTGGGGTTGGCCGAGCGGCTGTATTCGTAGCCGGAGCGCAGGCCGCCCACGCCGTCCTGCTTGTAGGTGGACGTGGCGTAGATCGGCGGCACGACCGCGCCGGTCAGCGGGTCGGGCTCCTGACCTGCGTGGATGGCCAGGGTCTCAAAACCGTTGCTCATACAGGCAACGTTACAGGCCCCGCGGGGCGCGAGGACGGCCCGCGATCCGTTCCCCAACGGGATCGCGGGCCGCTCACGGGGGACCGTCCCCACAGCCCCCGTGCGGCCCGCGCGCCATGCCCGCGCGGGCCCGTCCGTCAGGCCGCCCTGGGCTCGCTCCGGTCCCCGCCGTTCCTGGACGGAAGCCGTACGACGTCCGCCTTGATGTACCGGCCGCTGCCGCCCTCGGCGTGCTCCCCGTTGATGCGCGAGAGCAGCACGGGGTCGGCCAGCGCGAGCAATACCGCGACGACCAGCCCCACACCCAGCAGCGCGAACCCGATGGCAACCATGTCTGTCCCCTTCCGACACGTCCAGCATCCGCGATGCCGCCCGTCCGGCGCCTCCGCTGAAGGGCTGGTCTCGTACGCGCCCACTCGGCCGAACGGTTGATACGACATGTCCGACCTCCGGCTTAGGCTCGGGGCCGTGGGGGATTCGAAACGGCTCGTGTACTGGATCCGCCGGCTGAGCGAGATCGCGATGTACGGCTGGCTGGGCCTGCTGCTGCTGTTCGACCTCGCGCTCGGCCTCTCGGTCGGCCCGTTGCAGTGGCTGGTGTTCGCCTGCGGCGTGGCCGGGGTCGTCGCGGTGGCGCTGCGGCGCAGGTTCCGGGTGCAGGGGTTCGCCGTCCTGCTGGCCCTGTCGTTCGGCACCTCCGTGCTGATCGGGGCCGTCGGGTTCAACGGCGTGCCGGGGATGACGGAGACGGGCTCGCTGCTCATCCTGCTCATCGGGGTGCTGCGGCACGTGGAGCCGGTGCGCAGGGCCGCGGCGCTGGCGTGCGTGGCCCTGATCGTGCTGATGTGGGAGGCGCACGGGCGCGACTACCAGAGCTCCAGCCTGGTCTTCGCGTTCCTGCTGTTCGCGGGCTGGTCGACGGCCGCGGGCGTCGGCGGCTACCTGCGCTTCCAGCAGGAGCGCCGCAAGGAGGCCGTCCATTCCGTACGCCGGGCCGAGCGCCTCGAACTGGCCAGGGAACTGCACGACCTGGTCGCCCACCACATCACCGGCATCGTCGTGCAGGCCCAGGCCGCCCGCACGGTCGCCGAGGCCAAGCCGGAGGCGGTGCTGCCCGCCCTCGACGCGATCGCGACGGCCGGCACCGACGCGCTGACCTCGATGCGGCGCATGGTCGCGGTGCTGCGCACGGAGGACGACGCGGACCGCAGGCCCGGCGTCACGCTGGCCGACCTGCGGATGCTGACCGACCGGTTCTCGGCGGACGGCCCCAAGGTGGCCTTCGAGATCGGCCAGGGCATCGACGACCGCACGCTGCCCCCGGAGGTCATGACGACCCTGCACCGGGTGCTGCAGGAGGCGCTGACGAACATCCGCAAGCACGCCTCCCGCACGGCCTGGGTGGAGGCGGACCTGCGCCGCTACGAGCGGGCCGTGGTGCTGCGGGTGCGCAACTACGGCACCGGGCCCGACCCGCGGGTCTCCCGGCTCGGCGGCGGGTTCGGGCTGGTCGGCATGGCCGAGCGGGTGGAGGCACTGGGCGGCCGGCTCTACGCGGGCCCCTCCCCCGAGGGCGCCTGGGAAGTGATCGCCGAGTTCCCGCTCACCTGACCCCCGGCGCGTCGGGCGGCCCACCGGCCCGGCCGGGGAGCCTGGCCGGGCCGCGAGACGGCGCGGGCGCGTCAGTGGTTGGCGAGGAAGGCCAGCAGGTCCTGCCGGGTGATCAGCCCGGACGGCTTGCCGTCTTCCAGCACAACGGCCGCATCAGCCTTCTCCAGCGCTTCCACCGCACGCGCCACAGGTTCACCACTGCCGATCATGGGTAGCGGGGCGGACATGTGATCGGCGATCGGGTCGTCGGAGGAGAGCCTGCCGTGATAGAGGGCTTCGAGCAGATCGCGCTCGACGATGGAGCCGACCACCTCCGCCGCCATGACCGGCGGCTCCTCCTTCATCACCGGCAGCTGGGACACCGAGTATTCGCGCATGATCGCGATCGCCGTGCCGACCGACTCGTGCGGATGCGCGTGCACGAACTCGGGCAGCCCCGGCCCCTTGCGCGACAGCACGTCGCCGACCAGGCTCTCGTCGGTGCCGGTGGTCAGGAAGCCGTAGTCGGCCATCCAGTCGTCGTTGAAGATCTTCGACAGGTAGCCCCGGCCGCCGTCGGGCAGCAGCACGACCACCACGTCGCCGGGCGCGGCCTTGGCCGCCACCCGCAGCGCCGCGACCACGGCCATGCCGCAGGAGCCGCCCACCAGCAGGCCCTCCTCGCGGGCGAGCCTGCGGGTCATGTTGAAGGACTCCTTGTCGGACACCGCGATGATCTCGTCGCAGATCCCGGTGTCGTACGTGGCCGGCCAGATGTCCTCGCCGACCCCCTCCACCAGGTAGGGCCGCCCGGAGCCGCCGGAGTAGACCGAGCCCTCGGGGTCGGCCCCGATGATCTTCACCCGCCCGCCGGAGACCTCCTTGAGGTAGCGCCCGGTGCCGCTGATCGTGCCGCCGGTGCCGATGCCCGCCACGAAGTGCGTGATCCGGCCCTCGGTCTGCTCCCACAGCTCGGGGCCCGTCGAGTGGTAGTGGGAGTCGGGGTTGTTGACGTTGGAGTACTGGTCCGGCTTCCAGGCGTTGGGCACCTCGCGGGCCAGGCGGTCGGAGACCGAGTAGTAGGAGTCGGGGTGGTCGGGCGAGACCGCCGTCGGGCAGACCACGACCTCCGCGCCGTAGGCCCGCAGCACCGCGATCTTGTCCTGGGCCACCTTGTCGGGCACCACGAACAGGCACCGGTAGCCCTTCTGCTGGGCCACGATGGCCAGGCCCACGCCGGTGTTGCCGGAGGTCGGCTCCACGATCACGCCGCCGGGCCGCAGCTCGCCGGACTTCTCCGCCGCCTCGATCATGCGTACGGCGATGCGGTCCTTGACCGAGCCGCCCGGGTTGAAGTACTCGACCTTCGCCAGCACCTGGGCCGGCACGCCCGCGGTCACTTTGCTCATCCGGACGAGCGGAGTGTTCCCCATCAGCTCAACGAGGGAATCGTAAACGCGCACCGAGGTGTTCACCTTCTTCACCGAAGCTTGATCAGCTTGTCAGAGGCCGAGATCCAGTGGGGGTGGCAGGCCCTCGGCTAGTTATCAAGCAAACGCTACCGCCGAGTTGGACCGAGGAGGGCACGTACGTGGTCTGGGCAGCGGGCATGGCGCGCGCGGCGCGCAGGATCGCCGCGGCGGCGGCACTCGGAGGAGGCGGGCTGACGGCTCTGGGGGCCACGGCGTACGGCCTGCTCATCGCCGAGGGGCTGCTCGCGCGCAAGGCCATCGGCCGCCCGCACGGCCTGGACGGGCCGCCGTCCGACGGCGTCTACGGCGATTTCCCCGGCGAGCCGCTCAAGATGGCCATGCTGGGCGACTCCACCAGCGTCGGGCTGGGCATGACCGAGGCGGCCAAGACGCCGGCCGTGCTGCTGGCGTGCGGCCTGGCCGCGGTCGCCGAGCGGCCGGTGCGCCTGGTCGTGGCGGGCAAGTCCGGCGCGCCCTCGGCCGAGCTGGGCGAGCAGGTGGACGTGGCGCTGGCGATGGAGCCCGACATAGCGGTGATCTTCATCGGGGCCAACGACATCATCACGCAGACGCCGCCGGCGATCGCCGTACGCCATCTGACCAAGGCGGTGCGGCGGCTGCGTGACGCGGGGGCGGAGGTGGTCGTGGGCACCTGCCCCGACCTCGGCACCGTGCGGCCCATCGCGCAGCCGCTGCGCTGGGTGACGCAGCGCTGGAGCCGGCAGCTCGCGGCGGCGCAGACGGTGGCGGTGGTGGACGCGGGCGGCCGTACGGTGGCGTTCGCGGACGTCCTGGGCCCCGAGTTCGCGACAAATCCGACAGAGATGTTCGGACCCGATCGTTTCCATCCATCTGACCGAGGTTACGCGCAGGCCGCTTACGCGGTGCTACCGTCAGTGTGCGCTGCGTTGGGGCTGTGGCCTGAGCCGCGCCCCGCACGCGGCGAAGCACTGCAACCGATCTACCTCGCGGCGGCTACGGCCGCGGAGGAGCCCGGCACCGAGGTCACCGCGACCCGGGTCGACGGACGGGCGACGGGCCTGCACGGGAAGTGGGCCGCGTTGTTCCGGCGGCGACTCGGTGAGGCAGTCAACGACACCTGACGGCCGCACACCTCCATCCGGTCACCCTCCGCTCCGGAGCCGCCACTCCCCGTCCTCTTTGGAGTGGATTGCCCGTGCTCCGGCCCCTCTGGAAACCGTCCCTCGCCCTCGCCGGAACCCTCGCAGCAACCCTGGCCGCGGCCGGCTGCTCCGACAGCGACGCGGCCACGTCGGCCTTTCCGGCCTGGCAGAACACCCAGGTCAACGCCGTCAGCCGGATGGCGGTGGCCGGCGGGGTCGTGGCCACCACCTCCATGAAGCCCGACGGCGCCCTGGAGACCGTGGCGGTCGACCTGCGTGACGGCAGGCGGCTGTGGGCCCATCCCGCCACGATGTCGGGCCGCCTGCCCGGCATGGGCGTCTCCGCCCCCGCGATCGTGGAGACGGCCGGGGGCCAGGGCGTGGTGGTCGCGCTCGACCCCGCCAAGAAGGGCCGCTGGAACGCCACGCTCATCGCCCGCGACGCCCGCTCCGGGGCGCGGAAGTGGACGCGGCCGATCCACTCGACGTTCGGGCCGCAGCGCTGCGGGCCGTACATCTGCGTGTCCGAGCACACCGCGCTGGCCAAGGCGCGCATGGTGGTGCTCGACGCGGCGACGGGCAAGCAGCTGTGGCAGCTCCCGGGCATCTCCGAGGTCGAGTGGTCCGACCGGGACCGGGTGCTGCTGCTGCGGCTGGCCGCCAACCCCATGGTGGAGTCGTACGAGCTCAAGACCGGCAGGCTCCAGTGGCAGCAGCCGATCGAGCAGGCGCTGGGGCCGGGCATCGACCTGTCGGGCGGGTGGGCGTTCGGCGCCACGGGCGAGGACCTGGTCGGCTACGTCGCCCCCTACACCAACCCGCGGACCAAGAAGATCTCGACCTTCGGGCTGTTCTCCATCAGGATCGCCGACGGGACGATCAACTGGATGCGGCCCTCCGTCGTACGCGTCTATCCCAGCGGCAGCCCCGGCTTCGCCCCGGTCGTGCGCCCGGTGGACCGCCAGGGCGTCTACGGCGGCTTCGCCCGGCTCGACTCGGCCACCGGCCGGGTGGTCGGCCAGATCACCGCCGCCGACGTGCCGGGCTCGGGCTGGTGGCTGGCCTTCCCCGACCGCATGGACAAGCTGGGCTTCCTCAAGCACGGCGCCAAGGGCACGGCCTTCGACATCGTCTCGGGCAGGCCGGTGCCGGTCGAGAAGGAGCGCGGCTGGTCCTTCTGCGTCACCGATCCCAAGCCGCTGCCGCTGCGCGGGCAGGCGCCGGGCTTCTACTCCACGGCCGCCATCTGCGAATACGACCTCGGCACCGGCAAGCGGGTCTCCCCCGCCACCGCCCCGCCGCCCTGGTTCACGGGCAGCCATGACGGCTGGCGGTTGTGGCGCGACGAGAAGGGCGCCCTGCACGCGGTCAACGACCACACGGCGACGGCGCCGGGCATGTACGGGTAGAGCCCGGGGGTCCGCGGGCCTTGCGCGGAGAACTGGAATATAGTTCTACTATTAGCGCCGACAAAGGAGGGGCCATGCCCGAGGCAGTCATCGTCGCAACCGCGCGTTCCCCCATCGGACGAGCCTTCAAGGGGTCGCTCAAGGACATCCGGCCCGACGACCTGACCGTGCAGATGATCCAGGCGGCGCTGGCCAAGGTGCCCCAGCTCGACCCCGCCTCGATCGAGGACATCATGCTGGGGTGCGGGCTGCCCGGCGGCGAGCAGGGCTTCAACATGGCCCGCGTGGTGGCGGTGATGCTCGGGCTCGACAACGTGCCGGGCACCACCGTGACCCGCTACTGCTCCTCCTCGCTCCAGACCACCAGGATGGCCTTCCACGCCATCAAGGCTGGCGAGGGCGACGTGTTCGTCTCGGCCGGCGTGGAGACCGTCTCCCGCTTCGTCAAGGGCAACTCCGACTCGCTGCCCGACACGCACAACCCGGTCTTCCTCGACGCGCTGGGCCGGACGAAGGCGTTCGCCGAGGGCGGGAAGACCTGGCACGACCCGCGCGAGGACGGCGCGGTCCCCGACGTCTACATCGCCATGGGCCAGACGGCCGAGAACGTGGCCCAGCTCAGGGGCGTCTCCCGCCAGGAGCAGGACGAATTCGGCGTACGCTCCCAGAACCTGGCCGAGAAGGCGCTGGCCGACGGGTTCTGGCAGAAGGACATCACGCCCGTGACCCTGCCCGACGGCACCGTGGCCAGCAAGGACGACGGGCCCAGGGCCGGCACCACGTACGAGAAGGTCTCCGCGCTGCAGCCCGTCTTCCGCCCCGACGGCACCGTCACGGCCGGCAACTGCTGCCCGCTCAACGACGGCGCCGCGGCGGTCGTCATCATGAGCGACGTCAAGGCCGCCGAGCTGGGCATCACGCCGCTGGCCAGGATCGTGTCCACCGGCGTCTCCGGGCTCTCGCCGGAGATCATGGGGCTCGGCCCCGTGGAGGCGTCGAAGCAGGCGCTGGCCAGGGCCGGGATGGCGATCGACGACATCGACCTGGTGGAGATCAACGAGGCGTTCGCGGCCCAGGTGATCCCGTCCTACCAGGAGCTGGGCATCGACCTCGACCGGCTCAACGTCAACGGCGGGGCGATCGCGATCGGCCACCCGTTCGGCATGACGGGCGCGCGGATCACCTCGACGCTGATCAACAGCCTGCAGCACCACGACAAGAGCATCGGCCTGGAGACGATGTGCGTGGGCGGCGGCCAGGGCATGGCGATGGTCATCGAGCGCCTGAGCTGACCGCCCGGGGCCCCGGCCGCGACGGTCGGGGCCCACTGGGGCCGGCTCAGCCGTGGTGGTCGGGGCCGACGCGGGTCGGCGTGATGAGCATGACGACGCGCCGGTCCCGCACCATGGCCGCACGGTAGTCGTCCCAGTCGGGGTGCTCGCCGGAGATGTCCCGGTAGTACCTGATCAGCAGGTCCATGGCGTCCGGCAGGCCGACGAACTCCGCCGTGCCGTCCACCTGGATCCACTCACCGAAGAACGCGTCGGTGAACACGCACAGCGACACCCGCGGATCGCGGCGCGCGTTGCGGACTTTGACCGCCGTCTCCCTGGTGCTGACGACCACGCGGCCGTCCTGGACCCCCGCCGTGACGGGGGACAGCTGCGGGCGGTCGTCGGGATGCCTGGTCAGCAGGACGGCGCGGTGATGGGTGCGGAGAAAGCCGAGTGCCTTGTCGAGGTCCATGACCTCATGATGACGCGCCCGCGCTGGGAGCGCGGGCGCGGGGTTGGGGCGGGCTTAGATGAAGCCCATACGGTTACGGCGGTGCCGCTCGTGCTCGTGGACGATGGCGGCGGCGTAGCCGTGGGTCAGCCCGTGCTCGTCGGCGAGCCAGTTGGCCCGCTCGTCACACCGTAGGAAAGCCGGGCCGTTGTCGATGGCTTGAAACCACTCTGGGAGTTCGCGTCCCGTGATGGTCGGGACTCTTGCGATGAGCTTCGTCTGCGTCTCCGGTGAGTGGTTCAAGGACATGGGCACCTCCGCGGATTAAGGTCCTTTGCTTGACACTGCAACACTGGCGTGCGAATGGCAAGACCCTGGTCCGGGATCGTTCTGTGACGGCAGGTAGATTTTCGGTCGCACAGCGAGAGGGCCCCGCCTGAACGGCGAGGCCCTCCGGGGTGACGCGAGGATGTGCGGTCAGTCGCTGTTGGAGAAATAGCTGATGAACCGCAGCACCTCCAGGTAGATCCACACCAGGCTCAGCGTGAGACCGAACGCGCACTGCCAGGCGAACTTCTCCGGGGCGCCCTGCTTGACGCCCTGCTCGATCGAGTCGAAGTCGAGCAGCAGGAAGAAGCAGCCGAGCAGGATCATCGCGACGCTGAAGATCCAGCCCAGCGGGCTGTCGGTGCGGATGCCCAGGCCGGCGCCCTCGTTGAAGAGGCCGACGAGCAGGTTGACGAGCACCAGGCCGAGGGCCGCGATCGCCGCGGCGATCACGTATTTCACCAGCTTGGGCGTGACGCGGATGATGCGTAGCGAGTAGACGGTCAGCACCGCGCCGAAGGCGAACGCCGTGCCCAGCACCGCCTGCAGCACGATGCCGCTGATCCTCCCCTCGAACAGGGAGCTGATCGTGCCCAGGAAGACGCCCTCGAAGACCGCGTATCCCAGAATGAGCGCCGGGTTGGTGCTCATGGTGAACGACGCGATCAGGCCCAGGATCAGCGCGACGACGGCGGCGCCGATGGCGACCATGGGCGGGACTTCGAGGATCCAGGACACCGCGGCGGCCGCGACGAGCGTGCCGAGGGTGAGGAACCCGCGGACCACCACGTCGTCGAGCGTCATGGTCCGGTGTGCGGGCCGGGACGGCGGGGCGTACGACGGCGCGTCGTACATGTTCTGCAGCTGGTCGGGGGACGGGGTGGGGCCTGCCCAGCCCGCCGCGGCCTGCTTCCGCGACCTGCTGAATACGGGGTTCTTGCTCTCCATCGCTGCCTCCTGTGACGCCGAGCCTACGGGGCCTGGCGGCACCTTGGTCAACTGACGCTCAGATCGATGTTCTTTCGGGACTTCGGCTGCGTTCACAACGAACGTGCCCGCCGCGAAGTTCCCAAGGTCATCCGGCACCGGAAAAATCTTGCTCAGGGCCCGGCGGACGGCCCTCGACGTGCACCGATTGGGCGCGGGGCGGACGCGGGACGGCCCCCGGGCGGACCCCGGGGACAGCCGGGACCGGGCGGCGAGGCGAGTGCGCGGGGCGGTATCGGCGTTTCCCCGGCATCAAAACCCCGGGTGTAATGCGTAGTCAACCATTCACGGAAAGAAACTCCCGCAAAGGGCGGGAGAAAGCAGAGAACTGACGGGTTGTCAATATGCGGGAGAGCTCGAAAGTTTTCGGCGGGGCAAACCCGGGCGCCGGTCACGCGAGGGGCCACTCACCCACTCCGCGGCCCTCTCGGCCGGCCCGGCACCCGGCCGCCCACCAGCGGTGAGGGCCCGGTGGCCGGGCAACTCCATAACAACTCGATATCGGGTCGGGAACGGACAGTGAAGGCTTGTCCGGCCTTCCCGGTAAACCTCCAGGTCAGCGGCCTAAAGACAATGGAGGTGGCAAGTGCCCCCGGCGGGATTCGAACCCGCACGTCAACCCTTTTAAGGGGTTTGCCTCTGCCATTGGGCTACGGGGGCGCCGTAATCATACGAAACGGACCATGCTTCCGAGGAGCACAACTTCGCATCAGGCGTCACAAGTGTGAAGTCTGCGGTGAAGTGATAGCGCTCCAGGGACTCTGTCCAAGAAGAGTAGACCGTCCAGATGGTCCAGTTGGTGCTGAATGCAACGAGCTTCGAAGGCATCCGCTTCGATGGTGACGGTCTCGCCGCTGCCTGGCAAATGCCCATGTACGGTGATACGCGCCGCACGGCAGACGTCCGCGGTCAGCCCCGAGACGGACGCGCACCCCTCGCGCGCGGGGCCGAAGCGGGCCGCTCCGGCGAGCCGTGGATTGGCCACCACGAGCTCTCCGGCCCAGGACCGGCTCCGGGGGTGGAGCCGGGCGTCAAAGGCGATCAGGCGCAGGCTCAGGCCGATCTGGGGGGCGGCCAGGCCCGTCGTGCCCGGCTCGCAGCGGCGCAGGGTCGCCAGCAGGTCCGCCGCGGCGGCCACGATCTCGGGAGCGGTCGGGTCCACGGGCTCCGCCACGGCCGACAGGACGGGGTGCGGGGCGCCGAGCACCTCGCGCGCCGTCCCCTCCGGCTGCCTCACTTCGCCCGCCCCACGAGACCCACCCGCCCTCCGCCGACGGAACACGTTCCCCGCGCCCGGCTGCATACCCGGAAGAAGGGCGGCACGGCGCGGGGGGCGGGCCCCTCGGGACGCACGAAGGGTCCTGCGGCGTCCGGGTCGGGCCCCTCGGGGCGCACGAAGGGCCACGCGAGGCAGGCGGCGGGCCCCTCAGAGCGCACGAAGGGCCCTGAGGCGTCCGGGGCGGGCCTCTCAGGGCGCGCCAAGGGCCCCGCGGCGTCCGGGGCGGGCCGCGGGACGGGCGGGGGGAACGGGGCGGCTCCGTTCACGGGCCGGGGGGAGGTCAAAGGAAGTCCGGTTCGACGGGCCGGAAGGTGATGTCCGAGTCGAGACTGGCGCCGACGGCGGCCAGCCTGCGCATGAGCGCCGCCACGTCCACCTCCTTCGGCAGCTCGACGTCGGCGATCAGGACGTAGAGGCGGCCGGTGAGTCTGGTGCTCATGCCGGTGATGTTGCCGCCGTCGGCGGCCAGCACCGCGCTGATCGCGGAGATGATGCCGGGCCGGTCGGGGCCGTGCACGGTCAGGACGTAGCCGAGCCCGTCGCCCTCCTCGCAGAAGTGGCGGCTGGCCTCGATCGCGGAGGCGGTGACCACCAGGTCCGGCGCTCCCACCCGTTTCGACAGCTCGGCCGGGTCCAGCTCGCCGGAGACGAGCAGCATCATCGCGACGTGGCCGCCGAGCAACGTCATGGTCGAGTCCTGGATGTTCGCCCCGCAGTCGGCGAGCGAACCGGTTACTGCGGCGATCACGCCGGGCCGGTCGACACCGAGCACGGTCACCGCTGAAAGACCCACCCGTCGTACCCCTTCCGCTTGCGACCAGGGGAGCCGAAACGCCCCGGCGATACGTCGCCGGGGCGCTGCCGTACCTGGGCTAGCGGTGAGTCGTCGCCACCGCGGCCCTGAAGCCTTCGCGCGGGTGCTCCATCTCACCCAGCGAGATCGTCTCTCGCTTGAAGAACAGGGCCAGGGTCCAATCGACGACGACCCGGACCTTGCGGTTCAGCGTCGGCACCCGCGACAGATGGTAGGTCCGGTGCATGAACCACGCAGGGAATCCGCGAAGCTTGACGCCATAGACATTGGCCACGCCCTGATGCAGGCCGAGCCCGGCCACCGATCCGACATACTTGTGGCGGTATTCGACCAGTTCCTGGCCACGCAGGTGGCGGACGATGTTGTCGGCCAGCACCTTGGCCTGGCGGACCGCGTGCTGGGCGTTCGGGGCGCAGTACTGCCCGGGGTTGGTGACGTCGGGCACGCCGGCCGCGTCGCCCGCGGCGAAGGCGCCGGGGGCGCCCGCCACGGTCAGCATGGCGGTGGTCTTGATCCGGCCGCGCTCGTCGAGCGGGAGGTCGCTGTCGTTGACCACCGGGCTGGGCTTGACCCCGGCGGTCCACACCAGCGTCTCGGCGTCGAACTCCGAGCCGTCCGACAGCACCACGTGGCCGCCCACGCACGACTCCAGACGGGTTTCGAGCTTGACGTCGATGCCGCGCTCCCGGAGCTGCTCCAGGGTCCACTTGCCCATCTCGGGGCCGACCTCGGGCAGCACCCGGTTCGTGGCCTCCACGAGCACCCAGCGGATGTCCGAGGGCTTGATGTTGCGGTAGTAGCGGGTGGAGTCCTTGGCCATGTCCTCCAGCTCGGCCAGCGCCTCGACCCCGGCGAAACCGGCCCCCACCACCACGAACGTCAACGCCCTGCGCCGCACCTCGGGATCGTCGGTCGACTCGGCCACGTCGAGCAGGTGCAGCACCCGGTTGCGCAGCGCGATGGCCTCGCCGACGGTCTTGAAGCCGATGCCGATGTCGGTCAGCCCGGGGATCGGCAGCGTACGCGAGATCGAGCCCGCCGCCATCACGATCACGTCGTAGGCCACCTGCCGCGCCTCGCCCTCGGCGGGCTGGAAGGTCGCCAGGCGCTCGGCATGGTCGATCTTGGTGACCGTGCCGTTGAGAATGCGCACCTTGGGCAGGATCCGCCGCAGCGGGGCCACCATGTGCCGCGGCGACAGGTTACCCGCCGCCGCCTCCGGCAAGAACGGCTGGTAGGTCATGTAGGACTGGGGGTCGATGATCGTGATGCGGGCTTCGCCACCGCGCAGCTCACGGTGGAGTTTGCGCTGCAGTCGAAGCGCTGTGTACAGGCCGACGTATCCGCCGCCGACGATCAAGATGTGCTTGTTCATCCTGAGGCCCCATCCCTCGTGGAATGCTTGTGAAAGCATTCACAAGCTTACGTCAAGCGCTCTCGACGAATCCAATCCGGGCGTGGTGGAACGCGTCACACAGCCAGTGACCTGGCCCTGGTGAAGATCATGTCCAGCATCTGGGCGGTGACGCGGCCGGTGAAGGTGTTCTGCTGGCTGGGGTGGTAGCAGCCGATGAGGGTGACGGGGGCGTCGCCGTACCGGACCTCGGTCTCGGCTCCGTGGCCGAACGGCGGGCGGCTGCGCGGCAGCTCGTAGCCCGCCTCCTTGAGCGCGGGCCACATGGCCTGCCAGGCGAATCCGCCGAGCGCCACGATCACCCGCACGTCCGGCGCCACCAGCGCCACCTCGCGCGCCATCCACGGGAAGCACGCGGCCTTCTCCGAGGGCTCCGGCTTGTTGGCGGGCGGGGCGCAGCGCACCGAGGCCAGCACGCGCGTGCCGATCAGCCTCTGCCCGTCGCCCGCGCGCGTGCTGGTCTCCTGCGCGGCCAGGCCAGTGCGGTGCAGCGAGGCGAACAGCCAGTCGCCGCTGCGGTCGCCGGTGAAGATCCGGCCGGTCCTGTTGCCCCCGTGGGCGGCCGGCGCCAGGCCGACGAGCAGGATCCGCGGGTGCTCCTCGCCCCAGCCGGGGACGGGACGGCCCCAGTACGTCTCGTCCGCGAACGCGCGCCGCTTCACCTGCGCGACCTCCTCGCGCCAGGCCACCAGGCGGGGACAGGCCCGGCAGACGGACTGCCGGGCCGTCAGCTCCGCCAGCGTGCTCGCGGTGACGGCGAGGCGGCGCACGTCCGCGGGGTCCTCCGCGACCGGGGTGTCAGGGGTCGCGGGGTCTTCGGGCCAGCCGGTGCCAGGAGGTACGAAACTCATGACACCGATCGTGCCCGATGCTCAGCCCACCGGCTCCGTCGCGGCGGCCCGCGTCGCGCCGGACACCGCCCCGCCGGCGCCGCTCCACGTCGTTGAGCCGGTAGTACTCGCGGTGCGGCCCCTCGTCGGAGGCCGGCAAAGAAGAACCGGATGGCGCCCGAAGGAGCCATCCGGTTCAACCGGTCAACGTCGCACCGATCAGCCGGCGGACGGAACCGCCGGGGCCGACAGCGTCGGCGACGGAGCGGGCGAGGACGACTCGCTCGGAGCAGGGGCCGGAGCGGGCGCCTTGCAGGAGTAGAAGTCGACGGCCGTGTCGCTGTTGTCCGGGCCGGTGACCGTGAGCTTCACGACACCCCTCTTGGCACCTTCGCCGGCCAGCGCCGAGGAGAAGCCGCTGATGAAGTGCGTGCCGCCCTTGCGGTCGAAGTAGGTGTGACCGCTGCCCACGTTGGTGCCGTTCAGGGTCCAGGTGTAGCTGACCCGGCCGGCGCCGGTCGAGGTGATCTGGCCGCTGGCGGAGACCGTCGAGCAGTTGTCGGAGGTCTTCACCGAAGCGGAGGCCGACACCTTGGTGTCGTGGTCGTGGTGGACCGGAGGCTTGGGCCTGTCCGGACGGTCGTCCTTGCACCAGACCTTGTAGTAGGCCCGGTTGGAGGAGGAGCCGTCACGGCCGAGGATCTGCAGCTGGGCCCAGCCACGCTGGCTGTGACGCGGGGAGATGCCGAAGCCGACCTTCCGCGCGTCGTGGACCTTGATCTTGCCGTAGTCGACCACGTCACCGTTGAGGACCCAGCGGTAACGCACCCACGTGGGGTGGTTGACCTTGATCAGGCCAACGAAGTCGATCTTGTCCCAGCGGGTGTCGCAACGGCCGACGTACGTGCTCGGGCTCGCCCAGGCGCGTGCGGTGACCGTCTTGTCGAGGTGCGTGCGCACCTCCTTCAGCTCCTGCGGCTTCTCGCAGGAGACGGAGAAGTAGCCCTTCTTCGAGGTGACCTTCTTGGGACCGAGGACCTGGATGGCCTCCCAGCCCTTGACGTCGTCCTTGAAGGTGATGGACTGCTTGACCGTCACGGTCTTGGTGCCCTTGCCCGAGAGCTTGACCACGTTGACCTTGCTCTTGGACCCGTCACCGTGGAGCCAGCGGTAGGCCAGCTCCGTCTTGCCCTTGACGGGCACCTTGATCTGGGCCGAGAAGTTGACCTTGGTCGGACAGGAACCTTCGTAGTCGCCCGGAGAGGCCTTCGGCGTGGTGACCGAGACCTTGGCCCCCGACGCGGCCTTGGCCGAGGTGGCCGCCTGCGCGGGGCTGGAGACCAGACCCGCCGACAGGGCTGCCAGCACCGCGGCCGACGCGCCGAACGCGGCGGCCTTACGTGCTAACCCAACAGACATCATTGAGAGTGCTCCATTCCGTGAGGGAAGAGACGCGCTCGGGAACGGTCGCCACGCCTGCGCCTTCCGCGCATGGCGATATGGCAAAGCCCCCGTAATGCCCCTTTACCTAATCACAATACTGATTGCACGCTCAACACGACCCGCGGATCGGAAATGTCCGGATTTCTTCAGCTATCCGGCGAGGGACCAGGCGATTCCATCCAAGATGTCGTGTTCACTGACCACGACCTGCGAAAACGCGAAACGTCGTACGATCCGGTCAAGAATTAGCGCACCCGCGCCAATCACGTCAACCCTTCCCGGATGCATCACCGCGAGCGCGGCCCGCTCACTATGGGTCATCGCCAGCAATCGCCGCGTGACGTCGTGGACCTCTTCCGCGGTAATCCGCGAGTGGTGAATGCGCGCCGAGTCATAGGCCGGCAGATCGAGCGCGATGCCCGCGACCGTCGTCACCGAGCCGGCCAGGCCCACCAGGGTGTGCGCCTCGCGTACGGGGACCGCCTCCTCGACCCGGTCGAGCGCGGCCTCGATGTCGGCCACCACGGCCTCCAGGGCCGGCGCGGACGGCGGGTCGCCGGCCTCGCGCAGGTGCCGCTCGGTCAGGCGCACGCAGCCGATGTCGACCGACAGCGCGGCCCGCGCGTGCTCGGCCCCGACCACGAACTCCGTGGAGCCGCCGCCGATGTCGACCACCAGGTAGGGCGGCAGCGGGCCCTGCGGCAGCTCGGTCTCGGGCGACAGGCGCAGCAGCCCCCTGGTCGCGCCCGTGAACGACAGCTCCGCCTCCTCCGAGCCCGAGACCACCTCCGGCTCGACCCCGAAGATCTCGCGGACGCCGTCGGCGAACTCCTGCCGGTTGGCCGCGTCTCTGGTCGCGCTCGTGGCCACCACGCGCGTGGCGACGGCGCCGTGGCGCTCGATCAGCTCCTGGTAGGCGCGCATGGCCTTGAACGTGCGCTCCAGCGCGTCGGGTGCCAGCCTGCCCGTCTTGTCGACGCCCTGACCCAGGCGGACGATCTCCATCCGCCGCTCGACGTCGCTCAGCTCCTCGGCGCCGACGTCGGCGATGAGCAGGCGTACGGAGTTGGTGCCGCAGTCGACGGCGGCTACGCGCATGGTCCGTCACTCCACCAGTCGGGGAGGGCGTCGAGCGCCTCCCTGCCGAACGGGTTCACCCCGGGGGCCGCCAGCTCGTGCGCCACCAGCGCGTGCAGGCACTTGACCCGCTCCGGCATGCCGCCGGTGCTCTGCATGTCGCGCGGGAGCGGCGTCAGCCCCTCCTCCTTGGCCGCCTCATCACGCCTGGCCACGTAGTCGTCGTGGGCCGCGCGGTAGGCCGCCGCCAGGTCGGGCTCGGTGGCCAGCCTGGCCTGCATCTCGCGCATCAGCCCGGAGCCCTCCAGGGTGCCGATGGCCGAGGCCGCCTTGGGACAGGTCAGGTAGTAGAGGGTCGGGAAGGGCGAGCCGTCGGGCAGCCTGGGCGCGGTCTCCACCACGTCGGGATTGCCGCACGGGCAGCGGTGCGCCACCCCCCGCAGCCCCCTGGGCGGCCGCCCGAGCTGCCGCTCGACGACTTCGACGTCCTTACTGTCCAACGCTCTCCCTCCCCGTGACGGCCCGGCGCCCGGTGCCCTGGTCGGCGGCCTCGACGGACTCCCAGAGCGTCTCGTACCACGGCGGCACCGCCGCCGGCTGCTTGGCGACCGACGGCTGCCTGTCCTGCTCGGGCTCCATCACCACGTAGCACTTCTCGCCCGGCCCGCAGTAGTGCAGCCGTTCCTTGGCCGTCTTCGTGATCCAGTTGGGGTCGTCGCTCTGCCGGTCACGGGCCAGCAACGCCTGCTTCTCCGCCTCGACCCTGGCCTTCTCCGCGCGCAGCTCGGAGATGCTGCGGCGCAGGCTGATGTACTCGCGCACAGGGTAGGCCAGGCTCATCGCGATCGCGCACACCACGACGGCCAGGATGGCGGCCCTCCCGGTGAGCTGCGGCCTTTTCGCCAATTGCTGCACACCCCCTCAAGCACGGCTCGCGGCCGGATGTTCGGGGTGCCGCGAGCCGTACTCGAAACTAGCGCCGGAACCGCGGGAACGCGGCGCGACCCGCGTAACGGGCGGCGTCGTCGAGCAGCTCCTCGATGCGCAGCAGCTGGTTGTACTTCGCCACGCGGTCGGAGCGCGCCGGGGCGCCGGTCTTGATCTGGCCGCAGTTGACCGCCACGGCCAGGTCGGCGATCGTCGTGTCCTCGGTCTCGCCCGAGCGGTGGCTCATCATGCAGCGGTAGCCGCTGCGGTGGGCCAGGTCCACGGCGTCGAGCGTCTCCGACAGCGTGCCGATCTGGTTGACCTTGACCAGCAGGGCGTTGGCGGTGCCCTCCTTGATGCCGCGCTCCAGCCGCTCGGGGTTGGTGACGAACAGGTCGTCGCCGACGAGCTGCACCTTGTCGCCGAGCGCCTCGGTGATGGCCTTCCAGCCCGCCCAGTCCTCCTCGTCGAGCGGGTCCTCGATCGAGACCAGCGGGTAGTTGGCGACCAGGTCCTCGTAGAACGCGATGAGCTCCTGCGCCGACAGGCCCTTGCCGTCGATCGTGTAGACGCCGTCCTTGTGGAACTCGGAGGCGGCCACGTCGAGCGCCAGCGCGATGTCCTCGCCCGGCACGTAGCCGGCCCGCTCGATGGCGACCAGGATCAGGTCGAGCGCGTCGCGGTTGGAGGGCAGGTTGGGCGCGAAGCCGCCCTCGTCGCCCAGGCCCGTGGCGTAGCCCTTCTCCTTGAGCACGGCCTTGAGCGCGTGGTAGACCTCGGTGCCCATGCGCACGGCCTCGCGGAACGACTCCGCCCCGATCGGCGCGATCATGAACTCCTGGATGTCCACGTTGGTGTCGGCGTGGGCGCCGCCGTTGAGGATGTTCATCATCGGCACGGGCAGCAGGTGCGCGTTGGGGCCGCCCAGGTAGCGGAAGAGCGGCAGGTCGGCGCTGTCGGCGGCGGCCTTGGCCACGGCCAGCGAGACGCCCAGGATGGCGTTGGCGCCCAGCTTGGACTTGTTGGGCGTGCGGTCCAGATCGATCATGATCTGGTCGATGATGCGCTGGTCCTCCGCCTCGACCCCGCTGATCTCCTCCTGGATCTCGTCCGTCACGGCGAGGACGGCCTTCTCCACGCCCTTGCCGCCGTAACGCTTGCCGCCGTCACGCAGCTCGACCGCCTCGAACTGGCCGGTGGACGCCCCGCTCGGCACGGCCGCCCGGCCGGTGCTGCCGTCGTCGAGCACGACCTCGACCTCAACCGTGGGGTTGCCCCTGGAGTCGAGGATCTCGCGAGCGTATACGACCTCGATGGTAGCCACGGGATGCGCTCCTCAATCGAATGCTGATATGCCCTCAGAGCCTATCGGTAGGCCGGCACACCGCTTCAGGCGCTTCCCCGCCACCCGGCCGCCCGGCTGCCCGGCGTCACCCGGCCGGGGCCGTCCCGCCGCACGAGCCGTCCCGCCGCCCGGCGGCGTGTCGCGCCCGGCGGTGCGTCGCGCCCGGCGGTGTGTCGCGCCCGGCGGTGTGTCGCGCCCGGCGGTGTGTCGCGGCGGGGGTCACCCCGTGGAGGACTCCCACGCGCGCACCCGGTCACGGTAGGTGCGGGCCGCCGCGCGCAGCTCGGCCTCGGCGTCCAACCCGGCCTCGGCCGCCCGGCGCACCAGGTCGAACAGCTCGCGCGCCACGCCCTGCCCGACCGCCGCCGACAGCGCCTCCGGCGCCCCGGCCCGGCCGGCCCGGCGCAGGAGCTGGGCCGCCAGCGACAGCGCCGGCTGCCCCATCGGCACGCCTTCGAGCACCGACTCGGTGCCCTTGGCCGCCCGCTCCGCCGCCTTGATCGCCTCCCAGTTGTCGCTGACCTCGTCGGCGCTCTCCGCTCGCACGGTGCCGAAGACGTGGGGATGGCGGCGTACGAGCTTCTCGACGATCCCGGCCGCCACGTCGTCGATGTCGAAGTCGCCGGCCACCCGCGCGTGGAAGACCACCTGCAGCAGCAGGTCGCCCAGCTCCTCGCGGAGCGCCGGATAGTCGCCCTGCTCGATGGTCTCGAGCACCTCGTAGGCCTCTTCCAGCAGGTACGGCACCAGCGTCTCGTGCGTCTGCTTGCGATCCCACGGGCACTCGGCGCGCAGCCGGTCCATCACCGCCACCAGGTCGAGCAGCCGCGCCCCGGGCAGGTCGTAGGAGCCCGGCACGACCTCGATCAGCGGCGGCTCCGCCAGCGCCAGCGCGGCGTGCCCGACGGCGCGCATGAAGTCCTCGCCGTCCTGCTCCGCCAGCCACACGACGGTCCCGGCGACGGCGCGCCCGGCCAGCGCCGGCGGGTCGGGCTCGACCACCTCGACCTCCATCCCCGCCTCGGCCAGGTAGGGCAGGTGCGGATGGGCGCCGGAGCCGGTGAGCACCGGGCCCGAGCGCAGCGCCTGCCAGGCCTGGTGGCTCAGCAGGCCCGGCGCGACCCTGGGCGAGGTGGTGACGACGATCAGCGGCACGCCTCAGCCCTGCTGCTGCGGCTGCGCCTGCTGGGTGAGCTTGCCGAACCTGCCGGTGTCGACGAACAGGGCCGGGTTCTCCTGGCTGCGCTGCGGGTTGAGCACGCCGTAACGCGGGTTGAAGATCGGCTTGATCGAGGTGTACTCCTGGATCAGCCGCTGCTGCCCGGCCTCGCCGCCGAACTGCTGCTGCAGCTTGGTCAGGCCCACCATGGCGCGCACATAGCTGCGGGCGTCGGCGGGGTTGACGCCGTTGGCCAGCAGGTTGATCTCGGGCGACTCGAACTGGCCCGGGTTCTTGAGCGCGGTGTCGATCTCGGTCTCGCTCACCTGCACCTTGTGGCGCACCATGAGCTGCCGGCTGATGCTCTCATCGACCAGGCGCCGCAGCACGGCCTGGTTGGCCGGCACACCGAGCGCCGACTCGTCCAGGTTTGCCCTCTTCAGCGCGGCCAGATATTCCTGCGTGTCCTCGGTGAGCCGGCTCACCGAGATGCGCTCGCTCCCGACCACGGCCGCGGCCCCGGCCTGCATGGGGGAGGAGCAGGCGGTCAGTGCCACGACCCCCGCCGCGGCGACGGCGGCCACTCGTATCGACTTCACGTACGTCCCTTTCCGACCAGAAACCGCCGCTAGCTTACCCGTGCGGGCTCGAGGAACATCGCCTCGACCAGGTCACCGCACCATTTGAGCAGGTCGAGATCGCGCAACGGCTGCCCGCCCAGCGGCTTGGTCTTGGGCACCGGCACCAGCAACGTCTCCGCCGCCTGCTTGTATATCGCCTTCTTGTAGAGCCGATCGAGCCGCACCTGCTGCGACTCCCTGAGCCGGGCCGGGCCGAACTTGATGTTCTGGCCCTGGAGCGTGACGTCGGTGAGCCCGGCGGCGCGGGCCTTGATGCGGAACCTGGCCACCTCCAGGAGGTTGTCCACCTCCGCCGGCGGCTTGCCGTAGCGGTCGGTCAGCTCCTCGCGCACCTCGGAGATGTCGCTCTCGGCGGCGATGGCCGCGATCCGCTTGTACGCCTCCAGCCGCAGCCGCTCGGAGGTCACGTAGTCGTGCGGGATGTGGGCGTTGATCGGCAGCTCGACCTTGACGTCGTGCTGCTCCTCGCGCACCTCGCCGCCCGACAGCTTGGCCTTCTGCTCCTGCACGGCCTCGGCCATGAGCCGCACGTACAGGTCGAAGCCCACGCCCGCGATGAAGCCGGACTGCTCGGCGCCCAGCACGTTGCCGGCGCCGCGGATCTCCAGGTCCTTCATCGCGACGTACATGCCCGCGCCCATCTCGGTGTGCTGGGAGATGGTGGCCAGCCGCTCATGCGCGGTCTCGGTCAGCGGCTTCTCCGGCGGGTAGAGGAAGTAGGCGTAGCCGCGCTCCCTGCCCCGCCCGACGCGCCCGCGCAGCTGGTGGAGCTGCGACAGGCCGTAGTTGTCGGCCCGGTCGACGATCAGCGTGTTGGCGTTGGGCACGTCGAGCCCGGACTCGACGATCGTGGTGGAGACGAGCAGGTCGTACTCGCGCTCCCAGAAGCCCACCATGATCTTTTCGAGCTGGTGCTCGTTCATCTGGCCGTGCGCCACCGCGACGCGCGCCTCGGGCACCAGCTCGCGCAGCCGCGCGGCGACCTTGTTGATCGAGGCCACCCGGTTGTGCACGAAGAAGATCTGCCCGTCGCGCATCAGCTCGCGCCTGATCGCCGCGGCGATCTGCTTCTCCTCGTACGGCCCGACGAACGTGAGGATCGGGTGCCGCTCCTCCGGCGGGGTGAGGATCGTGGACATCTCGCGGATGCCGGTCAGGCCCATCTCCAGCGTGCGCGGGATCGGCGTGGCCGACATGGCCAGCACGTCGACCTGCGTGCGCAGGTGCTTCATGGCCTCCTTGTGCTCGACGCCGAAGCGCTGCTCCTCGTCGATGATGATCAGCCCCAGGTCCTTGAACCTGACCTCGGGGCTGAGCAGCCGGTGGGTGCCGATCACCACGTCGACCGCGCCGGAGCGCAGCCCTTCGAGGGTGCCCTTGATCTCGCCGTCGGTCTGGAAGCGCGAGACCGGCTTGATCGTGACGGGGAAGCTGGAGAAGCGCTCGGCGAAGGTGGACATGTGCTGCTGCACCAGCAGCGTCGTGGGCACCAGCACCGCGACCTGCTTGCCGTCCTGCACCGCCTTGAACGCCGCCCGCACCGCGATCTCGGTCTTGCCGTAGCCGACGTCGCCGCAGATCAGCCGGTCCATCGGGACGCCGCGCTCCATGTCGCGCTTGACCTCGTCGATGGCCTCCAGCTGGTCGCCGGTCTCGGCGTAGGGGAAGGCGTCCTCCATCTCGCGCTGCCACGGCGTGTCGGGCGCGAAGGCGTGGCCCGGCGAGGCCATGCGGGCGGAGTAGAGCCTGATCAGCTCGCCGGCGATCTCCTTGACCGCCTTCTTGGCCCGCGACTTGGCCTTGGCCCAGTCGGCGCCGCCCATGCGGTTGAGCGTGGGCGCCTCGCCGCCGACGTAGCGGGTGACCTCGTCGAGCTGGTCGGTGGGCACGTAGAGGCGGTCGCCCTTGGCGTATTCGATGACCAGGTATTCGCGGGTGGCGCCCTGCACCGTGCGCTGCACCATCTCGACGTAGCGGCCCACGCCGTGCTGCTCGTGCACCACGTGGTCGCCGACCTTGAGCTGCAGCGGGTCGACCATGTTGCGGCGGCGCGAGGGCAGGCGGCGCATGTCCTTGGTCGAGGCCTTCTGGCCGACCAGGTCGAGGTGGGTGAGCACGGCCAGGCCGGGGGTGATGAAGCCGTGCTCGATCCGGCCGGTCGTGACGTGCACGACCTTGGGCTCGGGCGCCTTGTCCAGGAACCGCTGCAGCCGGGCGGGCACGTCGACGCCCTTGAGCAGCTCGACCATGCGCTCGGCCGGGCCGTGGCCCTCGCTGAGCAGCACGACGGCCTTCTCCTCGGCCAGCCAGCCCTTGATGTCGGCCAGCGCCTTGGCGGTGTCGCCGCGGTAGGCCTCGGAGTCCTGCGCGTCAAGCTCGGCGCCGGCGCCGAACGGCGCCATCGTCCACCACGGCTGCCCGAGCGCGTCGGCGTGGTCGCGGATCTCCTCCAGCGTGCGGAACGCGGCCGCGCCCAGGTCGATCGGCGCCTCGCCGCCGGCCGCGGCGTTGATCCAGGAGGCTTCGAGGAACTCCTGCGAGGTGCGTACGAGCTCCTCGGCCCTGCCCCTGATCCGCTCGGGGTCGCAGACGAACACCGCGGACCTGGCCGGCAGGTGGTCGAGCAGCAGGTCCATCTCCCCCGCCAGCACGGGCGCGAACGCCTCCATGCCCTCGACCGGCGTGCCCTCGGCGAGCTGGTCGAGCACCTCGGCCAGCGCCGGGTGCTCCTCGGCCAGCTCGCGCGCCCGGGCCCGGACCTCGCCGGTCAGCAGCAGCTCCCGGCACGGCGGCGCGAACAGGCCGTCCTCGGCCGCCTCCAGCGAGCGCTGGTCGGCCACCTTGAACCAGCGGATCTCCTCGACCGTGTCGCCCCAGAACTCCAGCCGCAGCGGATGCTCCTCGGTCGGCGGGAACACGTCGAGCAGCCCGCCCCGCACGGCCACCTCGCCGCGCTTCTCCACCATGTCGACCCGGTGGTAGCCGTTGTCGACCAGGTTGCGCACGACGTCGTCGAGGTCGGCGTCGTCGCCCGCGCGCAGCCTGATGGGCTCCAGGTCGCCCAGGCCCTTCACGATCGGCTGCAGCAGCGCCCTGACCGGCGCGACGACCACGCTGAGCGGCCCCGCGGCGGCGTCGCCCTTGACGGGGTGCGCCAGCCTGCGCAGCACGGCCAGCCGCTGCCCCACGGTGTCGCTGCGCGGCGACAGCCGCTCGTGCGGCAGCGTCTCCCACGCCGGGAACACCGCGACCGAGCTGGGCTCGATCAGGCTGGTCAGCGCGGCGGCCAGATCTTCCGCCTCGCGCCCCGTCGCGGTGACGGCGAGCACGGTGCGCTGGTCGTGCGCCGACAGCGCGGCCACGCCGAACGGCCGCAGCGCGGACGGCGCTATCAGCGCGGCGTCGCCGCCCTCTTCGAGAGCGGCGGTCAGCTTCGGGTCGGCGCGAACAAGGTCAAGTAGCCCGGAAAGACTCATCAGATACGCCCACAGCCCCACGACGGCAACACGACTACCCCCGGCCGTGTCAGGTCTCGGGGGTCTCTTCTCAGCCTACTCGCCGCACAGGCTCTACCCGACGCGGTAACCAGGCACGGAGGGCCAGCGCACGGTCAGCACGGTGGACGCCTCCTCCGCCCGCCAGGAGTGGTCGACGCCCTTGCCCCACACCACGTAGTCGCCCGGCTCGGCCAGCAGCACGCTGCGCCCCGGCAGCTCCACCCGGAACCGGCCGCTGATCAGGACGAGCAGCGCGGTGCGGGCCTCCCCCTTGACCCACTCGGCTCGCTCGTCGCCCGCCGGGTGCACGCCCCACTTGATCTCGACGTCCTCGCTGTGTCTTGGATCGCCGAGGGGTTTGAAATGACCGAGCAGCCATCCACGGTCGCCGGCCGCGTCGATCCCGGCGTTGCCCACGTAGATCTGCTCGCTGATCGGCTCGCTCACGAGGCAGGACGCTAGCAGGGAAATGCATTACTGATGACGATCGACTGATTACTGTAGGTCACATGTCTGAGGTGCGATCGGTCGCCCAGCGAGGCGACCTTTTCGGTCAGCGGGTCCGCGAGCTCTGCGCCGGGCTGCCGATGAGGCGGCTGGACGTGCTGGTCGCCGGGTGCGCGCACGATGAGCCGCTGGTCCTGGAGCACATCGAGACCAGGGCCACGGGAGCCGACGAGGACCATCCCGCGATCAGGAGGGTGCTGGCGGAGCGGGCCGACCTGGTGGCCTGGCAGCTCGGAGACCTGCGCTCGGTGCCGCTGCCGCCGCGCGGCTTCGACGTCATCCAGGTGTCGTTCCTGCTGGAGCGGGTCAGGCACGCCGAGCTGGTCTTCGACCGGCTGCTGCAGTCGCTGCGGCCCGGCGGCCTGGTGCTGCTGCGCATGCGCGACCGCAGGTCGGCCTACGGCCTGCTGGACCGGATGACGCCGTCCTGGCTGCGCCGCCTGCTCTGGCGCGGCCTGGTGCGGCCGGGCACGCCCGGCCCGCTGCCGGCCGTGTACGAACCGCTGGCGTCGAGCGACGGCATGCACGCCTTCTGCCTCAGCAGAGGGCTGATGATCACCGACGACGAGCGCACCGTCAGCGGCCCGGCCCGCGCCCGCGGGATCGGCGCGGCGGCCGTCGCGCTGATGTCCCGGCTGACCAGCGGCCGCTACCCCGCCTCCCACGACGAGATCACCATGGTGATCAGGAAGCCCCAGCACCACTTCGCCCGGCTCCTCTGACCGCCGCGCCGGGTTCGGGGAAGGGCGCGGGGGCCGTACGGGACAGGAAGGACGTTCGTGGGCGCAAGGGACTGGCGACACACTGGTATCCCTCGCTAGACTCCTTTCCTACCAATTCAATCGGAATAGTTGGGATGCAGACATCGTGGAGTGGACCCCCGACCCGCGTGAGCTGGCCGATCTCGAACTGCTGCTCTCCGGCGCGTTCGAGCCGCTGACCGGGTTCCTCGGCCACGACGACCTGCACGCCGTGCACGAGCGCGGCACGCTCGCCGACGGCGCCCCGTGGCCCGCGCCCGTCACCCTCCACGTGCCGGCCGAGCTCTCCCCCGGCGACGAGATCACGCTGCTCGACCCCGAGGGCCTGCCGCTGGCGGCGCTCACCGTCACCGGCCACGAGCCCGACGGGCTGACCTGGGGGCCGGTCAAGGCCCTGGGCGCGCCGGAGCACGGGCCGTTCGCCCGCCTGCGCCGCACCCCGGCCGAGGTGAGGGAGGAGCTGGCGGGCCGGCCCGCGCTCGCCGTCACCATGCGCGGGCCGCTCGACGACCTCTCCGAGATCACCGCCACCGCCAAGGAGCTCGACGCGGTGGTCCTGCTGCTCCCCCTCGCCTACGGCGAGGCCGGCCCGGCCGTCGTGCGCGCCGCGCTGCGGGCCAAGGAGCGCCTCCCCGGGGACACGATCGTGGCGTCGGTCCCCCTGGCCCCGCGCGACGAGCCGGAGATCGACCTGGAGCTGCGCGAGCACGTCGCGACCGCCTACGGCGCGACCGAGCACCTGGCGGGCCCCGAGCCCGTGCACATCCCCGGCCCGCCGCACCGGCGCGGCCTGGTGGTGTTCTTCACGGGCCTGTCGGGCTCGGGCAAGTCCACGATCGCCCGCCGCCTGCGCGACGCGCTGCTGGAGCTGGGCACCCGCACGGTCACCTACCTCGACGGCGACGTGGTGCGCCACCTGCTGTCCAAGGGCCTGACCTTCTCCAAGGCCGACCGCGACCTGAACATCCGCCGCATCGGCTTCGTCGCCGCCGAGGCGGCGCGCCACGGCGGCCTGGCCATCTGCGCCCCGATCGCGCCCTACGCGGCCACCCGCGAGGAGGTGCGCGAGATGGTCACGTCCGTCGGGGCCGACTTCCTGCTCGTGCACGTCGCCACGCCGCTGGAGGAGTGCGAGCGGCGCGACCGCAAGGGCCTGTACGCCAAGGCCCGCGCCGGGCTCATCCCCGAGTTCACCGGCGTCTCCGACCCCTACGAGGAGCCGGACGACGCCGACCTGGTGATCGACACCACGCATATCTCGATCGAGGCGGCCGTGTCCAGGGTGCTGGACACGCTCAGGAGCGGAGGCTGGGTCCGTTGATCGACTGGGCGCTGATCGGCGGCTCCTTCGTGGTCGCCATCGTGGTCGGGCTGACCGGCATGGGCGGCGGGGCCCTCATGACGCCGATGATGATGTTGTTCTTCAACGTCCCGCCGCTGGCCGCGGTCTCCAGCGACCTGGTCGCCTCGGCCGTGATGAAGCCGGTGGGCAGCGTCGTGCACCTGCGCCGGGGCACCGTCAACCTGCGCCTGGTCGGCTGGCTGTGCGCGGGCTCGGTGCCGACCGCCTTCTGCGGGGTCTTCCTGGCCAGGGCGTTCGCGGTCACCGACGCGGTGAAGTACGCCCTGGGCGTGGCTCTGCTGCTGGCCGTGGCCGGCATGGCGCTGAAGAGCTGGCTCGGCGCCCGGGGAGGGACGTCGAGCGCCCACGACGTCGTCGTGCGCCCAATTCCGACCCTACTGGTCGGTATGGTGGGCGGTCTGGTGGTCGGGGTCTCCTCCGTCGGCTCCGGCTCGCTGATCATCGTGGCCCTGCTCGTCCTGTATCCCGCGCTCAAGGCCAACCAGCTCGTCGGCACCGACCTGGTGCAGGCGGTGCCGCTGGTCGCCGCCGCCGCGCTCGGCCACCTGCTGTTCGGCGACTTCCAGATGGACCTCACGCTGTCGCTGCTCATCGGCTCGATCCCCGGCGTCTACCTCGGCGCGCGGATCTCCTCCCGCGCGCCGGGCGGCCTGATCAGGGCCCTGCTGGCGATCGTCCTGCTCGCCTCCGCGCTCAAGCTCCTCGACGTCGGCAACGTGCCCACCGTCTGGGCGCTGCTGGCCGCCACCGCGGTCACGGTGGCGGGCTGGCGGCTGCGGGTCAGGGCCGCGGCACGGGCGTCGCGCGAAAGTAGCGATCTCGAGCCAGCGCGCTGAACGCCCGGTCGGCCCCGGGATCGGAGTCGAAGCTGGTGTCACCGCGCGGCGCCTGCGGCGAGTCGAAGTAGAGCAGCGCCTTGATCTGTGGATACCGCTTGATCTGGCGCAGCACCGACTCGAAGAACTTGCGCTTGAACGCGCGGTCGTCCGGCCGCTCGAACACCCCCCACTCGGCCACCATCACCGGCTTGCCGGGGAAGCGGGCCTGCATCCACCGGTAGAAGCCCGGCCAGTCGGGATATTCCTTGCGCGTCTTGTTGACCAGCCCGTCGAAGTCCTGCACCCGGTCGTCGGCGTACGGGTCCATCGCCACCCAGTCGACCACGTCGTCGCCCGGGTAGAGCTCCTCGAACCAGGGCTCGGCCGCCCAGTTGGGCGCCCCCATGTACGTCATGACCATGACGGCGTTCTTCACGCCCCCGGCCCGCAGCCGCTGCACCACGTGCCGGAACATGGCCGCGTAGTCGGCGGCCCGCATGCCCGAGCCGGTGGCCGCGTCGACGTCGTTCTCCGGCTCGTGGTGCAGCGTGAGGAAGAACCGCTCGGGGAACGTGCGCCGCAGGTAGCCGGCCAGCCGGTCGATCCGGGCGTCGAGCTCCCCCTTGGCGATCTCCGCCCAGGTGCGCTCCAGCGACGGCTTCCAGTTGATCATGAGCAGCCGCGGCCTGGCCGGGTCGCGGGCCAGCCGGACCTCCGCCTCCGTGGGGAACAGCTCACTGCCCCGGTGATAGACGTGCAGCACGTCGGCCGCCGCGCCCATGCGCTCCTCGGCCCCGTGCAGCGCCTGCTCGATGTCCGCGCCGGTGAAGACCTCCGGCGCCATGCCCCACCAGGCGCCGCAGGACGGGATGAGCCGGCTGGTGGCCGTGCAGGCGGGCGTGCCCGCCGGCTTGGCCGCCGGCACCCGGACGCCGGGCGGCGGGGCGTGGGAGCCCTCGGCGCTTGAGCACGCGGCCAGCACCGCGACCATCGCCAGAATGACGCCGGCATATGCGGTGTTCGTTATGTTCTGCGAAATGCCCCGTAGCTGCAAAGCCTTCCAACTCCTTCGTCGAACGACCCCCGCCTGTCACACCTGAACCTTGCCATGTCATTCCTGGAACTTCAGCCAGTGTGGAAGTCCTCCCAGTTCATGGCCGCCAAGTAAGGTCCAGAATTTCCCGATATTTCGCTATATCAGATCGCCGCTATCTGTCTTTACCGGAGAAAATCTTTAGTATTCATCGGGGGTAATGACCGTCCGTCCTATAGTGGGCGCACATGAGCTCCGGCACCGACCTCGACGAGCACCTCTCACTGCTGCGCAGGCGGTGGCTGCTCCTCGTGGGCTGCGTCGTGTTCGGCGGCACCGCCGGGCTGGCGCTGATGCGGCTGACGCCGCCCGCCTACACCGCCACGACCCACGTCCTGGTCATGCCGGTCGGCCCGCAGGAGCCCGGCAACCAGGTGACCAGCCGCCAGCGCGAGGCGCTCAACCTCGACACCGAGGCCCAGGTCGCGCAGTCGGCCGTGGTCGCGGCGCGGGCGGCCAGGGCGCTGGGCCGCACCGAGGCCGAGACCGATCCGGTCGAGGTCTCCGTGCCGCCCAACTCCGCGGTGTTGTGGATCTCGGTGACGGCCGCCGACCCCGCCGACGCCGCCGCCCAGTCCCACGCCTACGCCGAGGCGTACCTCGCCCATCGCCGCGAGAGCGCGCTGACCTCCATGGCCGAGCAGCAGGAGGCCGTGCTGAGCAAGCTCAAGCAGGTCAACGCCGGCATCGACCAGGTCATCAAGAGCCTGGCCGGCCTGGCCAAGGGCAGCCCCGAGCACGCGATCGCCGTCCAGCGGCAGGGCGTGCTCAACCGGCAGGCGGCCGGCCTGGCGCTCAAGTACGACGCGCTGCGCACGGTCGCGGTCACCCCCGGCCAGGTCATCAGCCAGGCCGCGCCGCCCGAGTCGCCCAGCTCGCCCAGCCTGCCGCTGCACCTCGGCACCGGCCTGATGGCGGGGCTGCTGACCGGCTCGGCCGCCGCCTACGCCCGCGACCGGCTCGACCGGCGGCTGCGCACGTCCGCCGACGTCGAGCGGCTCACCGGGCTGCCCGTGCTCGGCGACCTGTCCAGCCCGCGCGAGCACGGCGTGCTGCACGAGCTGGCCTGCGCCGTGGTCTCCGCGTGCCCGGGCAAGCGGCTGCTGGTCAAGGCGCTGCCCGCCGACCTGTACGCCTCCTCGCTGGCCGAGCCGCTGGCCGTCAGCGCGCCGCTGGTCGTGCTCGACGGCTCCGACGTGCGCGACCTGTCCAGGGCCGACGCGGCCGTGCTGCTGGTGGGCCTGGGCCGGGTCACCTCGGTGGAGGTCGCCGCCGTCGTCCGCCGGCTCGCCCGGCACCAGGTGCCGGTCATCGGCGTGGTGACGGCCACCGACGCCGTCCCCTCGTTCGTGCCCCTGCTGGAGCCGCGCCCGCACACCCCGCTGGGCAAGCTCGTCGCGACCGGCGAGCTGGAGGTGGGCGTGTCGGCCGAGACCACGCCCATGCAGGCGCTCCACCACCACCAGCGGCGGCCGGGCCAGCCGACGTGAGCGCCACGTGGCCCGTCGCGGCGCTGCTGGTCGGCTATCCGGTCTGGTGGGCGCTGGGGTTCGGCGGGCTGTCGGTGATCGTGCTGGCCGTGCCCATGGCGGTGCTGCTGTGGCGGCGGCGGCCGGTCAGGGTGCCGCCCGGGTTCGGGCTGTGGCTGCTGCTGCTGGCCGGCTATCTGATCAGCGCGCTGATGCTGACCGAGACGCCGCCCGGCACGTACGGCGGGTTCGGGCCCGGCCGGCTCGTCGGCTACGGCATGCGGCTGGCGCTCTACGTCTCGATCCTCGTCCTGGTCGTCTACCTGGGCAACCTCACCGAGCGGGAGCTGCCGCAGCTGCGCCTGGTGCGCATGCTCGGCGTGCTGTTCGTCACCACGGTCGCCGGCGGGCTGCTCGGCGTGCTGGCGCCGGGCTTCTCCTTCACCGCGCCGCTGGAGCTGCTGCTGCCCGAGTGGATCGGCGGCAACTCCTTCGTGCAGAACCTCATCCACCCCACCGCCGCCCAGACCCAGAAGGTGCTCGGCTTCGCCTCACCCCGGCCGGAGGCCCCCTTCGAGTGGGCCAACGCCTGGGGCAGCAACGCCTCGGTGCTGCTGGTCTGGTTCGTGATCGGATGGTGGGTGTACGGCCGGCCGCGCCACCGGGTCCTCGTCGCCGTCGTGCTCGCCCTGGCCGCCGTCCCCATCGTCTACTCGCTCAACCGCGGCCTGTGGATCGGCCTCGGCCTGGCCGTGCTGTACGTGATCTGCCGGGTGGGCGGGCGCACCAGGATCGCGCTCTGCGCGGCCGTCGCGGCGGCGGCGCTGGCGTTCGCGCTCAGCCCGCTGGCCACGCTGTTCGCCCAGCGGCTGGACAAACCCCACTCCAACGACATCCGCGCCTTCACCGTGAGCGCCACCCTGGCCGCCGCCACGCACTCGCCGCTGATCGGGTACGGCAACACCCGCAACGCCACCGGCAACCACCGCTCGATCACCACGGGCAAGACCGACTGGTGCGACACCTGCGGGCACCCGCCGCTGGGCAGCGACGGGCAGCTCTGGCTGCTGATCATCACCCAGGGGTTCACCGGGGCGGCCCTTTACGTGGCGTTCTTCCTGGGCGCGATCCGCCGTCACTGGCGCGACCGCAGCCCCATCGGGCTGGGCGGCGTGCTCGTGATGGGGCTCGTGCTGCTCTACATGTTCATCTACGACGGCCTGGTCACGCCGCTCAGCCTCTATCTCGTCTCGTTCGCCCTCCTGTGGCGCAACGGGGCCGGCACACAGGGGAGGCCCGCATGAGGGACGCCGCCGTCCGCCTCGGCTACCTCGCGGAGACCGTGCGGCTGCTGTATCCGGGGGCCGGGTCGCCCCGGGCGTACACCGTGCTGCCGCACCCGGCCGTGCCGCGCAGGCTGGCGCCGCGCCGGTGGTGGCATCCGGGCCCGCCGGTCGTCGTGCCGGTCGCGGACTCCATCGCGGCGCACCTCAGCGAGGTCTTCCAGCGCCGGGTCGAGACCGTCCTGCACGTCCGCCCGGCGCTGCGGGCCAACCGCAAGCCCATCCTGGAGGCCCACGCGGACGGGCGGCGGCTGGCGTACGTGAAGATCGGCGACAGCGCGCGGGCGCGCGCGCTGATCAGCGCCGAGGCGGCGGCGCTGCGCCGGCTGGCCGGGCTGCCGCTCGCCACGGTCACCGTCCCGGCCGTGCTGCACCACGGCGACTGGCGGGGGCTGTCGGTGCTGGCGCTGTCGCCGCTGCCGGTGCGGCGCGGCCGGCGGGTGCCGCGCGGGCTGCTGCTCGACGCGGTGAAGGAGATCGCCGGCACCGGCGGGCCGCGCCCCGCCTGGCACGGCGACCTCTCCCCGTGGAACATGTGCCGCTCCCCCGACGGGCGGCTGCTGGTGTGGGACTGGGAGCGGTACGAGATCGGCGTGCCCCTCGGCTTCGACGCCGTGCACCACTTCTTCCAGCGGGCGCTGCGCAGGATGGGGCCGCCGCTCGCGGCGCGGGCGTGCGTGGCGCGCGCGGCCCGGGTGCTGGCGCCCCTGGGCCTGACGGCGGCGGCGGCCAGGCAGACCGCGGTGCGGTACCTCATCGCGCTGGCCGGCCGGCACGCCGCCGACGGCCACGCGCCGCTCGGCCCGCCGGAGACCTGGCTCAACCCGGCCGTCGACCACGAGGAGCAGCTCACATGAGGACCATGAAGCGATCGGCGCTGTCGTTGTCGCGCGCCACCGGGCGGTTCACGGCGGGGGCGCGGATGCTGCCGGCGTTCCTGATCATGGGGGCGCAGCGGTGCGGCACCACCTCGCTGTACCGGGCGCTGGCCCGGCATCCGCTGCTGCTCAAACCCGTGCTGCACAAGGGCGTGCACTACTTCGACGTGGCCTACTGGCGCGGCCCGGCCTGGTATCAGGCGCACTTCCCGCTGCGGGTGGGCGCGGCCCTGCTCGCCCACCGGTACGGCGCCCGCGCCCTGGCCTACGAGTCCTCCCCCTACTACCTGTTCCACCCGCTGGCCGGCGCGCGCATCGCCGCCGACCTGCCCGGGGTCAAGGTGATCGTGCTGGTCCGCGACCCGGTGGAGCGGGCCTGCTCCGCGCACGCCCACGAGCTGGCCAGGGGCTACGAGACCGAGTCGCACTTCGAGCACGCCGTGGAGCTGGAGGGCAGGCGCCTGGCCGGGGCCGAGGAACAGCTGCTGGAGTCCCCCCACGCGCTGCACCACTCGCACCGCCACCACGCCTACCTGGCCAGGGGCCGCTACGCCGACCAGCTCGACCGGCTGGAGCCGCTGATCGGCCGCGAGCGCATGCTCGTGCTCGACAGCCACCGCTTCTTCGCCGAGCCGGAGACCGTCTACGACCGGGTGCTGGACTTCCTGGGCGTGCCGCACCTGGGCTATCCCCCGTTCGAGCGGCACAACGGCCGGCCGCTGCCGCGCCGGGTCTCCCCCGTGCTGGCGCGGGCGCTGCGCGACCACTTCGAGCCCTACGACGCGCGGCTGACGCGCTGGCTGGGCGGTGAGCCCTCGTGGCGGCGGTGAGCGTGCGGCGGGGGCTGGCCGGGCTGGCCGGGGCGGGCTGCGGCGCGCTGGCGCAGCTCGCGCTCGTCGTGGTGGTGACCAGGGCGTGCCCGGCGGGCGAGGCGGGGGCGTTCTTCACCGTGACCGCGCTGGTGCTCATGGTGGCGGGCGTCGCCAAGCTCGACGCGGGGAACGGGCTGATCTACTTCGTCGCCCGCGCCAGGGCCGCCCGCCGCCCCGGAATCTCCGGATACGTCCGGGCGGCCCTCCTGCCGCCCACGGTCGTGGCCGCGGGCGCGGCGGCTGTGCTGTGGCCGCGCCTGGGCCCCCTGGCCGCCGTGCTGCCCGTCATCGTGGCCGCCGACGTGCTGCTGGCCGCCACCCGGGGGTTCGGGACCATCCGGCCCACGGTGCTGCTCGACGGGATGCTGACGCCGCTGTGCCAGCTCGCCGCGGTGGGCGTGGCCGCGCTGGCGGGGGCCTCGCCGGCGGGGTTGGCGCTGGCCTGGGCGGCGCCGTACGCGCCGATGCTGGTGCTGGCCGCGGCCGGGGTGCGGGGGCGGGCGCCGCGGGGGCCGTACGTGCCGGGGACGGCGCGGGAGCTGTGGCGCCACACCGCGCCCCGGTCGGTCGCCGGGGCGGTGCAGGCCGTGTTCCAGCGGGTGGACATCGTGATCGTGGCGCTGCTCGCCGGGCCCGCGCCGGCCGCCGTCTACACGGCCGCCACGCGGTTCAAGGTGGTCGGGCAGCTCGCCGGGCAGGGGCTGGCGCAGGCGGTGCAGCCCGGGCTGGTCAGGGCGCTGGCCGCGGGCGAGCGGGAGCGGGCCGGCGAGCTGTACCAGGCGGCCACGGTCTGGCTGGTGGTGCTCACCTGGCCGGTGTGGCTGGCGTACGCGGCGCTGGCCCCCTGGGCGTTGCGGATCTTCGGCCCCGCGTACGCCTCCGCCGCGCCCGTCGCGCTGGTGCTGGCGGGCACCATGATGGTGGCCACCGCCTGCGGGATGGTGGACGTGGTGCTGACCGCCGCCGGGCACACCGGCGCGAGCCTGGCCAACCTGCTGGTCGCGGTCGCCTGCACGGTCCTGCTCGACCTGGCGCTCATCCCCTCCCACGGGGCGCTCGGCGCGGTCGCCGGCTGGTCGGGCGGCGTGATCGTGAAGAACCTGCTGCCGCTGTGGCAGCTACACCATCGGTACGGACTGCACCCGTTCGGCCGGCACACGCTCGCGGCGCTGCGCGTACGCGGCTGGGCGGCGGCGTGAGCGGGGCCCCGGTGCTGGTGACGGGGCTGCCCCGGAGCGGCACGAGCTGGACGGGCAAGATGCTGGCCGCCGGCGGCGAGCTGGTCTACGTCAACGAGCCGCTCAACCCCGAGCATCCGCCCGGCCGCTGTCCCGGGGTGCTGGCCGCCCGGGTGACGCACCGGTTCCAGTACATCTGCGACGACAACGCCGGCCAGTGGCTGCCCGCCTTCCGTGACACGGTCGCGCTGCGCTACCGGTGGGCGGCCGAGCTGCGCGCCAACCACGCCCCGTACGACCTGGCCCGGCTGCTCCGCTACGGCGCCGCCTTCACCTGGGGGCGGCTGACCGGGCGGCGGGCGCTGCTGGACGACCCGTTCGCGGTGCTGAGCGCGGGATGGTTCGCGCGGCGGCTGGGCTGCCGGGTGATCGCGCTGGTGCGCGATCCGGTGTCGTTCGTGGCGAGCTGGCAGCGGCTGGGGTGGACGGTGTACTTCCACGAGCTGCTCGAACAGCCGCTGCTCGTCCGCGACCACCCCGAGCTGCTGGAACTGCGCGCGCTGGTCGGGTCACAGGACCGGATCGCCAAGGCCGCCGCCCTGTGGCGGGTGACGCGGGCCATCCTGGAGCGGACGCCGGAGGTCCTCCTGACGTCGTACGAGTCGCTGGCCGCCGACCCGATCGCCGGCTTCCGCCGCCTGTACGCCTACGCGGGCCTGCGCTGGACCCCGTCCGCCGAAAGCCGCGTCCTACGGGCCTGCCGCCCCGGCCCCCGCACGCCCGGGACCGGGACGGGGGCGGGAACCAGGGCGGAGGCCGGGACCAGGGCGGGGGCCGGGGCCGGGTTCGCGTGGTCGGGCCTGTCGCGCACGGCGTACCGGCCGATGGACTCCCGCAGGGCGCTGGCGGACGGCGCGCGCGGGCTCACCCCCGAGGAGATCACCCGCATCCGCGCCCTCACCCGCACCTGACCTGCGGCCGGGCGGGGCCATCAGCCGCCGGGTCTCCTGAGCGCGCGGGCGAGCAGGCAGCCGGCGAGCAGGCGTGCCGCGAAGGGCAGGTCGTGGACCAGGTAGCGGCGCGCCAGCCGGCCCGGCTCGCTCCCGAGCCGGTACGCCCACTCCAGCCCGGCCCGCCGCATCCACTCCGGCGCCCGCCCGAGCGTGCCGGCCGCGAACGCGATGGCCGCCCCGCACCCGAGGAACCACGTCTGCGGCAGGTCGGCCCGCAGGTCGGCGACGAGGCGGTCCTGGCGGGGGAACCCGAGCCCGGCGAAGACGAACCCGGGCCGGGCGGCGACCACCCGCTCGCGGACCCGGGCGGCGCCTTCCGGGGTGGCGTCGAAATGGCGGGGCGGCGCGTGCACGCCGCACACCCGCAGGCCGGGGTGGCGGCCGGTGAGCGCGTCGGCCGCCCGGCGCGCCACGTCCTCGGGCCCGCCGCCGAGCAGGTAGACGGTCCGGCCGTGGCGGGCGGCCAGCCCGCTGAGCGACCAGATGAGGTCGGCGCCCGTGACGCGGGCGGGCAGGGGCGTGCCGAGCAGCCGGGCCGCCCACACCAGCGGCATGCCGTCGGCGACGACCAGGTCGGCCGAGCAGACCAGCTCCCTGAGCGCGGGGTCGGTGGCGGCGGCGCGGCAGATGTCCACGTTGGGGGTGACGATCCGCCCGCCCCTGCCCTCCTCCAGCGCCACCGCCACCCGCCGCAGCACCTCGTCCTCGGTGACCGCGTCCACCTCCACCCCGCCCACCCGCACCCGCCCGCCCGGCGAGCCGGCCCCCCGGCTCAGCAAGGGGGTCAAATGCCGTGGCCGCGGTTGTGGAGGGCGGACAGGATCCGGGACGGGGAGACGAGCCCGGCGGCCACCGCCAGCGCGAGCGGCGCGCGCGGCTCGGCGCGGCGGGCGGAGAAGGCCCGGGCGGCCCAGCGCAGGGCCGCCCGGCGCTGCCCGAGCGCGGCGTGGCTGAAGGCCAGCTGGCCGTAGACCCGCGCCGCGCCGCACGGGTCCACGGCCAGTTCCGGATGCCGGGCGAGCATCCACTCCAGCCCGGCGATGCGGTCGGCCCAGCGGGCCGCGTAGTGGGACCCGGCCCAGCGCACCAGCACGAGCGGCCGGTCTACGTGGACGAGCGGCCGGCGCTTGGCGGCGCGCAGGGCCAGGTCCCAGTCTTCGTTCTGTCCGCCGGGCGCGCCCTCGTCGGGCGTGAGCACGCCGCGCTCGAACAGGAAGGTCGACGAGTGCACCATCATCATCCGCGAGCGGACCAGGTCGGCCACGGTCACGGCGGAGGTGCCGGCCAGGCGGGTCACCCGGCGCCGCCCGTGCTCCACCTCGATGCCGCAGCTGGCGAACTCGCCGCCCGCCTCCCGCAGGGCCCGCACCTGCGCGGTGAGCTTGCCTGGCAGCCACACGTCATCGTCGTCGCAGAAGGCGATCAGGTCGGTCGCGCAGGCCGCGATGCCGGTGTTGCGGGCGCCGGGGAGGCCGGGGGTGAGCCGGTTGGGCAGCACGCGTACGGACCGGCCCAGCTGCGCGGCCACCGGGCAGGCGGGCGCGCCGTCGACGACCACGACCACCGACAGCTCGCCCGGGTAGTCCTGGACGAGCACCGCCTCCACGGCCTCGCGCAGCGGCAGCGGGCGGTCTCCGCGGGTCGGGATGACGACCCCCACGGACGGCGGCCGGCTCATGCCGGCGCCCCGACGTAGCCGTAGCGGGCCCGCAGCGGCCAGGTGAGCGCGTTGACCACGCGCCGGTCGCCGTCGGGCAGCTTGGAGCGCCACGCGTCGTCGCGCCGCAGCTCCACCCGGCCGACGTGGAAGCGCATGGGGTTGCCGGAGGCCGTGTGGGAGGGGCCGAGCCAGACCGTGCGGCCCTCCAGGAAGGGCAGCTCCGGCTCGGGCAGGCCGAGGCGCAGCGCCAGGTCCGTCAGCGTGGCGCCGGGGGCGGCGAGCAGGTCTTCGTAGCGGACCCTGGTCACCCGCGCCCCGCGGCCGGGCAGCAGCTCCAGCGCGGCGTTCTGGGCCGACCAGTGGATGGCGGTGCGGGCGGGGCTCCACCGGGTCATGGGCTGCCCGTCCTCGGGCCGCCGCACGGACCTGCTCCAGGAGTGGGCGACCGCGCGCGGGTCTCTGACCACGTGCACGATCCTGACGTCCATGCCGCTGGCCACCAGGCACCAGGCCAGCGAGGCGTGCTTGCTGGAGTCGACCACGACGGGCGCGCCGGCCGCGTCGTAGAGCAGCCGGTATGCGGTGGCGTATTCGGCCAGGTCGGGGTGGGAGATGCGGGCGATCCTGCGGGTGCGGTCGACCCGGCTCCGCAGCGCCAGCATCCGCTCGGCCAGCGCGCGGGTCCAGCCGCCGAACGCGCGCTCCCCCACCGCCCGCCAGAACGGGCAGGAGGGGAACGCGGATCCGCACCCGCAGAGCTCCTCCGCGAGCACCCCCCGGTCCCAGAGGTGCACCACTTCACCGAGCGCGACCACGCCGGGAAGCTCGCCGAGGAGCCTTTCGAGCAGCGTGGTGCCGCTACGGCCGAGGCCGCCCAGATAGATCACCTGGGCGGCGGCGTGATCAGTCACGGAGGAGGGCCTTCGCACGTCGTGGACACGGAACGCGACGACCCTAGCGCGGAGAGTAAACGCCCGGTAAGGCGAACCCTAAAAGATCTACCTAGCGCGCGTCGATGACCATGCCGGCGCCGACGGTGCCGTTGGTGGCCTCGTCCACGAGGATGAAGCCGCCGGTCAGCCGGTTGCGCGCGTAGTCGTCCACGAACAGCGGCTGCGTGATCCGCAGCGACACCCGGCCGATCTCGTTGAGGCCGAGCGAGGTCGCCTCCTCGTCTCTGTGCAGGGTGTTGACGTCGAGCCGGTAGTGCAGGTCACGCACCATGGCGCGGGCCGTGCGCGTGGTGTGCTTGATCGTCAGCTTGGTGCGCGGGGTCAGCTTGACGCCGTCGGCCATCCAGCAGACCATCGCCTCCAGCTCCTGCGCGACGGCCGGCTGGTTGTTGGGCCTGGCGATCATGTCGCCGCGCGAGATGTCGAGGTCGTCCTCGAAGCGCAGCGTCACCGACATGGGCGCGAACGCCTCCTCCACCGGCCCGTCATAGGTGTCGATGGAGGCGATGCGCGTGGTCAGGCCCGAGGGCAGGTGCACGACCTCGTCACCGGGCTTGAGCACGCCGCCCGCCACCTGGCCGGCGTAGCCGCGGTAGTCGTGGAAGGCGGGGTCGGTGGCGCGCTGGGGGCGGATGACGTACTGCACGGGGAAGCGCACGTCGGTCAGGTTGCGGTCGGAGGCGATGTGCACGTTCTCCAGGTGGTGCAGGAGGGACGTGCCGAGATACCAGGGCATGTTCTCCGAGCGCGAGACCACGTTGTCGCCGTTGAGCGCGGAGATCGGGATGAAGGTGAGGTCGGAGACGTTGAGCTTGGAGGCGAACGCCGTGAACTCCTCCCTGATCTCCTCGAAGCGCTCCTGGGAGTAGTCGACGAGGTCCATCTTGTTGACGGCCAGCACGAGGTGCGGGACGCGCAGCAGCGAGGTCAGGAACGCGTGCCGCCGCGACTGCTCCAGCACGCCCTTGCGGGCGTCGATGAGGATGATCGCCAGGTCGGCCGTGGAGGCGCCGGTGACCATGTTCCTCGTGTACTGGATGTGCCCCGGGGTGTCGGCGATGATGAACTTGCGGCGCGGCGTCGCGAAATAGCGGTAGGCCACGTCGATCGTGATGCCCTGCTCCCGCTCGGCCCGCAGGCCGTCGGTCAGCAGGGACAGGTCGGTGTATTCGGTGCCACGGTCGCGGGAGGTCCGCTCGACGGCCTCGAGCTGGTCCTCGAAGATCGCCTTGGAGTCGAAGAGCAACCGTCCGATGAGGGTGGACTTGCCGTCGTCGACGCTTCCCGCCGTGGCAAAGCGAAGAATGTCCATCGTTAGAAGTAGCCCTCTCGCTTACGGTCTTCCATCGCGGCCTCGGAGGAGCGGTCGTCGGCCCTGGTGGCCCCGCGCTCGGTGATCCGGGTGGCCGCGATCTCCTCGATGATCTCCTCGACCGTGGCGGCCGTGGACTGCACCGCGCCGGTGCAGGTCATGTCGCCCACGGTGCGGTAGCGCACCACCGCCTCGAACAGCGGCTCGTCATCGCCCCGCTGCACCACCTCGGAGTCGGGCAGCAGCATGCCGTCGCGCTCGAAGACCTTGCGGGTGTGGGCGAAGTAGATGGAGGGGATCTCGATGCCCTCGCGCCTGATGTAGTCCCAGACGTCGAGCTCGGTCCAGTTGGACAGCGGGAAGACGCGGATGTGCTCGCCCTTGCGGATGCGCGAGTTGTAGAGGTTCCACAGCTCGGGGCGCTGGTTCTTCGGGTCCCACTGGCCGAAGTCGTCGCGGAAGGAGAAGACCCGCTCCTTGGCGCGCGCCTTCTCCTCGTCACGCCTGGCGCCGCCGAAGACGGCGTCGAACTCGTGCTCCTCGATCGCGTCGAGCAGGGTGGTGGTCTGCAGGCGGTTGCGCGAGGCGCGCCGGCCGGTCTCCTCCACCACGCGGCCCTGGTCGATGGAGTCCTGCACGCTGGCCACGATCAGCCGGGCGCCCAGCTCGGCCGAGCGGCGGTCGCGGAACTCGATGACCTCGTCGAAGTTGTGCCCCGTGTCGACGTGCATGAGCGGGAACGGGATGGCGGCGGGCCAGAACGCCTTCTCCGCGATCCGGAGCATGACGATGGAGTCCTTGCCTCCGGAGAAGAGCAGACAGGGCCGCTCGAACTCGGCCGCCACTTCGCGCATGATGTGGATGGCCTCTGCTTCGAGCACGTCGAGCTGCGACGTCGTGTAGTCGCGCTGCAGCATGGAGCTTCCTCCGGCGGGTTCAGCGGTGCAGGTCCCGGATTCCGGCGAGCAGTGATGCCGCCAGCTCCGGTAGGGAAACCAGGATATCCGGTAGCGACGGGTCGGCTTGGTTGTAGGTCAGCTCGGAGCCGTCGATGCGGCTCGCGTGGGCCCCGGCGGCCAGCGCGACGGCGACGGGGGCCGCGGAGTCCCATTCGTACTGCCCGCCCGCGTGCACGTATGCCTCGACCTCGCCGCTGAGCACCGCGGAGATCTTGGCCCCGGCCGAGCCGATCGGCACGAGGTCGGCCCCGACGAGATAGGCCAGCTTCCGCACGAACTCGGGGGGCCTGGTGCGGCTCACCGCGATGCGGAAGCGGCCCTTGTCGTGGACGGGCGGCTTGGGCGGGTCGGCGGTGGTCAGCGTGCGCCCCTGCGCGGGCAGCGCCACGGCGCCGGCGGTCAGCTCGCCCCGCTCCCACAACGCCACGTGCACGGCCCAGTCGGCCCTGCCCTCCTCGGAGAACTCCCGGGTGCCGTCGAGCGGATCGACGATCCACACCCGATCGGCCCTGAGCCGGCGCGGGTCGAGGCGCTCCTCGCGGGTGGCCTCCTCCGACAGCACGCTGTCGCTGGGCCGCAGCCGGGCCAGCGACTCCATGAGGTAGACGTGAGAGGAGCGGTCGCCCTCGGCCCGCAGCGCGGCGGGGTCGGCGAACCCCGTGCGCTCCCGGACCCGGAGCAGCCTCTCGCCCGCCTCGGTCGCCAGGTCGGCGGCCAGGGCGTGGTCGTCGCGAATCGTCATCAATATGCTCCTTGCCCGCGGGCGACGGCCGACCAAGTCTTCCACAGGATCTGGAGGTCCAGCGTGAGGGACCAGTTCTCCACGTAACGCAGGTCCAGACGAACCGATTCCTCCCACGATAGGTCAGATCTACCACTGACCTGCCACAGCCCGGTCAGCCCGGGGCGTACGAGGAGTCGTCTGCGCACGTCGTCACCGTAGCGCGCCACCTCCTCCGGCAGCGGCGGCCGGGGGCCCACGAGCGACATGTGCCCCAGCACGACGTTGATGAGCTGCGGCAACTCGTCGAGCGAGTGGCGGCGCATGAACGTGCCGAGGGGCGTGACGCGCGGATCGTTGCGGACCTTGAACAGCAGCCCGCTCCCGTCGCTCACCAGCGTGACCTTCTGCTGCTCCGACCCGCGCCGCATGGTGCGGAACTTCACGATCGTGAACAGCCGGCCGTCCCTGCCCACCCTGGTCTGGCGGAACAGCGCCGGGCCGGGGCTCGTCGCGCGTACGGCCACCGCCAGCGCCACCAGCCCCGGCGCCAGCAGCACCAGCAGCGCGGCGGCCACCAGCCGGTCGAAGACGTTCTTGACCAGTTGCCTGGCCCCGCTCAGCTCGGGGTGCTCGACGTGCAGCAGCGGCATGCCGGCCACCGGCCTGATCATGGTGCGCGGCCCCGCCACGTCCATCAGCGCGGGGGCCACGACCAGCTCGGTCCTGGTGCGCTCCAGCCGCCAGGCCAGCCGCCGCAGCGCCTGGCCGTCCATCTCGGGGCAGGCCAGCACGGCGACCGTGTCGGCCTGCCACTGCTCCACCACGATCGGCACGTCGCTGAGGTCGCCGGCCACCGGCACGTCCGCCACCCGCTCCCCGGCGTGCCCACCGGGCAGACAGGCGGCCACGACGTCCATGCCGTGGTGGCGCTCCCGGCGGAAGAGGCGTACCAGCTCATCGATCGACGCGGCGTGCCCGACCGCGACGACCTTGCGCATGCACGCCCCCGCGGCCCTGCGGCGGTGCAGCGAGCGGCGCAGGGCGTATCGGAAGGCGAGGGTGAAGAGCGTGACCAGCGGCAGGGCCAGCACGACGTAGCCCCGGGCCACGTCGGTCTTGGTCAGGTAGGAGCCGATGGCCGTGCCCGCCGTCAGCGCCACCCCCGCCTGCACGACCCGGCGGAACTCCTCGGAGCCGACGCCGAGCATGCGTGGCTCGTAGGCCCGGTTGAGCGCCACCGCGCAGCACCACACGACCGGCAGGGCCAGGCTGACCAGCAGGTACGGCAGCACGTACGGGGTGAGCCCGCCGAACCTGACCGTGAACGCCGCCGCCGCCCCGAGGCCCGCCCCGCACAGGTCGCCCAGCACGGCTCCCAGCCGGTAGGAGCGGACCCAGGAGGGCGTGCGCGGGCCGGCGCCCCAGCAGACCCCATGCCCGGTCCTGACGACGGCCATGGACCCTTCACCGCGCACGCGCGCCTCCAGGTGTGATCAGCTCCCGAACGGACAGTCACAGATCGTAGCGAGGCGGCGACCGGCGAACCGGCGAACGACCCTTTGCGGGGATCAGCGAGGAGGGCCGGAAATGTGGAGGTCAGCCCGGTGGAAGTCGTTCTGGGTGGCCTCCAGGCCGCGGCTCATCAGCGACTCCACCACGTCGGCGGCCCGGTCGACCAGGAAGGGCAGGTCCTTGCGCTCCATGGTGGCGAAGTCCTTGAGCACGAAGGCCGCCGGGTCCATGCGCCCCGGCGGGCGGCCGATGCCGAAGCGGACCCGCAGGTAGTCGCGGGTGCCGAGGACCTTGGTGATCGACTTGAGCCCGTTGTGGCCGTTGTCGCCGCCGCCCAGCTTGGCCCGCAGCGCCCCGTAGGGCACGTCGAGCTCGTCGTGGACCACGATCAGCCGCTCCGGGCCGATCTTGTAGAAGTCGGAGAGCGCCTTGACCGGCCCTCCCGAGAGGTTCATGTACGTCAGGGGCCTGGCCAGGACGGCGGCCCGCGTCTCGCACACCTCGGCCCTGCTCTTGTGGGCCTTGAACCGCCCACCGGCCCGTGCGGCCAGCTCGTCGAGCACCATGAAGCCCGCGTTGTGCCGGTTGCCCGCGTATTCGGCCCCCGGGTTGCCCAGTCCGGCGATCAGCCAGCGATCCATGCTCCCAGCCTTCCACAACCCCTGGATAGCGGAACGGGACGGCTCGCGTCCGGCCGTCCCGTCCGGGTGAAACGGAACGGGACGGCTCGAGTCCGGCCGCCCCGTTCACGGGTGAACCCGTCGCTCACTCGGCGGCGGGAGCCTCCGCGCTCTCGCCCTCGGCGGCCGCGGCCGTGGCCTCGCCCTCGGCGGCCTCCTCGCCCTCGGCCGGAGCCTCGACCGGCTTGTTGATGACCTGGAGGATGACGGTCTCGGGGTCGGCGGTCAGCGTGGCGCCCTGCGGGAGCCGCAGGTCGGCGGCGGTGACCACGGTGCCGATCTCCATGCCCTCGACGTCGACCTCGACGCCGGTCGGGATGTGGGTGGCCTCGGCCTCCACGGCGATGGAGACGAGCTGCTGGTCGAGCAGGCCCTCGGAGTTGACGTCGCCGGTCGTGGTGACCGGGATCTCGACGGTGACCTTCTCGCCGCGCTTGACCAGGAGCAGGTCGACGTGCTCGACGAAGCCCTTGATCGGGTCGCGCTGGACGCCCTTGGGCAGGGCCAGCTCGTCGACGCCCTCACCCTGGAGGCGGATCAGCACGTTGGGCGTGCGCAGCGCGAGCAGCACCTCGTGGCCCGGCAGGGTCAGGTGCTTGGGGTCGATGCCGTGCCCGTAGAGAACGGCGGGCACCTTGTCGGCGCGGCGGATCTTGCGGGCTGCGCCCTTGCCGAACGTGGTGCGCGGCTCGGCGGCGATACGTACTTCGGACACGACATCTCCTAGGGATGCGGTAGACGGATGTGTCGGCGCTCTCCCTCACCCGCCCTAGCGGAAGGCGTTACGAGCGCAACCCTGATAGCTTACCGGCCTCACGGCCCCCGGCCGACCGGCTACCGGCCTCACGGCCCCCGGCCCGGCGCGCGCCCACCGGCTCCCGGCGCTCGCCCACCGGCCCCGGCCCGCGTCCACCGGCTCCCGGCCCGCGCCCATCGGCTCCGGCCGGCGCGCGCCGGCCGGACCGGTTGTCACCGGTCAGGCGGCGGGACCGCTCACGTGTCGCCCTCGAACAGGCTCGTGACCGAGCCGTCCTGGAAGACCTCCGTGATCGCGCGGGCGATCAGCGGCGCGATCGACAGCACGGTCAGCTTGTCGAACCTGCTCGCCTGCGACAGCGGCAGCGTGTTGGTGACGATGACCTCGGAGATGCGGGAGTTCTTCAGCCGGTCGACGGCCGGGTCGGAGAAGACGGCGTGGGTGGCGGCCACGATGACGTTGGTCGCGCCCTGCTCGTAGAGGGCGTCGGCGGCCTTGCAGATCGTGCCGGCCGTGTCGATCATGTCGTCGATGAGCACGCAGGTGCGCCCGCGTACGGTGCCGACGACCTCGCTGACCTTCACCGAGTTGGCCACGTCGAGGTCGCGGCGCTTGTGGATGAACGCCAGCGGCGTGCCCAGCGTGTCGGCCCAGCGCTCCGACAGCCGCACGCGGCCGGTGTCGGGCGAGACGACGGTGGTGTTCTCCAGGTCGAGCTTGTTCTTGAGGTAGCTCTCCAGGACCGGCATGGCGAACAGGTGGTCGACCGGGCCGTCGAAGAAGCCCTGGATCTGCGAGGTGTGCAGGTCGATCGACATGAGCCGGTCGGCGCCCGCGGTCTTGAACATGTCGGCGATGAGCCGGGCCGTGATCGGCTCGCGGCCGCGGCCCTTCTTGTCCTGCCGGGCGTAGCCGTAGAACGGCATGACCACGGTGATGCGCTTGGCGGAGGCCCGCTTGAGCGCGTCGACCATGATGAGCTGTTCCATGATCCACTTGTTGATGGGCCCGGTGTGGCTCTGGATGACGAAGGCGTCGCAGCCGCGTACGGACTCCAGGTAGCGGGCGTAGATCTCGCCGTTGGCGAAGTCGATGAGTTTGGTGGGGGTGAGGGAGACGCCGACGTGCTCGGCGACCTCCGCGGCCAGCTCCGGGTGGGCTCGCCCGGAGAAGAGCATGAGGTTCTTCTCTCCGGGCTGCTTGATGCTGGTCATGAATCTTTCTCCCGCTGCTGTTTCTCGGCCAGCGCCTTTTCGGCGGCCGCGGCCGACTTCGTACCCGAGCGCCGGCGCAGCACCCATTTGTCGATGTTGCGCTGACGCGCCCGCGCCACTCCGATCGCGCCCGGAGGAACGTCGTCGGTGATGGTCGAGCCGGCCGCCGTGTAGGCGCCCTCGTTGACCGTCACGGGTGCGACGAGCATGGTGTCGCAGCCGACGAACGCGCCGTCGCGCACGGTGGTGTGGTGCTTGTTGACCCCGTCGTAGTTGACGAAGACGGTGGAGGCGCCGATGTTGACGTCGTCGCCGATGGTGGCGTCGCCCGCGTAGGACAGGTGCGGCACCTTGGAACGCTGCCCGACCTTGGTGTTCTTCATCTCGACGAACGTGCCGGCCTTGGACTTGCGGCCCAGCACGGTGCCGGGGCGCAGGTAGGCGTAGGGGCCGACGTTGGCCTCGGGGCCGATCTCGGCGCTGTCGCAGACGGAGTTGCGCACCACCGCGCCCTCGCCGACGAAGGTGTCGGTCAGCGTGGTGCCGGGGCCGACCTCGGCCCCCGCCCCGATGACGGTGGCGCCGTGGAGCTGGGTGCCGGGGTGGATGACGGCGTCGGGCCCGATGCGCACGCCGACGTCGACCCAGGTGCCGGCCGGGTCGACGACCGTGACGCCGGCGCGCATGTGCTCTTCGAGCAGGCGCAGGTTGAGCACCTTGCGGGCGGCGGCGAGCTGCACGCGGTCGTTGACGCCCTCGACCTCGACGTGGTCGGCGGCCACGCAGGCGCCGACCCGGTGGCCGTCGCGGCGCAGGATGGCCAGGACGTCGGTGAGGTATTCCTCGCCCTGGGCGTTGTCGGCCGAGACGCGCTTGACGGCGTCGGCGAGCAGCAGGCCGTCGAAGGCGTAGATCCCGGAGTTCATCTCCCTGACGGCGCGCTGCTCCGGCGTGGCGTCCTTCTCCTCGACGATCTCCAGCACGGCGCCGGCGTCGTCGCGGATGATCCGGCCGTAGCCGGTCGGGTCGGGCACCTCGGCGGTCAGCACGGTGACGGCGTTGCCGTCGGCGGCGTGCCGTTCGAGCAGGCCGGCCAGGGTCTGGGTGCGCAGGAGCGGCACGTCGCCGTAGGTGACCAGGACGGTGCCGGAGATGGTGCCGACCTCTTCGAGCACGGTGCGGACGGCGTGGCCGGTGCCGCGCTGCTCGCGCTGGACGACGGCGCGCGCGTCGGGGCTGGTGGCGGCCAGGTGGCCGCCGACCCGCTCCAGCGCGTGGCCGATGACGACGATGAGCTGCTCGGGACCGAGGTCGCGGGCTGCGGCCAGCATGTGGTCGACCAGGGCGCGGCCGCACACCTCATGCAGGACTTTCGGGGTCTGGCTCTTCATCCGGGTGCCCTCGCCGGCGGCGAGGACGATGACGGCTGCCGGGCGCGGCACACTCACGGACAGAGGCTCCCTGTGACTGGACAGTTCAGGGCATCTCGGCGCGTCAACCGCACCGATACCCTCCCGACACCGTGAGGATACCTGGCCTCCCCCGGAACGTTCGCGCCGGGGGAGCACCTCAAAGCTCCCGGAAGAGGACTCGAACCCCTACAAAGTGGACCAAAACCACTTGTCCTGCCGATTAGACGATCCGGGACAGATCGGACACGTGAGGTCCGACACCCCCTACGATACCGACCCCGCGCCGGGGTGCGCGCCCGTAATTAACTCCCCCACCCGCCCCAGACGTCAACCCCCTGCCGGCGAGGGGCGTGAGGCATGGCGCGCCGCATAACAGACCAGCCGAAAAGCCGCAAGACGCGAACCCCACTCAGCTCGCCCCGCCCACCGTCACCTTCCACACATTCACGGCTTGGCACTTCCTAACTTACGCTGGCGTAGGTTACGGTTGCGTAGACCGGACAATCAATCTCATACGTGTCCTTGGAGGTCGCCCATGACCGTTCTCGCCGAGCGCTCTTCCCCTGCCCCCAAACCAGACTTCGAACCTGACCCGAAGTCCAAGTCCGAGCTGATCACCTTCGGCCTGGTCGTCGGGCTGCCGCTCGTCGCGATCGCGGCAGCCGTGCCGCTCGCCTGGGGATGGGGCCTCGGCTGGACGGACATCGCGATCGCCTTCGTCTTCTACGTCGTCTCCGGCCTGGGCGTCACCGTGGGCCTGCACCGCTACTTCACGCACGGCTCCTTCAAGGCCAAGCGGCCGATGAAGATCGCCCTGGGCATCGCGGGCAGCCTGTCCCTGGAGATGTCGGTGCTGGACTGGGTGGCCACCCACCGCAAGCACCACAAGTTCTCCGACAAGGAGGGCGACCCGCACTCGCCGTGGCGCTTCGGCCCGGGCTTCAAGAACATGGCCAAGGGCCTGCTGTACGCGCACATGGGCTGGCTGTTCGAGAGCGAGCGGACCAACAGGGAGAAGTACGCCCCCGACCTGTGCAAGGACGAGGACGTGCAGAAGCTGCACAAGTGGTTCGGCGCCCTCGCCCTCACCTCGATCCTGCTGCCCGGCGTGCTGGGCCTGCTGCTCACCTGGTCCTGGCAGGGCGCGCTGACCGCGCTGTTCTGGGGCTCGCTCGTCCGCATCGGGCTGCTGCACCACGTGACCTGGTCGATCAACTCGATCTGCCACGTCTTCGGCGAGGAGGACTTCCAGGTCCGCGACAAGTCGCGCAACGTGTGGTGGCTGGCCATCCCCTCCTTCGGCGAGTCGTGGCACAACCTGCACCACTCCGACCCGACCTGCGCCAGGCACGGCGCGCTCAAGGGCCAGATCGACCTGAGCGCCGGCCTGATCCGCATCTTCGAGAAGCTGGGCTGGGTGTACGACGTCCGCTGGCCGACGCCCGAGCGGCTGGCGGCGAAGCGCATTGCCTGACACCGACACCGCGTCCACCGATGTCGAGCAACCGGTCGGGCGGCCGGTCGAGCGGCAGGCCCGGCGGCCGGCCGGTCGCCCGGCCGCCCGGCGGGCCGACCGGCCGGGGAGCGGTCACGGACCCGTGACCGCCATTATGGAAAACGTGACCGAACCCCGATCTCGCAGGCGCATGTCCGGTAGCGAGCGACGAGAGCAGCTGATCCACATCAGCCGGGCGCTCTTCGCCGAGAAGGGGTTCGACGGGACCTCTATCGAAGAGATCGCCGCTACCGCACAGGTGTCGAAACCCGTGGTGTACGAGCATTTCGGCGGCAAGGAAGGCGTCTACGCGGTCGTCGTGGACCGCGAGATGCAGAAGCTGCTCGGCATGATCACCGAGGCGCTCTCCGCCGCCCACTCCCTGGTCAAGCTGGAACGGGCCGCGCTGGCCCTGCTGCGTTACATCGAGGAGAGCAGCGAGGGCTTCCGCATCCTGGTGCGCGACTCGCACGCGGCCTCCGGCACCGGCACGTTCGCCAGCCTGATCAGCGAGATCGCCAGCCAGGTCGAGGACGTGCTGGCCGACGAGTTCGCGGCCCGCGGCTACGACCCCAAGCTCGCCCCCATGTACGCCCAGATGCTGGTCGGCATGGTGGCCCTGACCGGCCAGTGGTGGCTCGACGTGCGCAAGCCGGGCCGCGAGGAGGTCGCCGCCCACCTGGTCAACCTGGCCTGGAACGGCCTGACCGGGCTCAACCCGAGCCCGTCGATCACCGCCACGAGCCGGGCGCCCGCCGTCCCCGCGGCCAAGCAGCCGCCGCGCGTCACCAGCGAGAAGGAGCTGCGCGAGCTGGAGAAGGCCCGCGAGAAGGAGCTCAAGGAGGCGGAGAAGGCCCGCCAGCGCGAGCTCAAGGAGGCCGAGAAGGCCAGGGTGCGCGAGCTGAAGGAGCGCGAGCGGCTGCTCAAGGAGGCGGAGAAGGAGCGGGAGCGGCTGCTCAAGGAGGCTGAGAAGGCTCGCGAGCGCGAGGAGAGGATCCGCCAGCGCGAGGCCCGGCTGGCCGAGCGGGCCGCACGTCTCGAACAGGTAGATCATCCCGATTGACTCTTGAACGAGCGTGGTGTCCGGAGTGACGATTGTGTTGAGCAAGGCTGACCATTACGGGTGAGCCGTTGCGGCTACGTTAACGTGCTGTTCAACCAAACGGGGCAATATACGCCATATGTCCGCGGAACCGTTCCAGCCTGCAAATGACCTCCCGCTACCACAGGAGCGGTTCCTCAATCGCGAGGAGAGCTGGCTCCAGTTCAACGAACGCGTGCTCGAACTCGCCGAGGACCCTTCGCTGCCCCTGCTCGAACGGGTGCGCTTCCTGGCCATCTTCGCCAGCAACCTGGACGAGTTCTTCCGGGTGCGGGTGGCCGGCCTCAAGCGGCGCATGGCCACCGGCCTGCTGCTGCGCACCAAGAGCGGGCTCAAGCCGCGCGAGGAGCTGGTCAGGATCGCCGCGATCGCGGACGAGCTGGCCAGGCGCCACGCGGCCGTCTTCCATCAGCAGATCTGCCCGCAGCTCGGCTCCGAGGGCATCGAGATCGTCCGGTGGGACGATCTGGGCCGCGAGGAGCGTACGGAGCTGCGCAAGCTGTTCAGGGAGCGCATCCGGCCGGTGCTCACGCCGCTGGCCGTGGACCCGGCACACCCATTTCCTTACATTTCAGGACTTAGCCTGAATTTGGCGGTCCTAGTGCGTAATCCGGCGACCGATCACACCGTTTTCGCCCGGGTAAAGGTTCCTTCGCAGTTGCCGCGGTTCGTCCAGGCGTCCAAGGACCGCTTCGTACCGCTCGAAGACGTCATCGCCGCCCATCTCGGGCAGCTCTTCAAGGGCATGGAGATCCTCCAGCACCACGTTTTCCGCGTGACCAGGAACGAGGATCTCGACGTGGACGAGGACGTCACCGAGAACCTCATGCAGGCCCTGGAGAAGGAGCTGCTCAAGCGCCGGTTCGGGCCGCCCGTACGGCTGGAGGTGGAGGACACCATCACGCCCGAGGTGCTGGCGCCGCTGGTGGAGGAGCTGGAGCTGGCCCCGCACGAGATCTACCGGCTGCCCGGCCCGCTCGACCTGTCCGGCCTGCACGCCATCGCCGACCTGGACCGGGGCGAGCTGAGCTACCGGCCGTTCGTGCCCGCCGAGGTGATCAACGCCGAGGACGACATCTTCTCCACGCTGCGCGAGCGCGACGTGCTGCTGCACCACCCGTACGACTCCTTCGCCACCAGCGTGCAGCGCTTCATCGAGGTGGCCGCGGCCGACCCGAGGGTGCTGGCGATCAAGCAGACCCTCTACCGCACCAGCGGCGACTCCCCCATCGTGGACGCGCTCATCGACGCGGCCGAGGCGGGCAAGCAGGTCGTCGTGGTCGTGGAGATCAAGGCCCGCTTCGACGAGCACGCCAACATCTCCTGGGCCCGCAAGCTGGAGCGCGCCGGCTGCCACGTCGTCTACGGTGTGGTCGGCCTGAAGACCCACTGCAAGCTGGCCCTCGTCGTGCGCCAGGAGCCCTCGGGCGAGTTGCGCCGCTACTGCCACATCGGCACCGGCAACTACAACCCCAAGACCGCCCGCCAGTACGAGGATTTCGGCCTGCTCACCGCCGACCCGCTGGTCGGCGAGGACGTGACGGACCTGTTCATCCACCTGACCGGCTACTCCCACCACTCTGCCTACCGCCGCCTGCTGGTCGCGCCGCACTCCATGCGCAGCGGCCTGGTGGCCAGGATCGAGCGGGAGATCGCCCACCAGCAGGCCGGCCGCCCCGCGCGGATCAGGATCAAGACGAACTCGCTGGTGGACGAGCCGATCATCGACGCCCTCTACCGCGCCTCCCGCGCCGGCGTGCCGGTGGACCTGTGGGTGCGCGGCATCTGCATCCTGCGCCCCGGCATCCCCGGCCTGTCGGAGAACATCCGCGTGCGCTCGGTGCTGGGCCGCTTCCTCGAACACTCCAGGGTGTACGAGTTCGGCCTGGGCAGGCGGCCCGAGGTGTGGATCGGCAGCGCCGACCTGATGCGCAGGAACCTCGACCGCCGCGTCGAGGCCCTGGTCAAGGTGACCTCCCAGCAGCACAAGGCGTACCTCATCGAGCTGATGGACCAGGCCATGGCCGACACCACGAACGCGTGGTGGCTCAACTCCGACGGCACCTGGGCCCGCCATGCCGGCGACGACCTGCAGAGCCGCCTCATCGCCACCCGCCGCTGGAGGACCGTTGACGACTGACCTGCTCCGGGCCGCCGGAGCCGTGGTCTGGCGGGGCGCGCAGCACCGCCCCGAGGTGGCCGTCGTCCACCGCCCCGCCTATGACGACTGGACCTTCCCCAAGGGCAAGCTGAAGCCCGGCGAGCACGTCATCGCCGCCGCGCTGCGCGAGGTGCGCGAGGAGACCGGCCTGACCGTGCTGCTCGGCCGCGCGCTGCCGCCCGTGCGCTACCTGCTGGGCGACCGGCTCAAGCGGGTGGACTACTGGGCGGCGCGGGTCTTCGCCGACGCCGGGTTCGAGCCCGGCGACGAGGTGGACGAGCTGCGCTGGGTGCCCGTGGACGAGGCCGGGCGGCTGCTGACGTACGAATGGGACGCCGGGCTGCTGCGCGGCCTGCGCGCGGCGCCGCTCGACACGGTGCCCCTCGTCCTCGTCCGCCACGGCTCGGCCGGCTCCAGGAGCGAGTGGACGGGCGCGGACGCCGCGCGCCCGCTCGACGCCGGCGGGGCCTCCCAGGCGGCGAACCTGGCCGCCGTGCTGCCCGCGTACCGGCCCGCGACGCTGGTCAGCTCGCCCAGCGCCCGGTGCGTGCAGACGCTGGAGCCGTACGCGCGGGCGCTCCGGGCCGAGGTCAGGACCGAGCCGCTGCTCAGCGAGGAGGGCCAGGACCCGGAGAAGACTCCCGCGCTGGTGCGCGGCCTGGCGGCGCCCGCCGTCGTGTGCAGTCACGGCAAGGTGCTGCCGGGGCTGATCGAGGCGTTGCGCGGCGGCAAGAGCGTGCACCTGCGCAAGGGGGCGTTCGCGGTGCTGCACACGGCGGCCGGGCAACCGGCCGGCGACATCGAACGCTACTCCACCTGACGGTTCCAGGACGCGTTCTCAGAGGACCTTCGTGACCGCTTTGAGCGTTTCCTGCCACACCCGGGGGAACTCGGCGTGCGCGCGCTCGGCGGCACCGCGCTCGATCCCGATGAGCAGCCCGTACGTGAAGGTGTCCTCACCCGCCTGCCGGGCGCTCTCCGCCTCCTTGGCCAGCAGCTCCTGCGCCACCACGCCGTCCTGGTAGGTCCCGAGGACCTCCTGCACGCCCGCCGCCAGCTTGGCCAGCCTGCCCATGTCGTCGCCCAGCGTCGGCCGCAGCGCCTCGGCGGTGTAGCGGGCGCGCTTGGCCGCCTTGCGCACGTCGTGCATGGCGATCTCGCGGCGCTCCGGGTCCTCGATGGCCTGGGCGGTGTCGTAGGCCCTGGTCACCCTGTTCCAGTTGGCCGCGGCGACGGTGCGCAGCTGCTCCTGCGCCGGCTTGGCCGCCGCCTTGCCCAGGGACGGAGCCGCGACGAGCGCGTCGAGGGCGTTCAGCAGCAGGTAGTAGCGCTCGCCGCTGAGCGTCTCCTTGATCCGCCCGTACGCCTCCTCCTCGCGCTTGAGCAGGTCGGAGCCGAGCCGGGTCTGGATGGGGCCGGTGACCAGCTCGGGCGCGAGCCCCGCCAGCTCCTTGGCGAACCTGGCCCTGATCACCTCCAGGTCGCGGGCCTCGCCCAGCACGTTGCCGAGCCAGCGCAGCTCGTCCTGCAGCGCCTCGGTGCCGGTCACGACGCTCTTGAACGCCTTCAGCGCGCTGCGCATCCTGCGGGCCGCCACGCGCATCTGGTGCACGGCGTCCTCTTCGGCGCGGCGGACCCGCGGATCCTGCGAGAGCAGGGCCTTGACCTGGCCCGCCAGGTAGGCGACGACGACCTCGCCGGCCGAGCCCGGCTTGGTGGCGGCGATGGGGGGCGGGGCGGGTTCGAGCAGCCTGGCGAGCTTGCTGGCGGACTCCGAGGGGGTGGCCCCGGCCTTCCTGAGCCGCTTGCCGACCTTGGCCAGCAGCGTCGTGGTGCCTTGCAGCAGCTCGGCCTCGACCTCGCGCCACCGTACGACCTTGGGCTCCGTACCGAACGCGGTGCCCTTGACGCGGTCGTCGGCGATCTCGACCAGCGGGGTGTCGCCGTCGCGCAGGAGCGTGACGCTCCTGCGGGTGTCGAGCTCGGCGACCGGCCGCAGCTCGGCTCCGCGGGTGTAGGCGCGGACGAGTTCGGCCAGTTCCACGGGCACGACCTTGGTGCTGCGGGTGAGCGGGTGGGTGATCTCCTGGCGCACGCCCTTGGCCTTGGGCAGTTTCAGGTGCCAGCCGGGGTCGGAGCCGCCCCGCCGCCGCCTGAGCGTGACGCCGCGGGCGGCCAGCCGCAGGTCGGGCGTGTCATAGTAGAGCGCCACGAGCTGGTGGCTCTTCGGGCCCACGACGTCCGCCAGACCGCTGAGGTCCGGGATCGCGTACTCCGGGGGAACGTCGAACTTGTCCTCGATCTCGATGCCCACTGCACCTCGCAAGAGTCCGATTTCGGACAATGATGCCACTGACCGGCGAATATCACACGGGTTGCAGGAGTTCGATTGTGTTGCCCGTCGGGCCGGAAACGTAGATGTGCCGACAGCTACAAACCGGGCCGTCCGCCATCACACCCGACATTTCCCATCCCGCCGTGCTGGGGGGACGGCGGCTCCTATCCCGCCGTGCTGGGGGCCGGCGGCTCCTATGCCACCGTGTTGGGGGGCCGGCGGCGCCTCGGGACGCCGGAGGTCACTTCTGCGCCACCACGAAGACCCGCCGGAACGGGAACGGCGTGCCGTAGCTGCGCGCCGGGTACGCCTCGGCCAGCGGCTTGGCCAGGTCCTGCTTGAAGCGCCGCTGCTCGTCCGGGTCGAGGCGGTCGAGGATGGGGCGCAGGGCGGTGCCGGAGACCCATTCGAGCACCGGGTTCTCGCCGTGCAGGATGTGCACGTACGTCGTCTCCCACGCGTCCACCTGGGAGCCGCCCTGGTTGAGCAGGTCGACGTACTCCAGCGGGTCGCCGACGGGGTTGCCCCTGCTGTAGTCGCCGAGCCGGTCGGACCAGGTCCGCGAGGCGCACAGCTCGCGGATCGCGACGTGACTGGGGGCGTCGAAGTTGCCCGGCACCTGGAAGGCCAGCCAGCCGCCCGGGGCCACCACCTCGACCCAGTGCTCCAGCACGTCGCGGTGATGGGGCACCCACTGCAGGACGGCGTTGGAGATCAGCACGTCGATGGGGCGGTCGGGCCGCCAGGTGGCGACGTCGGCGACCGCGAACCTGGCCCGCGTCTCCAGCTTGCGGGCCTTGGTGATCATCGCCGGTGACGAGTCGAAGCCCTCGATGGTCGCGTTGGGCCAGCGGCTGCCCAGCTCCACGGTGAGTTCACCGCTGCCGCAGCCCGCGTCCACGACATAATCGGGCTCCACGGCCCCCACCCTGGAGATCAGCTCGATGAACGGCCGCGACCGCTCGTCCGCGTAGACCGCGTAGGTCACCGGGTCCCAAATATCTCTCGACATAAAGATAATTGATATCGAGAGAGATATCTCGATGTCAAGACAGTACACTCTTGTGTCATGACGGAGGATGCTAGAGACGAGGTGGACCGCCTCGTCGCGGCTTGGCGAGCTGAGCGCCCCGACCTCGACGTCGAGCCGCTCCAGGTGCTCTCCAGGGTGTCACGACTGGCCAAGCATCTCGACCGGGCGCGGCGGGCGGCGTTCGCCGAACACGATCTGGAGCCCTGGGAGTTCGACGTGCTGACCGCGCTGCGGCGGGCCGGCAAGCCGTACGAACTCAGCCCCGGAGCCCTGCTGCGGGCCACGCTGGTGACCTCTGGCACCATGACCAACCGCATCGACCGGCTGGCCCAGGCGGGGCTGGTGCGCCGGCGACCCGACCCGGAGGACCGGCGGGGGGTGCTGGTGTCGCTGACGGAGACGGGGCTGGCCCGGGTGGACGCGGCCTTCGCCGACCTGTTGCGGCGGGAGCGGGAGCTGTTGTCGGGGCTGGGGGGCGCGGACCAGCGGGCCCTGGCCTCACTCCTCCGCACGCTCCTCGCCCCCTTCGACTCCCCGCTCTGACCCTGCTCCTCCCCTTCCCTTCCCACATCAACCAACTTTTCCCACCTGGGACGACTTTCCCTGCGCGGGGGCGACTTCCGCGCCCGGGCCGGCTCCTCCGCCCGAGCCGGCTCCCTGCCCGGGCCGGCTCCCTGCCCGGGCCGGCTCCCTGCCCGGAGCGGCTCCCTGCCCGGAGCGGCTCCCTGCCCGGAGCGGCTCCCTGCCTGGAGGGCGACCGGGTCCACATCGGTCGGTTCTGTCCGTTTCAGCAGGCTCTGCTTGCGCCGACGGCCGTCCGCTCGCTCGGCGGACGGCCGTCGTACCCGTGGTGTCGTGGCGGATCGGGGCGTCGTGGGGTGGGGTCACTCGCCGAGGCGGTCGGCGACCTCCAGCCACTCGGCCTCGATGGTGTCCTTCTGGGCCGTGATCTCGCGTAGCTGGGCGTCGAGCGACCCCAGCTTGGCGTAGTCGCTGGCCGCCTCTGCCATGGCCGCGTGGAGCCGGGACTCCTGGTCGCTGAGCTTGTCGAGCTGGCGTTCCAGGCGGTTGAGCTCCTTGCGGAGTTCGCGTTCCTCCTTGGCCGACAACCCGCCGCCCTGGGCCGGCCCGGACGCGGGCGCGGTCGGCGTACCGGCTGGTCCGGACGCCGCGACGCCCACGCCCTCCGCGCCACCACCGGGACGCCCGGACGCGGCGGCCCCGTCGCCGGGGCGGCCGGACGCCGGAGCGCCGGCGCCGAGACGGGCGGTGACCGCCGTGCCCGCCGCACGCCGTTCGAGGTATTCGTCCACCCCGCCGGGCAGCAGCGAGAGCTTGCCGTCGCCGAGCAGCGCCACGCACCGGTCGGTGACCCGCTCCAGGAAGTAGCGGTCGTGGCTCACCAGGATCAGCGTGCCCGGCCAGCCGTCCAGCAGGTCTTCCAGCTCGTTGAGCGTCTCGATGTCGAGGTCGTTGGTCGGCTCGTCGAGCAGCAGGACGTTGGGGTCGTCCATCAGCAGCCGGAGCAGCTGCAACCGCCGCCGCTCGCCGCCCGACAGGTCGCCGATCACCTTCCACTGCGCCTCGCCGCGGAAGCCGAGGCGTTCGAGCAGCTGGGAGGCGGTCCACTCGCGCTTGCCGAGCTGGAGGTACTTGCGCACCTCCTCCACCGACTCCAGCACCCGCCGCGTCGGGTCGAGCTCGGCCAGCTCCTGCGACAGGTGCGCCAGGCGGACGGTCTTGCCGCGGATCACCCGGCCCGAGTCGGGCTTGATCGAGTCGGCGAGCAGCCGCAGCACCGAGGACTTGCCCGACCCGTTCACGCCGATCAGCCCGATCCGGTCACCCGGGCCGAACTGCCACGTCAGGTGGTCGAGCACCAGCGGGCCCGTGCCGGGACCGCCCGCGTGCAGGGTGACGTCCTCCAGGTCGTAGACGGTCTTGCCGAGCCTGGCCGCGGCGAAGCGCATCAGCTCGACGGTCTCGCGCGGCGGTGGCTCGTTCGCGATCAGGGCCTGGGCGGCATCGATGCGGAACTTCGGCTTCGACGTACGGGCGGGCGGGCCGCGCCGCAGCCAGGCGATCTCCTTGCGCATGAGGTTCTGGCGGCGCTCCTCGGCGGCCTGGGCGATGCGCGCGCGCTCGGCCTTGGCCAGCACGTATGCCGCGTAACCGCCCTCGTAGCGCTCGACCCGGCCGTCCACGACCTCCCAGGTGCGGGTGGAGACGGCGTCGAGGAACCACCGGTCGTGGGTCACGACCACCAGCGCGCTCTTCCGGCTCGACAGGTGCCCGGCCAGCCACGCGATGGCCTCGATGTCGAGGTGGTTCGTGGGCTCGTCCAGCATGATCAGGTCGTGGTCGTCGATGAGCAGCCTGGCCAGCGCCGTACGCCTGCGCTCCCCGCCCGACAGGTCCGCCGACCTGGCGTCGAGGTCGAGGTCGCCGATGAGGTTGGCGAGGATCTCGCGTACGCGCTGGTTCCCCGCCCACTCGTGCTCGGCCAGCCCGCCCAGGACGAGCTCGCTGACGGTGGCCGCCGGGTCGAGCGTGTCCTGCTGGGACAGGAACCCGACCCGGAGGCCGCGGTTGTGGGTGACGCGGCCGCTGTCGGGGCGTACGGTGCCCGCCAGCACGGACAGCAACGTCGTCTTGCCGCCCCCGTTGCGGCCGACGACGCCGATGCGATCACCGGCCTCCAGCCCGAGGGAGACGTCACTGAGGAGCGGCTTGGGACCGTACGCGTGGGAAACCGACTCAAGATTGACCAGATTCATGGCCTCCCCAGGGTATCGGCTCCCGCCCACCTCCCCGCCGTCACAACCCCCGTCCCGGCAGAACACGGCCGCCCCATGAAGAGCACCCCCACGGTGACCCCGTCCACAGCCGGGACCAGCCCGCCAGATGTCGCCCCCGGGAAGCCGAGTCGCACGCGTCCCGGCCCGCTCGGAGCCGGTCCCGGCACAACCCGGAGCGGCCGGGAAACGGCTCCGGCCCGGCACAACCCGGAGCGGCCGGGAAACGGCTCCGGCCCGGCACAACCCAGAGCGGCCGGGAAGCGGCTCGGGCCCGGCGCCGCACCGGCACCACGCGGGCCCCGAGGCCGCTCGAAGGCTGCGTGATGCCGGATGGGGGTGGATCGGACCAGGGGTCAGACCAGGGTGGCGCCGTGGACGGGGCCGTGGGCGGCGACCGCGGTGTGGGCGGCGCCCGTCGTGGTCAGGCTCTCCGCGAGGTCGCGGGCGTGGGTGGCGTCGATGGCCAGGAAGGCGCAGGTGGGGCCCGAGCCGGAGACGATGGCGCCCAAGGCTCCGTGCTGGCGGCCCGCGTCGAGGGTGAGGGCCAGTTCGGGGCGGAGGCTGAGCGCGGCGGCCTGCAGGTCGTTGCTCAGGTGGGAGCCGAGGGCGTAGGCGTCGCCGGTGCCGAGGGCCTCCATCAGGGAGTCGTTCAGCTGGGGCCAGGGCACCTGGACGCCGGACGCCTCGCGCAGGCGGTCGCACTCGGCGTACACGCTGGCCGTCGAGAGGCCGCCGTCGGCCAGCGCGAACACCCAGTGGAACGTGCCCCCGGTGGGCAGCTCGCTCAGCTGCTCACCGCGCCCGATGCCGACGGCCGTGCCACCGATCAGGGAGAACGGCACGTCGCTGCCGAGGTCGCCCGCGATCTCCATCAGGTCCTCGACGGGCAGCCCCAGACCCCACAGCTCGTTGCAGGCCACCAGCGCCCCGGCGGCGTCGGCGCTGCCGCCCGCCATGCCGCCCGCCACGGGGATGGCCTTCTGGATGACCAGGTCGGCGCCATAGGTGCGGCCCGCGTGCTTGGCGAGCGCGCGAGCGGCCCGGATCGCCAGGTTGCCGTCGTCGGTCGGCACCTGGTCGGACCACTTGCCATCCACCTGTACGGTGATCGACTCCGACTCCTTCGCCACCACCTCATCGAAGATCGATACTGCGTGGAAGACGTTGACCAGGTCGTGGTAGCCATCTTCCCTGAGCGGGCCGACAGAAAGCTGCACGTTGACCTTCGCGGGCACACGTACGGTCACCGAACTCATCGATCTTCTGCCACTCTCATCACTTGCCGGGGTCAAGGACACTCGATGTTATCCGGGCTCGCCGCCCTGACATGCGGTTCTTGAAAGATGAACTGCAGGACTGTCATTTCCTCAACACGGAGAGTCAGATTTGGTGAGGTTCGTCCGATGGTGACTGATCGTGAGGTTTTCCGGTCATTCGACTATTCGCGGATTTGACGTGCTGCCGATGCCGGCCGACGAGCACCGCTGCCCCTCACCGGACCTGCCCGGATAAGCGAGTGTCCACGCCGGACCATCCGACCAAGCAGGTGCTCGCGCCCGGCCGCCCCGCCGAGCGGGTGTTCGCGCCCGACCGTCGGCAGGGCGAGTCAGGCCGGGCGGATGGCGCCTCGGTAGGTGGCGCGGTAGTAGGGGACGCCGAGGAAGTTCGTCGTCTTCACCACGTCGCCCGTCTTCGGGGCGTGGATCATCAGGCCTCCGGTCAGGAAGATGGCCACGTGGGTGGGGTCGCCCGTGCCGCCGCCGAAGAAGAGCAGGTCGCCGGTGCGACGGGAGCCGATGGGGACTCTGCGGCCCTGGCGGAACTGGGCGCCCGTGTAGTGGCTCAGTCTTATGCCGGCTCTGGACCAGGCGTAGAGGGTCAGGCCGCTGCAGTCGAAGCCTCTGGTGGACGAACCTCTGCCTTTGCCGAGGGTCGGGCCCTTCGGCGAGCCTGCGCCCCAGGAGAACGGCACGCCCAACTGGGTCAGGGCGGCCGCGGCGGCGATCTGGCCTCTTGTGAGCACCTTCTTGCCCTTGCCGGACAGCTCGGCCAGCCCAGCCAGCCCGGACAGGCCCGACATGCTGGACAGGAGGCGTGATGGTCGTGGAGGTGTGGCGGCCTGGGCGGCGGTGGCCGACATGGCCGCGATGGTGAGCAAGGCCGTAATGGTGAGCAAGGCCGTGATGACGGCCGTCAGGAGCCCTGCGGCGCGGGCGGGGCGAGGGAAGAGAAGGAGCTTGGACATCGTGCCTCCCGGTGCTGCGGATCGGTGGGAGGCCAGGATCTGCCGGCGGGAGGGGGTGGGGTTGGGCCGAACGCGGTTCTGTGGAAAAGGTGGTGCGGGAAGGGCTTGGTTCGAGGCGGCGGCGTGGTGTCCTGGTTCGTCCGGTCCTGGTGTTGAAATCAGCGGCCCGGCCTCCCCGCGGCGGTGTTCAGGGTTTGAGTTCGGCTATGCGGGCGAAGGCGTGGATGTCGAGTTGTTCGCCTCTCGCCGAAGGGTCCACCCCGGCGGCGCGCAGGGCGCGTTCGGCGTCGGCGGGGCTGCCGGCCCAGGAGGACAGGGCCGCTCGCAGGGTCTTGCGGCGCTGGGCGAAGGCGGCGTCCACCACCGCGAACACCTCCTCGCGCGACGCCGTCGTCTCCGGCGGGTCGCGGCGGACGAGGGAGACGAGGCCCGAGTCGACGTTGGGGACGGGCCAGAAGACCGTACGGCCCACGGGGCCCGCCCGGCGTACGTCGGCGTACCAGGCGGCCTTGACCGACGGCACGCCGTACACCTTCGAGCCGGGACCGGCGGCGAGCCGGTCGGCCACCTCCGACTGCACCATGACCAGGCCCTTGCGCAGCGACGGCAGGACCTCAAGGAGGTGCAGCACCACGGGGACGGCCACGTTGTACGGCAGGTTGGCCACCAGGGCGGTGGGGACGTGGCCGCACAGGTCGTCGAGGGTGATCTTCATCGCGTCGGCGTTGACGACCGTGAGCCGGTCGGCGGCGTCGCGGTCGGCCACCGTGATGGGGAGTTGCCTGGCCAGCACCGGGTCGATCTCGACGGCGACCACGTGGGCGGCCGACGGCAGCAGGGCGAGGGTGAGCGAGCCGAGGCCGGGGCCCACCTCGATGACCACGTCATCGGGGGACAGATCCGCCACACGGACGATGCGCCGGACGGTGCCCGCGTCGATCACGAAGTTCTGGCCAAGTTTTTTTGTCGGACGAAGATCTAGCCTGTCTGCCAAATTACGTATTTCTGCAGGGCCCAACAGCCTCATCATCCAACCAGTCTCCCGCATCGAACTACGTGCGATGGCGGATGGGGAGACCTAAGGAGAGGATGGCGTGGAACAGGAAGGGACTTCCCTCATGGAGCCAACGGGCGCCGCGCCCCTCCGGCCGACCGACCTGCGGGAGATCGGCCCGTACCGGCTGCTGGGCCGGCTCGGTGAGGGCGGGATGGGGACCGTGTTCCTCGCGCGGGCCCCGACGGGGCGTTTCGTCGCGCTGAAGGTGGTCAAGGCCGAGTTCGCCAATCAGGAGGGTTTCGCCGCCAGGTTCCACGCGGAGGTCGACAACGCCCGCCGGGCGGCGTCGTTCTGTACGGCCCAGGTCCTGGACAACGGCAACACCCGGGACGGGCGCCCGTACATGGTGACCGAGTACATCGCGGGCACCCCCCTGTCGGAACAGATCACGACCCACGGGGCGCTGGATCCGGGGCCGTTACACGGGGTCGCGCTGGGGGTCGCGGCCGCGCTGGCCGCGATCCACGTGGCGGGGCTGGTGCATCGTGACCTGAAGCCGGCGAACGTGATCCTCTCCCTGTCCGGGCCACGGGTGATCGACTTCGGCATCGCCCGGGCGCTCGACCGCGAGACCGGCTTCACGCTCTCCGGCGAGCTGCTGGGCAGCCCGGGGTGGTGGGCTCCCGAGCAGGTGCGCGGCGAGCTCGTCAGCCCCGCCGCCGACATCTTCGCCTGGGGCTGCCTGGTGGCGTACGCGGGCAACGGGCGGCACCCCTTCGGCCGTGGCGCCCCCATCACGCTGGCCAACCGCGTCCTGAACACGCCCCCCGACCTGGGCGCGCTGCCGGCGCCGCTCAACGAGCTCGTACGGCGCGCCACCTCCATGGACCCCGCCCTGCGGCCCTCCGCGCAGGATCTGCTGATCGCCCTGGTGGGAGGCAGTACGCCCGCGCCCGCGACGGCCAACCTGCCGACCCTCGCCGCCACCGAGATGCTCGGCGACTGGGAGCCGCCGCAGAACGTGGTGGACGAACCCGACATCACCGCCACGTTCACGACACCGCCACCGAGTGACGCGACGGGCAGGTCATCGCCCGGCGGGGCGGCGCGGCCGGGGCTCGGCAATGGTGGCGGGCCTGCCGGCGGTTCTCACAGTGGCTCCGGCGGCGGCTCTGCCAGCTCTGGTGGCGGGTCTCTGGAGGAGCGGGCCAGGCGGGAGGAGGCGGAGGCCAAGGAGGAGCTGGCTCGGTGGCAGGTTCCCGGTCAGGAGCCGCCTCAGAGGCCGGGGCTGCGCGGGCTGTTCCGTACGGGCAAGCCGCCGCTCACGGACCCCACGGATGGAACGCGGCAGGACGAGCGCCGGCCGGACCACCCGACCCGGCAGGACATGTCGCCGGGCTCCGAGACGCGGCCGGGTGCGCTGACCTCTCCCGCGGTGCCCGCCGACGAGCCCGACACGCTCGGCGGCACGCGTACGGCCGGCACCCGGTGGCTCATCGCCGCCGGGGCGGCCGTGCTGGCGATCGTCGTGACCGTGGCCGTGCTGATCGTGAACTCCGAGCGCGACACCACCGTCACCGCGCAGCCCGGCACCCCGTCCGCGCCCCCGGGCGGCAACGTCCCCGACGACGTGGGCCGCAGGTTCGCGCTCGGCGGCGCCTTCGACGACCCCGTCGCGATCGTCCCGGCGGCGCCGGAGTGCGGGCTGAAGGAGTACGAGGGCCGGAGGTCCGCCAAGGGCCAGCTCTGCGTGGTCCGCTGGACGATGATCAATCCGGGCGGGGAGCGGCGGGTGCTGATCCAGCCCGTGGTCACCCTGCTCGACGACAGGGGCGGGGAGCACGACGCGGCCCCCGTCACGCTGCCGCCGGCCATCCTGCCCGGCGGGCGGGTGGACAGCGCGTTCGTGTTCGACCTGGCGACCTATCGCAGACCGGTGCGGATGACGGCGAACCTGCTGGAGAACGGCGAGCAGATCGAGGTGCGGCTGTGACGATCGGACCGGCACTCGCCGCACTCCTTCTGGCCACCGCCACCGCCGTCACCACCACCGCCGCCAGCACCACCGCCGCCACCGCCACCGCCGCCACCGCCACCGCCGCCACCGCCACCGCCGTCACCGGTGCCGCGGGTGAGGCGCAGGCCACCGCCGGGCGGGCCTGCGCCGGCGGGGCGGACTTCGACGGGGACGGTGTGGACGACGTGGCCGTGGGTGATCCGTTCGCGGACGATCAGAAGGGCGCGGTGCACGTGCTGTCGGCGGGCAAGGTCGTTCCCGTCGCCGTGCCCGGCCCGGCCGGGGGTGACGGGTTCGGCTGGTCCGTACGGCTGGCACGGGTCGACGGTGACGCCTGCGCCGACCTGGTGATCGGCGCCCCATACGCGGACGTGGACGGCATCGAGGACGCCGGCGCCGCGTACGTCGTCCACGGCGGCGGCACGACGCCCCCGCAGCGCCTGACCGCGCCCCGGCCGCAGCCGTTCGCGCACTTCGGCTGGTCGCTGGCCGCACGCGGCGACCTGGTCGCGATCGGCGCGCCCCACGAGGACGAAGGCCGGCTTCCTGACACGGGCGCCGTCTACGTACGCAAGGGCACGGGCGAGCTGCGCCGGATCAGCCAGGAGAGCGTGGACGTGCGGGGCAACGGCGAGGTGGGCGACCAGTTCGGCTGGTCGCTGGCGTTCGGCCCGCGGAACGGGCTGGTCGTCGGCGTGCCGTACGAGAACGACGACGGCGCGGGCCGCCAGGTCGAGGCGGGCCGGATCGACTCGGGCTCGGTGGTCTTCATCGACGACGCGCTGGCCGCGAGAATCACCTCGGTCAAGCTGGACTCCCCGACGGCCGCCTCGGGCGACAGGTACGGATACGCCATCGCCTACGCCGAGGGCTCCGGGTACGCCATCGGCGCTCCCGGCCCCGGTTACGTGCAGCTCCTGGATCTCGCGCGGAAGCAGGTGCGGCAGGTGCGGCAGGTGGCGCAGGCGGGCGGGGAGGCGTTCGGGTTCTCGATGGCCGCCTCCGCCGACGGCCGGCTGGCGATCGGCGCCCCCTACGGTGACGCGGTGCGGATCGTCTCGTGGAAGGACGCGTCCGAGGATCGGAGGCTGACGGCCGAGGAGGGGTTGTTCGGCTGGTCGGTGGCGTTCAGCGGGAACAAGCTGTACGTGGGGCAGCCGGACGCGCGGCCGTACGGGAGGGTCTCGGTGGCGCCGCGCAACAGCGACACGCTCCAGCCGCTCCAGCCTTCCAAGGGCGCCGACTTCGGCGTCTCGATCTCCGGCTAGCACGCCGCCTCCCGGCGTCACCGTGCCCGACCAGGACACCGCCTCCGGCGTCACGGCGTCCGGGTCCCGGCCGGCGGGTGTTTCACGGGAGCGGGTCACGGCCGGCGGGCCTTCCGGCCCGGTCCGGGCGGGTTTCGTCAGCGGGGCCGGAGTCGTGGCCGGGGCCCGGGCCAGGGGGTCACGGCCGGCGGGCCTTCCCGCCCGGTCCGGGCGGGGTTCGTCAGCGGGGCCCGAGTCGTGGCCGGGGGCCGGGGCAGGGGCGGGGGGCGGGGTGGGGAAGAGGCGGTTGCCGCAGTTCGGCCACTGGCTCTGCCACCGGCCGCCCACCTGCTGGTAGAGGAGCTGCGCCCGATAGGTCTGCTCCTCCTCCGGCCACGTGCTCGGCAGCCCCATGCCGCCCACCGCCTGCCACACGGGCAGGCTGAACTGGTACATGCCGTAGTAGGGCCCGTCCGGGTTGTACGCCTGCGGGTCCCCGTGGGACTCGCACACGGCCAGCGCCTGCCAGTCGAGCCGCATGACATCGGGGCGGATCGGCACGGTTCGCGGTGGCGTGACCGTGATGACCGTCCCGTCCTTGGGGAAGCTGCCCAGCGGCGGGTCCACCTGGTAGCCGCGGCGCAGCGCGATGCGCTTCTGCCTGAGCACCTCGCGCACCGTCCTGGCCGTCGTACGGGAGGTCATCCGCGTGGTGCCCGCCACCACGTACACCTTCCGCCGCGTGTAGACCGTCAGCTCCATCCCCTCCAGCGGCACCGCCTGCCCGGGCGGGGAGGACAGCTCGCCGGCGACGGGGGTGAGGTCGAGCTCGGCCAGGGCGTCGCCCACGTTCGTGGCGGTGATCAGGTGCCTGCTGGTGTGGCCGTCGAGGATCAGGGTGAGGGGACGGGCGCGGCGCACCTCGATCGTGGTCCCGTCCGAGACCTCCTCGTGGCCGGACGGGCGCACGACGTCACCCTGCGCGACGGGCACCCCGGCGTCGGCGAGCACCTCGCGTACGGTCCCGGCGAACGCGCGGACCGGCCTGCGCTCGCCGTCGACGACCACCACCACCTCTTTGACCAGGGACGACACCGCCACGAGTGCGCCGGCGGCCACCATGCCGGCCACGCACACCACGGGCGTCCACGGAGAACGCCAGGGGATCGGCGGACGGGGCGCGCGCCTCTTTCCTCGCACGGACCACCTCCGGTAAAGGGGGCAGGATGGCCCGAACGCTAGTGGCGGCCCCGTGCCGGGCCCCGCCGGTTCACCGAAAGATGGTCACCACTCGCCGAAGACGTTGACTCCGTTGCCGCTGATCGCCGCGCACAACTCGTCGGGATGGACGTTCTTGACCTCGGCGAGGCAGCGCAGGGTGAGCGGGATGAGGTAGGGCGCGTTGGGCTTGCCGCGGTGCGGGACGGGCGGCAGGTAGGGGGCGTCGGTCTCGACCAGCATGAGCTCGGCGGGCGCGACCTCGGCCGCCGCGCGCAGGTAGGCGGCGTTCTTGTACGTGACCGGCCCGGAGAAGGACATGAAATATCCGGCCTCGACGCATTTCTTGGCCATCTCGGCGTCGCCGGAGAAGCTGTGGAAGACGACCTTGTCCGGCGCGCCCTCCGAGGCCAGCACCTTCAGCACGTCGTCGTGCGCGTCACGGTCGTGGATGACCAGGGCCTTGCCGGTGCGCTTGGCGATCTCGATGTGCGCCCGGAAGCTGACGTGCTGGTCGTCCTTGCCGGCCCAGTCGCGGTAGTAGTCGAGCCCCGTCTCCCCGACCGCCCGCACCTCCGGCCGCCGGGCCAGCGCCTCGATCTCGGCCAGCACCTCGGGGGTGGCCTCGTGGGCCTCGTTGGGGTGGATGGCGACGCCGGCGTAGACGCCCTCCTGCTCGGCCGCCACCTCGGCGTTCCAGCGGGAGGAGGCCAGGTCGTAGCCGATCGTGACCAGCCGCGTCACGCCGACGGCCCTGGCGTCGTCGAGGATGCTCCGCACGCTCGCCGCGGCCGCCTGCGCGGCCTGCGCGACCGGGTCACCGGACGACGCCTGCCGGTTGCCCACCATGATGTCGAGGTGGCAGTGACTGTCGAACACGGGCGCGGAAAGCGGCTCTGGCGCGGCGGGAAGCTTGCTCACGCCCTCCAAATTAGCCTCCCGCCCGGCCCCCGCGGACCGCACCCTCACGCGTACGGCCCGCGCGGACCGCACCCTCACGCGTACGGCCCGCGCGGACCCGAAGCCTCACCAGAGGCCCGCGCGGCGCCGGTGTCACTCGCCCAGCCGGGCCAGCTCCTCGTCCACGACCTTCGGGTCGAGCTTCTTGAACAGCGGCACGGGCGGCGCCAGCGGCGTGCCCGGCTTGATCGGCCGGTGCTCCCAGCGGGCCGCCCCGTCGTATTCGCCGGTGATCACCGGGTAGGGGGTGCCGCCGTCCTCGTCGACCTCGCGGATCTCCGGCATGCCCGACCACACGCCCTCGCCGCCCAGCATGGCGAAGACCTTGTTGGAGGAGCCGGGCAGGAACGGCGTGAGCATCGTCTTGGCGTCGTCGACCACCTGCAGCGCGACGTGCAGGATGGACTTCTGCCGCTCCGGGTCCTCCTTGAGCTTCCAGGGCTCCTGCTCGGCCAGGTATTTGTTGGCCTCGCGGACGACGTCGAACGCCTCGGTGATCGCGTTCTTGAAGCGCGACCGGCCCAGCTCCTCGCCCACCGGCCCGAACGCCTTGCGCGAGCGCTCCAGCAGCGCCCGGTCGGCGTCGGTGAGGTCGCCCGCCTCGGGCACGGCCCCGAAGTTCTTGGCCGCCATCGAGATCGACCGGTTGACCAGGTTGCCCCAGGCCGCGACCAGCTCGCCGTTGTTGCGGTTGACGAACTCCTGCCAGGTGAAGTCGGTGTCCTGGTTTTCCGGGCCGGCCACGGCGATGTAGTAGCGCAGCGCGTCGGCGTCGTAGCGGGCCAGGAAGTCGCGCACGTAGATGACGACCTGGCGGGAGGAGGAGAACTTCTTGCCCTCCATCGTCAGGAACTCGCTGGAGACCACCTCGGACGGCACGTTGAGCGCGCCCAGCGAGCCCGCCGAGCCGTCGCGCGCGCCGATGCCGCTGTAGCCGAACAGCATCGCCGGCCAGATCTCGGCGTGGAAGACGATGTTGTCCTTGCCCATGAAGTAGTAGCCGCGGGCGTCGGGGTTCTGCCACCACTGGCGCCAGGCGTCGGGGTCGCCGGAGCGCCTGGCCCACTCGATGGAGGCCGACAGGTAACCGATGACCGCGTCGAACCAGACGTAGAGCCGCTTGTTGGGCTGGTCGCGCCAGCCGTCGAGCGGGATCGGCACGCCCCAGTCGAGGTCGCGGCTGATCGCCCGCGGCTGCAGGTCGCCGAGCAGGTTGAGGGCGAACTTCAGCACGTTGGGCCGCCACTCGCCCTGCTTGGACTGCAGATAGGTGCCGAGCACCTCGGCGAAGGCGGGCAGGTCGAGCATGAAGTGCTCGGTCTCGACGAACGTGGGCGTCTCGCCGTTGATGCGGCTCTTCGGGTTGATGAGCTGGATCGGGTCGAGCTGGTTGCCGCAGTTGTCGCACTGGTCGCCGCGCGCGCCGTCGTAACTGCAGATGGGGCAGGTGCCCTCGATGTAGCGGTCGGGGAGGGTGCGCCCGGTGGAGGGGGAGATCGCCCCCATCGTGGTCTTGGGGAAGATGTAGCCGTTGTTGTAGAGACCCTTGAAGATCTCCTGCGTGACGGCGTAGTGGTTTTGCGTCGTGGTCCTGGTGAACAGGTCGTAGGACAGGCCGAGCCCGGTCAGGTCTTCGGCGATGACCCGGTTGTAGCGGTCGGCCAGCTCCCTGGCGGTCACGCCCTCCTTGTCGGCCTGGACCTGGATGGGCGTGCCGTGCTCGTCGGTGCCGGACACCATCAGCACCTTGTTGCCCGCCATCCGCTGGTAACGGCTGAAGACGTCGGACGGCACGCCGAAACCGGAGACGTGCCCGATATGACGAGGACCATTGGCGTACGGCCACGCAACGGCGGTCAAGATGTGCTGGGACATGGTCCTAAGCCTACGGGGTTCTCCAAGATCATTTGTTCCCCGCCGCCATGCCGTCCGCCCGCTCGCCCCCGCCGTCCCCGCCCACCGAACACCCGTGCGGGACGCGGCCGGCCCGTGGACCACGGAACCCGGCCGGCCGTGCGCGCCGTCACGGCGGCGCGCCACTGACCGGTCAGCGGGCGTTTCCCTGGACGGGCGCCGGCCGGCGACGGCGGGTGGCCGGCCACGTCACCGCGTAAACCGGACACAGCACCGCATAGGACCGGACACGGCACCGCGCAGGACCGGCCACAGCACCGCGCAGGACCGGACACGGCACCCGCCCGCGTAGAGAAGTCCTGAGAACGCGCCTCAGCGCTTGGAGTCCTCCAGCGAGAGCGCGGCGGCGGCCTCCTCGGCAGCGGCGGCGGCGTGGTCGATCGAGGTCTCGCGGGTGCGGCGGATGCCCAGGATGCTGATGAACAGCGCCGCGAAGATCGTCTGGAAGCTCATGATGAGCGCCGTCGCCGACGGCACCACCAGCCGCAGCGACTCGCGCGGGTTGAGCTCGCCGAAGTCGCGCACCTGCCAGTGCACCAGCGAGGCCACCAGCCCGACCAGGCCGGCCAGCGCCAGCAGGCCGCCCACCACGAGCCCCTTCTCCAGGCTCACGATGGAGATCAGCCGCCGGATGCGCGACGACTCCGGCAGGAAGCCCTCCTCGGCCGCGTAGACCTTGGTGAACACCGCGAACAGCGCCGCCTGGAAGCCGATCACCACGAGGGCGGCCGAGCCGACCAGCGTGTCGACGTCGAAGGCCAGCTCGCCGATCTCCACCGGGCCGAAGACGAGCGCCGTGCCCGCCACCAGACCGATGATCATCATCAGCACGCCGGGGTAGAAGAACAACCACTTCGGGCTGTAGAGGAGCAGGAAGCGCAGGTGGCGCCAGCCGTCGCGCCAGGAGCGCAGGTGCGGCGGGCGGGAGCGGCCGTCGGGCGAGAGCGTCGTGGGCACCTCGCGCACGTCGAGGCCGGCCAGGGTGGAGCGGACCACCATCTCGGAGGCGAACTCCATGCCGCCGGTCTGGAGGTGCAGCCGCAGGATCGAGTCGCGCCTGAAGCCGCGCAGCCCGCAGTGGAAGTCCTTGATCGCCGACGGGAAGAACAGCCTCCCGATGAACGACAGGACCGGGTTGCCCAGGTAGCGGTGGAGCGGCGGCATCGCGCCGGGGGCGATGCCGCCCCGGAAGCGGTTGCCCATCACCAGGTCGGCGCCGTCGCGCAGCTGTTCGACGAACGGCAACAGGGCGGTGAAGTCATAGGAGTCGTCGGCATCGCCCATGATGACGTATTTGCCGCGAGCAGCCCTGATTCCGCCCATCAAGGCGTTTCCATAGCCCTTCTCATCCACATGCACCACGCGGGCGCCGGCGTCGCGGGCCAGCTGCTGCGAGCCGTCCGTGCTGCCGTTGTCGGCGATCACCACCTCGCCCTCGATGCCGTGCTCCTCCATGCACGCCAGGGCCTTGCGTACACAGACTTCCACGGTCTCCGCCTCGTTGAGGCAGGGCATGACCACCGTCAGTTCCACGTGTCTACCCTTCAGTTAAGGCTCTTCCAGTGAACCATCATGCACCGAACGCCCCCATGCTCGGGCACAGAGCTGGAAACGACTGGCATTCTTTACAGCATGGTGAGCGTCGCGGAGATTACCCCTGCGGACCACTCCGCCCCTGGCAGGACGGCACGTCTGCTGGCGATGGTGCGCAGGCATCGGGTGTTCGCCGCGGCCTTCGGCGTGGGCGCCGTGCTGCGGCTCATCACCATGCTCGGCTACGGGCCGGCCATGTGGTTCAACGACTCCTACGAGTACGTCTCGGTGGCGCTGCACCCGCGGCCGCACCCGATCAGGCCCGACGGCTACAGCTTCTGGCTGATGCTGCTGCAGCCCTTCCACAGCTTCTCCCTGGTGGTCTTCACCCAGCACCTGATGGGCCTGGCGACGGCCTGCCTGATCTACGCGCTGCTGCGCATCAAGTTCCGGCTGCCGAAGTGGGGGGCCACGCTGGCGGCGGCGCCGGTGCTGCTCGACGCCTACCAGATCCAGCTCGAACAGCTCATCATGTCCGACACGCTGTTCATGCTGCTCGTGGTGGGCGTGATCACGCTGGTGCTGTGGAAGCGGCGGCTGACGTGGCGGGCGGGCGCGGTCATCGGCCTGCTGCTGGCGATGACCTGGCTGACCCGCTCGATCGGCCTGCCGATCCTGGCGCTCGTGGTGCTCTACCTGCTGGTCAAGCGGACCGGCTGGCGGCCCATCGTGGCGGTGGTGACGGCCTGCGCGATCCCGGTCATGGCGTACATGGGATGGTTCGCCACTGTTTACGGGAAATTTGCCATGACCAACAGCGACGGCCTCATCCTCTACATGCGCACGGCCATCTTCGCCGACTGCAACAAGATGGACATCGACAAGTACAAAGAGGTGCAACTTCTGCTGCTGTGCATCAACGATCCGGTGCACCAGCGCAAGGACTACGCACAGTGGTACCTGTGGGGCCAGGGCAACGGCGACGGCGTCGGCACCGGTGAGGTGCTGCACCGATGGGGCACCAACAAGAAGTGGAGCGAGATCACCAACGACGCGGCCAGCGCGTTCGCCACGCGGGCGATCCTGTCGCAGCCGGGCGACTATCTCAAGGTCGTGGCGCGCGACTTCTTCCGCTCGTTCCACTGGTCCCGGCCGCGCTTCCCGGACCCGTCGACATACAGCATGTACGAGTTCAAGCCGTACGTGGAGCTGGACGACACCGGCCAGCCCAAGCGGCTGCCGAAGTGGTCGTCCTACGCGGGCGGCCGCACCGACACCGACGCGTTCAGCTACGAGCAGGGCCCCCCGGAGACGCGGGTCGTGCAGCCCTGGGCCACGATCATGAGCAACTACCAGAAGGTCTTCTACCTGCGCGGCATCATGCTCGGCGGCATCCTGCTGATCGGCCTGTACGGCGTCGTGGTGCGCTGGCGCAAGTTCGGCGGCCCGGTGGTGCTGCCCTGGCTGGGCGCGGTCGGGCTGCTGCTGGCCCCGGCGGCCACGGCGGAGTTCGACTACCGCTACGTGCTGCCGGCCGTGCCGCTGGCCTGCATCGCGGCGGCGATCACGCTGCGCCACGGGGTCACTTGGGCGCGGCGGTCACCCAAGAGCTCAGCAGCATCCGGCTCCACCACTCCCCGTGCGTGATGATCTCGCCCGCCAGCACCGGGTGCAGCCACCAGAAGTTGACCAGCACGACGAGCGCGAAGGCGCCCACGACCGCCGCCCCGGCCGCCCTCCTGGCGGGCGGGGCGTCCCGCCTGCCGAGGATGAGCCCGGCGCACAGCGTGAGCGCCAGCACCATGAACGGCACCACGGGGATCATGTAGAACAGGTACATCGTGCGGTTGTCGGCCAGGGCGTAGTAGAACCACGGCAGCCAGCCGGCCGCGAAGGCCAGCAGCGTCGCCCCCGCCCGCCAGTCGCGGGCGGAGACGTACCACATGACGAGCCCGAGCAGCGCGGGGATGGCGGCGTACCAGAGGGCGGGGGTGCCGACGCCGAGCACGGCCTGCGCGCACTCGCCGGCCCCGCAGGCCGACGGCGGCAGGTCGGCGGGGTAGTAGAAGGAGACCGGCCGTAACAGCAGCGGCCACTGCCAGGGCTCCGACATGTACGGGTGATACGTCTCAAGCCCGCTGTGATAGCCGAGCACCTGCGCGTGATAGCGCAACCACGACCGCAGGCTGTCGAAGACGAAGAAGAACGGGTTGCCCGCGGAGACCGCCTGGTCCCAGTCGCGCCCCCACCCGCCGGCGGTGACGAACCAGCCGGTCCACGACGCCGTGTACGTCACGGCCGGCACCAGCGCCAGCGCCCCGAGCCCGCCCGGCAGGTCGCGGGCCGTCGCCTCCCGGTACGGCTCCCGCAGCCCCAGCGCCCGCCTGGCCCCCATGTCCCACATGAGCGACAGGACGGCGAACGCGATGAGGAAGAAGATCCCCGACCACTTGACCGCGCAGGCCGCGCCGAGGCAGGCCCCGGCCGCCAGCCGCCACGGCCGCCACCCCAGCCGCGGGCCGGACTCCGTGCGGGCCCCGCGCTCGTACCAGGCGACCAGCCTCTCCCGCGCGCGGTCGCGGTCGGTCACCAGGCACGCGAAGGCGGCCAGGACCCAGAACATCAGGAAGATGTCCAGCAGCGCCGTGCGCGACAGCACCAGGTGCAGGCCGTCGAGCGCCAGCAGCAGCCCGGCCAGGCAGCCCAGCAGCGTCGAGCGGGTCATCCGGCGGGCCACCCTGGCCAGGATGAGGATGGACAGCGTGCCCGCGAGCGCGGCGAAGAAGCGCCAGCCGAACGGGTTCATCCCGAACAGCCACTCCCCCGCGCCGATCATCCACTTGCCCAGCGGCGGGTGCGCCACGAAGGAGGCGCAGTCGGCCGGCTGCGGGCACTGCTTGAAGACGTCGAGGTCGCCGGCCATGATCCGCCGGTCGGCGATCGGGTCGTCGGCGTCGCCGAGCATGGTCCGCTCGACGCCGTGCCTGATGAGGGAGTAGGCGTCCTTGACGTAGAAGGTCTCGTCGAAGACCACGGCCCTGGGCTCGCCGAGCCTGAGGAAGCGCAGCAGGCCGCCGAAGACCGCCACCGCGAGGGGGCCGAGCCAGCCCGGGAGGGGGCCGCCCTGCATCGGCGGGACCAGCCGTCGTGCCGACACCCCCCAGTTCTTCACGATGCGCACCCTATGGGGTGGCACTTCTCCTGTGAACCAGGTCGTACAGCTCCCGTCTGGGCACGCCGGCGCCCTTGGCCACCTCTGCCACGGCCTGGCCGCGCCGCTCCCCTTCGGCGACCCTGCGCTCCACCTCGGCGACCAGCTCGCCGAGGTCCGGCTCCGCCTCGCCCGGGGCCCGGCCGGCGACCACGACCGTGATCTCGCCCTTCACCCCGGCGGCGGCCCACTCGGCCAGCTCGCCGAGCCCGCCCCTGCGCACCTCTTCGTAGGTCTTGGTCAGCTCCCGGCACACCGCGGCCGGCCGGTCGCGCCCGAACGCCTCGGCCATCGCCCCCAGCGACTCGGCCAGCCGGTGCGGCGCCTCGAAGAAGACCATCGTGCGTTCCTCGCCCGCCAGCGCGGCCAGCCGGCGCGCCCGGTCGCCGGTCTTGCGCGGCGGGAAGCCCTCGAAGCAGAACCGGTCGCTGGCCAGGCCCGACACGGCCAGCGCGGTGGTGACGGCGCTCGGCCCCGGCAGCGCGGTGACGGTGACGCCCGCCTCGACCGCCAGGTGCGTCAGGCGGTAGCCGGGGTCGGACACGCCCGGCATGCCCGCGTCGGTGATCACCAGGACCGTGCGGCCCTGTTTCAGGATCTCGACCAGCTCCTGGGCCCGGCCCGCCTCGTTCTGGTCGTAGTAGGACACCACCCGGGCGGTGAGCTCGACGCCGAGGTCGGCCGCGAGCCTGCGCAGCCGCCTCGTGTCCTCGGCCGCCACGACGTCCGCGCCCTCCAGCGCCTCGCGCAGCCGGGGCGAGACGTCTCCCACCTGCCCGATGGGGGCTCCTGCCAGCACCAACCTGCCGTTCCCTGTCACCTGACCATTGTGGCAGGGCATCCCAATTAGACCGTGTTTCTTGGGTAACCACCGCTCTGGGGCCCGTACGATGTCCGAATGGCGGTGACCGATTCCCCGTACCAGGCCTACGAGAACTCGGAGGCCGGCGAGAGCCACCCGCAGACGAGGTCCGTACGCGATCGGGTCATTCCCCCCATGCGCGGCAGCGTGATGTGGGGATGGGTCGGGCCGCTGATCATCGCCGTGTTCGGCGGGATCCTGCGTTTCATCAACCTCGGCCATCCCAAGGCCGTGGTGTTCGACGAGACGTACTATATGAAAGACGGCTTCTCGCTCATCACCCACGGTGTCGAGAAGGTCACCATCAAAGACGCCGACAAGGCGATCATCGCCGGCAACACCGACATCTGGCAGGCGTGCGGCGCGCAGGAGCTCGACAAGTGCGCCTCCTACGTCGTCCACCCGCCGCTGGGCAAGTGGATGATCGGCGCGGGCGAGTGGCTGTTCGGGCTCAACCCGTTCGGCTGGCGCTTCGCCGCCGCCGTGATCGGCACGCTGTCGATCCTCGTGCTGGCCAGGGTGGCGCGCCGGATGACCCGCTCGACGCTGCTCGGCTGCTTCGCGGGCCTGCTGCTGGCGCTCGACGGCCTGCACTACGTGCTCTCCCGCACGGCGCTGCTGGACATCTTCCTGATGTTCTGGGTCCTGGCCGCCTTCGCGTGCCTGGTGACCGACCGCGACCAGGCGCGGGAGAGGCTGGTCACCTGGTACGAGAGCTCGCCGGTCTCCCCGCTCGGCCCGTCGCTGGGCATCAGGTGGTGGCGGATCGCGGCCGGGGTGTGCCTGGCCTTCGCGATGTCGGTCAAGTGGTCCGGGCTGGCGTTCGCGGTGGCGTTCGCGATCATGTCGCTGATGTGGGACTTCGGCGCCCGCCGCGCCGTGGGGCTGCGCCGGCCCTACGTGGGGGCGTTCAACAAGGACGTGCCGCAGGGGGTCGTGGCGTTCGGCGTCGTGCCGTTCGCGGCGTACATGGCGACCTGGACGGGCTGGTTCGTCACCGCCGGCGGCTACGGCCGCAACTGGGACCAGGCCACCTCGCCTGGCAACCCGATCTTCTTCGTCTTCGACTCGATGCGCTCCTGGATCCACTACCAGTGGCAGGTCTTCACCTTCCACAGCGGGCTGGAGACCTCGCATCCGTACATGTCCGAGCCGTGGTCGTGGCCGCTGCTGCTGCGCCCCGTCGCCTTCTACTACGAGGGCAAGCAGACCGGGTGCGGCGCCAAGGACTGCTCGGAGGCCGTGCTCGGCGTCGGCACGCCGGTGATCTGGTTCGGCGCGCTGGCCGCCCTGGTGGCCCTCATCGCGTGGTACGTCTCCTCCCGCGACTGGCGGGCCGGGGCCGTGCTGCTGGCCTACGCCATGGGCTGGCTGCCGTGGTTCTACTTCGCCATCGCCGACAACCGCACGATGTTCCTGTTCTACGCCATCCCGATGGTGCCGTTCATGGTGCTGGCCATCACGTTGTGCGCCGGGCTGCTGATCGGGCCGGCCACGCCGACGGCCACCGGCGGCATGCCGCTGCGGCGCACGCTCGGGGCGGCCGTCGTGGGCGCCTTCGCCCTGCTCGCCCTGATCAACTTCTGGTGGCTGCACCCGGTGCTGTCCGGCGAGCTGATCCCCTACGTGGACTGGAAGGCCCGTATGTTGTTCGAGAAACGGTGGATATGATCGCTTCACAGTCGGCTCAATAGGGGTTTTTAGGGTAGTGCTGTGCAAGACCCAATACGCACCGGATTCGGTCATCGTCAGGCCCGGGGTCGATACGGCAAACTTCGAGGCATGAGTGCACCGGATGTCACCGCCCTGCTCGCCGAGTTGGAGCGATCTCAGCCGGATCTGGCCGAGGAGGCCAGGACCGCCGTCGAATGGTTGACGGGTGGGGAGCCACTGGAGACGGTGACCCAGCTCGACGTCTGCGAGTTCCTCTGGTACACGTTGCCGCTCAAGGTCGGGCCCATGAAGGCCGAGGACGACCTGGAACGTCTGGCACGTTCCTTGGGGCGGCTGCTTCAGCTCGGCGGCATGGAACGCTACGCCGCCCTGTGTGTGTCCCCCACGACCGTACAGATCCTGCGCACCTACGCCCACGAGGGCGAGGACGCCGGCACCACCGCCTACCAGCAGGCGCTGGAGGCCACCGGGGTGCTCCCGCCCGACGTGCCCGAGCTGCAGTGGAGCATGATCATGGGGCCGGAGGAGCTGGGCGCGCACCTCGCCTGCTCGGCCGCCCTGGAGCTGGCCATCGTGGCCGGCGAGAGCGTCGACCGCACCGCCCTGACCCGCCGCTGGCTCACCGAGCCGCGCGGCGACCTGGGCGGCGACAGCTGGCTCAACCGCGTGCACGGCGAGCGGCTCAACCGCTGGGTGCTGGGCCGGGGGCCGGCCCGGCGCAAGCTGGCGCAGCCGTTCGAGGTGCGGCTGCACGCCCCCGTGGCCCCGCAGCCGCTGCCGGCCCTGCACCGGCTGCTGTCCGTGGCCGCCTCCGGGGAGACCCTGCCGCTGCGGCTGGCGCCCTCGCCCGAGGCGCTGCGGCTGCGCGACCTGGCCGAGCGGGAGCTGGGCGCGATCCGCCGCGACGGCGCCCGGCTGGCCATCACCGACTACGGCCTGCGCCTGCTGGAGTCGAAGTCGGCCATGTGGACGGCGGTCACCCGGCTGCTGCTGGCCAGGGGCGAGCACGAGTTCGAGGTGTCGGCCAGGGAGGCCGCGCTGCTGCTGCTCGCCGACGGCACGCTGATGTCGCCCGCCGAGCTGCGCGAGCGGGTGGCCGAGGTGGTGGGCGGCGAGGGCTGGCATCCGGCGACGAGCCTGGAGGACGTCGCGGGGCCGGTGAACGATCTGGTGGCCCAGCTCACGGCGCTGAGGCTGGCGTTCGGGGACGAGCTGGCGGTGCGCATGGACCGGCCGGGCCAGCTCGCGGCCCTGGCGGCGCTGCGCGCCCACGCCCTGCGGCCCAGGAAATACGTCAGCTCCGGCTGACCCGAGGTGCCGGCCGACACTGCCGGCCGGCACCGCCCGGCCGGCACCGCCCGGCCGGCACCGCCCGGCGTGCCCGGCCGCCCCTGCGACCCCGGGGAGCCGGTCGAATACGGCGAGTAGTTACGATTGTGGTGAAATGCGCTCTACGCCGGAGGGGGCCGTCATGGAGCTGTTTCCACCCATGCCACTGGCCGAGTGGAAGGAGGCCAAGGAGACCTTTCACCGGTTCGCCCAGATCGTCGGGAAGATCCGGCTGGCATCGTGCAACCGGCGCAACCACTGGTGGCAGGTGCCGTTCCATCCCACGGGCCGGGGCCTGACCACCCGGCCGATGGGCGGGCTCGGCGAGCAGCCGCTGTTCTGCGTGGACTTCGACCTCGTGCGCCACCGGCTCGTGGTGGACGTGTTCGACGGCCGCAGCGCGGAGTTCAGCCTGATCGGCAGGTCGGTGGCCTCGTTCCACGACCGGCTCTTCGAGACCCTGGCGGGGCTGGGCATCCGGCCCGAGATCTGGGCGGTGCCGTTCGACCTGGACGACGACACGCCGTTCGCCGAGGACACGCTGCACGCGCGCTACGACCCTGTGCTCATCAACCGCTACTGGCGGATCCTGTCGCAGGTGGTGCAGCTCCTGGACCGCTTCGCCGCCGACTACGCCGGCAAGACGAGCCCCGTGCACCACTTCTGGCACACCTTCGACATCGCGGTCACCCGGTTCACCGGGCGGGTGGTGAAGGTCTCGCCCGAGGCCGACCCGGTCACGCGGGAGGCGTACAGCTGGGAGGTGATCAGCTCGGGGTTCTGGTTCGGGGACAAGGAGCGGCCGTGGCCGGCCTTCTACTCCTACACCGCCCCGGAGCCCGAGGGGCTGGAACGGGAGCCGCTGCGCCCGGCCCAGGCGGAGTGGCTGCCCGCGCGGGGCAGCCATCTGGCCGTGCTGCGGTACGACGACGTACGCGTGATGGAGGACCCCGTGGGGGCCGTGCTGGAGTTCCTGGACAGCGCCTATCAGGCGGGGGCCCGGCTGACCGGGCTGGACGCCGAGGGGCTGGCCTGCCCCGGGGGCATCACGGACCCGTATTACCAGCGGAGCTGAACACACGTGAGCGCCCGCCCTCCGGAGAGGGCGGGCGCCCGACGAGTGCGTACCGGTGTGCGTGTCGCCTCTCGGCGAAAGGCACAACGCGGCTCCAGCCGAACGGTAGTCCGCGAAGGCGATAGGTGAGGCCCGGGGACACTGGGCACACCGGCCACGATGTATGTAACCACACCTCCGCCCGCCTCATTCCCGCCGCGCCGCGAATATTTTCCGCCCTCCAGGAGCTCCCCCCGGTGTCCTTGCCGGCCATCTCGTCGTACTCCCGCTGGGACGCGTACGAAAGGATCATGTACTTCATGGTCTTCGTCCTCTCTTCCGTTGCCTTTCAGCAGGGACGTCGGAGCCGGGCCCGCCCACCGGACATCATGCACCCGGTTTTCTCCTCTTTTTTCGCGTGCGGCACCATCGAAGGCGTGCCATACGTAACCACCCCGGACGGCGTGAAGCTGTCCTACCAGGTCCGCGGCGGTGGCCGGCCCCTCGTGCTGCTGCAGGGGCAGGCCAACGACCACCGCTGGTGGGATCCGGTGCGCGCGGACTTCGACGCCGGACACCTGACCATCACCCTCGACTACCGGGGCACGGGCGACAGCGACAAGCCCGATGAGCCGTACACGACCCGCGGGTTCGCCGCCGACGTGGTGACCGTGCTCGACGACGCGGGGGTGGCGCGGGCCGACGTGTACGGGACGTCGATGGGCGGCCGGGTGGCCCAGTGGCTGGCGGCCGACCATCCCGGGCGGGTCGGGGCGCTGGTGCTCGGATGCAGCTCGCCGGGCGGCGCCCACGGGATCGAGCGCGACAACGACGTCCGCAGGTCGCTGGCCCAGCCGGACCGGGCCGCCGCCGAGCGGGCGCTGCTGGAGCTCATGTACACGCCCGCCTGGCTGGCCGCCCACCCCGGCCCGTACCACACGATCGGCGACCCGCGCATGCCCGCCCACGCCCGCCGCCGCCACCTGGCGGCCAGCGCGGGCCACGACGCCTGGGACGCGCTGCCCTCCATCACCGCGCCCACGCTGGTCGTGCACGGGACCGACGACGTGTTCAACCCGGCCGCCAACGCCCCGCTGCTGGCCGGCCGCATCCCCGGGGCCGAGCTGCGGCTGATCGAGGGGGCCCGGCACGCCTACTTCGAGGAGTTCAGGCACGTGGCCAGCCCGATGGTGCTGGACTTCCTGCGCCGGCACGCGTGAGCGACCGCCCCCGAGCGCCCCGGGGCGGTCGCATTGACGGAGAAATCGATTCGACGCCGCTCGCACGGGCTTGCTAGGTTGCCTGGCATGTCCAGCCCCGAGGCGTCAAGACGCTAGCCACCGGTCATCCGGTGGCTGTTCCGCCGTGCCGCCCCGCCCGCTGAGGCGAGGGCGCGCTTTCGCGGAGCTTCGGGAGTGCCGGCTCACCCGCCGGCCCTGAGCCTTCGCTCACGGCTCGCCGGCCGAGTCTGAGCCTTCGCTCACGGCTCGCCCGCCGAGTCTGAGCCTTCGCTCGCCTTTGCCGCGCCGTCGTGCGCTCAATTCCTCCCGCCATTCCGGATCGCCGTGACACCGGCCGTGTCCCGCCCGGCCGCGCGTCGCCGTCACGGCGCCCGCGCCGCCGGGCCTGCCCATCGCGGGCGGACGCCGGGCTCCGGCCCGCCCGCCTTCCTGTTCCGGCCCATCGCGTGGTCGCGGGAGTTCGTCATGCCTCTTGCCATTTACCTGCTCGGACTGGCGGTCTTCGCCCAAGGGACGTCCGAGTTCATGCTGTCCGGGCTCGTGCCCGGCATCGCCGCCGACCTGAACGTGTCCATCCCCGCCGCAGGGCTGCTGACCTCGGCGTTCGCCGCCGGGATGGTGGTGGGGGCGCCGCTGATGGCGGTGCTCAGCCTGCGGCTGTCCCGGCGGTCCGCGCTGCCGGCGTTCCTGGCCGTCTTCCTGCTCGTGCACGTGATCGGCGCGGTCACGACCAGCTACGAGGTGCTGCTCGTCACCCGCGTCGTGGCGGCGCTGGCCAACGCCGGGTTCCTGGCGGTGGCCATGGCGACCGCCATCGCCCTCGCGCCGCCGCACGCCAAGGCCCGCGCCACCTCCGTCCTGCTGGGCGGCGTCACCATCGCCTGCGTGGCGGGGGTGCCGGGAGGCGCGCTGCTCGGCGAGCTGTGGGGGTGGCGCTCGGCGTTCTGGGCGGTCGCGCTGGCCCTGGTGCCCGCCATCGTCGCGGTCCTGAAGTCCGTACCGGGCAGGGCCGCCGAGCCCGCCACCGGCGGGGAGGCGAGCGCGGCGGCCGGCGGGGGCGCCGAGGGGACGGCCAGGGGTGAGCTGCGGACGTTGCGCCGCCCCCGGCTGCTGGTGCTCCTGCTGCTCGGCGCGCTGGTGAACGGCGCCACCTTCTGCACGTTCACCTACCTCGCACCCCTGCTCACCGAGGTCACCGGGCTCGGCCCGGCCTGGATGCCGGCGATGCTGGCGCTGTTCGGGCTGGGCTCGTTCGCGGGGGTGACGATCAGCGGGCGGATCGGGGACACGCGCCCCATGCCGCTGCTGGTGATCGGCGGGGTGGCGCTGGCGGCGGGCTGGGCCGCGTTCGGGGCGGCGGCCGGCACGACGGCCCTGGCGGTCGTGCTCGTCTTCGTCCAGGGGACGTTGTCGTTCGCCGTCGGCTCCACGCTGATCTCCCAGGTCCTGTACGCCGCCACCGGCGCCCCCACCCTGGCCGGCGCCTTCGCCACGTCGGCGCTCAACGTGGGCGCGGTGCTCGGCCCCTGGCTGGGCGGGGTGGTCATCGGGGCCGGGCTCGGGTTCCGCGCGCCGCTGTGGGTCAGCGCGCTGCTCGTCGGGCTCTCGCTGGCCGTGGCCGCCGTCGCGTACCCGCGGCGAGAAGCGATGGAGGCCGATCTCCGGCGCGGGGCACAGCGAGGTGCATGAAGGGGAGCACCCGCCGGACGAGCCCCTCAGAACGCGGTCGCCAGCTCGGCCTCGATGGGGATCTCGGGCAGGGCGGTGTTGGTGACCACCGCGAGGTCGCCCGGGTGGTGGCGGCCCGGCCGCCACTGCCCGCCGATCAGCGGCACCAGCGCCACGTTCGGCGTGGGCCCGGCCTGCCAGTCGAGCACTCCGGCGATGGTGGACAGCCGGGTCGCCGCGATCGCGTCGGCGACCGCGCGGCGGTCGGCGGGGTCGGCCACGGTGCCGAGGGCGTGGAGCGCGACCTCCAGCAGGGCGTGCGCCAGGCCGAGGGGCTGGAGCCACTGGCTGCCGGTGCGCCGCTCGTACGCCTCGGCGAGGCTGGCCGCGGTGGTGCCGTCCAGTGACGAGCGGTAGGGATGCCTGGGCGACCAGTACAACAGCGTGGCCACCCGCGCCCGCGCCAGCGCGGCCCAGTCCGCGGCGCCCGGCTCTCCCCCGGCGTCAGGCAGGCCGGGGGCACCGGCGGCGTCAGTGGCGTCACGTGCGCCCGGCGCGTCCCCGGTGCCGGAGGCATCGTGGGCGCCGGGGGTCAGGTGGGGGTAGGCGAGCCAGCGCGAGCAGGTCATCAGGCGGGGCAGGAGCCCGCGGGCGGCGGCCTGCCCGGCGAACAGGGCGAGGTCGCGGCCGGTCGCGGCGCTGGTGACGATCTCGGCGCCGCTGCTGCCCAGCGTGTCCAGGTGCGGGGTGAAGTCGCCGGCCGGCTCTGAGTAGCCGCCCAGGTCGGTCAGCACGTGCCCGCGCGCCAGGGCACGGGGGACGAACCCGTGCTCGGGATGGCGCAGCAACCGCCCCTGGAGGTCGTCGTTCCACAGGCAGCCCACCCGGCGGGACGGGCCGAGACGCTCCCACATCTCGGCGAAGACGTCGGCGATGTCGTCCAGGCCCCAGGCGAAGTGGTAGGTCCAAGCGAACGGCCGTCGCGGGTCGCCGCCCCGGCCGTACACGAAGGCCTGCCAGGGGAAGGTGGTGGACAGGCAGGGCAGGCCGGCCTCCTCGCAGGCGTCGGCCACCGCCGGCAGCACCTTGGTGCCGGCCATGGTGACCACGACGGCGACCCGCTCGTCGCGCGCCAGCTCGCGCACCACCCGCCGGGCCGTCTCCGGATCGGATCGGCTGTCGCGGCAGAGCAGGCGCACGTTCCGCCGCCCGCCGCCGCCTGGCCCGCCGCCCGCCAGCGCCGGCGCGAGTGACTCGGCCACGAACGACAGCGGATCACCGAGCTGGGACAGCCGGCCCGTCCGCGGCACCACCACCCCGACGCACACCGTGCCCGACCGGCCGCCGGCGACCTGCCCCACGCTGCCCTCACCTCCATCGCCCGCTTCCGGACCGCCGTCGAGGCGCCCCAGCCGTCACGCATCGCGACTAGTCGCCTTTGTATAGTAACGGACGGTGACGAAGGGTCATCCGGCCGGCGGTGGCTCTCGGGTCACGGGAGCGACCGTGATGACCGCTTCGTACCGGACGGGCGGCTCGTCGATGGGGTGGCCGTCGGCCTCGATCCAGGCGTGCGCGGCGAACGGCCGCAGCCGTACCCCGGTGCGCCAGGTCGGCCAGACGCCCCACAGGCGGCACAGCAGCGCGGCGGCGAGGGACCGGGGCAGGCAGCCCTTTCCCGCGCAGGAGGCGCTCACCGCGAGCACCGCGTCCCGCGCGGCCTTGGCCTGGGCCGCGGTGGCCGGGCGGGCGCCCCGCCTGACGAGGAGGAGCACGGCGCGGATCCGGGCCGGCGGGCGGCGGGCGAGCACGTGCGCGGCGGCCACCGCCACCAGCGCCGCAGGACGCCGCCGCCAGGGCAGGCTCGGGCGGGGGTCGGGCACCATGGGCACGCTCATGACCGCCCCCTCCCGAGTGGGGCCGCGGCGCGCCCGCCCGCACCCGGGAACGCCGCGGCCGGCCGGGCGGGCAGGGCCCGCAGCCAGTTCTCCATCGCCACCAGCAGCCGCAGGTCCAGGTCCTGCCCGTCGACCAGGGGGCGGACGACGGCCTGGCGCAGCGCGGCGGCGTCGGCGAGCCTGAGCTCCGCCAGCCGGGAGTCGGCCGCCAGGGCGGCGAGCTGGTCACGGTGCCGGCGCAGGCCCTGGTAGATCTCGCTGGAGAACTGCCCCTTGGTGGTGCGCCCCAGGCACTGGGCCGGCATGTGCCCGGTCATCGCGGCCACGATGAGCGGTTTGTAGTGTCCCGGCCGGGCCCGCTGGTCGATGCGCGCCGACAGGCACGCCTCGATCACCCGGTCGTCGAGGAACGGCAGGTGCAGGGCGGCGCCGTACCGGGCGGTCAGGCGGTGCATGAGCCGGTACATCCCGGCGTTGTGCCGGACGAGGGACAGGGTCTGGTGCTGGGAGCGCAGCGCGGCCAGCGGCCTGGCCCGGCCGGCGGCCCGGCGCGCCAGCCGGACCACGGTGGCCGCCGCGTCGGGGTGGATCCAGGCGGGCAGCCGCATCGGCGGGTCCCAGCCGAAGTCCGGCGCGGACGCGGCCGGCGCCATGGTGAGCCGGTCGGCCCGGCCGGCCAGCCAGGGCGCGTACCGGCGCCGCTCGGCCAGCGCCATGGCCACCTCGGCGCGGGACCAGCGGGACTGGGCGCGGAAGGCGCGCAGGCGGGCGGGCAGGGCGAGCGGCCTGACGATCGCCAGGTCGTGCAGGTAGCAGGGCAGGGGCTGGGTGACCTCGTCGCCGCCGTGGCCGCTCAGGCGGACGCGCGCGCCGCGCCCGGCCAACAGGCCGGCGACGGCGCTCTCCCTGCGCCAGCCGAACAGCAGCGGCAGCGGCTCGTCCAGCCCCGTCACGGGGTCGGCCACGCCCTCGTAACGGGCGGGCATCTCGTCGAAGCCCAGCACCAGGTGCTCGCCGTCGAGGTGCGCGGCGGCCAGGCGGGCCCACGCCTCGTCGTCGTGGGCGGGATCGTCCACCCGGTAGCGGACGGTGAGCTGCCGGGTGTCGCGGCGGCGCGCGGCGTCCTGGGCCAGGAAGCAGATCGGGGTGGAGTCGAGCCCGCCGGACAGGTCGGCGGCCACCACGCCGCCCGCCGGGACCCGGGCGGCCACGGCGTCCCGCAACGCGTCCGCCAGTGCCGGGGCCGCCTGTTCCAGGCTCAGCCGCGGCTCGGGCGGGGACCACCAGCGGCGCACGCGCACGGCGCCGCCGGCCTCGAGGCAGGCGGCGCTGCCCGGAGGCACGGCGTGCACCCCCTTCCACAGGGGCGCCGACAGCGCGGGCGGCAGGAAGGTGAGCAGGCGCAGCGCCAGGTGTTCCGGGTCCACCTCGGCGCCGATCAGCGCGGCGAGCACGTCGGCGCGGTCGGCGGCCATCCCCGGCGAGCCCTCCGTTCCGGCGGGCAGGCGGGTGTGGAAGACGCGCCGCAGGCCCGACGCGCTGCCCTGCACGCGCACCCGGCCCTGGTGCGCGACCACCAGGTGGACGCTGCCCGCCAGGGCGCGGGCGAGGCGATCGGCGTCGTCCAGGTGATCCAGCCGGGCGGCGTGCCGCTCAAGAGCCGCGGCGGTGACCGGGCAGTGCCCGATCACCGCCAGGCGGACCGGGCCCGCCGTGGCACTGACGACCGGATCATGGGGGAAGGAGCCGATCAGGCACGGACGGCCGGAGGGATGGCGCAGCACCACGGTGGCGCCCGCCACGGCCGCCAGCCGCCGCGCCACCGAGGCGGCGGCCGGGCTGTCGGGCAGCACCGTGAACCAGTCGTAGCCGATGCTCACGGACGACACCGATCGGCCCCCGTCAGTTGCCGAAGTCGAAGTAGTAAGTGAAGGTGTCAGGGTCGCCCCCGAGGCCGGGGCCGTGGGTGACGCCGGCGAAGCCGCCGGCCTCCTGGATCACGGGCGGCTCATAGGGGCTCTGCGGGCGGTCGTGGACGTTCTCCATGGTCGGTTTCCCTTCGTGAGAGTTTCCGGACGCGTCTTGCGTCATCCGGCTGTCCGTGATTACCTTCCACCAGGGAATATTACTTAAAGTTACTCTTCGGATACTTCAAGTAATCGACGGAGTGACCCTCACCTGACACGGCGCCCGCCGGGCGGCGGGAGGCCGGCGCGGTTCAGCGCAGGAGCGGCAGCCGCCCGGTGAGCCGGTCGACGATCGCCCGGGGCCCGAACAGGCTGACCGCGTAGTACGCCGGCTCCTCCGTACGCGCCAGCTCGGCGAGATAGTCGTCGTAGACGTTGGTGCGCTGGGCGATGGCGGCCATGTCGGTCACCACCAGCTCGGGCTCGGCCGCCGCGTCGCTCCTGAGCCGTCCCACGACCGGGCCGGGGGCGCCGAGCACCGTGCAGCCCGTCCACGGCAGCCCGGCGTGCGCGAGCCCCGAGGCGTCCACGCCGCCCGACCCGACGATCGCCGGCACGGCGACCCCGGTGGAGGCGGCCAGGCAGGCGGCGGCGTTGGCCTGGAGGCCGCGCGGCAGGTCGCGGTCGATCACGATCACCCACTTGACCGCGAGCTCCTTGGTGGGCAGATCGGTACGGCGGTCGAGCTCGTCCAGCACGCTCATTCACGGGCTCCTTTCTCCGAAGGTCACCCAGAACATTCACACTTTCACCGTCGATCCACCAACCGGAAGAGCCGATTTCCGAAGGAAGTTCGGAAAGTGCTGGCAGGATGGGAACGTGGACGAACTTGATACGGCGATCCTCGCCGAGCTGCAGCGCGACGGCCGCCAGACCAACCGGGAGCTCGCCGAGCACCTCGGCATCGCCCCCTCGACCTGCCTGGAGCGGGTGCGCTCGCTGCGCGCGGCCGGCGTCATCGAGGGCTTCCACGCCGAGGTCAACCTCGACGCGATCGGCCGCCCGGTGCAGGCGCTGATCAACGTGCGCCTGCACCCGAAGATCCGCGAGGCCGTCGAGGGCTTCCGCGACTACGTGGCCGCGCTGCCCGAGACGCTGGCGGTGTTCGTCGTGTCGGGCGGCGACGACTTCATCATCCAGGTGGGCGTGCGGGACGCCGGCCACCTGCGCGACTTCGTGCTCGACCACGTCTCGCGCCACCGCAACATCGCCGACGTGCGCACCTCGCTGGTCTACGACCACATCCGCAAGACGTCGGTGGAGGTGCTGCCCCCCGAGCGCCCGTCACGCCCGAGGACCGGCCGCAAACGCTGAGCGGGCGCCGGCTCCGCGATGATCGCGGGGACGGTGCGGCTCAGCGTCACGGGCGGTGGAGCTCAGCGTCGCGGGGACGGCGGGGCTCAGCGTCGCGCGGGGGCGGCGGGATTCAGTGTCGCGGGGGCGGTGCGGCTCAGCCCTTCTTGGCCGGGGAGAAGCCCTCGATGGCCTCGTGCAGGACCTTCCTGAACGTCTCGCTGCCGGTGTGCCCGGAGTCGCCCACCACGGTCAGCCTGGCGTCCTTCCAGACCTTGGTCAGCTCCCACGCGGTGCTCAGCGGGCTGCCCAGGTCGAGCCGGCCGTGGACGAGCGCGCCGGGGATGCCGGCCAGCCGGTCCGCGTCGCGCAGCAGCGCGCCCTCCTCCAGCCAGGCGGCGTTGGAGAAGTAGTGGGCACAGATCCGGACCATCGCCATCTGGGCGTCGGCGGGCCGGTCGCTGTAGGCGTTGGGCTTGCCGTTGCTCTCCTGCGAGATCACCGCGTCCTCCCAGGCGATCCAGTCGGCGCAGGCCTTCTCGCGCACCTCCCGGTCGGGGCTGGACAGCAGGCGCGAGTACGCCGCCAGCACCTCGAACACGTCCCCGTCGCGGTGGGCCTCGGGCACGCCCTGGAGGAACCGCTCCTGCGCCTCGGGGAAGAGTTGCGGGTCAGGTCGGTCGCCGGGTCACTGGCGTGCGGGCGGCTGCGGCCGCAGTTGCGCTGGTCGAACAGGACGATGCGGAACCGCTCCGGGTCGAAGGTGCGGCGCGCGTTGACCGAGCAGCCCGATCCCGGGCCGCCGTGGACGACGACCGCCGGCTTGCCGTCCGGGTTGCCGCAGACCTCCCAGTAGACGAGGTCGCCGTCGCCGACGTCGAGCATCCCGTGCTCGTACGGCTCGATCGGGGGATACATGGGGCTCCTCTCCCTGGATATAACAGCGCTTCAATGTACCGGGAGCCGGCGCCCCGTACGGCCTTCCGCGACAGCCACCGCGGAAGGCCGCCCAGGTCTGTAGGCTTTCAGGCTCTGGCTAAGCCACCTTGGAGGGCGAGGCCGTCCAGGTGTTGCACGAGGCGGGGTCGCCGGTGGCGAAGCCCTTCTTGAGCCAGTACCGGATGTTGGGCTCCTTGCCGCGCCAGCGCTCCTGGCCGGCGACATCGCCCTCGGGCAGCGTCAGGAAGTGCTTCCAGTCCTTCGTCGTACGGCCCTTCAACGGCCACACACTCTTCATCGAGGCGGTACCCAGGCAGTCCGCCTGAAGAGCCAGCCGGCGGTTCTGCTCGAGAAGTTCGGCCCTCTTGTCATAGGGGACCGCGTCGAATGCCTCGGCGATGCCCACGAGGTTCTGCACGTGATAGCCGTACATGGAGGAGGCCACGTAGAACAGCCACAGGTCGGACGGCGACTCGGTCCAGGTTTTACCGACCTTGAAGACAATTGTGCGGGTCTGGTCGCAGTAGTACGCCTGCGAATCGTCCTTGTTCGTCTCGAGGTCGCACCACTTCTTGGGCAGCTTGTTCACGTGCTGGACCTTCACCTGGCTGTAGGTGAGGCCCGCCTTGGTGAGGTGAGGTTCCCAGGTCTTCCCCATGCAGGCGATGATCTTGTCGAGATAGTTGCGAGCCTGCTTGACGTCGCCCGCCTTGACCTTGGGCTCCGCGCAGGTCGACTTGGGCAGCGCGCCGCTCTCATAGAGCGGGTTGGCGGTCAGCTCGGTCTCGTTCACCGGGTACGCGGCTGCCGAGGCGGCGGTCGCGCCGACCCCTAAAGGAGCGATGAGGGCGCACGCCAGAACAGCGGTCTTGAGGGGTTTCATGAAGCGTGACCCTAGGGCCAGGCGGCTTTCCTCGCAACGTGGCGATGAGCGGTAAAGAGGGCTAGATCCAACAATTAAGTAATTGGACCATCGCTAAGGGTACTGATCGCAACGATAACCGGATCATCGCCATCAAGGAGCATCATGTACCGGCATACCGTTGCCGTATTCACCGCCGCCTCCGCCGTTCTGCTCACGGGTGCCGCGCCCGCCCACGCGGAGGGCGAAAGCGCCGCTCCCACCGCCCGCTGCGGCAATTTCGACGTCATCAGCATCAACGTCTCGCCGCCCCCGCCGCTGGCCGGGAACGTCACCACCGAGGAGATCAGCGCCCTGCTGCACTCGATCGCGGACGGCACCCTGCTGAGCGGGTTCTTCACGCAGGGGATGGGCGTGCCGGCCGTGCCCTGGGTGCCGTACGGGACGCCGCTCGCCGCGTCGCCCGCGCCCGATCAGGCCGGTCCGACCCTGCCGCCCTTCCCGCGCCCGAGCCTGCCACCCCTGCCCAGCCCCCGCCAGTCCCCCTTCCCCAACCCCGGCCAGCCGCCTTTCCCCAACCCGAGCCAGGCGCCTCTCCCCAACCCCAGCCAGTCGGCTCTTCCGAACCCCAGCCAGGCGCCCTTCCCGAGCCCCGGCCGGGCCCTGGACGCGAGCCCGGGTCAGCCCCTGAACGCGAACTCCGGCGAGTCCTCGCCCTCTCCCCTGCGGGTCGTGCTCGAAGACCTCATCAACCAAGCGCTGGCGTGCGCCCGCAGCACGGCCTCCCCGGGGACGAACCCGGGCACACCGCCCGGCACGGTCCCCGGCGCGGGATCGAGCGCCGTGCCAGGCGCGGGACAGGCGGCCGGGGCGGGCTCGGGCGCGGGTGCGTGGCAGGCGGCCGGGGCGGGCACCGGCCTGGCGGTCAAGCCGCTCATCGGCACGGCGGCCCTGGCGCGCTACCTCGAAGCGCTCGTGACCGGCCGGCCCTCGGCCGCCTGCGCGCCCGCCCCCGGCCCGGCCACCGGCCAGAACCCGGCGCAGGGACAGGCCCCCGCCCAGAACCCGGCGCAGGGGCAGGCGCAGAGCGCGGCACAGGGCCAGGCTCAGGGTCAGTCGGAGGGGGCCACGTCGTTGCTGGCCGCGCTCGGCGTGCGTCACTTCCTGGAGGCGCTGGCCGGCGACCCGGCCGCCTGCCCGCCCGCCGCGCCCGGCGCGCCCTCGGTCCGGTCGTCGTCCTCGCTGCTGGAGTCCATCGGCGTCACGGACCTGTTCGGCGGGCTGGCCGGCCGCGGGTAGCGCCCCGGCCGGGGTCTCACGCGGCGGGGCGGCGCCTGGCGTACACCTCGATCTCGATCTTCATGCGCGGGTCGGCCAGGCCGCACATGAGCATCGTGGCCGCCGGCCGCACCTCGCCGAAGCACTCGCGCAACACGGGCCAGCAGGGCTCGAAGTCGGCGCGGTCGGGCAGCAGGTAGCGCACGCGCACGACGTCGGCGAAGGTGCAGCCGGCCTCCTCCAGCGCCGCCCCGATATTGCGCAGGCACTGCCTGGCCTGCTCCACCACGTCGTCGGAGATCGTCATGGTGGTGTAGTCGAAACCGGTCGTCCCCGAGACGTGCACCCAGTCGCCGTCCACCACGGCCCGGGCATATCCGATCTGCTCCTCGAACGTGGAACCGCTGAGGATCGCGCGTCGCTCCATCATGTGCCGAACGCTAGGGGACCAGGGCCGATACGTCTAATACAGCCAAGCCCATGGGCTGATATCTCTAGAGGTATGGATCGCCCGAAAGTTCCGCTCGCGCAGCTCCACGCGTTCGTCGTGCTCGCCGAGGAGCTGCACTTCGGTCACGCGGCCGACCGCCTGGGCATCGCGCAGCCACCGCTGAGCCAGCAGATCCGCCGCCTGGAGGACAAGGTCGGGCACGCGCTGTTCAGCCGGGCGCCGGGCCGGGTCGAGCTCACCCCGGCGGGCCGCGAGCTGCTGCCCGCCGCGCGCACGGCGCTGGCCGAGCTGGCGGGCGGCCTGGCGGCGGCGCGGGCGGTCGGCGACGGGCGGGCGGGCCGGGTCCGGCTCGGGTTCGCCGCCTCGCTGGCGCTGACGGTGCTGCCCGCGCTGCTGGGCGCGTACCGGGAGCGGGTGCCGCGGGTGCGCGTCGAGCTGCACGAGATGACCACCGCGCCGCAGCTCGCCGCCCTGCGGGAGCGGCGCATCGACGTCGGCCTGCTGCGCGAGCCGCCGGAGGGCGGAGAGCCCGGCCTGGCGTTCGCGACGGTGCTGCGCGAGCCGTTCGTGGCGGTGCTGCCGGCCGCCCACCCGCTGGCCGCCGGCCGCACGGTGCGGCTCGCGGACCTGGCCGGCTCGCCCTTCGTGCTCCTGCCGCGCGAGCAGGGGCCGGGCCTGTACGACCGGATCGTGGACGTGTGCCGGGCGGCCGGGTTCACGCCCGAGGTGGGCCAGCACGCGGTGGAGTGGCAGACGGTCTGCGCGCTGGTGGGGGCCGGGCTCGGGGTCTCGCTGGCCCCGGCGGGCATCCGGCGGCTCCGGCTCAGGGGCGTGGCCTTCCGCGGGGTGACGCCGGGGGACGCGCGTACGGACGTGGCCGTGGCGTGGCGCGCGGACGACCGCAACCCGCTCGTCACGAACCTGCTGAACACCCTCACAGCATCCGGAACCGGAACTGGAGCCGGGACCAGCACCGGGGCCCTTGCCGAAACCGGCGCCGGGGCCGTTGCCGGGACCGGCGCCGGCGCCCGGGCCGCCCCGGTCGGTGGGGCGGCCCCGGGATCATCGGTCAGCGGGGCTTGCCCAGGAGCACCGGCAGCTCCAGCGGCCCCTCCGTGATCAGCGAGGGGGTGTAGGCGATCTCGTCCGCCGCGATCGCGAGCCGCAGATCGGGGAAGCGCCCGAACAGCGACTCCAGCGCGATCCGCAGCTCCAGCCGGGCCAGCGGCGCGCCCAGGCAGAAGTGCGGCCCGCGGCCGAAGGCGAAGTGCGTGTCGGGCTCGCGGAAGACGTCGAACCGCCCGGCGTCCGGGCCGAACCGGGCCGGGTCGGTGCCCGCCCCCTCCAGCGCGACGACGATCGGCTCGCCCGCCGGGATCACCGTCCCGCACACCATCGCGTCCCGCAGCGGGTAGCGGAACATGACGGTGAGCACCGAGGTGCGGCTGCGCAGCGCCTCCTCCACCGCCTCGGCCCAGGCGCCGCGCTCCTTCACCGCGGCGAGCTGCGCGGGGTCGCGGCACAGGGCGATGACGGCGTTCGCGATCTGGTGCACGGTCGTCTCGTGGCCGGCGATGAGCGCCAGCCACAGGAGCCACAACATCTCCTTGTCCGACAGCCGGTCGCCGTCGTCCTCCTGGGCCCGGATGAGGCCGGTGGTGAGGTCGTCGCCCGGCTCCACGCGCCTGCGCTGGATGTAGGAGGCCAGGTAGCCGAGCGTCGACTGCGCCGCCGCGGTGGTCTCCTCGGGGGTGGCCAGGTGCGACAGCAGGACGTTCGTCCACTCGCGGATCTGGTAGCGCTCCTCTTCGGGCACGCCGAACAGCTCGCAGATCACCGCGATGGGCAGCGGCTCGGAGAAGTGGCGGACGAGATCCGCCACCTCGCCCTGCGCCGCCAGCCCGTCGAGCAGGCCGTCGGTGATCTCCTGGATGCGCGGGGCCATGGCCTCCACGCGGGCGGGGGTGAAGGCGCGGTTGACCAGGCCGCGCAGGCGGCGGTGGTCGGCGCCGTCCTGGGTGAGCAGGTGGTCGCCCTCGACGAGCCGCCGCAGCGGCCAGTCAGGGGGGATGGTGCCGTCGTGCATGGCCGGGCAGTTGATCGAGTTCTTGCTGAAGAGGGTGCCGTCGCCGGCGAGGACCTCGCCGACCGCTTCGTACGAGGCGACCATCCAGGCGTTGACCTTGCCGGGCAGTTCGATGGGAACGACCGGCCCACCTTGGTCTCTGAACCGGCGGATCGTCTCCGACGTCCGCTCACCGAGAACTGGAATCTGCAGGGGATCCATGTGCGGTCTCCAAAAGGCCGGGGGTTCCTCAACTCTCCGCTCTGCTCGCGACCCCGGCCAATACCGCTTAGTAATCATGTCACCACTCAGCAGTGAACTCCTGCCGCCGACGACACATCGGCACCACCATCAGAGCTGCCACACATAGGAAGATGTCCGGATGAACTCCCCCAGCCCCTTACCGCCACGGCGGCTGCCGCTCTTCATCCTGGGCGTCGCCGCCCTGTCCGCCGCCACCTCGCTCGCCACGTCGTCCCTGCCGTCGGCGGGCTACGAGGCGTCGGGCGCGACCTCCGGCTGGTTCGCGGCGGGCGGTGTCGCGACCGTCGTGGCGGCCGTCCTGCTGGGGGCGCCCCTCGGGGTGCTCGTGGACCGGGCGCGGCGCCGCCGTACCGTGCTGGTCGTGGCGGCCCTGCTGGCGGCGGCGATCGTGCCCTCCGTGGCGGCGACCGGCGGGCTCGGCCTGATGACCGCGCCGCACGTCCTGGTCGCGGTGGTGGCCGTGAGCGGGGTGGGGGCGCTGGCGCCGGTCCCGCAGGAGGCCCTGCTGCCCGCCGTGGCCGGCCGCGGGTTCCTGGTCCGGGCCAACGCCCTGCTGTACGTGCTGCCCACCGTCCTGCTCGTCGCCGTCACCCTGCCGCTGTCCGCGCTGGACATCGACGAGACCGGCGTGCTGCTCGCCGCCGGGGCGCTGGCGCTCTGCGCGGCAGCGGCCTTCCACGGGATCGAGCCGGCGGGGAGGCCGGTGGAGGAGCCGCCGCCCGGGGCCGGGTTGTGGCGGGAGGCTCTGGAGGGGGTCCGCTTCACGGCGCGGCACCCGGTGCTGCGGGCGATCACCCTGTACGTCGTGGTGTCGGCGGCGGCCGGGCAGTTCGCGGACGAGGCGACGCGCGCCGCCCGCCGCGTGCTCGTGACGGACGACTCGATGACGTACGCCGTCGTCTCCTTCTCCACCATGATCTCGTCCCTCGGCGGGTTCGTCCTGGGCCCGCTGCTGGCCGTGCTGCTGCACCGCAGGTTCGGCACCTTCCGGCTGGCGGCGGCGGCCGTGCTGGTGAGCCAGCCGTGCCTGCTGCTGCTCGCGCTGTCCGGCGCTCCGGGAGGGCCGGTCTGGCACACGCTGGGCGGGCTCGTCCCGCTGATCGGCACGATCGTGGCCGCCATCGCCCTGGTCAGCCACCGCCAGGCGATCACGCCCGGCCGGCTGCTGGGCCGGGTCAGCGGCCTGCTGGTGGCCCTGGCCATGCTGGGCCAGACGGCGGGCGACGTCCTGAGCGGGCCCGTCAGCCGGCTGACCGGCCTCGCCGCCGACACGCCCGCGCCGCCGGCGCTCCTTCCCGGCCTGGCCCTGGCCACGGCGCTCTGCCTGGCCGCCGCCGTACCACTGCTGCGGGCCCGCCACCACCCCGCCGAAGCCCTGGAACCGGCCGGCTGAACGCACCGCCCGCCGGCCCGCGTGAAAATCACTGCCGGACGGCTGTGAACCGAACACGTCTCCTGGGCGGTAGTCATCACCGGTGGCGACGAGACGGAGATGACGGATGGACGACGGGTTCGCCGAGTACGTGGCACAGCGGCAGTCGCGGTTGTGCCGGATGGCGTATCTCCTCACCCGGGACTGGGGCACGGCTGAGGATTTGGTGCAGACCGCGCTCGCACGGGCCTGGCTGGCCTGGCGGCGGATCGAGGGCAACCCCGACCCGTACGTCTACCGGATCATCGTCAACACCCACACGTCGTGGTGGCGGCGCAGGTGGCGGGGTGAGGTCCCGGCCGAGACGCTGCCCGAGACGGCCGATCCGCGCGACGCGCCCGCCGAGCTGGACGACCAGGCGGCACTGTGGAACGCGATCGGCGCGCTCTCCCCGCGCCAGCGCGCGGTGATCGTTCTGCACTACTACGAGGGACGGACGCTCACCCAGGTGGCCGACATCGTCGGCTCCTCACTGGGGGCGGTGAAGAGCCAGCTCAACCGGGCTCTGACGCGCCTGAGGGTCGATCCGGACGTTCGGACCATGAGCTTGGAGAGGGGCCGGCGATGAGGCATGAGGAAAGCGACCTGCGCGAGCTGCTGACCGTACGCGCGGAGGCCGGACAGCCGTCCGTGTCCCTCGACGCGATCGTCCGGCGCGGCCGGCGCATCCGCCGGAAGAGGCGGGCCCTGGCGTCCGGGGTGGCGGCGGCGGTCGCCGCCGTGGTGCTGGTCAACGGCCTGCCCAGGACGGAGGGCCCGCCGGTGGCGGCGGAGCCGCCGGACTCGGCCGTGGTCGATCAGGGCCCCGAGCTGCCCGCGACGTTCCCCGTACGGCTGGGGGGGACGCGGGTCGACCTCACGCTCGCCCACCCCTTCCGCTTCGACACCGTCGGCGCCACGTGGACGGTGATCTTCGAGCCGACCAGCCACTGGACCAGCTACAGGGTGGTCTGCGACGACCCCCGGGCCTGGGTCGTCACGTCGCAGCGGCTCAAGGGCGGCGAGACGGGCGGCACGGCCGCACGGTGCGACGGCTTGCTGGGAGGCCATCACGACAAGCTCTCCACCCCTTCGGACTGGCTGCGGCGTCCGCAGTCCATACGGGTCTGGGTCTTCCCGGCGGACGCGCCGGTGCGGGAGGTGGCTCAGGAGGTGACCGGCTGCCCCTCGCCGGCGGGTGAGTGCGACGAGTCCGCCCAGGAGCAGGCGCTGATGAACGCCGACGTACGCGAACGCCTGCTGGCCCGGGTCGGCGAACGGCCGGGGAACTGGGCGATCGGCATCTACGACCGCCCCGCGGCGCAGAACTGACGACGACCCGCGCCACCCGCCCTGGGGCCTGGGGCTTGGGACTTGGGAGGCCGGGTTCGGGCGTCCACGGTCCTGGTCAGGAGGGGTGGCCACGAGGCCGGTCGCGCGAGGGTCAGGCCAGTTCGGCCCAGGGGTGGGGCGGGGGCGAGGTGAAGAAGCGGAGCAGGCCCAGGAGGCGGGCGGCCTCGGCGTCGATCCAGCCCTCGGCGTGCAGGCCGGCGATGAGTGTCCAGGGGTCGGCGGTGACGTCGTCGACGGGCACGCCGGGCAGTTCGGGCGCGGTGTCCGGGGACAGCCGGTGCAGCCTGGCCAGCTCCCGGCCCACCTCGCGCAGGGCCCTGGCGGCGCCGTCCGGCGCGAGGTCGGAGAGCTCCACGCCCCGCACCCGGGCCAGCACCATGTACGGCACGCCCACCCGTTCGCGGGTGGCGTCGAAGTCGGCGACCTCCGGCGCCCGCACCCCGGCCCGCCGGGCGACGGGGATGACCGCGGCCTCCTTGACCAGGTCGGGCAGGAACCGCTCGCCGCGCGGGATGCGCAGGACCAGGTCGTCCCCGAGCAGGAAGACGTGGTTGGCCACCCCGCGTGGCAGGGGCCGCACCCGGCCGGCCGCGACGCCGTGCCGGCGGGCGAGGGCGGCCAGGGTCTCGTCGCTCGGCTCGTGCTCCACCATGACCGTGCATGCTGACACGACCGCTCAGGCCTCGTCGCGCCCTTTTCCGGCCCCTCGGCCTCCATGAACCCGCGGCCCCCTCAGAGCCGCCGCCCTCCCGAGCCCGCCGCCTCCCCGGACCGCCGCCTCCCGAGACCCCCCGCCTCCCCGGACCGCCGCCTCCCGAGGCCCCCGTTACCCCCGCCTCCCTCCCGAGCCCGCCCTCCGAAGGTGCCCACCCGGGGCCGCTGCCTTTCCGCAGTCACCCGCCCACCCTTGCGGGGTGATTTGTCCCTCTCGGGGAGGGTTTGATGGCTTAAGAATCTATAGGTTAGGCTTACCTAAGTGGTGCGAGTTCAGGTTGTGGCCTGTGCGATGCCACAACCCCGGTGATCGTGGCGCCCCGCCCCACGAGCGTGTCGACGTACAAGGAAACTCCCATGCCGTTCAGGTTCACCCGCGTGCGCGCCTTCTCGGCCGTCGCCGTCACCGCCCTGCTGGTCGTCACCGGCTGCGGCACCTCCGCCCCCGAGCCCCAGGCGTCGGCGGCGCCCACGACGAGCGGCAGCGCGGCCGGCGCGTTCCCGGTGACGATCGACAGCGCCCTCGGCCAGGCGACGATCACCAAGCAGCCCGAGCGCGTCGTCACGCTCGGCCAGGGCTCGGCGGAGACCGCGATCGCGCTCGGCCACACGCCCGTCGGCATCGAGAGCTACGAGTGGGGCAGCGACAAGACCGGCTACCTGCCGTGGATCCACGAGGCGGTGACCAAGGCCGGCGGCACGCTGCCCAAGCAGTTCACCGGCGGCGAGAACATCGACATCGAGGCCATCGTCGAACTGGAGCCCGACGTGATCCTGGCCCCGTGGTCGGGCATCACGCAGGACCAGTTCAAGATCCTCTCGGACATCGCGCCCACCGTCGCCTACCCGGACCTGGCCTGGAGCACGAACTGGGACGAGCAGATCGAGATCATCGCCAAGGCGCTGGGCAAGCCCGACCAGGCCGCCAAGCTGATCGCGGACATCAGGAAGCAGCTCGCCGACGCCGCCGCGACCCGGCCGCAGTACAAGGACGTGACCTTCTCCTACATCTACACCACCGGCCCCGGCACCCTCGGCGTGTTCATGCCCGAGGAGCAGCGGGTGGAGATGGTCTCCTCCCTCGGCCTGACCGTGGACCCGGTGGTCAAGACGTTCGAGGAGACCAAGGGCACCGACTCGGCCGTGATCGGCCTGGAGAACGCCCAGAAGCTGGCCAAGAGCGACCTGATCTTCACGTTCTACACCGACGCCAAGACCCGCAAGGAGATCGAGGCCCAGAAGCTGTACGCGGCCATCCCCGCGATCAAGCGCGGCAGCGTCGTGGCGAGCAACGACAACCCGTTCGTCACCGCGTCCTCGATCATCAACCCGCTGACCGTGCCGTGGGTGATCGACCGCTACCTGCCGCTCATCGACGAGGCGGTCGGGAAGCTCGACCGCTGACAGTGACCGCCACCGTCGTACGCACCGCGCCGGGAGGCTCGGGCGCCCCGCGCGCCCGAGCCTCCCGGCTCGTGTGGTTCCTGATCGCCGGGCTGGCCGTGCTGGCGCTGGCGATGCTGGCCAGCATCGCCTTCGGCAGCCTGCCCACCTCCATCGGCGACGCCGTGGACGTGCTGCGCGGCACCGCGGACGCCAACACCACCGCGGTCGTCGAGAGCCGCTACCCGCGCACCGCGCTCGGCCTGCTGGCCGGGCTGGCCCTCGCCGTCGCGGGCACCCTCATGCAGGGCGTCACCCGCAACCCGCTGGCCGACCCCGGCCTGCTCGGCATCACGGCGGGGGCCTCGGCCGGGGTGGTCAGCGCCACGGCCTTCCTGGGGGTGTCCGGCCAGTGGGGCACCGTGTGGTGGGCGCTGCCCGGCGCGCTGCTGGCCGGCGTGCTGGTGCACGTCATCGGCTCGGCCGGCTCCGGCGCGGGCCTGGTGAGGCTGGTGCTGGCGGGCGCGGTCGTGACCGCGGTGCTGTCGGCGTACGTGCAGGCCGTGACCCTGGGCATGCCGAAGGTCTTCGACAGCTACCGCTACTGGGTGGTCGGCGCGCTCGGCGGCCGGGACTTCGAGGTGCTGCTGTCCGTGCTGCCGACGGCCGGGCTCGGGCTGCTCCTGGCGCTGCTGCTGGCGCCCGCGCTCAACACGCTCGCGCTCGGCGACGAGTCCGCCTCCGCGCTCGGCGCGCGCCCCGGCGTGACGCGGGCGCTCGGGCTGCTCGCGGCGACGCTGCTCAGCGCGGCGGCGACCGCGGCCGTCGGGCCCATCGCCTTCGTCGGGCTGGCCGTGCCGCACATCGTCAAGGCCGTCACGGGCGCCGACTTCCGGGCCCAGATCGTCTTCTCCGCCGTGCTGGGTCCCGCGCTGCTGCTGCTCGCCGACGTGGCGGGCCGGATGCTGCTGCGCCCGCAGGAGCTGATGGTGGGCATCGTGACGGCGTTCCTCGGCGCGCCGGCGCTGCTGGTGGCCGTACGGAGAATGAAGGGCGGGTCATGAGCAGGCCGAAGGGGTTCGTCGTGCTCGGGCGGGCGGTGGCCGTGCCCGTCTCACGCGTCTCCGTCGTCGCCGGGCTCGTCCTGACCGTCCTCCTGCTCGCCGCCTGCGTGGCCACGCTCTCGCTCGGCCGCCTCGGCATCCCGCTCACCGACCTCCTCGGCGCGCTGACCGGCGGCGCGCGCGGCAAGGCCGCGTTCGTGCTGGAACGCCTGCGCGGCCCCCGCCTGGTCGTCGGCCTCGGCACCGGCGCCGCGCTGGGCCTGTCGGGCGCGCTGTTCCAGACCGTCACCCGCAACCCGCTGGGCAGCCCCGACGTGATCGGCCTGGCCTCCGGCGCGGGCGCGGGCGCGGCGGCCGTCGCGCTGCTGCTGCCCGGGGTGGTGCCGGTCCCGATCGGCGCGCTGGCCGGCGCGGTGCTGGCCGTCGTGGTGGTGTACGTCTCCACCGGCACCGGCTTCCGCAACCCCGGCCGGCTCATCGTGGCCGGCATCGGCGTCTCGGCGATCTCGGTGGCCTTCATCCAGTACGTCGTGTACGCCGTCGAACGCGACAAGGCGACCGTGCTGACCGCGTACGTCAACGGCAGCCTGTCGGCCCGCTCCTGGGAGCACGCCGTGACCATCGGGATCGTGCTGCTGGTCGTGGCCCCGCTGGCGGCGGCGATCTCGGGCCGGCTCGCCCTGTCCGAGATGGGCGACGAGACGGCCGGCATGCTCGGCGCCGAGCCCGGCGGCACCAGGACGGCGGCGGTGGCGCTGTCGGTCGTCCTGTCGGCGGGGGCGGTCGCCGTGGCAGGGCCGATCACGTTCATCTCGCTGACCGCGCCGCAGATCGCCCGCCGCCTGACCGGCGGCACCGGCCCGCACCTGATGCTCTCGTCGCTGACGGGCGCGCTGCTGCTGGTGCTGGCCGACCTGGCCGCGCAGCAGCTCCCGCTGCCCGGCGGCGTGCCGGTCGGCGTCTACACGCTGGCCCTGGGCGGCCTCTACCTCGGCTACCTGCTGATCCGCGAATGGAAGAAGGGCACGCTATGAGCACGACGGGCCTGAAGGACGCCATGAGCACGACCACGACCGGCCTGGAGGACGCCATGAGCACGACCACGACCGGCCTGGGCGCCCGGAACGTCACCGTCTCCTACGGCGGCGACCCGATCGTCCGCGACGTCAGCCTCGACATCCCGCAGGGCGAGCTGACCATGATCATCGGCCCGAACGGCTGCGGCAAGTCCACCCTCGTCAAGACGCTGGCCCGGATCATGAAGCCGGACCACGGCCAGGTGCTGCTGCACGGCCGCGACATCTGGTCCTACCGGGGCAGGCAGGCCGCCAGGCACGTCGCCCTGCTGCCGCAGAACCCGGTCGCGCCGGACGGCATCACCGTGCGCGGCCTGGTGCGGCGCGGCCGCTACCCGCACCACACGCTGCTGCGCCAGTGGTCGCCGGACGACGACGCCGCGATCGGCTTCGCGCTGGAGCGCACCGGGCTGGACGACCTGGCCGAGGCGCAGGCGGGCGAGCTGTCCGGCGGGCAGCGCCAGCGGGCCTGGATCGCGATGGTGCTCGCCCAGCAGACCGACCTGCTGCTGCTGGACGAGCCCACGACCTTCCTCGACATCGCCCACCAGTACGACCTGCTGGAGCTCTGCCGCGAGCTGCACCGCGAGGGCAAGACGATCGTGGCCGTGCTGCACGACCTCAACCAGGCCGCCCGGTTCGCCTCGCACCTGATCGTCATGAAGGGCGGCAAGGTGGTGACCCAGGGGCCGCCGTCGCGGGTGCTGACGCCCGAGCTGGTGGCCGAGGTGTTCGGGCTGGCCTGCGACGTGGTGCCGGACCCGCGCACGGCCACTCCGATGGTCATCCCGCACGCCTCGCTCACGGATGGAGCCGCCTGACCGGGGCTCAGCCGCCGGGACACCCGCGCATGCGCCGGTGGTGCGTCTCGGCGACCGCGACGAGCCGTTCCGCGAGGTCGCGCCGGCCCCGTGCGGCCAGGCTCCGGGAGAGCAGCCGCAGGGCCTCCTCCAGGTCGGCGGGCAGTGAGGTGAGCTCGGTCACCACCGGCAGCAGCCGCCAGACCCGGTCCTCCAGCAGCGGCAAATGCTCTTCCCGGGTCTGCGGCACCACCTGCGCCAGCGCCATCAGCACCTCGGTGCACGGCCCCGCGTTCCTGGCCTCGACCGCCAGGAAGCCGATCGTGGCCAGCCGGTCGAGGGTCTCGCCCGGCACCACGTCCGGGTAGACGACCGGCACGACGCCCCGCCGTTCGAGGGGCGGGGCGAGGAACGAGCGCTCGAACAGGTCCGCCAGCACCCGCATCGCCGCCAGCCCGATGAGCGGGCTGTGCTGGGCGCTGGAGTAGGCGGTCCAGGCGATGCCGGCGATCTGCTCGACGGCGTAGGCCGGGTCGGTGCGCACGTCCCTGGTGGTGTCGATGACCAGGCACCCCTCCACCCGCGCGGCCAGGGGCCGCAGCGCCCGGGGGTCGGCGGCCCGTACGTGGCCCACCAGGTCCCCGGCGGCCAGATACGTGCCCACCGGATGCTCGAACACCACCTCGACCTGCGGCCCGGCCCGTTCCAGCACCCGCCGCAACCTCTTGAACCGCAGATCGACCAGGTAGCCGTCCTGCCGGGCGCACACCGGCTCCGCCGGGCTCGCGGGCAGCAGCGGCGCCGGCCGCAACGACGACAGCAGCCGGCGCCTGCGGTGGCGCGCCCGCAGGGCCAGCCGCCAGGTGGCGGACAGGACGCTGGCCGGCCGCATCTGGTTGATCGTGCCGTAGATCAGCGTCATCAGCATGACGAGGGCGATCGTGGTGAGCACGAACAGGATGACCGCGCCGAACGACAGATGGTTGCCCGGCCGCCGCGAGGCCAGCAGGAGGAAGGCGTAGAAGGACAGGCCGACGAAGTAGCCGAAGTGGATCTGGTTGCCGCGCCTGCGCAGGAACTCGTCGAAGACGACCGGCGTGTAGAGGGAGGCGTTCTGCTGCACCGCGACCAGCAGCACCGAGAACGTCAGCGACGCCACGCCGAGCACCGCCGGGGCGACCTGGGCGAGCAGGTCGATGGCCACCTGGCTGGGGATGAGCCGGTCCAGCGTCACCCGCGCGTCACGCAGGGGCGGGAGCGGCGACAGGTCGAGGAAGACGGTCACGGCGCCGAGCGCGGCGAACCCGGCGAGCATGAACAGCGGCACGCTCAGGAACTCCACGAACGCCCGCCTGAACGCCCGCGCCAGGTGGACCGGGGCTCTGGTCCCGGGCCGCACGTTCAGGCGTACGGGATGGCGGGCGTGGAGCGGCGTCCGGTCTCCGGCGCCGCCACCCGTCTCCATGTCCGTTCCCTGTCCTCGCCGGCCTCTGACCGCCCCCTCCGACCGGCAAACTTCACCCCATGTCCCCGGTACGCCGCGCGGGCGGCGTGCGCTCTTCCCCGGCACGCGGCGCGGGCGGCGCGTACTCTTCCCCGGCGCGCGGCACGGGCGGCGTGCGTTCTCACCCGGTCGGCACCCAGTAGCGGCGTTTGCGTCCGGTGACGTCGATCAGGACGCCGCCGTTGCGCTCGATCACCCGCCGCGAGGCCGTGTTCGTCACCTCGCACATCACCAGCGCCCGGGAGACGCCCAGCCGCCGCGCGACCGGCAGCGCCGCCGCCAGCATCGCCGTCGCGTGCCCCTGCCGGCGGGCGGTGGGACGAACGTCGTAGCCGATGTGCCCGCCGTCCTCCCGCAGCGCCGGCGTGAGCCGGTGGCGGATGGCCAGCCTGCCCAGGAAGCGCGCCCCGTCGGCCCACCACAACGTGGTCATCGGCACGAACCCGGCCCGTACGCCCGCCTCGGTCCGCTCCCCGAGCACCCGCGCCACGTAAGCCTCGAAGGCCGCCGGATCGCTCAGGGCCGCCGGATCGACGTCACCCACGAACCAGGGCACCGGGTGATCGCGGTCGTCCCGGAACTCCGCCACCGCGGCCAGGAACGACTCCCGCAACGCGGGCGCCGGATCGACGAACCCTGGCATGACGCCCATGATGCCCACCGCCCCGCCCCCGCTCAACGCCCGCGCTCAACGCCCGCGCAGGAACGCCACCGTGAGCAGCGCCGTCAGCCCGCCGCAGACCATCACGGCGGAGACCGAGAAGGCGTCGACGACCCGGCCTCCGAGGAACGCGCCGAGGGCGAAGGTCGCCTGGAAGGAGGAGGTGAAGAGCACCGTGGCGGCCTCGGGGGCGTTCGGGGCGGCGGTGACGAACATCGCCTGCGAGCAGACGGGCACGCCCCCGTACGCCAGCCCCCAGATCACCAGCAGCACCACGGCGCCGGCCGTCGTGGCGCCGGCCGAGGGCAGCAGCAGGGTGACGGCCGCGACCAGGCAGGCGCAGATCGCGAACGCGGTGCGCAGCCGCGTCCCGGCGGCCCGGCCGGCCAGGAAGTTACCCGCGACCCCGGCGGCCCCGTACGCCAGCAGGACGCCGCCGACGGCCGCGGGCGGCAGGCCGGTGACGTCCTGGAGGAAGGGCGTCACGTACGTGTAGGTGCCGAAGTGGGCCAGGACGACGAGAAAGGTGGCCGCCAGCGCGACGGCGACCCCCCGGGTGCGCAGCAGGCCCAGCAGGACCCGGGCGCCGGTCGCCTCCTGGGCGGGCAGCGGCGGCAGCAGCACCAGCAGGGCACCCAGCACCAGCACGGCGAGCGCGGCCAGCGCCAGGAACGCGCTCCGCCACCCGGCGAGGTCGCCGATGAGGGTGCCGGCCGGCACGCCGAGCACGGAGCCCAGCGGCACGGCGGAGAAGATGACGGCGGTGGCGGCGCCGACGGCGGGCGGCGGCACCAGCCGGCCGGCCAGCCCCGCCCCGATCGACCAGAAACCGCCGATCGTGAGCCCGACGAGCACCCGGGAGACCAGCATGACCCCGTAGGAGGTCGCCGCGGCGGCCAGCACGTCGGCCACGGCGAGCACCGCCATGAGGACGCACAGCATCACCCGGCGATCGACGCGCGCGGTGGTCAGGGTGACGGCGGGCGCGGCGACCGCGGCGACGATGCCGGGCAGCGTCATGGTCAGCCCGGTGACGCCGTCGGAGACGCCGAAGTCGCCGCCGATGGCGGTCAGCAGGCCGATGGGCAGGATCTCGCTGGTGACGATGGCGAAGATGCCCAGCATGAGCGAGCCGACCGCGAGCCGGCCGACGAGGGGCGAGGGGATTGGGGCGAGGGTGGTGGACATGGTTCCCGTCCGGACAGGTGCGTGTGACGTACGAGCACCCACCCAAGCGCGACAGAGCCTCAGTCACCGGCACCTTTCAGACCCCACCATCAAAGCCCCGCCGCTGCGCTCGAAAACGCGTCAGCCGTTCAGGGCTCTGCGTACGGCGGCGTCCACCAGTTCGTGGACCTCTTGGTCGGTGAAGATGTCGGGCAGCGTCAGCCGCTCCACGATGAGCCAGTTCAGCGCGAGGTAGAGCAGCACCACCGAGGTCGAGTCGCCGGGCAGGCCCGAGGCGGCGTGGTAGCCGATGTTGGCGTCGATGTCCTCGCGGATGCGCTTGGTCAGCACGGCGCGAAGCTCGGGCCGGCGGGTGGACTCCAGCCGGAGCTCCAGCAGGGCCAGGTAGCCGGAGTTGAAGGCGGAGATGCGATCCACCAGCTCGTGCATGAGCTGGGCGTAGCGGGCCTCGTCCTGCACGCCCTCCCGGCCGCGGGCGATCGCGGCCTCGTCGGGCAGCAGCCGCTCGTAGATGCGCCCGCCCACCTGCATGAACAGGTCGTCGCGGTTGGCGAAGTAGTTGGAGGCCGTGCCCGGCGGAACGGCCGCCTCGGTGTCGACGGCCCGGAAGGTCAGCCCCCGCGCTCCCTCCCTGGCCAGCACCTCGATGGCCGCGTCGATCAGCGCCTGCCGCCGCTCCGGATTTTTCCGCACTTGACACCACTCCACTTGTAGTACTACTTTCAAAGCACTACAGACAGAGTACTACATCGGGAGTTGCTCAGTATGCGAAAGCTTGTCTACTACATCGGCGTCTCGCTCGACGGCTACATCGCCGGCCCCAACGCCGAGTTCGACTTCTATCCCGTGTCGGACCAGATGATCGCCTGGATCAACGCCCGTTACCCGGAGACGCTCCCCACCCACATCCGCAGGCTGGCCGGCCTCGAAGACGCGCCCAACCGGGTCTTCGACACCCTGGTGATGGGCCGCGGCACCTATGAGCCGGCGCTGGAGGTCCCCACCACCAGCCCGTACTCCCACCTGCGCCAGTACGTCGTCTCCACGACGCTGACCATCGACGACCCGACGGTGCGGGTGGAGACGGGCGACCCGATCGAGCTCGTACGGCGTCTCAAGGCCGAGGACACCGGCATGGACATCTACCTCTGCGGCGGCGGCAAGCTGGCCGCCGCCCTGCTCCCGGAGATCGACGAGATCATCCTCAAGCGCTACCCGGTGGTGGCGGGCGCCGGCGTGCCGATGTTCGACGGCCCGTTCAGCCCCACCCTGTTCACCCCCACCCGGCGCGAGTCGTTCGACAACGGCGCCCAGGTCACCTGGCTCACCAGGGCCTAGAACCCTCAGGAGAAGCATGCGCATCAAGCTCCCGGCCTCCCTCGACCAGGCCAAGGCCACCGGCCGCAAGGGGGCGCCGCTCCGGCACGAGCACCCGGCGCGCGACCTCAAGCCCACGGTCCGTACCGACCTGTCCCGCCGCCCGACCACCGCCCCGCGCCGCGGCGGCTACTGACAGGCCCCTTCGCCGGGCGTCCGTCCGATCGAGACGACCGGACGGCCCCGCCGGCCTCATCCGGGCCCCGCGCCAGAGAGGATCAGCGGCCGGCAGATCACCCCTGGCCGCGCTTCCGCTGGACAGTTGATCTTGGATGGACGAGATCGGGGCGTCCCTCCCACCGATCTCGCCCGTGAGCCGGGGAGCCACGGCGCCCATGGTTCGCCGGCTGTACGGCACGTAGCATGCGGGCATGGACGACGCCGCCGCTCCGCCCCGTGTGCTCGTCATCGGGCTCGACCCGCGCCGCGTGCCCGGCCCCTGGGACCCCGAGCCGGTGGTCGAGGCGATCGAGGCGGGGCTCGCCGAGTTCGCCGATCATGGCGTGAGCGTCGAGACCTGCCTGATCGGCCTGGACGGAAGCGACGACGTGGAAACGCTCGTCGGAAACGCGCTGCGGGCCCACCCGTGGAAGTGCGTGACCGTCGGCGGCGGCCTGCGGCACTCCGAAGACCAGGTCGAGCTGCTCGAACTGGTGATCAACCTGATCCGGCGGCACGCCCCCGACGCGGCCATCGCGTTCAACAGCACCCCCGACACCACCTACGAGGCCGCCGCCCGCTGGCTGGACTGACCCGTCCCGCCCGGCTCCGCCCGTTCGCCCTCCCCGGGGCCGTCCTTGACCCGCCACACCGAAGGCACGAGCAGGGCGGCGACGGTGCCCAGGACGGCCAGCAGCGCGCCACCCACGAGAACGGCGCCACTGCCGAACACCTCCGCCGCCGGCCCGGCCAGCCCCATGCCCAGGGGCGCCGCCGCGAGCGCCCCCAGCGTGACGACGGAGCTGACCCTGGCGATGAGGTGCTCGGGAACGTGGCGCTGGATGGTGGAGGTCTGCAGCACGTTGTAGATCACCAGTTCCAGACCGGCCAGAAAGGCGGCCGGCATCAGCAGCCAGAGAGCGGCAGGTACGGCCAGCAGCACCGGCAACGGCGTCATCACCAGGAACACCACTAATGTCGCCGCCACGGGACGCGAGGCCTTCCAGCGCGCGGCGACCAGACCGCCGGCGAGTCCTCCGACCGCGTACGCGACGCCGATCGCGGCCCAGGCCGGCGCTCCGCCGAGATGCCGGTCCGCCACGTACGGGCCGAGCACCAGGAACGGCGCGACCACGACCAGGTTGGTCAGCGCCACATGGACGACCGACGTGAGCAGCCACGGCCTCCTGGCGACCTCCGCGAGACCTCCCTTGACGCCCGCCCGCAGCCCCGTGCTCGCCGCCGGCCGCTGCGAGGTGAGGGAGCGAGGAAGGCGGGCGAGAAAGACCGCACTCACCAGGAACGTGGCCGCGTCGATCAGGATCGCCCATCCGGGGCCGACGGTCGCCACCAGCGCTCCGGCCACGCTGAGCGCCGCCAGCGAGGTGAGGCTGCGCGACATCGACAACAACGCGTTGGCCTCCTGCACCCGTTCCCTGCCCGCGAGCGAGACCACAAGACCCACGGAGGCGGGGGTGAAGAGGGCGGACCCCATGCCCGCGACGAGTTGCAGGAGCACGATCATCCAGATGCGGGCCGTCCCGCTGAGGAGCAGCGCCGCCGTGGCCCCCTGGGCGAGGAAGCGCATCAGGTCGGCGACCAGCATGACGTCACGCCGGGAGAAGCGGTCGCCGAGGGCGCCGCCGAGGAGGCTCAGCGCGATCACGGGTATCCGCGTGCTGAGGACGACGATACCGAGGTCGGCGGGTGATCCGGTGAGGTGCAGCACGGCGAACGCGATCGCCAGGGGAGTCAGCGCGTCCCCGAACGTCGAGGCGGTGTGCCCGAGGTAGTACCGGCGAAAGCCCAGGACCTTGAGGGGGGCGATGACCTCGCGAACCGGCCTCACGGACGACCACCGCCGCCCATGACGGCGAACGCGACCGCACCGCGTGGAGTGGCCCATCGGCGCCTGAGACAGGAGCACAAGGGATGCGGGGAGCCAAGGCCGCTCAAGGGGACACCTCTCTCGACGGCGTGCTGATCCGAGCCCACGCCCGGCACCCGTCAAGCCGCCGGCGCCTGACCGTGACCGATGTTCGTGGTCAGCCCACCCTGGCAGAGCCGACCGACATTCCCGCGGGGGTTCGCGGCCGGCCGGGCCTTCCGTGCGACGAGGATGCAACCGGCTGCACTTCGATCACTCGCGCATGGTGACACACAGATCGGCACCCGGCCAGGGCGAGGTCCCTCCGGGGAGGGGATGTCACCGATCCGCCGTTCCGCAGCCCCAATCGTTCCCTCGCGTACATGCCGGGCGACGTCCGCCACCGCCGGCGGGACGAGCGCGCGGCCCTGGCCCGCTTCGCCACCTGCACGCACGTCGGCGGAGCACTCGCCCGTCCAGCCGGTTCACACCGTCTTGATCGAGCCGCCGTCCACGATGTAGTCAGCCCCGGAGACGCTGGCCGCGAGCGGCGAGGCGAGGTAGGTGATGAGTGCCGCGACCTCCGCGGGCTCCACGAGCCTGCCGGTGGTCATCCCCATGACCGCCGGCAGCCCGGCCACCAGTTGTTCCCGCTCCATGCCCATGGCGGCGGCGAGCTCGGCGCCATACCCGTCATGGGCCTCCCACATCGCGGTGCGAACCGGACCGGGTGACACGGTGTTGACACGCACGCCGTGCGGCCCGAACTCCTCGGCCAGCGCCTTGCCGAAGGCGGTCAGCGCGGCCTTCGCGGTCGTGTACGGCACAGGCCCGGCATGCGGGATCCGCGCCCCGTTGGACGAAACGTTGACGATGACACCGCGTCGCCGCAGCAAGCTGGGCAGCGCGGCCCGCGTCGCCCGCACGGCCGCGAAGAGGTTGAGTCCGTAGATCTCCTGCCATACAGCGTCATCGAAGGAGAGGAATCCACCCACTGCGCCACCGTCACCCCCGCCGACGTTGTTGACGAGCAGGTCGATCTCGCCCAGCTCGGCCAGCGCGGCATCGATCAGCCTTTGCGGCCCTTCCGCCGCTGCCAGGTCCACCGGCACGGCGATCGCCCCGGTCTTCTCCAGCTCCGGCGTGATGGCGCGCGCCGCGGCGACCACCCGCATGCCCTCACCCACCAGCGCCTCCACGGTCGCCAGCCCGATCCCCCGGCTCGCCCCGGTCACCACAGCGGTCTTGCCGCGCACCTGCATGTCCATGAGTTTCCGCCCTTCACTGCATCATTGACGATGCGGAAACCCTACGACTTGCAACATCAATGATGCAAGTCGCTAGCAATGAGCTACTTTGATGTAGTGTCTTCAGAGTGCAAGCAAGACCTCTCCGCGCGGATGCCGAGCGAACCGTGCGCGCGATCCTCGTGGGCGCGGAACGCGCGCTGAGCGCGGACCCGGCGGCCACGCTGGAGCAGATCGCCGAAACCGCCGGTGTCGCCCGCACGACCGTGCACCGTCGCTTCGCCTCACGGGCCACCCTCGTGGAGGCGCTGACCGCCTGGGCCGCCGAACAGTTCGCCGAAGCCGTGGACAGCGCCGTCTCCGACACCGCACCCCCGCTGGTCGTCCTGCACCGCGTGACCGCCAACGTGCTGCGCGTCAAGATCGGATGGGGATATGCGATGGGCCGTGCCGCCGTGTCGCCCGATCCCGAGGTCGCCCGCATCCACGCCGACGTCTTGGCCACCTGCAGCCGGCTCTTCCGCCGGGCGCAGTCGGAAGGGCTCCTCCGGGCCGATGTCGACATCGAATGGGCGCGCCGCTGCTACTACGCCCTCATCCACGAGGTGACCCAGGGCGGCGGCACGACCGAGCCCGACATCGACCTCATGACCACCCGCATCATCGACACCCTGCTCAACGGCCTGGGCGCATGACCACACGGCCCGTTCCCCCGGCGCGCTCGTTCCATCCGGCCATCGGAAACCGGCGACCGGTCGTCCCGTTCCGCCCGCCCACCAGGTGAGCCCTCACCGGCACCGAGGCCATTGACCGTCTCGTGGGGGTCCCAGGGGGCCTAGCCGAAGGGGATGCCGTCGAAGGTGCCGGACAGGGACGGGCGGGTTCCGAACGCCGTCCAGGTCAGCGTCACCTCATGGCTGCGCCTGCCGGTCTCGGCGCGGAGCGTGGCGGTGGCGCGGCCGTCCGGGGTGAGCTTGATCGATCCGCTCACCCGCAGGTCGCGCACGAACCGCACCTTGTCGAGGGTGAGGTCCTGGCCGAAGGTGACCTGGCCGCCGCGCAGCCCGGGCTCGGCCGACCGCCCGAAGTAGTAGAAGGCGTGCGGGTTGCGGCGGGCGGTGGCGTCGGCGGCGGTGGCGAAGGCGGCCGCGAGGATCCGCCGCTGACCGGAGCTGAGGTGGCGGGCCGGGTGCGGCGCCAGGTCGCCGAGCTTCTGCGGAAAGGCGCCGACGGCGCGGTAGTTCTCGCCGGTGCACTTCCGGTCGACCACCTGCTTCGTGGTCAGGAAGGTACGCAGCATGCCGCGCACGCACTCCCCCAACGGCGACGGGAGAAGGGATTGCGCGTGGATCCCGAACGGAATCCGGATGACGGTCGCGTTCGGGAAGACCCGAAGCGAACGCGCCACCTCCGCGGGGCGGTTGCCGTCGAAGTCCCCGGCCATCACCAGGACGGGCACGTCGGGCAGCGCCTGTCCGGGCGGGCGCGGCGGGCTGTGGCGCGGGGTCGGCCAGTTGATGCACCACTCCTGGCTGGCGACCGCCTCGGCGGGGAAGAAGTCGGTGGGCCGATAGGGCGCCATGGGGCGTTCCCGCTCGTAGTACCGCTCGGCCTGGGCCTGACGCTCGGCGGGCGAGGCCAGCCGGTCGAAGGGGAAGGAGCCGTCGCCACAGCGAAAGGCCACGTGCCCCGCGAGCCATGGAGGGTCGAACGGCGGGATGGTCTTGGGGGTCAGCCGGGCCAGCCGGCGCAGCGGAGCCGGGTCATCGTTGAGGTAGGCGTGCGCGGCCGCGACGACCTCCCTGCCGAGCACCGCTTCGGCCGGCTCGCGGAGCGTGAAGGCTTGGTGCATCGTGACCTGCGGGTCGGGCTGCTTCCGCAGCCGGTCCACCAGCCTCGTCCAGATGCCGGAGGCCGTGCCCGGCAGCGAGTCGCACGCCTCCGACCGCTCGCAGACGAGATCGAGGTAGTCGAGCCGGGCGCGGAACCCCTGCTCGGCGTACCCGTCGCGACCGATGACCAGCGAACTGTCCAGGAAGATCGCGTCCACGCTGTTCGGATACCGGGCCACGTACGCCTGGGCGTACAGAGTGCCGTAGGAGTTGCCGAAGTAGCTCATCTTGCCCAGGCCGAGCGCGCGCCGTACCGCGTCGAGGTCGTGCGAGGCCTGGTCGGCGGTGAAGTACGCGCCCCGCGGGCCCACGCTCTCGGCGCAGGCGGCAATGGTCGCCGGCTTGAAGGGGTCGGCTCCCGGGCACCGCAGCGGCGAGGACTTTCCCATCCCGCGCGGATCCATGACCAGCAGGTTCTTCCGGTCGAGGACGGGCCCGAGAACCTGTTGGATCACGGGGACCTCCGGCAGAGCCGGTTGTGGCCCGCCGCGGTTGGCCGCCACCGTGCCGTCAGCGTCCTTGGCCGGGATGAAGGTGAAGGCCACGGAGATGCGTTCGGAGGAAGGGTTCTCCCAATCGAGGGGGACCTCGACGCTGCCGTCGCAGCGCGTGGTCGCGGTCGCGCACTCATGCAGCTCGGCCGCAGGGGCCGGCGCAGCGGGCGACAGGGCCGTGGCCAGTACGAGTCCCAAGGCTTTTACGATCATGCCGACAGCCTCGTCCGCCGCACGCCGGTTTTCTTCGGCCTGCCGGAGGATTCTCTCTGGGAGCCTGTTCCTAGAGCCGTCCGCGACGTTCCAGGCAGTCCACCCCGGCCCGGCCGGAACGAGCCGGACCCGGAACCCCTGAAACGACAGGGTCCCGTCTGACCGCGCTGATCAGACGGGACCCTGTCAACCCGTCAACCCGTCAGCCGGCGACCGGGCCACGCGTGAGCTTCCAGAGCCACCCGATGTCGCGGAGCCCGAGCCGCTCGGCCACGCGCCGGGAGGAGCGGTTATCGGCGCTGGTGCTGTAGAACAGGAAGGGGCAATGCGGAGACAGCAGGTCCACCCAGGCTGCGGTGGTGGCGGCGGCGTAGCCACGACCACGGAACGCCTGAGCGGTCCAGGTCCCCGCCTCGGCACCAGCCGGCGTTCTCCTCGGGGTGTGGCAGATGGAGACCACCTGATCGTTGTCGACGATCATCGACCAGGGTGCCCCCGCACCGCCGCCGATGAGCTCCTCCCACTCCTCCGGTTCCCAGTTGCCGGGCCGCATCGGGCGTACGCGTTGAGCGTCGTTCAGGTTGTCCGAGCGAAGGACTTCCGCGGCAAGGCCGAACCGCACGGGTGGGGATGCCAGATAGCTCGGTCCCGCAGACACCGTCGAGGGCCCCCGCATGGACTGATCCAGAAGTGTCCGGCACTCCTTGAGCACCTGCGGTGGCCGGTCGGGGCTCGATGGCGCGGCCTGTTCGACGAGGTCGAGCAGGTGGCCGGCCAGGTCGTCGGGCACGGTGCCGGCCACTGCCGCGGTGATGCCCTCGGGCGCCACGGCGAGAACCAGTTCCTCAGGGCCCTGGAGGCGGCCGTGGTCGTCGTGAGGCCACAGAACTCTCATCTCGATCTCGAGAAGCTCGAGATCGCCGAGGCTTCCGGCGTGTTCGGCCACAGGTGTTCTGTCTCCTCATCGTGCTGTTGTCAACGACGTGTTACAGCTTGCGACAGCGGAAGACGCCAGTGTAGGGAGCCGCGTTCGGTGCCATCAAGGTGAGCCGCCGCGATCGGCTGCGGCGGCCGTGCCGGGCCGGGACCAGCAGGCCGGCGAGCCGGTCGAAGGGCACGGCGGAAGCGCCGGTTGCCGGGCGGGCGGGCGGGTCGTCGACGACCTGGGGATTCACGAGGATGCGCCACCTTGATCGTTTCCTGCGTGGAGAGTGATCGTCCCGGCCTCCGCCGAGGCACCTTCCGCACGGCTCGGACGCGGTAGGGCCTGCGGGGTGACCTCAGGCAGGTTCCGGCGCGATCGCCGCTCACGGGCCGGAACAGGCCGCCACCCGTGCCACAACCCGCCGATCGTCTCCCAGCAGAGGCGTCCACCAGTTGGGCTTCCAGCCTCCACGATGACGTCACGCCGAACGTCCCGGAGCCCCGCCGCCCACATCAGTTGCCGGGCACGATCGTGCTGGTCAGCCTCGGGCTTGCGTCCGCCCAGCCGGATGCGGTCGCAGCGGTCCACCAGGTCAGCGTTCCCGGGCGGTCGGAGGATCGTTCCTGCACGGCCAGCAGCCGGCCCGAGGACTCCTCGATGAGGATCTGCATTGTCCCGCCGAGGTCGATCCCTCTTCCCACCCGGCCTGGCTTTCTTACATCTCGATTTCGCCCTTCTGCGGGCCGGATGTCCGATGCGGCCGCGGATATGCACGACGCCTGCCGGGAGCAGCAGATCGTGCTCGCCCGCACCGGCCTTCGGCTGTTCCACCTCGCTCCCGCAGGGGAGCCGACGCCGCTACCGCCGTTGCGGGGGTTCCGGCAGGTGGTGGGTTGCCGGCCATGGCCGATGAGCCGATGCGGGCGCGGGAGATCGCGCAGGCCATCGGCAAGCCGGACACCCACTCGCAGGCAGAGGGCATGCGTTCACGACTGCAGCGGCTGGTGGCTGGTGGATGGCATTGATCGTTTCCCTCTTGGCTACGTCGGTCTCCACTGACACCGGATGTCGGTCTCTTTCGACACCAGCATCGAAGGGCGTATCGGATGTCGATGGACGTCGACACCGCGAGTGACATCGAAATGCCAGTGCAGACTTATATAAGTCTTGCCTGGTATGATCCTGGGTCGTGCACGCGTTCGACATCCTCGGAGACCCGGTGCGCCGGCGCATTCTGGAGCTGCTCGCCGACGGCGAGCAGACCTCTGGCGCGATCACAGACGTGATCCGGGCCGAGTTCGCACTGTCCCAGCCGGCTGTCTCGCAACATCTGCGCGTTCTGCGTGAGAACGGGTTCGCGTCGGTCCGGGCTGAGGGGGCGCGCCGGTTCTACGCCGTCGACCCCACGTCGCTGAGCGAGGTTGACGTGTGGTTGGACCAGTTTCGCGGGTTCTGGGATCAGCGGCTCGATGCCCTGGGAACCGAGCTGGCCCGCGGCAGGCGTGCATCCCGGACCCCAGGTGTCGGCAAGGCCGATCCGCCAGCGAAAGGAACATGACATGAAGGACGTACTGGACGAACTGGCCGCTGCGCGCCGGACGATGGGCACAGCGACCCTGCCCGCCGGCGACGCGTACACGATTGAGCTGCGGCGTCGCTACGACGCATCGGTCGACGAGGTGTGGAACGCCATCACCGACCCCGAGCGGCTGGGCCGCTGGTTGAAGCCAGTCACCGGCAACCTTCGGCTCGGGGGGTCGTTCGAACTGGACGGCGGTGAGCACGGCGAGATCCTCCGTTGCGACCCGCCGCGGCGGCTGCGGGTGTCCTGGCTCTTCGGGCCGGAGGCCGACGAGTGGCCGGGTACGAGCGAGGTCGAGGTGCTCCTGTCCCCGAGCCCTGCCGGGGGCACCGAGTTCGAACTGGTCCATGCAGCGGCAGTCGGGGAGCCCATGTTCCCGACCTACGGCCCCGGTGCCGGTGGTGTGGGCTGGGACCTGCGTCTCCTCACCCTGGCCCGGTTCCTGGCCGACGGCGTGGCCCCCGATCACGAGGAGTTCCAGACCTCACCCGCGGGCCGCGAGTTCGCCAGGCGTAGTGCTGTGGCATGGGGCGAAGCCCACCTGGCCGGCGGCGGCGATCCGGATCACGTGGCGGCCGCGGTCGAGGCCACCACCGCGTTCTACGTCCCCGGAGGCGACGAGCGATGAAGTACACCACCTCAATCGAGATAGACCTGCCCCGCGAGAAGGTGGTCCAGCTGATCTCCGACCCGGCGCAGATGCCAAAGTGGCTGCGGGGCCTGGTGCTGCACGAGCCGGTGAACGGGGTGCACGGCCAGCTTGGAACCACCTCCCGAGTCGTGTTCCAGATGGGGAAGCAGAGGATGGAGGCCACCGAGACCATCACACGCGTGGATCCTGCAGACCTGCACGCCATCCCGAGCTCGGTCGTCGTGCACTACGACCGCGAGATCGTCGGCGAGGGCATGTGGCAGGCCCAACGCGACCGGATCATCGAAGCCGGTCCGAACACGACACTGTGGGAGAGCGAGAGCGAGTTCCGGTTCGACGGACTCCTGATGCGGCTGGTGGCGCTGCTCATGCCTGGCTCGTTCCGCAAGCAGTCGCGGCAACACATGCTGGACTTCAAAGCGTTCGCCGAACAGGGGGCGGACGTCCGCCAAGGGCCGAACTGATCTGGCACAGCCAGCCACAGACCTCCCCACGGCGATGGCCCGATTCTTGGAGCGCCCCGTCACGAGATCTTGGGGCGTGACCATCAACGAGCACGGGTACCGCACCGTCGCGGCAGCCTTGGCCTCAGCGTGACCCAAGCGACCGAAGCCGTCACCGAAGCGGGGGGCGCGGCTCGATCCGTGATCGACGGCTGGCAGCGCGATGATCTCGACGCGCCGCGGAAGCAGCGGCATACCGCGAAGCGAATCTTCGACCGGCTCCTCGCAGAGCACGACGCCAGTGGAGTCGTGTCGTACGGGATGGTGCGCGACTACGTCGCGACCGTCCATCGAATCAGCGCCTCAGCCGGGCAGGAGGCGTTCGAAGGACACACCTACACCTTCCGCGCCCTCGGTGGGGTGCCGATGGGGAAGAGTCGATCGAGGCGGGCGCGCTTGTCTTCCGCTCCGGCGAGGCTGACCCGGAGCCCTTCGACCTCTCCGGGCGTGCCACCAGAGAGGTCCACCGCATCGACCGGCGCCGTTATCTCAAGACCCGGCAGGCGCCATCCTTCCTCCCCGTCAGGACGCGCACGATTGAGCTCCTCTGGTGACTGTAGGCAGTCAGCGATGCGAGGCACTGAACGGGAGCGTTCACGTGCCTCAACGTAGCCGGGGTCTCCATGCATGTCGGGCCATGTCAGGTGCGCTTGATCGGTTCACCGGCCTGAGCAGGCGGCGGCCGCCAGGACCGGCCCTACCGGCTCACGGAGCCGCTTGCCGTGGCCGGGCTCTTGGGGCAGGCTCTCTCCGAACGTACGAGTGTCAGTCCCCGACCTGCCCGGTCAGGCTCGGGCCGCCGAGTCCGGCGAGCAGTTCACGCAGCAATTCGGCGAGCTGATCACGGCGTTCGGGCGCGAGGTGGCCGATGAGGCGGTCCTCTGCCGCGAGCAGGTCGGCGACAACGCGGTCAAGCAGGGCGTTGCCCGCGTCGGTGAGGGTGACCGCGCGCGCGTGGTAACCCGACCCGGTGGTGGTCCGTTCGACCAACCCGGCCCTGACCGCTCGCTCCACGCGCTGCGTGATCGCGCCACGCGTCACCATGCACGCGTCGGCCAGCTCGCTCGGGCTCATCCGGTACGGCGTGCCGGAGCGCCGCAGCGTTGACAGCAGGTCCAGCATGGCGACATCGACGCCCAGGTTCGCAAGGAGACGGCGGCGCTCGTCGCCGAACACCTTGGCTGCCCACCAGATCCGGGTGATCGCCCCGATCGACTCCACCGGCACGCCGGGCAGCTCGCGCCGCCAGGCGTCCTGGATGATGTCGGCGCCGTCGAGCGGCGGGTCAGCGGCCACGTTCCGCGCCGCCGTTCACCTGGATGATCTGCGCGGTGACGTGCCCGCCGCCGGGCGAGGCGAGCCAGTGCACGGTCTCGGCGATGTCCTGCGGCGTACCGGGCCGGCCCGTCCGGGTCTGCCCGACGAGCATCACGCGGCGTTCGTCATCCAGGGCGTCACCGAAGAACTCGGTGCCCTCGATGAACCCCGGGGCGACCACGTTCACCGTGATGCCGCGTGGCCCGAGGGCGGCGGCGAGGTCGAACGCGTACGGGTGCAGGGCCGCCTTCATCGGGCCGTAGGAGGTGCCGCCCGAGCCGCGGAAGGCCGCGATCGGGGAGATGAACACGATCCGCCCTGACGGGTTCAGCAGATCACGAAGCGCCTCGGTCGGCAGCACCGACGTCAACACGTTGGCCCGGAAGTTGCCCATCCAACGCTCCGCGACACCATCGGAACCGCCGCGCCCTTCGACGTTGCCGCCCGCGTTGTTGACCAGCACGTCGATCGTGCCGAAACGCTCGGCCAGGTCGGCGCGCACCCGCTCGACCTCAGCCGGCTCGCTCAGGTCGGCAGGCAGCGCGGTGCCGCCGATTTCCTTGGCCAGCGGGTGTCGAGCCGTCCGGCGGGTCTGGAGCCGCACAGGGAGAGCGTGTGCCCGGGGGTGGAAATTGCAGATGTGTCTCTTACGCGAGCCGCAAAGCCCTCTACAGTCACGATTTGCAGACACTACGTGACTTTGTGCAGTCGCGGATTCTTTGCGGATTTCGCACGGCGTCAGGTATGCGGAGGTACTCCACCCCCAGGCTGCGTGTCCTGGACGTCGGCTGCGGTGCCGGCACTACATCGCCGAGTTGCGTCTTGGTGCACCATCACATCGAGGCCCGTGGACAGTTGCCGGCCGAAGCTCCGGATCGCCGGCCCCGGACAGGAGCCGGGTGATGGCGCCTCGGTTGTATTTGGCGAGCATGTAGAAGGCACGGCCGGCGTCCGCCAGGTCCGCCGCCGATTCCAGACCGCGATCCATGGCCACGAAGTCCAGTTCGTGCTGGTCGGCGCCGTACCATTCCGCGAGCACCTCAAGGACCTTGCGCCGGGGCAGCCTGATCGGGTCACGGCTCTCGTCCACGCCCACGATACGGTCGTTGAGTTCCCAGGCCAGTCGCACCACGTGCCGCGCCCTGGCCCAGACCGGCTGACCTCTCAGAGACCGCAGAGCGAACTCGTCCGGCGCGATCCCCGGCGCCAGCCGGAACCCGCGCGCGAGGAAGACGATGAGTTGATCGGAGCTGGACAGGACGTTCCGTTCCTGGTCCGTCAACCAGTGGGTCAGGAAGCCGAGCCGATCCCGATCAGGGGGGAGGCGGTAGAGGCCGCGATGCTCCCCGTGGCGCAGCGCGATCTCTTCGCGGTCGGTGAGGGTGCAGCCGATCGTGGCACCGCATTCCTCCTGGCACTCCGCCGCCAGAGCGCCGAACACCAGGTCCCGGTGGAACCGGGGGTAGTCGTCCATGAACAGCTGGCAGACATGGAGCGCCGCGAGGTCGGCTTCGCGCTCGTCAGCGCTGATGCCCCTGCCCCAGGCAGCCATCTGCCAGGCGTGCAGGAATGACGTGCGGTTGACTTCCGGCACGCCGCCCCCGGCGTGGGGAGGCGCAGGCCGTCCGTCACGCAGCGCGTCGAGCAGCATGAGCGCGTCATCGCGTTTGGGGTCGGCGGGGTGGGCCATGCAGTACCGCCGGATCCGCCCGACCGTCCCCATGTCGAGTCCCGCTTGCCGCCCCGCCGCACTCAGACCGTCATAGCCGCGGCGATGGTACGGCCAGCGGGCGAAGACCTCGATCAGGCGCCGTGCGGCTTCGGTATCACAAACGCCCTCCTCCACCGCTCTGGCCAAGGTCGCCCGTATGCACACCAATGGCTCGGACAACGGCCGGTATTCCTCGTCCGCAGCGCAGTGGACAAGCGTGACCTCGTCGTCCGCTTCCAGGCGGCCGTCTCGGTAATCCGCGTAGATGCCCCCGACGCCTTCCATGCCGAACGTGTCCAGTTCGGCGGCCCGCAGCGCCCCCATGCTCGCCGCGCCCAGCACCCGGATTCCCCTGTTCAGCAAGGTCAGGATCTCCTTGTGCCGGACGGCTCCGACCTGATGAAAATAGCCGTCCACGATACCGACCGCGTCTCCGGGTGAAAGAGGCAGTCGCAGGAGGTCTCCGGCGGCCACGGGTGGCAGGACGGTGATGGTCTCGTCCTCGATGAGCCGGGCCGCATCGGGCAGGGTGGGGCCGACGAAAAGGAATCGACGATTCATGGCAGTCCACTCGAAGGCGGGTGGTCAACTGGTCAACGACCGGGATCGAATCGGGTTCCGGGACACACCACGTGTGCCACCGGCACTCCGATGTCCGACTGGGTGAGGTCGACGTACAGGGGAAAGCAACCGGTGACGTCCCGAATTCTTCCGGCGACCTCCGCCACCTCCGCATCGAGGTCGGGCAGGCGCAGTGATTCGATGGATTCGAAGGAAATCGGCGGGTGATCGTGAGAGTCGGCGACGCGCCAGGAGGAGCGCCGGATACCGAAAGCGCGAGCATTCCGGTAGAGGGAACCGCCGATGTCGTCGCGTGCGCCGGCGATGGCGGTGACGCGTGACTGCGCCGCTTCGGTCAACGCGCGCGACAGAGCGACTCCCGCGTCCAGATGGGTGCCGACCCCGCGGAAGACCACCGGAAAGGAAACATTCCAGATCTGCGCGTCGAAGGTCGGTATCCCGTACGGGTTGGCGAAATGGCGAACGACCACCTGCACCTGCGCGGCGTGAAAAAGTTCCAGGAGCACGCCCACGTATGCGTTGCCGACCGTGGCGAGATCGATCGGGGAGGGACGGCCGGCGCGGTTTTCCCGGGCGAGGGAGTCGCGCTCGACGACCTCGTACATTCCATGCAGCAACGCCTCCCCGAGGACGTTCCCGCTCGCCAGCCCATTGCTGGTGGCGTGGAATTGCGGTGGATGCCATCGTGCTTTCACCCGCCCGTCCAGGCGGACCAGGTCGGCGGGAATGAAGGTCGACGCGCCGCCATCGACGCGATCCGCCCGTCGCCAGGCCAACCGTGTGTCGGAATTGAGGCAATGACGTTCGGCGCGGGGGAGGTCGCTCACCTGGTAAGGGAGCTCATGTTCCATTTCGCCGATGGTGGCGACGGTGTGTGCGGTCGGCCGGGGATGTTCCGCGTGCCATAGCTCCACCGACTCCATGACCGCCGACACCCGCGCCAGGATCGGGCTTATCCCTTTGCCTTGCGAGACCGACAGGGTCAGCGCGTTGGGCCGGACGGCCTGGAAGACGGGGATCCCGATCTCATCCAGCCAGGTGACATCGGCCACCCGCGTGATACCGAGACGCCGCAGTTTGGGACGGATCCACTCCCAGGTCTCCTCCGGAGATCGAACTCTGTGCGTGCCGTCGAGAACGGCTTTGGCAATGCCGGAATTCATCAGGCGCACGTCCGCTTCCCGTTCCGCCGTCTTCGTGGCTCGTCTCCGCCGACTCGCGAATCACGCGGCATGCCAGACCTGCGGGCGTGCCCGGCCGGACCCGGTGGGCCCGCCCCTGAGCGAGCCCACCGGTCACCTCGACGAGCGGAAAGTCAGTCCTCGCCGTCCTTCGTCGCAGGTTCGTAGGTGAAGAAGATGGCGGTGATCGGCTGCAGGTCGGAACCGTCCTGGTAGTCTTCCTCCAGTTGGGCCGCCGACGGCATGACGAGCGTGTCCACGCTCATGGCATTCTCCTCTCTACCCCGGGGGGTATGATCCCGCCGGCCCGGTGCCGGGGGAGCCCATGGAATCGCACAGCGGACCGGTGGCCCTGGCCCTTGGCGAGCGGGTCATACAGTTTGCAGCAATGCGGCGAGAACCGTTCCGTCCCGCCATTCCTTCTGTCGCGTTATCCGCAACCCGACTCCGGCGCAGACGTCGGCGAGTGTCGCCATATCGATGAAGAGCCACGGGAACCAGGCGCCGGTGCGATCGCCCAGCCTGTGCCTGATCTCCCGGTCGCCCCAATAACCATCCGGCGCTCCGGTCGCATCTCCGCCCGGACCCAGTAACGGGCGAAAATCCGAACTCGTGAAGACAATCGCGCCATCAGGTTTCAGCCAGGAGGCCAGCCGCTCCAGAAATCCGGGCAACGCCTTCAGTGAGCCCGCCATCCCGCCATTGCCACCGAGCATCAGCACCGCATCGACCGCGTGCGGCGGCTGATAATGGTGGACATCCGCCAGGGAACAGGAGAGCCCGGCCGCTTTCGCCATCGATATGGCTGTCGGGGTGACGTCGATGCCGTGCCCGCGCACTCCCCGCCCCGCCAGAATCTCCAGATGCCGCCCCGTGCAACAGCCGACGTCGAGGACCCATCCGTCGGGCACCCACTCGAGAACCTCCAGGTCCGGCGGCGAGGGCGCCTCCGGTTCGCGGAGCCACCATCCGATGGGCTGCGGCACGAGCGGAAAATCGACGTCTTTCAGCTCTGCGAGTAACCGGTCCGACGAATTGTTAACACGAAGTGCCATATCGAAAACATCCGCGTAAACAGACAATGTCGCACCGCCCCGATGTATGTTCACCGTTCTATCCCGCAAATCCAGTTGATTATTGGCAGACGTATATCGCAAAGTCAAGAGACTCAAATGCGTACTGCTTCCGGCGCGCTCAGTAAGCGTCTGGCGGCCAATGGCCGTCGCCCGCCCGCCAAGCCGGACTCGCATCCGGCAAATGAGTTCCCGCGCGGGATGTCCTTTGCCTGGACAGGTTCTTGGCTGGTGGCGCAACCCCCGCCGATGAAAGCCCCGGCACAGGAGTCGGCGCCGTACTCGCCCGGCCGGCCGGCCGCGCTGCGCGGCCGGGCCGAACAGCTCACCGGTCAAAGCCGCGCCGATGCGCCGGCGCTCAGGGATCGGCCTGCGGTTGCGGCTTGTCCCCGGTGAGGTGACCGCCGCCCGCGGCAACCACCTGCGCCGCCTGCCCTGCGGCGCGGTCGTCGTCTCCGTCCCCGGCACCGCACCACCGGCGCCCTGCCTGCGCTGTCGGCCCGTCGACTGCGGGCCTGCTGGATTGTCGAACTGCTGGGCGCGCGGATCGATGCCGGTGTGGTCGCCGCCGCGGCCGGGCTCAACCCGTCGGCGCCGGCCCGCTACCAGCATCTCGTCTTCGTCTCGCTGCTCTCCGACTCCGGCATGCCCATCGAGGCCATCTCACGCCTGGTCTGCCACCGCAACCCCAGCGTGGCAGAGACCGTCTATCGCAAGCAGCTCCGCCCCGTCCTCCTGGAGGGCGCCGAGGCGATGCAAGACGTCCTTGCCCTCGGGGAAGGGTAGTTCGGGGACATCATCGGCGAACAACTGCAGCACCGGTACCAGAGAATGCGGCCCCGCATGGGGAGGAGCAAACGCGGTGGGCGAGTGATCGTCACTGCAGTAGGGCCAAGGCTGCGACTGCGGCCACAGCATCGGCCCACCGACCGAACTGTCGCGAACCCCTGGCGTCCCCGCCCGCGGATGGAGCCGGACAGCGTCGCGGCAAAACGGCGGTACACCATGGGGAAGTAGATGTAGGGCCCTGCCGCCTCTGCGATCAGCGGGGATGTTGACCAGGGGATAGCCTCATAGCCGTCCTCATCCACCTCGTCCAGGTCCGGCCAGCGCTGCAGGAGCCGCTGCACGAATTCTGCGATCAGAGGGGCCGGCGGAATGTCGATGTCCGCGCGGATGTACTGGTCATGCAGGGCGGAATGCATCTCTCCCGCTTCTTGATCGTTTGCGGGACGCTCGCCCTCCCACACCGCGAGGTCATAGCTCATGCCGGGATGATGTCACTTTCGGGGTTCATGGTGCTGGTGCCTCGGTTCGCTGCCGCAGCCCACATGAACGGGCCATTCACATTTTCACCCGGTCGGCCGCTGGGCGGCGACCCTGGATGACGGTGAGATTGTCGCTCCGTGATGGGGCCCTGTCTTCGTCGGGGCGGTTCGGGTGAGGGATCTTGCAGTCTTGGGGGTCAGCGATGCCATTGCCGCCTACAGTGTCGCCAACGACGACTTCCTCGACGCCTGGCGGCACACCCGCCAACCCGATCCCGCGCCAGGACATCACCACCGGACTCGACGATCAAACACCGCCGACCCACCAACCCCAACGGGGCAACCCTCACCGAGACCTAAGCCGCAATCCGGAAGATCAACACACAGCGTCACGCCAGCCGCGGGCCTTCGCTATGTCCAGCGGCACGATTCTCGTGCTCCTCCAGCGGCCTGACACCACCGGAGCCTTCCGCGACAGCCACCACACAGGCCCAGAGACACCCGAACGCGACCTGGAAGCCTCTGAAACGACGAGATCCCGCCCGATCACCAAGATCAGACGGGATCCCGTCGACTTCAGTCCGACCGTTCCAAGAACGGCCCTGGGTGGGGTGTTCACGAATAGGCGTGGCCTGCACCGAGTCGGGGATGGTGATGATCGCTTCCCGCAACACAGCTGATCGTTTCCCAGCTGTTCGGCGCCTTCAGGTAGTGACAGCGCTCTGCGCGCGGCACACATCGGCGTGGAACCGGGAGCTCGTGCATCGTGGAGTTCAGGGCCCGTCGGTCCAGATGTACCAAGGGCCCTTAAAATGCTCGTACCAGACCTCGTCCGAGCCCGGTACCCGATCTGGGATGTAGGCGAAGCCGTAGCTCTTCCATCCCCATGTGACCGAGGTGACCATGAACTGCGTTCCTCCCGGGATCTTCTCCGTGTAGCCCACCCGATACAGGCCCCGCCACCGATCACGGCCGTCGTCGTCATCGCGCACCGACCGGGCGTAGCGCTCCAGGCTCGATTCCGACAGGGCGAAGCGCGCGTGCAGGGGCGCGTCGACCGTGACGAGCAGCACAGTGCCCAGTACCAGTACGAGTGGGACGAACATCCAGGGCGCCCACCCCGGCCGACCCAGCCCTGGACCCAACATCCACGACCAGGCAATGGCGAGCGCCAGCCAGTACGGTGCCAATGCCAATGCCCAGACGGACAGGCCGGGAGTGCTCACCTCAAAAAGCGTCAGGAGTGAGGCCAGTCCGATCGCACCGGTAAAGAGCACAGCGCGGCGGTTGCGAGTCAGGCTCATAGGGCGATCTTGCCCGACACCAGGACCAAGCGCAGCAGATCATCTCTCTGCACCCGCCCGATCTCGGCCACCTGGACAAGTGACGATGCGTGGGCCTGAAGGATCAGACGGCTGCGCTACAGCAGGCCGAGGACTTGCGGGCGCAACTGGCCGCGGTCGAGGAACGACTGCAGCGCCTGGCCATCACGCGCGAGACTCTGACAGAGTTAACCGGCGAGCACCTCAGCGACGCCGACATGTCTGAAGGTGGCGACGTGGGCGCCGAGGAGGAATCGTCCGAGGTGGCTCACCTCGACCCCGCAGAGGAGCCGTCACCGCTACCGCCGTTGCGGGGGTTCCGGCAGCAGGTGGTGGCGTTGCTGGCCACGGCCGATGAGCCGATGCGGGCACGGGAGATCGTGCAGGCCATCGGCAAGCCGGACACCTGCTCCCAGGTGGAGGGTATGCGTTCACGGCTGCAGCGGCTGGTGGTCGACGGCTGGCTGCGCCGGGAGGCGGACGGCCTCTATGCGATCGCCGCCGGGATCAACGGCTACGCACCGACTGGGGAGGCCGATTGACCATCCGTCCCTGATCACGGCCATGCCGTGAATGAGCAGGTGCCGCCGAGGTTGCGTCTCGGCGACACCCGAGGTTGTGTGAGCGACCAGCAGGTCTAACCGACAGTGGCTCCCGCATTCCCGAGAGTAACCCGGAGGGGTTCTCTTGGGGAGACGTCGAGCCCGGATTTCGCCTGCCCTGCCACCGGCAGGACGAGGCGGGAGGGATCGACGATGCCCTCACCAGGGCCAAGACGCGTTCGCCGCGGGTCAGCTTCCGCCGGACCCACCGGGCGAGACCGGCCACAGGCGGACACCCAGCCCGGCCTCCAACTGCGCGATGGTGGCCACGTCGGGCCAGCAACGCCCGGCGACCAGGTCGTTGATGGTCTGCCGGTTCACGCCCGACAGCACCGCCAGGCGTCGGAAACTCAGCCCTTGGTCGGCGACTCGGCCAAGGTGGCGGCGATCGCAGGTTGTCTTGCCGCTATGGATGGGGTGTGACCCTCGATGCGGAGACCTCGGCCACGATCACCGGCTACCCGCCGCAGAAACCCCAGCCGGAATGGGACCTTGTCGCCGGGCACGTGCGGATGCTGGTCGCCGCCAGCGCCGACCGCTCCCCCTACCGCGTCGAACGGCTGCTCACCGCGACCACCCGCCTGGCCGTATGGTGTCACCGCTCCGGCCTGCCGGACGATCCGGAAGTGTGGCTGCGGCATGAGACGATCGACGCGTTCGTCCTGACCGGCTGCACCGACCTGGCCCCGAGTTCGGCGCAGACCTACCGCAGCTGGCTGCGGCACATGCGCGCCACACTGGCCTGGCTGGAACGCGGCGAACAGTCCCCGCGCCGATGAAAGCCCCAAAACGGTCAGCCCGCCGTACTCGCCGTCCCAGCTCGGCCGCCTGCGCGGCTGGGCCGAACGCCTGCCCGGCCAAGCCCGCACCGACGCGCTGGCATTGATGGCGCTCGCCTTCGGTTGCGGTCTGACCTCCGGCGAGGTGGCCGCCGTCCGGAGCGGGCATCTGCGCCGCCTGCACTCCGGTGCCGTCGTGGTCACCGTCCCCGGCACCCAGCGATTGATCGTCTGCCGCGCCGCCTGGGAGGACGTCCTGGTTCATGCCGCCGACCAGCCGGGCGACCGGTTCGTGTTCCGGCGCCGGCGCGCCGCCCGGCATGCCAAGAACCTGTTCAGCTCCTGGACCGCCCGCCACACCCCGACCGGAGGCCTGCCCGCCTTGTCGGTGCGCCGGCTGCGCTCCTCGTGGATCGTCGAACTGCTGAGCGCCCGCATCGACCTGGGAGTGGTGGCCGCCGCGGCCGGGATGAGCACCTCCGCACTGGCCTGCTACCAACACTTCGTCCCCGCCCTGGACGAACAGACCGCGGTCGCGCTGCTGTGCGGCCGCGCCCGTTGAGTACGGCGAAGCCACGCGCCTGGCCGCCGCGCACCACCCGAGCCCGAGCCACCCGACCCTGCCCTGCCGCCAAGCAGACGGCACAGATCCCCGACGCCGTCGTCAGTCACTACACCAGGCTGCTGGACGACTCCGGCGTCCTGCCGCTGATCGACGCCGAACTCGGCCCGAGGCCCGGCCCGCCCGGGCTGCCCATCGCCGCGGTGCTGACCTACCTGCTGCTGTCCATCAACCACACCGGCAAGGCCACCCTCGTCGAGGCCTGGCGGATCACCGCGTTCTGCCTGACCGCCACCGCACGCCACCGACTCGGCCTGCCCGACATCAACCCCGAAGATATCCACCAGGTGCTCGCCTCCTCCCGCCGCTTCTACCGGGCCTTCGACCGGCTGACCACAGCGCTGGATCCAGCCCGCCAAGATCGGCGCACCGGCCTGCCCCAGCATCAGGCCAACGCGCTGGCCACCGCCTGGGAGGATGACGACCCAGCACACTCGGGTAAGCGGGAACTGCTGCAGGACATCGTCACCGCGCTGGTGCTCACCCCAGTGCGCTGGGCCAAAGGCCGGGGCTACCTCCACCACTTCCGCGGCGACGTCGGCATCGACACCACCGCCACCCCGGTCCTGGCCCGCCCACCCCACACTCGCCGCTCCACCGGCGAACTGATCGCCTCCACCGAGATCACCGCAGGCTGGCACCACTCCGCAGGCAACGACCCACCCGAGTACGGCTACAGCGCCACCCTCACCATCGCCGCCCGCACCCGCTCCGTGCTCGGCTCCTTCCCGCAACTGGCGCTCGGCCTGGTCCTCGACACCCCACACAAACGCATCGGCGCCAACGCCATCACCGCCCTCAAACCCCTGGCCACCCTCGGACTCCCCACAGCATTCGCCGTCGTCGACCGCGCCTACACCGACCAGCAACCCGCCCACTTCGCCCAACCCGCACGAGAGCTGGGCTACCGGCTCGCCCTCGACTACAAAGCGGATCAACGAGGGGTGCAGGGCAGCGTCCACGGCGCCCTGCTCATCGACGGCGGCGTGGCCTGCCCGCTCATCTCCGACCGGCTCGCCCACGCCACCACCGGTCTGGACGACGCCGCCATCCGCACCCCATCGCAAGAGCTCACCGCGCTCATCAGCGCGCGAGAGCCGTACTTGCTGCGCCTCAACAGAGCCCGAACACCGACGGCACCGTCCGCTTCCAGTGCCCGGCGGCAGGCACCTCCCCATCGCTGACCTGCCCCCGCTTCGACCGCCTCCACCAGCGCGGACCCAGTCGGCCCACCACGGTCGACCTCACCGACGCCCGGCAACGAGCCGCTCACCCGGCGACCAAACCCCGCGTCCTTCCCCCGCAGCCCGACCTCAAGGCCGGCGAACTGCCGAGGATCTGCCACCAGCACACCATCACCGTCCGCAAGGACGACCTCGGCCACCTCGACAAGTTCCGCCAGGATATGGCCTACCTCAGTCCTGCCTGGATCGGAACCTACAAGTCCGTCCGGGCCAACACCGAAGGCATCAACGCAGGCTCAAGGGACACGATCTTGATCTCGGCGACCCCAAGAACCGGCTCGCCCACGGACGTGTCGCCCAGACCATCCTGGTCGCACTGCTCGTCGCGGTCGCCAACGACCACTTCCTCGATCAGTGGCGCCACGTCCACGAACCCCAAGACGAGCCCGTCACGCTCGCCGACACCCCGCAGACTCCAGCCGGGCCCTTCGACGGCACACCACCCGCCCCATAAGCCGCAAAACCCACCCATCGCAGCGCCCCGCTCACCGTCGGCTTCGCCATGCCCAACGGCCAGATCCCGGTCCTCCACCAGCGGCCTGACACCACCCGGGCCTTCCCAGACACCCGCTCCATGGCCCCCAAACCAGGACGAACCCGATTCGGAAGCCCCGGAAACGACGAGATCCCGCCTGATCTCGATGATCAGACGGGATCCCGTCAACTTCAGTCCAGCCGTCTCAAGAACGGCCCTGGGTGGAGATGAGGGGATTCGAACCCCTGACCCCTTCGATGCGAACGAAGTGCGCTACCGGACTGCGCTACATCCCCAAGGACTCGATTAGATTAGCAAACTTCAGAGGGTCCTCGCGCCACCTCTTCAGTCGCCCACCGCTCGCTTGGGCGGTTCGGCGTACTGATCGAAGAGGACATCCGCGTGTGGCGGCGTGAGATCGATGACTTCGGCCTCCGCCTCCGCCGCGGCCCGCCGCTGCTCACGCTGCCTCCGCAGCCGCTCAGCGCGCGCCTGGCGGGCGCGCTCGCGGCGTTCCCTGTCCACCTGTACGGCGATGCGAAGAAACGCCATGTACGCCAGCATGATGACGACGGACGGCGCCACCCCCCACCACGGGATCATCTTCACCGCGGCCGTCACGATGGAGGCCAGCACCAGCAGGGCGGTGAAGAAGAGCAAGCGTCTGCGGCGGGCCACGATGATGGCGCGGCGCCGGAGGCGGAACTGGCGGACGTCGACCTTCTCCACCTCCGCCTGAGGCGTCCCGTCGTCCTCGTCGGCGTCGGGCGGGCTCAGGTTGTCGAGGTCGGGGAGCTGGTGCTCGCCGGTGTAATACTCTTCGAGCTCGGCCAGCTCGGCGAGGTTCGTCTTGTCCTTGCGCAGCCACATCGGGATGAGGACGCAAAGCCACATCACGACGATGGCCAGATAGAGGAGGACGCTGCTCACGACCACCTCCAGGCAGCACGAAGACGCGGATGTGCTCGTCGCGCCTTCAATGTGCTCACGTCACGCACCGTAAGACCGCATGTCACTGATTGACGAGCATTCGGTGCGGTGTGTCGCGAGATCGTCAAACCTCTTCGACGGAAGATCCTCCGCGAGCGGCTGACTCACGAGCACGACGCCATTGCACGAGCAGCCCGCCAGGAGCATCCTCAACGGTCAGCGCGTAGCAAATGTGGTCGCGCCAGGCTCCGTCGATGTGGAGTTGGCGACGCCGAATGCCTTCTTCCCTGAAACCCAGCTTCTCAACCACTCTACGGCTGGCTTGGTTCTCGGGGCGGATGTTCGCTTCCAGCCGATGCAATCCGGTGGTGAAAAAGCAATGGTCAACGGCCATGGCGAGGGCTGTGGGGATGATCCCTTTACCGGCCACTGCCCCATCGATCCAGTAACCCACCTGCGCAGAACGGGCAGATCCCCACACGATGGCGCCGACGGTGAGCTGTCCCGCGAAGCGGCCCTCGTACGTCACCACCCACGGCAGCGCCAGCCCCTGCCTGGCCTCGCGGCGCAGGGTGCCGACCATGGAGATGTACGGCCCGAGACCCGTCCTGAACAGGGGCGTCTCGGGATTGCTCGGCTCCCACGGGCGCAGCCACTCGGCGTTGCGCAGCCGGGTCTCGCGCCACACGCGCACGTCGCTCAGGCGTAGCGGCCGGAGGCCTACCGGACCCTCGTTGAGGGTCACCGGCCAGCCACGAAGTCGATCCACACCTCTCATCATCCCCCTATCGGGCGCGATGTCGCCACGGATCATCGACCGGCGATCGGATTCACCGCCACCCGCCCGATCGGCCGCCGGAATTTCGCTGCCGGCGTACCTCTTGGAAGATCAACGCTCAGCGCGGTGATCGCCGCCGCGGATTTGATCAACGGCGTGCCGCAGAATCGGGGCGAGTACGGCCACGCCGTCGCGTACGCCACCGGTTGATCCGGGCAAATTAACGATCAAGGTGTTCCCCGCCTGCCCGGCCAGCCCCCTGGACAGTACGGAAGTAGGCACCTTCTCCCGATTAGCCAGACGAATGGCCTCGGCAATGCCGGGAATTTCGCGGGAAATTACCCGGGCGGTCATCTCCGGCGTCAGATCAGCGGGCGTCAGCCCGGTGCCGCCGGTGGTGACGATGACGTCATAACCGCCCGCCACCCCGTCACGGAGCGCGCTCTCGACCGGCTCGCCGTCGGGCACCACCACGGGCCCCTCGACCTCGCAGCCGGCCTCCTGCCGCAACAACTCGGCCAGCAACTGCCCGGATTTATCCTCATAAACCCCGGCCGCCGCGCGGTTCGAGGCGGTGATCACCAATGCCCGGATCATGCCTCGTCCCGCGTCCATCGGCCCGTCTTCCCGCCCAGCTTCTCCTCCACCCGCACGTCGGTGATCACCGCGCCCGGATCGACCGCCTTCACCATGTCGATGAGGGCCAGCGCCGCCACCGACACCGCGGTCAGCGCCTCCATCTCCACCCCGGTACGGTCGGCCGTCTTCACCCGGCACGTGATCCCCACGCCCCAGTCCTCGACGTCGAGGGTGACCTTCACGCCGTGCAGCGCGATCGGATGGCAGAGCGGGATCAGGTCGGGCGTACGTTTCGCGCCCATGATCCCGGCGATCCGCGCCACCCCCAGCGCGTCGCCCTTGGGCACCTCGCCCGACCGCAGCAGCTCCACGACCTCGGCCGACAGCAGCACCCGCCCGGTGGCCGTGGCGCTGCGGGCCGAGACGTCCTTGGCCGAGACGTCGACCATGCGGGCGGCCCCGGTCTCGTCGATATGGGTCAGCTCACTCACGGCAACTCCACCCCAACCTCACACAACACCGAACCACCCCAGAGCATCCCATAACGGGCCCCCAAGAGCCGCCTCCGCAGCGGAAACCACCTGGGCCGCCCGCCCCCGGACGAGCACACGCCTCACCCCGCGCACAAGCCCCGGACGCGTACGAGCCTGACCTGCGCACAAGCCCCGGACGCGTACGAGCCTCAAGGCGCACACAAGCCCCGGACACGCCGTCCTCAGCCCGCGCACAGGCCCCGGGCGTCCGAGCCCGGGTGAGCGCACCAGCCCCCGGCCCCGCCTACAGCCGGATCACCTCCACCGAAGCCCCGCTCTCCACCTCGGTCACCTCCTCGGGCACCACGATGAGCGCGTTCGCCGACGCCAGCGCCGCGAGCTGATGAGAGCCCTGCCTCTGCGCCGGCGACACCGTGCCGTCACCGGCCAGCACCCCGCGCAGGTACGACCGCCGCCCGAACGGCGACCGCAACGACGTGGCGGTCCGCGCCTTCACCGTCTCGGGGATGCCTTCGGGCAGCCCGCGCATCTTGTCCAGCGCCGGCCGTACGAAGAGCATGAACGACACGAAGGACGACACCGGATTGCCGGGCAGGGCGAAGATCGGCACCTGGTCCTCCCCCAGGACGCCGAACCCCTGGGGCATCCCCGGCTGCATCGCCACCTTCTCGAACCGGACGGTGCCGAGCGGCCCCAGGGCCTCCTTGACCGGTTCGTACGCCCCCATCGACACCCCGCCGCTGGTGATGATCGCGTCGGCCCGCACCAGGTGCGTGTCGAGCTGGTCGAGCAGGATGCCCGGATCGTCACCCACGGACCCGGCGCGGTAGCCCTCGGCCCCCGCCTCCCGCACCGCCGCGGTCAGCGTGTAGCTGTTGGAGTCGTAGATCTGCCCGGGCGACAGCGTACCGCCGGGCTCGACCAGCTCGGCGCCGGTGGAGATCACGACCACCCGGGGCCTGGGGCGCGCCCAGACGCGCCGCCGCCCGACGCCCGCGATGATGCCGAGCTGCGCCGCGCCGATCAGGGTGCCCGCCCTGAGCACGACCTCGCCGGCCTGCACGTCCTCCCCGGCCCGGCGGATCGCATTGCCGGGCTCGGCCCGCCGGTCGATGCGTACGGAGACCGTTCCCCCGTCCGTCCACTCCACCGGCACCACGGCGTCGGCGCCGGCGGGCACGGGGGCGCCGGTCATGATGCGCACGGTGTGCCCCGGCCCCACGGCCCGCAGCTCCTGCGATCCGGCCGCCACGTCGTCGATCACCGGCAACGTGACCGGAACCGCCGACAGGTCCTCGGCCCTGACCGCGTAGCCGTCCATGGCCGAGTTGTCGAACGGCGGCAGCGGCACCGGCGACGACACGTCCTCGGCCAGGGTCGCCCCCAGGGCCTGCTCCAGCTCCAGCTCCAGGGGCGCCAGCGGACGTACAGTGGCCAGGATCTCGGCCAGATGCGCGTCAACTGATTTCATCAAGGAACTCCCGCAGCCACGGCACGAACTCCGGCGCCAGATCCTGCCGATCCGCCGCGAACTTCACCACGGTCCGCAAATAGTCGAGCTTGTCGCCCGTGTCATAGCGCCGCCCGCGGAACAGCACGCCGTGCACCGGCCCGCCCTCCTCGGGGCCGCGCGCGGCGAGGGTGCGCAGCGCGTCGGTGAGCTGGATCTCCCCGCCGCGCCCCGGGGGCGTCTGCTCCAGCACCTCGAACACCGTCGGGTCGATCACATAGCGCCCGATGATGGCCCAGTTGGACGGCGCCTCATCGGCCGGCGGCTTCTCGACGAGGTCCGTCACGCGGACGACGTCCTCCTCGTCGGTGGGCTCGATGGTGGCCACGCCGTAGAGCGAGACCGACTCCTTGGGCACCTCCATCAGCGCGATCACGCTCCCCCCGAACGTGTTGCGCACCTCGATCATCCGCCGCAGCAGGTGGTCACGATGGTCGATCAGGTCGTCGCCGAGCAGGCAGGCGAACGGGTGGTCGCCCACGTGGTGCTTGGCGCAGAGCACCGCGTGGCCGAGCCCCTTCGGCTCGCCCTGGCGTACGTAGTGCAGGGTCGCCAGCGAAGCCGGCTCGCGGACCTGGGACAACCGGTGCTCATCGCCCTTGGCCTCAAGGGCCTCCTCCAGCTCGAAGGCGCGGTCGAAGTGGTCTTCGATCGAGCGTTTGTTCTTGCCGGTGACCATGAGGACGTCGAGGAGCCCGGCGGAGGCGGCCTCCTCGACGACATACTGGATCGCGGGCTTGTCGACGATGGGCAACATCTCTTTCGGTGTCGCCTTGGTCGCCGGGAGGAACCGGGTGCCCAGACCCGCGGCGGGCACGACGGCTTTCGTCACAGGGTCGAAGTCAGCCATGAGTAGACCCTAGTGGAGGGACCTGTGGACAAGTTGAACCTGCGCCGCGAGCTGATCGCGGCGCGTAGCTCCCTCTCCCCCGAACAACTGCGCGCAAACGCCATCAAGGTCCGCGAAACGCTGCTCGAACAGCCCTGGGTCCAGATGGCCGGTCTGGTGGCCTGCTACTGGTCGGCAGGGGTGGAGCCGGAGACGCACGGGCTCGTGTTCGCTCTCTGGAAACATGGAGCCACCGTCATCCTGCCCGTCCTCCGTGCGGACAATGACCTGGATTGGGCGGTGTACGACGGGCCCGACACGCTGGCCCCCGGCCGCTACGGGATCATGGAGCCGGTCGACACGCGGCGCGGCGTGGACGCCGTACGCACCGCCGCCCTCGTGATCGTGCCCGCCCTGGCGGTGGACCGGCGGACGGGGGTGCGCCTGGGGCGCGGCGGCGGCTCGTACGACCGGGCCCTGGCGCGCGTCGGCCCCAACGTCCCCACGGTGGCGCTCCTGCACGACGGCGAGCTGATCGACGGCGTCCCGGCCGAACCACATGATCGCCAGGTCCGCTATGTGATGACCCCCTCCGGACTCACTAGGCTTGTGTGAAAGCCGATACGAGAGGGGAGCCAGATGACAATCGACGTCTGGCTCCTTCTCGGTGCTGCGATCGTCATCGCGGCCATCGCGTCCGTACGCCTCGCGCATCGCACCGGCCTGCCCAGTCTTCTGATCTTTCTCGGCTTCGGGGTGGCTCTGGGGCCTTCGGGGTTCGGAATCCCTTTCGAGAGCCCCCAGCTCGCCCAGCAGGTCGGGCTGTCCGCGCTGGCGGTGATCCTGGCCGAGGGCGGTCTGACCACCACCTGGTCCCATGTGCGGCGTTCCGTCCCGCTGGCGCTGGTGATGGCCACCGTGGGCGTGACGCTCAGCATCGTCGTCGTCGCGCTGCTCGCCCAGGGGCTGCTCGGGCTGAACGGCACCTCGGCGCTGATCCTCGGCGCGGTGCTGGCCTCCACCGACGCCGCGGCCGTCTTCTCCGTGCTGCGCAGGCTGCCGCTCCCGTCCCGCCTGGCCGGGGTCCTGGAGGCCGAGTCCGGCTTCAACGACGCGCCCACGGTCATCGCCGTGGTGCTGCTCAGCGGGGCCTCCCACTCCCAGGCGACGCTGGGAACGTTCCTTCTGGAGACCTCGGTCGAGCTGATCATCGGCGCGGCCGTCGGGCTCGCGGTCGGCCCCACCGGCGCGTACGCCCTGCGCCGCGTCGCGCTCCCCGCCTCCGGCCTGTACCCGATCGCCGTGCTGGCGCTCACCTTCGTCTCGTACGGCGGCGCCGTGCTGCTGCACGGCTCGGGCTTCCTGGCCATCTACCTGACGGCCCTCATCCTGGGCAATTCGCGCCTGCCGCACCGGGCGGCGACCAGGGGCTTCGCCGAGGGCGCGGCGTGGCTGGCGCAGATCGGCCTGTTCGTCATGCTCGGCATGCTGGCCGACCTCGACGAGATGCCGGCGGCCATCGTCCCCGGCCTGATCACCGGCACGGTCCTCGTCCTCCTGGCCCGCCCGCTCTCGGTCGTGGCCAGCTCCGCGCTGGCCTGGATGCTGCGGCTCGGCTGGACGAGCTGGCGCGACCAGGCGTTCCTGTCGTGGGCCGGGCTGCGCGGCGCGATCCCGATCGTCCTGGCGACCATTCCGTGGGCGGCCGGCGTCGAAGGCTCCAAAGACCTCTTCAACCAGGTCTTCGTGATCGTCGTCGTGTTCACCCTGCTCCAGGGGCCGACGCTGCCGCTCGCCGCGCGCCTGCTCGGGGTGGCCTCGCCCGGCGAGGCCCACGACCTGGCGGTGGAGTCGGCTCCCCTGGAAGAGCTCAAGGCCGACCTGTTGCAGGTCAAGGTCCCGCCGGGCTCCCGCCTGCACGGCGTGGAGATCTTCGAGCTCCGCCTGCCCGCCGGCGCCCAGGTGACGCTCATCGTGCGCGACGGCAGATCGTTCGTCCCCGCCACCAGCACCAGGATCCGGGCGGACGACCAGCTCCTGCTGGTCACCACCGCCGCATGCCGTGACCAGGTCGAACGCCGCCTGCGCGCCGTGAGCCGCAGCGGAAAGCTGGCCGGCTGGTACGGAGAGCGGGGGTTGGAATAGGTGTTTGACCCTATCGGTTACCATTAGCAGTCGCATCGCTCGAGTGCCAAAGCTTGTAAGGAGGAGCGCGTGCCGACCTATCAGTACGCCTGCAACGACTGCGGTGAGCAGCTCGAGGTCGTCCAGAAGTTCACCGACGATGCGTTGACGGTCTGCCCGGATTGCCAGGGCAGCCTGCGGAAGGTGTTCTCCGCCGTCGGCATCGTGTTCAAGGGCTCGGGCTTCTACCGGACCGACAACCGCTCGTCTTCCTCGACCTCGACGTCCGGCACGTCCGCTGCCTCGTCGTCGAAGTCCGGAGAGAGCAAGTCGTCGGACTCCGGCTCGTCGACCTCCACCTCGACCTCGACCCCCGCTCCGGCCGCCGCCTCCAGCTGACGACCGCCCGCGCACCGGGGCCCCCGGTGCGCCTCGCCCGGCCGCGGTGCCCGCACCCCGGGAACCGCGGCGGCCGTCGCACGACCCGCGGCACAGGCGCCGCCCGTTGCCGCCGCGCCGCGGTTCGGCATGAGCGCCTGCGGCTCGACGTGAGCCATTCGCGTTCGGCATGAGAGCCCACGGCGGCCGTTGCGCCGAGAAGCCCGCCGGCTGCCGCAAGACGTGCTGCCCACGAGCCTGAGGAACGGTCGGCTCCGAGAAGGAACTCAAGGAGGACGATCGGCAGCCGCCCCGAGCAGCTCCGGCGCGATCCGGTCGACGAGCCGCTCCAGCTGCGGATGCTCCCCCCAATCCGCCACGAGCCGTCTCAGCCCCTCCCTCGAGCAGCGCAGCAGCCGCACCGCCGCCTGCTGCCCTTCCTCCGTCAGCCGCACCGCCTCACCGTCCTCGGAACGCCGCACCAGCCCGGCCGCCACGAGCTGATCGACGTACGGCCGCCCGTGCTCCCTGCTCACGTGGGCTCGCCGGGCCAGCTCCCCCGCCGCGACCCACCCCTCCCCGCCCAGCCTGGCGATGACCCAGACCCCCTGCGGCGAGATGCCCTCGAGCCCCGCCAGGGCCCCCAGCCGGTCGTAGTATCCCCGCCGCAGATCGGCGTCGGCCAGCCGCACGAGCCCGCGCTCGACCTCGGCCAGCGAGGAGCGCTCCGCGGACGTGGCCCCCAGCCCCTCCCCCAGGTCGGCCGCCTTCGTCGTCTCCCTGAGCCTGCTCTGCGGGATGAGCCAGCTCAGCAGGAACGCCCCGAACATCACCGGCGCCGCCACCCGGAAGACCGCCGCGATCGCGTCCGCGTAGACGTGCAGGAACCCCTGCGCGAGCCCGGGCGGCAGCCGCTGGATGACGGTCGGGTCCTCCTGGATCCTCCCGGGATCGAACCCCGGCGGCAGCCGCGCCCCGCGCAGCGCCTCCCGCAGGTCGGAGTCCAGGGTGGCGGAGAACACCGACCCGAGCGTCGCCACCCCGAACGACCCTCCGATCGAGCGGAAGAACGTCGCCCCCGACGTCGCCACGCCGAGATCCTTGAAGTCGACCGCGTTCTGCACCACGATCACCAGCACCTGCATGGTCATCCCCAGCCCGACCCCGAGCACCAGCAGGTAGCACCCCAGCGTGAACAGGCTGCCCGACTCGGTGACCGTCGAGAGCAGGGTCATCCCCACGGACGCGACGGCGGTGCCCACGATGGGAAGGAAACGGTATTTGCCGGTCTTGGAGATGATCTGCCCGCTGACGATCGACATGGTCAGCATCCCGGCCATCATCGGCAGCAGGTAGACCCCCGACAACGTCGGGCTGACACCGTGCACGACCTGCAGAAAGAGCGGCAGGTACGTGAGCGCCCCGAACATCCCGAACCCCACCACGAACCCCACCGCCGACGACATCGCGAACGCCCTGACGCCGAACAGCCCCAGCGGCAGCACGGGCTCGGCCGCCCACCGTTCGACGAGCATCCAGCCGGCCACCAGGGCCACCGCGGAAGCCGCCAGGCCCAGGATGACCGGATCGTGCCATCCGTACGCCGTCCCGCCCCAGGTGGTGATCAGCACCAGGCACGAGGTCGCCCCGCCGAGCAGCACCACCCCCGCGTAGTCGATCCGGTGCCTGGTCCGCGTGCTGTCGGCCGGCAGCGCCGCGGCGATGACGAACAGCGCCACGGCCCCCAGCGGCAGGTTGATGGAGAAGACCCAGTGCCACGACAGGTGATCGACGAACAGCCCGCCGAGCAGCGGCCCGACGATGCTGGAGACGGCGAAGACGCCGCCGAAGAACCCCTGGTAGCGCCCTCTTTCCCGGGCCGACACGACATCTCCCACGATCGCTTGGGCCAGCACCATCAGCCCGCCCCCGCCGAGCCCCTGAAGGGCGCGGAAGGCGATGAGCTCCCCCATGTTCCGGCTGAGCCCGCACAGCGCGGAGCCGGCCAGGAAGATGCAGATGGCGCCGATGAAGAGCCTTTTGCGGCCGTACTGGTCGCCCAGCTTGCCCCACAGCGGCGTCGAGACGGTCGAGGCCAGCATGTAACCCGTGACGACCCAGGACAACTGCTCCAGCCCGCCCAGGTCGCTCACGATCGTCGGCAGGGCCGTGGACACGATCGTCTGATCGAGCGCCGCCAGCAGCATGCCGAGCATGAGCGCGAGGATGATGAGACCGAGGCCCTGGTGCCGCATGCGGCGATCCTACTCTTCGTACTGGTGTGCGCACCCAGAGCGATGAAGTCGTCCACAGAACGCCGTTTGAGTCTCGCCCTTATCCACAGAACGCCGCTCGGCCCATCCTCGCCCGCCCCCGCTCCGGCTACTCTCGGCGCCATGGTCACTCGCGCAGACATCGGTGTCATCGGCGGTTCGGGCTTCTACTCCTTGCTCGACGACGCGCAGGAGGTCGAACTCGCCACACCCTACGGCCCCCCGAGCGATGTCGTCACGGTCGGGCGCATCGGCTCGCGTTCCGTGGCGTTCATCCCCAGACACGGGCGAGATCACCGCTTCCCCCCGCACCGCATCCCCTATCGTGCCAACCTCTGGGCACTGCGTTCGCTCGGCGTCCGCCAGGTGCTCGCGCCGAGCGCCGTAGGTTCGCTGAGAGCCGAGTACGGCCCGGGCGCCCTGGTGATCCCCGACCAACTCGTAGACCGCACTTCTGGGCGCACTCAGACTTATTACGACATTGATGGCGCGGTCCACGTCTCGTTCGCCGACCCCTACTGCCCGTCGGGCCGATCCGCGGCCGTGCGGACCGCCCGCTCGGCCGGCTGGGAGACCGTCGACGGCGGCACGCTGGTGGTCATCGAGGGCCCGCGCTTCTCCACCCGCGCGGAGTCGCAGTGGTTCGCCCGCAACGGCTGGTCGATCGTGGGCATGACCGGCTTCCCCGAGGCGATCCTGGCCCGCGAGCTGGCGCTCTGCTACACGTCGATCTCGCTCGTGACCGACCACGACGCCGGGGTCGAGGCCGGCCAGGGCGTCACCCACGACGAGGTCCTGGAGTTCTTCGCCCAAAACGTCACCCGCATGCGCACCCTGGTCGCCGAGACCGTCCAGGCCCTGCCCGAGGAGCGCGCCTGCCCCTGCGGCTCGGCACTCGACGGCATCAAGCTCCCCTTCGAGCTGCCGTGATCGGCTCGTCCTGGCTGTCCCGCCACGGCCGTCGCCGCCGCCTCGTCGCGGCGGCGCTGGCCGCCATCTCCGTCATCGCCGTTCTCGAGACCATCAGTCCCGGGCCCGCCACGCCCACGGTCCTGGTGGCCTCCCGCGACCTGACGCCCGGCCCCCTCCGCGCCGAGGACTTCCAGCCGGCCACCCTCGACCCTCCGCCCGCGGGCGCCGTGCTCACCATCGGCGCGGGCCAGACCCTGGCCACCCCGATGCGCCAGGGCGAGCCGCTGACGGACGCCCGCCTGCTGACCTCATACCGCCTGCCTCCGGGCATGGTCGCCACCCCGGTGCGCATCGCCGACGCCGACGCGGCGGCCCTGCTCTCCCCCGGTTCGCGGATCACCCTCCTGGCCGCCTACGACCCCGCCACCCCCGCCCGCCAGATCGCCCCCGACACCACCGTCCTGACCATCCCCGGCGCCGCCGCGCAGGAGACCGACAGCCCCATCGACCGATCCCTCGGCGCCGGCGCCGGTTCCCGAGCCGGCACCCTGATCGTGGTCGCCACCACTCCGACCCAGGCGGCCGACCTGGCCACCGCCCAGGCCCACGCCCGCCTGTCACTCACCATCAAATCCAACTCAGAGTAATCACGCGACTACGATTCCTTGTCATGAACGGATTCAAGAAGTTCCTCATGCAGGGAAACGTCATCGACCTGGCCGTGGCGGTCGTCATCGGCGCGGCGTTCAACTCGATCGTGCAGTCGTTCGTGGCCGACCTGCTCACGCCGCTCATCTCGGCGTTCGGCGGCCTGCCCGACTTCTCCTCGCTCAAAGTCACCGTCGGCCAGTCCAACTTCATGTACGGCAACTTCCTCAACGCCGTCATCTCGTTCCTGATGATCGCCGCAGTGATCTACTTCCTGGTGGTGAGGCCGTACACCCACCTCAAGGAGCGCGCCGCCGGCAGGATCGAGTCGACGACCCGTGACTGCCCCGAGTGCCTGTCGGAGATCCCGAAGGCCGCTTCCCGCTGCGCCTTCTGCAGCGCCGAGGTGGCCCCGGCCTGACCCCGGGCGGGCTCAGAGCAGCGAGTCGATCTTGGGATCATACTCCCAGTGCCACGGCTCGAACGGGCTGCTGTAGGCCCAGGAGGGGTGGAACCACCCGTACCTCTTGGAGTTCTTCTCCATCCACACGAACTCCGGAGACCCGGCCCTCTCCACGCCACCGCACAGGTCCACAGCCAGCCCGAGGCCGTGGTTGCTGCGCCCCGGCACCGCCGCGAACCCGGGCCGCCGGTAGTAGACCGACTGCTGCTCGGCGAGGCTCCGGTAGGCGTCGGTCACGCACATCGGCTTGCCGAACCGCTGCCGATAGGCCTCGTTCAGGCTCACGAAGGCGATGGTGGCATCGGCCCTGAGACTGAACCCCTTCTGCTGCAAAGGACAGAGCATGCTCTTGGGAATGAGCCCGTTGGGATACTGGTCGGCCGTGGCCGCCCGCAGCGGGTTGCACCCCAGCGCCGCCCGCCCCACCTTGTCGATCTTGATCCCCAGCTTCACCAGCGCCGCGGTGAGAGACTTCACGATCTTATCCGACCGCTGCCGCAACGTGTCGACCTCGGCCGCGAGCTGCGCCTCGGCCAGCAGGTTCCCGGCCCGCAGCTCCTGCGCCTCAGCGGCGAGCCGCTCGGCCTCCTTGTACAACGCGCTGGTCTGCTCGACGGCGTGCTGCCGCTGGGCCACCATCTGGTTCGTGTCCATGAGGGCCCGCAGGGTCTTCTCGTCCGCGCTCCCCGACAGGAACGGCACGACGCCACCGGCCACGAGCGGCTGCTGGTACAACAACTCGGCCAGCTGCGACACAGGCTGCCGCATCACGGCCAGCTGCCGCTCGAGGTTCTGCAACGTGGTCAGCTTGCTCTTGAGCTCCTTCTCGGAGGCCGCGATGTCGGCCCGCCGCTTCTCCAGCGCCTTGGTGGCCTCTTCGAGCTCCTTGGCCGACTTCTCCGCCTCTTTCCGCAACTCGGTCAGATTAGACGGATCCCGCCGTTCGAGCCCCTGCTGCACCTGCTGAACGCGTACGTGAGCCTGCGCCGGCACCACCCCGACGAGCACGAGGAGAGAAGCCACCGCCATGACAACCGCGATCAGACCCGCTGATCGAGGGGCTGGCACGTTCGACTCCTCCGTTTGCAAACTCGTTACCCGGGTCAGGCACGCACGTTACTACAGCCCCCCGAGTGCCCGGACCGAACTCCGAAGAGCCGCTATGAGACAAATAACCCACTTTGCCCACCCGCCCGGCCCCTACGAACCACCCACCCCACACCAGCCCACCAGCACCGGCCGCGCCCCTCCCCCTCCTTCCTCTTCTCTCCTCTCGCACCATGACCCTCTAACCCGCCCTTACAGCTCAGTACGCCGGCCGATCACGCACGGTTCAGATCCCAGGCACCCAACTCTCCCCCGCAGCCGCCTCCTGCTCCCGATCCCGGCACAACTCCCACAACCAGGTATCCGCCCACTCCCCCGGACACCCCGACTGGGTCTCCACCGGAGCCGGCGTGACAGGCTCCACGTCCACGCCCTCGTCATCGGCAACCTCCTGACCGGCGACCTCCCGATCGGGAGCCTCCGCCCTGCTCTCCCCAACCGAAACGTCCGGCTCCCGCTCCACCACCCGAACCCGCACGGGAGCAGGCACAACCCGCGCATACCGCCGATCCGGCCGCACCGGCGCAGGCACCAGCACAGCCTCGAACCCCACCCCCACCACCGAACCGCCCTCGCCCTCGCCCCCAGCCCCAGCCCAGCCGGCTGCCGCACTCCCCTCGAACCCACCCATCTCCCCCGCCAGCAGCCCTCCCGCAAGGATCGCCGGCGCCAGCAACGCCCCGAACAACACGACGGGCCGCCGACGGGCTTGCGTGCATCGCCTCCTGGTCACAGGCAGACGCTATCCGCCCCCGTTGAGCAAGATTCTGATCACTTGTCATGCCTTTACCGCAGCTCAGAGCACCCATAACCAACCCAGCCAAACTGACGGCGCCCCGACGTCCCACACAGTGCCAGACTTTCGCTAGGCTTACTGGCGTCCGCCTCCGTAGCTCAGGGGATAGAGCACCGCTCTCCTAAAGCGGGTGCCGCAGGTTCGAATCCTGCCGGGGGCACTCATCTCGACCAGGCTTTTGGCCATCTGACCTGCGGTTTCTTGACCGCAGGTCTTTTGCTTCCAGTCCCTTGGTAGGTCGCCGAAGGCACCCGAATGCAGCCGTAGGACCTTGATCACGGGATATATACGGGATGATCTTGATTGTGTTTCCCCAGCTCAGGAAGCAGTTCGTGCTTCCTTGGGAGCTGCAGAAGAGCCGAGTTCGGTAGCCAAGTACGGACCTATGGAGTCCAAGATCCAGCTGCGGCAGGATGGGGACCATGGTCGCGTACTGGTGGTCACAGCGGTCCGATGAGAACTTGTTCATGGAAATCACGCGACGAGATGACATCGGCAGCGACCTCAAGGCGCCCGTTGCTGCTCGGGGCGGCGTGAGCACCCCAGGCTACGCACTGGTCAGTGCCGTCCAGGCCAACAACCTCGTCGTTCACTACGACAGCGGGGCAGAGCAGATCGTGGGCGTCAGCCGCGCGACAGGCGAGCGGTACAACGAGCCGATCTGGTGGGTCGCACGTGGCTCCTACGCGAGACAAGCCGGCGCCAAGCCAGGATGGCTCCCCGGCCTCGTCGTTGCGCTCGCGGACTACCGCCCTCTGGCCGAACCGTTGTCCTTAGCGGTCCTCCGGCAACGCCGATTAGCTCTGTTCGCAGTCCGAGATGCTCTGCAGGCGGAGTTCCCCGGACAGCGGCTCTACTTTCCGTGGATTCAGTACCAGGACTCCCTACGGACCTGGCAGACATACCTTGCCAAGTGCCCGAACGCAGTGCTCGATGTACTCCCAGAGGTGAAGGAAGCGGTAGAAGCACTCGTCGGAGAGCGGCCCCCTACGGTTCTCACTCGAAGCGGCGTTGAGGAGGCCGAACGCCAGGTCGCCGCCGCCGCTGGTCGACCACGAACGTCCCGCAAGGGGCAAGGCTTCGCTACAGACCAGCAGGTGAAGGTAGCGGTCGAGACGCACGCGATGAACGAGGCGCTCCTCCACTACAGCAAGCTCGGCAAGGTCACGGACACCTCGCGTACCGAGAGCTTCGACTATGTGGTCGAGATCGACGGCGCCGCCTGGCATGTCGAAGTCAAGGGGACGACGGGCGATCCGCAGAAGATTCTTCTCACGCCCAACGAAGTCCAACACGCCAAGGACTACCCGCACGTGGCCCTGTTCGTACTCAGCAACATCGTTGTAAGCCGAGACCACGACGGTGGGATCACAGTTAGCGGAGGCAAAGCCTCGATCCTTCATCCCTGGTCACTAGATCAAGCTCGGCTCTCCCCTGTCGGATACAAGTACCATCTGCCCCCGTTCGACCAGAAGTCGGAAGCCTGATGGGGATCCGCCGTGTACGCCTCAGCCAGGTTTCTATGCGAGGTGGCCAGCTACGGGTGGCATCCAAACCGCTGGGAGAAGTTCTGTCGCCCTCCGGTACGCGCGCTTGAGGGTGTGACGCCGCTCGGCCGTCGTTGTACCGGTCTGAGCCATGAGCACTTCGCGTAGTGGGTGACGTGATTCGATGAGGTCGTTGTTCCGCTGTTCGAGCCATGGCATCCACGTCTCGTGCGGAGCTCGATCCCGCTTGGCGTTGTTGCAGGACCAGCAGGCCAGGACGAGGTTCCAGATGGCGTCGACGTCAGGGCCATGCCACTGACGGGTGAGCAACTTCCAGGGCAGGACGTGCTCAACGATGGGTCCAGCGCCTACGAGCCGCGTCATAAGCTCGTTGCAGTAGGCGCAGCGACCGTCCTGATAGCCGTTGAGTGCGGCGACCACCCCGGTCACGCTTCGCCGACGCTGCTTGGACTGGAGGACCAGGGCCTGCTTGTCAGGGTCATAAATGAGCGACGGGCCCAGGACCCCATCGGAAATGCCCGTGGCCCACGCCGTCTCCACCAGCCGCCAGCGGGCGGCAGTTTCTGCATCGAGGTCCTGCGCGTGCACCGAGGCAGCGAGCTCAAGCAATTCGTCGCGCAGCACGAGGCCGGGTGCGGCGGAATTCTTACGCTGATCCTCGTAGTAGCTCAGTGGTGCCTGGTCCCCGCCCAGCTTGGGGAATGCGTCGACGACGTTGCTGAAGCCGAGCTGGACCGTTCGCCGGTGCAACGTGTCGCGGTCGAGCTCGCCGGCGTTGAACGCACGGCAGGCGTCGAGGAACCTGCTGCGAGCCGAGGTTCCCTGTCGGGGCTGACGCTGAAGGCCCTCACAGAGGAGTTCCGCGTACCGCGGTGCCAGTTCGTCGAGCGTGACATGGTTACGACCGGTGGCAGCGACCTCGAGCAGGGTCGCGCCGAAGGCGAACTTGTAGGTGGCCGAGTTCGCGCCGTAGAGCACGATGGCGCGCCATACGCTTTCACCTGTGACCACACCGCGGCGGTAGTCCATGTGAGCAGTATCAGCCAAGGGGGCGACAATTTTGCGCGACGAACAGACGATCGTCTACGGCAAGCTGGTCCGGGATCAGATCCCTCAGATCATCGAGGCCGATGGCAAGATGGCCAAAGTTCGCGTGCTCGGCGCGTCCGAGCTGGTCGCTGCCTTGACAGCCAAGCTCGCCGAGGAGGCTGAAGAGCTGCGTCGCGCCGAGCCGGGTGGTCGTCTTGAGGAGCTGGCTGACATCTATGAGGTTCTGATGACCCTGACCGCGACGTTGGGGTACTCCGACGACGCGGTTAAGGAGGCCGCACGCCTTAAGCGAGTTGAGCGAGGCGGCTTCGAACGCAGGCTGTGGCTGGATGAGGTGAGGCCACGCAGTTGAACCGACGCTTCAGCAGGGGGACCGGCTTGCTTCAGGCTCCTGGCAGAAGAGTGCGCAGGAAACGCTGAGTATACGGATCCGTCGAATACAGGCGCGTACCCTTCGTCCCACGTGTGGCAAGCACGCGGTACGTGTTGAGCGCGTAGAAGAGATATTTCTCGGGCGTTAGATAGTTGACTTCTTTGTCGTGACTCTTACTTGGCCGCGCCATCCAGCCCGAAGGAGTCCGTACGAGGTCTTCGCCAATGATGACCGCCCCGTAGTCGTACTCGAATCCTTGCGCCGTGTAGATACATCCTACTTGCCGATGTCCTCCTGGGTCGGTTGCCCAATAAGGACGTCCTGGAATTTCAGCCTCATTACCAATGACTTCGCCTGCACGCGAGTTCCAGGGCAGCTTCCAGGTCTGCTCGTTTCCCCCGCTGTCGCCCCAGGTTATAGCCACTTCCGGCAACAGCGGTGGCTTTGTTCGCGAGTTCCATGGCCAGCAAAACCCTGCTGCGATCCGAGCACTGCGCCCACGCGCGATGTGATCGTTCGTCCAGGTCTCGAGGTCTAGCGGAGACTCAGCCAAGGTCAGATCATAATCTTCACCCAGCCACAGGGAGGGTGAGCCTTCCTGGGCGAACAGGTCGTCGATCCAGTGCAGGTAGACTTGGGAACCAGCGCAGCGGAATTGGACAGTTAGATCGATGTGGGTGAACGCCTGGTTCAGGTGCTCAGCTATACGGCGCAACTCCTCAAGAGTTGTGCCCTCGCTCGGACGGATGATCTGCCGCTCGTCCAGAAAAAGAACTATCGCACCAGTTCTTTCAGCGAGCCGCAGCAGTATGTCCGGAAATTCTGTTGCTCGCTGCTTCGTGGCGGTATGCAGACGATGCGCCTCGTCGATCAGCACGATGCTGCTCTCCGACAATCCGCCCGGTATCCCTTTGGCGATGTTGGTGATCAACCCTCTGGCGGTGGCTCCAACCGCTCGACTGAGTTGCTTGGTCAACGCTCCCGAGGGAGTCAGTAGGCGGGGATTCGCGCCACCACGCAGGCAGAGGTCCCCGAGGACGCGGGCCGCGATGGCAGTCTTGCCGGTGCCGGGGCCTCCCGTCACGACGATCACGTGTCCCGACCGGCCGTGCTCGACAGCTATAGCGGCATCGCGAATATGCAGACGAGCCTTGTCCTGATCACCGATCAGTGTGAAACCGCCGACTCCCTTGATGGCGTCAGCGACTCGGGAGAGCAGCTTCGGAGAGGGCAAGTGCTGCGTTTCGACGAAACGCTCCACGAGCGCCGTCGAAGGGGGCTCAAGGTCGCCGCAAGCCATCTGGTCAGCGCACAGTCTGGCTGGGGCTTCGGGTTCCAGATCGGTCTGCCCGAGGATCGGATAGGCCGAGCTGGGACCGCGCGCAACTAGCTCACGTAACCATTCGACGAACGATGGACCGGCGTTGTGCATGATGACAACGCCTCTGACCTCCATGTCGATGGATTCGCCTACCCAGTTGGTGAGGTAGTGCACGTAACTGCCGACCTGTCGCGCCGGATGCTCCTCAACTCTTCCACCAACGTCGAGCAGTAGCGCATCGCCAGCGTGCCGTTCCGCCTGCTCCCATTGCTTGAGCTCCACCACGACCGCCACCAATTTGGCGTCGTCGACTCGCTGACCTAGCACCACCGCGTCAGCTCGTTGCCCGGTCCCTGGCAGCGGATACTCCAACATGATGCGCAGGCCGCCGAGGCCTGCCGCGGTGAGCGCCTTCAACAGCGCCGGCCAGCTTCGCCGCCAACTCCCCTGCTCTGACGGCCCAGGGGCAACGCCATAGGCGTCAGTGAACCGACGGACGCACTCGGCATAGAACTGCGGATTCCGTAGCTGCGCAGCGGCTTGAGCGATGGTCCCATCGAACAGATACATGTATTGATTTATAAGGGATAAGATCCATTATTCGGACATCGCGCGACCGGCAAGGATACGCCGCCCGATGGACCGCCCGAGTTCACGCCCAGAGGCGGGAGGCGGGCAAAGTGGGGAGACCACGCCATCTGTCGGTGTTCTGTTGCGGCTCCCTCATGCCGGTGCCGCCGCTACTCTTTGGGCGACCACGCGATGCGGCCCGACGGGCTTCCGCACTCGTACGGCTCCGGCCGGAGCGGATATGCCCCCACCCGCACGAGTTCTCTCGTGCTGCCCTGGGGGATGTCTGTGACGGCGCTGCGGCTTTCTGTCGATAACGTACTCGCTTCTCCCAGCGAGGCCGCCCTGGCGGAAGCCATCGCCGAACACGTGCGAACCGTCACCGGGCGTCGTTCCTCCGCCTCCGAAGTCAGGTCTTGGCAGCGCAGTCTGCCGGCCCTTGCTCGTGACCTCGCTGACGCAGGTTTGCACAGGGTCGAGATGCTCGTGGAGTACAAGCTCCCTCTGACCAGCAAACGTGCGGACGTGGTGCTTGCCGGCATCCACCCGCGGACTGGCGAGGATTCCTACGTCGTGATCGAACTCAAGCAGTGGAGCCGGGCCGAGCCCTCTGAAGCGGGCGAGCATCTCGTGATCGTTGATGGCATGCCCGGCGGCGAAGCGCTGCATCCTGCCGAACAGGTCCGCCGATACTGCGAGTACATGCGGGACTTTCTGGGAGCGCTCAGCAGCAATCCGGATACCGTCTATGGCGCGGCATACCTGCATAACGCCATGGACCTGGACGTCGACGGCCTGTCAGATCAGGTCCGCGACGAACGCAGCAGGCTCTTCACCAAGCAGCGACGCGGCGAGTTTCTGCGTTACCTGAGTGAACGACTGTCGGACAAGCCAGGAGCTGAGGCGGCCGATCGACTCCTCAGCAGCGCCGTCGCGCCGAGCAAGCAGCTCATGACGTACGCCTCCAAAGAGATCCGCGAACGCGAACAGTTCACTCTTCTGGACGAGCAGCAAGTCGCGTACGAGACGGTTATGGGCGCCGTTGACAGCGCCCGGCGCGCGGACTTCAAACAAGTCGTCATCGTCACCGGAGGTCCCGGCAGCGGCAAGAGCGTCATCGCTCTGTCACTTCTCGGCGAGCTCTTCCGGCAGGGCAGATCGGCGCTGCACGCCACCGGCTCCCAGGCTTTCACTCAGACCATGCGGCGCTACCCTGGCCGAGGCAGCACCCGGATCAAGAACCTTTTCCACTACTTCAACAGCTTCACTGACGCCGAACAGAACGGCCTCGACGTCCTCATCTGCGACGAAGCTCACCGCATCCGCGAAACCTCTACCAGCCGCTTCACTCCTGCCGCCAAACGCACTGGACGCAGCCAACTCGACGAGTTGCTGTCTACGGCTCGGGTGCCGGTGTTCCTGCTCGATGAGCATCAGGCCGTCCGCCCTGGGGAACTCGGCACCGTCGAGGGCATCGAGCACTATGCCCGTACGAAGGGCTACGACGTGCGGCGAGTCTCCCTCAATGAGCAATTTCGCTGCGGCGGCAGCCGCAAGTACGAGCAGTGGGTTCGCAGGCTGCTCGGGCTGGCCCCTGGCGGCCCCATGGCGTGGGATGGGGACGAGGACTTCGAGGTACGACTCGCCGACTCACCGCAGGAGCTCGAAGCGGATCTTGCGACACAAGTTGGCACCGCCCGCATGACCGCCGGCTTCTGTTGGCCATGGAGCGACCCCCTGCCCAACGACACTCTGGTCAGCGATGTCGTCATCGATGACTGGGCGCGGCCGTGGAACACCAAAAAGGATCGCGCCGTCGGAAACTACCCGCCGAGCATGCTGTGGGCGAGTGATCCGAACGGTTTTGGGCAGGTCGGGTGCGTCTATACGGCCCAAGGGTTCGAGTACGACTGGAACGGCGTCATCCTGGGCCCCGATCTGACTGTCCATGACGGTCGACTTGTTACCGTTCGCAGCGAGAACAGGGATCCTGCCTTCAAGAGTCGTAAGTCGGTCCCCGACAGCGACTTCGACCAGCTGGTGCGCAATGTGTACAAGGTCCTGCTCACGCGAGGCATGCGAGGCACGGTCATCTATGCGGTTGATCCTGAGCTGCGGGATCATCTGGCCGGCTTGCTGCCCGCAGCAATATCTCGAATGTCTTGATCAGTCATTGTATGCAGAAGGGAGGAGCGACAATTGTGCTGACACACGCCTGCGACAAATACTTCCTTCATCTCAATGGAGTTCGAGTATTGGACGTGCGTCGCAGCAGGAGTCTTTATTGGGATGCGCGGCCTAGCACGCTGTAGCGGCACACCCACACCTCCACTTATACGACGAGGCATCGACTCCCAGGCACCGGATACCCGCTCGCTTGACGCGCAGCGACTATCCGGTGGGCGTGCCGGCGGCTGCAAGGGCGAAGGACGATACTCGGCACTTAGGTGCTGGCCAGAGAGCATCCTCCGCTAGGACGCCTACAGCACATCCTCCCTCTGATCTGCAGAGATGCCCCATAGGGCGCACCCCTCCCACGGCAGTATTAGCCGATATGTCCAAGTAGTTCGCTCTCATCGTGCTCGCCCTATACGCATCAATGGTGCGGACTGTCGCCTTGGCACGCTATCGTCTCAACATCAGACGGCCCGACGGGCATCCGCCGCATAGCGGTCCAGGACAGCCCCTACCCGTAGGAGTAGCCCATGCTGCCCAAACGCATGGTCGCCTTCGCGCGCCCCTGCACGCACGTCCTTTGGCCCTGGGGCCACCGATGACACACGACGGCAGCATCGTGCTGCGGGTTGCCGACCTCCCTTCCGCTCGTCCGGGCCGACTCATCAGCCTGTCGACGACCGACAGCCTGGCTCGAGCTGAGACTCTTCTGACTCGTCACGGTATAGGCCAGCTGCCTGTCCTGACCGATGCTTTGACGTTGATCGGTGTCGTGACACTGGAGTCCATTGCCATCGCCCGGCTCTGCAGTCGCGAACAGGTCCTGAAGGGCGCTATCCGTCCTGCTAAGACAGTTGACCTCGACGCCGAGGTGCAGGAGATCCTGCCGTTGCTCGAACGCCACGAGTTCGCATTCGTTGAGGACGATCAGTCACGTATCAACGGCATCGTTACCCTCCGCGATGCCATAACCGCTCTTGATCGCTTCAGCGCTCCCCATCGGCTGCTTGGGGAGATCGAGCGTCGGCTTCGGCGCATCATCGACGTGGCCTTCCCAACCGTTATCGAGCTCCAGGAGGCATCCAGTAAGCCGTCTCTTGGCTCCGTGAACGAGTTGAGCCTGGGAAACATCGAGCATCTGCTTCGCCGGCCAGACTGCTGGGCGCGCCTCGGTTGGCGCATCGATCAGGCGGCGTTTGTGGAGGAAGTCGCTGGTGTGCGTCGGATACGGAACCGATTCGCCCATCATCACGGGTCGATATTGACGGCTCCGGCCGAAGAAGAGGTCGAGCAGCTCACCGGATTTCTCAGCTGGCTCAGAAAGTTGGACACAGGATGTTGAAGGTGACCACCCACTCAACCGAGAAGGGACAGACACACCTTCGAGGGCAGGGGCAGCGTCAATGGTGATGAGAACGACGGCTGAAAGCCTGCTGGCCTCTCCACTCGAAACCACCCTGATAGAAGCGATCGCTGAGAACGTAAGAGCATCCACTGGACGCCGCCCTTCTCCCTCCGAGATCAAGTCCTGGCAAAACAGCTTGCCGGTTCTCGCACGCGACCTGCTCGATGCCGGGTTGGGCAGAGTGGAAATGCTCGTGGAGTACAAGCTTCCACTGACCAGCCGGCGAGCCGACGTAGTCCTCGCAGGCGTACATCCACGGACCGGCGAGGACTCGTACGTCGTCGTCGAGCTCAAGCAGTGGAGCCGTGCCGAGCCGTCCGAATCAGGCGAGCATCTGGTCATCGTGGACGGCATGCCGGGCGGCGAGATGTTGCATCCCGCCGAGCAGGTACGCCGGTACTGCGAGTACATGTGCGACTTCCTCGGCGTGCTCAGCGGCAAGCCGAACGCCGTGCACGGAGCCGCGTACCTCCACAACGCGATGGACCTGGACATCGACGGCTTGTCGGAGCAGGTGCGCGACGAGCGCAGCCGCCTGTTCACCAAACAACGGCGCGGAGAGTTTCTCCGCTATCTGAGCGAGCGACTGTCGGACAAGCCGGGCGCAAACGCCGCGGATCGGCTCCTGTCCAGCCCAGTCGCGCCGAGCAAGCAGCTGATGGCCTACGCCTCGAAAGAGATCCGCGAGCGCGAGCAGTTCACGTTGCTGGATGAGCAGCAGGTCGCGTACGAGCTGGTCATGGGCGCCGTCGACAGAGCTCGACGAGCGGACTTCAAGCAGGTCGTCGTCGTCACCGGGGGGCCGGGGAGCGGCAAGAGCGTCATCGCTCTGTCACTTCTCGGCGAGCTTTACCGGCAGGGCCGGTCGGCACTGCACGCCACCGGCTCGCAGTCATTCACCCAGACCATGCGGCGCTACCCCGGTCGCGGCAGCACCCGGATCAAGAACCTCTTCAAGTACTTCAACAGCTTCACCGACGCCGAGCAGAACGGCATGGATGTGCTGATCTGCGACGAAGCTCATCGCATCCGCGAGACGTCCACCAACCGCTTCACCCCTGCGGCCAAGAGGACGGGCCGCAGCCAGCTCGACGAGCTGCTGTCCACGGCTCGTGTTCCGGTTTTCCTCCTCGATCAGCACCAAGTCGTGCGACCAGGGGAACTCGGCACCGTGGCGGGGATCGAGGACTATGCCCGGACCAAGGGCTATGACGTGCGGTTCGTATCGCTCGACGAGCAGTTCCGCTGCGGCGGCAGCAGGAAGTACGAACAGTGGGTTCTCCGGCTGCTCGGCCTGGCCGACGACGGGCCGATGGAGTGGGACGGAGACGATGCCTTCGAGGTGCGGCTCGCCGACTCGCCACAAGAGCTTGAGGCGTTCCTGCGCGCCAAGCCTGGCACCGCCCGCATGACCGCAGGCTACTGCTGGCCATGGAGCGAACCGCGTTCCGATGACACCCTCGTCAATGACGTCGTCATCGGCGACTGGGCGCGGCCATGGAACGTCAAGAAGGACCGCGCCGTCGGCGACTACCCACCCAGCATGCTTTGGGCCAGCGAGCCCAACGGATTCGGGCAGGTCGGGTGCGTCTATACCGCCCAAGGGTTCGAGTACGACTGGAACGGCGTCATTCTGGGCCCCGACCTGACCGTTCAGGACGGCCAACTGGTTACTGTTCGCAGCGAGAACAAGGATCCCGCCTTCAAGAGCCGCAAGTCAGTCTCCGACAGCGACTTCGACCAGCTTGTCCGCAATGTGTATAAGGTTCTGCTCACGAGAGGTATGCGGGGGACAGTCATCTATGCGGTCAATCCGGCCCTGCGGGAGTATCTCGCCAGTTTGATGCGCGTACCACGGGTTCAAGGGGACTAGACCGAAGTCAGCAGCGATACCCCTCGGGCCTGCTCTGTTGTCGGCGAGCACCTCACGTCTAGGGTGGCCACGTGCAGCGCCTCGCCCTCTTCGACCTCGACAGGACGCTTGTCGACCTCGACACCGCGTTCCTGCACTGGGCGAAGGAGTTCGCCGAACAGTGGCGGCTCGGGCCGGATGGCGTCGCGTGGCTCGCCTCTCTGGATCGTGACACGCATCCACATCGTGAGGCGTTCTTCGGACAGATACGCAAGCACTTCGCGCTTCCCGAGGATGTCGATGCGCTGTGGACCGCATACCGTAAGCGCATCCCGCATCTCGTGCGGTGTTACCCAGGAGTGCCCGAAGCCTTGGCCGAGCTGCGCGCCGCAGGATGGCGTGTCGGGATCGTCACGAACGGTATGGCCGACAACCAGCTCGGCAAACTCCAGCGGACCGGCTTGGCCGATGCGGTGGACGGATACGCCGTATCGGGAGTCGAGGGCGTCCGCAAGCCGGAGAGCCGGCTCTTCCATATCGCCGCCGAGCGGTGTGGAGTCAGCCTCGCCGAAGGCGGCTGGATGGTGGGCGACAACCTCATCGCAGACATCCAAGGCGCGCAGGGCGCCGGCCTGCGCGCGATTTGGGTCGACCGAGGCACGTGGCCAGGCCACGAACACCGAGCCGACCACGTTGTCAGAAACGTCCTCCAAGGCATCACCATCATGCGCGGGGCTCATATGCAGGAGTAGGCGCGCCGTATCCACTCCCCCTGCAGAGCTGCGTTCAGGCGTCGGGCCCTGGGCGGCCAGACTGCGTATTGTCCGAGACTCTCGCATTCCGAGGGGGTGTTGTCCCCGGAATGACATCGATGTTCAAGTACTGCTTGATGAGGTGCTTGAGCTCGGCGCCGTTGATCAAGGTGATCCTGTTCCGTTGGGCGAACTGCTCGCTGGCACGCCCGAACCATGAGGTGGTGACCAGGACACCCGTAGTGGCGTTGTGGTCTGCCATGACGCCGGTGAGCGCGTGGACCGCGTCCAGCCCGACAAGCCCCGCCCATCGCTTCGCCTGGATGAGGCAGACTCCGCCGAAGAAGAGGTTGTTACTGGTGGCCACCGCGTCCACGCCGCCGTCCTTGGACGGGATGGTGGTCCAGGCTTCCGCCCCCATGGCGATGAACAGCTCTCTGACGAGATGTTCGAACTCCGTCGGAGTCAGCTTCAGGAGATCGCGACGTGAATCCAGCCCTGCGACGACATCCATGTCCGCGGAGAAACGGAAGCGCTTGAGGTCGAAGGCGATGAACGGCTCAATCGCCTCCAGGTCATAGGGGTTCGGAGAGACCAAGGCGTTGAGACGCTTCAGGCACGCCACTGGATTGACATCGGCGAGGACGAACTCCTCGAAGGCCGCTCGTTCGGCCTGGACGCTCAGCAGGTGGGGGCGCACCTTCTTGCCAGTCGCCTGATCTATGGTGTTGAGGCGCCCGTTGAACACGATCGCCTCGATGATGTTGCCGGGAGTGGCGGCGAAGATCTCGTGGAGCGTGCGCAGCGCGACACATGCGAGAAGCTTGACGTATCTCTGCTTGACCTCGGTCTGCGGTCTGGGCACCGGATCTATCTCGTCCCGTGCCTTGACGTATTTGTAGCCGCGAACATCCGGGATGACGCTCTGCGGGGGTAGTTCGAACTCGACGACGAGATCATGGTTCTCGGGCCGGTACGCGACCTGGTAGAGGCGGGGGAAGCCCTTCGGGTAGACCGAGCTGTCCAAGACTTTGGCGGCGAACCATTCAACAGCGCCTGGCTGGCCATTGTCGAACTCGGCGCGCAGCCGGTCCAGCTGGGAATTGTCGGCTGCCGCTTTATCCTTGGCGGCGGCGACCTGCCGATCATAGGCCGTCCGAGCGGCGTCAAGCTCGCGGAGACGCTTCTCCTCGCGTTTCCGATGTTGAGCTACCTCTCCGTCGAACCGCCCGCGCGCCTCCTGGAGGCTGCGTTCATATCGGCTCTGACCGCCGAAGATCTTGCTGATACCGGAGGGTGTAGGCGGAGCGAACTGTCCCCAGTCTGGAGGCCGTTCAGCGACTCCCATACGTCCGGGGTTGAACGGCTGCACGGAAGGGACAACCTTCATCTGGTCGAACGCCAGGGGACGAATTCGGAGCACGCTGACCAATATCCGATCAAGCTCCTCGATGCGTTTCGCCACCGTCGCAGTCTTTTGGTCGGCTGACGCCTGCTGCTTCTCCAGATGCCGGCGCTGGCGTTCGCGCTCATTCTCCTTCGCCAGCCTGGCCGCCTCGCGTGCTCGCCGTTCAGCTTCTCTCCGTTGAGCCGCCTGACGCCTTTCCCACTCGCTACGACCACCCGCCACGCAATCAGCCCTTCGTACTCCCCGTATGCGATCTCGCCTCATCGATGCCATCGACTGAAAGACACCGACCGTTACCTGCAGTCCAGCGTAGATCAGCAGAGGGTATCCGTCAGCCCCCTGCTCAAGGCCGCCGCAGAGCCTACGAGCCGCAGTTACCGCGCAAGCCACAAGCGATCAAGGAGTCGCGCCATTCCGCTCGATTGTCGCGTCAATACCAGTTCGGCAATTCCCCTCGACGCGCCAACCCGTGCCCCTTATGGTCACATTGATCCCAGGGATAGCCGTCTCAAAGATCCGAAGGATCCGAGGATGATGGCGACACAGGAACAGATCAACGCAGCTCGACGGATGATCGAGCAATTACGTGACCAGCACGCCAACGACGTGCGCAAGCTCGTCGGCCTGCTCGAAAGCGGCGCGATGAAGGGCAGGGCCGCAGACAGGCTCATCGAGGACTGCAAGGCATGGGACCTGGCGTATAGAAGCGTCTTCCAGCGGGCACTCGCGCTGGTCGACTCCACTCCCGCGAGCCCTGAACCGGCGAAGCCGATGGATTCGCTGGGCCAGTGGCCAGGGCGGTCCCCGATCTTTCCGCCCGGGGAGTCACGCTGATGAGCCCACCTCCGAACCAGGTGGGCATCGATCCCTCCCTGATGACGCAGTTGATCGGCGAAATCAAGCGCCTGCAGCACCTGCGTTCCGCAGATGTGTAGCGAGAAAAGCACACAGTTCTGGGCTGTGAGCTGCGGAAACGCTTGCGGGCACGCTGATGCGGCGTGTCACTAGGCG
>NZ_JOAG01000028.1 GCF_000725485.1 Nonomuraea candida | reverse complement strand
CAAGCTGCGGCAGGCGGGGGTGCCGGTCACCGCCGTCCGCTACCAGGGCATCATCCACGACTTCGTCATGCTCAACACCCTGCGCGAGACGCAGGCCGCGGCTTCGGCGATCGAGCTGGCCACCGCCACGCTGCGCCGGGCCCTGCACCAGAGCTGAGCCGATGACCACCAGCGACAGCCTCCCCGGCGAGCAGCCGTCACCCGGCGGCCGGCGGCACGAACCGGATCTGCGCGGCATGACGCGGATCAACCTGCGGCCCATCGCCTCGCCGATGCCGCTCGGCTTCTACGCCGTCGCCATCGCCTCGACGATGGCCGCCTGCCTCCAGCTGGGCCTGTTCCCGCCGGGCGCCGGCCCCGCGGTCGCGCTGACCATCGTGCCGGCCTTCGTCCTGCAGCTCATCGTGGGCATCATCGCCTTCGGCGCGCGCGACGTGATCGCGGCCACGCTGATGGCCTGCTTCTCCGGCATGTGGCTGGCCAGTTCGCTGGTTCTGGCCCTCGACCCGCCCGGCGGCACCGTCGTGCTGGGCGCGCTGAACCTGGTCTTCGCCCTGTTCGCCGTGCTGATGGCGAGCGTGGCCAGGCCGAAGCGGGCGCTGTGGCTGGTGCTGGTCACCGCCGTGCCCCGCTTCGCCGTGGCCGCCGCCGCCGGCCTGACCGGCGCCGCCTGGCCGGCGACCGCGTCGGGCGTGCTCGGCCTGCTGCTGGCCGCCGTGGCGATGTACGCCGCGTTCGCGCTGATGCTGGAGGACATGCGCGGCCGCGAGGTGCTGCCGATCGGCCGCACCGGGCCCGCCCACCACGCCGTCGAGGGCGACCTGGCGGTCCAGCTGCGCGACCTCGAACGCCAGGCCGGCGTGCGCCGCACCCTGTGACCCACCCGTGAAAGAGACAGCCATGACCACGATGCCGGTCGCCGGTATCACCCCGGCCCCCGCCGGGCAGGGGCGCGACAGCGCCGACCTCGTCGTACGGAACGCGAAGATCTTCACCGGCGATCCCCGCAACCCCGCCGCCACCGCCCTCGCCGTCCGCGCCGGCACGATCACCGCCCTCGGCGACGATCACGACCTCGCCGCCCACGTGGGCCCCCGGACCAGGGTCGTGGACGCCCTGGGCCGCCGGATCGTCCCCGGCCTGAACGACTCCCACCTGCACGTCATCCGCGGCGGCCGCAACTACGCGCTGGAGCTGCGCTGGGACGGCGTGCGCTCGCTGCGCCGGGCCCTGGCGATGCTGCGCGAGCAGGCCGGCCGCACCCCCAAGGGCCAGTGGATCCGGGTGGTCGGCGGCTGGACGGCCGAGCAGTTCGCCGAACGGCGCATGCCCACCGTGGCCGAGCTGAACGCCGCCGCCCCCGACACGCCCGTCTTCGTCCTGCACCTGTACCAGTCGGCCCTTCTGAACCGCGCCGCCGTCCGCGCGGCCGGACTCACCCGCCACACCCCCGACCCCCGAGGCGGCCAGATCCTGCGGGGCCGCGACGGCGAGCCGAACGGCGTCCTGCTGGCCGCCCCCAGCGCCCTCATCCTCTACTCCACCCTCGCCGGCGCGCCCGCGCCCGACGACGCCGACGAGAAGACCTCCACCCGGCACTTCCTGCGCGAGCTGAACCGCTTCGGCCTCACCTCCGCCGTGGACGCCGCCGGCGGCTTCCAGAACTTCCCCGGCGACTACCGCACCGTCATCGACCTGGCCAGGGACGGCGAGCTGACCCTGCGCATCGCCTACCACCTGTTCCCCCAGACGGCCGGGCAGGAGCTGGCGGACCTGCGCCGCTGGATCGAGACGGTACGGCCCGGCGACGGCGACGCGTGGCTGCGCCTCAACGGCGCGGGCGAGAACCTGACCTGGGCCGCCGCCGACTTCGAGAACTTCTCCGAACCGCGCCCCGAACTCGCCCCCGGCTACGAGAGCGAGTTCGAGCAGGCGGTGCGGCTGCTCATGGAGAACGGCTGGGGCTTCCGGCTGCACGCCACCTACGACGAGACGATCCGGCGCGACCTGGCCGTGTTCGAGAAGCTGGCCGCCGACGGCCTGTTCCCGGCCGGGAACCGGTGGCTGTTCGACCACGCCGAGACCGTCTCACCCGCCAGCCTGGACCGCATCGCCGCGCTCGGCGGCGCGATCGGCGTGCAGAACCGCATGTCGTTCCAGGGCCGGGCGTTCACCGACCGGTACGGCGCGGCGGCGGCCGCCCGCACCCCGCCCGTCCGCGAGATGCTGGAGCGCGGCCTGCCCGTGGCGGCCGGCAGCGACGCCACCCGCGTCTCCTCCTACAACCCGTGGGTCGCGCTGCACTGGCTGGTCACCGGCCGCACCGTCGGCGGCCTGCGCCTGTATCCGGCCGAGCGGCTGATCTCCCGGGAGAAGGCGCTGGAGCTGTACACGCACGCGGGCGCCGCCCTCACCGGCGAGCAGGACGTCAAGGGCGTGCTCAAGGAAGGCTTCTTCGCGGACTTCGCCGTCCTGACCCACGACTACTTCGCCGTCCCCGACGACGACATCGCGCACATCGAATCGGTGCTGACCGTGGCCGGCGGCCGGATCGTGTACGCCGCCGCCGAGTACGACGGCATGGACGAGCTCCTGCCGCCGATCAGCCCCGGCTGGAGCCCCGTGGCCCATTTCGGCGGCTACCAGGCCACGCCACCTCCCGGCGGCGCGGGGGCCCGCCAGGCCGACCTGCTGGGCGAGGCCGCCGCCGACGCCGACCGGCACCACCGGTGGCGCCTCGCCCGCGACCTCGACCCCGGCCTCGACCCCGGCTCCGGCCACCCGGCCGCCCCTTGCGACCCCTGCTTCACCCCCTGACGCCACCGCGCACCCGAGGCGCGTGGTCTCCCACGGCCGGCGGGCGGGCGCGATCCCGACCGTGACCCCCGCCCACCGGCACTTCCCACGAAAGGAACGATCATGATCAACCTTGACGGCGTGCACGCCGCCCCCAGCCCCGGCCTGCTGACGCCGGACAACGCGATGATGCTGTTCGTCGACCACCAGCCGCAGATGTTCTTCGGCGCCTCCAGCGCCGACCGGGCCGGGGTCATCAACGCCACCGTCGGCCTGGCCAAGTCCGCCCGGGTCTTCGACGTGCCGGTCGTGCTGTCGAGCGTGGCCGCCGAGTCCTTCTCCGGCCCGATCCTGCCGCAACTGGCCGAGCTCTTCCCCAAGCACGACGTGGTGGACCGCACCACGATGAACGCCTGGGAGGACCCGGCGCTGGTGGACGCCGTACGCGCCACCGGCCGTGGCAAGATCATCCTGTCCGGGCTGTGGACCGAGGTGTGCGTGGTGCTGCCCGCCCTGTCCGCGCTCGCCCAGGGCTACGAGGTGTACGTGGTCGCCGACGCCTCCGCCGGCGTCACCCCCACCGCGCACGAGCACGCCATGCAGCGCATGACCGCCGCCGGCGCCGTCCCGGTCACCTGGCTGCAGGTGCTGCTCGAACTCCAGCGCGACTGGGCCCGCGGCGAGACGTACGCGCCCACCCTGGAGGTGGTCAAGGAGCACGGCGGCGCCTACGGCATGGGCGTCGTCTACGCCCAGTCCATGCTCGGCTCCCACGCCGGCGGCTGACTCCGTCCCATGACGACAGACCTGGGCCTGCTCATCCTGCGCCTGGTCGCCGGGCTGCTGCTGGCCGGGCACGGGATCCAGAAGGTCAGCTTCCGGCTCGGCGGCGCCGGGCTGGCGGGCGGCGCGCGGGAGTTCCGGCGCGACGGCTTCCGCGGCGGGGCGCTGACCGCCCTGGCCGCGGGCGCCACCCAGATCGGCGCCGGGCTCCTGCTCGCGGGCGGAGCGCTCACTCCGCTCGCGGCGGCCGGCGCGACCGGCGTGATGACGGTCGCGCTCACCGTCAAATGGCGGCACGGCCTGTGGGTGCAAGCGGACGGCTACGAGTACCCGCTGGTCCTCATCGCCGTCTTCGCCACGCTCGCGCTGACCGGGCCCGGCCGCTGGTCCGCCGACGAGGCCCTGCGCCTGCTGCCCTGGCCCGCCTGGCAGGCCGCCCTCGCGGTGGCCGCCGGCCTCGGCAGCGGCCTGGCCGTCCGCCTGCTCCTGCGCCGCCCCTCGCCGGCGGCAGACCCGGACCACCCCTAGACGACCGGACCGCCCCTGGACGACGGGGCCGGTTCCTGGGCGACCGGACCGCCCCTGGACGACCGGACCGCCCCTGGACGACCGGACCGCCCCCGGGACGAGGGGCCGCCCCCTGGACAACCGCACCCGGCCACAGCCGCCGGCCCGAGTGAGAGCGGCCGGCCGCGCCCGCCGGGACACCAGCCCCACCCCCACCTCACTTCAACCAAGGACGGAACCATGTCATCGACCTCCTCCGAGGCTTCCTACGCCCGCGACCTCGCCCAGATCGAGCAGGCCAACGCCTCCGGCCGCATCCCGGTCGTGTTCGTGCACGGGCTGTGGCTGCTGCCCACCAGCTGGGAGCGGTGGGCGCGGGTCTTCGCCGAGGCCGGCTACGCACCCGTCGCCCCCGGCTGGCCCGACGACCCCGACACCGTCGGCGAGGCCAACGCCCACCCCGAGGTGTTCGCCCACAAGACCGTCGGCCAGGTCGCCGACCACTACTGCGACCTGATCGGCAAGCTGGAGCGCCGGCCCGCCGTCGTCGGCCACTCCTTCGGCGGGCTGCTCACCCAGATCCTCGCCGGGCGCGGCATGTCCTGCGCGTCCGTCGCCATCGACCCCGCCCCGTTCCAGGGGGTGCTGCCGCTGCCGATCTCCTCGCTGCGCTCGGCCGCGCCGGTGCTGACCAACCCGGCCAACATCCACCGGGCCGTGCCGCTCACGTACGAGCAGTTCCGCTACGCCTTCGCCAACGCCGTCAGCGAGGAGGAGGCCAAGCACCTGTACGAGACGTTCGCCGTCCCGGCGCCCGGCGCGCCGCTGTTCCAGGCCGCCGTGGCCAACTTCAACCCGTGGAGCGAGACCAAGGTGGACAGCACCGCCGAGAACCGCGGCCCCATGCTGCTCGTCTCCGGCGAGAAGGACCACACCGTGCCGTGGGCCATCACGCACGCCTCCTACAAGAAGCAGGCCCGCAACAGCCACCACGTCACCGAGATCGTCGAGATGCCCGGCCGCGGCCACTCCCTGACCATCGACAGCGGCTGGCGCGAGGTGTGCGACACCGCCCTGGCCTTCGTCCAGCGCTTCGTCCCTCCCGGGCAGGACGACCGATGACCGCCACCGGGCCGGGCCGCGCCCCCGCCGCCCCCGGGAGCACCCGCCCATGAACCCGCACGGTGACCACGGACCGGCGGTCTTCCGCCGCCGGTTCTGGCTCAGCCTGATCCTGTCGGTGCCGCTGGTCGTCACCAGCCCGATGGTGGGGGAGTGGCTCGGCTACACCCTGGACGTGCCCGGCCTCTGGCCGGCCGGGCCCGTCCTGGGCTCGATCTCCTACTTCTACGCCGGCCGGCCGTTCCTGGCCGGCGCCTTCCACGAGATCCACCATCGGGCGCCGGGGATGATGCTGCTCATCTCGATGGCCATCACCGTCGCCTACGCCGCCTCCCTCGCCACCACCCTCGGCTGGTTCGACCTGGACTTCTGGTGGGAGCTGGCCACCCTGGTCACCGTCATGCTGCTCGGTCACTGGCAGGAGACCAGAGCCCTCGGGCAGGCCCGCGGGGCGCTGTCGGCGCCTGCCGGGCTCCTGCCCGACCGCTCCGAACGCCTCGACGGCGACGGCGCCCCCGTCCCCACCGGCGAGCTCCGGATCGGGGACGTGGTGCTGGTACGGCCCGGCGGCCGCGTCCCCGCCGACGGGAGCACGGGAGCATCGTGGCTGGGCGATGTGAACGAGGCGGTCGTGCGCACCGTGACGGTGCTGGTCATCGCCTGCCCGCACGCGCTGGGCCTGGCCATTCCGCTGGTCGTCGCCCTGTCCACGGCCATCGCGGCCCGGGCCGGCATCCTCGTCAAGGACCGGCTCGCGCTGGAACGCATGCGGACCGTCGACACCGTCCTGTTCGACAAGACCGGCACCCTCACCACCGGCGCCCCCGCGCTCGTCGCGGGGTCCAGGCCGTCGCGAACGGCCTGCCGTACGCGATCGGCGGGCCCGCGCTGCTGCGCGAGACCGGCGCGCACGTCCCGCACCGGCTTCGGCCGGCCGCGGACGGCGCCACCGTCCTGCACCTGATCGCCCTGACCCCGCGGCCGCACGCCGTCGCCGCCTTCACCCTCAAGGACGAGATCCGGCCCGAGGCCAGGGGGGCCATCGACGAGCTGCGGGCGGAGCGCGTCTCCAAGGTCGTCATGATCAGCGGAGACGCCCGCACGGTCGCCGAATCCGTGGCCGCCGAACTGGACATCGACGAGGTCCACGCCGAAGTGCTCCCCGGCGACAAGGACCAGGCCGTCACGGCCATGCAAGAACGCGGGCTCCGGGTCGCGATGGTCGGCGACGGCGTCAACGACGCCCCGCACTCGCCCGCGCGGACGTCGGGATCGCCATCGGCGCGGGAACCGACGTGGCCATCGAGTCCGCGGGCGTCGTGCTGACCTCCTCCGGCCCGCGCGGCGTCGCCGCCGTCCTCAGGCTGTCGCGGGCCTTCGTACCGGAAGATGATCCAGAACCCGGGCTGGGCCGCCGCCTACAACGTCGTCACGCTTCCCCTCGCCGCCGGGGTGCTGGCCTGGGCGGGGGTGGCACCCAGCCCGGCGGTGGGGGCCCTGCTCATGTCGGCCTCGACCATCGTGGTCGCGCTCAACGCGCAACTGCTGCGCCGGTGGTGACCCGGCCCACCTCCCGGTCACATGCCGGCGATGAGTTTGTCCACCACGCTGCGGAACGGGTCCTTGCACAGCACCGTGCGCTGCGCCTGGTCGTTCAGCTTCAGATGCACCCAGTCGACGGTGAAGTCACGCCGCTTCTCCTGCGCCGCGCGGATGAACGCGCCGCGCAGCCGCGCCCGGGTCGTCTGCGGCGGCACCGACTTGGCCTCGAAGATCTTGATGTCGGAGGTCACCCGCTCCACCGAGCCGCGCTTCTCCACGGCAGGTCGTACTTGCGCCGGTACCGCTCGATGAGCTGGTATTTCGTCACCCAGTCGATCTCGCGCGAGACCAAATCGAGGTTGCCGGTGTCGACCGCGCGCAGGGTGCGCTCCCACAGCTCCAGCACCCGGTGGGCGATGGCGTCGCCGCCCCGCCGGTCCACGAAGTCCTTCGCCTTGTCCAGGTATTCCTGCTGGATCTCCAGCGCGGACGCCTCACGACCGTTGGCCAGCCGCACCCGCCGCCGCCCGGTGATGTCGTGGGAGACCTCGCGGATGGCCCGGATCGGGTTCTCCAGCGACAGGTCGCGCATCACGGTGCCCGACTCGATCATGCGCAGCACCAGGTCGGTCGCGCCGACCTTGAGCAGCATGGTGGTCTCGCTCATGTTCGAGTCACCCACGATGACGTGCAGCCGCCGGAACCGCTCGGCGTCGCCGTGCGGCTCGTCCCGCGTGTTGATGATCGGCCGGGAGCGGGTCGTCGCCGACGACACCCCCTCCCAGATGTGCTCGGCGCGCTGCGACACGCAGTAGACCGCGCCCCGCGGGGTCTGCAGCACCTTGCCCGCGCCGCAGATGATCTGCCGGGTCACCAGGAACGGGATCAGCACGTCGGCCAGCCGCCCGAACTCCCCGTGCCGGCCCACGCAGTAGTTCTCGTGGCAGCCGTAGGAGTTGCCGGCCGAGTCGGTGTTGTTCTTGAACAGGTAGATGTCACCCGCGATGCCCTCTTCGCGCAGCCGCTTCTCGGCGTCCACGAGCAGGCCCTCAAGGATGCGCTCGCCCGCCTTGTCGTGGGTGACCAGCTCCACGACGTTGTCGCACTCGGGGGTGGCGTATTCGGGATGGCTGCCCACGTCGAGATAGAGGCGGGCGCCGTTGGGCAGGAAGACGTTGCTCGAACGGCCCCAGGACACGACCCGCCGGAACAGGTAGCGCGCCACCTCGTCCGGGGAGAGCCTGCGCTGGCCCCGGAAGGTGCAGGTGACGCCGTACTCGTTCTCCAGGCCGAAGATGCGTCGGTCCACCACCTCACAGTACTCTCCCCGCCCGGGCGGCGGGGGAGATCGCCCTTCGCCGCGCCCGCCGGCGCCCGCATCCGGTCATACCGGGAGACGCCTATGCGAGCGCCGGGGTTCCTGGATACGGTCGAGGGCGCGCCCACGTGTACGGTCCGGGCGCCCGCACCAGAAGGGGACGCCCCGACGCGGCGCTCTGGCCGCGCTTCCGCTCTCCGGCCGGCGTGCTGAGCCTGGCGCCTGGCCCGCGCGGCATCCGCACGGTGAACCCGGCCAAGGCGAGCAACTGCGCGTTCTGGGCGTCGCTGGGCGCCCATGCCGCGGATCAGGTGGGGCGGTCTCCCTGGTTGAGTTCGGCGAGGGCGGCGGCGACGTCGGCCACGCCCGCGCCGGTGAGCGCGATCGGCCGGTAGCCCTGGCGGGCGAGGTGGGTGGCGGCGATGGCGGCGCGGCGGCCGGAGGCGCAGGCGACGAGCACGGGCCGCTCCCGGTCGAGCTCGGCCGGAACGCCCTGGGTGAACAGGTCGGGCAGGAAACGCTCGACCGCGCCGGGCAGCCGGACCTGCTCCCATTCGCTCGGCATCCGGACGTCCAGGAGTTGCCCGCCGGGCTGAAGCAGCTTGACGAAGGTGTCGAGGTCCGCCGGCCGGTAGGTCTGCGTGGCGGCGTCGCCGAGGTCGCGGACGACGCCCCGGACGGTGTCGATGCCGATCCGGGCGAGCTGGGTGACGGCCTCGGTGACGTCCTGGCCGGGCTCGGCGACCAGGGTGATCGGCTCGGCGTGGGGCAGCAGCCAGCCGGCCCAGCTGCCGAAGTCGTCGGCCATCTCGATGCCGACCGAGCCGGGCAGCATGCCGCGCGCCTGGACGTGGCGGGGGCGCAGGTCGACGACGTGGCCGGCGGGCGCGTCGAGCTCGGGCGCCCGGACGGGCGGCATGGGCGGCACGCCGAGGATGTTGGCCGGGCCCATGTGCCGGTAGAAGGCGGGGATGGGCATGGGCGCGGCCAGCAGCGTGTCGGCGAACGTCTCCGGGTCGTCGATGGCCAGCAGCGGATTGCCGGTCAGTTCCGCCGCGATGGTGGAGGTGGGCCCACCGGCGCCGGTCGTGGTGCAGAACGAGCCCGCGCCGTGCGTGGGATACAGGGCGACGGCGGGCGGCAGCGCGGCCAGGCGGCGCAGCGATCGGTGCTGGAGGCGGGCCAGGGTGCGGGCGCGTTCGGGGCCGAGCAGGTCGGGCCGGCCGGCCGCGGCGGTGAGCAGGCTGCCGCCGGAGAACAGCGCGACCGGCTCGCCGTCGATGAGCACCAGGTAGCTGGTGTGCTCGGGGGTGTGGCCCGGCGTGTGGAGGGGGCGGAGGGTCAGGCCGCCGCCGCCGTCGAGGTCCTCCAGGTGGAAGGCGGGGGTGTGCGGGTAGGCGGGGGCCGCGGCGGCGGGCAGCACGAGCTCGGCGCCGGTGCGCCGGGCGGCCTGCTCGGCGCCGGAGAGATAGTCGTTGTGCAGGTGGGTCTCCAGGACGAAGCGCAGCTCGACGTCGCGTTCGGCGGCGGCGTCCAGGAAGCGGCCGATGTCGCGCTGGGGATCGACGAGCACGCCGCGGCCCTCGTGGGTCAGCAGGTAGGTCTGGTCGCCCAGACCGGGTGTCCGGAACGATGTGACGTCCATGAGTGAGATACCCCCCAGGGTATGTGAAGGTCAAAAGGGGGCGGCCACGGAGGTTCCCGTGGCCGCCGGGTGTCAGGCGAGCGCCAGGAAGAGCCTCTCCAGCTCGGCGACGCTCATGGGCGGCTCGTCGCCGCGGTTCTGCGCGTCCTGGCAGTGCCGCAGCCCGGTGGCCACGATCTTGAACCCGGCGCGGTCGAGCGCCTTGGAGACGGCGGCGAGGACCGAAGGCGCCGCCGGCGGAACCGGCCGAGTATGACCTGCGCCGGGTCCGAGGGGCGGAGCCGGTCGCCGTGCGGCCCGGTGCGGGAACGCCGCCTCCTTCGCCACGGTCAGCCGATGATCACCTTCTCCTCCGGCAGCTCGTACCGGCGGGTGCGCTGCTTCAGCGCGAGCGCCGAGCCCAGCGTCAGCGGGCCGATGCGGCCGATGAACATCAGCAGGCTGAGCAGGACGTGCCCGGCCAGTGAGGTGTCGGCGGTGATGCCGGTGGACAGGCCGTTGGTGGCGAAGGCCGAGATGACCTCGAACAGCACCTGGTCGAGGCCGTGCGGGGTGATGACGAGCAGCAGCCAGGTGGAGATCGCGACCAGGATGACGCCCAGCAGGCTGATGGACAGCGCCTGGCGCTGCGTGGCGGAGGGGAGCCGCCGATGGCCGATGTTGACCTGATTCTCGCCGCGCAGCTCGGACCAGATGATGAACAGCAGAAAGCCGAACGTGGTGACCTTGATCCCGCCCGCCGTGCCCGCGCTGCCGCCGCCGATGAACATCAGCACGTCGGTGACCAGCCAGGAGGAGGGGTACATCTGGCCGATGTCGAGGGTGTTGAAGCCGCCCGAGCGCGGCATGACGGCGGCGAAGAAGGCGGCCAGCAGCTTGCCGGAGTCGTCCAGCGGTCCCATCGTGGCCGGATTGCGCCACTCGGTCGCCAGGAAGGCGAGCGTGCCGGCGGCGAGGAGCACAGTGCTCATCCCCACCGTGACGCGCGTCAGCACCGACCAGCGGCGCGGGCGCCGCCAGGTGCGCAGCAGCTCGAACACGACGGGGTAGCCGAGGCCGCCGGCGATGACGGCCAGGGCGATGGTGAGGCAGATCCACGGGTCGGTGACGAAGCGCATCAGGTTGTCCGGCCACAGGGCGAAGCCGGCGTTGTTGAACGCCGACACCCCGTGGAAGACGCCGAGGTAGAGGGCTCTGCCGAGCGGCTCGCCGTACCCGGTGACAAACCGTACGGTGAGGACCGCGGCGACGGCCGCCTCGCAGACCAGGCTGAACACCACCACCTTGCGCAGCACCTGCCGCAGGTCGGCGGCGACCACCGACTTGGTCTCCAATTGCGCGGACAGCCTGGCCCGCAAGCCGATCCGGCCGGAGACGATGACCATGACGAGCGTGGCGAGCGTCATGATGCCCAGCCCGCCCGCCTGGATGAGCAGCACGATCACCACCTCGCCGAACACCGACCAGTGCGTCTCGGTGTCGACCACGACCAGGCCGGTCACGCAGACGGCGGAGGTGGCCGTGAACAACGCGGTGAGCCAGTGCGAGCCGTCGCCCTGGGTGGTGGCCAGCGGGGTGCCGAGCAGCAGGGTCCCGATCAGCACCGCGGTGCCGAAGCCGGCCGCGATGACCACCGCCGGATGCCGCCCGCGGCCCGGCAGAGCCGATGGGCGCCGCGTCACCGGGCCGGCCGGGGACACGCGCTGGTGCTGGGCAAGCTCAAACCGCCGGAATCCACCACGAAGCCTCCGTCACGTCGCACGGCTGAAGACGTCGCCGACCAGACTTCCCGGCACTCCGCGCCATACGGTAGCGCAGCCGGATCCACCGTCAGAACGAGCCGGGCCAACACGGTGGCGATCGCGCGCGAGAGAGGAACGCGTCCGCCATGATGAGAACACCGAGGGAAGGTGTGACCGTTGGCTGGCGACGACACAACCGACACGGTCGTGGTGATCGGGCTGGGCCGCTTCGGCGGCGCTCTCGCGCTGGAGCTCATCCGCCGCGGCACCGAGGTGCTGGCCATCGACCATCGGCCCAAGCTGGTGCAGAGCTTCGCCGGGCAGCTCACCCAGGTCGCCGTCGCCGACTCCACCGACCTGGACGCGCTTCGGCGGCTCGGGGTGGCCGACTTCCGCCGCGCGGTCTGCGCCATCGGCACCGACATGGAGTCCAGCATCCTGACCGCCTCGCTCCTGGTGGAGCTGGCGATCGACGACATCTGGGCCAAGGCGGTGAGCGCCCAGCACGGTCAGATCCTCAGCCGCATCGGCGTCCAGCACGTCATCTTCCCCGAGCACGACATGGGTGAGCGCGTCGCCCACCTGGTGAGCGGGCGGCTGCTCGACTACATGGACGTCGACGAGGATTTCGCCATGGCCAAGATGCGCCCGCCGCGGAACTATGTCGGCATCGCGCTCGGAGCGTCCAACCTGCGCAGCAAATACGGCCTCACCGTCGTGGCGGTCAAAGCCCCGGACACCGAGTTCACCTACGCCACCGCCGACACCGAACTGTCCTACGGCGACATCATCATCGTCTCCGGACGCCCCCATCAGATCGATCGGTTCGCCGAACTCCCCTGAAGCCGCCCGCCACCGCGGAGTCCCCGGGCTGACCGGCGGCGGACGAGGGGACCGGAGCCTTCCGCCCGGTCCCCTCGGATCACAGGGCCAGATCGCGGCGGCGGAGCGCGTACAGGCCCGAGGCCGCGAGCCCGGCCGCCACCACGGTGAGCCCGGCCAGCGTGCCCGGCCCGAAATCGGCCGAGTAGTGGACGTGCGCGAACGGGGAGACCTTGAAGAACGCGTCGTTCACCAGGCCGACCTCCCAGCCGACCTCCACGGCGATGGCCAGCGCCAGGGCGGTCCATCCCACGACCGTTCCGGACCGGCGGAACAGGCCGAAGGCCGCCATGGCGATGCCCGTCATCACCCAGATGCCGGGCAGGATGACCGTGGTGGTGGCCAGGCCGCCGGCGACGTCGCCGTCGCCCAGGCCCAGCCCGAGCCCGGCGATCACCAGCGCGCCCTGCCGAACCAGGCCGGGACGTCACGTTCATCGTCGAAGCCCCGCGCCACCACGATGTCGGTGGAGGAGTGCAGCAGGATCGAGACCACGATGGTGACCGCGACCAGCTGGAAGACCTGCTGGGACGCGGCGATGCCGGAGCTGAGCACGATCAGGGCGTACACCACCGAGGCGAAGCCCTTCGGCCCGAACCAGGCGACCGCCGCCTGCTCGCGCGCGGTCAGTCCCGAGCCGAGGAAGGACAGCCAGATGGCCGCCGGGCGGGCCAGGATGAGCGCCAGGATCGCGAACAGCCAGCCCTGCCAGCCGACCGCGCCGAGCAGGGCAGGCGTGATGAGCACGCCGAACACGAGCAGCGCGGCGAGCTTGAACAACTCGGCGATGAGCTCGCCGAAGTGCTCGAAGGAGGCACGCTGCCGCTCCCCGAACGTGGCCACGGTGATGCCGGCGGAGAAGGCGGCCAGGAACAGGTTGCCGTGCGTGGCCTTGCCCAGGGCGAGCACCAGCAGGCCGATGGCCAGGGCGTTGAGCGGCTCGTACGGGGTGGAGGCGGCGAACCAGCGGGTCTGCTCCAGCTTGATGGCCAGCCACGGCACGGCCACCCCGATCAGCAGGCCGAGGCCCAGCTCCAGGCTCAGGTCACCGAGGTGCAGGTCGTGTGATCCGGCGGCGATCGCGAGGAAGACCATGACGAACGGCAGCGCCAGCCCGTCGTTGACGCCGGACTCGACGTTGAGCAGCTGCCGCAGCCGGGGCGGCACCTTCTCGTTGCCGACCAGCGCCGCGGCGAAGACCGGGTCGGTCGGCGCCAGGATCGCGCCGATCAGCAGCGACTCGACCCAGCCCAGCCCGATCAGGTAGTGCGCGCCGGCCGCCGTGATCAGCAGGGTGAGCGGCAGCCCCCAGCCCAGCGCCCGGCCCGGCAGCCGCCAGGCGCTGCGCAGGTCCGTCCAGCCGACGCGCATGCCGTCGGTGAACAGCACCGCGAACAGGGCCAGCTCCGCCAAGGTCCCGACCAGCTCGTCGTCGGGGCGCAGCGACAGCACACCCAGCACGCCGTCGCCCAGCACGAACCCCGCCACCAGGAACAGCGCGGCGGTCGACAGGATCGTCCGGTGGGCCAGGCTCGACAGCAGCACCGCGAGCAGCAGCAGCCCGGCGAAGGCGGTGAGCAGGGTGATCATCGTGGCCTTTCATGGTGTCAGGTCAGGTAGCGCAGCCACAGGTACGGGACGCACAACGCCACGGTGATCGCGGTGACGACCAGACCGTACCTGGTGAACTGCCAGAAGCTGATCGGGGTACGAGCACGCTCATCGGCCGGTCACCCGGTCCAGCAGCGCCTGCAGGGTCACCGCGCCCAGCAGCCGTCCCTCCTCCATCACCGCGACCAGCGGGCTGCGGGTGCGCGCCATCAGCGCGGCCAGCTCCAGCACGGTCGCCTCCGGGGCGGCGATCGGCAGCTCGCGCGGGGTGCGCGGCAGCGCGTCGCGGACGGTCCGGCCCGCGAGGGAGTCCAGGAAGCGGTCGGCGTGCTGCTCGTCGATCACCCGGGCCAGCGCGGGATCGTCCTGGCAGTAGCCGGGCACCGCCAGCCGCAGCACCTGGGTGCCGGGCAGGATGCTGGCGGGCCGGCCCCGCTCGTCCACGACGATCAGCCCGGGCAGGTCCTGTTCGGCCAGCAGCCGGGCGGCCTCCAGCACGGGGGTGTTCACGGTGATCGTGGGGAAGGCGGCGAGCAGATCACGTGCGCGCATGACGGAAGCCTCATTACCGGTCGGCGACGACAACTGCCGACCAGGCTTCCCGGCGCACCTGCCAGGAACCTATCAAGAAACGTCAGGGCGCGGCACTGGCGGGCTGCCGGCCGTGGTGGCGCTGAGCGGCGGCGGCGCCACCCGCCGAACGGCCGGCGCGATCAGGAGCCGGAGCCCCAGCCGCGGGGCGGGGCGAACTTGCCCTGGCGCAGGGTCCAGTACTCGGCGTTGCGGCTGACCTGGCCATGCCGGTCGAACGTCATGACGTTCGTCTCGATGATGGTCATCCACTTGCCGCCGCCTTTGAGAGTGATCCACAGCTCCACCGCGGCGCGGTCGCCCTGGATCACGGGTTCGCCGTAGCGGGTGGTGACCTGGGACTGGCCCTTGGTGATGCCACGCCAGTACTTCCTGATGGCCTCGCGCCCCACGAAGGTGCGGCTGTCGTCGCCGGGCACCTCCTGGTAGACGGCGTCGCGGGTGAAGAGCTTGCCCACGGCCACGTCGTCCTTGTCCTTCCACGCCCGGAGGTAGCGCTCCACCCAGCCGACGACGGTGGCGCGGTCCAGGCGGGTGGAGCCGGCACGGGCCGCCGTCGCGTTTGGGTGGCCGGTCGTGGACGGGACGGCGGCGGAGGCCGGGGCCGCGGCGAGTGCCGCCGGCACGCCGGTGACGGCGCCCGGGAGGGTGATGAGCGCGGCCAGCGCGGAGGCGGCGGCCAGCGTGCGGGTGGTTCTGTTGGTGATCACAGGTCTTCCTTCGGGGATCGCGGTACGGGGCCGGAACGTGGCTTCTTCGGGATGGGCTGTCAGTCGAGGACGGGGAAGTTGCTGCGGAACGTCCCCCGGGGGTCGAGGGTGCGCTTGAGGGAGCGGAGCCGGGTCAGCGTCTGCGGGGTGAAGGCGCTCGCGGCGCGTTCTCCCGGCGCCAGGAAGGTGAACGGCTTGCGGCCGGTGGTGTGGGGGATGAGGGCGTCGGCGAGCTCGGCCTGGCGAGCGCCTACGGCGGCGCCGCCGTCGGGGCCGGGGATGCCGAACAGGTAGAGGGCGAACGGCTCGTCCAGGTGGCCCGCGGCCGTGTCCGTCGGGCGGGCGAGGGCTCCGCCGAGGTGGCGGAGCTGGACGCTGAGCAGGGGGGCGATGGGGCGTTCGAGCAGCGCCGTCGTGACCTCGTCGGTCAGGCCGGTCAGCAGCTCGGCGCGGGAGCGGCCGGGGCCGGGGTCGGTGGGCTCGGCGGTGATGGAGCCCAGCTCCGCGACGGGGAGCGGGGCGCGGGAGTCGGAGAGGAGGCCGGGGATCTTGTCCAGGGGCCGCAGCAGGGTTCCGGCGTCGCCGCCGTCGCCGAGGAAGGTGGTGTCGATGGCGACCAGCGGGGCGGCGCCGGGGAAGTGCAGCAGGTCGTACCAGACGGTCAGTTCGTCGGGGGCCGTGGCGGTGATCTCGCGGAAGGCGTCCAGGACGGCGGGGGCCTGCTCGGCGGGCCACAGCATGCGCCCGCCGTGCAGCAGCGGCGCCGGGTGCAGGTCGAACTCGACGGCGGTGACGACGGCGAAGTCGCCGCCGCCGCCCCGGAGCGCCCAGAACAGCTCGGGGTCGGACTCGGCGGTCACGCGGGCGCGGGCCCCGACGGCGTCGACGACCTCGAAGGCGCGCACGTTGCTGGAGGCGAACCCGTGCTTGCGGCCGAACCAGCTCAGGCCGCCGCCGAGGGTGTAGCCGGTGACGGTGACCGCCGGGCTGCTGCCGGCCAGCCCGGTCAGGCCGTACGGGCTCGCGGCGCGCAGCACGCGCCCCCATGACACGCCGGCGCCCACCCGGGCGACCCGCGTGCCGGGGTCGATGCGCAGCTCGTCCAGGCGGCCGGTGCGCAGCAGGATCAGCTCGGCGGCGTTGCCGGCGGCGCCGTGCCCGCTGGGCTGGGTGGTCACGGTCAGCCCGGCCAGGCGGGCGTAACGGATCAGCGCGGCCACGTCGTCGGCGTCGGCCGCCTCGACCACGGCCCGTACGGGCTGCTCGACCGCGCGGTTCCAGGGGCGCCGCGCCTGCTCGAACTCCTCGTCCCCGGCGACCAGCACCTTGCCGCGGAGCAGGCTGCGCAGCTCGTTGTGCAGCTCGTTGTGGAGCGTCATGAGGTCTTCCTTTCGTCGCCGGTCCGCCGGCGGTTCGTCGTCGATGGCTCCACTGTCGCGGACCCCGGTTGGGATCGGGCTGGGGTCGGGCTGGGGTGCCGTATGGTGGGGTTTCGCATGTTCTGGGGGAGGTCATGGGGGCGGACCTGGAGTTCCGGCTGTTCGGCCCGTTGGAAGTGGCCGCCGGCAGGCGAGGGGTGCTGGATCTGGGCACGCGCAAGCAGCGGGCCCTGGTGGCGATGCTGGCGCTGGAGCCCGGCCGGGTCGTCTCGCTGGATCGGCTGATCGGGCAGTTGTGGGCCGACGAGGCTCCCGCCGGAGCCACCCGCACCTTGCAGGCCTACATCGCGCCGCTGCGCCGGGCCCTGGAGCCGGAGCGCCCGCCGCGGACCCCGCCGAAGGTGCTGCTGACCCGCGAGCCGGGATACCTGCTCGACATCACGCCGGGCCAGGTCGACCTGTGGCGGTTCACCGCCTGGGCGGAAGAGGGCCGGACGGCGCTGGCCCGCGGGGCCCACGACCGGGCCGTCGAGGTGCTGGAGCGGGCCCTGGACCTGTGGCGGGGGGAACCCCTGGGGGAGTTCGCCGACCACGAGTTCGCCCGGCCCGTCATCGCCCAGCTCGCCGAGGCCCGGGCCGCGTCCCTGGAGGACAGCTTCGACGCCCGGCTGGCACGGGCGGAGGCCGCCTCGCTGGTCCCGGGGCTGGAAGCGCTCGTCGAGGACGAGCCGTACCGGGAACGGGCCTGGTGGCTGCTGGTGCTCGCGCTCTACCGGGCCGGCCGCCAGGCCGACGCGCTGGCGGCGCTGCGCCGGGTGCGGACGAGGCTCGCCGCGGACCTCGGCCTGACCCCGGGGCCCGAGCTGCGGAAGCTGGAGGAGGCCGTGTTCGGCCAATCGCCGGAGCTGCTCCCTGCGCCGCCCGGGCAGGTCCGCGTCGTCCGGCCCGAGCCGGCGCCCGCCGTCGGACCCGAGCCGGCGCCCGCCGCCCGGCCCGAGCCGGAGCCGGACGAGGAGGGGCTGATCGCGCGGTCGGCCCAGCTCACGCTGGTGGAGCGGCGGCTGGCCGAGGCGCGGCGCGGCCAGGGCGGCGCCGTCCTCATCACGGGCGAGGCCGGGATCGGCAAGACCCGGCTCGTCCAGGCCGCCGCCGACCTGGCCGTCGCGCGCGGCTTCCGCGTCGCCTGGGGCCGCTGCGTGGACGGCGCCGCACCCGCCTTCTGGCCGTGGACACAGATCCTGCGCGAGGCCGGTGACCACGCCGGGCTGCTGTCGGAGCGGCCGCCCGACCCGCGGCAGGATCCCGACGCCGCGCTGTTCGGCCTGTACGAGAAGGTCGTGGCGGCCCTGTCGGCGGACGAGACGCCGCTGGCCGTCATCCTGGACGACCTGCACTGGGCGGACGTGTCCTCCTTGCGGCTCCTGGACTTCGTGTCCGGGGCGGCGGCCCGGCACCGGATGCTCCTCCTCGTCACCAGCAGGCCCGAGCCCGGCGACCACGCCGACGCGCTGCGCGCCACGATGGCGGCGCTGGCCAGGTCCGGCGACCGCCTCGCGCTGCCGCCGTTCACGGCCGCCGAGGTGGCCTCCTACCTGCGCGCCAGGCGGGTGCCCGACGAGCCGGGCCGGGTCGCCTCCCTGCTGGACCGGACCGGCGGCAACCCCTTCTACCTGGGGGAGATGCTGCGCCTGCCGGAGGGCGAGGACGGGGTGCCCGGCGGCGTGCGGAGCGTGATCGAACACCGCGTGGCCCGGCTGCCCGAGGAGACGCGCACCCTGCTGCGGGCGGCGTCGGTCGCCGGGCGTGACGTCGGCGTCGACCTGCTGGAATCCGTCACCGGCAGCACGGCCGAGCAGGTGATGACCGCGCTGGACGCGGCAGTGGCGTCCGGGCTCCTGGTCGAACCGCCCGCCGGGCCCGACTACCGGTTCTCGCACGCCCTCGTCCAGGAGGCGATCTACGCCGGGCTCAGCCGCGCGGAACGCGCCCGCCTGCATCTGCGGACGGGCGAGGCACTCGAAGCCGCGCTGCCCGAGACCGAAGCCGCGGCCCTGGCACACCATTTCGTCAAGGCCGCGCGGCTCGGCGGCGCGGACAAGGCCGCCAGGTACGCCGCCCGCGCCGCCCGGCACGCCGCCGGCCAGCTCGCCCACACGGAGGCCATCGGGTTCTGGCAGCTGGCCCTGTCCGCGCTGCCACCCGGACGAGACGCCGAACGCGCCCGCTTCCTCACCGAGCGCGGCCATGCCTGCCGCGCCGCCGGCCGGCCGCAGGACGCCAGGCGCGACTGGGAGGAGGCCATCGGCATCGCCCGCGAGATCGGTGACCGGGAGGTGCTGATTCCGGCGGTCACCGCCATCGGCGGGCCGGCGTTGTGGAACTGGCGCCCGTACGGCGTCGTCGACCACGACATGGTCGCCGTCATCGAGCACCTGCTGGACGGCCCCCTCGACGACACCGACCGCGCCGCCCTGCTGGGCGCCCTCGCCCTGGAGCTGCACTACGGCCCGCGCAGCGCGGAAGGGGAGCGCCATGCCGTCGAGGCTGTCGCGCTCGCCCGCAGGACCGGCGACGTCGCGCTGCTGGCCCGCACGATGAACAACTACCTGCTCGCGGCGTTCCGTCCCGGCCGCAACGCCGAGCGGCGGGCGGTCGCGCAGGAGCTGGCGGATTTGCCCGGCCTGCCGGTCAGCGGGGAGGTGACGGCGCGGGTCTTCCTGATGTCGTGCCTGCTGCGGGACGGCGACCTGGCCGGCTGGGACCGCGAGCTGGCCCGCTGCGAGGCACTGCTGGCCGCGGCGCCCAGGCCGGAGCTGGAGTCCATGGTGCGCATCGCGCAGACCGCCCGCAGCACGCTCGAAGGCAGGTGGGACGAGGCCGAGTCCCTGCTCGACCGCTACGGCGACATGCGGTTCGGCTCGGCTCTGTGGGGCAGCGCGTTCCGGCGGCTGGTCACCACGTTCACCTGCCGGCGCGGGCAGGGCCGCGTGGCCGAGATCGTCGACGAGCTCGTCACCGCCGCCTCCGGAGCGCACCTGACGCCTCTGCGGCCGGTCGCCGTGCTCGCGGCCGTGGAGGCCGGCCGGAACGCGCTGGCCCACGAGCTGATCGGCCGCTGGGGAACCGACACGCCCGACGACTGGGTGGCCGACTTCCTTCTGCCGGTCTGGGGCCTGGTCGCCGCCCGCCTGGGCACCCCCGACCCCCGGCACCTCTATCACCGGCTCGCCCCCTACGCCGAGCAATTCGTCGTGGCCGGCATGGGCACCGCCTGCTGGGGCTCCACCCACCTCGTGCTCGCCGAGCTGGCCCACCGCATCGGCGAGGACGGCACGGCCCGCGACCACGCCCGCGCGGCACTGGAGACACACCGGCGGCACGGGCTGACCTACTGGGAGGCGCGAAGCCGCACGCCTGCGTGAGGCGTCCGGGCCGGCTCGATCCCGGCCGCGGCGGGCCAGAATCGAAGCCGTCCGGGACGCAGGCCAGGCGGCCGCGGACCGGACGGGAGAAGGAGACGCACGTCACAGCCGGTCGCCGTCACAGGCCGCCGGGGTGCTCTGTCTCAGAGGGCCGACAGTGGAACAACGCTAGGAGCCCACCATGGATGCTCGTCTGAACCTCTTCGGCAACCCCGTCACGGGCAAGTCCCTGAAGCACCTCGTCGCGGGGGGCAAGGCGCTCGCGGACTCGACGCTGCCGGCCGCGACGCGCGAGCTGGTCCTGCTGCGCGTCAGCCAGATCAACGGCTGTGCCGTCTGCGTCGACATGCACACCAAGGACGCCGCCCACGCCGGGGAGAGCCCCACCCGTCTCAACCTGGTCGCCGCCTGGCGCGAGGCCACGGTCTTCACCGAGGCCGAACGCGCCGCCCTGGAACTGGCCGAGCAGGGCACCCGCGTCGCCGACACCGCCGGTGGCGTCACCGACGAGGTCTGGGCCAACGCCGCCAAGCACTACTCCGAGGACGAGCTCGCCGCCCTGGTTTCCCTGATCTCCCTCATCAACGCCCTCAACCGTTTCAACGTCATCACCCGGCAGCCCGCCGGCGACTACCAGCCCGGACAGCACGGCTGACGAGCAAGGCGCGGCCGGACGCTGTCTCACGTCAGCGGTACGGCCGGGCACCGGTCACCGCTCCGGATTCAGGACCGGTTTCCCCGACAACCGTTATGGAAGAGATCACATGAACCTCGCCCTGTGGATTTGCGCTGGATTGCTGGCCGTTGTCCTCCTCATCGGTGGCATCGGCAAGCTGGTCGTGCCTCGGGAGAAGATGGCCGCCATGCGCGGCGCGGGATGGACCGCGGACTTCAGCCCCGGATTCCTGAAGGTCCTCGGGGCCATCGAGGTCCTGGGGGCGGTGGGGCTGATCCTGCCCGCCGTGACCGGGATCGCACCGGTTCTGGTGCCGGTGGCGGCAGTCGGGGTGGTGGTGCTGATGGTCGGTGCGATGATCACGCACCTGCGCCGAGGCGAGGGCAGGTCGGCCGTGGGCAACCTGGTCTATCTCGCCCTGGCCGCCTTCGTGGCGTGGGGCCGCTTCGGCCCCGAGTCCTTCATCGGCTGACCGGGGTGGCGGGTGGCTGCACGTCGCAGCGCCCCCTGCAAGGAGAAGACTCATGGACGTGACGAACGACAGTGGCCCCCGGGCACTGGTGGTCGGGCTGGGCATCAGCGGGATCGCGACCGCGCTGCGGCTGCGCCAGATCGGCTGGACGCCGGTCGTCATCGAGCGGGCCGCCGCCCGGCGATCCGGGGGGTACTTCATCGCGCTGTTCGGCGCGGGCCGGGCCGCCGCCCGCCGCCTGGGCATCCTGGACAGGCTCACCGATCGCGGTGCGGACGGCGTCGCCTTCGACATCGACCGGGTCGGCGGGCGCCGGGCCGGGCTGGGTTTCAAGGACTTTCCCGGCCGGCCGTGGCTGATGACGCGCGGGGACGTGGAGGAGGCCGGTTTCGCGGCGCTGCCGTCCGATGTCGAGATCCGGTACGCCACCGTGCCGACCCGGATCGAGCAGGACGCCGGCGGGGTGAACGTCACGCTGACCGACGCGTCCGGCGCGACCTCGGTGACCGAGCGCTTCGATCTGGTGGTCGGGGCGGACGGGCTGCGCTCCACGGTGCGGCGGCTGGTGTTCGGGCCGCACGAGCACTACCTGCGCCGGATGAACTACATGGCGGTCGCCTTCCAGATGCCCGGCGCGATCCCGGGTCACGACCAGAGCGATTCGGTCATCCTGGCCGAACCCCGGCGGTCGATGTGGATCTTCCCGTTCAAGGATCGTCCGCCGACCGTGCTGCTCAGCTACCACACCGACGACGTGGACGCCGAGTTCGGCCGGCCGAAGGCCGAGCGGGTGCGCGAGGTGTTCGGCCCGGAGCCGGCGGGCCCCGCCCTGGGCGCGGTCCTGGACGCGCTGGAGTCGGCCGGGGACGTGCTGTTCGACTCGGTGGAGCAGGTGCGCATGGACCGCTGGCATCGCGGCCGGGTGGTCCTGGTCGGTGACGCGGCCTGGTGCGTGACGCTGTACGCGGGGATGGGCGCCTCGACCGGGATGGCCGGGGCCGACCTGCTGGGCACCATGCTGGCCCGGCATCCCGGCAGCGTGACCGAGGCGCTGACGCGATGGGAGCGGCAGCTGCGCCCCTCCATCGGCTACCTGCAAGGCAACGGGATGCGGATGCGCAGCCTGTTCGTCCCGGCCACCCGTTTCGAACTCGCCCGCCGCAGGATGATGCTGCGGGTGAGCAAGATGCCGGTGACCTCCCCGTTGTTCCTCTGGTGGCGTTCCAGGGGCAAGGTGGCCCGGATGAAGGACATGGACTTCGCGCACCCCGGCCCGGCCGTCCGCGTCCGCGCGTGATGGCACGATCGGTGGCACAGCCTGGGAAGCCGGCGGAACGCGGCGACCAGGCCGCCCGGAGTCCGGGACCCGGCCACCGTCGGAAATCGTTCGAGCGGACGGGCGCGAGCCGCCGGCTGCAGACGCGGCGGGCGGGCAGGCAGACGGGCTCCGCGTGGAGCCTCGATACGCGAGTGGGAAGGGTCGTATGCCGGGATCAACGGATGTGAAAGAGGCTGCCGGTTACCGGCCGCTGCTGTTCTCCATCGCCTACGGGATGACCGGGTCCGTGGGTGACGCCGAGGACATCGTGCAGGACGCGTTCCTCGGTCTGAGCCGGGCGCAGCAGGAGGGAACTGTGATCGTCAATCCGAAGGCGTACCTGACCACGGCGGTGACGCGGCTGGGCATCAACCACCTGAGGTCGGCGCGGGTGCGGCGGGAGACCTACGTGGGGGACTGGTTGCCCGAGCCGGTCGTCGTGCCCGCCGACAGGCCGGGGCCTGCCGAGCAGGCCGAGCTGGCCGACTCGCTGTCGATGGCGTTCCTGGTGCTGCTGGAGGCCCTCTCGCCGGTGGAGCGGGCGGTGTTCATGCTGCGCGAGGTGTTCGGGTACGGCTACTCCGAGGTGGCCAGGATCACCGGCAAGAGCGAGGCGAACTGCCGGCAGATCTTCGCCCGCGCCCGGCAGCGCATCGCCGACGGAGGGCAGGCGGCCGCCGGCACGCCGCCGCGCGAGCGGCGGGCGGAAGGCGAGAAACTCGCCCGCAGGTTCTTCGAGGCCGCCGCGGGCGGCGACATGGACGCGCTGCTCGGCATGCTCGCGCCCGACGTGGTGCTGCACGGGGACGGCGGCGGCAAGGTGCCGGCCTTCGGCAAGCGGCTGGCCGGGCGGCTGCCCGTCGGGCGGCTGGTCCTCGGCGTGTTCCGCCGGGCCGGGACCCTGGGGGTCTCTCTGCGGCCGGCGTGGATCAACGGCCGGCCGGGCGCGGTCAAGTTCGACGCCGAAGGCCGCGTGATCGGCGTGATCGAGCTCGACATCGCCGACGGCATGGTCCATGCGATCCACGCGGTGGCCAACCCCGACAAGCTTTCCCACCTCACGCGATAACTGTGCAATCCGAAAGGGAACACGATGGAAAACCCCCTGTACGACTACAGCCCCATCGTCGGCCGGGAACCGATCACCTGGCCGGGCGGCGCCCGGGTCGCCTTCTACGTCGGGCTGAACGTCGAGCACTTCACCATTGACCGGCCCTCCACCAGCCTGAACGAGGCGACCGCCGGGCTGGTGCCGGACCCGCTGAACTACGGCTGGCGCGACTACGGGCCGCGGGTGGCCATCTGGCGGGTGATGGATGTGCTGGATCGGCACCGGATCCGCGCGAGCGTGCTGCTCAACGCCGACGTGTGCGAGCACTACCCCCAGATCGTCGAAGCCGGCAACGCCCGCGACTGGGCGTGGCTGGCCCACGGCAAGAACAACTCCACCCTGCAGAGCGACGTCGACGACGAGCGCGCCTACCTCGCCGACGTGGTCGAGACCATCGAGAAGGCCACCGGGCGGCGGCCGCGCGGCTGGCTGGGCCCGGCGCTCAGCGAGACGTTCCAGACGCCGTCCCTGCTGGCCGAGCTCGGTCTGAGCTATGTGCTGGACTGGACCAACGACGACCAGCCCTACCGGCTCAACGTGCCCGGGATGCTGAGCGTGCCGTATTCGCTCGAACTCAACGACCTGGGCATCTTCACCATGCACGGCATGAGCGGCGCCGACTTCGCGCAGATGGTCAAAGACCAGTTCGACCAGTTGTACGCCGAGTCCGCCGACAGCGGGCGCGTCATGGCGCTGGCGCTGCACCCGTTCGTCATCGGGCAGGCCTTCCGCGCCAGATACCTCGACGAGGCGCTCGCGTACATCGCCGGCCACGAAGGCGTGTGGCTGACGACCAGCGATGAGATCGCCGAGCACTACGCGAGCACGCTCAGCTGACAGCAGGACCTCGCCCCTGCGGAAGAACCGTGACGATCCCCCGCCCTTGCGGCTGACCAAATGGTTAATATGCTGTCCATGCGGTCAGCCGAGGGTGGTCTGACAGCACGGGCCCGGATCGGGACCGCGACGCGCGGGACGGACGCGGGCCGTAGTGCGGCTCGCGGACGGACGCCGTGCTTCTGTGCGAGAAAGGGGCATCTGTCATGAGCATCGCCGCCAGGGTGCTGGCACGCCGGGCGAAACTCGCGCCGGCCGAGACCGAGAACGTGACCATCGAGAAGGACCTGCGCGTCCCGATGCCGGACGGCGTCGTGCTGCTGGCCGACCACTACGCCCCCCAAGGGCTCGGCGATCGGCCGACCGTGCTGATCCGCTCGGTCTACACCGACAGGACCAAGGGCGCCATGGTCAGCCGCCTGGTCGCCGAACGCGGCTTCCACGTCCTGGTCGTCAGCGGCCGGGGGACCTGCGGATCCGGAGGGAAGCTCACTCCGTTCGTCTCCGAGCGCGACGACGGCCTGGCCGTCCTGGAGTGGCTGCGCCGCCAGCCGTGGTTCACCGGAGAACTGGGCACTCTGGGACAGAGCTACAACGGCTACACGCAATGGGCGATCGCCGCCGGCGCCGGGCCCGAGCTGCGGGCCATGAGCACCTCGCTGATCGGGTCCAACGCCTACGACCTGGTCTACCCGGGCGGCGCGCTGGCTCTTGAGCTCTTCCTCGGCTGGATCAGCATGGTCGCCGGCCAGGAGAAGCCGCTCCCCGTCTACCTGTCCACGGTGGCGTTGGGCGGCAGGAGGCGGGCGCGGGCCGCTCGCCTCCTCCCGCTCGCCGGGGCCGACGCCATCGCCATCGGCGCCGTGGCCCCGCACTGGCGGGACTGGCTCGCGCATCCCGACGCCGGCGACCCGTGGTGGTCGCCCGGCGACCACAGCCGGGCGGTGCCGGCGGTGACCGCCCCCAACCACCTGGTCAGCGGATGGGACGACTTCGCGCTGCCCGGCCTGGTCCGCGATTACCGGGCGCTGCGCGAGGCCGGGCGCGAGCCGTACCTCACCATCGGGCCGTGGCGGCACTGGGACGCCGAGCTGTCGATGACGGCCCTGCGGGAGAGCCTCACCTGGCTCCGCGCCCACCTGCTGAAGGACCGGGACGGGCTGCGCGAGGCGCCGGTGCGCATCTACGTCACGGGCGCCGGGGAGTGGCGCGACCTGCCGGCCTACCCGCCCGCCGAGGTGCGACCGCACCGCGTCCACCTGCACGCGAACGGCGGCCTGGGAGACGAGCCGCCGGCCGGCTCCGCGCCGGGCCGCTACCGCTTCGACCCCGCCGACCCGACCCCGGCGGTGGCCGGGATGTCCCGCATGATCGGCATCTCGCGCAAGACCGGGGAGAGCGTGCTGGCCGGGCGTGCGGACGTCCTGACCTACACCGGCGCGCCGTTGCCGGCCGATCTGGAGGTCATCGGCGTCCCCGCCGCCGAGCTGCACGTGACCTCCAGCCTGGCGCACACCGACTTCTACGTGCGCGTCAGCGACATGGCGCCCTCGGGCGCGATCACGCATGTCTCCGACGCGCTGCGCCGGTTCGCCGCCGACCGGCCGATCGACGGGATGGCCGAGATCGAGCTGGCCCCCGTGGCCCACCGGTTCAGGCGCGGCCACCGCATCCGGGTCCAGATCGCCAGCGCGGCCTACCCGCGCTGGGACCGCAACCCCGGCACCGGCGAGCCGCCCGCCACCGCGAGCGCGATGCGCGCGGCCGACCAGCAGATCCACCACGACCCCAGCCGGCCCTCCGCCCTCATCCTGCCGGTCTGCTGACGGGGAGGGCATCAGCTCCGCGTACGGCCGGCCGCTGCGATGCGGTCGGCGGCCGGTCGGGGCCGGGCCGGCCCGCGTCCAGCCAGGCGACGACGGCCTCCACCCGGCGGCATCGCCCGGCTCAGCGGGAGGAGTGTTCGGTGATCCACCAGGCGGCGAGCAGGCCGGAGGCGGCGGTGAGCGCGGCGGCGGCGATGACGGTGGCCTCCAGGCCTAAGGCGTCGGCCAGCAGGCCGGCGAGCAGGGCGCCGGCGGCGTAGCCGATGTCGCGCCAGAACCGGTAGGTGCCCAGGGCGCCCACCCGCCAGGCGGGGTGGGCGTGGTCGGAGACGGAGGCGATCAGCGCAGGATAGACCATCGCGGTGCCGATGCCGAGCGCCACGGCGGACAGGACCCCGGCCGGCAGCGGCCACTCCAGCAGGGCCAGGGCGAGGACGAACCCACCGGCCTGCACCAGCATGCCGGACACGATGAGGGGCTTGCGGCCGAGGCGGTCGGCCAGATGCCCGGTGGGGATCTGGCCCAGGCCCCACAGGATCGGATACAGGCCCTTGATCAGGCCGACGGCGGCCAGGCCGAGCCCGTGGTCGGTGAACAGCAGCGGGAAGACGCCCCAGGTCAGGCCGTCGTTGAGGTTGTTGACCAGGCCGGCCTGGCTGGCGCCGCGCAGCGAGCGCTCCCGCCAGGAGGTGCGCGCGAACGTGGCGGCCAGCCCAGGGTGCTCGCCGCCGGGCAGCGGCTGGGGATGCTGGGCCAGTTCCAGCGCCACGTGCGCGGCGGTGTCGCGCACGACCAGCGACAACGCCAGCCCGGCGGCGACGAAGACCACGCCGATCAGCTCGGGCGCCGGGCGCAGCCCGTAGGCGGTGGCCAGGTAGCCGGTCAGCAGCGCGGTGACGCCGACCGCGGTGTAGCCGGCGGCCTCGTTCAGGCCGGTGGCCAGGCCGCGGCGGGCCGGGCCGACCAGGTCGATCTTCATGTTGACGGTCATCGACCAGGTCAGGCCCTGGTTGAGGCCGAGCAGCAGGTTGGCCGCCACGATCCACCACCACGACGGCCCCCACGCCAGCATGAACGGCACCGGCGTGCCGATCAGCCACCCGGCCAGCAGGAGCCGCTTGCGGGTGAAGCGCGCGGTCAGCGCCCCGGCGGCGAGGTTGGTGGCCGCCTTGGTCACGCCGAAGGCGATGATGAAGGAGAACACCGCCAGGTCGCTGGTCAGCCCGAACACCTCGGCGCCGATCAGCGGCACGGTGGTGCGCTCCAGCCCGACCAGGCCGCCCACGCACACGTTCACGACGACCAGCAGCGTGAACTGCGGCCGGTTCTCGGCCAGGCCCAGCCGCACCGGCGCGGCCGTGCCGGTGCTCACCCGGCACCGCCCGCGGTCGCCTCAAGCTTCGTGCCGCGGGCGGCGGCATGGTCGGCGGGGCCGCCGTCCCGCACGGTCACGCCGGGGTGATCGGCGCGCTCCTGCAGGTAGGCGCTGTCGCCCCGCTCCTCATCGGCCGGCGGTATCAGGTGGTCGTCGGCGAATCCCACCATGTCCTCCAAGCTCCAGCCGCCGAGGGCCGGAAGTGTCGCCACACTTCGCCTCATATGCGATATTCCATCTATTCATGGAGGCGGCGACGTCGCCCGGCTGTTCGCACTGGACGTGCGGCCGGTCGAGGCCGGGGCGACCCCGCCGGCAGGGGCGTCGCCGGAGGCGAAGCGCGTTACCGGTCCGCCCGGGTGAGGCCGGTGGCGACGATGTCGATGAGGCGGTCGATGATCTTCGGGTACAGGTCGGGCCGGGCCAGCCGGTCCCGGTGCAGCGGCATCATGAGGACGGCCTGCAGCACGCCGACGATCACCTCCGGGTCGTCACCGGCGAGGTCGTCGGCGTGCTCGGTCAGGTAGGCCGCCAGCGCGGTGACCGGGTTGTCCGGGGCGGAGGTCACCCGCTCGGGATCCAGCTTCCTGACCACGGCCTCCATCTCCTCGGGGTGGGTCATCAACCGGCCGTAGAGGGGGTTGCCGTCGAGCTCGGCCAGCGTGGCGTGCAGGAAGGCGCGCAGCCCGGCGCCGGTGCCGGGCTCCTTGCGCAGCGCCCCGTCGATCACTCTGCTCTTGACCTCGGCCATCTGGGCGAGCATCAGCTCCAGATAGAGCGCCTCCTTGGAGTCGAAGAAGACGTAGAAGGTGCTCTTGGCGATCCCGGTCCCGGTGACCAGGTCCTCCAGGGAGGTCTTGCGCAGGCCCTGGGTGGTGAACAACCGCAGGCCGTTGTCCAGGAGCAGCCGCGTGATGCGCGTCTTCTCCGCGGCAGAGAAGGCGGGAGGCATGAGGTGCACCTTCCGAGGGTCGAATCAGGTCGATCAGATGTTTTCACGTCGCGCGGTGGGACCGCGCCAGGTTCAGGACGCGCTGCTCGTGAGCCGGGTCGAACCACTGGGCCGGGGACGGGGTGTCCGGGCGGGGGGCGGGATCGCCTTCGCGCCGCAGCCAGGCCCAGGTGCCGGCCAGGGTCTCGGCAAGGGGCCGGAGGGTGAGCCCGGCCGCCAGCGCGGCGGAGACGTCGGCGTCGTGGATGCCCGTCGGGCGCGGATCGCCGGGGTAGCGCAGCCCGAACTCCATGCCGAGCGGGAAGTTCTCCCGCTCCAGCAGCTCCGCGGGCGCCCACACCAGCTCGGCGTCTGATCCGATCACCTGCGACGCCGTGTGCAGCAACTCGCCGATCGTGGTGTGCCCGGCCGGCCCCGCGACGTTGAACGCCCCGCCGATGCCGCGTTCGGCCGCCGCCAGCATCCAGGCCGCCAGGTCGATCGCGTCGATGTACTGCAGGGCCGCGCCGGCCGGTCCCGGGGCGAGCACGGGCCCGCCGCGTTCGAGGCGCCGCAGCCACCACGGGATGCGGCCGACGTCCTCGTACGGGCCGAGGATCATGCCCGCCCTGGCCAGCAGGGCGCGCTCGCCGAACGCCTCCAGCACGGCCAGCTCGCCGCCGCGCTTGGCCGCGGCGTAGTCGCCGCCGTCCTGGCTGCCGGGGTCGCCGGCCACGAGCGGCGCGTTCTCGCCGGCTCCGGCCGGCCAGGGCCAGGCGTACACGCCGCGGCTGGAGACGTAGCCGTAGTGCCCGGCCCGGCCGGCCAGCAGCCGGGCGCTGTCCCGGACCACGCTCGGCGCCCACGCCCAGGTGTCGATCACCGCGTCCCAGGAACGCCCGGCCAGCGCCCGCCGTACCGCATCGGGGTCGGTGCGATCGGCGACCAGCGCTTCCACGCCGGGCGCCGGCGGGCGCGAGAGCCCGCGGTTGAGCGTGGTGACGGTGTCGCCGCGCCGCAGCGCGACCTCCACCAGCGCCCGGCCGACGTGGTGGGTGCCGCCCATGATCAGTACGCGCATCGTCGTCATCCCTCTCAGCCCGCCAGCTGGAACTTGCGCTCGACCATCCGGCGCACCGGCCCCCACGACGACAGCCGCAGCGGAAGCTGGGTCAGCTCCAGCACCAGCGGGTTGCGCGGGGCGTAGACGCCCTTGACGCGGCGGCCGAGCTGCTGCTTCTTCTCCGCCTCCGGCCGCAGCTCGGCCTCCCACTCCGCCAGCGCGGCCAGGACGTCGTCGCCGTGGCGCTCCAGCGCGGCGCCGAGCCGGTCGGCGCCGCCGACGGCCAGCGAGGAGCCGTATCCGGCGAACAGCGTCACGCACCAGGCGGCGTCGCCGAGCAGCACGACGCGGCCCTTGCTCCACCGGTCGACCACCATCTGGCTGATGCCGTCGAAGTAGACCGACTCGGCTGTCTTCAATCCCTCCAGCGCCTGGGGGACCAGCCAGCCCATGTCGCCGTAGATCTCGGGCAGCTCCGCCAGCGACGCTTGAGCCCGTCCGCCGTCGGTGCGGTAGCCGAAGAAGGCGGCCGTGCGGCCGTCGCCGACGCTCATCATCGCGAACGTACGCCCGCGCGAGCTGATCGAGCCGGTCGTCCCCGCGGGCAGACCCTCCGGCCGCTCCTTCATCATGTAGACCGCCACCCGGTGCCCCAGGTCCAGCCGGTAGTCCTCTTCCGGCCCGAACACCAGGGCCCGCGTCGCGGAGTGCAGCCCGTCGGCGCCGATGAGCAGGTCGGCGTGCTCGGTGGCGCCGTCGGCGAGGGTGACGCGCACGGTGTCCGCGTCCTGCTCGACGGCGGTGATCGTGGTGCCGAACCGGATCGTCGTGTGCCCCTCGACGGCCTCGTACAGCACCGCCTCGATGTCGCCGCGCAGGATGTTGAACGACTTCCTGCCCATGGTGGCGGCGATCGTCTCGCCGCTGAGCGCGAAGCGGCGCTCGCCGCCGGGCTTGCGGTAGACCAGCTCGCGCGTCACGAACGCGCGCCGCTTCAGCTCGCCCAGGACGCCCATCCGCTCGGCCCCGTCGTGGCCGATGCCGCCGAACGTCACACCGTAGCCGCCACCGCGACGCCGCGGGGCGCGCTCGACCACCAAGGTCTCCCAGCCGGCCTGGCGCAGCCGCAGCGCCGCGGCGAGCCCGGCGATTCCCGCTCCGATGATGATGGCCCGCATGTCCGAGCCCTCCTTCTCTCGTGTATGTGTCTATAAAAACAGATTGTAAATTTGTTTTCAAGCGAGACGCCGAACCCGGCTTCCACGTTCCGGGCCCCTGGCGATGGTGGCCACGCCTCGGGTCACCGCGTCACGGGGCCGGAGGCGATCGCCTGGGGGAGTGGTGCGCCGCGCGGCGTCCTGACGACCATGCGGCGCCGGCGCCCCCGGCTTTACGACAGTGCGGTCATGTGACGGGTGTCACCGGGCAGGGGTGTCACACCACGGCGGTCGCCGGCGCCTTGTGCATGGAGCAGGATTCACGGGTGAACAGGCAGGAGCCGGACATGAACGAACGCAGCGACGCGACGACGGGCACAGCCGCGCCGCCGGACGGCGGCGGCCGGACGGACCCGGCGACGGAGGCGTTCCTGGCCCACCGCAACCTGCTGTTCACCGTCGCCTACGAGATGCTCGGCTCGGCGGCCGACGCCGAGGACGTCCTGCAGGAGACCTGGCTGCGATGGGTCAAGGTCGACCTGGGGCAGGTGTCCGACCAGCGCGCCTACCTGGTCCGCATCGCCACCCGGCGCGCGCTCGACCGGCTGCGCGCCATGAAGCGCCGCAGGGAGGCGTACGTCGGCTCCTGGCTGCCCGAGCCGCTGCTCACCGCGCCGGACGTCGCCGAGGACGTCGAGCTCGCCGAGAGCGTGTCGATGGCGCTGATGCTCGTCCTGGAGACGCTGTCACCGACCGAGCGCGCCGTCTTCGTGCTGCGCGAGGTCTTCGACATCCGCTACGAGGAGATCGCGGCCGCCGTCGGCAAGACCCCGGCGACCGTGCGCCAGATCGCGCACCGGGCCCGCCGGCACGTCGAGGCCCGGCGGCCCCGCGAAGTGGTCACCCCGGGCCAGGCCCGGGTGGTCCTGGAGTCGTTCCGGCGCGCGCTCGAGACCAGGGACCTGCAGGGCCTGCTCGACGTGCTCGCCCCCGAGGTCGTCCTGGTGAGCGACGGCGGTGGCGTCAAGCAGGCCGCGCCGCGGCCGATCAGCGGCGCCGACAAGGTGGCCCGCATGATCGTCAGCGGCCTCGGCAAGGTCCGGGTCGCGCTGACCGGCGAGCCCACCGTCGTCAACGGCAACCCGGCGCTCCTGCTCCGCCTGGACGGCGAGATCGACGGCGTCATCGCGGCCCGGGTCGAGGACACCCGCATCACCGGCCTCTACTACGTCCGCAACCCCAGGAAGCTGACCCGCATCGCCTCCGAGACCCCGCTCACCCTGAAATGATCCTGCGCTCTTGCGGTCACCTGGTGAGCAGGACCCGGCACGGATCGGAGCGCACCCCAGGTTCCGGCCCGCGTCCGATCAGGAGCGGGCGGCCGGCCCCGGCAGGCGCGGTGGCCGCCACCGTCAGGTGGCGTTGCCGCCGGCCGCGATGCCCTTGCGCCACAGCGGTGCGGGCACGAGCCGGATCATCGTGACCAGAGCCCGGTGCGCCGCTTCTCGCTCAGCTCTCACCGGGACGGCATGCTGCCGTCGTGGCCGCGCTGACGGATGTGCACGGGAACCAGGACATAGATGGTGCCCTGCGCGTCCACCATCGCCAGCTCGACGGACTTGCCGTTCTCCACCGGCCGCGGCTGCTCGTCCACGGCGCACGCGGCGACAGCCATTATGACGGCGGCCAGCGCGACGGAGAGTCTCCGCATCGCCCATCACCCTCTCAGGGCCGACATTCGCTGCCACCCGTTGACGAACACGACCGGAGCCCTGCTCACCCGCCCGGGTTCCGCGTCCGCTCGGCCGATGCCTGCCAGGGCCAGCGGCCTTCCAGCTCCACCTCAAGAGAGAAGCTGAGGAACGTGCGCACCAGGACGATCACGGCCAGCACCCCGACGCCGGCGAAGGTGGGCGAGATGGCGACCGTACGGATGATGTCGGCGGCCACGAGGAACTCCAGCCCCAGCAGGATCGCCCGGCCGAGCCCTTTGCGGTATCTCTGGTAGGCGTCGTAGGGCGGGCGCCGGACCAGCAGCCGATGGCCGAACTGGCACGTCGCCACCACCGTCCCCACCACGATGGCGGCCACGCCCGCCACGTCGATCGCCTCGCCGACCAGCTCGATGACAGGTTTCAGATCCACCGTGAGTCCTTCGACCGTGGTGTGCTCTCACTGCTCCTCGGCGCTGTCACTGCCGTCGGGCGTTCCCGTGATCTCCTCCTTCGTGCGGTCCGACGCGTCCAGGGCCTCGCGCAGCGCGTCGCCGAGCGACGTCCGCGGCTGATCGCCGTCTTCCTGGTCCTCTCGTACGGCTTCCAGCAGAGGCTCGGTGCCGGTCTTGGGCGCGTTCTCATCAGGAGTGCTCATACCGGACCGCTACCCCCTCCTGCCTGCCCCATCCGGCGACCTGCCGCCCGACGCCAGGATTGCACCCGTAAGCCGGGGTGCCGTCGGCGCGCCCGGCTCCTTATCCCTCGGGGTGACGGCGCAGGGCTGACGAACCGTCCGCGGCAACGTACTGCATCGTGCAAAGTCGTCCAGGGCTCTCACGATGCCGGGCACCCTGCGGATCAGGGGCGGGCGGACTGCTGCGGGGCGGCCCGGGTGGGCGAGCCCGTTCCCGCCGCGGGCTGCAGGGCGGGCAGCAGGGCGTCGAGCGCCTGGTGGGCCTGCCGGCAGGCCTGGGCGCAGATGCGGCAGTGCTCGTGCCGGTCGGCGTGCTCGCCGCAGGAGTCGGCGCAGGTCTTGGTGGCCTGGAGCGCGGCCTGGACCTGGGCGCGGGTGAGGTTGGCGTCGTAGCCGGTGTGCCGGGACAGCACCGCCGCCGTGGTCGTGCAGATGTCCGCGCAGTCGAGGTCGTCGCGGATGCAGCGGGTCAGCATCGGCAACTGCTCGGCCGGCTCGGACAGGCAGGCGTCGGCGCACGCGGTGCAGGTCTGCGCGCACGCGGTCAGGGCGTCGATGACGGCGGCCAGCTGCTTGCGGTCGAGGTTGATGTCGGCCGGGTAGGCGTCCAGCATCTGCTGCGTGTAACTCATGTCGGTCTCCTTGCCGGCTTGCCGGTGTCACTGCCCCGCTTACCCTCCTGGCGGGGGCTATTCCATGCCGGGCGGTGCGATTCGCCATCGCGGTTCGCGAGGCCGGGGTCCGGCGACTCCGGCCCCTCCTCTCCTCCGCGTCGGCACGGGCGTGCCGGCCCCGCTGCGGACCGTTGCCCGTGCGGCCGGCGGGGGCCTGGTAACCGCAGGGTGAAGGCTTCGGCCTCGACATGAGACCGGCCTGTGCTGCCACATGTGGTGGTGCGGCTGGTCGCGGTCCTCACGGGGAGGACCGCGACCAGCTATCGCGTGACCTGGCCGAGCCGACCGCTGGAAGGCTCGACCGTCTGCTTGAAGACGCTCAAGCCGTGCTCCATGCCGGCGCCGATCGGGCCGGCGAGGTCGTCCGGTCGCACGTCGTGAATCCAGACGAAGCGGCTGCGGCCGTCCCCATGCGGGAAGACCTGCATCGAGGCGTTGTCGTGTGCCGGCCGCATGGTGCCGCCGACGATCGAGAAGACGAGCCGGCGCAGCTCGTCGTCGAGCGCGATGAGACGCTCCCGCAGCACGGTTCCGTCGGCGAACGTGACGACCCTGAGGTCCGGTTCGTCGAGCCGGCTGGCGGTGACGAAGCCCGGCGCCATCCTGACGGGCCCGCCAGCGAAGTCGCCGATGATCGCCCAGACGGCCGCTGGCTCGGTATCGATGATGATCTCTTTGTGTACGGAGGTCATGTCCGTCTCTTCCGTGGTGGTGGAAACCGGCGTCCCGCCTGGCCGGGTGCGGCTATGCGGCGACGACGCAGAACTGGTTGCCCTCCGGATCGGCCAGCACCACCCAACCGTCGAAGCGCTGCACTTCGCCTGCGCCGAGGGCCCGGATCCGGTCGACCTCGCCGGCCAGGTCGCCGGTGAACAGGTCCAGGTGCAGCCGGTTCTTGCCCTCCCGGCCTTCGGGCACGGCCTGCAGGGACAGGCCGACGCCGCTCTTGTTCGCGTCCTCCAAGTAGGTGGTGCCCTCGTCGGAGGACGCGACCTGATACCCGGTGACCGCCTGCCAGAAGGCGGTGCTTCCGGCCAGGTCGTTCGTGTCGATGCAGATGTTGCCGATGCTGATGCTCACCAGCGTTCCTCTCTATCTAACTGACGTACCGCTTACGTCGGTTAGGTAACCTACCATCACCGATGGCCGGGTAGGGTGAGAAATGTGACGGACGAACGTGGGAGCGAACCCGGACCGGACAACATCGAGGCCGGGACGGCCCCGATGCCGTTGCGGGTGATCGAGGAATTCGTCAACACCCGCCGACGAGACGGCGACGACATCGCCACCCCGCCACAGCTGGCGACGTGGCTGCACGCCCACGGCCTGCTGCCGGCCGGCACGGAGATCACCGCCGGGCAGCGCGAGCGTGCCGCGCGGATCCGCGAGGGACTACGCGCGCTGATCGCCGACAACAACGCCGAGCCGGTCGCCAGCCCTCGCCCGGACGGCCTCGACCCCGCCGCGCGCGACGATCTCGCCGACCTCACCCGTGACTTGCCGCTCATGCTCGACGTGACGGTCTCCCCGCCCCGGTTGACCCCGCTCGCGCGGATGCCGGTGGAGGCGGCCCTGGCCAGGCTGCTCGCCGTCGTGGCCGAGGCCGTGGCGGACGGCACGTGGACGCGGCTGAAGGCGTGCCGGGAGCCCAGCTGCCGCTGGGCCTACTACGACCACTCCCGCAACCGCCGCCGTACCTGGTGTTCCATGGACCTTTGCGGGAACCGCGCCAAGGCCCGCGCCTCGCACCAGCGCAAGTCCACCGCGCCCTCGGCCGCGGGCCGATTCGGCAGTCGATGACCTGCGCCCGGCCACGAAAGCCGGCCACGAAAAGCATCTTCTGCGTCCCGGGGCGATGGCGAAGGCGGCCCATCCCGCACACTGCAGGCGTGCGGCTCGGCGCCGGCGTGCCGGCTGTTGCGCACGCCACTCACCGCCGCTCATCTGCAGCGTCACGTTCCCCACTTCGGGAGTCACCACGTACGGCCCGCGTAGGGCCACGCCTGCCCCTGGCGGGAGAGCGGCGGCGCCCCAAGAGCCGGTCGAGGACCGGCTGAGTCTCTGCGGCCACCAGCCCGGGGACGAAGGCCGGGGCGGGATGCGGTGCGCCCCGGCGACGGCCGCGAGCTGCCGGGACGCGCCTGCCCGCGATGACCGCAGCTCCGTCAGGTTCCCGCGGAAGCCGTGGTAGCAGCTTGACCAGCTCGTCGCCCCAGCGACGACGCGCTGCTCTTCGCTCATGCCAGTCCCCGCCTTCTCCGCCCCCGACCGCGGCTCGGCGCCGGATCACCACTCGGCGACGAGCGGTGGTCCCGGCTCGTGCCGCCGCCAGGTCTCGGCGAGGCGGGCCAGGCGGGACGGCGCGGCGACACCTCGCACGGTCGCGATCCGGCCGCCGGCGAGGTCGAACGTCACGATGCCGGCGACCCGGTCGCCGACCACGAACAGGATGGCGGGGCCGCCGTTGACGAGCGCGTAGTGGACGGCCGGCGTGCCGCCGGCGAACCGCCGTTTCGCGGGCGTGGGCGTGAATCCGGCCCGTACGACGGCGGCGATCCGCTGCGGAGTGTCGTACCGCAGCAGTGTCCCGGTCAGGCCGGCCCCGTCGGAGACGGCGGTCGCGTCGTCGGTGAGCAGCGCCACCAGCCGTTCGGTGCGGCCGGAGAAGGCGGCGGCGAGAAACTCCTCGACGATCCTGCGGGCGGACGCCGGGTCGACCTCGCCACCGCGGCGGCGCGCGGCGGTGACCCGCCGCCGGGCCCGGTGAAGGTGTTGCTGGCTCGCGGACTCGCTGATGCCGAGCATCCCGGCGATCTCGGCGTGGCTGTAGGAGAACGCCTCACGCAGGAGGTAGACGGCCCGCTCGGCGGGGGACAGGCGCTCCATGAGCATCAGCACGGCCAGGGAGACCGACTCGCGCTGCTCGACGGTGCCGGCCGGGCCGAGCACCGGATCGCCGTCGAGCAGCGGTTCGGGCAGCCAGGCGCCGGTGGTGCGTTCACGGCGGGCCTGCGCCGAGCGGAGCCGGTCGAGGCACAGGTTGGTGACGATCCTGGTCAGCCAGGCCTCCGGCACCTTGATCCGCCGCCGGTCGGCGGCCTGCCAGTGCAGGAACGCGTCCTGCACGACGTCTTCGGCGTCGGCGGCGGAGCCCAGCAGCCGGTACGCCAGCGAGGCCAGCCGGTTCCGGCCGGCCTCGAACCGCTCGGCGTCGAACCGATCAGCGGCGGCGCTGTCCACGTGAACCACCCCGGACCGCTACGCCATCACCGTGCCGGCGGGCACACCGGGCGCGGCGGCCAGGCGGCGCCTGCGCTTGGGCACGCCGAAGGTCGGGTGCGAGTTGGCCCACAGCGACATCCGGAGAATGCCCGCCTTGACCCGGGCGGCCTTCCGCCCGCCCACGTACGTCGGCTTCGCCCGCCCTTCGTCGTCGACCGGTTGCAGGATCCCGTCCCGCCGCCCCAGGCTGATGTGGTTGTAGGAGTAGACCAGCCGGGTCTTCGCGACCTTGCCGCCGGTCAGGCGTCCCACGATCGCGTGGATCGCCTGCCCGCCGGTGTAGCCGGCCGAAGCGCACGACATCGGCAGCGGCCGGCCGTTGTCGCCGATGGCGTGGGCGCTGTCACCGGCGGCGTAGACGTTCGGGTGCGAGACCGACCGCATGGTGCGGTCGACGACGATCCGGCCGTGCTCGGTGACCTCCAGCCCTTCGGCGGTGGCGATGGGGCTGACCGCGAACCCGGCCGTCCACACGGTCGCGTCGGAGGCCAGGGCGGTGCCGTCGTCGAACAGCGCCCGGGTCGCCTCGACGGCCTCGACACTGATGTGCTCCAGGACGGTGACGCCGAGCCGGTCGCAGGCCCGGCGCAGGTGGCCGCGGGCTCCGGCGGAGAGCCGGGCGCCCAGCTCGCCGCGGGCGATGAGCGTCACCGACAGGCCGGGCCGGGCCTCGGCGATCTCGGTGGCGGTCTCGATGCCGGTCAGCCCGTCGCCGACGACCACCACGCTCCCGCCGCCCCGCCCGCCCAGGCTGTCCAGACGCTCCCGCAGCCGCAGCGCCGAGGGCCGGGCGGCGACGTCGAAGGCGTGCTCGGCCACACCGGGCACGCTGTCGACGTCACCGTGGCTGCCGAGCGCGTAGACCAGGGTGTCGTAGCCGAGCTCGCCACCGCCCCCGGCGTCGGCCACGGTGACGACCCGGCGCCCGGGGTCGACGCCGGTGATCCGGGCCACGCGCAGCCGTATCCCCGTGCCCGCGAAGACGTCCTCAAGCCGCTGGGCCTGGACAGTCCGGCCGGCCGCCAGCTGGTGCAACCGCAGCCGCTCGACGAAGTCCGGCACGGCGTTGACCACGGTGATCCGCACATCCGCCGCGGACAGCCGGCGGGCCAGGTTCCCGGCCACGTAGGCCCCGGCGTAGCCGGCGCCGAGGACGACGATGCGGTGCTTCATGTGTCGCTCCTGTCGCTTCACTTGGCTTCCGGTGAGTTGAGCGGAACAGCGCCGCGATTCCTGACAGGAGCGCCGTGTGACGTGCGCCACTGATCACGGGTGTCACACAATCCGGCCGACCGGCGTCTGGTGCACAGAGCAGGAGCCGGGAGCGAGCAGGCGGGAGCCGGACATGAGCGCGGGCAGCGAGCCGACCACGGGCACAGCGGAACCGTCCGCGGGCGGCGACCGGACGGGCCGCGGAACGGATCCACTGATCAGGAGGTCATTCATGACAGAGAACGTCGCCGTCGACCCCGCCGGGCTGGAGCTGCCGGTCGAGCGGGGCTGCCCGTTCGCCCCGCCCGCCGCCTACGAGCACCTGCGCGAGCAGGCGCCGGTCAGCAAGGTCCGCCTGGCCAGCGGCGGCGAGGCGTGGTGGGTGGCCGGGCACGAGCAGGCCCGGGCCGTCCTCGCCGACCCCCGCTTCTCCTCCGACCGGCGCAAGGACGGCTTCCCCCTCTTCAACCTCGACGCGGCGACCCTGCGGCAGGTCCGCGCCCAGCCGCAGCTGATGATCGGCATGGACGGCGCGGAACACGCCGCGGTCCGGCGTGCGGTGATCGGCGAGTTCACCGTCAAGCGCCTGGCCGTGCTGCGCCCGCGCATCCAGGACATCGTCGACCGTTTCGTCGACGGCATGCTCGCCGCCGAGCGGCGGCCGGTCGACCTGGTGCAGGCGCTGTCCCTGCCGGTGCCCTCCCTGGTGATCTGCGAGCTGCTCGGCGTCCCGTACGCCGACCACGACTTCTTCCAGAGCCGCACCGGCATGATGGTGAGCCGGACCTCGCAGGAGGAGCGGCAGCGTGCCTTCGCCGAACTGCGCGCCTACATCGACGACCTGATCAGCCGCAAGGAGGCCGAGCCCGGCGACGACCTGTTCGGCCGGCAGATCCTCCGGCAGCGCCAGGAGGGCGTCCTCGACCATGCGGGCCTGGTCAGCCTCGCCTTCCTGCTGCTCACCGCGGGGCACGAGACCACGGCGAACATGATCTCCCTCGGCGTGGTCGGGCTGCTCACCCACCCGGAGCAACTCGCCCTGGTCACGGCCGACCCGGACACGACGCCCCTTGCCGTGGAGGAGCTGCTGCGCTACTTCACGATCGCCGACGGGGTCACCTCCCGGGTGGCCACGCAGGACGTGGAGATCGGCGGGGCCAGGATCAAGGCCGGCGAGGGCGTCGTCGTCTCGGCCCTGTCGGCCGACTGGGACCCGGCGGCGTTCGAGGACCCGCACGTCCTGGACGTCGAGCGCGGGGCCCGCCACCACCTCGCCTTCGGCTTCGGCCCGCACCAGTGCCTCGGCCAGAACCTGGCCCGGCTGGAGCTGCAGATCGTCTTCGACACCCTGTTCCGCCGCATCCCCACCCTGCGGCTCGCCGCGCCGGTCGAGGACCTGCCGTTCAAGACCGACGCCGTCATCTACGGCGTGCACGAACTCCCGGTCACCTGGTAGGGGAGCCGGGTGATGGCCGGGGTCGATCTCGTGGCGGGTCAGACGTCCAGGGGGCGCCAGGCGGGGCCGGCGCCGTCCCGGCGGACCTGCCCGAAGACCGCGTCGGCGAAGTGGATGCCGAAGCCGATCGTGTCCGGCTCTTCCAGGTCGGCGACGAGACGCCGGCGATGCTCGGCGGACCGGACAGGGTCGTGGTCGTACAGGCAGGACCATTCGGGATGGTCCACCTGGATCGGCGCGTGCAGGGAGTCGCCGAAGGCGATCAACCGGGTGCCGCCCCCGGTGATGACGTACTGCGTGTGCCCGGCGGTGTGACCACCGGTGACCTGGACCCGCACGCCGGGGAAGATCTCCTGCCCGTCCGCCACCGTACGCACGCGCGGTGCCAGCGCGGCGGCCTCCTCCTCGGTGATGCCCTGCGCGAGCAGGTCGCGCCGGGCCCATTCCGGTTCGGCCACCAGATACTCGGCCCGGGTGAACGCGGGCCGGTCACCGCCCGGGGCGGCATGCCAGGCCCAGCCGAGGTGGTCGATGTGCAGGTGGGTGAAGGCCACCGCCTCGATCTCTGCCGGTTCGCGGCCGAGCTCGGCCAGGCTGTCCAGCAGCGCGCCCCCGTGAACGGCGCCGTTGGGCTGTCCCGGCTCGGCCGGCAGCGACACCGGCCCCCACCCCGCGTCGATCAGCAGTGCGCGGTCGCCGTGCTCCACCAGGAGACCACCGATGCTGGCCACGAGGTGGCCGGAGGCGTCCAGGTACTGCGGGTGGGCGGCCCAGGTCTCCTCGGTGGTGTCCGGCAGCCAGCTGCGCGGCCTGCCCTGGATGGCTCCGTCCGGCACGAAGGACACCCTCGTGCCGCCCAGCGACATCGAGCGGATCCGCCCGGGCCGCCGCAGCCGCTCGTCCTGGTCAACCGTGGAGTTCGCCATGGTCGCGTTCCCTTCTTTCGGGTCAGGTCGTCGCCGCGCCCGTCGCCGGCGACCAGGCCACCATAAGCATCAAGCTTGAAGTAAGCAAGCTTGAAATATTCTTGCTTGAAATAGTCAAGTCTGGAATATGCTCGCTTGATGGACTTGCTAGGATGGGACGCATGACCACGTCCCCGGAGCCGCAGGCCGTCGCCGAGCGGGAGCTGTGCGGCCTGGTGAACGGGCTGGCCCAGCAGATCGCCGACCACGTACGCGTGCGCGCGGTCACCCTGGGCCTCACCCCGGCCCAGGCGACCGCGCTGCGGGAGATGACCGGGCCGATGACCATGCGAGAGCTCGCCGAACGCATGAGCTGCGAGCCCTCCAACGCCACCTTCATCGTCGACAAGCTCGAAAAACAGGGCCTGATCGAGCGGCGCGCGCACCCGACCGACCGCCGCGCCAAGCACCTCGTCCTCACCCCGGAGGGCAACGCCCTGCGCGAGCGGCTCCTTGAGCTCCTCGTCCAGGACTCACCGCTGGCCGGCCTCACCCCGCAGCAGCAGCGCGCCCTTCAGGACCTGCTCGAACAGGCCATCATCGGCAAATGAGCCGACGCCGGCACACTTGGCCGGCTCCCCGCTCAGGTCCGCGCGCCCCCGCCCGGGTCCCGGGTCCGCCGGCCGGCGCCTGCCAGGGCCGGCGGCCTTCGGGTTCCACTTCGGGGGAGAAGCTGAGGAACGTACGCACCAGGACGATCACGGCCAGCGGACGCGTTCACCCAGGGCGAGCCGCTGCCCGGGACCGACCTGCAGAACATCCGCGATCTCGACTCGCCGCTGCGGCGGCTGGGCTACGGCCGCGCCCTTGGTGCCGCTGGGCGCGATGCCCAGGGTGCGCGGGGTGCTCACGCTTACCAAGCGCAGCGGCCAGCTGCCCTTCAGGCGGGCGGTCGGTCACGTCGAGACGAGCGTCAGACGGCCGTGCGCGACCACTGCTGGTTGGCGCCGGTGTTGCACGTGTACTGCTTGAGGATCACGCCGTCCGCGGTCGATGCGGACGGCACGTCCACGCACTTGCTGCTGTGTCGTGCCCGGAGCTGGAAGTGACTGCCGCCCGCGACCAGCTGGAACTGCTGGTTGGTGCCGGTGCCGCAGGTGTATTGAATGAGCTCGGCACCGTCGGCGGTGGAAGCGCTCACCACGTCGAGGCACTTTCCGCTGTGGCGGCTGATGATGCGCCAGTAGCCGCTGCCGGCGTCCTGGAACTGCCATTGCTGCCACGCGTTGCCGTTGTAGGTGTACTGGCCGACGCGCGCACCGTTGTCGGTGTTCGGTTGCTGGACGTCCATGGCCTTGCCGCTGTGGCGCACGGTGATCCTGTAGAAGGCCGGCGGAGGGGTGGGGCCGATCGTGTCCCCCCAGGCGTACCGGATCCGGTCGGCGCCGGAGGTGTTGCGGACGGTCAGGTTGAGGTCGGTGCCGCTGCCGCTCAGGGCGTACATCGAGTACCAGTCGTAGCCGATGTCGCCCGGCTTGCCGCCGATGGCCGGCCAGTAGGTGCCGCCCATCTGGTTGTCCCGCATGACCTGGGCCATGGCGCGGATGTGGCGCACGAAGTTGTCGGTGCTGTTCGCGTCGCCGTAGTCGAGGCCGGTGGACATCGGCGCGCCGAACTCGGTCGCGACCGCGCGGGAGGCGCAGTTGCCCAGCCGCGTCTGAATGTGGCTTCGGAAGGCGTCGTAGCTCATCGCGCTGTAGAAGAAGGCGTAGTGGTGGAAGGACAGCAGCGTCGAGTTGAAGCGGCTGTCGTTGCAGATGTCCCGCAGGTCCTGGCTGTAGCCGGTGCCACCGATGAGCACCCGGTTCGCCGGAGCCGAGTAGTGGTGGCCGAGCCACTCGGCGGCGACGTCACGCCACTCGGCCGAGCTGTAGCCGTGCGGCTCGTTCATCGGCTCGAAGTAGACGTTGCTGTTCGAGCCGTACGTGTTGGTCACGCTGGACCACATCGTGTTCCAGGCGGCGAGGTTCGTGATCCTGCCGCCGGAGGCGGCGCCGTCCTCCCAATACGCGAGGATGACCTTGAATCCACGGGCGGTGGCGGCGTCAATGGCGCCGCGGTAGGCGTTCCACCAGGTCGTGTTGGCCACTGTGTGCGTGTTGATGGGCAGCCGGACGGTGTTGACGCCCATGGTGGAGGCCATGTCGTCGTAGAGGGCGTTGGCCTTGGCCCGTACTGTCGCGTTGCTGTCGGACTGGCTCAGGCCGTGCAGGACGAGCGTGCCGGTGCTGAAGTTGTCACCCAGCACGGCCCAGTTCATGCCTCGGAATTGGCTGGTGGCGGCATGGGCCGGCGCCGCGGAGACGACGAGGCCTGCCGCCGCGGTGAGCGCGGTCACCACGAGGGAGGTCAGCAACCGGCGTAACGACCAGGTGCTCCGCGACGGTCCGGATACGTGACCATCCGACGCCGTGAACAGTGTCATGACATGTCCAATCACTAGAACTGAATCCATGGTCCAACCTCACTTGCAGACATCGTGCCGGTCGATGCTGTGCCGGTCCATGCCGTGCCGGTCGATGCTGTGCCGGTCGATGCCGCCGGCTCAGAGGGCCGGCGCGATCGGACGGATGGTTCCGTCCGCGGCGAACTCCATCCGGTCGACGGCCACCTCCCTGTTGGTCCCGTTCCCCGCCGGCACGGCGAAGCGGTGGTAGGCGATGTACCACGTGTCGGTGCCGGGCACGCGGACGACCGAATGGTGTCCGGTGCCCTTGATTCCGGCCTCCAGCCGCTTCTGCAGCACCACGCCCCGCTTGGTCCACGGTCCCAGCGGGCTCGACCCGGTCGCATACGCCACTCGGTAGTCCTCGCTACGGGTGTCGTTCTCCGACCACATGAAGTAGTAGATTCCGCCGCGTTTGAACACGAACGGTGCTTCGTTGTAGCCCGATGGGGTGATCGTCCGCACGTGCGAAGGGTTGAAGGAGGTCATGTCGCCGTTCAGCGGCACGACGCGGGCGACGCCCTGCCCCCAGTAGAGGTAGGAGCGGCCGTCGTCGTCGGTGAAGACCATGGGATCGATCGCCTGGCCGGAGTACTGGCCGGCGGCGATGAGCGGCCGTCCGAGCGCGTCCCGGAACGGGCCCATCGGCGAGTCGGAGACCGCGACGCCAAGCTGCTTGGCGGTGTTTCCCGTGGCGGCGCCGCCGCTGAAGTACAGGTAGTAGCGGCCATTGGCCGCCGCGATCGCCGGGGCCCAGGCCGAGTCGTCCGCCCAGGACACGTCGGGGCCGTGGTCCAGGACAACGCCGTGGTCGGTCCAGGTCACCAGGTCGGGGGAGGAGAACGCCTTGTAGTACGTGCCGCGCCAGCCCGTGTAGCCGTCGGTCGTCGCGTACAGGTAGTAGCGGCCGTTGATCGCGGTGACGTGCGGGTCGGCGAACAGGCCGGGAATCACCGGGTTCCGGTTCGTCTTGGGTGCCCACGGCGCGGTGATCCGGAACGAGCTGTCCGCGCGGAAGGCCGCGGTGTCCTGGTACGGGTCCAGCCAGAGCTCGAAGTCGCGGTGCCTGATCCGCCGGCTCGGATGGTTGTAGGAGATCAGCGACGTCGATCCGGCGACGGGATCGTCGACGGCGCAGTACGTGGCGTCGGCCCGGAATGCCGCGTCGCCGGTGTTGGCGTCCACACGCAGCCGCCAGTCGCGGTGCCGCAGAAATCGTCCGTCCTTGGTCTGGAAGGAGTAGCAGGAGGGCGTGGCCAGGCCGTTGACGATCGTGAAGGTCGCGTCGAGCTTGGTTTGGGGCGCGGCGGCCGAGGTGACCGGGTCGAGGCGGCCGAGCGCGTCGGCGTGCCGGACATATCGGCCGGGGTAGTTGACCGACTCCAAGGACCGGGCGCCGGTCGGCAGCGTCGCCGCCAGCGCCGGAGCGGCCGTGGCCCCCAGGTCGAAGCAGGCCAGAACGAGCGCGGCCGTGGCGGCCGCCCCTCTGCTCACCGTCATGCGTGCCTCTTTCCGAGCGCCAACGACGTTAGCGCTCTTAGCCTTGGTTGGAGAGTCGCTTGGCATCCGGCTAGGTCGGGCACCGTCATGGGGATCGGCGACCGCGCCACCGCGCAGGCCGAGCGGCCGACGGCTCAGCCCCAGTGGTGCAGTAGCCGGTCGTACTCGGCCTGCGTGATCGGCAGGACGGTGCCGTGGCGCGGCCGGCCGGGCATGGTGTAGCTGGAGACGGGTGACCATTGCCGGGTGTTCAGGTCGGTGGTCGTGAACGGTACGTAGCCCCGGCCTCCGTACTCGTCGATGAACATGTACCAGCGCTCGCCGGTGTTCGCTTTGAAGACCAGCGGACCCTCGCCGTGGCTGATCGCGTTGTTCCCGAGGCAGTCTGCGACGAACGAGTAGGTGCGGTTGAGCATGGTCGCAGACCTCTCCGCGAGGATGAACTTGCCGCACGCGGTCTGCGACGAGCTCCGCTCGTCCTTCGTGAAGCGGTAGTAGGTCCCATCGTGCTTGACGATCGTCGAGTCGATCGTCGAGTAGCCCTTGTCGACCCAGACCTGCGCGGCGCTGAAGGTCCGGAAGTCGGATGTCGTGGCGTACATCATCCGGTTGTAGGTGTCACCGGTGTGGTCGGGGTCGCCGGCGGAGTACAGCTTCGACGCCCAGAACACGACGTACTGGCCGAGTCCCTCGTCGTAATACGCCTCCGGGGCCCATGTGTTGCCGGCCGTGTCCGGTGAGACGCGTACCAGGCGCGGCGCGCTCCAGTTCACCAGGTCGGCCGACTCCCAGACCACGATGGACTTGCTGCCCGTCCGCTGGACCTGGTCCCAGTTGCCGTTGCCGTACATCCGCAGGTCGGTGGCGATCTGGTAGAACCTGTCGCCCCGCGGCGAACGGATGATGAACGGGTCGCGGACGCCGCGGGTACCCAGGGTCGAGGTCAGCACGGGCCGCCCACCGTTGAGCTGACGCCACCGGGTCGGGTCGTTGCCCTGGCTGAGCGCGAAATAGACCTGCTCGCCGGCGGAGGTGCTCTCGCCGGTGAAGTACGTGAACAGATAGCCGGCGTACGTCGCGGCCGGTGGCGTGCCGGCACGGACCAGTTGCCACTGCTGGTTGGCGCCGCCTGTGTCGGTGTACTGGGAGATCCGCGCGCCGTCGGCGGTGGACCGCTCCCAGACGTCGAGGGCCTTGCCGCTGTTGCGGTTGATGAGCTTGACGTATCCGCCGTCGGTGTCCACGACGCGGAACTGCTGGTTGGCGCCGCCGTTGTCGGTCCACTGGACGACGTTCGCACCGTTCGCCGTGGACGCCGAGGCGACGTCCAGCACCTTGCCGCTGTGCCGGGCTCGGAGCTTGTAGTGGCCGCTGCCGGCGTCGACGAACTGGAACTGCTGGCTCGTCTGGTCGGCGCGGGTCCGTTGCTGGACGGCGGCGCCGTCGGCGGTCGATTGGTCGGCGATGTCGACGGCTTTGCCGCTGTGCCGCGACACGATCTGGTAGTACGCCGTCGGGTCGATCACGGCCGCGTTCGCCGGCGATCCCGTGACCGGTGCGGCGACGCAGCTCGCGATCAGTGCGCCGACGAGGACGAAGGTGATGCGGCGTCTGCGCGGACGTCGCGGTGAGGTCGGATCGTGGAGAGGCTGTGTCATGGAACCCGTCCAGTGTGTGATGGCGAAGGAATGTCGGCGCTGTGCCGGGTGCCGCTCGCCCCCGTGCCCGAGCGGTGCCCCGTCAGGTCTCGCGTCAGACGCGGCGGCGGGTGAAGCGCTGGTTGGGGCTGCCGTTGTAGGTGTACGGGGAGATGCGGGCTCCGTCGGCGGTGGAGTACTGCCAGACGTCCATGGCCAGGCCGGACTCACGGTTGACGAGGCTGATCACGTCACCGCCGTGGTCGACCACGCGCCACTGCTGGCCGGCGGCACCGGTGTCGGGCTGCTGGACGACGTCCGCGCCGTTCGCGGTGCCCGTGGGCTGGAGGAACAGGCCGCTGTGCCTGGCCTTGACGCGGACGTGGCCGTCGCCCGAGTCCACGAACTCGAACTGCTGGTTAAGGCGACTGTTGGCGGTGTACTGGATGAGCCGTGCGCCGGCGGCGGTGGAGGCCTCGCTGATGTCGGCGGCCTTGCCGCTGTGCTGGGCCACCAGGGTGTAGGCGGCCGGGCCGCCGGGAGAGTCACCCAGCTGGGCCTCCCACCTGGTGTTGGGCCCGGCCGCGTCGGCGGGGAGGCGGTCCCGCGCGGCGGTGTCGCCGTACATGGTCCAGCGGGCCCAGTCGACGACGGTGTTCGGGAAGCGGTTGTCACTCCAGAAGCTGGTGTGGCTGCCGCCGACGAAGGTGAGGAACGCCTTGGGCCAGGTCATCTCCGTGTACGCCTGCCGTGCCGAGGAGTACTGCGTGGTCGAGTCGCGGTCGCCGTGGACGAACAGGACCTTGGCGGAGACCGAGCCGGCTGGGTTGCCCATGTCTACGCAGGACTGCGGGTTGGCGGAGATGATCCGGCTGTCGGGCCAGGAGGTCAGCAGGCCGTGGGTGGTCATGCCGCCCAGGGAGTGGCCTGACACTCCGACGCCGATGCTGGTGTTGATGTGCCCGGCGAGCGCTCCGCTGGTGTTGAGGGCGAGGGTCTGGGTGAGGATCTGTGAGACGTCCTTGGCGGTGTTGCCATTGTTGACGTCGTTGACGTTGTGGCTGAAGTGCGGGGCGGGGACGATGAAGCCGGCCGCGGTCAGGGCCCGGATGATGAACAGTGAGTTCTGCGGGCTGCTGCCGTAGCCGTGGGTGAAGTTGTAGACGGGGAAGACGCCGTCGGCGACTGGGGCGTTCGTCACCGGGTTGCCGCCGGGGGTGCCGGTGGCGGGGTAGTAGACGTAGGTGGTGCACGGCCGGCTGCCGCGGGTCCAGTCATACCGGCGCACGCCGACCGCGAACGGTGTGGTCGGCGCCGTGTCCAGCGGCCTGACGGCGGAGAGCGCCTGCCCCGCGCCGAGCAGGGACAGGCCGAGGCCCGCCGCTCCGGCCGCGCTCACGCTGAGGAATGTCCGCCGTTGCATGGTCATGGGTGGCTCCTTGGGTGCGGGGGTGGCTGTAGCGAGGGGAGTTCGGTCGTGTCCGTTGGTCGGGGGAGCCCGCGGAGGCTGGGGTCGGATGCGGCCGTTCTGGTGGAAGACGGCCTGGTTCTCCCGGCCGTTGCCGGAGTTGTCGATGCCGGCCGGGTTCCAGCCGTTGCCCAGTGCGGCGTCCTGGGCGGGCCGGCACGCTGCGGCGCCGCGGACCTCCTCCTGACCGTGCGCAGTGAGGTATCAGCCGGCTGTGGCGTCGAGGTCGAGGTGGTCGATGTTGGGCAGTCCGGCTGTGGTGGTGGGGTCCACTCGGATGGTGTTGCCGCCGGTGTTCAGCGGGACGGTCATGGTCTTGGTGGCCCACGTCGTCCAGGCGCCGGTGGGTTCGAACGACACCGTCGCCGCCGGGGAGCCGTTGACGATCAGGTTGGCGGTCCTGGCGCTGCCGGCGCCGTTGGCGTACCGGATGCCGAGCGTCGCCGGTCCGGCCGCCGGCGGGTTCACCGTGAACTGGGCATAGGCGCCGGCGGCGTTGTCTCCGTTACAGAAACCGGTCCCGGAGAAGCCGGCCCAATTCGCATCGATCGTGCCCTGGCACACCGCCGGCGCGGTCTCCGCCTCGTAACGCTGCCCCGGCGGCGGCGTGTCCCCGGACGTCCTGACGAGTTCGAGGTCGTCGACGAACAGGTATCCGTTGCCGGACGCCGCCCGGATCGTGATGGTGGCCGTGCCCGCGGACACCGGGATCTCCGTGAGCTCGCGGCGGGTCCAGCCGCTGGATGCCGGGATGTTGAGCGTGCGCGAGGCGCCGCCGGCGTCCGTGATCGTCATCTGCGCGGCGCTGAGCGAACCGGTGGTCCTGGCGAACGCGGACAGCCTGTAGACGCCGGCCGGCACAGTGATCTGCTGCCGCACGCCACCCGCGTAGGACTGCGTGGCCCCGATCCGCAGCGCGAAGCGGGACCCGTTGGCGCCGCCGTCGACGTTGGTCACGAGGGAGGCCGGCCCCGACTCGCGGAAGTTCGTCCACCCCTGAACCTGGGAGACGATGATGCGGTCGGCCTGGAAATTGGGGTTGAGAGCGTAGTTGTTCGCCGGACCGACCCGCCATTCTCCGGTCGTGACGTTGAACTGCCATTGGCTCACGGAATGGAACTGGGGCCGGGCGCCGGTCTTGGTCACCGGCATCCACTGGTTGTAGCCGATGCCGTTCCAGGCGAAGTCGGCCCAGCGGTCGCCGGCGTAGATGACCGTGTTCTGCTTGGTGCCCTTGACGGTCACGAAGAACCCGGTCTGGGTCACGTGGCTGTAGTCCATCTCGGTGCCGGCGAGGGTGTACTCACCGGTGTAGGAGCCTTGAACGTTGCTGCCGGTCGACTCGATGACGTGGGTGACCGAGGTGTTCCAGCCGTGCAGGTCCGAGGCGGCGTGATAGTACTTGCCGTCGAGCTTGAACATGGCGTTGCCCTCGCGCCCGGCGGAGTTGTAGCCGATTTGCACGGCGGGCTCGATCCGTAGCGAGTCGGACTCTCTCAGCTTGGAGACAAAAGCACGGGAGCGCCCTGATCGGTTGGAGAAGATCAGGTAGTCTTCCCCGCCCTCGTCGGTGAAGACGGTCTGGTCTCCGGTTCCCGTCGTGGGAGAGTTGACGACCTGGGTCTGGAAGTAGGCGTAGTCGAAGGTGTCGGTGGGGGAGTCGCCCCGGAGGAACAGAACCCCGTCGCCACCCATCGCCGGGAGATACGCCTGCACGACCAGCACGTACTTTCCGGTGTTCTCGTTGTAGGAGACGCCCAGCCGTCCTACCCAGCCCGCCTGTCCGAGGGTGGCCCCGCTACCGAGGCTCGTGGAGCGGGTGGCGACGCGGTTCTCGAACTTCCAGTTCACCAGATCCTTCGACGAGTACACGGGGATCGAGACGAACGAGACGTCGCCGTCGTACTTTCTCGTCGGGTTGGCCCGGTAGAGTTCGGCGCCCGTGTAGTGCACGCCGTACCAGTAGTAGGTGTCGCCGAACCTGAAGACACCGCCGCCTTGCGAATAGATGGGGTTGCCGCTCGTGTCGTTCCAGAAGACATCGTTGGTGATGGTCTGGAACGTCCCCTCGTCGGCGGCCACGAGGTCGCCGGCGGCAGTCGTCAGCGCCGTCTTCGCGGCGGCGACTTCCGAAGCGGTCGCCGAGGTGTCGGCGACGACGCCGTCCGCATCGGCCAACGCCTTGGCGAAGGGCGCCCAGGAGTCGCTCGTGTACTTGCCGGCGGGGCGAGTCTTGTAGTCCGCGACCAGGCTCTTCAGGCCACGAACCATGACCAGGCCATCAGCGGCCCTTTCGAGTTTCTCGCGGGCGGTGGCGTCGTCGTCGCCTCCTCGTTCAGTGAGTGAGTTCCTGACCGAGGAGAAGGCCGCCCACGAGCCGGCGGTGTAGTCCGCGGCGAAATAGTGGGAGACGTGGCCGTCGCTGGCCGCCAGGGGTTCAGCCGCCGCGGCGGGGGCACCGGATGCCGCCGCTGACATGACCAGCCATGCCGCGGCGACGAGCCCTCCCCGCTCCAGCGTTCGGCGTAAGGTACCGATCATGGTGCTGCCCTTCGTTCATCGTGGCGCCGGCGCTCTCACCCGCTGACGTCGAGGCAGTCGGCGGTGGGCAGTCCGGTCGCAGTGGTCGGATCTCCTCGAATGGCCAAGGCCGGTCACGCGATCAGCGGACGTAGATGTCCGGTTGAGGCGGGGTGCTCATGCCGTCGCCGAGGAAGAAGCTCGGGTGGGGCGGCTGGTTGTAGGCGGTGTTCTGCCAGGCGATGGCGACGCGGTACTGCGCGTCGTGCATCAGGGTGTAGATGCGCCGGTCGGTCTGGCTGGGAGTGGCGTAGACGCGCAGCGCGGCGTTGTCGTCGCGGGGCAGGATGATCTCCTCGCGCCAGTCGCCGAACAGGTCCCCCGACAGGGACGGGGTCGCCTTGGTGCCGTTGATCGAGTGCGCGCCGGAGGCGGTGAGCAGGCGGGTGTCGCCGCCGGTGCCGTACTTGTCGACGTGGTTGCCGTCCAGCAGTTCCCGCACCGGGTCGCCGTCCCACCAGGCCAGGAAGTTGTAGCTGCCGGGGTTGCGCCCGACGCTGCCGCCGGAGGCGTTGAAGAGGTTGCCCAGGCCGGTGCCCGTGCCCCAGAACTCGCCGCCGGCGTTACCGGCGTGAATGTCGCCGGCCACGCCGCGTGCCGGACCCTCGCAGCCGCAGCTGTTGTTCTTCTGCATGATGACGGAGCCGTTGCCCGCGTCACGCAGAGTGGCGGCGGCGCCGGAGCTCTGCTCGTGGATCATCCAGATCTCCTTGCCGGCCCGGCCGGGCACGAAGTCGCCCACGTGCAGGGCGTCGCCGTGGGCGTAGAAGCTGGTGGTGTAGCGGCCGGTGCCATTGGCGTTGATGGTCATGCCGCCGTAGATGATCTCGTCCGTGCCGTTGCCGTCGACGTCGGCGATGGACAGCGAGTGCGCGCCGCGGCCGGTCCACTGGCTGCCGGCGCTGCTGGAGTCGAACTTCCAGCGCCGGGTGAGCCGGCCGTCGCGGAAGTCCCAGGCCGCGATCGTGCTCTTGGCGTAGTAGCCGCGGCCCATGATCAGGCTGGGCCGCCGGCCGTCGAGGTAGGCCGTGCCGGCCAGGAACCGGTCGCCGCGGTTGCCGTAGTTGTCGCCCCAGTCGTTGATATTGCCGCGGGCCGGGTCGAAGGCGACCGTGGACATGGCGGCGCCGGTGAGCCCGTTGAACATGGTCAGGTACTCCGGTCCCGTGATGATGTAACCGGAGGAGTTGCGGTGGTCAGCGACTGCGTTGCCGATCGTCTGGCCGGTGCCGGAGACGGTGCCGTCGCCGGTCTTGACCGCCAGTTCGGCCCGGCCGTCGCCGTCGTAGTCATAGACCTGGAACTGCGTGTAGTGCGCGCCGGCCCGGATGTTACGGCCCAGGTCAATGCGCCACAGCCGCTGGCCGTTGAGCCGGTAGGCATCGATGTAGACGTTGCTGGTGACCCCGGACTGAGAGTTGTCCTTCTGGTCGCTGGGGTCCCACTTGAGGAAGATCTCGTACTGACCGTCGCCGTCCGCGTCGCCGACGCTCGCGTCTCCGGCGGTGTAGTTGCTCCCCGGACGGGAGATCGGCACGTCGAGATAGTTGCCGCCGGTGAAGCGCAGCGACGGCTCGGACGCGGGCTGTTCGGCCCCGTCCACGACCGCGCGAACGGTGTAGGAGGCGTTCGCCGGCGCGCCGTTGTCGAGGTAGTTGGTGGCGCCGGTGAGCGGTGAGGGGTTCAGCTTGGTCGAGTCTCGGTAGAGGTTGAATCCGGTGCTCATGCTCTCGGTGCCCAGCAATCGCCAGGACACCAGGTTTCCGCTGCCCGACCGCACGCTGATGAGGCCACGGTTGAGATCCTCCATTTGCCGGCCGGTCGGGTTTTGAGCGCCCGCGTCGGCCTCCAGATAGTCCACGTTGGGCAGGCCGTCGGCGGCGGTCGGGCTCAACCGGATGATGTTGTCGCCCGCGTTCAGCGACACGGTCAGCGTTCTGGTGACCCACGTCGTCCAGGCGCCGGTCGGGTCGAACGCGCTGGCGGCATGTGCGACCGCGCCGTTGACCAGCACATCCGCGGGACGGCCCGCGGTCGCGCCGTTGGCGTACCGGATCGAGATGGTGGCCTCGCCGGCCGCGGCCGCGGTCACGGTGAACTGCGCCGCCGCGCCGGCCGCGTTGTCGCCGTTGCAGAATCCGCTGCCGGAGAAGCCGGCGTGGTTGGACTCGATGACGCCGTCGCACGTGGCCGGCGCGGTCTCCGCCTCGTAACGGGTCGCCGCTGCCGAGGCTTCCGCGGAAATGACGACACCTGTGGTGGCCACCGTCAGCGCGACGCCGGCCGACAGCAGGGCGGCGCGTGGTCTACGTAAGGACATGAGGGAACTCCAGCAGGTAGGTCGGGGATGGTTGTCGCCGGTACGGCACCAGCGACAGGTTCGGCTCGCGCACGCGCCGCAGGACGAGCTTGGCCATCTCTTTCACTCCATCGGAGGTGAAGGGCGTGTTGTCGCTCACCCTGTCGCTCACCCTGTCGCTCACCCTGTCGCTCACCCTGTCGCTCACCCTGTCGCTCACCTGCGTCAGGTAGAGCGCGGCCGGGGTCGCGAGCGGCACGGCGAGCAGATCCGTCGGGAGGACGAGGAGGGCGGGGACGGCGAGTCTCGTGGAAACCGGCGGTCCTGTTACGCGATGGCCTGACCGAGATGAACCCATGATGATTCGTGCTTTTCCGTGAGGGCCTGTGGTTGTCCAGCTTCGTCGCTGGCTGCGGACACGGTGGGCCGGCCCAGTGGCGCCCGCGTCCTGGGACGCGGCTGGGCGGACAGTTCACATGAGCGGGCCGGTGTCGACGGTCGCCGTTAGGCGGATGTCGTTTCACCGCCTGTTCTACGGCGGCGGGGGATCGGGCGGGCGTGAAGCCGCGAGTGGGGTGGGGGATGCGACCACATGTCCTCCTCACAAACGGGATGAGGCTATGTGAACGTGCACAGTAATGCAGAGCGTGGCGTACTGAAAGAGCTTGCTCGAAATCCGAGGTGAGGGCGCTGCCGGCAAGCAGGCCGCTGTAATCGTTGGCGAATAGGCCATCTTCCTCTCTGTGCACGCTCCCAGAGAGTGCGATATCCGGGAGTGTGGACGTGAAAGTTTCATGCGTCCCTCCGTCGGGCACGTGGAGAAGCCGGACGGCCGCGTAGGCATGGCACAGCGAACCGGATGACCTCAGGAGTCGTGGCGGCGACGATCGATGTCCTGTAGTAACCGGTTACGCCCGGCCATGCCGCTGGGGTCCCGCCGGGGCGGCCGTCGACCGTACCGGCAGGCTGATCCCAGCACGTCGGCGGTGAGCTGCCTGTCCCGAAGCCTTGACGAGCCGAGGCAACGCTCCTACGCTTGCGCCGTTATATCGGTTTAACTGCTCCGACCCCCCTAGGAGCTCCCATGCGCCCCACTCGATCAGCCCCAACGATCGATGACCCCGTCGTGTGCGCGTGCTCCCGGCCACGCCCCCCGGCGGCCGGACCACGCACGGGATGGAACGCCTCGGCCGTCTTCCGTCGCCACGACAACACCTGGTGACATAACCCTGTGCCGCCCTTTCCTGGATATCAAGGTGACCGGAACGGGGAGCGGGCGGCAGAGCGGGTGCCGGCTTCGGCGCCTGCCGCGAGGGTCGGGCGATCGCCTCGCTCTCCCCACGGCACTCCTTAAGCCCGCCGGCGGCTGTGGCCCGGCTCGGCCCGCTGGGGCACGCCCTCTCCGCCGAGTCGTGCCCGTCGCCCAGGACCGTCTCCTCGTTCGATCGACCGCCCGCGCGATCAGGTGCACTTCGCGAACCGGCGGTTCGGCGGTTGCCCACTGTCATGTCGAAGTCCACAGCGGACATTTCCCCATCGAAGGGATCCCGTGCCATGATCGACAACGAAAGAGGCACACCCGGCGGCATGCGGCGGCGTACCGTCCTGCTCGGCGCGGCGGGCGGCGCACCGGCGCTGGGACGCCAGCGCCATCCGGGCACCACAGGCAGAGGCCGCCTCCTTCGTCAAAGGCGCGGACACCGGCTGGATGCCGCAGACACCAAGACCATGACCGTCCCGCCGAACACCGGCGGCAACACCATCCGAGTGGACCCCACCACGGCCGGACTGCCCAACATCGACCACCTCGACCTCGACGCCACAGCCGGCTGGCACCTCACTACGCACGGTTCGGAAGGGGCGCAGGGGGCCTCCGACGCCGTGACCGAGAGCGGCTGCTTCCCCCTCCCTCCGGATGGCTCGCGAGTCTCCGGTTCTGTGAACGTGCACAGAACAAACGCGTGAACTTCGCGCACGAACGCCTGGCCCTTTCTCAGGGATGCGATTCAAGACGGAACGGTATCCGTCCACACCGAGATGTCGCGCCCGAAAGGCGTGCGCCATTCGCCGCAGCCTTCCGGCTGAGCAGCACCGACCGCCTGACCAACGCGTAGACGCACACCACGAGAGGAATCATGACCAATAAATCCTGGAGGCGCGTCACCGCGGCACTCACCGTGCTCGTGACCGCGCTGGTGGCCGGGATGTTCACGGCGCCCACGCCGGCGCACGCCACCTTCGGCACCGCGGACATCAAGCCAATCGAAAGCAACATCGCCGCCAAGTTCTGGGCCTCCGCCACGGCAAGCAGCGGCTTGTCCACCGCACGACTGGCCATCGACGGAGACCCGACGACCTCCTGGTACGCGGACGGCTCCAGGGCCCGGCAGCGGCTGACCGTCGACCTCGGCGGCGCCTACGACAATCTGCGGAAGGTCAAGGTGATCTTCGCTGACCGTGGCGTGGTGTACCGGTACGTCATCGAGGCCTCGCCTGACGGTCGCAGGTGGGCCAGGATCGCCGACGAATCCCGCAACCGGGCCGCGTCACGGGGAGCGGTGCACTTGTTCACCCGGCCGGGCACACGCTTCGTCCGGCTCACGGTCACCGGAGCGTCAGGCCATCCCAAGCTCGGGGTGAGCGAGCTCCAGGTCTTCAACTATCTGCGCGACGACCTCATTCTCGGCGCCGACCTGTCCTGGGCGGACGACGTCCAGACCCGGGAGTACTGGGTCAACCCCCTGGCCGCCGACCGGGGCGCCGGACCGCGCCTCCTCGACGTGGCCAAGGACCGCGGCATGAAGTACGCCCGGCTGCGGATCTTCAACGAGCCGAGGGACGAAAGCACCGGTGACCCGACCCCGATCCCGCGCCAGGGGCCGGAACGTTCACTGCAGTCGGCACGATGGATCAAGGACCGGAGCATGGGGCTCGGCATCGACTTCCACTACGCGGACTCCTGGGCGGACCCGGCCAAGCAACCGAAACCGCGCGCCTGGGCCGAGCTGGAGTTCGACGATCTGACGCGGGCGGTGTACGACTTCACCGGCGACTACCTCCGCCAACTGATCAAGCAGGGCACCACGCCGGACAAGGTCGCCGTCGGAAACGAGATCATCAACGGCTTCCTGTACGGCAGCGAGGCGGCCCTCATCGGCACGACCAACCCGCCGTACTTCGTCAACCAAGCCGACATCTACCAGTCGAAGCCCGGCGGCGGCCTGCTGTGGCGCTACTGGAAGTCGGCCGACCCGGCCGAGCAGCAGCTCTACGACGAGGCATGGGACCGGTTCACCACCTTGGCCGCGGCCGGGATCAAGGCCGTGCGCGACACGTCGCCGAAGTCCAAGGTGGAGATCCATGTGATCGTCGACGCCGGGCGGCTCGCCAAGACCATGGAGTTCTGGAGCCAGTTCCTCACCCGGGTCAAGGCAAAAGGCCAGAACCCTGACGTGCTCGCGATCTCGTACTATCCGGAGTGGCACGGTTCGCCCGACGCGCTGGACGTCAACCTGCACACGATCGCGACGACCTACCCCGGCTACGAGATCGACATCGCCGAGACCGCCTACCCCGCGTCCGGCGGCGACGGCTCGCCCTTGCCCAACTCGCCCTTCCCGCGTACCGTCCAGGGCCAGGCAGACGCCATCCAGCGGGTCTTCCAGGCCGCCAACGACGTGGTCGGCAACCAGGGTGCCGGCGTGCTGGTCTGGGAGCCTGCGGGCTACCAGCCGATGTTCCGTGCCGTGCCCGAGCTGCCCAACACCTGGGAGCCGCACGCGTCGATCGACGTGTTCAACGCGAGCCAGGCCAGGCACATCCTCGAAGACACCGTCTACATCACCACCGGGGTGGGCAGGACTCCGGCACTCCCCTCCCACGTCCGCAAGCTCACCACCGCGAACAACGCGATCACCACGATCCCTGTTCACTGGCAGGCGCTGCCGGACGGGGCAACCGACACCCCCGGTGAGGTCCTCATCGTCGGGACGACGGCGCTGGGCCAGGTCACCGCGGTCATCGACGTCACCTAAGCGCGATTCCCGAAGTCCTGCGCGTAACGGGGCGTGAGATCGCCGACGCGGACGGGCATTGACAGAGCCCTCGCCGGGGGTTGGATCGAAGTTGCCCGCAACGCCCAACCACCCGGCGAGGGCGTGGTCAGTATGCGCCCGGTCAGCGTGTTCGCCAACGGTCCTGAAGCCTCGATCGAGCACCTGCGCGGCCAGCGGCGGCAAGCCCCGCGGGCGATGATGGTCCTGTTGCCGGCGCACGGGCTGCCCCGCCCCGGGCGGCCGCGCATCGGCGGGTCGCGCCTGCTGGCGCGGATCGCCGCGTTGCTGGAGCGGGCCGGGTCGTGGGGTCGTCTCACGCTGCATCTGCTGTACGTCGTTCGCGGGCTGTGAGGATCGAGAGATGACCGGCAGGCAGACGTTCGGGACGATCTCCTCCACTCCGCCCGATGGCTTTCATGAGAACTCGTCGGGACACGGTTCGTAGAACGGCCGGGACACTGTCGGGTCGGTGCCGACCTCGGCAGGGGGGAAGTCGCAGTGCATGGCTGCGCGGATCGCCCGCGTCACCAGCAGGTCCGACTGGCCGCGACGGGCGCGGGGAGCGTCTCGTCCGGATCCTGACTGCGTGTAGCGCCGACGCCCGCTGACTCGCGACTTGGCCGACTTGCCGCAGCTACTTGATCGCGATGAACCCTTCAAAGGCGAGATATTTCAGGATCGTTCCGTAGCTCGCGAAGCCGGCCTCCCCGAGGAGGACGAGGTTGTCGTCGGTGGAGACCGGCTGCAGCACGCCGAGCAGGCTCTCCTTCTTGTTCAGGATCTCCTCCGGGCTCAGTCCCGCGTTGCGCTTGAACCGGTAGTGCAGCGTCGTGATCAGGTCCTCGAGCTGCGCGCCCGGAGCCAGGACCTTGTCGAACATGAAGAAGGCCCCACCAGGACGGAGCGCCTGGCAGATCCGGCGGAGCACCTCCCGCCGGAGCCCCGGCGGCAGGAAGTGCATGGTCAGGTACGCGACCACGAAATCGCACTGCTGGAAGGCGATCGCGGTGAGGTCGCCCTCCACGACCTCGACGTTGTCAAGACCGGCGCAGTGCTCGCGGGCGGCCTTGACCATCGCGGCCTCGCGGTCGACTCCGATCCAGTGGGTGGCGCTGTTGGCCGGGCTGTGGGTGGCCAGGCGGTGCAGGAGCTGGCCGGTGGCCGAGCCGAGCTCGTAGCCGACACGGGGCTGGTCACCGCCGAGGAAGCACGTGGACAGGTCGCAGACGAGGTCGTGCCCGGCGTCGTAGAGCGGCACGGAGTGGCGGGCGTGATCGACGAACACCGCGGGGACGTCGCCGGAGAAGACCCATGATCCGGGTGAGGTGATGGGAAGGGAGGTCACGGCGGATCACGCTTTCCGGTACGCCGTGATGTTGCGGGTCGAGGTGGTCGTGAAGGGCGCCTTGTCCCAGCTCGACCAGCGCTCGTGCAGCCGCATCCCGGCGATCCTGGCCATCAGGTCGAGCTCGGACGGCCAGACGTAGCGGACCGCGCCGGGACGCAGCTGTACTCCCTCCGTTTCGCTGAGCCTGATGTGGCAGGTACGCATCTCCTGCGTCACGTGATTGGCGGTCGAGACGAACAACGAGACCGCGTCGGGCTTGACGTTGGAGGTCCAGGCCCGGCCGTTCTCCAGGACGCCGCTGGCCGGCGCCAGCAGCTCGACGACGAAGAAGCCGCCGGGTGCCAGGTGCGCGGCGACGTTCTCGAAGCACTGCACCTGCGCCTCCTGCGTGGTCAGGGCCGACAGCGCGAAACGGGAGATGAAGGCCAGGCCGAACTCGCCGTCGACTTTTACGTCGGCGAAGTCGCCCTCCACGACGTGGATCTCGTCGCCGCGCGGTTTGGCGCGTAGCTGTTCGATCATCCAGGGGGAGTTGTCCACGCCGGTCACGGCCAGCCCTCGGTCGAGCAGCGGGAGGGCGAGCCGGCCGGTGCCGATGCCGAGCTCCAGTACGGCTCGCCCGTTCGCCAGCCCGGCGAGGTAGTCGGCCGCGTCCTGGGTGTCGGGCTGATCGCCGAACTCCGCCTCCCAGCGGGCCGACCATTCCGGTCCGTAGGCGACGGCGTTGAGAGCGTCGGCGTCTTTCATCGTGGGCTTCCTTTCACGCGTGGGGAAGGGGGAAGAAGTTCAGCTCTGTCCTGGCGGGCCAGCCGAGCTTGACCGCCGCGTTGCGCAGCCGGTCCGCGCCGAGGTAGGGGAAGGCGGCGGCGAAGTTGCCGACCAGCCCGGGGACGAGCGTCCTGGTGACGTGGAGCCCGGCGGCGGCGACGTCCGGTGTGGTGAGGTCGACGGCGATCACCTCGTAGCCGGCCTGCTCGACCCGCTGCCGGTAGGTGCTCAGGGAGCGGTCCGGCATCGCGGGGACGGACGAGGCCGGGATGGCGGCCCCAGAGTCCAGCCGGCTTCGGACCCGCTTGACGGCGCGAGGGTCGAGGTTGACCTGTAGCTGGCATTCCAGGTCGCCGACGTCACGGAAGTCCGGGCGGAAGCTGTCGAGGTAGGCGCGGTCGGCTCGCCACTCGTGCATGAAGTGCCGGGCCTTGCGCCCGGCGTGCACGGCCTCCCAGTACAGGCCGGCGGGATCCTGCAGGTCGCGGGCGATCTCCTGGAGCGTCAGCGCTTCGGCCCAGGCCTTCTCCGCCGCCGGCTCGACGGTGTCGCGGCAGCCGAAACCGATCGTCAGGATCTGCTCTTCGATGTGCTCGACGACGCCGGCGATCACGGGGACGTCGAACTCGTTGGGCAGCGGGATCAGCCACGCGCGCTGGCTGGGCGTGCCGTCGAAGAGCGCGGCCAGGCGTGGCGTCGGCTTCAGGGACGGCAGGGTGGGGAGGTTGGCCCACCAGACCATGGTGGCGTCCCGCTCGATCACCTCTTCGAGGCCGGACCGCACGGCGTCCTCGAAGGACTCCCCGGCTGCTACCCCGGCGTAGTACAGGGGATTGGTGGTGGGCTCGTGGTAGTAGGGCCCGACGTAGTAATTGCAGTAGGCCAGGCTGGCGGGCACCCAGACTGGCCGGTCATGGGTGAGGGAGCGGCCCGCGATCCAGTGCACCGGCAGGTTGGTGTCGAAGCGGACGAAGGGGAAGCCGTCCGCCGCGTACTGGGATTCGGAGAACAGGACGATCGATTCCGGTGCGAGGGCGTTCTCGCCGGCCCGGCACAGCTCGGCGTAGGAAGCCTTGCGTAACAGCTCGGACTGGATCCAGTTGGCGCAGTAGCGTTCCACGCTCTCGCCGATCGCCGCTGCCCGCGCCCCGGCCACGTCGCCGAAGGTGCTGGCGCCGCACAGGACGTTGGTGGCCCAGGGGAAGCGCCGGTTCATGTCGGCGACGTCGGCTTGCACGGTGGTCAGACCGCGGGGGATCGACGGGTCGTGCTCGATGACCCTGGTGGCCGCCACGATGCCGATCCGGTCGTCGAGGAGCAGGTCGGTGCCGGTGATGCGATGGTTGATCACCTCCGGAAGCGGGCTTCGCGGGAGGGGCAGGAACGGATGGAGCCGGATTTGCGGGCCGGCGGGGTCCACCTCGATCTCGTTGCCGGCCAGGGCACAGGGCTCGGCGGCCAGCCAGCGGCGCAGCTCGACCAGGAATATCGACACGAGGTAGGTCAGCACGTCCGGGGGAGGCGGTCGCAGGCCGCCGGTCAGCGAGGGCTGGAGGAGCGCGTCGGCGAGGTCCGGCCGCTGCGTCACGCAGGCCCGGCGGGTCAGCAGATCCCGGTACGGCGCGGTGTGGCCGGGCTCGATGGCCGGACCGAAGTAGCACCTGCCCTGGTCCAGGAAGAAGCAGGTCCACGGTCCGGTGCGCCGGTCGTCCACCTGTAACAACAGTTCGGGGTCGAACCGCGTGCTCAGCAGTGCCAGCGGCCGGTCGAGCGGCACGTCACCGTCGAGCAGGTGTGTCTCCTCGCCTGGCGCGGCGAGGCTCGTGACGATGGGATACAGGGCGGCATCGGTGAGAAGTACCGGAGTCTGCGGGGTCTCGATGAGGGAGCCGGTCGAGGCGAGCAGGCCGGCCAGTTCCGGCCACGGCGGCGACCTGTCCGGCGGCGTCGCGGAGAGGTCCTCCAGGGCACGGACGACGTCCGCCGCGGGCCGCTCGATCTCGAACATCCGGCCGTCCGGTGTGATGAGCACGGCTGCGTCCTCGCCCAGGGGACGCACGTCCACGTTGACTCTCGGAATATGTTTCAAGATCGTATCCTTGTCGCGTCGGGGCCCGTGGGGCCGGGTGCGGCCCGGCCCCACGGGTGTCACCTCGTCAGCTCCAGCGGAAGGCGCGGAAGCCCGTGCTGTGGTTGTGCGGCGCGACGGTGTCGCGGCGCCGTTCGGTGCTGATTTCGCGGATCATGCGCTGACCTCCTTCCTGTGGGTGGTTATTGCAGCTGGTGGCGGACCAGCCGGGCATAGGTGCCGCCGGCTGCCACCAGCTCCGCGTGCGTGCCGATCTCGGCGACCTTGCCGTGATCGAGCACGATCAAGCGGTCGGCGGTGCGGATCGTGGAGAGCCGGTGCGCGACCAGCAGGGTGGTCCGGCCGGCGCGGACTCGGGCCATGGCCAGGCCCAGCAGCCGCTCGCTCTCCGCGTCCACATTGGAGACGGGCTCGTCCAGGATGAGGATGGGCGCGTCGCGCAGCAGCGCGCGGGCGATGGCGATGCGCTGACGCTGGCCGCCCGAGACCCGCGCGCCCCACTCGCCGACGACGGTGTCATAACCGTCGGGCAGCTCCTCGACGATGAAGTCGTGGGCCAGCGCGGCCCTGGCGGCGGTCTCGATCTGCTCCTGGTTCGCGCCAGGTCTGCCCAGCGCGATGTTCTCGGCGACCGTCCGGTTGAGCAGGTAGATCTCCTGCGGCACCACGGAGATCAGCTTGCGCAGCTCCTGGTCGGCCAGGTCACGCAGGTCGTTACCGGCGATCCGGACCGAGCCCGACTCCGGGTCCCAGAAGCGCAGCAGCAGATTGGTGATCGTCGACTTGCCTGCGCCGGAGTGTCCCACCAGCGCGACCGTCTCGCCGGCGGCGATATCGAAGGTGACGCCGGACACGGCCGGCGGGAGGTCGGGGCCGTACCGGAAGGAGACGTCGCGGAAGGAGACGTCGAGCGCCGTCGGCAGGGCGGGCAGCGGCGGCGGCGAGGCCGGTTCGGGGGCCATGGCCGGCGCGTCGACGACTGCGAAGATGCGTTCGCCGGCGGCGGCGACCACGCCGAGCTCGCGGGCGGCGTCGCTGAGCTTGGTGACGGGTGCCAGCGCGGCGGCGGCCAGCACGACCGCGGTCGGGTAGAGCGCCACCGGCATGACGCCGGTGGCGACCAGGATGGCCGATCCGGCGAGCACGCCGACGACGCCCAGCCCGATCAGCAGGTCGGTCGCGGCACGTTCGACGCCGACCCGGCTGCCGTGGGCCAGTTGCGCCTGGTTCAGGTCGCGGCCGTGCTCGCCGAGCCGGGTCAGGAAGCGCTCCTCCTGGCCGAAGGTCGCGATCTCGCGAAGCCCCTGCACGCCGTCCACGGCGGTGGCGTTGAGCCGGCCGAGATGCAGCCGCCACGCCCGGCCCTGGACGGTTGCCCGCTTGCGCAGCCAGGTGGGGACGAAGGCCACCAGGGCGGCGATCGGCAGGATGACGAGGGCGAGCACCGGATGGATGAACCACAGGGCGGCCACCGACCCGGTCGGCACCACGACCGCGACGCACAGCGGGCTCAGGGTGTGGGCGAAGAACACTTCCAGCCGCTCGACGTCGTCCATGACCGTCGAGGCCAGGTCGCCGGAGCGGTGCCCCTTCGGGTGCGCGGGCGCGATCCGCTCGAAGCCCGCGTAGAGCCGCTCGCGGATGTCGACCAGGATGCGGAAGGCCATGTCGTGGGCGATGTGCGACTCCACGAAGGCCAGCACCGCGCGGGGGATCACCAAGCAGGCCAGCACGATCAGCCCGGGACGCAGCTGGGCCACGCCCGCGCCGGTGATCGCGGCACCGGCCACCCAGGCGCCGACCGCGGCGATCGCCACGGTGAGCGCCTGGTCGAGCACGCCGCTGCCGATCGCGCCGGTCAGGTGCAGCCGGTAGGGTCGCACGACGGCGAGCAGGGGGCGCAGGCCGGAGATCATCGGCTCACCGCCTGCGCCGCCACGAGCCGCTGGTAGCCGGCCGACCGTTCGAGCAACTCGGCATGGGTGCCGGCAGCGGCGACCCGGCCCTGGTCGAGCAGCAGGATGCGGTCGGCGTCCCGCACGGTCGACAGCCGGTGGGCGATGACCAGCGTCGTCCGGCCGGCGGCCAGTCGATCGAGAGCGTGCTGGATCTCCGCCTCATGGGCCGAGTCGATGCTGGAGGTCGCCTCGTCGAGGACGAGGATCGGCGCGTTCTTGAGCAGGGCGCGGGCGATGGCGATGCGCTGCCGCTCCCCGCCCGACAAGGTGGCGCCGCGCTCGCCGACCACGGTGTCGTACCCCTCAGGCAGCCTGGTGATGAAGTCGTGGGCACCGGCGGCGACCGCAGCCGCCTCCACCTGCCCGGCATCGGCGCCGGGCCGGCCGAGCAGCAGGTTGTCGCGGACCGTGCCGTGAAAGAGGTAGGTGTCCTGGGCCACCACGGAGATCAGGCCGCGTAACCGCGCCAGGGACAGCTCCCGGATGTCCCGCCCGCCGAGCAGGACGCGGCCCGCCCCTGGGTCGAAGAAGCGCAGCAGCAGCGAGACGATCGTGCTCTTGCCCGCGCCCGACCGGCCGACGATCGCCACCGTCCGGCCTTCCTCCACCTCGAACGACAGGTCCGAGACGACGTCCTGCCCGCCGCGGTAGCCGAAGGACACGCCGTCGAACGAGATCGACGAGGACGCCGGCGGCGGCTGCGGATGCCGCGTCTCGGTGACGGCCGGCGAGGCGTCCAGCAGCTCGAAGATCCCGGCGGCGGCGGAGATCGCCGGGTAGGCGGAGTGGTAGGCCTTCTGAAGCTCCTCCAGGGGCCGGAACGCCTCGCGGGCCAGGAGGAGAACCAGCAGCAAGCCCAGCACGTCGAGCTGCCCGATGGCCAGCCGCACGGCTCCCAGCCCGATCGCGAGGGAGACACCCGCGACCGACAGTAACCCCATCGCGCCGGTCCGGAGGTTGGCCACCGCCACGAACCCGATCGAGGCCCGGTAGAACTCGTGGGATTCGCGCGCCAGCTCACGGCCGCGCTCGCGGCTGACGCCGAACGCCTTCAGCGTCGTCATGCCTTGCAGCACGTCGAGATAGTCGGCGCCGAGCCGGCGCCACAGCCCCCAGAACCAGCCGGCCCGCTCGGCCTGCAGGCGCCGGGCGAGCAGGGGAGTCGCGGTGATCGCGAGCGCTCCGGCGAACAGGACACCGCCGATCAGCGGATCGACGAGGACGAGCCCGGCCAGGATCGCCAGAGCGCCCAGGGCGGCGCCCAGCAGCTGGGACAGGAAGCGGCTGACGTACACGTCGATCTTCTCGACGCCGTCGACCACCGTCGCCTGGGTGGCGCCCGTCCGGTTGGCCGCGGTGTAGCCGGGCCCCAGCTCGAAGAGCTTGGCGTACAGGCGCCTGCGAAGGGAGTCCTTCACCGCCCGTCCCGTGGCGGCGACGACCAGCTCGCGCGCCCAGATCAGGGCCGCCCTGGTCACCAGCATGCCCGAGACCACGGCAAGCGGAACGAGCACGCCCTGCCACGGCCTGCCGGCGAATACGACGGCCAGGGCCTGCGCGATCGCGATGCCCTGCCCCACATGGGTGGCGGTGATGGCGAACGTCACCGCCGTGCCGAGCGCCAGCCACCCGCGCGCGCCGGCGGCCAGCCGTAACAGCCGTGGAGTCAAGGGGGCAACCCGTTGCCGAGACGACGCGGGTTTGATAACCGTTGTCATGTTCAAGGACGCTAACTCGGCGCCCGCAGGTATGCAACAGCAGAGGAGAAAAAGGATGAAACGCTTATTCTGCGCGCTCCTAGCCGCCGGGCTCACCGCATGCGGAGCCGCCGGTCCGCCACCGCGGGCGGCTCCAGAGCGGCCCGGCTGTGTGACCAAGTTCGCGCCCCAGACGAACTACTTTCCCCACCGAGTCGACGCCGAGTACGCCAAGGGCTGGCAGGTCCGCTACGAGCGCTCGTACAAGGTGCTGAAGACGACGGTGCAGGCGGCCGGCGGGCACGCCAAGGCCGGCAGCCGCGAGATCGACAGCACCTACGTGCTGCTCCAGTGCGGTGCTCCGCGACCGGAGCTGACCGGCGAACTGGCGGGCGCCACCGTCATCGAGGTCCCCGTCAGGACGATGGCCGATGGGGGCAGCGTCCTGTACGCGTCGCTGGAGAAGCTGGGAAAGGCCGACGCGCTGGTCGGCCACGCCGAACCGTTCATCGGCGACGTCGAGGCACCCTACCTGCCCAAGATCGCCGAGCGGATCAAGGCAGGCAAGGTCGCCGAGATCGGGTACGAGGTCAACTACGAAGCGCTGGCCGACGCCGACCCCGACTTCTACACCAACTACGCCGGAGACGACCAGACCTTCAGCAAGATCGAAGAGCTCGGCATCCCCATCGTCTTCTACTTCCCCTACTCCGAGACGCCGCTCGGAGCGGCCGAGCAGATCAAGTTCCTGTCGCTCTTCTTCAACGCCGAACAGCAGGCCCAGCAGGTGTTCGATCCGATCGAAGAGCGTTACCTGAAGCTGCGCGCCCAGATAGACGCACATGTCGCCGGCAAGAAGAAGCCCAAGGTGCTGATCGGCACCGTCGGCGAGTCGGGGTCGGTGACCACCAGGCAACGGGAGCGGTTCGAGCCTCAGCTCATCCGTGAGGCCGGCGCCGAGCCGGTGCCCGACCTGCCCGGTGGCGGCATCGCGACCCTGTCGCTGGAGAAGTTCCTCGACGCGGGAGCCGACGCCGGCTACTGGATGGACCTGGTGTTCTTCCCCAAGCACAAGACAGGAGCCGACTACATCGCCGGCGACGACCGGCTCGCCCGCCTGCCCGCCCTCGAGAACGGCAGGACGTTCCACCGCGTCGGGACGCGAGGGGCCGACTACTTCCTCAACGGCGCGCTGGAGGCCGACCTGATCCTGCGCGACATGGTGAACCTCCTGCACCCGGAACTCCTGAGGAGCGGCGATGAGCTCCAGTTCGTCAAGCGTGTTCCGGCCAAGTAGCCTGCGCCGCGCCATCGTCCTGGCCATGCTCGCAGCCGGCGTGCTGGCCGCGTTCCTGGCCACGCTGGCCTGGGGGTCGGTCAGCGTGCCGCTGGACGAGGTCATCGCCATCCTGCGCGGCCATGACCCGGCCCGCAGGACCTGGCGGGCCATCGTCCTCGACCTGCGCCTGCCCCGCGCGACGACGGCGATCCTCGCCGGGACGGCGATGGCCCTGGCCGGGCTCGCCATGCAGACGCTGTTCCGCAACGCCCTCGCCGAGCCGTATGTCCTCGGCGTCACCTCGGGGGCGGGCCTGGGTGTGGGCCTGCTCCTGCTGCCGCAGGGCGCGACGACCGGCGTGGGCGCCTCGCTGCTGGCGGGACTCGCCCCGCTGCATGGGCTCGGCGTCGTCGGCGCGGCCGCCCTGGGAGCGTTCGCCGTCCTGCTGCTGATGCTGGCCGTCGCCGGACGGGTGCGCAATATGGTCATCGTCCTGGTGGCGGGCATCATGGTCGGTGCCTTCCTCGGCGCGATCACCAACGTGCTGGTATTTTTCGCCCGGCCCGAGGCGGTGGTGGCCTTCACACAGTGGCAGTTCGGCAGCTTCGAGGGCGTGCGTTCGGCGCAGCTGCCCGTGCTCGCCTCGGTGGTGTCCGCGGGCACGTTGCTGCTGGCCGTCTTCGTCAAGCAGCTGAACGTGTCGCTGCTGGGCGAGCGGTACGCCCAGAGCATGGGCCTGTCCCCGCGGCGGGTGCGGATCGTCGCCATCGCCGCCACAGCCTTGCTGTCCGGTGCGGTCACCGCCTACACCGGGCCGATTGCCTTCCTCGGCATCGCCGCCCCGCACCTGGCGCGGGGCCTGCTCGGCACGGCCGACCATCGGCTGCTGATCCCCGGCTCGGCACTGCTCGGCGCGTTGATCGCACTGGCCGCCGGGATCTTCGCGCAACTGCCCGGCACTGGGCTCACGCTGCCGCTCAACGCCGCCCTCGCGCTGCTCGGCGCGCCCGTCGTGCTCCACGTACTCCTGCGGATCAACCGTACCGGAGGAGGTTTCAGTGTCTGACGAAAGGCTGGCCACCACGGATCTCACGGTGGGCTATCGCCGCCGCGCCGTGCTCTCGGACATCGACGTCACCTTGCACGCCGGGGAACTGGCCTGCCTGATCGGCGCGAACGGCATCGGCAAATCCACCCTCATGCGCACCCTCGCCCGCGCCCAACCACAGCTCACCGGCCAGATCGAGCTTCGCGGGCGGCCCATCACCGACCTCTCCCCACGCGAGCTCGCCGCCGAACTGGCCATCGTCCTCACCGACAGGGTCGCCGCCGGGCAACTGCACGGCTACGACCTCGTCGCCCTCGGACGCGCCCCCCACACCGGATGGTTCGGCAGGCTCGACGGCACCGACCGGCGGGTGATCGAGCAGGCACTGGACACCACCAACGCCGGGCACCTGGCCGGCCGGCCGGTGTCGGAGCTCAGCGACGGCGAGCGGCAGCGCCTGATGATCGCACGGGCGCTCGCCCAGCAGCCGTCCGTGCTGCTGCTGGACGAACCCACCGCGTTCCTCGACGTGACCGCCCGGCTGGAGCTCATCAAGCTGCTGCTCTCCCTGACGCACGAGCACGGCCTCGCCGTCCTGATGTCCACCCACGACGTCGAGCACATGCTGCGGCACGCCGACTCGCTCTGGCTGATCACCCCCGAACGCGAGCTGATCAGCGGCGCGCCGGAAGAGATCGGGCTGGCCGGGCACCTGCAGCGCATGCTCAACGGCGCCGCCACCTTCGACCCGCGAACCGGCACCTTCACCTGGGACACCGGCCACTCGGCCACCGCTCGTATCACGGCGCCGCACGACTGCCCGGCCGACCTGCTGGCCTGGACCGGACGTGCAGTGGAGCGCGCCGGATACCGCATCAGCGAGCATCACGCCGACATCACGGTCGAGGTGCGTTCGTCCGGCAACTGGCTGGTAGGCCCCCACGAGCTCGACTCGGTGGCGACACTGGTCGCCTACCTGCGAAACGGCCGGTGATCGCAGGCATGCCGTCGGTACGTCCGTGGCGGCGGGTGCGTTGTCCCGACCGCGGCCCGGCCGAAGAGCTGGCCGCCCTGGAAATCGCCCAGGGTGGCGCTCCGGCAGCGCCTGCGCCCGAGCGGATCGACATCACGAAAGTGGCCAGTCACGCGATCCGCCACCTGGCATTCCTGCCTGCTGCGGCTGCGCGAGCTGTTCGCCGTACGGATCCCGGGCAGCCCGGTGCGGGTCGTGCCGGACCTCGTGCACCACTTCGCCCAGGCGCTGGTCCGCACGGGCCTGCCGGACGTGGCCGTCCCGGTCATCGACTCCTACATGTGCGGCATGGCCTGCCCGGCCGATGCGGTGGTCGCGGAGATCGCCCGCCGCCTGCGCGAGATCATCGACCGCGAGCCTCGTAGCCGGTCCGATCAGCTGGAAAGCCTCGCGGCCCGCATCGCCCTTCACCAAGGCGGCCACACCACGCGGGCCCAGCGACCGGAGGCGATCGCCGCCGAACTGGGAGTATCTGTCGAGGACTACAGGGCCGCCAAGGCGCTGGGTGACAGTGACATGCCCGGCGAATCGGAGAAGCGGTAGTCGTACGCGGCGGGCAAGCACCCGGGTCCGGGACATGGATCCGGGAGTGCAGACAGGGGTCACGCCCGGCTTCTCGGAGCGAACCTGGCGAATTCCGTCGATGAGGCACTAATAGCGCCGCCCATGACGGTCGTACCCATCACCGTCGTCGACCTGGACATGGCCCGTGACCGCGTGCTGCCCGGTCGGCGCGAAAGCTCCACGGCACTGCCGAGGACCAGCACGCCGCCGCCGTGCCTGAGATCGGGGCATGCCCTGGTGGCGTCCTGTGTCGCCGGCCGCTGGGAGCGGGGTCGCAGGCGGGCCGCGCCTGCACGGTCACGGTCCGCCTGCCGATGGTTGCGCGGCGGGGTCCGGGCGCGCCCCTGCGGCGGGCCGCCGGTCAGGAGCGGGTCTTGGCCAGGGCCTTTCCGAGCTCCTTCTTGCTCATGCGCGACCGTCCGGGGATGTCGGCCTTGCGTGCCCGTTCGTACAGCTCCGTCTTGGTGGGCTCGCCGCCGGTGGAGGTCGCGCGGGCCTCGCGCGGGATGGTCAGCGCGCGCAGTTCCTGTTGCCGGCGTTGCCGGAACGTCTTGGCGAGGTCGCGCAGCTCCCGTTCGCCTGTCGTGCGGGCAAGCAGGGGCAGGAGGGTGCTCTCCTCCTCCTGGACGTGGTGGCTCACCGAAAGCGCGAGCAGGGCATGGGCACTGGTGAACTCCGTGCTGCCGGGCCGGGCCCGTTTCAGGGTGTCCAGCAGTACCTCGGCCTTTTTGTGCTCCTCGAGGCCGTGGTGGGCGTCGAGGCGGGGATAGACCACGTCCTCCTCGGCGCGGACGTGGGCGGTGAGCAGGGCGTACAGGGTGGCCACGATGGCCCGCCGATCGCCCTTGCCGTGGGTCAGCTTGGCGAAGAGCTCCTCGATCTTGCGGTGGTCGGCCTTGATGAGGGTGATGACGTCGTCTGCCATGGCCGCTCCGCTACCCCGCTCGCGCAGCGCCAAGCGCCGTTCCCGGGGAGGTCACGAGCCGGTACGGCGGCGAGCGGCGCGCCGGCCCTGAGCCGGCCGGCACGCGCCTCACCCCGCTCCTGACCGCCGCGCTCACCGCGCCGCGGGGCCCGGGATCGGCCGCCAGGCCGCCGGTGACGACGTCCGGGTCGCATCCTTGCCCGAACGCCGGCGGGCCGGCCCTCGGAGACGGCCTGGAGGCCGGCGACGTCGATCGAACCCGTCGAAGCAGCGTGCCTCAGGGCTGAGGAATGATCTTGAAGGATGGCCGGTCGTCCTCGACCTCCGCGTCGAGGGTTTTGTCGTCCAGGAATGAGGCGGCGCTCGGTTCGAGGTAGACCCGTACACCCTCTGCCTCGAGTATGTGATCGTTGGGATGCGGGCCGCCCGAGACCGACAGCTCAAGGGATCTGCCGGCGCCGTTGGTGGAGGAGGCCGCGATGCGCAGCCCCGTGTCCGGCGGGGTCTCCGGTTGTGTGGTCAGATCGCGTATTGCCGCGACCGCGTCGGCGGTCAGCGTGAGCACGGCGACTCCTCCCGGTTGTCCTCGCTCGATTGCTTCTGATGGCCTGCCCGCGCCGAACACGCCAATAACCCCAGCAAGGGGCAAATGGTGTCAATGTCGAACGTGCTCGCCTCGCTTCCCGTCTCAGCGCGTCCATGCCGGCTGCCTTCGCCGGGCGGGGTCAGGCCTCAGTCCAGGCGTGCGCGTGGCGGTCTTCGCGGGAGGGGCCCTGCCAGTCCAGGCACAGGACGCCGGCGTCGTCTTCCAGGTGGCCCCGGCATGCTTCCGGCAAGAGGGATCTGTTCGGCACGGCGGCCCTCCTGCCTCGTGTCCTGCGAAGGCGTGGCCAGGGCGGCGCCGGACACCTCCGGCGTCGTCGCGGCGCGGTCGGCGGCGCAACCGGACCGATGGCGGAAGAGTGGTGTCCGCGCCGGCATGGCCGGTCCTCATCCTTCTGATCTGTCGATTGAACTAACTAGAGCCTCGGGGCTGGCGCATTCGCACGGGAGCCGCCGGCGGTCGTGCCCGGATTTGTCAGCACGCATTTCAGGTCGGGTCGTTGACAACGTTGCCCGGGCCATCTTACCGTGGGGCTAATTATTCGGTTAAGTTCACACCTCCCCCTCAGGAGGACATCGTGAACAAGCGCCGCACGGCCACCGTGGCTGTCCAAGCGTCAGGCCGCGCCGGGGACCCGGAGGTCGCCTTCCCGGCGGCCGGCTACGGGACGGGTGTGGAGCCGGACTTCGGAGGCCCGGCTGTCACCGTCACCGCCAGGACCCTTGTCTCCGGACATCGGCGGCCCCTCGAAGCTTCCGGCGTCGGTCCGGCGCCGCCGCTCTCGTCCCGCACCTCCCCGGGAGGACACCATGAGTTTCGCCGCGCCGGCACGATCGTCATCGGCGGCACGTTCACCGCGTCCTTCTCGGGCTTGGTGACGTTCACGCCGGCGAAGGCTTCGGTGGCCGGGTCTCGGCCGGATACGCCGTCGGGGGCACCTGGCGGCACGCCTCCCGCCGGGCCGGTATCACCGTGGTGGCCAAGCCAGGCCCCGGCGCGGCCGCCACTTCCACCGGCGTCGCAGCCGTCCGCGGCCCCTTCGCCTGGCTCGGTCCCGGTTCCTTCTCCCTCGACCATGTCCGCGCCGAATAGCCCCAGCTAGCGACGCCGGGCCAGGGAATCGAGTGAACGAGGGAACATTTCTTCTTGCCTGATTGAATTGTGTTGGAACGATCCATTTTCGGCTGAGAAACATGTAGTAAACAGTTATGAAACTCTTGAAACTTAACTGGTTAAGTATTTGACTGAGAGGCATGAAAGCGCACCCCCCTGTGTTACGCGGCCCCGCAATCTGGGCCGCGGTCCTCGCTCTGGTTCTCGCGGGAACAGCAGCTCTCGCGAGCCGGCCGTCCACGGCGGCCACCGCCCGGGCCGGCTTCGTCCACCGCTGCGGCGTGCACTTCTGCCTCGACGGCAGGACGTTCTTCTTCGCCGGCGCCAACACCTACGACCTGTTCACCTACGGCAGCGCCTCGGGTGACACCGAGACGCAGTACATGGACAAGGCGCGCATCGACGCCCACTTCGCCCGGCTCAAGGCCGACAAGGTCAGCGTGCTGCGCACCTGGCTGTTCAACCACGAGAGCTGGCACGGCTTCGAGACCGAGAAGGGCGTCTACAACGAGCAGCAGTTCGCGCTCTTCGACTACGTCATCGAGTCGGCCAAGCGGCACGGCGTCAAGCTCCTGCCGGTCTTCGAGAACTACTGGGAGGCCTACGGCGGCATCGACGCCCGCCTGCGCTGGGAAGGCCTGTCCGGCGGCCACCCCGCCCGCGCGGCCTTCTTCGACAAGACCCGGTGCGCCGGCTGCTTCACCTCCTACAAGAACTACGTCAGCTACGTACTCAACCGCACCAACCACTACAGCGGCGTGAAGTACAAGGACGAGCCGGCCATCTTCGCCTGGGAGCTCATGAACGAGCCGCGTTACCAGGACGTCAGCCCCGAGGAGAACACCTCGGGCACCACGCTGCGCAAGTGGGTCGACGAGATGGGCGCCTTCATCAAGGGCATCGACCCCGACCACATGCTCGGCACCGGCCTCGAAGCCCACGAGACCCGGTTCGGCTTCGGCGGCGACGAGGGCAACCCGTTCGTCCACATCCACCGGTCGCCCTTCATCGACTTCACCTCGGCCCACCCGTACCCCACCGAGCACTGGGCGGACCTCAGCATCCAGGAGACCCAGGAACTGGTCCGCACGTGGATCCGCGAGTCGCACGACATCATCGGCAAGCCGTTCTACATGGGCGAGTTCAACGTCCACAACGTCGACCGCACGCAATGGTGGACCGCCATCTTCCAGACCTTCGAGGAAGAGGGCGGCGACGGCACCGGGTTCTGGTGGTACCAGGACCGGCAGATCGACGGCAAGTTCGGCGTCTCCCAGGGCGCGCCCGAACTGGCGGCCTTCCGCGCCCACTCCGATCGTCAGGCCGCCAGGAACGGCCCTGGCCCGACCACGAGCCCGACACCGACCGTCACTCCGACGGTCACCCCGACCACGAGCCCGTCGCCTCCGGTGGGTGGCTGCTCGGTGTCCTATCGGTTGTCGGAATGGGGGTCGAGTTTCAACGCCGAGGTGAGCATCCGTAACAACGGTGCCGTCGCGATCGGCGGCTGGACGTTGGGGTTCGCCTTCCCTTCGGCGCAGACGATCAACAGTGTCTGGAATGCGAGGGCGACGCAGTCGGGCCGGCAGGTGACGGTGACCAGTGAGTCGTGGACGGCGAACATCCCGGCGGGCGGCACGGTGAGCTTCGGTCTGAACGGCTCTTCCCCCCAGGGCGGCAACGGCGTTCCGGCGGCCTTCACTCTCAACGACACCATCTGCACGAAGGCATGACCATGACTGCGATATCCCGCCTCGGCCTGGTCACCGCGGTGCTGGCCGTCCTGGCCGCAGCCCTCGCCACGACCACCGCTCGTCCGCGTGGTGCAGCGTGATCTTGCCTTGCGCGTAACTTCCCGGCCCCTCGAGCTGCTCAGTGGAGTGCTTGGGGGGCAGGGCCGGAATGCCGAGCTCCGCTGCGAGCTCATCCTCGATCATGGTCCGGGTGCGGTTCCTGTCCCGGGCCAGGTCGGCTGAGGTGCGAGGGGCGTCGCCGCCGCGTCGTCCAGGACGGCGTCCCCGCTGCCGGGTGCCATGGCGCGGACCTGGTCGCTCAGGTCCGCGCCGTAGGTCGCCGGGATCGCGCCGATGGTCGGCTTGCCACCAGCACCTCCGCGAGCCCGCGCGGCCACCATGGGGGTGCTCCCGAACGGGCGAATGGCCCGACGCGAGGCGCGGGCCATTCGTTGGGGTGCGGGTCGATCGTGTCTCAGGGGTGGCGAAGCCAGGTTCGATGGAGACGTCGTCGTACCCCGATCAGCGCCTTGGGGCGTACCAGATTCTGCTGTGCAGGTCCGCCCCTCTGATCACCTGGATGCGCCAGGGCTCCAGCCGGAGGACGTGCAGCTCCGGATCGCCGGGTCCGCCGCGCCAGAAGTTGCCCAGGTCGTATCCGGCTCCCTTCGGGCTCGTCCGCCGGTACAGGTCCCACACGTGCCGCTTGGTCTCCAGGTCGTCGACCCAGGCGGCGACGGCGTCGACGCTCACCGCGTTCTGCCGTGGCGTCCAGTAGGAGAAGGTGGTGTGTGGGTTGCCCGCCAGGTGGGCGGCCTTGACCGGCGTCTTGTACGTGGCCAGCCAGCCCAGCGGGGCTCCCTCGACGGTCTCCCAGACCGGGATCAGCACCCGTGCGCGCGGCCGTCCCTTGGCGTCGACGGTGGTCATGGTCGCGTACACGATGTCGCCGATGTAGGCGTCGAACTGGTCAGAGATCTCGGCGAAGGACTCAACTCGAGTGGCCATCGGTTTCTCTCCTCTTCTCAGGCGGCGGTCGTGGCGGACTCGGCCGGCGTGGCCGCGTCCGGTGCGGTGTCGCCGGGCACGGCGGGCGTACGCAGGCCGAACGCGATGACGATCGCGCCGAGCGCCGCCGCCGCCACGGGAACGATCAGTGCGGTGCGCAGGGCGTCCAGGCCCGAGCCCGCGGCGACGCTCACGGCGGTGACGGCCGACAGCCCGAGCGCCGTGCCGAACTGGATGGAGGTGTAGAGCAGGCCGCCCGCCAGGCCGTGTTCGTCCTCGGCGACGCCGTCGGTGGCGGCCATGGTCAGCGGGCCGTACGCCAGCGAGAAGGCCAGCCCGAGCAGGACCAGCGCCGGCAGCATGGCGGTGTAGGCCCAGTCCATCCCGACGGGAAGGAACAGCGCGTACGCGGTTGCCGCGAGCACGATGCCGCCGAACAGCACGCGGGTGTTGCCGAAGCGGTTCACCAGACGCGGCGTCAGGACGGGGGCGAGGACGGTGTCGATGCCGATCACCAGCATGGCCAGGCCCGTCTGCATCGTGTTCCAGCCGCGCAGTTCCTGGAAGTACAGGGTGGCCAGGAACTGGAAGCCCGCGAACGCGGCCAGGAACAGCAGCGCGGCCACGTTCACGCGCACCAGCGGCGCGGATCGCAGGATGCCCAGCCGCAGCAGCGGGGACGAAGCGCGCCGCTCGATCGCGACGAACAGTCCCAGCAGCGCCAGGCCCGCGGCGAACACGGCGGCGGTCAGAGCGGGGCCGTCCCCGGCGTGCTCCAGCCGGACCACCCCGTACACCAGCAGCAGCATCGCTCCCGTGATGGTGAACGCTCCCGCCAGGTCAAAGCCGCCCGAGCGACGCCCGCCGCCCGTGTCGCGGCCCGTGTCGCGGCCGGTGTCGCGGCCTGTGTCGCGGACGAAGGCCAGGGCCGCCACCAGGATCAGCGCCGACAGGATGACCGGCGCGAAGAACACCCATCGCCAGCCGAACGAGGCGAGCACGCCGCCCGCCACCACGCCGAGCGAGAACCCGCCCGCCGCCGTGCCCGCGTACACACCGAGCGCCTTGGTGCGCGCGGGCCCCTCCGGGAAGTTGGACGTGACCAGCGCCAGCCCGGCCGGAGCCATGAACGCGGCCGCGACCCCCGTGACGAACCGGGCGACCAGCAGCATCCAGCCCTCCGTGGCAAGCCCGCCGACCCCGGAGAAGACCAGGAAGACCGCCAGCCACAACACGAACATCCGGCGGTGGCCCAGCAGATCGGCGGCACGTCCGCCCAGCAGCATGAACCCGCCATAGCCCAGCACGTAGGCGCTGACCACCCCGCTGAGCATCCCGGTGGACAAGCCCAGATCGGCACGGATCGACGGCAGTGCCACGTTCAGCATCGCCACGTCGATCCCCTCCAGGAAGATCGCACCGCACAGCACCAGCAGCACGCCCCACGCCCGCCCTGACAGGCGGGCCGGCCCACCGGCGGATCCAGCGACGGAAATGGACATCGCTCCCCGACCTCCTCATGTCGTGGGAACCGCTTCGGGGGTGGTTCCCCAAATGCCTGCCGGTTCCCTCTTGTAACCGACAGCATCGTCGGGCACTATCGGTGACCATGGAAGACGGCACTTTCAAGTCCCTCGGTTACTGCGGTGATACCGGTGTCGACGAGGACGTTCTCCAGTGGGACCAGCGCGCCGACTGCGAGGTGCGGCAGATCCTCGACCGTGTCGCCGACAAGTGGTCGCTCCTGGTGATCGCGCTGCTGGACAAGCGCAGCCTGCGTTTCACCGAGCTGCGCCGCGCGATCGACGGGGTCAGTCAGCGGATGCTGGCCCGCACCCTGCGGCATCTGGAACGCGACGGGCTGGTGAGCCGGACCGTGCACCCGACCGTCCCGCCGCGCGTGGACTACGCGCTGACGCCGATGGGCGCGACCCTGCACGCCACCATCCACGCCCTGGTCGTCTGGACCGAGGAACACCAGAACGCCATCGCCGCGGCCCGCGCCGCCTACGACCGCCGCGCCGCGGCGGAGCGGGAGGCCGCCGAACGCGAGGAGGCCGAACGCGCCGCCATCGCCCGCGCCGCCTTGCCGGCCAGTGGCTCACCGGCCCTGTCCGGGCAGGTTCGTTGAGATGATCCGGGCCTGGTGTGCCGGCCGGGGTCGTCGGTCGGCAGCGGCGTCTCCAGCCGGCTCGCGACCGGCGGGCCCGGGGTGTGAGGAGTTGAGGTACCGGCGATCCCGGTGAGATTGATCTCCTTAGGGGTTCGCCTATGTCGCGGGCGCGTCAGGCCCGTGGGGTACGACGCGCGTGCGCAACGCCTGTGAGAGCGCGTCGACGGTCACCTCCACCACGGCCAGGAGTTGCGCCGCGCTCGCCCCGGCTCTGCTCATGACGGCGAGAGACTGGTTCACGGCCACCACGTGTTCGGCGAAGGTCTCGGCGGCCTGGCCGGTCAAGGGGCCGGCCTTCAGCGCGGCGCGCAGACGCGAGCGCTGGAGGCCCAGCGCCTCCTTCGCCTGCGCCGCGACGCTCGGGCTCAGCACCGGGATCGCCATGGCCGTCTGGGCGATCAGGCATCCATCCGGCAGTTCGGGATCGGCGATGCGTTCGAGGGTGACGTCGAAGAACGCACGAACGGCCGCAAGAGGCTCCGAGGCCGCACGCGACAGGGCGGCATCGTACGGCCGACCGGCCCGGCCGTCGTCCTGCTCGCCGGATTCCCGCAAACCTGGTGGGCTTGGCGAAAGGTGATGCCCGGCCTCGCCAGCCGGTTCCGCGTCATCGCGATCGACCTGCCGGGTCAGGGGCACTCCGAACGTCCGGAGCGCGGCTACGACACGCACACGGTCGCCGCGCACGTCCACGCCGCCGTGCAGGCTCTCGAAGTGCCGGCGTACTGGCTGGCCGCCCACGACATCGGCGCCTGGGTCGCTTTCTCCCTCGCGCTTCGATTCGACAGCCGACTGCGCGGGCTCGCCCTGCTCGACGCCGGAATTCCCGGCATCACCCTCCCGGACGCGATCCCCACGGACCCGGACCGGGCCTGGAAGACCTGGCATTTTCGCGTTCCACCTCGTGCCCGACCTGCCCGAGACGCTGCTCGCCGGTCGCGAACGGGACTACGTCGGCTGGTTCCTGAACATGAAGGCCCTCTCTCCCGGCACGTTCGACGACGCCGAGCTCGACCACTACGCGGCGGCCATCGCCGCCGACGGCGGCCTGCGCGCCTCCCTCGCCTACTACCGGGACGCCGCCGAGTCGGCGCGCAAGAACCGCGAGGCGCTCAAGCGGCAGCGCCTCACCGTGCCCATCCTCGGCATCTCCAGCAGCCACGGCTCCATCCCGGACATGGCGGCCTCCATCAGCCCGTGGGCCGACGACGTCACCGGAGTCGTCGTGCCCGACGCCGGCCACTTCATCCCGGATGAGCAGCCCGCGGCCGTCGCCGCCGCCGTGGCCGACTTCATCCTCGGCGGCCGGGATCCTCATGGCTGACGCCCACGCCGGCGTCGATCGTGAGAACCGGCACACTGTTCAGGTGAACCGGCGATACCACTATGCCGGCCCTGCCGAGATCCGCGACCAGCTGCGTACGGGAAGCCCGGGGCACGTCATCTCCGGCCAGGACGATCTCGCCGACTGGCTGGGGATCAGCGATAGTCCGCCGGCTATTGCCCGACATCTGCCAGGCGCCGCTGCCCGGAATCTGGAACGTGGATCAGCCGGACTGAAGAGCTCCGGCTCGACGAGCAGGGGAGGCGGTCTTCCGGCGGGCCTCGGGCGGGGAGATCTGGCGGAGGCGGCCGGGGGAGGACCCGCGAGCCGGCCGAGCTCGTGCCGCCGGCGCCATGGGGCGGTCCACGGACACCGGGAGGTCCGGGATCATGCCACAGTGCGCGCCGGCTCACGAAGCCTGAAGGGATTGTTCATCGCGGTACGGCGGACGCCGCCAGGCGAAAGCCCACGCCGATCGCGGCCAGGTCCTCCTCGTACGCGCCGTGCCGGCGGGCGCAGCGGGCCAGGTCGCGGTCGTGGGGGAACGCGCCGCCCCGGGTGATGTGCGGGTCGAACGCCCAGTCCTCCGTGCCCGGAACGTCAGCGGGAGCACCCGGGTAAGGGGCGTACAGGGTGGAGGTCCATTCGTCGGCGTTTCCCGCCATGTCCAGCACGCCGAAGGGGCTGGCGCCCTCGGGGAACGAGCCGACCGGCGTGGTGGTGCCGATGCCCAGATCCACCAGATTGGCCAGCCCGGTCCGATACTCATCACCCCAGGGGAACTCCCGGTCGTCGTCACCACGGGCGGCTCGCTCCCACTCGTCCTCGGCAGGCAGGCGCACGCCGGGGTCGCCGAGTCGTTCGCCCAGCCACCGGCAATAGTCCGCCGCATCCTGCCAGGCGACACCGATGACGGGATGGTCCGCCGGCGCCTGTGGCGCCGGCCTGCCGGTGGCCCGGGCGAAGAGCGCCCACTGGCCGGCGGTGACCGGGGTGCGGGCGATCCGGAACGCCGGGACGTGGATCGCGGTGCGCGGGGCCTCCTTCCGGTACCACTCCACCGGCACCCCGGTGGCCGCGTACCGCCGCGCGACCGCCGCCACCTCCTCGGCGGGTGTGCCCCGCTGCAGCACTCCGGCCGGGATCTCGACCCAGTCCACCTGTTCCACGCCCATGATGCCTCCACCGCTCACTTCAAGAGACACCATGCTCGCGCCGATGCCCCGGGCGCTCATCGGGCTCCCGGCCGAGGCCGGCGGCGTCCTTGGTCCTAGGACCTGTCGCGGGATTCGCCGGCCCGGAGGAGGCGGACGGCTGTGCCGTCCGCTGGTGTTTCCGGTCCGCATCCGCCCGCAGTGCTTGGCGCCGGATGCGCAGGCTCACCAGCCCTGGCCCGATTCGTCCGGTGGAGATCCGGGCCGCGCTGATCGCTTCCGTACGGGCTGCGCGAGAATTCGGGGGAAGGCGGCGCCGGGTTCCGGACAACAACAGGTGACCGACGTCCCCACGACCGCAAGGCCATCGCCGCCCTGCCCGCCGCCCAGGCGGCGCTGCAACAGGAGGGCCGCTACTGGTACACGCACCAGCGCACCGCCTTCGCGGCGCTCTCGCTCGGCCGCACCGGCGCGCCGAAGCGCTGCGAGGAGCCCAAGAGCGTGCTCGACCAGGTCTTCTCCCTGCTCGCGAACACACCCGTCCCGCCCAAGGTACGAGCCGGTCTCATGCGCCTGATCACCGACCATCCCGGCGTGCAGCGCCTGGGCGCCGTCACAGACCCGCTCGGACGCGCCGCGGTCGCCCTCGCGGCCCCGTTCGAGAGCGCCGACGGCGCGGCACGATCGAGCGGCAGGTGCTCTTCGACCAGCGCACCGGAAAGCTGCTGGGCAGCCGCGACATCCAGCTCGAACCGGGCCCGGCCAGCGAGAAGTGGCAGACCCCCGGCAGGATGCTGGACTACTGGTCGATCGTGGACTCGGGCTGGACGGAGGATGAGCCCGCCCTTCCCCGATAGCTCGGGTCGGGTGAGACGGGTGTCGGTTCCGGTCCGGGACGGGCTCTGGCAGGCTGATCACGTGACGGGGAGTGCATCGGATCCCGGTGAGCGGTTCCGAGATCGGCGCGAACGGAAGTACGGGTACGACCTCATCGGCTGTGCCGAGATCTCGCGGACGATCGGGCGCTTGCGCTCGGCGCTTCCCGCCAACGGGTAGCGGGGTCACGAGCAGTTCGGTCAGGGGATGAGCAGGGTCTTGCCGACCGTGTCGCGCGCCTCGATGGCGGCGTGCGCGTCGGCCGCCCGTTCCAGCGGGAAGCGTTGGCCGATCACCGGTGTGAGCCGTCCCGCCGCGGCCAGTTCCAGGACCTCGGTGACCAGGTCACGGGCGAGGGCGGGCCTGCTCCAGAGGTGACCCGTGCTGAACCCGGTCAAGGTCAGGCCCCGGCCGATGAGCTCCATGGGCTGGACCTGCAGCGGCGTACCGCTGGAGAGGCCGAACACGATCTGGCGCCCGGAGCCCGGGGTGAGCAGCTCGAACGATTCGCGGCCGAGCGCTCCGCCGACATGGTCGAGGACGACGTCCACCGAGCCGCCCGCGGCGTCACGGGCCCGGCCCGTCCAGCCGGAAAGCGAGTAGTCCACCACGTGGTCGGCGCCCAGCCTGCCGAGCAGGGCGAGCTTGTGCTCGCCGCGCGCCGCCGCGACGACCGTCGCCCCGGACCGCTTGAGCAACTGCACCAGGACCGTGCCGACGGCGCCCGCGGCCGCCAGCACCAAGACCCGGTCACCGGCAGCCACACGAGCCGCCCTGACCAGGCCCTGGGCCGTGGCGCCGTACCGGTAGAGTGCGACGGCCTCGGGCAGTCCGACGGCGTCGCCGACCGGAATGAGGGAGCCGGCCGGGGCGATGGCGGTCTCGGCGTACCCGCCCAAGCCCGTGGTGCTGCCCAGGACCCGCGCGCCGAGCAGGGCGGGATCGCCCTCGGGACCGACCTCGGCGACCACTCCGGCGATCTCCTTGCCGAGGATCACCGGCAACGGCGCGCCGCCGAGCGCGCCGCGCATCGTCCCCGCGCGGACCTGCGTCTCCAGAAACTGGACGCCGGCCGCGGCCACCCGCACCGCGACCTCACCCGCCGCCGGCCTCGGCGTGGGTACGTCGGCGACGCGCAGGTGGGCCGGCGGCCCGAATTCGTGCAGCACAACGGCACGCATGTGACATCACTTCCTTGCTGAAGAGCGGCGTTGGGTACGCGCGACGACCTGGGCGTGCGGCACTGCGCCGGGCACGGCACTGCGCCGGGGACGGCATGGCACGACGCGGGAGTGGACCGGGGCCGGGGCTGTCCGCGGCCGCGGTGCCACGTCCCGGCGAGGATGGACGACATCACGGTGATGGGCGCGTGACCCATCACCGTGATGGGCTCATGGCCCGTTCTTGATCGCTTCGCTGAGCGCGCCGAGGCTCGCGGCCAGTTGCTCGATGTCGGCCGCCTCCCAGCCGGCCAGCAGGCCGGCGATGGCGGTCGCGCGAGCCTTCCAGAGCTTGCCGATGGCGAGCTTCCCGGCTCGCGTGACGCTCACCAGCTGGGCCCGGGCGTCGGCCGGATCGGGCCGCCGCTCGATGAAGCCGCGTGCCTCCAGACGTTTGGCCGGAGGCGACAGGGTGGACTTGTCCACCTCCATCAGCTCCGCCAGGACCGACAGCCGCACCGGCGCGTGCAGCGACACCTGGGCCAGCAGGGTGTAGTCGCCCAAGGACAGCTCCAGCCCCGAGGACGCCATGATCCTGCGCCGCGTGGCCGGGGAGAACATCCAGTTGCCCACCGTGGCCAGCGCCGCCGCCACTTCGTCGACGGCCTCGCGCTGCCGGCGAGCCGGGACGTCGTTGCCGGCCGGCACGTGTTCCATCCGCACACCATTTCCTGAAGGTTGGTTGGGCAAACCCAACTATGGCGTACGGGGGAGCTGGATGCAACCTCGCCGGCCACCGGCACCGGCGGCCGCGTGCCGCGATCGACGCCGGACAGCCGGGCCTCCTCCGCACCGGCCGGCGGCCTCGGCCCTCGCCTCGGCTGATTTCGGACATCGCCCCGGAGAACCGCTGACGATCAAGTACGCTCGCCCGGATTCGGGGGCTTGATCGGTCGAATTTCGTCGTGCCCGCAGGAGGACGATGGTGAATACGAAAGCGGACATGAGCCCGGAGGTGCGGCGCCTCGGATCGCCTGCGCTGGTCAGAGAGCCGGACCTGCGCGCCGCGCTGACCCTGCTGGCCGCAGGCCCGGCCGGGATCGTCATCACCGGGGAAGCGGGGATGGGCAAGAGCGCCCTGGCCCGCCAGGTGCTCGGGCGGCTGCGGGCCGACGGCTGGGCGGTGGCCGCCATGGTGGGCAGATGGTCTCCGCGCACGCTGTTCCGGGGTGTCACGGACGCCTTGTCGGACGGGGGCGGAGACCTCGCCCCGGAGCACGCGCGCATGCTGGAGGCTCTTGACCTGGCCCCGTCGGACGATGCCACGTTCGAGATGATCTGCCGGCTGCTGAACAGCTACCCCCTCGTGCTGCTCTTCGACGACCTGAGCCAGAACCTCGACGGCACCGGCTACCTCGATCCCGGCTTCGGCGAGGCGTTCGAGCGGCTGTGCCAGGCCGCCGATCGGGGCCGGGTGCTGGTGACCAGCCGGACGCCGCTGCCGCCGCCGGCCACGGGCAACCGGCTCGGTGTCCTGCGGCTCGACCTCCCGGACCTCGCCGCGGGAGCCGAGCCGGCGGCCGGACTGCCCTTCCTGTCCAGGGTGGACCCGGCCACCCGCGCGCGGGTGGTCCGCGCGACCGGGGCGCGTCCACGGTCCCTGCAGCTCGTCGACGCCTGGCTGTCGGCGGACCCCGAGGGCGCGAGAGCGCGGCTCGCGGCCGTGACGCAGGGGGCCGTACCGCTCGATCTGATCATGGCGGAGCTGACCGGGCGACAGCGGGAGACCCTGCTGCAGGCCGCGATCTCCACCGTCCCCGTCACCGCGTACGACCTGGCCGTCGCCTGCGACACCCGCGAACCGAGCCGCAGGGAGCGCCCGGAGCCCAGGCGGTCGGCGCTCAAGAGCGTGCAGGCCGACGCCGCCCGGCTGGCCCGGCTCGGACTGCTCACCGCATGGGAGGGGTGGGACGGGGAGACCGTCTACTTCGCCGATCGCTGGATCGCGGAGATGCTGGCACCGCACCAGGGCGCGGAGATCGCCGGCCGCCACGAACGCGCCATGAACATGCACTACAGCCGGACACGCGGCGATGGCACGTTCGAGGACTACGTCGCGGTCTGCCGGCACCTGGTGGCGGTGAACGGGCTGGGCGACCTGCTGGACTTCGCCCTCGCCGTCGCCAGGAGCCTGGAGCCGGACTTCGAGTACGCGGGGATGGCGCTCCTGGGAGAGATCGCGCCGCAGGTGCCGGCCGCCTACGAACGTGACATTCGCGATCTCCTGGTCGACATGCTGATCCGGCACGGCTTCCCGCGCGCCGCGCGGCAGGTGGCCGAACGATCGTTGCCCGCCGTACGGGAATGGGCCGCCACCCACCCCCAGCGCGACGAGGCCAGGTTCTGCCTCGGCGCCGCGCACGACACGTGCGGCCGGGCCCGGTTCGCCGACGGCCGTCCGGAGGCGGCCGAGGCCGTGCTCACGATCGCCGTGGACATCTACCGTGAGCTCGCGGCCGAGCACCCGACCCTCATGGAGGCGGACCAGCGGCTCGCCGGCTCGCTGCAGCACCTCGGCGAGGTGTACCGCGCGCTCGGCCTGCCGGAGCACAAGGACAAGGAGTACGACATCTGGGCCGAGTGCCTGGCGATCCGTACGCGGCTCTTCCAGGCGAACCTGACCCCGGAAACGGCCGTGGACGCCGGCTTGGCCTTCCGGCGCCTGGCGGGCCTGGCCGAGAGCGACGGCGATCTGGACAACGCGCGCAGGCTGCTGGGCACTCGCCTCGCGATGACGGAGGCGCTGGCGGAGATGTATCCGTACGACGAGCGACTCGCGGCGGAGCTCGCCGGGGCGAGGCGGGACGTCGCCGCCCTCGACGCCGGAACCACCGAAGCCTCCGGGCGAAGAGGGCGTCTCGACGGTGAGGCCGGCGTGGCGGCGGCGGAGGGAGCGGCGGACGTCATCGGCCTCCTGAGGCAGGGGCCGTTCGTCTTCAACCAGTGGCGCGCCGACAACGCGGAGGAGGAACTCGATCTTTCCGGCGCCGATCTGCGCGGGCTGAACCTGGACAAGATGGTCTTCGCCGGTGCCAACCTGGCGGGCGCGGATCTGTCGCGCGTCTCCGCACGAGGCGCCGTCTTCTCCGGCGCCGACCTGACCGGCGCCAACCTGGCCGGCGCCGACCTCACCGAGGCGGGGTTCGGCTACAGCGAGATGGTCAACGGCGCCATCGCCTTCACCCGGCTCGGCAGTGCGATGATCCAGCCGGCGACCTTGACCGGCGCGGCCTTCACCGGCGCGCTCCTCCGCCACACCTCCTTCCGCGAGTGCGACCTGGCCGCTGTCGACCTGCGCGGATGTGACCTGAGCACGCTGGACCTCAAGCGCGCCAGCCTGGGCGACGCGATCACCGACCCACCCCGCTGACCACAGTCCGGTACGGTCCGGGCCGGTCCCGCCGGGGAGACGGCGAGGCGCTCGGCCGAGGTACCGCGTGCCGGCCGCCCTGGTCACGCCCGGTTCGCGGCGCATCTCCCGCAGCACGGCCAGGGCGCCGCGCCGGCGGAGATGGGTGGCACGCGCCGATCCGGTCCGGTCAGGGGGGTTGCCATGTGTCGTCCCCCTTCGTTTATGCTCGGTGGACGAGTTTAATCGAAGGGGGCGCTGTGCGAACGGATCTCGCGGCGATCGGGGCGGTCCTGCTGGACATGGACGGCACTCTTGTGGACTCCGACGCCGCAGTGGAGCGGGCCTGGACGGTCTGGGCCGGGGAGTACGGCCTCGACCCCGGCCCGGTGCTGGCCATCGCCCACGGCAGCCCGGCCGCTCATACGGTGCGGCGGCTGTTTCCCGCCCTGGACGACGAGGCCGTCAGGGCGGCGGCCCGGCGGCAGCACGCCCTGCAGTACGAGGACCTGGCGGACGTCACGGCCGCGCCCGGCGCGCACCTCCTGCTCGCCACGCTGGACCGGCTCGGGCTGCCGTGGGCCGTGGTGACCAGCGCCGACGGCCGGCTGGCCAAGGCACGCCTGCACGCGGCGGGGATCGATCCGCCCGTCCTGCTGACGATCGACGACGTGCGGGCGGGCAAACCCGATCCCGAAGGCTACCTGGAGGCCGCGCGCCGCCTGCGCGTCGCACCGCCCGCCTGCCTGGTGGTGGAGGACTCCGAGCCGGGCCTGGCCGCCGGCCGGGCGGCGGGCATGCCGGCCGTGGCACTGCGGGGGCTGGACGGCGACCTGTCCCTGCCCGGCCTCGACCGGCTGGCCCACCTGCTCCAGCGCTCGCGGGTGCGGCCGTGGTGGCGCGACGCCGTGGGTTACCAGGTGTACCTTCCGTCGTTCGCCGACGGCGACGGCGACGGCTGGGGGGACCTGGCCGGAGTGAGCGCGCGGCTGGATCACCTGGAGCGGCTCGGGGTGGAGGTGGTGTGGCTGACCCCGTTCTTCCGGTCACCGATGCGCGATCACGGCTACGACGTCGCCGACTACCGGGAAGTGGATCCGTCGTTCGGCGGTCAGGCGGCCCTCGACGGGCTGCTGGCGCAGGCGCACCGGCGGGGGATGCGGGTGATCGGCGACCTGGTGGTCAACCACACCAGCGACGCCCACCCGTGGTTCGTCGCCGCCTCCTCCGGCGTGGATGACCCGTACCGCGACTACTACATCTGGCGCGACCCGGCCCCGGACGGCGGCCCGCCCAACAACTGGCTGTCCCATTTCGGCGGGCCGGCCTGGACGTTCAGCCCGGCGACCGGCCAGTACTACCTGCACCTGTTCCGTCCCGAACAGCCCGACCTGAACTGGCGCAACCCGGCGCTGGCGGCCGAGATCGACGCGATCGCCGAGCACTGGCTGAGCCGCGGGCTGGACGGCTTCCGCATCGACACCGCCGGCTACCTCGTCAAGGACGCGGACCTGCGGGACAACCCGCCGCTGCCCGCAGGCCGGATCCTGCCGGCGCGAGGGGTGACCCTGGACTGGCGCCGCCAGGAGCATCGCCATGACATCCACCAGCCGGAGGTGCACGTCGTGCACGAGCGGTGGCGGCGGATCGCCGACCGGCACGACGCCTTCCTGGTCGGCGAGGTCTACGAGCTCGATCCCCAGGCACTCGCGCGCTTCGTGCAGGGCGAGCGGCTGCACTCGTCGTTCTGGTTCGGGCTGGTGGAGACCGACTGGGACCCCGACCGCATCGACACCATGATCGAAGCCGCTGTGCTGGCGTCGCCGCGGCTGTCCTGGGTGCAGGGCAACCACGATCGTTCCCGCGCCGTCACCCGGTTCGGCGGCGGGCCACGAGGGCGGCGCCGCTCCCTCGCGCTGCACGTCCTGATGGCGTTGCTGCCGGGGACCTTCTGGCTCTACCAGGGCGAGGAGCTCGGCCTGGGCGACGGGTACGTGCCCCCCGGCGCCGGCGCCGACCCGCTGGGCGCCGCGCAGCCGGAGGAGAGCCGCGACGCCGCGCGCACCCCCATGCCCTGGCGCCCCGGCCCGGGGCTGGGCTTCACCACAGGGCACCCCTGGCTTCCCGACGGCGCACGCGGTGACGACGAGACCGTGGCGGCCCAGCAGGACGACCCCGCATCCCACCTGAACACCCTCGCCCGGCTGCTGGCCACCAGACGCCGGCTGACGCACGTGCCGGCCGCCACCGACGACGTGAGCAGAGCCAGGCTCGCCGCACCGGTGACCGCCTACCGCCGGGGAACGCTCTGGGCCGTGGTGAACCTGCGCGACACCCCGGTGGCCGGGCTGGACCTGCCGGCCCCGGCGGTGTTCGACACGGACGACCCGTCCGTTACTCCCGACCGGCCCCGGACCGGCTACGTCCGGCTCGCTCCCCAGCAGGCCCTCCTCCTCGCCGCCGAATGACACGGCTATCCCCGGCCACGTTCAACGGTGGCTGTCGCCGGTCCAGCCCGCCGGGCGCATCACTCCAGGAGTGACCCCCACGCGCCGGACGGGGCGTTTGACTTGAAGCGCTTGAGGTGATGCAGGCTGTGGACATGGCAACGACGGGGAAGAACGCAACCGTCTCCGCGGTGTCGATTCAGGACGTTTCTCGGGTGAGTGGCCTGTCGGAACCGACGCTGCGTTACTACGAGAAGATCGGCCCTGATCGGGCCAGTACCCCGGGACGAGAGCAGCGGCCACCGGCGCTATGACAGCAGGGCCGTCGAGACGATCGAGACACTGAGCTGCCTGCGAGCTGCCGGGATGAGCGTGCAGGACATGCGCGCCTACCTCCGCTACCTGGATGGTGCTGAGGATAACGCGGCCGAGATGCGGGATCTGTTCCTGTTCCTGAGGAACGCCGAGCGGGTGGCGCAGGAAATTGAGCAGATGCAGGTTCGGCTGCGCTATCTGCAGCTCAAGGCCGACTTGTGGGCCGCGCGCCAGGACGGAGACAGAGCCAGCGTCGAGCGGCCATGCGTCCTTGACTATTGCCATGATGTGCCACTTGCGCCGATTTCAGTACGGCGATATAGAATCAGAATCCGTGACGCGGCCCAGTTCAATGGCAGATTGAACGGTACGAGCAACCGTCGAGCAACCATTGGCCGGCGTGGCGCCCACGAGTCCGCGCGACGTCTTCTTGGTCGCCCTATTCGTCGCCGAGTCTGCGGGGTCCTGGCTCGGCGCCTCATCTCTGTTACCAATTCCGTCGGCCACGTGCTGCGTTCGGACCCTTCGTCTAAACCAGGCTACATGTACATGTGGGAAAGACTCACCAGCGAGGCCAGGCGCCCTTCGGAATGCGGTAGAGGACCCGCTGCGCCGCGAACCAGTCCCGGTCAAGGAAACGGCCCGTGATCCGCCCTGCGAGTATGAGGTAATTCTCCACCTCCTCCTGGAAGCCGGTGTACGAGTCCAGATCGCGCGCGTATTCCTGGAACCCCTGCACCCCGACCATGCCCAGGAACTCTCCATCGTGGTAATAGATCATTCCCTCATCGCCGGTCTCACCCAGTTCGGCCATGTGCCAATAACTGATGATGAGTCTTCCTTGCGAGCTCGCCCCCTCCCGGAGTGTGAAACTACCGTCCATGGTGATCGCGACGGACCAGCCCGGGGAGTGCGTCCCGATCCACACGAGACTGTCTTGCTGGTTCTCGTAGGCCAGTTGGAATGCTGTGCTGAGATCGCAAGGAATTCCGGAGCTCGGATCTGCACGGAAACGCCCGGCGATCTCCTCGATGTCCTCCGTGTCGATCCATGCCGCATCGAAGCGGGCGTTCAAGGCGTACTCGTCCAGCAGGTCCCACTGGCTCTCGGTGGGCAGTGCCCGCGTCATGTCCATCGTCTTGCTCCTTTGGCTTTCTCAACGGCATGGGGTGGGGACGATCATACGATCACCCCCCACCCCGCGGGCCTAACTAGCTCACGACTTTGACCCAGAACTCTTCCCCGGGCACGACCCGGTAGTCGGAATAGAATCTATTGAGAGCGTCCCCGTGGAGGAGATTGTCGTCTTTAGCAACCGCTTGAATGGAGTAGTTGCCGTCCTGCTTGCCGGCGCCTTCCTTGGTCGACGCGAACGGATATTCGTCACAATGAATCCAGCCCGCCTGCGGAACCCCGTGGAGCCATCTCGTCGTTACCGCGTACGTGTCGAAAAAGTAGTACTTGCAGTAATTCACTCCTCTGAGCTCTCGTGCCGGCACCTCGACGTCGTCATCGACGTCCGGCCAGCGTTTCTGGTTGGTGGCGCCCTTGTCCGTGATGAACCGGAGTCCGGAGAACTGCCTTCGGTTGATACCCGCGTCGTTCGTATTCACCTTGGTCAGCGGCTTGCTGGAGATATTTGACCAGTCTCCGGGGATCACCTTGTTCACGGGAGTCACGATGCTGATCTTCGCGGGCGGCAGCTCGGGCTTGGTCCAGTCGTGGCCGGGTCGTTTCGGCGGGGAGGTGCCCGCATTGCTGTGCTGCTTGAGCGCCTTCTCGATGTGATTGATGACTTCGACGAAGTCCGCGTTCCTGCTCTTGGACATCACGAGCACCCGGGGGACAGAGGGGATGATGCAGCCCCCGATTCGGGTGGGGGTTCTGGGCCCTCCGAGCTTTTGCCAGTCGCACTGGACCTCAGGTACCAGCTCTGTGTAGGGATAACCGTCCCAGTCGCTGACGGGAATTCCCGAGCCGTGCCGGAGAATCTTGTCCTGTTCGAGAATGTAGCGGGTGTCGACGAGTTTCCGGTTCCAGAGCGGAATGGCCAGGCCCGTTCCCGCGTCCTCGCCCGGGATGAAGGCGACGACGCCGACCTCGCATCGGTGGACCTGGTCCTTGGCGATCCCGTCCGGCCACCCGAACAGGAATTCAGCATCGGGGGCGTCATGCCATGCGGAGACGTCCCGCTCCTTTCTCGGCCCGCTCTGGTAACGGCATGCGCCCATGCCCTGGCCGGGGTGGGACGCGATCTCGATCCCGCTCAGGTCACCCGACGGCACCTTCACGCCACCGTCGCTGCCGACGACCGCGAACTGGTCGAGCCGGGTGAACACCTTGAACGACGTCGCCGACAGCTGCCCCTGGGAGAACTCCTTTCCTCCGGTGCCACCGAGATAGGTGTGCATGACCCAGGTGGCGCGGAACCGGAACGCGTCGTCGTCCTCGATCTCGACCGCCTGCCCGTTCCTCGTCTTCGCCTTCTTGAGCAACGACCGCTTCGCGGACCTCACCATTCCGCCCGTGAACGGGTTTTCGGCGAACTCCAGGACGTAGATATAGGACGACCAGCAATAGTTGTAGGTAGATTCATGGATCCGGGACTGGCCGAAAGCGTACTCTCCCTTCATCCAGGTTACGTAGGTGTCGGCCGTGTCCCCGTCGTAGTTGTCGTCCAGGGCCAGACAGTCCTCCAGCTTGACCCGCCTGTAGAAGCCGTCGTCGCTGGCGACGGACGAGGTGCCCGTGGTCGTGGCGGGAGTGGTACGGGCCGGACTCGCCTTCGCGGATGGCGCAGCCGGCGCCTGGGTCGTCTGGGGCTGGGCGACCAGGCCGGCGACTCCGGCTGCCGAAAGTGGCCTCTGATAGAGTTCGACCTCGTCGATGCTTCCGGCCATCGCCGCGCCGATCCGCAACGGGGTCTGGGCGTCCCAGGCGGGGAAGGACAGCTGCGCGGTCCCGACCTGTGCTCCGTTCAGGTACAAGGTGGCCGTCCGGGTGGCGGCGTCGTGCACGCCCACCAGGTGGAACCACTCATCGACCGGCGGCTCCACCCCCGACCGGACTCCCTCGACCCTCGCGTCCGCGGTGTCGGAGTTGGTGAAGGTGAACGCCAGACCGTGTTCGGCGGTGTTGCCGAGCCGGAAGGGTGCCTGGTGGGTGCCCTTCTGTTCGAGGACGGTGTAGTCGCCGTCCTTGTCGCTCCAGCGCAGCCAGGCGGCGGTGGTGAAGCTCTGGTCGGTGCGGATCACCGCGCCGGCCGTCTGGGCCAGGGGCTCCTCGCCCGGCTGGACGAGGTCCACGGTCACGTGCTGCCAGTCCGACCAGGCCGAGGAGGTGTCGCCGGCGACCGCGCGCAGCCGCCAGCGGACCTTCCAGCCGTCGGCCAGCTTGTCGTCGGGGACGGTGACCAAGGCTTGGCTGCCGGAGGCGACGTTGTCCACGGCGCCGGTCCAGATCTGGCCGGGGCCGTGCCCGGTTGCGGCCGGGTCGTGTTCGATCTCAGCCTCGGCCCGCAGCACCTGGCCGGTGGGGTGGGTGAGGGTGGCCTGCAGCGTGGGGGTGAGCGTGTCGGTCACCGTCACGCCGTCCACCACCTTCGATGGGGTGATGGTCAGGCCGGTGGCGGTGGGCTTGGGCAGGCTGACGGTGAAGGTTTGCCAGTCCGACCAGGGGGAGGCGGTGGTGGCGGAGACCGCGCGGGCCCGCCAGCGCACCTTCCAGCCGTCGGTGAGAGTGTTCGCCGGGACGGCGATGCTCGCCCGGGTGCCGGCCGGGACGTTGTCCGCGGCCCCGGACCAGATCTGGCCGGTGCCCTGGCCGTCGGGTGCGGCCGGGTCGTGCTCGATCTCGGCCTCGGCGCGCAGCGGCGTGCCGGCCGGGTCGCTCACCTGGGTGAGCAGCGTTGGGGTGCGGGTGAGGGTGACGGTGGTGCCGTCCACCTGCTCGGACGGGCTGACCTGCAGCGCGCCCACAGCCGGTTCGGAGACCGGGTCCGGCACTTCCACGGTCACGGCCTGCCAGTCCGACCACGGCGAGCCGACCGTGGTGACGGTGTTCACCGCGCGGACGCGCCAGCGCACCTTCCACCCGTCGGCGAGCTTCCCGGCGGGAATGGTGGCCGTGGCCTGGGTGCCGGAGGCGACGTTGTCGAGGCCGCCCGTCCAGATCTGGCCGGTGCCCTGCCCCGAGGGAGCGGCCGGATCGTGCTCGAGCTCGAACTCGGCCCGCAGCGGCTGCGCGGTGGGGTCGGTGACCGTGGCGCGCAGGGCCGGGGTCAGGCTGCTGGCCACGGTGGCACCGTTGATTATCTGGGAGGGGGTGACCTGGAAAGCGTCGACGGTCGGGTTGGGCACGTCCACGGTGGCGGCCTGCCAGTCCGTCCACGCCGAGGCGGCGGTGGATGAGGCCGCGCGGGCCCGCCAGCGAATCTTCCAGGCGTCGGTCAGCTTCCCGGCAGGCACGCTGATGGTGGCCTGGCCGCCGGAGGTGACCGCTTGCGAGGCGCCGGTCCAGATCTGGCCGCTGCCCTGCCCGGTGGCGGCCGGGTCGTGCTCGACCTCGAACTCGCCGGTCAGGTTGCCGCCTGCGGGGTCGGCGACGGTTGCGGCCAGCTGGGGGGTGAGTGAGTTGGTCACCGTGACGCCGTCCACCGTCTGTGCCGGTGTGATGGCCGGGGCGGAGACGGCCGGTTGCGAGGTCGGTCCGCTGGTGGTGATGGTCAGCTTCGGCGGAACGTTGAAGTCGGTGTCCTCGGAGGAGGTGAACACCCGGTAGTTGTTGATGTTCGCCTCGCCGGGCGACTTGAGCACCAGGCCGTGGTTGGCGGCGCCGGCGGCCCAGTCCTGGGCGATGCCGGTGACGTTCCAGTCCATGGTGTCCGGGTAGGTGGCGCAGTCGGAGTTGACGCCCTTGAAGTTGGTGGAGGCGTCCTCGGTGGTGAGGGCGGGCTTGTTGGCCCAGTACATGTTGTCCGGGTTCCAGGCGCCGGTGAGGCGGGCGACCTGGATGCCGTTGGCGAGCGCGGCGCCGCAGTTGTGGCTGTCGATGGTGTTCATCGACAGCGTGGCGTCGGTCACCGTGCTGCCTTGCAGGCCCGTGGTGTCAAAGTGCAGGTGCACCCGAGCCTTGGTGCCGCCCGTCATGGTGCCAGCCAACATGTACTGGTTGTCCGGGTATGCGGGGGAGACATCCGAGTCCAAGGTGCTGACATCGACGTCGGCGTTGAGCGGCAGCGTGACCGCCGCGGCCACCCGCACCGGATAGGTGGTGCCGGCATCGGCCAGGAACTTCTGGTCCGGCCTGACCACCAGCTCCGTACGGCCGCCCATGGAGACCACATCGCTGCCGGCCTCCCCGCGCTTGGCCAGCGGGAACTTGCCCTTGGCGGTGCCGTCCGCGACGATCGGTCGCGTCCCCGCGGCGACCAGCTTCTTGTCCTTGCCCTTCAGCAGCAGCCGGCCGCCCTTGCCCTCGGTCAGGGTCAGGCCCTCGTTCTCGACGCCGATCCGCAGCTCCACCTGCTTGGCGGGCCGCTGGCGCAGCACCACCTCATGCCGGAACCCGGCCGGCACCGCTGTCACCACCAGATCGGCACCCACGCCCGCGGCGTCGGTGTAGGTAGCCACGCTGCCCTTGACCGTCGGCTTCGGCAGTGGCGTCGGCCAGCGCAGCGCGTACGACATCCTGTCCGCCGTCATCTTCACGAACGGATCCGTACCACCGGCGGAGAACTCGACGACCGCGCCCTCGACGAGGATCTTCGGCCGCAGCTTGCCGCCCTGGTCTGTCAGGGTGGTGTCGATCGGCACCCAGCCGCTGCCCTGCCTGGCCCGTACCGGGCCGGCTGCGACCTCGGTCTTGAACGTCTTCCCGTCCGGCTGGGCGTAGGTGATGCTGGTCGCGGTCGTCTCGCCAGCGACCTCGACCGCCTTGCCCTGCTTGACCGCCGCCGCGGAGGCGGCGGTGCGCGCCTGCGACGGCACGTTGGAGATCGCGCTCCCGCTCTTGCCGGAGGTCCACGCCGCCGTGTCGTTCAGGCTCGCGTCGTGGCCCTTGCCTGAGGTGTCGGCGGCCGTACGGCCGTCTCCGTCGTCGAACGTCCAGCGGGCGGCTGCCTGGTCGACTGTCCGGAAGGACCACGAGTACGGCTCCATCGTGTTCTCCGCGTCGTCGATCGCCTGGGCGACCTCCGCCGAGTAGGCAGTCCCCGGCGCCAACGGCTGAGCCGGAGTGAACGTCACGATCTTGTCGTCTTCGCTGTAGGCCAGGGCACCCGAGACGGTCGTGCCATCGGCGGCCCGCACGGTGACTTCCACGTTGCCTACGGGCTCGGTGAACGTCACCCGCACCACCGCGTCGAGTGGGACCTCGGTCGCGCCGGCAGCGGGCTCGTGGGTCAGGACCCGCGGTGCCAGCACGTCCTCGCCGTCACCGCCGCTGGTGTCATCCGGCTCCGGAGCGTTCGGGTCGTCCGGCGTGAACTTGTCGGTGCCGACCGTGTCCGCCATCCCGTTGTGGTTCGCGAGAGTGCCGTCGACTGCCGCGTCGGGTACGTCGATCGTCGCGAACTCCTCCACCGTCGTCCCCGCACGGGTCGACATGGCGACCGCCTGGTCGTAGTCGGTGGGTACGGTGTCCAAGGGCTCCGGCACGGCGATGACGACCGTCTCCTGGCGCGGCGGCACCGGCGGCTCGAAGTCCACGCTGAGTCGGGGGGCGTGTGCCGGGTAGGGGTAGGTGGACTCGCGGGTGCGGTAGCGGCGCCAGTTCGTGATGTCGGATTCGTTGCCAGCGGTGAGCTGGATGCCGTAGTTCGGCTCGCCGTCCGCCCATGCCTGCACGATTCCGTTGACCGAATGGATGAGATCCCACTCGTAGTCGTACGAGCCGGAGCAGTTGGCGCTGTTGTAGCCGCCGTACTCGGTGTCCGCGCCCAGGCTGGTGACCGACGGCTGGTTGGACCACGTCATCTCCAGCTCGTCCCAGTCGGAGATGACGCGCCGGGCGGTGATGCCCGATCCGACGTACAGTCCGCAGTCGTTGGACAGGTGGTTCCACAGCGTCAGGTCCGCGTTCTGGATCGACGAACCCCAGAACGGGTCGCTCTTGGCGGGCAGCGGGAACTGGATGTAGCTGCGCCAGCGCACGCTGCCGCTGTTGGACTTGCCGACCAGGATCCGGTCGAGGTTGAAGTTGGACCAGCTGTCGGGATAGTCCGCGTTGTTGACGAAGGTGTCCATCGGCTCGCCGTCGTACGGCGCGCTCACCCCGCCGGGGCAGTACGTGCTGGACGGCGTGTCGATCTCGCACTCGTACCAGTCGTCGTCGACGGCGGCCATGGTCACCGGGTACGTCGTCGCCGGGTCGGCGAGGAAGGCCGGGTCCGGGCTGTACACCAGGTCCGATCCGTCCAGCGCGACGGCCGCCCTGCCGACCTTGGCGGCCTCCAGGTCACCGGCGGGGTCGGCGGCGACCGCGTCCAGCAGCGGTGCCGGCCGGATGTCGAGGAACGTCGTGCCGTCCTCGGTCTTCAGCGCCGGCCGCCCCTTGTCGTTCCGCTCCAGAGACAGGCCTTTGGGAGGTTGCATGGGGATGCGGAAGGACACCGGCCCGGCCGGGCGCTGCCGGATGACGATCTGCTGGCGGAACCCGGTGGGGGTGGCGGTGACGACCAGGTCGGTGTCCTTGCCGTACGCCGAGGCGTAGGTGGCGGTGTTGCCCTTGAGGGCCGGCTTGGGCAGCTTGCCGGAGGCCTCGACGCGGGCGGTGGCCTTGGCGTTCTTGGTTGTGATCGCCGTGGTGTCGCCGCCTGCCGACAGCGTCAGATCGCCCTTGATCGCCTTGGGCTTGATGGCGCCGCCGGTTTCGACGAGCGTGGTGTCGATCGGGGTGAAACCGTCACCGTCCTTGACCCGGACCGGCTCCAGATTCAGCTCCATCCGGAGCGTCTTGCCGTCGGGGTTGGCGTAGTAGGTGGTGGTTTCTGAGTGCAGGGACTCGATCTCGACGCGTCGGTTTTCCTTCTTGGCCTGCGCCAGCGCCTTGCCGGTGGGTGTGGCGGGGGTGCCCGGCTGCGTCGTGGGAGGGGGAGCGGGAGTGGTGGGGGGTGGCGTGGAGGCCTGGGCGGTCGCGGGTGCGCTCATGAGGGAGAGCGGCATGGTCAGGGCCGCGATCAGGGCCGCGTGGCGGCGCGTCCGGCTGGATAAACCGGACGGCGTTCGTGATGGGTTCACTCGAGCCTTTCGAACAGTTGTGGCAAAACGGAGTGATCATCACATGTGGAGTGACCTTCTGTAAAGATCCTTTTGTTAACGGAAGAACCCGGCTCGAGATACTGGATCTACAGCACGAAGGGTGTCGCTTGGTGGCTGGTCGAGTGGCCCAGGCAAGAGGGGTCGATGTCGCGCTCGCGGGCCGACCGGGGCGCATCGTCTTTGACGCTCACCCCGTTCGATCCCCGGGTCGTCATCCCGATTGATCACCGGGTGGACCCGAGGCGCCTTGACGTGGGGATCAAGGGCCCAGTCCTGGCTTTCGTTCTCTTTGACTTGATGCGCCCCATTGCCTGGGCTGCCTACCTGATGGCTGGCACGAGCCATGGCCGCCGGGTTCCTGCCGCCTGCGAGGGAGCGGCGGCGATCCGTGTCCGCAGTCGCTACCCGGTCGCTACCAGGGGAGAGGGCCCTCGTGCCGGACGAAGGCGGCGGTGGGGCCGTCCGGGCCGACCAGTGCCATGGCCACGATCGGCGCGGCGCCCTCCTCGGGGCTCTTGAAGCCGGTGTTGTGATTGATGTCGGTTCTGACCCAGCCCGGGTCGACGGCGTTGACCTTGATCGGGGTGTCCCACAGCTCCTTGGCGTAGGACACGGTGATCATGTTGAGGGCGGCCTTGGCGGAGGTGTAGGCCAGGTTGAGCATCGGCCACAGCGGATGCCCCTGGTCCAGGGCACGGCCGAGCGAGCCGCGCTCGCTGGAGACGTTCACGATCCGCCCGGCCGGCGAGCGGCGCAGCAGCGGCAGCATCGCGTTGGTGACCTCGATGACGCCGAACACGTTGGTCTCGTAGACCCTCCTGGCCTCCTCGGTCGTGGTGACGCTGGGCAGGCCGTCGGGGATGGTGATCCCGGCGTTGTTGATGAGGATGTCGAGCCGGCCGTACTCCCGCTCGATCCACGCGGCCGCCTCCCGGACGCTGTCGGCGTCGGTGACGTCGATCCGCACGTACGGCAGGCCGAGCGGCCCGGCGGCCTCCTTGCCCCGTACGGTGTCGCGCGCGCCGATGATCGCGGTGACGCCGTTCTCGGCGAGGACCTCGGCGGTGGCGCGTCCGATGCCTCGGGTGGCGCCGGTGATCAGTGCGATGGTGGTCATGGTGTGGTGCTCCAATGGTCGGGATCGGCGGGGGCCCTGTCCGTCCGGTGGGCCAGGGCGTGGCGTGGCGGGTTCCGATCGCCCCGGGCGGTGAGGCGTTCCAGGTAGGTCAGTTCGCCGCGCAACCTGTCGTGCGCGGCGAACGTCGCGGCCATGCCCGGCGCGTCGGTCCAGGTCACGTCCAGGTGGCGCCGGCGGGCTCCTTGATGGCGGCGTTGAGCCGGTTGAACAGGTTGGTCACGCCGATGAGCAGGAGCAGCGCGGAGATCTGCTTCTCGTCGTAGTGGTCGGCGACCAGGTCCCACAGCTCGTCGTTCACCGCCTCGCCGGAACGGTCCGCCAGCCGGGTGACCGCCTCGGTCAGCTCCAGCGCGGCCCGCTCGGCGTCGGTGAAGAACGGCGCCTCCCGCCAGGCGGCCACGGCGGAGATCCGCTCGACGCTCTCCCCGGCCTTGACCAGGGCCTGGCTGTGGGCGTGCACGCAGGCGCCGCAGCCGTTGATCTGGCTGGCCCGCAGGCCCACGAGCTCCTGCACCTCATGGGAGATGCCGCCCTCGTTGACCGCCTTGAAGATCGCGCCGATGCCCTTCATGCCGTCGGGCAGCACGTAGGCGGGGTTGGTCATTCGTGCACGCATGACTGATTCCTTCCAGAGAGGAGATTCGGCAGGTTCGGCTCACACCGGCCTGCCCGCATCCGCGAACGCGGTGCCCGGGCAGCCGGTGGCCAGCACCAACCCTTGTGGACGGCGCCGGTCCGGATCAACGCACACTTCGCGGACCTGCCGATAACGCAGGGGTTATGAACAAGAGAGGTGGCCGGTGTGCCTGTCCCTGGCGAAAGCGCCGCCGGGCCGTCGCACGGTCGCGACGCCGGCTCGGTCGGGGGTGCGCCTCCCGCGCACGCAGCGCCTGGTCCGGGTCTCCGCTCAGGCCGGGGGGTTGGACCCCCAGGCCGCCCACCCGGTGACCTCGTTCCTGCGCGGCGCCGTAGCCTGGGCTCTGCCGACGCCGCTGTACATGCGCGTCATCACCGAGACGATGTCGTGGCGAGCCTGACGATCAAGGGTGGCCATCGGCTGCTCCCGGTGGCGCGGCCGGCCGTCAGTGCCGCGCCGGCCACGCGCCGCCCGTCATCCCGGCTGGCGGCACCTGCGGCTCATCACACGTGATCTGCATGAGGCGGGCCGGCGGAAGGCCGCGCCGCCCCGGGCTCTCGGCCATGGTCACGCGGTCGGTGCCGGTGACCAGAGACCGGCCGCGGTTCCCTCCTCGACGTGCTTGCGATAGGTGACGACCTTGCCATGGATGATCTCCAGGCTGGCCGTCAGCTCGGCGATCCTGTCCCGCACGGTTCTTTCGTGCTCCTCCAGGAGCGCGAGCCGCTCCGCCTCGTTGCCCGGGCCGGATCGGACCAGCCGGGCGAACCTCTTCAGGGTGGCGATGGGCATGCCGGACTCTCGCAGCCGGTTGCACAACAGCAGCCACTCCACGTCCGCCGGCCCGTAGACGCGCCGCCCTCCGGCCGTACGCGGAATCTCCCGGAGGAAGAGCTCCTCACGTTCGAAGAAGCGCAAGGCGTGCACGCCCAGGCCGGTCGCCTTCGCGACGTCACCGATGGAAAGGCCGTCCGCGCCCCTGCCCATGCCGCACCGCCCTAGCTTGACCTAGATCACACTCTAGATTCTAACGTCGGGCGCATGGCAATCACGCAACACAAGATCGGCTCCGGTTTCACCGCGCGCAGCACCGCGGACGACGTCCTGGCCGGCATCGACCTGTCCGGCAAGAACGTCCTGATCACCGGCGGCTACTCGGGTCTCGGGCTGGAGGCCACGCGCGCGCTGGCCCGGGCCGGGGCGTACGTCATCGTGCCCGCGCGCCGCCCCGACGTGGCGGCGGAGGCGCTGCGCGGCATTCCCCGTACGGAGGTGCGGGAACTCGACCTGGCGGACCCCGGCGACATCCGGGCGTTCAGCGACCGGTTCCTGGAGACCGGCCGGCCCCTCGACATCGTCATCGCCAACGCGGGTGTCATGGCCCACCCGAACACCCCCATCGGCCCTGGCTGGGAAGCGCACTTCGCCATCAACCACCTCGGGCACTACGCCCTGGTCAACCGGCTGCGCCCGGCCCTGGCCCCGACCGGGGCGCGGGTGGTGTCCGTCGCCTCCTCCGGGCACTTCCTGTCGGACATCCGCTGGGACGACCCGCACTTCCGCCACGGCTATGACCACTGGCTCGCCTACGGGCAGTCCAAGACGGCCAACGCCCTGTTGGCCGTCCGGCTCGACGCCCTCGGCGCGGCCGATGGCGTGCGCGCGTTCGCGGTGCATCCCGGCAGCATCCTCACCCCGCTGCAACGGCGCATTCCCCGCGAGCAGCAGATCGCCCAGGGGTGGATCACTCCGGACGGCCGCCGGGCCTACGGCTTCAAGACCCCGGCGCAGGGCGCGGCGACGGCTGTGTGGGCGGCCACCTCACCCCTGCTCGACGAGTACGGCGGCGCCTACTGCCAGGACTGCGACATCGCCGAGCCCGCGACCACCGACGACATGCTCGTCGGCGGCGTCAAGCCGTGGGCGATCGACCCCGGTTCCGCGTCCCGGCTGTGGGCCCTGTCCGGCGAGCTCACCGGGGTGGACAATTTCTCCTGACGCGGCGAGGCGAGGCCCTGGTCCCGGCACGCCGGCGCCGTGACCAGGAACGATCACCGGGCCGGGCGGAGGTCTCGGGCCGCCGGGAGATCCTCGTACGGCACCGGGTTCCTGCCCGGCGGGTGGGCCCGGCCGCGGTGCTTCCCCTCGATTGATTAGCGCCACGTTATGCCATGGTGCCGGACTTGACGTTGTTCCCCGGGCCCCGGACGGCCACGCTTATGGACGTCCGAAACACCCGATTCACCCGCGCCTTACCCGTCTGAGGCCATGGACGGGCCGCGGGAAGTGATCATGAAGGAGACAGGTCAATGAGTGACGTCAAGGAACTGGTCGAGCGCTATCTGGCGGCGTGGAACGAGACCGACGCGCAGGCGCGGCGGAACCTCGTCGCGCAGGTGTTCGCCGAGAACGCCACCTACACCGACCCCATGGCGGCGGTGCGGGGCCGCGACAGCCTGGACGCCACCATCGCGGCGGTGCAGCAGCAGTTCGCGGGGCTGCGCTTCAGCCTGGGCGGGTCCGTCGACGCCCACCACGACATCGCCCGCTTCACCTGGCACCTCGGCGCCGAGGGCGCGGAGCCGCTCGTCATCGGCTTCGACGTCGTCGTGATCGACGACGGCCTCATCAGCCAGGTGCTCGGCTTCCTCGACCGGGTGCCGGCCGCGGCCTGAGGCGATACGGGCGGGCCGGGCCAACGGCCCCCGCCCTGGACGGCCGGGCCCCAGCGGCCCGGCCGCAGCGGCCCGGCACCGCTCCGCGTCCTCCTGACGGAGGACGCGGACCCACCCGGCACGGTCACGACCGCCGCCTGAGCTCAGGCGCCCGAGAGAAACGACAACCATGACCAACAAGAAGCGGCTCCTGGCCGCCGCCCTGCTGACCGCCCTGGCTCTCACCTCATTCGCCGGCCCCTCCTGGGCCCGGCAGGCGGACGAACCGGTGATCGAGGGCTCGATCTCCCCTCAGGCGCGGACCTTCATCGACCGGCAGACCCGGTTCGGCTCCATGCCCACCGGCGACGTCACCCAGCGAGCCGAGGCGTACGCCGTGATGTTCGCCGAGGACGCGACGCTCTGGGAAGCCGCGAGCCCCCTCATCCACGGCAAGGAGAACATCAGGAGCTCCATCACGGCCACCCTCGGGCTGGTGCCGCAGCTCGGGTTCATCCCTCAGCGTCTCGCGGCCGGCGGCGACACCGTGATGTACGGGGCCCACAACACGGCCGTCATCGGCGGCAAGACGGTCGAGTACCCCGCCATCTACCGGGTGGTCCTCGACGCGTCCGGTGACGTGGTGCAGGGGCGGCGCTACTACGACCGCTACTCCTGGTT
>NZ_JOAG01000027.1 GCF_000725485.1 Nonomuraea candida | reverse complement strand
GGCTCCCGGTAGACGACCGGGTTGATAGGCCGGAGGTGGAAGCATGGTAACGTGTGGAGCTGACCGGTACTAATAGGCCGAGGACTTGACCACAAAGCATAATGCTTTGGTGTGTGCTGCGCTCTGTTACTCTTCGCCGGGTCCGGAGCTGCGCCACACCAAAGGAAATCTTGCTCGCGTCCGCTATGTAATTCTGAGACAGCAAACAGCTGTTTCGCAGGGTTACGGCGGTTATGGCGGGAAGGAAACACCCGGTCACATTCCGAACCCGGAAGTTAAGCTTCCCTGCGCCGATGGTACTGCACTCGGGAGAGTGTGGGAGAGTAGGTCACCGCCGGACAATCTTTGGAAAGGCCCCGACGCCGCGCGTCGGGGCCTTTCTGCGTTTGGGAGCGGGCACGAACGTATCTGGGAACTCACGTGCAGCCCAGCAGCATGTTGCCCGGCTCGAAGTCCCAGAGCACGATGCCGGCCCCTGTTGGATCCGGGCGGCCCCTGGCGGATTTGTCCGGTGCTCGCCTTAGGGCTCGGCCGCTTGACCGACCCCGTTCCTCCTCCGTCAGCCGCCGGTGCGTCCCCGTCATTGGGGTTGTCACGCGGTCAGCCGCTCTGCGTCCGCCATGAGGCTCGCAACATACGGGTCACAGTTGTCCGGGTCGGTCAGCGTCATTTCCAAGATGTTCGGAGCCGGCGCCCCTCGGCGTGGTCGGCCGCACCAAGCGGTGATACGGGGGTCGGCCGCACCGAGCAGGGATACGTGGTGGCGTGCGCTTCGAGGAAGGTGTTCCGGGAGGAAGGTGTTCTGGTCGGCCAGGCGAGCTCTTGGCGGAGGTTCGGGCTGCGCTCAGAAGGACTTTGCTCATGTCGGCACCCACGCCTTCGATGCCATAGCCGGTTGCCCAGGCGAAAGGGTTCTCTTTTTCGGAGGCAGGCCGAGGAGGTGGGCTCCGGAAGAAGGGTGGCGGATTTCACCGGGTGGGTTGAGTTCGTCCTCGGTCAATGGGGCCGGAATTCGGTGGTGGGGATCGGTGATTTCATGCAGGCGTGGTGACATGCGGAGCTGTCTCGTTGACCGCGAGTTCACGGTCCCGTCGTTATTCGGGTTGCGCCGGGCTCGTGGACGTTGCGCGACTTGCTAGGCTGGTATGACCGGGCCACCCCCACGGGTGGCCTTCGTCGCGTAAGGCCCGCGGGCGGGCGGCGACCAGCCACGGTGGACCGTCGTTGAGAGTCCGCTGGGTGAGCCAACGAAATGGACCAGAAGTGAACAGAGATAACGGATCGGACGGCGGACAGCGCGGACGCGGCGACTACGGGGAGAGGCGCGCCGGCGGAAGCGGCAGGAGCGGTGGCTACGGCTCTCGCGGGCGAGACTCCGGCAGCGACCGTCCGTTCCGTTCCGACGACAGGTCGCGCTCCTTCAACCGGGATGACCGGGGGCCGCGACGCGACGACAATCGAGACGACCGCGGCGGACGCCGCGAGGGAGACGAGCGCCGGCCGTTCCGCGATCGGGACGACCGGGGTCCTCGTCGTGAGGGCGGCTACGGCGACCGCCGCGAAGGCGGTGCCGGCCCCAGGCGTGAGGGCGGCTACCGAGGTCCCCGACGTGAAGGGGACGACCGCGGGCCTCGCGGAGACGACCGGGGGCCGCGCAGTGACGACCGCGGGCCGCGCAGTGACGAGCGCCGCACCTATCGGGATCGGGACGACTTCGCGCCCCGTCGTGACAACCGCTCCGGCGACCGTCGCGAGGGCGGTTACGGCGGTCCCCGTCGTGAGGGCGGGTTCCGCGATGATCGCGGTCCTCGTCGTGAGGGCGGTTACGGCGAGCGGCGTGAGGGCGGCTTCCGTGACGACCGCGGGCCGCGCCGTGAGGGCGGCTTCCGCGATGATCGCGGTCCGCGTCGCGAGGGCGGGTTCCGTGATGACCGTGGGCCGCGCCGTGAAGGCGGGTTCGGTGGTCCCCGTCGTGAGGGCGGGTTCCGTGACGATCGCGGGCCGCGCCGTGAAGGCGGCTCCCCCTCCCGTCGCGAGGGTGGCTACGAGGACCGTGGCCCGCGCCGTGAGGGCGACGACCGCCGTACGTTCCGGGACCGGGACGATCGGGGTCCGCGTCGCGAGGGCGGCTACGGCGGTCCCCGCCGCGAGGGTGGCTTCCGTGACGACCGTGGCCCGCGCCGCGAGGGCGGGTTCCGCGACGATCGCGGACCGCGCCGTGAAGGCGGATACGGCGAGCGGCGTGAGGGCGGCTTCAGCGGTCCCCGTCGTGAGGGCGGGTTCCGTGATGATCGCGGTCCTCGTCGTGAGGGCGGTTACGGCGAGCGGCGTGAGGGCGGCTTCCGTGACGACCGCGGGCCGCGCCGTGAGGGCGGCTACGGCGGTCCCCGCCGCGAGGGCGGCTTCCGCGACGACCGCGGTCCCCGTCGTGAGGGCGGCTACGGTGGTCCCCGTCGTGAGGGCGGCTTCCGCGATGACCGTGGGCCGCGCCGTGAGGGCGGCTACGGTGACCGGCGTGAAGGCGGTTTCCGCGAGAGGGACCAGCGCGACTCCCGTCCGTTCTCCAGGGAGGGCCGCGAGGAGCGTCCCGGTGACGGGACCCGCGCCAGGTACGGGAGGAGCGACCGCGACGCTGCCGGCGAGGCACCGCAGCGCGAGAAGCTGCCCGAGGTCGCGCCCGACATCACGGTCGACGAGCTCGACAAGGAAGTCCTCGATGAGCTGCGTTCGCTGCCCGGCGACCTCGCCGACCTCGTCGGACGCCACCTGGTGGCCGCCGAGCGGGCGCTGGAGGAGGACGATCCCGACCGGGCGCACGAGCACACGAAGGTGGCGCGCAGGTTCGCGGCCCGCATCGGTGTCGTACGTGAGGCCGCGGGCATCGTCGCCTACCACGCCGGGCACTTCTCGGAGGCGCTGAGCGACCTGCGGGCGGCCAGGAGGATGACGGGTTCGGAGGCGTACCTGCCGATCATGGCCGACTGCGAGCGCGGTCTCGGCCGTCCGGAGCGGGCCATCGATCTCGTACGTTCGCCCGAAGCCGAACGCCTCGACCGGGCCGGCCGCATCGAGCTGACCATCGTCGAGTCCGGCGCCCGCCGTGACCTGGGCCAGCACGACGCCGCGGTGATCACCCTGCAGCGACTGTCCGAGCTGCGCGACCCGCAGCCGAAGCCGTGGTCGGCGCGGCTGGCGTTCGCGTACGCCGACGCGCTGGCCGACGCCGGGCACCAGGAGGCGGCCACGGAGTGGTTCGGCCGGGCGATGGCCTTCGACGAGGACGGGGAGACGGACGCCGCCGAGCGGTACGCCGAGCTGACCGGAGCCGTCATCGAGGACCTCGAGGAGGACTTCGACTACGAGGACGACTCCGACGACGGCGGCGTGACCGAGCCCGGGGGCACGGTGGTGGTGGACGAGGAGCCCGACGACGCCGAGGCCCTCGCCGAGGCGGACGACCTCCTGGACGAGGAGCCTGCCGGCGTCACGGCCGGGTCTTCTGCCGACGCTCTCGGCTCGGAGCCTGACGACGGCCGGGACGCGGAGCCTGCCGAGGCCGCCGGCGTTCGGGACGAGGCGGCGCAGCAGGCCGTTGCCGGGGACGTACTGGACGAAGAGGAACCCGTCCCGGCTGCCCGGGCGGCGGAGGCGGAGCGGGACCAGCCGGAATCCGCCGCCGCCGAGGACCAGCCGGAAGCCACCGCCGAGGACGAGCCGGAGGCCGCCTCGACCGCTGACACTGCCTCGACCGGGGACACTGCCTCGACCGGGGACACCGCCTCGACCGGGGACACCGCTGATGCCGCCGGGACGGCGGAGCAGGCGGGAGAGACGGCGGAGGCGGGCGAGGCGCCGGGCATCACGCCGGCGTTCATCGAGCCGAACTTCGGTGACGTGCTCGACGAGCCCGGCGAATCGACCGAGGACAAGCCCAAGAAGCAGGACTGACACACCAGCGGTCACGCCCGCCGTACGACCTCCTGCCCGCATGAGAGCGGGGCGGAGGTGGTGCGGCGGGCGTGCTGCTGTTCGCCACCCGCTGCCTGCCGCACGCCGCACGCCGCACGCCGCACGCCGCACGCCGCACGCTGGCACGCCGCACGCTGGCACGCCGCACGCTGGCACGTCACACCTCCCGCACGCCGCACGCCGGCATGTCGCACGCCGCGCATGTCGCGATCGGGGGCCGTCGCGTGCGTCAGGGAGAGACGCGATCCAGCCAGTGCAGGATTCCTGCCACGTTGGACGAAGCGCCACTCAATATCTCAAGCTGCTCAGCCGCTCCCTCATCGGACGGCGACGCCCGATAGCGCTCCTTGGTGCGATCCCTCACCATCGCGACGGCATGATCCAGGTCCATCCCCTCGGACCGGGCCTGTCGCGTGAGGTCCACCCAGATCCGCAGCTCCTCCGCGGACCGCTCAAGCGTCTCCTGAACGGCATCGACCGGCCCGTAGTGGCTGAACAGCAACCGCTGCGGCCCTAATGCCTCGAACAGCGCGATCGAGTCGAGTGCGGTCTTCAGATCGAAGTCCGGCGGAGGCGTCGCGGGTCGCACGTCGCCCGATTCGGGCAGGTAGACGCCGGCCGCGTCGCCGACGTACAGGTCGCCGGTGGCGGAGTCGACCAGGCCCACGTGGTGTCTCGCGTGGCCCGGGGAGTAGTGGCTGTTCAGCGTGCGTCCGTTGCCGAGGTCGATCGCGCCGGTGTCGCCGAGGGCGACGATGCGTTCCGCCTCGGTGGGGGACAGCTCGCCGAAGAGCGTGTCGAGCCGGTCGCCCCAGACCATGCGCGCGCTGGCCATGAGCCGCGAGGGCTCGGCGAGGTGGCGGGCGCCCTTCTCGTGTACGACGACCTGCGCGGACGGGAAGAACCTGGCGATGTCCCCGACGCCGCCCGCGTGGTCGAGGTGGATGTGGGTCACGACGACCGTGGCCAGGTCCTCGGGGCCGACGCCGAGGGAGGCGATCGCGTCCCGTACGACCGGAGCCGAGGTCGACGTCCCCGTCTCCACCAGGCACGGCCGAGCGCTCAGGATCAGATATCCGGCCGTGATGCCCGAGTAGCCGGCCATCTTGGTGTCGATCTCATAGACGTCGCCGCCCAGCGCGGTGATGTTGTCCACAGGCACTCCCGACCCCTTCAGCCGTTATCCCCAGAACGGCGTTCTAGCCGATCCGGCCACCTCCTCATCGTAGAGAGTGATCTCCACCAGAGCACCGATAGGAGGACGACCGTGGATCGCAACGAGGTCTTGCTGGTGGGAAGGCTCTCGGCGCCCGTCGAGGATCACCCCATGCCGAGCGGCGACACCGTGACGAAGTGGCGCATCATCGTGCGCCGGCGCCGCCACAGGCGAGGCGCGGCGCTGAGCGACAGCGTCCCTTGCGTGACGTTCAACCCCGAGACGGCCGCCGTGCTGCGCGGCCTCAAGCCTCACGACTACATCGAGGTGACGGGCGCGTTCCGCTGCCGCGTCTTCGGCCCGACGGCCGCCAAGATGTGGCGATACGAGGTGGAGGTGAGCTCGGCCAGACCGTACGAAGCCGCGCTCACCAAACCCGACGACCCCCTCGGCGACGCCGGCGAGGTCAAGCTCGCCGCCCTGATCCCCCGGCAGGTCCCCTACCTGGCGCCCACCGGCTGAGCCCCCGGCCGGCCGCCCGGGGCGTCCGCGGGCTGGGCCCCGGACGCCGACCGGAGGAGGAGATCACGCCGGAGGGGAGGGGCCGGCGTTACACGTACTGAGAGCGGAGTGAGCAGGCGCGGACCGGTTACCACCACAGGTCGGGCGAGGCCGGGCGGGCCGGTTGACCACCACGGCGCGGCAAGCCCGGGTGGACCGGCAGCGCGCCCGAACACCCACGACGGTGTACTGCCTGAACAAGATCCCGGATGTCCGGTTCCCAGGAACCCGGACGCCGAACGACCGGGCCCCGAACGACCGGCCCTGAATAGCCGATCCGGGACGGCCGGATCCCGAACGTCCGATCCCGGATGAGCGGACCGGTGGCCGACCCGGATAAGGGACGACAGGACCGGCATGGAGCGAGGAGGAGACATGCCTGCCCTACCCCGGCCGGACACGACGACCCGCACCGGTCACCTTGCTGCGCCGCCGAGCCACGAAGAGCGGTTACCTCAGTCGATCGCGAACGTACGCAGCACCAGCCCGGTCCTCGGCTTCGGCCCGAAGGAGGTGGATTTGCGCGGCACTCGTTCACCGCCGGCCGCGACGGCCAGCACGTCCTCGACCGCGAGCGGCTTGAGGATGACCGCCGTGCCACCGATCTCGGCGGCCAGGCGCACCGCGGCGTCCGTGTCGTGGTGCACGATGCGTACGGTGCGGTCGTTGTCCCGCATCTCCCACAACACCGGCAGCACGAACTCCGCGAGCACCGAGGTGTTCAGCGAGTTCCAGCGATCGGAGTGCTCGGCCGGCATGGCGCGGGCGAGCTGCACCGGGTCCGGGTCGGTGAGCAGGTGCGAGCCGTCCTCCCCGGCCAGCAGGAAGGCGGGCTCCGGGGCGCGATCGAGCGCGGCCAGGCCGCTGGCCAGGTCCTTGTAGTCGTGCACCTGCCACGACCCCTTGGCCCTGGCGACAGCCTCGGCCAGGGGAAGGCCCTGGATCACGCGGTGGATGGCCTTGAGGTCGGGCGGGTATGCGCGAGAGTCGACGAGCAGGGCCAGACCGAAATCCGACGGCCCCGGAGCAAGCCCTCCATCACCCTGCCCCGCCGTACCCGCCCCCGTGTCGGTGGTGGGCGTGGGTGTCGGAGTGTGGAGGTGGTGGGTGGCACGCTCCTGGCGTTGGAGGACGCGATAGGTGGCGTACCGGTGGTGGCCGTCCGCGATCAGGGCCTGGCGGTGGTGGAGGTCGTCGTTGATCGCCGCGATCTCGGCCGGGTCGGTGATCGCCCAGAGCCGGTGCGTCAGGCCGTCCTCGGTACGGGCGGAGACGAGGGGAGAGCGGGTGGAGGCGACTTCGTCGACCAGGCGGGTGGCGGCTCCGTTGTCGCCGTCGTACAGCAGGAAGATGGGCTCGAGGTTGGCCCTCGTGGTGCTCATGAGAGCGAGACGGTCGGCGATGGGGCCAGGGAAGACGTCTTCGTGAGGAAGGATGATGCGCTGCGCGGGGTCCGTCAGGCCCACGTCTCCGATCAGTCCGCGTTGCAGGACGTCCGGGCCGCTCTGTTCGTAGACGTACAGAGCCGGTACGGCGTCCGGCACCAGCACGCCGGAGTCCAGCCACGCCTGCAACGTGTCCCTGGCCTCGGCGTACCGCGCCTGCAGCGGCACTTCGCCGGCCGGGGAGACCGGATCGGGACGGGACCCGGGCGGCGGCGCCGCCACGCCTGGCACGCCAGACACCCTCGGCACATAGGGCTCATGAGTTCCTGAGGTGCCAGAGGGATCCCTCGGTTCGTGAACTCCGGCAGTGTGCGAGGGGCTTCCGAGCTCGTCAGTTCCCGAGATGTCGGAGGGGCCGCCGGGCTCGGAAGTTCGTGAGGTGTCTGAGGGGCTGACCGGTTCTTGAATTCTTGGGGGGTCTGAGGGAACGGCAGGTTTGGAAGTTCCGGCGGTGGCCGCAGAGGGGCCGGCTGGTTCGTGGGGGGCGGGCGTGTGTGTGGAGGAGTCGGGGCGGGAGGAGCAGGGAAGGATGAGGCGGACGACGTTGTTCGGGTGGGAGTCCAGGAGGACCTCGACGTCGGCGTCGGAGATCAGGTCGTACGGTGGGGAGGTCACCCTGGCGGGATCTTCGACAGCGAAACGCACGCCTCGGAAGGGCCGTAGCACCAGTCCATCGGGTACCGGCAGTTCAGGAGTCCCCATACCGGGCATGCTCCCATAAATGCTTGCGCCTTCCGGAAGTCGCCCCATGGTTGCAGCCGATGCACGTTCCGAAGCAGTCGGAGCGGGGTCGCCACACAGCGATGAAGGAGTCCTCACGCATGGCTCAAGAGGGAAATGGTCACGATGAGAGCTCGGGTGCCCCTGGAGGTGGGGTTTACGACTGGTACCAGCGCGGGGTGAAGCTGCTCAAGGAGGGCAGCCCGGCAGCCGCGGCGGCATTGTTGGAGCGGGCAGCGGCGGCCGAGCCCGAATCGCGCAGCATCTTGGAAGCGCTGGCCAGGGCGCAGTTCAACTCCCGCCAGTACGCGGAGGCGGCGGCCAGTTTCCGGCAGATCGTGGACGCGAATCCGTCCGAGGACTATGCGTACTTCGGGCTGGGATTGTCGTTGTGGCGGACGGGAGATGTGGAAGGGGCTCAGGAGCCGCTGGCCATCGCGGTGGCCATGCGGCCCGATGAGCGGCATTACGTATCGGCTTTGAAGAGTGTGCGAGCGACCTTGCGGGCTCGCCGGGAAATGTAAAGGACGGACGACTGATCGACCCCGGGGTGAGGGGGCAGCGGATGCGCTTGTGCATGGCGGCAGTTCTATGGTGGTGGCCGTCGTTGAGGTCGTTCAGCCGTCGTTCAAGTGGCGTCGTGGAATGAGTGCCGTAGTGCAGTGAATGGCGATTCGCACCTCAGGGCGTCGAGCCTCACCGCTACACCAGCCCACGCTTCACACCTCGACCAACCAACTCTGGTCCCTCAATCCCCCAATCTCTGAGTACCAATTCCTGAGCCCACTTCCAGCCCTCGGACCCAGCCCTCGGACCCAGCCCTCGGACCCAGCCCTCGGACCCAGCCCTTCAGGCCCGACTTGAGTCCTGTCCGGCGCGAGGATCTCGGGGCGCCGGTGCGAGAGCCGGCGATGCTCCCTGCCAGCGACCGTGCGCAGCCCGCGCAGGGCCGTCGGCAGCCCGCGCAGGAGCCGTGGGGAGCAGCAGGACCCCCACGCCCGCCAGGCAATCCAGCGTGGTGGCGACCAGCAGCACAAGTGCGACGAGCGCCAGGATGCTGGTGCCGACCCCGACGGCCGGCTGCTCCAAGGGCGTCACGGGTGAGCCGGGCGGACCCAGTCACAGCCCAGCCCTTCGCCCCCGCCCGCTCACCCCTCACACCATGCGCCTCGGGCCGGGCGGCTCAACCACGTCCGCCTCACCTCCGGCCAGGCCCTCTACCTCGACGTCCTCAGGCCGGGCGGCTCAGGCTTCGTGGCGGAGGGCGTTGGCGGTGATGGCGGTTCGGAAGTAGGCGGCGAGGCCGGGGGCCGTGTCGTCGAAGGCGCTGGTGAAGCGGGGGTCCGTGACGTACAGGTCCCCGAGGCCGCGGTGGATCTCGTACGTGCACTCATAGCACCAGCGGGAAATGTGGGCCCGGTGCTCTTCCGCCAGGTCCATGGCCAGGTCGCCGTCCGCCGGCGCGCCCGAGCGCATCGCGTCCGCCATGCGGGTGCTGATCGTGCCCGCCTCCGCCAGGAACCGCTTCCAGTCCTCCTTCGTGTACGAAGCCGAACGGCGCTGCGCGTCCGCCCAGGCGTCGGTGCCGCCCCAGCGCCGCTCCGCCTCCGCCGCGTGCGCGTCCGGGTCGAAGCCGCCGAACAGTTCCGCGCGTTCCTCGGTGGTGAGCTTGATGTTCGCGGACATGGTCATCCTTTCTCCAAGTGGGTACGAGGACGACGCTAAAGTCTCACGTAACGTGAGAGTCAAACGGGAAGAGGCGTTGTGCTGATCGACGGCTATGACACCCTGCTGCTCGACCTCGATGGCGTGGTCTATCTGGGCAAGCACGCGGTGCCCGGGGCTCCGGCGGCGCTGGAGGAGGCGCAGCGGCGCGGCATCCGGCTGGCGTACGTGACCAACAACGCCTCCCGCACGCCGGCCGCCATCGCCGCCCATCTGCGCGAGCTCGGCGCGCCGGCCACGGCCGCGGACGTGGTGACCTCGGCGCAGGCCGCCGCACGGCTGATCGCCGAGAGGGTTCCGCCGGGCGCGAACGTGCTCGTCGTCGGCGGGTCAGGGTTGCGGCTGGCCGTACGCGACCGCGGCCTCCGTCCCGTCTCGACCGCCGCCGAGTCACCCGTCGCCGTGGTGCAGGGGATCGCGCCCGGGCTGTCGTACGGGCTGCTCTCGGAAGGGGCCCTGGCCGTGCGACAAGGGGCCTTGTTCGTGGCCTCCAACGGGGACACCACGATGCCGACCGGGCGGGGGGAGCTGCCGGGGAACGGGGCGATGGTACGAGTGATCGCCGCCGCGACCGGCGTCGAGCCGATTTATGCGGGCAAGCCTGATCCGCCCCTGCATCGGGAGTCGATGATCCGTACGGAGGCCCGGCGGCCGCTCGTCGTGGGTGATCGGCTCGACACCGACATCGAGGGGGCGTCCAACGCGGGGGTCGAGAGCCTGCTGGTGCTGACCGGGGTCGCCACGGCGGTCGACGTCCTGACGGCGGAGCCCCGGCACCGGCCCACGTACGTCGGCGAGGATTTGCGGGCCCTGCTCCTGCCTTATCCGGAAGTGCGCGATGGGGCTTGCGGAGGATGGCGGGCTCGGTGGAGTGATGGAGTGTTGCACCTCGACGGGGAGGGCAGCCGGATCGATGGCCTGAGAGCCGCCTGCGACGCCGCGTGGGCGGTGGCCGGGCAAGGGCGGGTCGAGGAGGACGCCGTCAAGCCGGTACTCGACCGAGTGGGGTGACGCCTCTCGGCTCGGCGTGGCTGTGCGCCTCGGCCGAGCCAAGGGGTCTTCTCCGACAGAGCCCGGCTCTCCTTGCCAGGAAGCCGGGCTCCCGGGTCAGAGTCGGCCTTCCGGGAGATGAACGGTTCTCGGATCAGAGAGTCGGCCTCTCCGGCGGAGGAGTGGTTCTGGGGTCAGCGGGGCGGTCTCTCCAGTGGAGAAGCGGTTCTGGGGCCGCTTTCCCCAGTTCGGGAAGTGGGTCTCGGTCGGGAGCCGGCTTTTGGGGCCGGAGAAACGGGCTCTCGACCAAGGAAGCCGGTCTCTGAGGGGAGGCAGCGGGGCTTGGGCCGGGGGATCGGCTTTTGAGTGGGGAACCGGTTCTCGGGTGAGGGAAGCGGCTCTTGGATCGGGGGCCGGCCTCTCGGGTGAGGGAAGCGGCTCTTGGATCGGGGGCCGGCCTCTCGGGGTGAGGGAAGCGGCTCTTGGATCGGGGGCCGGCCTCTCGGGGTGAGGGAAGCGGCTCTTGGATCGGGGAGCCGCCCTCTCAGGTGAGAGAACGGGCTCTCGATCGGGCAGCCGGGCTCAGATCAGTCTGCGCAGGCGCAGCAGGTCGCCGAAGCTCGCGTCGATCTTCACCCGCCCTCCGAGCAGCGCGCGCGCCAGGTCCAGCTCCCCGTCGACCAGCGCGACCAGGTCATCGCTCACGATCGTGAGCTTGACGTCGGCGGGCTTGCCGTCCGCCGGCGGCTCCTCCGTGAACGGGTCCAGCCCGCCATGGTGCAGCCGGCCGTAGAAGGTCACGTCGAGGTCGGACACCCGGCAGCTGACCGTGCGCTCGACCACGTGTTTCGCACGGTCCGCCTCGTCGATCTCGTCGAACTGCGCGACGAGCTTGGCCAGTGCCGTCCGGCACTCCTCGACGCTTGCCATGATGCGCATCCTTTCTTCCGTTTGCGGACGGTAGCGTTCCACATCAGTAGCACCCCCGTACGAGCTTCAACGTGTGACACGCCTGCCAAGGTCCCGGGTGCTCGCGGGAGGCGTTACGGTCGAGTCATGAGTGAGCTGCCGGAGAGGACCGGTGACGAGCGGGTCGATGCCATCGTGGCGGACCTCGCCCGGCTGGGCGAGCTGCCCGTGAGCGAGCATGTCGCGGTCTTCGACGAGGCCTTCTCGGGGCTGGAGAGCACGCTGGCCGCCGTGGCCGGGGCGACGGCGGGGGAGGGCCCCCGGAGCGCCCCTGCCGCCGCAGGAGCCCCGGGCGGCGGCGCCGCCGCGAACGCGTCGGGCGGAGGTGCCGCGAACGCGCCGCGCGAAGGCGCCACGAACGCTCTCGGCGAACGCGCCGCCGCCGGGGCCCCGGGTGACCGTGCCGGCGCTGGGGCGCCGGGGCCGGGGTGGCCGGCAGGGGGAGAGTCGACGCGGGTCGTGGGTCGCCCGTGAGCCGCAGGATCAGGCTCGACAGTGAGCTCGTACGCCGCGGCATGGCCAGGTCGCGTGAGCAGGCCGCCCAGCTCATCGCGGCCGGCCGGGTCAGCGTCGGTGGGCAGCGGGCCCACAAGCCGGCCACGCAGGTCGACACCGCCTCCGCCATCGTCGTGGCCGCCTCCGAGGACGGCCCCGACTACGTTTCGCGCGGAGCGCACAAGCTGCTCGGCGCGCTCGACACGTTCGGCGCGCTCAAGGTGGAGGGCCGCCGCTGCCTCGACGCGGGCGCCTCGACCGGCGGGTTCACCGACGTGCTGCTGCGCCGCGGCGCCGCCCACGTGCTGGCCGTGGACGTCGGCTACGGGCAGCTCGCCTGGTCGCTGCGCAACGACGAGCGGGTGACGGTGATGGAGCGGCTCAACGTCCGCGACCTCACCCCCGAGCTGGTGGGCGAGCCGCCCACGCTGATCGTGGGCGACCTGTCGTTCATCTCGCTGCGGCTCGTGCTGCCCGCTCTGGCCGCGGTCGCCGCGCCCCGGAGCGATTTCGTCATGCTGGTGAAGCCTCAGTTCGAGGTGGGCAAGGATCTGGTGGGAGCGGGCGGTGTCGTCCGCGACCCCGAGTTGCGCGCTCGCTCGGTGCGTGACGCCGCGGCCAAGGCGCGGGAGCTGGGGCTGAGCGTGCGTGGTGTGACCTTCAGCCCGCTGCCCGGGCCGTCGGGAAACGTGGAATACCTGCTGTGGCTGGGCAAGGGGGAGGGCGAGCCGGAGGTCGCCGACCTCGACGCCGAGATCCAGCGTGCCGTAGCGGAAGGGCCGCAATGAATCGGACCGTGCTGGTCGCCGTGCACACCGGGCGCGGCGCCGCCATCGAGAGCGCCCGGCTGGTCATCAACCGGCTGGTCGACGCCGGCATCAACGTACGGGTGCTGGACACCGAGTGCGAGGAGATCGGCTGCGGCGGGGCCGAGATCGTCCCGGCCGACCCGGGGGCGGCCAAGGACGCCGAGGTCATGATCGTGCTGGGCGGCGACGGGTCGCTGCTGCGCGCGGCCGAGCTGGCCAGGCCCGCGGGCACGCCGCTGCTGGGCGTCAACCTGGGGCACGTCGGGTTCCTGGCCGAGGCCGAGGTCGCCGATCTGTCAGCCGCGGTCGACAGCGTCGTGGCCGGGCGGTACGACGTCGAGGAGCGCATGACCATCGACGTCCGCGCCAGGCAGAACGGCCACCTCCTGGCCGACACCTGGGCGCTCAACGAGGCCACCGTCGAGAAGCAGGAGCGCATGCTGGAGGTGGTCGCCGAGATCGACGGCAGGCCGCTGTCCCGGTGGGGATGCGACGGTGTGATCTGCGCCACTCCGACGGGCTCGACCGCCTACGCGTTCTCCGCCGGCGGGCCGGTCGTCTGGCCCGAGGTCGAGGCGCTGCTCATGGTGCCCATCAGCGCGCACGCGCTGTTCGCCAAGCCGCTGGTGGTCTCCCCGCGCTCCACGCTGGCCGTCGAGATCCTGCCGGACACGCCTGGCGGGGTTCTGTGGTGTGATGGACGTCGTAAATTCGAACTGCCGTCCGGAACGCGGGTCGAGGTGCGCAGAGGCGCCGAGCCCGTGCGGCTGGCGCGGCTGCACGGGGTGGAGAGCACCGGCGCGCCGTTCACCGACAGGCTGGTCGCCAAGTTCGAACTCCCCGTTCAGGGCTGGCGTGGAAGGGCGCGACCCTGAGTGAATGGAGGGCGGAGCGCGTAGGATCACGTGGGCGTGGTGGACCGCGTCCAGCGGTTCCGCGTCCGGGGTGGCCCTCTCAGGCGGGCCGCCGCAGGGCGTGGGCGACCGCGAGGCGCGGGCCGGTGGCAGCTCACCGGCCGGCCCGAAGGCGCGGGCCGCCACCAGGCATCGGCCGGTGGCAAGGCACCGGCCGGACGAAAGGCACGGGCCGTCACCAGGCACCGGCCGGCACGAAGGCACGGGCCGCCAAGGCAGCGGCGTCGGACATGGCAGTGAACGGGAGTGGGCAGTGCGACCAAGGGTCGAGGAGGTCCGCATCCAGGGGCTCGGCGTCATCGACGAGGCCGTGCTCGATCTTTCGCCCGGTTTCAACGTGGTCACCGGCGAGACGGGCGCGGGCAAGACGATGGTCGTCACCGGGCTCGGGCTGCTGTTCGGCGGCCGGGCCGATCCCTCACGCGTGCGGCCGGGGGCCGACAAGGCGAGCGTCGAGGGCACGCTGGTCATCGAGCCGGGCGGCCGCGTCGCGCAGCAGGTCGAGGACATCGGCGGCGAGGTCGAGGACGGCGAGCTGATCATCTCGCGCACCGTCTCGGCCGAGGGCAGGTCCAGGGCGTGGCTGGGCGGCCGCACGGTGCCCGTCGGCACCCTGACCTACCTGGCCGACGACCTGGTGGCGGTGCACGGGCAGATGGACCAGCAGCGGCTGCTGCAGCCGGCCAGGCAGCGCGCCGCGCTCGACCGGTACGCCGGTGACGAGCTGGTCAAGCCGCTGCGGGCCTACACGCAGGCGTACAAACGGCACAAGCAGGTGGCCGCGCTGCTCGAAGAGCTGACCACCAGGGCCAGGGAGCGCACGCAGGAGGCCGACCTGCTGCGGTTCGGGCTGGAGGAGGTCGAGAAGGTCGACCCCAAGCCGGGCGAGGACGCCGAGCTGCGCGGCGAGGAGGAGCGGCTCTCGCACGCCGACGCGCTGCGCAGCGCCGCCACGACCGCCCACACGGCGCTGCTCGGCGACCCGATGGAGGCCGCGGGCAGCCCGCACGACGTGATCTCCCTGCTGGGGGAGGCGCGGGCGGCCGTGGAGGCGGTGCGCGACTTCGACCCGCAGCTCGCCGGAGTGGCCGACCGGCTGGCGGAGGCCGGTTACCTGATCTCCGACGTGGCCACCGACCTGGCGGCGTACGCGGAGTCGATCGAGGCCGATCCCGCGCGGCTGGCCGCCGTGCAGGAGCGCCGGTCGGTGCTGTCCAGTCTGATCCGGAAATATGCCGAAGACAGCGCTGGTGTGCTGGCCTGGGCTCAGCAGGCCGCCGCCCGCCTGTCCGAGCTGGAGGGCGACGACGAGCGCATCGAGGAGCTGACCCGCGAGTACGACGAGCTGACCGCCCGGCTCACCGACCTGGCCGCCGACCTGACGCGGGTCCGCGAGGCCGCGGCCGAGCGGTTCGGCCGGGCCGTGACCGAGGAGCTGACCGCGCTGGCCATGCCGCACGCCAGGGTCGTGGTCCAGCTCACGCAGAGCGAGGAGTTCGGGCCCGAGGGCCGCGACGAGGTGGAGCTGCGCATGGCGGCGCACCCCGCCGCGCCCCCGCTGCCGCTCAACAAGGGCGCCTCGGGCGGCGAGCTGAGCCGCGTGATGCTCGCCATCGAAGTGGTCTTCGCCGGGGCCGACCCGGTGCCGACGTTCGTGTTCGACGAGGTCGACGCGGGGGTCGGCGGCAAGGCCGCGGTCGAGATCGGGCGCCGGCTGGCCAGGCTCGCCCGCACCGCGCAGGTGATCGTCGTCACCCACCTGCCGCAGGTCGCGGCCTTCGCCGACCAGCATCTCGTGGTCGAGAAGGCGAGCGACGGCAGCGTGGTGCGCAGCGGCGTCGTCACGCTCAACCACGAGGGCAGGGTGCGCGAGCTTTCCCGCATGCTCGCCGGCCTGGAGGACTCCGAGCTCGGCCGGGCCCACGCGGAAGAACTCCTGGGGCTGGCGGCAGCAGATCGGTGATCCTGGGTGACATAGCGGACACGCCGCGTCATGCGTGGCCTCCGCGCTGTTTTGCTCTGGCAGGATGGTCTTGATGAAGGTTCCGGGAAGCAGAATGCCGGGCCTCCGCGGCAGGAAGGTCAGCGACCTTCCCGGTATAACGGCAGTGGCGAGGATCGACCGGCGGACCAAGAGGCTGACAAAACGCCTCCAGCCCGGGGAAATCGCGATTATCGATCACGTCGACGTTGACCGGGTCAGCGCGGAGGCGCTCGTCGCGTGCGGAGCCGCGGCCGTGGTCAACGTGGCCAGCGGCATCAGCGGGCGTTACCCCAACCTGGGGCCGCAGATCCTGCTCGAAGCCGGCGTGCCGTTCATCGACAACGCCAACCAGGAGCTGTTCGAGCGGGTCAAGGACGGCGACGTCGTCCGCGTCTGCGACGGCGTCGTCTACCTCGATGACGACGTGGTCGGCAAGGGCGAGGAGCAGACCGCCGAGGCCGTCGAGTCGGCCATGGCCGAGGCGCGCGCCGGCCTGGCCGTGCAGATCGAGGCTTTCGCCGTCAACACGATGGAATACGTTCGCGGTGAGGGCAAGCTTCTCATCGACGGAGTCGGTGTGCCCGAGATCCGCACCCCGATGGAGGGCAGGCACGTCCTCATCGTGGTGCGCGGATACCACTACAAGGAAGACATCGCCACCCTGCGCCCCTACATCCGCGAATACCGCCCCGTCCTCGTCGGCGTCGACGGCGGGGCCGACGCGCTGCTGGAGGCCGGCTACCTGCCCGACGTGATCGTCGGCGACTTCGACTCGGTTTCCACCAAGGCCCTGACCTGCGGCGCCGAGCTCGTCGTGCACGCCTACCGCGACGGCAGGGCACCCGGGCTCGAACGCGTGCACCAGCTCGGCCGCGAAGCGGTGATCTTCCCCGCCACGGGCACCAGCGAGGACATCGCGATGCTCCTGGCCGACGACAAGGGCGCCGAGCTGATCGTCGCCGTCGGCACCCACGGCACGCTGGAGGAGTTCCTCGACAAGGGGCGCTCCGGCATGGCCAGCACCTTCCTCACCCGGCTGATCATCGGCAGCAAGCTCATCGACGCCAAGGGCGTGAGCAGGCTCTACCGCAGCCGCATCAGCACCTCCCAGCTGCTCCTGCTCGTGATCACGGCGCTGATCACCATGGGGGTCGCGCTCTTCCTGTCGCCACTCGGCCAGACCTGGCTGAACGGCCTGCAAGACCTCTGGAACGCATTCATCTTCTGGCTGGTCGGACTCTTCTCGTGATCGATTTTCGCTACCACCTCGTCTCCATCGTCGCCATCTTCCTGGCCCTGGCGGTGGGCATCGTGCTCGGCACCAGTCTGTTGCAGGACCCCGCGGTCAAGTCGGCGCAGGAGGTGAGCGCCCAGCTCACCAAGACGAAGGACGAGCTGCGGGTGCAGATCGACGGGCTGCAGGGCCGCCTGGCCGGCAACGACCAGTTCATCGCCTCCGCGACCCCCGACCTGGTGGCCGGCGACCTGACCGGCCAGCGCGTCGTGCTGATCGAGACGCCGGGCTCCGGCACCACCGTGCGCGAGGCCACCGAACAGGTGCTCGACCAGGCCGGCGCGGAGATCTCCGGGCGCGTCACGTTCACCGAGAAGTTCTTCGACCCCAAGGGCAAGGGCGTGCTCGACGGCCTGGTCAACCAGCTCAAGCCGGTCAACATGGTCTTCCCGGCCACCGCCACGAGCTGGGACCGCGCCGCCGCGCTGCTCGCCGCCGCGCTCGTCACCACCGACCAGACCCAGGCCGGCGCGCCCAACACCGCCACCGCCGACGTCCTGAGCACGTTCGAGGCGGGCGGGCTGCTCAGCGTCGAGGGCGACCCGGTCAAACGGGCCATGCTCGCGGTGATGTTCGCGCCGGAGAAGCCGTACGAAGGGGAGAACGCCGAGGCCCAGGCCGGCGCCCTCGTCTCCGTGGCCGACGCGCTCGACGTCGGGGGCAAGGGCACGGTGCTGGCCGGGACGGCCGCCACCACCGCGGTGCCCGGTGACGCGATCGCCGCCGTACGCGACGAGGGCGAGGTCTCCAAGCGCGTCTCCACCGTCGATACGGCCGACATGCCCGTGGGCCGCGTCGCGATCGTCTACTCTCTGCGGGAGCAGCTGTCCGGGCGCGCCGGCCAGTACGGCGTCGGCAGAGGGGCCTCGGGCGCCGTGCCGGCGGAGACGACGTCCGCGACCCCGTCCCCCACACAGTCAGGGAGCTGACATGCCTGCCAGCCGGGCCCGTGGCCTGCTGTACGCCCTCGCCGGCGCCGCCATCGGCGCCGCCGCCGCCCGCGCCGCCTACGCGGCGTTCACCCGTGGCCGGCCCGCCGACCTGAGCGGCCGCTGGACCAGGAAGAACCACCGGGGCGAGCCCATCACCCTGCTCGAAGGCCCCGCCTTCGCCGCCGGGGCGGGCGCCGCCGCCGCGCTCACGCCCGGCCTGCCCGGCAGGGTGCGCGCGGCCGCGCTGCTCGCGGGCGTCGGCAGCGGCGCGGTCGGCGCCTACGACGACCTCTACGGCACCACCTCCTCCAAGGGCTTCAAGGGACACCTGACCGCGCTGGCCCGGGGCGAGGTCACCAGCGGCGCCGTCAAGATCCTCGGCATCGGCGCCGGTGGGCTGGGCGCCGCCGCCCTCGTCTCCCGGGGGCCGGTGGACACCCTGGTCAACGGCGCCACCATCGCGGGCGCCGCCAACCTCGCCAACCTCTTCGACCTGCGGCCCGGCCGGGCCATCAAGGTCGGCCTGCTGACCGGAGGGCCGCTGCTGGCCGCCGCGCTGCTGCGCGGCTCGCCCGCCACGGCCGCGCTGGCCGCCGTGCCGCTGGGCGCCGCCGCCGCGCTGCTGCCCGAGGACCTGGGCGAGCGCGCGATGCTCGGCGACGCCGGCGCCAACGCGCTGGGCGCCCTGCTCGGGCTCGCCGCCGTCACCAAGCTGGGCAGGCCCGGCCGCTACGCGCTGCTGGGCACCGTGGTCGCGCTGACGGCGGCGGCGGAGAAGGTCAGCTTCACCAAGGTCATCGCCGGCAACCCGGTGCTCAACCGCATCGACCTGCTCGGCCGCCGCCCGGCCGACCCGGCCTGATCCGCCCGCCCGGGTAGCCCGCCTTCCGGTGCCGAGGTGCGCGGCCCTGCGAACCGGCCCGCCTTCGTGTGGTCCGGTTCGTGTGGTCCGGTTCGTGTGCGCCGGTCTTGGCGGGTCGGCTCGTGCGGGCCGGCTTGTGTGGCCGCCTCCGGGGCGGTTCGCGCGGCCGGGGTCCGCGCGGCCGGGGTCCGCGCGGGCTTGTCGAGGTTCGCGTGGTCCGGTCGCGGGCGGCGGGGCTTCGTGTGGTTCGTACGGGTGGCGTAGGCCGGGGCGTGACGTGGTGAATCCCTCGTGCCCGGCGGCCGCGGTTGTCGGTCCGGCCTGCCAGGATGTCTGCGTGAGCGTGAGCGGCTGCGGGGAGGCCGGATGGGAGTGGTGACGGCGCGGGGCGTCGCGGGCGGCGCGATGCTGATCGGGGCGATCACCGTCCTGGCGCGCGTGATCGGCTTCGCCAAGCAATACGCCTTCGCCCAGACCGTCGGCACCAACTGCCTGGCCACCGCCTACATGACGGCCAACCAGATCCCCAACATCGTCTTCGAGATCGTCGCGGGCGGCGCGCTGGCGGGCATGGTCGTGCCGGTGCTGGCCGGCGCCGCCGGGCAGGAGTCGCGGGAGCGGGCCGGGCGCATCGGCTCGGCGCTGCTCACCTGGGTGATCGTCGCGCTCGTGCCGCTGGGCGTGCTGCTCGCGCTGCTCGCCGGGCCCATCACCGGCCTGTTGTTCGCAGGCGGCGTCGAAGACTGCGACGCCGGCGCGGTGAGCGCGGTCGCCACCCGGATGCTGGTCGTCTTCGCCCCCCAGATCCCCCTGTACGGCGTCGCCGTCGTCCTCTACGGCGTGCTGCAGGCGCACAACCGCTTCACCGGCCCCGCGACCGCGCCCCTGGTCTCCAGCATCGTGGTCATCGTGGCCTACCTGCTGTTCGTGCCGCTCAGCGACGGGATGAGCGACCCGGCCGGCGTGCCGGAGCCCGCCGAGCTGGCGCTGTCGGTGGGCACCAGCCTGGGCGTGCTGTCCCTGGTGCTGACCGTGCTCGGGCCCGTGGCGCGGCTGGGGCTGAGGTGGCGGCCGACCTTACGGTTTCCCGAGGGGGTGGCCGGCCAGGTGCGCAGGCTCGCCCTGGCGGGCATCGCCGCGCTGCTCGCCCAGCAGGCGGCCATGATCGTGGTGGTGCTGCTGTCGAACAACGCCATCGGCAACGGCGCCATCGCCGTCTACAACTACGCGTGGGCGATCTACCTGGTGCCGTACGCGGTGCTGGCCGTGCCCATCGCCACCAGCGCGTTCCCCCGGCTGTCGGCCCGGTCCGGCGACCCGGAGGCGTTCGCGGCGCTCGCCGCGCGCACCACCCGGGCCGTGGTGCTGGTCTCGGGGCTGGCCGCCGGGGTGCTGGCCGCCGCGTCGGGGCCGGTCGCCGTGGTGTTCCTCGCGAGCAAGAGCGAGGTGCCCGCCGAGGAGCTGGCGGTGGCGATCGCGCTGTTCACCCCCGGTCTGGTGGGATACGGGCTCATCGCGCACCTGAGCCGGGTCCTGTACGCCGCCGGCCGGGGGCGGGCGGTCGCCGTCGGCACCGTGACGGGGTGGGTCGTCGTGATGGTCGCCCAGACCGTCTTCGTGCTGGTGCTGCCCGAGCAGTGGAAGATCGGCGGGATGGCGCTCGGCATGAGCGCCGGTATGAGCGTGGGCGGCGCGATGCTGCTCGGGTCCGTGGCGCGGGCGCGGGGGAGCGGGGCCGTGGCCGGGCTGGCCAGGGCCACGGGCGCGGCGGCCGCCGGCGGGGTGCTGGGCTACCTCGCGGGCGCCGGCGTGGTGGCGCTGCTGGGCGTGAGCGGCGTCTGGGCGAACGTGGGGGCCGCCGTGCTGGCCGCGGTCGTGGCGCTGGCGGTGGGGGCGGCGGTCGTGGCACTGACGGACCGGGCCGACGCCGCCGCGGTGGCCGGGCTGCTGAGACGCGGCGGAACGGGCTGAGACCGCCTGGCGGGCGTGATGGGCGAGGCAGAGACCGCCGGTGGGCGCAATGGGTAGGGCCGAGACCCCTGACGAGCGTTCGGTCCTCCGCGGTCGGCCGGGGCGGCAGGATGGGATGAGGTGATGAGGAGGGAGCGGGGCGTGCGGGTGGCTTTCGTGCTGGGCACCACGTCGGGCGGCACCGGGCGGCATGTGCTGATGCTGGTCGAGGGGCTCGTGCGCCGGGGGCATCAGGTGCTGGTGGCCGGGCCGCGGAGCGTCGAGGAGCAGTTCTCGTTCGCGGCGGCGGGGGCCAGGTTCGCGGAGGTGAGCGTCTCCGACCGGCCGCATCCGGCGAACGACCTGCGCGCCGTGCTGGCCGTCAGGCGGCTGACCCGGGGAGCCGACGTGGTCCACGCCCATGGGCTGCGTGCCGGGGCGCTGGCCGCGCTGGGGCGGCCGGGGCCGGTGGTGACCCTGCACAACGCGCTGACCGCCGGCGGGTTCGTGGGGCTGGTCTACGGGCTGCTGGAGCGGATCGTGGCGCGGCGGGCCGGGCACGTGCTGGCCGTCTCGCCCGACCTCGCCGAGCGGATGAGACGGCTCGGCGCCAGGCACGTGCGGGCCGCGGTCGTGGCGGCGCCCGTGCCCCGCCCGGCCCGGCGCACGCCGCAGGAGGTCAGGGACGACCTGGGGGCGGGGGAGCGGCCCATCCTGTTGACGGTGGCCAGGCTGGCCCAGCAGAAGGGGCTGGAGACGCTGCTCGACGTCGCGGCGGGGCCGTGGCAGGGCGGCGAGCCGCTGTTCGTGGTGGCGGGCGAGGGGCCGCTGCGGGGCGAGCTGCAGCGCAGGATCGACGCGGAAAAGCTGCCCGTGGTGCTGCTGGGCAACCGGGACGACGTGCCCGACCTGCTGGGGGCCGCAACTGCGCTGGTGATGCCCAGCCGGTGGGAGGGGCAGCCGCTCACGCTGCGCGAGGCGCTCATGACCGGCACGCCGGCCATCGCCTCCGAGGTCGGCGGCATTCCGGAGATTCTCGGTGACGGCGGGATCCTCGTGCCGTACGGCGACGTGGCGGGCTTCCAGGCGGCCGTGCGCAGGCTGCTCGCCACGCCGGAAGCCGCGCGGGCACTGGCCGCGGCCGCCGAGCGGCGCGGGCGGGAGATGCCCGGCGCCGACGACGTCGTGGCGGACGCGCTGGAGGCGTACCTGGCCTGTGCCGGGCCGCGCCGGTGAGGAGGCCGGGTCCAAGCGGGGTCGGGGTGGTGCTGCTCCGGGCGTACGGGTCGGTGAGGAGGCCGGGTGCGAGGGGAGTCGGGGCGGTGCTGCTCCGGGCGTACGGGCCGGGGAGGAGGCCGGGTCCAAGCGGGGCCAAGGGGGTCTACCTGGCCTGTATCGGGCGTAAGGCCCGGAGGATGATTACCCGAGATCGAGGCGTTCTCATATACTGCCTGGGTTAGGGAGGGGAGTATCCCTTCGCGACAGCCTCGTCATCACGGTGCAGCCCCACTCCAAGGGGCCCCCGGGGCTGCCGGTCCGCGGCTCGCCGCGGGCGGGAGAGACCTCCGGCAATCAAGCGTGCGCGTGCCGGAGGGTTGAGTGAGCGTACCCATGTGGGCCTGGATCGCCGTCATCGGCGGTCTACTCGTTGTTCTCGCGATCGACTTGTGGATCGTGGACCGCGGCGAAGCCCGAGAGTTCTCCATGCGGCAGGCCGGATATTGGGTAACGTTCTACGTCGCCCTTGCCGTGGCCTTCGGTGTGATGTTGTGGATCACCGAGGGCGGGGGCAAGGCGGGCGAGTTCTTCGCCGGCTACATCACCGAATACAGCCTCAGTGTCGACAACCTGTTCGTCTTCTTCATCATCATGAGCCGCTTCGCGGTGCCGCGGGCCTACCAGCACAAGGTGCTGCTCGTCGGCATCCTGCTCGCGCTCGTCATGCGCGGCATCTTCATCGCGCTGGGCGCGGCGGCGCTCGAGCGGTTCAGCTGGCTGTTCTACGTCTTCGGCGCCTTCCTCGTCTACACCGCGATCAACATCGTCCGCCAGCACCTCAAGGGCGACGAGGAGGAGTTCAACGAGAACGTCGTGCTGAGGTGGGTGCGCCGCGCGTTCCCGACCACCGAGGGCTACGTCGGCTCCAAGGTCACCGTCAAGATCGACGGCAGGCGCATGGTGACGCCGATGCTCATCGTGATGGTCGCCATCGGCAGCACCGACCTGCTGTTCGCGCTCGACTCGATTCCCGCGATCTTCGGGCTCACCAAGGATCCCTTCATCGTCTTCACGGCCAACGCGTTTGCGCTGATGGGACTGCGTCAGCTCTACTTCCTGCTGGGCGGTCTGCTGCAGCGGCTCGTCTACATCAGCTACGGTTTGGCGTTCATCCTGGGGTTCATCGGGGTTAAGCTCGTATTGGAGGCGTTGCACGCCAGCCATGTCTCCTGGGCGCCCGAAATTCCCATCTGGGTGTCGCTCTCGGTCATCGGCGCCACCATGGTGATCACCACCGTGGCCAGCCTGATCAAGGCACGCATCGACGCGCGCAAGGGCGAGGAGACGCACCCGGAGCAGGTCTAGCGAAATGGGCTTCGAGGCGCTTTGCTTGTGTAGTTATGCCGTGTAATGGTTGCGGGTTCTGTAACATCACGGCAAAGCGCCCAGTCCAGTAACCACCAAAGGTTGTACGTGTCAGACGATTCTGCTAAGCCGAGCCGTATGAGGCTCGCACGCGGGGTCTCCCCGTGGCTCCTCCCGACGGCGGCCGCGGCGGCCGCCACTGCTCTGCTGACGCGCCGAGACCGGCGATGGGCGCTCGCGGCGGTGCCGCTGAGCGCGCTCACCGGGGGCATGCTCTGGTTCTTCCGCGACCCCGACCGCACGCCGGGCGAGGGCCGCATCCTGTCGCCCGCCGACGGCGTGGTGCAGAGCATCGACCCGTGGCCGGACGGCCGCACCAGGGTCGCCATCTTCATGAGCCCGCTCAACGTGCACGTCAACCGTGCCCCTCTTGCGGGGAATGTCACCTCCGTGCAGCATGTGGCAGGTGGGTTCCTGCCGGCGTTCAACAAGGACAGCGACCAGAACGAGCGCGTGGTGTGGCATTTCGAGACCACGCTGGGCGACATCGAGATGGTGCAGATCGCGGGCGCGGTCGCGCGCCGGATCGTGCCGTACCTGAGCGCCGGGGCCAAGGTCGAGCAGGCCGAGCGCGTCGGGCTCATCCGGTTCGGCTCGCGGGTCGACATCTACCTGCCCGAAGGGATCGCCCCGGCGGTGTCCGTGGGCATGAAGACCGTGGCGGGGGTGACCAGAATTGACCGCGGCTGACGCCGGCAGCTGGCAGGCGGAGGAGGAAGAGCCTCGCGGTCCGGTCGGCAAGGCGTTCCGCCTGTCCGCCGCGGACTCCCTCTCGCTCGGCAACGCCGTCTGCGGGTTCCTCGCGGTGTGCGTCCTGGCGTCCTCCGCGATCCAGCAGCTCCAGATCGACGGCGGACGGTTCACCCCCGCGCCCAGCTACTTCGCCACGGCCATCGTGCTGCTGCTCATCGGCGCGACCTGCGACCTGTTCGACGGGCTCGTGGCGCGGCGCTTCCGGGCCTCGGCGATGGGCGCCGAGCTGGACAACCTCGCCGACGTCATCAGCTTCGGCTTCGCGCCCGCGTTCATGATCGTCATCTGGGGCGGGTTCACCGACCAGGTGCCGTTCGCGGCCGTGCTCGCGGCGGCGGCCGCCGTGCTGGTCGCCGGGGTCGTGCGATTGGCCAGGTTCGCCTGCGTCAAGACCAAGAGCGGCGACTTCATGGGCCTGCCCATCCCCATGGGCGCCATGACCGTGATCTCCATCGTGCTGCTGTTCCAGCCGAGCTTCTGGTCCCTGCTGGCCGTGCTCGGCGTGGCCTGGCTGATGGTCAGCCGCATCGAGTACCCCAAGCCGAAGGGGCAGCTCGCCGCGGTCGTCCTGGGCTGGATCATGGTGAACGTGGCGTTCCTGACCGTCTGGGTGGCCTGGCCGCAGGGCGGCGACCTGCCGATCAAGATCGGGGCCACCATGCAGATCGCGCTCGTCGCGGCGATTCCGCTGCGGGTGCTGTTCTACAAGCGCGAGCAGCGCAAGGAAGCCCAGCGCGTCAGCCGCTGAACGCCAGCCGATGCGTAACTGACGGGATTTTTCGTCTTATTTCGGTTTTGATGGATTCATGTCGGCCACGCCGCGCGAGCACACGCGCACGTACCATCTCGGCAAGCTGGCCACGGAGCTGGAACAACGCGGGCTGACCGCCGTGCTACGGCCGTATCCGCCCGCGTTGCGCGTCAGCCGCCCCGACGCCGCCCTGCTGGTCGAGACCGTCGACTGTGTGCCGCACTCCGAGGGGTGGTCCTACCGGTGGTCGTGGGGCGAGCTCGTCGGGCTGACCGACGATCCCGCCCTCGCGGCCGAGCGCATCGTGCGCGTGCTGGCCGCCCGGGGATGACGGGACCTACCAGCCCCGCGCCTTCCACTCCGGCAGTGCCGGGCGCTCCACGCCCAGCGTCGTGTCCTTGCCGTGGCCCGGGTAGACCCAGGTGTCGTCGGGCAGGCGGTCGAAGACCCGCTCCACCACGTCGTTGTAGAGCTGGGTGAAACGCTCGGCGTCCTCCCACGTGTTGCCGACGCCGCCGGGGAAGAGCGAGTCGCCGGTGAACAGGTGACGGCCGTCGGGGCCGCCGTCGTAGAGCAGGGCGATCGAGCCCGGCGTGTGCCCCCGCAGGTGGATGACCTCCAGGGTGACCGCGCCCACCGTGATCGTGTCGCCGTGCTCGACCGTGCGGTCGACCGGGACCGGCAGGGCGGGCGCGTCGAGCGGGTGGGCGATCACCCGCGCGCCCGTCACCTTGGCCACCTGCTCCAGCGCCTGCCAGTGGTCGCCGTGCTGGTGGGTGGTGACGATCTGAGCGGCCGGCTGCTCGGCCATGAGGGCCAGCAGGCGGTCGGAGTCGGCCGCGGCGTCGATGAGCAGGGCTTGTCCGGTCTCGGTGCAGCGCAGCAGATAGGCGTTGTTGTCGTACGGGCCGACGGCGAGCTTGCAGATCGTCAGCGCGGACAGCTCGCGCACGTCGGCGGGGCCGCCGACCTGGACGTCACCTGTGTAGGTCATGGGTAGTCCTTCGGGGGCGTCGCGGGTAGATCAGCGGGGGCCGTGCGCGTCAGCCACGGTGGCGGCTCCGGAAGACCGGCGCCTCCGGGAGCTGACGTGGACGACTGCCCCGCGGGCAACAGACTAACGCCCTCGCCCCCGGACCTGCCGGTGAGCCAGGCCAGCATGTCGCGCGGCGTGCCCCGGACGACGGGGCCGTCGCCGAGGCCGCGGTGGCGGGCGACGACGTTCCGCTCCGCCCGGGGCCGGGGCCCGGGGCCGGGCCGGGGCTCCGCCCGCGGTCCGGGTCCGGCCGGCCGTGACCGGGGTCCGGGGTCGGCCGGAGGGCCGGGTTCGGGGGTGGGGGCGAGGAGGTGGATCTCGCTCACCGTGCTCCCGGCACGGGACCAGGTGGCCAGGCAGTCGTGGAGTTCGCGGTGGACGAACGAGGCCGGCCAGTCCGCGGGGCCGTACCCGGAGGCGAGGTCCACGTGGTGGAAGCCGATCTCGCGCAGGCGGCGTACCAGGACGTACCAGGCGGGGTGGGGCGGCGGGCGCATGCCCTCCACCCGGGCGGACCAGGCGGGCGCGGGCAGGTCGCGGACGGCGGCGGCGAAGCGGGCGGCCCCCTCCTCGGCCTCGGCCAGGAGGAGAGCGGCGGGGCGGGCGGCGCCGGCCTCGATCCCGGCGGCCCTGGCCGCGCCGGAGGGGTACTGCGGGGTGCGCACGCCGGTCCCGGCCCAGGTCAGGAGGTTGACGTAGGAGCCGGCGCTCTGGGCGAGATGGGCGAGGACGTGTCCCCTGGTCCAACCGGGCAGCAGGGAGGGGGCCGCGACGTCGGCGTCGGACAGCGACGCGGCCGTGGCCAGGAGCTGGTTGGTCGCCGAGGCCAGTTCGGCCTGGAGCGCGGGCAGCACGGTCATGTCCAGATTTTTCATCATCTAGGGTGACGGGCACGGGAAGGGCATAAAACCCCAGGTCACGAGGTTGAATGTTGAAGAGTTCCTTCCTGCTCGGGAGATGGCCGTAACCTGTGAGGGACGGATTTTCGGGGGCCGCGGAACCGGCCAGCCGAAATTGTCGGAGCCGCCGTCTACCATCCCCCGTGGACCTATCCGCCTTTCGACTTCCGGGATCGCCGTGGCTGACCGCCTGATCGTGCGTGGTGCACGAGAACACAACCTCAAGGACGTCTCGCTGGATCTGCCGCGAGACTCGCTGATCGTCTTCACCGGCCTGTCCGGCTCGGGCAAGTCGAGCCTGGCCTTCGACACGATCTTCGCTGAGGGGCAGCGGCGCTACGTCGAGTCCTTGTCGGCCTACGCCCGCCAGTTCCTCGGCCAGATGGACAAACCCGACGTCGACTTCATCGAGGGCCTGTCACCGGCGGTCTCCATCGACCAGAAGGCCACCAGCAAGAACCCCCGCTCGACCGTGGGCACGATCACCGAGGTCTACGACTACCTGAGGCTGCTGTGGGCGCGCATCGGGAAGCCGCACTGCCCGGTGTGCGCGCGCCCGATCGCCAGGCAGTCGCCGCAGCAGATCGTCGACCGGGTGATGGACCTGGAGGAGGGCACCCGGTTCCAGGTGCTCGCGCCGGTCATCAGGGGCCGCAAGGGCGAATACGCCGAGCTGTTCCGCGAGCTGCAGACCAAGGGGTTCGCCAGGGCCAGGGTCGACGGCACCGTCGTACGGCTGGAGGAGCCGCCGACGCTGAAGAAATACGAGAAGCACGACATCGAGGTCATCGTCGACCGCCTGTCGGTCAAGGAGTCGGCGCGGCGCAGGCTCACCGACTCGGTCGAGACGGCCCTGCAGCTGTCGGGCGGCACGATCACGCTCGAGTTCGTCGACCTTCCCGAAGGTGACCCCAACCGCGAGCGCTTCTACTCCGAGCACCTCTACTGCCCCTACGACGACCTGTCGTTCGAGGAGATGGAGCCGCGCTCGTTCTCCTTCAACTCCCCGTTCGGCGCCTGCCCCGAGTGCACCGGCCTGGGCACCAAGATGGAGGTCGACCCCGACCTGGTGGTGCCCGACCCCGAGCGCACGCTCGGCGACGGCGCCCTCCACCCCTGGTCCGGGGGTCACACCAGCGAATACTTCTCCAGGCTGATCGAGGCGCTCGGCCACGCGGTCGGGTTCACGCTCGACACGCCGTGGGACCGGCTGCCGAAGAAGGCGCAGAAGTCGCTGCTGTACGGCCACGACGAGCAGGTCCACGTCCGTTACAGCAACCGCTACGGCCGCCAGCGCTCCTACTACACCACCTACGACGGCGTCATCCCGTGGGTGCAGCGCCGGCATGCCGAGGCCGAGAGCGACGCGGCGCGCGAGCGGTTCGAGGGCTACATGCGCGAGATCCCGTGCCCGGCCTGCAAGGGAGCCAGGCTCAAGCCGGTGAGCCTCGCGGTGACCGTCGCCGACAAGTCGATCGCCGAGGTGTCGGCCATGTCGATCGGCGAGTGCGCCAAGTTCCTGGCCGGGCTCAAGCTGTCCGACCGCGACATGCAGATCGCCGAGCGGGTGGTGAAGGAGATCAACGCGCGCATGGGCTTCCTGCTCGACGTCGGTCTCGACTACCTGACCATGGACCGCGCCGCCGCCACCCTGGCCGGCGGCGAGGCCCAGCGCATCAGGCTGGCCACGCAGATCGGCTCCGGCCTGGTCGGCGTCCTCTACGTCCTCGACGAGCCCTCCATCGGCCTGCACCAGCGCGACAACATGCGCCTGCTCGACACGCTGATCAGGCTGCGCGACATGGGCAACACGCTCATCGTGGTCGAGCACGACGAGGACACGATCGCCGCCGCCGACTGGGTGGTCGACATCGGGCCGGGCGCGGGCGAGCACGGCGGGCAGGTCGTGGTCTCCGGCACCGTCCAGGACCTCCTCGCCAGCGAGGAGTCGATGACGGGGGCCTACCTGTCGGGCCGCAAGAGCATCGCGATCCCCGCCAAGCGCCGCAAGCGCGACAAGAAGCGGCAGATCACGGTCAAGGGGGCGCGCGAGCACAACCTCAAGGGCGTCGACATCGACTTCCCGCTGGGCGTGTTCACGGCCGTCACGGGCGTGTCGGGGTCGGGCAAGTCGACGCTGGTCAACGACATCCTCTACAACGCGCTGGCCAAGGAGCTCAACGGGGCGCGCACGGTGCCGGGGCGGCACTCCCGGATCAACGGCATCGACCACGTGGACAAGGTGGTCCACGTCGACCAGTCGCCGATCGGGCGCACGCCGCGCTCCAACCCGGCCACCTACACCGGGGTCTTCGACCACGTGCGCAAGCTGTTCGCGCAGACCACCGAGGCGAAGGTGCGCGGCTACCAGCCCGGGCGCTTCAGCTTCAACGTCAAGGGCGGGCGCTGCGAGGCGTGCGCGGGCGACGGCACCATCAAGATCGAGATGAACTTCCTGCCGGACGTCTACGTCCCCTGCGAGGTCTGCCACGGCGCCCGCTACAACCGGGAGACGCTGGAGGTCCACTACAAGGGCAAGACGATCGCCGAGGTGCTCGACATGCCGATCGAGGAGGCCCTGGGCTTCTTCGACGCCATTCCCGCGATCAAGCGGCACCTGCAGACGCTCAACGACGTCGGCCTGGGCTACGTGCGGCTGGGGCAGCCGGCGACCACCCTGTCCGGCGGTGAGGCGCAGCGGGTCAAGCTCGCCTCCGAGCTGCAGCGGCGGCAGACCGGCCGGACCATCTACGTCCTCGACGAGCCCACCACCGGGCTGCACTTCGAGGACATCCGGCGGCTGCTCGGCGTGCTCGGAAGGCTGGTCGACGGCGGCAACACCGTGATCGTCATCGAGCACAACCTCGACGTGATCAAGACCGCCGACTGGATCATCGACATGGGGCCCGAGGGCGGGTCGCGCGGGGGCACGCTCGTGGCCAGCGGCACGCCTGAGGAGGTCGCGCTGGTGGACGAGAGCCACACGGGGCGGTTCCTGCGCAAGATCCTCGCCCACTGAGCCGCACCGGGTCTCGCTGAGTCTTGGCGCGTCTCGCTGGGAGGCCCGGTCACGGCGGGTAGCTCCGGGGTCCGGGACACGGGCCCCGGAGGCCGGAGCGGTGGCGGGATGGCCGGGGATGAGGAACACCCGTTTTCCGGACCGGTGGGTCGCGTCAATAAGGTGAGGCACTGGCAACAGCCGCATCCCCGGGGGCAAAGGCGACACGAGGTGCGGCACGGACGGAACGTACCGATCGGGGGAGCGAAGCCATGGCGGAGAACGGGCTGGGGCGGCGGGAGCTGCTGGGCGCGGGCGGCGTCGCCGCGTGCGGGCTGGCGCTGACCGCCTGCGGCGCCGGGGGAGCGCAGGCCCAGCCGAGCCTCAAGGGCAAGGTCCTGGCCAAGGCGGCCGACGTGCCCGTGGGCGGCGGCAAGCTGATCAAGGACCTGAAGGTCGTGGTGACGCAGCCCTCCGAGGGCGTCTACAAGGCGTTCAGCGCGTCCTGCACGCACAAGGGCTGCCAGGTCAGCACGCCCAAGGACAACGTGATCAGGTGCGCCTGCCACGGCAGCGAGTTCGCCGCCGACACCGGGCAGGCCACCAAGGGGCCCGCCACCGCCCCGCTGGCCTCGTTCCAGGTGAAGGTCGAAGGCGATGGCATCGTGGTGGTGTGAACGGGCGAACCGGTAATTGTGCGTAGTCACCGGATTGGTCTTCGGGCACGCTGAACCGGTGCCAGGGCGCCGGCCGTACCTGAAGTGAGAGCCAATCTGGGAGGACGCACCATGACGGAAACGACGCGCCGGACGGTGGTGTTCGGCGCCGGGAGCGCCGGGCTCGCGGCGGTTCTGACGGCCTGCGCGAGCTACGGCTCGCCGGCCACGGAAGCGGACATGGCGCCGGCGGAGGAACCGGCCGCGGAGCCGTCGTCCGAGGCGCCCAAGAAGAAGGGCGGCAAGCCCAAGGCGCTGGCCGACACCGCCGACATCCCGCAGGGCGGCGGGAAGGTCTTCGAGAAGCAGAAGATCGTGGTGACCCAGCCGGCGGCGGGTGAGTTCAAGGCGTTCAGCGCGATCTGCACCCATCAGGGCTGCACGGTCGCGAGCGTCTCGAACAAGACGATCAACTGCCCCTGCCACGGCAGCAAGTTCAACATCGCGGACGGCTCCGTCGCCGACGGCCCCGCGAGCGAGCCCCTTGAGGAGAAGCAGATCACGGTGGACGGCGACAAGATCCGCCTGGCCTGACCGCGTCTTATGAGAGCGGCTTGACCTGCGTCTCATGATTTTCTCACTTGCGTGCGTTTGGGTGAGCGCATGGCAGATGACCTTCAGAGCCGCAGGGCGGTGTTCGCAAGCGTCGGAGCGGGTGGCCTGGCGCTGGCGATCACCGCGTGCAGTGGCGGCAGCGACACGACCACGGCGGGCACCGCCACCGACTCCGGCGCCGCCTCGGGCGCGCCCCAGCCCGGCACGTCACAGCCCGGCGCGTCGCAGTCCGGCGCTCCGCAGGCGGGTGGCGCGCTGGCCAAGACGGCCGACATCCCCGTCGGCGGCGGAACGGTCTTCAAGGATCAGAAGGTCGTGGTGACCCAGCCGGCGGCGGGCGAGTTCAAGGCGTTCAGCGCCCTGTGCACGCACAAGGGCTGCCCCGTCACCCACATCGAGGGCGACGCGATCGTGTGCCCGTGCCACAACAGCAGGTTCGCCATCGCCGACGGCTCCGTCACGGCGGGCCCGGCCGAGAAGCCGCTGCCCGCGCAGGAGATCAAGGTCGAGGGCGACCAGATCATGCTGGCCTGAGCCGTTCCGGACACAGCCCGCCGTACCTGCGCGAACAGTACGGCGGGCAAGCCTGTCGGTGCGGGCTACTAGGCTGGCAACGTGGCGAGATCAGCGGGCAGCACCTTGAGTTTCCGGCCCAAGCCGGGTTCGATCCCCGAGTCCCCTGGGGTCTACCGCTTCAGGGACGCGCACGGCCGGGTGATCTACGTCGGCAAGGCCAAGAGCCTGCGTCAGCGGCTCAACTCGTACTTCGCCGACTTCTCCGCGCTGCACCCCCGCACGCAGTCGATGCTGACCACGGCCGCCGACGTCGACTGGACGGTCGTCGGCACCGAGGTGGAGGCGCTGCAGCTCGAATACTCCTGGATCAAGGAGTTCGACCCGCGCTTCAACGTCAAATACCGCGACGACAAGTCCTATCCCTACCTCGCGGTCACCATGAGCGAGGACTTCCCGCGCGTGCAGGTCATGCGCGGCGCCAGGCGCAAGGGCAACCGCTACTTCGGGCCCTACTCCCACGCCTGGGCCATCCGCGAGACCGTCGACCTGCTGCTGCGGGTCTTCCCCGTGCGCACGTGCAGCAGCGGGGTGTTCAAGCGGGCCGGGCAGATCGGCCGGCCCTGCCTGCTCGGCTACATCGACAAGTGCTCGGCGCCCTGCGTCGGCCGGGTCACCCAGCAGGAGCACCGCGACCTGGCCGAAGACTTCTGCGACTTCATGGCGGGCAACACCAGCCGCTTCATCAAGCGCCTGGAGAAGGAGATGCGCGAGGCCGCCGCCGAGCAGGAATACGAGCGGGCGGCCCGGCTGCGCGACGACATCCAGGCGCTGCAGCGGGCGCTGGAGAAGCAGGCGGTCGTGCTCGGCGAGGGCACCGACGCCGACGTGATCGCGCTGGCCGAAGACCCGCTCGAAGCGGCCGTGCAGGTCTTCTACGTGCGCGGCGGCCGCATCCGGGGCCAGCGCGGCTGGGTCGTCGACAAGGTCGAGGAGACCTCTCCCGGCGAGCTGGTCGAGCAGTTCCTGCTGCAGATGTACGGCGAGGCCGGCCCCGAGTCCATGCCCCGCGAGGTGCTGGTGCCCGCGCTGCCGCCCGACCACGAGGCGGTCGCCGAGCTGCTGACCGAGCAGCGCCGCGCCCGCGTCGAGGTGCGCGTGCCGCAGCGCGGCGACAAGAAGTCGCTGATGGAGACCGTCGCGCGCAACGCCAAGGAGTCGCTGGCCCAGCACAAGGTCCGCCGCGCCGGCGACCTGACCACCCGCAGCAAGGCGCTGCAGGAGATCGCCGACGCGCTCGACCTCGACCAGGCGCCGCTGCGCATCGAGTGCTACGACGTCTCCCACCTGCAAGGGGAGAACGTCGTGGCGTCGATGGTGGTCTTCGAGGACGGACTGGCGCGCAAGAGCGAATACCGCCGCTTCGCCGTCAAGACCAAGGAGGGCGACGTCGCCTCGATCTACGAGGTGATCAACCGCCGGTTCCGCCGCTACCTGGAGGAGCGCTCCGCCACCGGCGAGCTGGCGGCCGACGACGGCGGCGACGGTGAGGGCGGCCACGGGCCCATCGACCCCGAGACGGGCAAGCCGCGCAAGTTCGCCTATCCGCCCAACCTCGTCGTGGTCGACGGGGCCGGGCCCCAGGCGGCCGCCGCGCGGCGGGCGCTCGACGAGCTCGGCATCGACGACGTCTCCGTGTGCGGCCTGGCCAAGCGGCTGGAGGAGGTGTGGCTGCCCGGCGACGACCAGCCGGTGATCATGCCTCGTTCAAGTGAGGGTCTCTACCTGCTGCAACGAGTGCGGGACGAAGCACACAGGTTCGCCATCACCTACCATCGTTCCAAGAGGTCCAAGACGGTGAAGGAGAGCGCGCTCGACGGCGTGCCCGGCCTCGGGCCGGCGCGCAGGCAGGCGCTGCTCAAACACTTCGGCTCCGTGAAGAAGCTGCGCGAGGCCACTGCCGCCGAAATCTGCGAGGTTCCCGGCATCGGCCCGTCCATTGCCGAGGTCATCGTGTCGACGCTGAAGGGAGAGTCACCTTGATCTCGCCAGGAAGCCAGGGTGTCAACGCCGAACGATCATGCCCGCCCGCTCCGGCCCGCGAGGTGAGGCGATGAGCACCGAACCGGCGTTCGTCATCGTCACCGGCATGTCGGGAGCCGGGCGCAGCACCGCCGCCAAGGCGCTGGAGGACCTGGGCTGGTTCGTCATCGACAACCTGCCGCCGGGCCTGCTGTTCGCCATGGCCGAGGAGGCGGGCAAGGTCAAGCTGGCCGCCGACAAGGTGGCGGCCGTGGTCGACGTGCGCAGCCTGGCGTTCACCACCGACCTCAACGCGGCCATCGAGGAGCTCGAAGGGCGCGGCGTGCGCGTGCGGGTGGTGTTCCTGGAGGCCAGCGACGACGAGCTGGTGCGCAGGTTCGAGAACGTCCGCAGGCCCCATCCCCTCCAGGGCGAGGGCCGGCTGGTCGACGGCATCACCCGCGAGCGCGGCATCCTGCGGGAGGTGCGCGCCAACGCCGACCTGGTGATCGACACCTCGACGCACAACGTGCACGATCTCCGCAACAAGATCGTCGCGTACTTCGGCGGCGAGGACCGGCCGGGGCTGCGGCTCAACGTCGTGTCGTTCGGGTTCAAGTACGGCCTGCCCGTCGACGCCGACCTCGTGGTCGACTGCCGGTTCCTGCCCAACCCGCACTGGGTGCCCGAGCTGCGGCCGATGAACGGGCTCGACCCCGCCGTGAGCGACTACGTGCTGGGGCAGCCGGGGGCCAAGGAGTTCCTCGACGCCTACGAGGAGGTCCTGGAGGTGGTCGCGGCCGGATACGCGCGTGAGGGCAAGAGCTACGCCACGCTCGCCGTGGGCTGCACGGGTGGCAAGCACCGCAGTGTCGCCATGGCCGAGCAGGTGGCCGCCCGCCTGCGCGACCGCGGCATGGAGGTCCAGGTGAGCCACCGGGATGTGGGGCGGGAGTGACCGATGAACGCTTCGAATCCGCCCCGCCGCCATCGGCAGCGGGCCGTTCGGAGAAAGCACCGGACCAGGTAGAACCGGGGGCCGGGCAGGTCGCCGGGTCGCGTGGCCGGGCTGAGCCGGGTCGTCCGGTGCCCGATCAGGCCGAGGCTGTGCCCGTTCAGACCGGGTCCGGGTCTGGTCCGGGTGAGCCCGGGTCGGGTGAGGTCGGATCCGGTCAGGGCGCGGCGGGGCGGTGTGCGCCGGTGCCGGGGCAGCCGGTCGTGCGCCTGACCACGGGGTGGGGGCCGCCCGTCGTGGCCTTGGGCGGCGGGCACGGCCTGTACGCGTCCCTGTCGGCATTACGGATGGTCACCGACCGGTTGACGGCGGTGGTCACCGTCGCCGACGACGGCGGGTCCAGCGGGCGCCTGCGGCGCGAGCTGGGCGTGCTGCCGCCCGGCGACCTGCGTATGGCGCTGGCCGCGCTCTGCGGCGACGACGAGTGGGGCAGCACCTGGAGCGAGGTCGTCCAGCACCGCTTCCGCAGCGAGGGCGAGCTGCACGGGCACGCCGTCGGCAACCTGCTCATCGTCGCGCTGTGGGAGCTGCTCGGCGACCCCGTGGCCGGGCTCGACTGGGTCGGGCGGCTGCTGGGCGCGCAGGGCCGCGTGCTGCCGATGGCCTCGGTGCCGCTCGACATCGTGGCCGAGGTGGAGCTCGACGGCGTCATCTCGACCATACGCGGGCAGGTGGCGTGCGCCCTGACCCCGGGCCGGGTGCAGGCGATCTCCCTCGTCCCCGAGGACCCGCCCGCCAGGCCCGAGGCCGTCGCGGCGGTGCTGGAGGCCGACTGGGTGGTGTTCGGCCCCGGATCGTGGTTCACCAGCGTGCTGCCGCACCTCAAGGTGCCCGAGCTGGCCAGGGCGCTGCACGCCACCAAGGCCAGGAGGCTGGTCGCGCTCAACCTCGCCCCCCAGCCGGGCGAAACCGATGATTTCTCCCCCCAGCAGCACCTGGAGGTGCTGAGGCAGCACGCCCCCGACCTGTCGGTCGACGTCGTGCTCGCCGACACCGGGGTCGTGGACGACCCCGACGCCCTGGAGAAGGCCGCCGCCGCGCTCGGCGCGCGGGTCGTCATGGCCGACGTGGCCGCCGCCGACGGCTCGCCCAGGCATGACCCACGACGTCTTGCCTCCGTCCTGGACGAGATTTTCCTCCAGAAGCGTTGATCCTGGTCGGCGTGGCGCGAAGGTGCGAGAGACTCAAGGGAGCCGGTCTGAATGGGGGAGAGGACTTACGCATGGCGATGACAGGTGTGGTGAAAGACGAGCTGAGCCGCCTGCCGGTGCTCAAGCCGTGCTGCCGGAAGGCGGAGGTTTCGACGCTGCTGCGGTTCGCCAGCGGCCTGCACCTGGTGGGCGGGCGGATCGTGATCGAGGCCGAGCTCGACACCAACGCCACGGCGCGGCGGCTGATCAAGGACATCGGGGAGGTGTTCGGGCACAAGGCGGAGGTGCTCGTGCTCGCGCCCGCCGGGCTGCGCAAGGGCTCGCGCTACGTGGTGCGCGTCTACCGCGACGGTGAGGCGCTGGCCCGGCAGACGGGGCTCATCGACAACCACGGCCGGCCCGTGCGCGGGCTGCCGCGCCAGGTCGTGGCGGGCGCCTCCTGCGACGCGGAGGCCGCCTGGCGGGGCGCGTTCCTGGCGCACGGCTCGCTGACCGAGCCGGGGCGCTCCATGTCGCTGGAGGTCACCTGCCCGGGGCCGGAGGCGGCGCTGGCGCTGGTGGGGTCGGCGCGGCGGCTGAAGATCCACGCCAAGGCGCGCGAGGTGCGCGGGGTGGACCGGGTCGTGGTGCGCGACGGCGACGCGATCAGCGCGCTGCTCACCCGGCTCGGGGCGCACGACAGCGTGCTGGCCTGGGAGGAGCGGCGGATGCGCCGCGAGGTGCGGGCCACCGCCAACCGGCTGGCCAACTTCGACGACGCCAACCTGCGGCGCTCGGCCCGGGCCGCGGTGGCGGCGGGGGCGCGGGTGCAGCGGGCGCTGGAGATCCTCGGGGACGAGGCGCCCGAGCACCTGGTGGTGGCCGGGCGGCTGCGGGTGGAGCACAAGCAGGCGTCGCTGGAGGAGCTGGGGCAGATCGCCGACCCGCCGCTGACCAAGGACGCGATCGCGGGGCGCATCCGGCGGCTGCTCGCCATGGCCGACAAACGCGCCTCCGACCTGGGCATCCCCAACACCGAGGCCAACCTCACCGTAGACATGCTCGCCCCGTAGAGGCCTTTTCGATTCTGTCTGCTGTTCGGGAGGTTCATCCTTTACGGCTTCGCCCGGCAAGGCCCGCCCGCCGCACGTGGCCGGGCCCTGTCCAGGGGGACGCTTCTCCGGTGGAGGTGGCGGGCCGCCGTGACGCGCGCCCCGTGGGCCGTGGTCGTGGTGGCCCGGCACCCGTGAGGCGACGATGGACGCCGGTGCCCGTCCGGCCCACGTCTGTGCCCTGCCCGCTCACCGGCAGCCGTCCGCGCGGCCGTGCGCCGGACAGGTGGGGCCGGGCAGCCGTGCGCCGGGCAGGCGGGGTGACCAGGCGTGTGCTGGACAGGCGTGCCCTGCGCGGCCGTGTGCCCGCGTTGAGGCGGCCGCGAAATGCCGGCCGCAGCGGGCGCGGTCAGGTGGGGCCCGGTGGGCATGCGCAATGGGGCGTGGCGGGCAGGCGGGGGTGACGTTGTGGCCCTTGCGTGGCCGGGTGAGGTCGTGGACCTTGAGGGGTGGGCGGTTCGGAAGGCCGCCGGGCCGGGGTCAGTTCTTGGAGGGGGTGCGGGGAGTGAAGAGGTCGGCGGCGGGCTTCGGCGCGGGCTGCTGGGCCGGCTCGAACGGGGCCCGGTACTCCGGCTCCGGCGCCTCCTCTGCCCGCTCCGCGGCCGCCTCGGCGCGCTGTGCCCGGCGTACGCGGAGGACCCGGAGGGTGACCAGGGCGAGGGCGGTCACGGCCGCCACGGCGATGTACAGCCACGCGGCCCACGTCTCGGCCAGTGGCGCCCGGTACAACGACAGCGCCTCCGGCAGCCCGGCGTTGAACGTGGCCAGGTTCACATCCCCCAGCTCCGCGACACGCCCGGCGGAGGGCGAGTCGAGACCGGCGCCGGACATGATCGCCTTGCCGGTGACCTGCCCGGCCGCCACGGCGCCGCCGGCGTACAGGGCGGCGAGGGGCGGCAGGACGAGGCTGCGCGGGCGCACGACGCCGATCGCCAGGGCGACCATCACCGCGATGAGGAGCGACAGGGCCAGCGAGAGCGGAAGCCCGCCGCCGAACGACATGACGGCGCTCGGCAGGCTCTGCTGGAACAGGACGGCCGCCCCCAGGCCGGCCGCGCAGACGAGCGCGGCGAGCAGCCCTGTGAGAAGCCCGGCCAGTAGGCCGGACCGCTTATGTGACATCTCAGCCCCCAGAGAATGCACGAATTTACTCCAACGAGTCGGGCACTTTACTCGAACCTCGCAAAACGTGCCGCCAGAACCGTGATTCACAGGGCGGGACCTGCAGTGGTCTAAACCAATTTGGGTCCGATAAGGTTCGTGGTTGAGGTTTCAGCCCGCCATCTTTCGAGGAGATCGTTCCCGTGAGCATCCGCGTAGGCGTCAACGGCTTCGGCCGCATCGGTCGCAACTTCTGGCGCGCTGTCGCCGCCAGCGGCAAGGACATCGAGATCGTCGCGGTCAACGACCTGACCGACAACGCGACGCTCGCGCACCTGCTGAAGTACGACAGCATCCTGGGCCGCCTGCCCTACGAGGTGAAGTCGTCGAGCGACGAGATCACCGTCGACGGCAAGGCGATCAAGGTCTTCGCGGAGCGCGACCCGGGCAAGCTGCCCTGGGGCGACCTCGGCGTGGACGTCGTGCTGGAGTCCACCGGCCTGTTCACCGACGCCGCCAAGGCCAAGGTGCACGCCGACAACGGCGCCAAGAAGGTCATCATCTCCGCCCCGGCGAAGAACGAGGACGTCACCATCGTGCTGGGCGTCAACGAGGGCGACTACGACCCGGCCAAGCACACGATCATCTCCAACGCCTCCTGCACCACCAACTGCCTGGCCCCGATGGCCAAGGTCATCCACGACACCTTCACCATCGAGAAGGGTCTGATGACCACCATCCACGCCTACACCCAGGACCAGAACCTCCAGGACGGCCCGCACAAGGACCTGCGCCGCGCCCGCGCCGCCGCGCTCAACGTGGTGCCCACCTCGACCGGCGCCGCCAAGGCCATCGGCCTGGTCCTGCCCGAGCTCAAGGGCAAGCTCGACGGCTTCGCCATGCGCGTGCCGATCCCCACCGGCTCGGCCACCGACCTCACGGTCGACGTCAGCCGCGACGTCTCGGTCGAGGAGGTCAACGCCGCGGTCAAGGCCGCCGCCGAGGGCCCGCTCAAGGGCATCATCAGCTACACCGAGGACCCGATCGTCTCCTCCGACATCGTCACCGACCCGGCCTCCTGCATCTTCGACGCCGGCCTCACCAAGGTCATCGGCAACCAGGTCAAGGTCGTCGGCTGGTACGACAACGAGTGGGGCTACTCCAACCGCCTGGCCGACCTGATCGAGCTGGTGGGCCGCGGCCTCTGATGCCGCGTCTCGTACACCGGGTGACACATCGGGGCGCGCGGCCGGCGCGCCCCGCCGGAACAGGAGCATGAGCATGCGCACGCTCGACGATCTCGACGTGAAGGGGCGGCGCGTGCTCGTGCGCGCCGACCTCAACGTCCCCCTCGACGGGGAGACGATCACCGACGACGGCCGCATCCGGGCGTCGGTGCCGACGATCAGGACCCTGGTGGACCGGGGCGCCAAGGTCGTCGTCTGCGCCCATCTGGGCAGGCCCAAGGGCCAGGTCGACCCGAAATACTCGCTCGGGCCCGTCGCGGCGCGCCTGGGCGAGCTGCTCGGCCGCGACGTGGCCTTCGCCACCGACGTGGTCGGCGACAGCGCCAGGAGCACGGTCGAGGCTCTCCAGGACGGCCAGGTGGCCCTGCTGGAGAACCTGCGCTACGAGCCGGGCGAGGAGTCCAAGGACGACGCCGTGCGCGGCGAGTTCGCGGCGAAGCTGGCCGGGCTGGCCGAGCTGTACGTCGGCGACGGCTTCGGCGCCGTGCACCGCAAGCACGCCAGCGTCTACGACGTGCCCAGGCTGCTGCCGCACGCCGCGGGCGGGCTGGTCGAGGCCGAGGTCGGGGTGCTGCGCAAGCTCACCGAGGACACCGAGCGGCCCTACGTGGTCGTGCTGGGCGGCGCCAAGGTCTCCGACAAGCTCGGCGTCATCGCCAACCTGCTGACCAAGGTCGACCGGCTGCTGATCGGCGGCGGCATGGCCTACACCTTCCTCAAGGCCCAGGGCCACGAGGTCGGCAGGTCGCTGCTCCAGGAGGACCAGCTCGACCAGGTGCGCGGCTTCCTGGAGGAGGCCGGGCGGCGCGGGGTGGAGCTCGTGCTGCCCGTCGACGTGCTGGCCGCGACGGGCTTCGCCGCCGACGCCGAGCACGACGTGGTCGAGGCCACCGCCATCCCGGCCGACCGGGAGGGGCTCGACATCGGCCCGAAGACCCGCGAGCTGTTCGCCGCCAAGCTGGCCGACGCCAAGACCGTCTTCTGGAACGGCCCGATGGGCGTGTTCGAGTTCGACGCGTTCTCCGGCGGCACCAGGGCGGTGGCCGAGGCTCTGATCGGCTCCGACGCCTTCACCGTGGTCGGCGGCGGCGACTCCGCCGCGGCCGTGCGCAGGCTCGGGCTGCCCGAGGACGGTTTCTCGCACATCTCCACCGGTGGCGGGGCCAGCCTCGAATACCTTGAGGGCAAGACCCTCCCCGGACTCGCGGCTCTGGAGGACTAGTTGAGTCAGCGCAAGCCGCTCATCGCCGGCAACTGGAAGATGAACCTCAACCACTTCGAGGCCATCGCGCTGGTCCAGAAGCTGGCCTTCGCGCTCAACGACAAAGACTTCGACAAGGTCGAGGTCGCGGTCCTGCCGCCGTTCACCGACCTGCGCAGCGTCCAGACCCTGGTCGACGGCGACAAGCTCAGGATCGTCTACGGCGCCCAGGACCTGTCCGCCCACGACGGCGGGGCCTACACCGGCGAGGTGTCGGGCGCCATGCTGGCCAAGCTGGGGTGCACCTACGTGACGATCGGGCACTCCGAGCGCCGCCAGTACCACGGCGAGGACGACGAGGTGGTCAACGCCAAGACGCAGGCCGCCTTCCGGCACTCCCTGGCGCCCATCCTGTGCGTCGGCGAGGCGCTGTCGGTGCGCCAAGAGGGGGCACACATCGCGCATTGTTGTGCCCAACTCGACGGCGCGCTGCGCAAAATCACCGCCGAGCAGGCAAAATCGATGGTGGTGGCCTACGAACCGGTGTGGGCGATCGGCACCGGCGAGGTGGCCACCCCCGAGGACGCCCAGGAGGCCTGTGGAGCGTTGCGAGACAGACTCGCGGAGCTCTACGACACCGAAGTGGCCTCGGGGATCCGTATCCTTTACGGTGGCTCGGTCAAGTCAGGCAACATCAAGGGGATCATGGCGCAGCCGGATGTCGACGGCGCCCTCGTCGGAGGCGCCAGCATCGACGCGGGTGAGTTCGCGAAGATCTGTCGATTCTCCGATATGCCCGCCTAACTGAGCCGTTCTGGGGGTGCGACTTGACATCAGGCCGTACCCTCAAGAGGCAAGTTTGAATCGTCACGCGTAACAGAGCATTGAAGGAACAGGCATACCGTGGAAATCGGAATCTCCATCGCCCTCATCCTGGCGAGCCTTCTCATGATCCTGCTCGTCCTGCTCCACAAGGGCAAGGGTGGTGGCCTGTCTGACATGTTCGGCGGCGGCTTCTCGTCGAACTTCGGTGGTTCCTCGGTGGTGGAGCGCAACCTCGACCGCCTGACCGTCATCACGGGCGTGGTCTGGTTCGTCTGCATCATCGCTCTCGGCCTCCTCATGAGGCCCTGAGCAACAAGTCAACGCGTGACAGTGATTCTCCCCCCGTGTCTGTACGCGGGGCGATCGAGCGAGGAGTTCATCCGTGGGTAGTGGCAACGCGATCCGTGGCAGCCGAGTCGGCGCCGGCCCTATGGGGGAGGCCGAGCGTGGCGAGGCGGCTCCGAGAGTGCGGGTCTCGTTCTGGTGCGCCAACATGCACGAGACGCGCCCCAGCTTCGCCAGCGACGCAGCGGTCCCCGAGCTGTGGGACTGCCCGCGTTGCGGCCTTCCTGCCGGACAGGACGAGTCGGCGCCGCCTGCCCCGCCGAAGAACGAGCCGTACAAGACGCACCTGGCTTACGTGAAGGAGCGCAGGAGCGACAAGGACGGCAAGGCGATCCTGGAGGAGGCACTGGAGCGCCTGCGCAACAACAAGTCCCCCTGGTAGTTCGGGCTGGTGGTTCAGGCGACGCGAAAGGGGCCCCGGGTTCTTCCCGGGGCCCCTTTCGCGTCCGCCCGCCACGGGCCACCCCGCGCTTCCCGCGCGGGGTGGCCCGTCAGCGGCTCCGGGGCGCTTCGCCCGCGGCCGTCAGGGCCGCTCGTAGACCGGCTCGCCGTCCACGAACGTCATCCGCACCCGCGTCGTCCAGATCTCGCCCGGCGGCAGCTCGAACGGGTCGCGGTCCAGCACCACCAGGTCGGCCGGGCGGCCCCGCTCGATGACGCCGGCGGGGGAGCGGTTGATCCAGGCCGAGCCGGCCGTGTACGCGGTCATGACGGCGGCCAGGTCGATGCGCTGGCCGGGCAGGAACGGCGTCTGCGCGGTCGGATAGCCCGCGTGCACCGAGCTGCCCGGCTCGGTGCGGTTGACCGCCACGTGCATGCCCTGCAGCGGGTCGGCGCTGGAGACCGGCCAGTCGCTGCCCGCGCAGCAGCGGGTGCCGTGGGCCAGCAGGTCGGCGAACGGATACTGCCACGACGAGCGCGGCTCCCCCAGGTAGGGCAGCGTCAGCTCGTCCATCTGGGCGTGGTGCGTGGCCCACAGCGGCTGCAGGTTGGCCGTGACGCCCAGGGCGGCGAAGCGCGGCACGTCGGACGGCTCGATGATCTGCAGGTGCGCGATGTGGTGCCGGTTGGCCGGGTCGGTGCCCTCCAGGCTGTCCAGCACCTCGCGCACGGCCCGCTCGCCGATGGCGTGGAAGTGCACCTGGAAGCCGTGCCGGTCCAGCTCGGCGACGTATTCCTTGAGCTTGGCGGGGTCGACGTACGACAGCCCCGTGCCCCCGCACAGGCAGTACGGCTCCAGCGTCGCGGCCGTGAAGTTCTCCGTGATGCCGTCCTGCATGATCTTGACCGAGGTGGCGCGGAACCGGTCGAGCCCCTCCGCCGAGGCCCGGCGCTCCAGCAGGTCGCCGAGCTGGTCCAGGCCGCGCGTGCGGTCCCACCACAGGGCGCCCACCACGCGCGCCCGCAGCCACCCCGAGCGGGCCGCCGCCACGTAGGTGGGCAACTGGTCGTCGGAGCCCGCGTAGGAGCCCACGATCGCGTCCTGCCACCCCGTGATCCCCAGCGAGAACAGGTGCCGCTGCGCGTCCGCCAGCGCGTCCTGGAGGTCCTGGGCGGTCGGGCGGGGGGTGAGCAGGCCGACGAGGTCCATCGCGCCCTCGTGCAGCACGCCCGTGGGAGTGCCGTCGGCGTCGCGCTCGATGCGCCCGTCGGCCGGGTCGGGCGTGGCGGCGGTGATGCCGGCGCGTTCGAGCGCCCTGGTGTTGACCCAGGCGGCGTGGTGGTCGCGCTGGATCAGGTAGGCGGGACGGTCGAGGAAGTCGAGCAGGTCGCGGTGGGGGAGGCCGCCGGGGAAGGCCGACATGTCCCAGCCGCCGCCGTCGATCCACTCCTTGCCGGGATTGCGGGCGGCGTAATCGGCGATCTTCTCCAGGTACGCCGCCACGCCGAAGACCTCGGACAGGTCGCACTTCGCGCGCTCCAGGCCCGCCTGGACCGGGTGCAGGTGCGCGTCCGTGAAACCCGGCGTCAGCAGACCCCCGTCGAGATCCACCGTCTCGTGGGCCGGCCCCGCCAGGTCCCCCTCCGCGCCCACGGCGGCGATCACGCCGTCGCGCACCAGCACGGCCTCGGCCAGGACGCCCTCGGGGGTGAAGACGCGGCCGCCTCGGAAGAGGATGTTCATGGGGGATGTTCCTTTCTACGCTCGCCCCATCTTGTCAGTGCCCGGCGATCAGGCCGGCCCCCCGATCGGGACCGCCGGCCCGCCGCCTCAGTGCCCGGTGATCAGATCGGCGAAGCGGGCCAGGGCCGAGGTGCGCGGCATCGTGCGCTCGCGGTGGTCGGCCACCCGGTACAGGCGGTACATCGCGTGCACGCCCAGCCACCGCAGCGGCTCCGGCTCCCACGGGCGCACCTGGCGGCCCACCCAGGGCAGCGAGGTCAGCTCCGTCTCCTCGCCCAGGATCAGGTCGCGCAGCGTGCGGCCGGCCAGGTTCGTGGTCGTGACGCCGTGGCCGGTGTAGCCGCCCGCCCAGCCCAGGCCCGTGGCGGGGTCCACGTGCACGGTCGAGCACCAGTCGCGCGGCACCCCGAGCACGCCGGACCAGGCGTGGGCGATCGAGGAGGAGCGGGCGGCGGGGAAGAAGTCGGTCAGCAGCCGCCACAGGGCCTCGACCGTCCACTCGTGCGTGTGGCCGCGGGCGTCCACGCGCGAGCCGTACAGGTACGGCCGGCCGCGCCCGCCGAAGGCGATGCGGTCGTCGGCGGTGCGCTGGGCGTACATGTAGTAGTGGGCCAGGTCGCCGAGCAGTTCGGCGCCCTGCCAGCCGACCTCGTCCCAGAAGGACGGCGGGAGGGGCTCGGTGACGATCATCGAGCTGTTCATGGGCAGCCACTGGCGGCGCAGGCGGGGCAGGCGGGCCGTGAAGCCCTCCGTCGCGCGGATCACGTGCCCGGCCGTGACCGTGCCGTACGGGGTGTGCGCCCGGTGCGGGGCGATGCCGGTGACCGGGGTGCGCTCGTAGATGGGCACGCCCAGCTCGCGTACGGTCCTGGCCAGGCCCCGGGCCAGCTTGGCGGGCTGGATGCGCGCGCAGTGAGGGCTCCAGGAGGCCGCCAGGGCCCCGGAGACGCGTACGTGGTCCGCGGGGTCCACCAGGCGGAGATCGGGCTCCTCGATGCCCCAGGAGCGGGCCGAGACCACGCTCTCGCGCAGCCGGACGGCCTGGGCGGGGGTGCGGGCCACGTTCAGCACGCCGCCCTTGACCAGGTCGCAGTCGATGGACTCCGCCTCGCAGACGGCGATGACCTCGTCGATGGTGTCGTACATCACCCGCTGCAGCCGCCGCGCGCCCTGCCCGTAGCGCTCGTGCGAGCCGGCCAGGTCGCCGGTCAGCCAGCCGCCGTTGCGGCCCGACGCGCCGAACCCGGCGAACTCCTGCTCCAGCACCACCACGTTCAGCGAGGGACGGGCGCGCTTGAGGTAGTACGCGGTCCACAGGCCCGTGTAGCCGGCGCCGATGATCGCCACATCGGCCTGGAGGTCGCCGTCGAGCCGGGCGCCCGGGGCGGGCAGTCCGGAGGACCGGTACCAGAAGGAGACGTCGCCATTGACGAACCCGGACGACAAGGGAACACGCACGCTCATGGCGACATATCCTGCTATATCGGGAGAAGCTGGCGCATCTTGCGACGAAATACGCAATGAAACACGTCGTTAGCGGCCCCGTAACAGCCACCCGGCATGCTCGGGTGCATGGGATTCTTGCGCATCCGCACCACGGTGGACGAACGGCCCGGCCGCCTGGCCTCACTGGCCTCGGCCCTGGCGGCCAGGGGCGGCAACATCCTCGGCCTGAGCGTCCAGACCGACGCCGACGGCACCGTCGACGAGTTCGTCGCCGACATCCCCGCAGCCCCGGAGACGGTGCGCGAGGCGCTGGAAGCGGCGGGCGGCCGCCGCGTCCAGGTGGTGCCCGCGACCGCCCACGAGCTGACCGACGAGCCCACCAGGGCGCTGCTGCTGGCCTCCCGGCTGCGCTCGATGCCGTGGCGGCTGCCCGAACTGCTGGCGGAGTTGCTGCGCGCGGACGACGCCCGGTGGGTCTATGGTGAGGCGGTGAGCGATCTTCCCGACCCGACCCTGCTGGTCGTGCCGGTCGCGCCCAGGCGGGCGGTCCGGCTGCGCCGCGCCGAGCTGCCGTTCACGCTGACCGAGGCGGCCAGGGCTGCCTCCTTCGCCCGGCTCGCCCAGCCCGCCGCCGCCGAGCAGGGCGGCTCGGGCGAGCGCGCGATCAAGCTCGCCGACGGGGCCGAGGTCACCGTGCGCCCGCTCACCTCGATCTACCGCGAGGCGGTGCGCGACCTGCACGACCGGTGCTCGCCGGAGTCGCGCAGGTTCCGCTACTTCACCTCGATGCCCGCGCTGCCGCCGCGCATGTTCGACCGGCTCTGCGACAGGAGCCGCGGCCACTCGCTGGTCGCCGGGCACGACGGGCAGGTCGTGGGCATGGCCAGCCTCATGTTCACGCCCGACCCCGGCATCGCCGAGATGGCCTTCCTGGTCGAGGATCGCTGGCAGGGGCGCGGGCTGGGCACGGAGCTGGCCAGGATGCTCGTACGCACGGCCCGCGACCTGGGCTACGCCGAGGTCAGGGCCACCATGCTGGCCGACAACGCCCGGATGCGCAGCCTGCTGATCGGCCTGGGCGCCACGCTCGCCTACACCGAGGACCCCGGGGTGATCGAGGCCAGGCTGCCGGTCACCTCGATGGTGCCGGCCCGGGCCCGCTGAGCCGGCAGGCCGCGGGGGCGGTGGACCGGCTCAGGACGGGGGGCCGGGCCCGGGGAGCGGCCGGCTCAGAATGGGGGGCCGGGCCCGGGAGCGGCCGGCTCAGGACGGGGCCGGCTCAGGACGAGGGGCCGGCCCGGGGCGATGGGTCAGCCCGTGGCCTCCTCGTCGTCGCCCTGGTGATCGGCGGGCGGGTCCGCCCGCTTGATGCCCAGGTGCCGCTCGATGCGTTCGAGGCTCTGCTCGATCTGCGAGAGCCGCTCGCCCAGCACCGAGCCGCCGGCGAAGAACATCTCGGAGGGGCGGTCCTTGGAGCCGCGGCCCACGCGGTCCAGCACGCGCTGGCGCACGTCCGCCAGGTCGGCCCCCGCGTCCGCGAGCGCCTGCGCGGCCAGGCCCTCGCCCTCCCTGATCAGCCCGAGCAGGATGTGCTCGGTGCCGATGTAGTTGTGCCGGAGCTGCAGCGCCTCGCGCAGCGACAGCTCCAGGACCTTCTTGGCCCGGGGCGTGAACGGGATGTGCCCGCCGGGCGACTTCGCGCCGTGGCCCACCTCGCGCTCGACGAACCCGCGTACGTGGTCGAGCCGGACGCCGCAGCTGTCGAGCACCAGGGACGCCAGTCCCTCACCCTCGTGGATGAGGCCGAGCAGGATGTGCTCCGTGCCGATGTAGTTGTGGCTCATCGTCCGCGCCTCCTCCTGGGCGAGGACGACGACCCTGCGCGCACGGTCGGTGAAGCGTTCGAACACCGGGGGCCTCCGTTCGGCTGGGGCTGCCTCCACTATGCGCTACAGAATCGCGGATGTGGGGTATTTGTCCTGTGTGGATCTTGACGAGGTGGCGGATCGGCTTTACGGGCTGCCGCCGTCCGAGTTCACGGCCGCGCGCACCGAGGAGGCCCGCGCGGCCAAGGACGCGGGCGACGTACGGCTCTCGCGCGAGATCGCGAAGCTGCGCAGGCCCACGCTCTCGGCCTGGGCGGTGAACCGGCTGTCCCGGGAGCATCCCGGCGAGCTGGCGGAGCTGCTCGACGTGGGGGAGCGGCTGCGCGCGGCCTGGCAGGAGCAGGACGCCGGCGAGCTGGCCGAGCTGACCCGGCTCAGGGGCGAGGTGAGCGGGAAGGTCGGCAGGCTGGCCAGGCAGGCGGCCGAGCTGTCGCCCGCCGCCGGGACCGAGGTGGACCAGACCCTGGACGCCGCCGTCGTGGACGCCGAGGCCGCCGCCGAGGTGCGCGGCGGGCGCCTGGTCAAGCCGCTGCACTACAGCGGCTTCGCCCCCGCCCCCATCCCGCGCGAGCGGCCCGCGCCGCGCAGGAGGCAGAGCCCCGAGGACGAGGCCGCGCAGGCGGAGCAGCTCGCCCGGGCCCGCGAGGAGGCCGAGGCCAGGCGGGCCAGGGAGCGGGAGGAGGCGCGGACGGCGCACCAGGAGTGGGCCGAGGCTCTGGAGGCGGCGCGGAAGGAGCACGACGAGCGGGCGGAGAAGGTCGCGCGGCTGGAGAAGAAGCTGGCCAAGGCGCGCGGGAAGCTCGACGACGCCCGGCAGCGGCTGGAGGTGACCAGCCGGGAGGAACGCCACGCCCGGCTGCGCCTGGAGCGCCTGACGGCGTCTTGAGACGGCGCGAGGAGTCCCACGTGCCGCGCCCGGCTGCGCCTGGAGTGCCTGACGGCGTCTTGAGGCGCGAGACGGGCCGAACCGGGACCGGGCCGGCCGCGTCGAACCTGATGTGGATCATGGGAGAGGCCGCGGGGCCGGTCTGCTGCTGGGCACGGTGCTGCTGCTGGTCGCCTTCGGCTGCCAGGTGCGGCCCGCGCCGCCGTACGAGGCGCCGTGGGCGGCGGCGGCGACCGTCGAGGACGTCGCCGCACGCCTGAGCCGGCACGTGGACGGCACGCGCCTGGTCGGCGGGCGGCTCGTCGCGTCGCCGCCGGACGCGAACCTCATGTCCTCCTGCGACGAGAACGACGGCCTGCGCCCGCCGCTGGGCGTGCCCTCCTACAGCGCGCAGCTGCGGGCGGCCGAGCTGCCGGCCGCGCTGGAGCTGCGGCTCTGGGTCCTCGCGCCGGAGGAGGCGCGGGCGCGGGCGCAGGCCGCGGGGCGGGCGGCGCGGCGGTGCGCCGCGAAGTACGCCGGCAGCGGCGTCGCCTCCGCCTTCCACCGGGCGGGCTGGCACGGGACGCGCTTCCTGGAGACCGCGCCGCAGAGCTCGGACAACGGTGCTCGCCGCGGCGCTGCCGCCGCCGTCGGCGTACGGGGCCGGCGTCGAACCGTGGACGGGCCGCGGCGACCGGCTCGACCTCACGTGCAGCCCCTCCTTGTTCCTCGCGCCCCTGCCCGCCGCGGTGCCCGTGGTCAGCCGGAGCCTCGTCGGCCCGGTGACCGTGCACGAGCAGGTGGTGGTCATGCCCGACGAGGAGCGGGCGGAGCGGGCGCGCCGGCTGCTGACCACCCCGCCGGCCGGGCTCAGGGACGAGATCACGGGCCGCGAGCTCGTCCGTCCGTGCGGTGACCGGGAGGAGGGCGGGGACTCGGACGTGGTGCGGCTCCCGTACCGGAAGGAGCCCTTCTCGCGGGGCGGCTGGACGGGGGAGACGGAGAGCCTGGCCGTGCGGCGGGCGAAGGCGCCCGCCGATGCGACGTATCGGGACTCGGTCGCGCACGTCGCGCTGGTCGTCCGGCGCGGCGCCACCGTCGCCCGCCTGATCTGGCAGGGCCCGGCCGGCACCGACCTGGCCGCCGCCGTGCGCGCGGGGCGCGCGGCCCTCACCCGCACCCTCGACCGCCTCCCCGGATGAGCACCCCTCACCCGCGCCCCAGCCGGCTACGCGGCGGCCGGGGGCCGGGACGCGCGGGCCAGGTAGGCGCAGACGGGGAACCCCTCCCGCGCGTACGGCTCCGCGAGCCGCAGATACGCGGCCCTGATGCGCGCCACCGTCTCCGGCGGCTGACGGGCGATCGCCCCGAACCGGGGCCCGCCCGCCTCCACGACGTCGGTCCACCACGACGCCAGGTCGGCCCGGTGACGCCACCGGATCGCCTCGACCGCCGCCTCCGCGAAGCCGGCCCGCTCCAGCAGCGCGGTGAAGCGCTCGGGGGTGTCGTGGGCGGTGAAGGGGCGGGGCGGGAAGTCGTAGGAGACGCCGGCGGCGGCGATGGCCTCGGTGAAGACGCCCGTGGCGGTCATCTCGTCGCCCTTCCACCAGGTCAGGGCGAGGGTCCCGGCCGGGCGCAGCACGCGGTGCAGCTCGCGGAGCGCCGCCGGGGCGTCGGGGACGTGGTTGATGACGAAATTTCCCGCTATCGCGTCGAACCGCTCGTCCTCGAACGGCAGCTCGGGAAGCGCGGCGCGCCGGATCGTCGCGTACGGATGGCGGCGTGCCACCAGCTCCACCATCGCCGGATCGGCGTCGACGGCGGTGACCTCGGCCCCCAGCGCCAGCGCCGCGGCCGTCACCACGCCGGTGCCGCAGCCCACGTCGAGCAGGCGCGGGGCGCTCCCGTCGCGGACGCGGGCCAGGAGGGGGCCGACGGTGTGGGAGCTGAGGTGGGCGAAGCCGCGATCGTACGCTTCGGCGTTGGTCACGCGGCCCAGCCTAGCCCAGCCCTCGAACCTGACAATCTCCTGTGAGATTTCGCGCCAAGGTCTGTTTTTTCGGGAAATAGCGCTCATATGGTCGTCGCCATGACGACGATCGACGCCTTCATCGACGCGCTCCCGAAGGTCGAGCTGCACGTCCACCTCGTGGGCTCGGCCTCGGTCCCCACCGTGCTGGAGCTCGCACGCCGCCACCCCGGCAGCGGCGTGCCCACCACCGAGGAGGAGCTGCGCCGCTTCTACACCTTCACCGACTTCCCGCACTTCGCGCGGGTGTACCGGGCCGTCAACTCCCTGGTGCGCGAGCCGGAGGACGTGGCCACCCTCGTGCTCGGCCTGGCCCGCGACCTCGCCCCCCAGGGCGCCCGCTACGTCGAGCTGCAGGTCACCCCGTACGCCCACCACCTGGTCGGCATGCCCATGCGCGAGGTCACCGAGGCCCTCGACCTCGCCGCCGGCCGGTCACTGGCCGAGCACGGCGTCGAGCTGGCCTACATCTTCGACATCCCCGGCGAGCTGGGCGAGGAGGCCGCCAAGGTGACGCTGGAGCACGCCCTGCGGGAACCTCCCGCCGCGCTGGTAGGTTTCGGCATCGGCGGGATCGAGCAGGAGCGGGTGAAATACCGCGACGCCTACCGCGCGGTGTTCTCCGCCGCCAGGGCGGCGGGCCTGCACAGCGTCCCGCACGGCGGCGAGATGACCGGCCCCGAGACGATCTGGGAGGTCATCGAGGGCTACGGCGCCGAGCGCATCGGCCACGGCATCAATTGCCTGTCCGACCCGCGCCTGGTCGCCCACCTGCGCGAGACCCGGCTGCCGCTGGACGTGTGCCCGACCTCCAACGTGTGCACCGGCCAGGTCGGCCGCATCGAGGACCACCCGCTGCCCCGGCTGCTGGAGGAGGGCCTGTACGTCACGCTCAACAGCGACGATCCACCCATGTTCGCCACGACGCTGGCCGAGGAGTACCGCGTGGCGGCCCGGGTGTTCGGGTTCGGCGAGCGGGAGCTGGCCGACTTCGCGCGCAACGGGGTGCGGGCGTCGTACCTGGCGCCGGAGCGCAAGCAGGCGCTGCTGGCGGAGATCGACGCGCTCGTCGGCGCCGGTTGAGCAGGGCCGGAGCAGGGCCGGTTGAGCAGGGCCGGTTGAGCAGGGCCGGCGGCGGGTCGCAGACCACCCGGCCACCGGGAGCTGGGGCGGGCGAGGCGGGGCCCGGCGCCGGCGCCGGGCCCCCTCGGTCACGGTGAGGCGATGCGGCCCAGCCCCGGCGGGATCTTGCTCGCCGCCGCCCGGTCCAGCAGGAAGAGCGTGCGGCCGCGGCCGCGGGCCCCCGCGGCGGGGACCTGCACCGGGCCCGAGTCCGACAGCGCCAGCCGGACCGCGCCCGACTTCTCCTCGCCGGCCGCCACCACCCACACCTCGCGCGCGGCCTGGATGGCCGGCAGCGTCAGCGAGATGCGCGTCGGCGGCGGCTTCGGCGAGCCGTGCACCGCCACCACCGGGCGGGTGTCGTAGAGGGCGGGCATCCCCGGGAACAGGGAGGCCACGTGGGAGTCGGGGCCCATGCCGAGCAGCATCACGTCGAAGCTCGGCACCGGCCCGTGGTCCTCCGGCCGGGCGGCCCGGCGCAGCTCGGCGGCGTACGCGTCGGCCGACTCCTCGGCCGACATGCCCGCGTCGGGGCCGCGCATGACGTGCACCCGCGCGGGGTCCACGTCCACGTGGTCGAGCAGCGCCTGGCGGGCGCCGGTCTCGTTGCGCTCCTTGTCGCCGGCGGGCAGGAAGCGCTCGTCGCCCCACCAGACGTCCAGGCGCCGCCAGTCGATCGCGTCCCTGGCGGGCGTGGCGGCGATGGCCGCCAGCGTGGCGATGCCGACGGTGCCGCCCGTCAGCACGATCGACGCCGATCCCTTGGCCGACTGCGCGTCGACCAGCCGGGTGATGATCCGCGCCGCCACGGCCTTGGCCAGGACGTCGGCGTCGCGGTGCACGACGATGCCGGGAACGCTCACTGTCGCCATCCCTTGAACTGCCGTCATCCCTTGTACGTCCTCGCGAACCGCTTGACCGCGGCCTCATAGATCTCGTCGCTGTCGAGCCTGCGCATCTCCTCGGCCATCAGCTCCGAGGTGTGCCGCCTGGCCAGGGCCACGTTCCGGTCGGGCTGGCCCGGCCGGGAGAGCGTGGCCAGCCGGGCGTCGGACCGGACCACCGCCAGCTCGCCGTCGGGCACCTGCAGCCGCACGGAGGTCAGCCCCGGGCCCGGGGAGTCGACGACCCGGATCGGGGCGCCGAGCCGCTCCGACAGCCAGGCGGCCAGCAGCGGCGCGCTCGGATGCCCGGCCTCGGCCTCGACAACCCCCTTGCGCACCTTGCCCACCGGCTGGTCGAACGCGGCGGCCAGCAGGCTGCGCCACGGCGTCAGCCGGGCCCAGGCCAGGTCGGTGTCGCCGCGGGCGTAGCCCTTGGCCCGGGTCACCAGCGAGGCGACGCCGCCGTCGTTGAAGCCCTTGGCGTCGGTGATGCGCCGCTGCGCCAGCGCCCCGATGGCGTCCTTGGACGGCACGTCGGGGGCGACGCCCGGCCACCACGCCACCACCGGCGTGTCGGGCAGCAGCAGCGGGCTGACCACGGAGTCGGCGTGCTCGGTGAGCTCGCCGTAGAGGCGCAGCACCACCACCTCGCCCGGCGTGGACTCGCCGATGCGCAGCTCCGCGTCGAGCCTGATGGGCTCGTCGGGCTCCCGCTTGATCACCACGATGATGCGCGACGGGTGCTCGCGGGCCGCCTCGCTGGCCGCGCGCAGCGCGTCGTACTGGTGGCGCTCCTCGCTGACCACGACGAGCGTGAGCACCATGCCGATGGCGGGCGCGCCCATCTGGTGACGCAGGTGGGTGAACTGCGCGGCGATCTTCCCGGCCGTCGTGTCCGTCAGCATGAAGGTGGTCACGAGGCCTCCTTCGCCGCTCTCGGCATCGTCACGCCGGGCCCTCTCCTCACAAGCACTCTTCCCGAAAGCCCTCTCACTAGAGCCTCCTCCACACCCGGCCGTCGCGGGCCATCATCGCGTCGGCCGACTCGGGCCCCCACGAGCCGGACTCGTACGGCTCGGGCTGGCCCTGGGTGGCCCAGAACTCCTCGATCGGGTCGAGGATCTTCCACGACAGCTCCACCTCCCGCTGGTGCGGGAAGAGCGGCGGGTCGCCGATCATCACGTCGAGCAGCAGCCGCTCGTACGCCTCCGGCGACGACTCCAGGAACGACTCGCCATAGGCGAAGTCCATGGAGACGTCGCGCACCTCCATCGCCGTGCCCGGCACCTTCGAGCCGAACCGCACCGTGATGCCCTCGTCGGGTTGCACCCGCACCACCAGGGCGTTGTGGCCCAGGATCTCGGTGTCGTCCTTGCTGAAGGGCAGGTGCGGCGCCCGCTGGAAGACCACGGCCACCTCGGTGACGCGGCGGCCCAGGCGCTTGCCGGTGCGCAGGTAGAACGGCACCCCGGCCCAGCGCCGGTTGGCGATCTCCAGCTTGATCGCGGCGTAGGTCTCGGTGATGGACTCGGGCGAGATGCCCTCCTCCTGGAGGTAGCCGACGACCTTCTCGCCGCCCTGCCAGCCGGCGGCGTACTGGCCGCGCGCCGTGCCCAGGCGCAGGTCGGCGGGGAGCTGCACGGCCTTGAGCACCTTCTCCTTCTCCCGCCGCAGCGCGGAGGCGTCGAAGGAGGTCGGGTCCTCCATCGCGACCAGCGCGAGGAGCTGGAGCAGGTGGTTCTGGATCACGTCGCGGGCCGCGCCGATGCCGTCGTAGTAGCCCGCGCGCCCCCCGATGCCGATGTCCTCGGCCATGGTGATCTGCACGTGGTCGACGAAGCCGCGGTTCCAGATCGGCTCGTAGAGGTTGTTGGCGAACCTCAGCGCCATGATGTTCTGGACGGTCTCCTTGCCCAGGTAGTGGTCGATCCGGAAGATCGAGCTCTCCGGGAAGGCCGAGGTGGTGATCTCGTTCAGCTCGTGGGCGGACTTCAGGTCGTGCCCGAACGGCTTCTCGATCACCACGCGCCGCCACGAGCCGTCGGGCGCGTCGGCCAGCCCGGTGCGCTTGAGCTGCTCCACCACCACGGGGAAGAACTTCGGCGGCACCGACAGGTAGAAAGCGTAGTTGCCGCCCGTGCCCCGCGTCTCGTCGATCTCGGCCAGCGCCATCGCCAGCGCGTCGAACGCCCCGTCGTCCGAGAACTCGCCCGGCACGAAGTGGATGCCCTCGCGGATCTGCTTCCAGACCTCCTCACGGAAGGGCGTCCTGGCATGCGCCTTGACGGCGTCGTGCGTCAACTGGGCGAAATCCTGGTCCTTCCAATCGCGCCGGGCGAAGCCGACCAGCGAGAAACCGGGCGGCAGCAGCCCCCGGTTGCCCAGGTCGTAGATCGCCGGCAACAGCTTGCGCTTGGCCAGGTCACCCGTCACGCCGAACAACACCATCACGCACGGTCCCGCCACCCGGGGCAGCCGCTTGTCGCGCGGGTCGCGCAGCGGGTTGGCGGCTGCCACCTCCATGGTGGTGGCGGTGCCCGCGACGGCCGCCGCCACGGTGGCGGCCTCCTCCGCGGGTGCTGCCGGGTCTGTCATCTCAAGCCTCCTGTGCGGCCTCGAGCAAACGCGCGACACCCGCCGCGCGGTCGGTCAAATGCAGGCGTACGGCCGGACGCCCGCGGGTCTCCAGCGCCCCCAGGTCGCCCAGCGCCTGGGCGAGCTGGAGCCGGCCCAGGCCGTAGGGCCTGCCCGGCACGGCGACGTCGTCGGCCACCGCCCCCGTGATCTGCAGGAACACGCCGTTCTGCGGCCCGCCCTTGTGGTACTGGCCGGTCGAGTGCAGGAACCGCGGCCCCCATCCGAACGTCACCGGCCGGTCGGTGCGCAAGGCGAGCAGCGCCCGCAGCGTGGCCGGGTCGGCCATCATCCAGGCGTCGGTCATCTGCTCGAAGTCGGCCCCGTCGGGCACCGGCGCGTCGAAGGCGGCCAGCCGGTCGAGATAGGCCATGATCGCCAGATAGCCGTCGCCGGGGATCGTCCGCAGCAGCTCGGCGAACAGGCCGGGCAGGTCCTTGGCCGTCGAGGGCCCGTAGGCCACGACGGGGCCGTCCACGAACGCGGGGGTGCCGGTCGGCAGGTCGGGCAGGGCCAGCAGGGCGGCGGTGTTCTCCTTCGACTCGGCCACGCTGGGCTGGTCGAAGGGATCGACCCCCAGCAGCAGCCCGGCGATCGCGGTGGCGTACTCCCAGACCAGGAACTGCGCCCCCAGCGGGCCGTCCACCCGCACGTCGCCGACGTCGGACTCGATCGCGACGACCAGCTCGTCGCCGCTGCCGTTGGGGTCGGCGGACACGACCGGCAGGATGCCCCTGCCCTGCTTGCCGGTGGACTCGGCGACGAGCTGCTCGACCCAGTCGGGCAGCCCGGTGGTGGCCGAGAGCTGGTCTTCCAGCAGCAGCTTGTCGCGCCCGGCCAGCGCCGCGCCGCCGAGCGCGGCCCCCAGGTCGAGCCCGGGGTTGCCGGTGTCGAGCGACAGCAGCGGCAGCACCTCGTCGGCGTCGTCGAGCAGCCGCGCCACGTCGGCCCCCGCCAGCGCGGCGGGCACCAGCCCGAACGCCGACAGCGCCGAGTAGCGCCCGCCCACGCCGGGCGGCGCAAGCACCAGCTCGTAACCGGCCTCGGCGGCCCGCCGCTCCAGCCGCGAGCCCGGGTCGGTGATCACCACGACGCGGCCCGCCGGGTCGGGCCCCGCCTCCGCGAACAGCCGCTCGTAGATCCGCAGCTGGCAGTCGGTCTCCACGGTCGAGCCGCTCTTGGACGCCACGACCAGGGCGGTCTCCTCCAGACGCTCGGTCAGCGCGCGGCGGACCTGCCCGGGGTCGGTCGTGTCGAGCACGGTCAGCGGCACGTCGTAGGTGGCGCAGATGACCTCCGCCGCCAGCGACGAGCCGCCCATCCCGGCCAGGACCACGTTGGTCAGGCCCGCGGCGCGGGCCCGGCCCGCGAGCTCGCCCAGCACGGGCAGCAGCTCGCGGGAGGAGCGGGGCAGGGTCAGCCAGCCGAGCCTGCCGGGCCGGCCGTCCGCTGCCTCCGCCTCGGCGTCCTCACCCCACAGCGTGGGGTCGCCGCCGGCGAGCCGCGCGGGCACGCCGTCGGCGACGAGGCGCCCCGCGACGGAGGAGGCGGCCGAGGCCACCCCCTCCTCGCGGTAGGTCACGTTCATCACGGAACCAGGTTCTTGGTGACGCTCTCGAGCAGCTCGTTCCAGGACGCCTCGAACTTCTCCACGCCCTCGTCCTCCAGGACCTTCACCACGTCGTCGTAGTCGACGCCGGCGTCCTTGAGCGCGGCCATGGTGTTCCAGGCCTGCTCGTAGAAGGGGCGCACGGTGTCGCCGGTGACGTTGGCGTGGTCGGCGGTGGCGTCGAGCGTCTTCTCCGGCATCGTGTTGACGGTGCCGGGGGCGACGAGCTGGTCGACGTAGAGGGTGTCGGAGTATTCGGGGTTCTTCACCCCGGTGGAGGCCCACAGCGGGCGCTGCGGGCGGGCGCCCGCCTCGCGCAGGCGCTGCCAGCGCTCGGAGTTCATCACGTCCTCGAAGGCCGCGTACGCCAGGCGCGCGTTGGCCACGCCCGCCTTGCCCTTCAGCTCCGGCTTGCCCAGCTTGTCGAGGCGCTTGTCGATCTCGGTGTCGACGCGGCTGACGAAGAACGAGGCCACCGACTCGATCGTGGCCAGGTTGAGGCCCTTGGCCTGCGCGGCCTCCAGGCCGGCCAGCCAGGCGTCCATGACCGCGCGGTAGCGCTCGAGGGAGAAGATCAGCGTGACGTTGACGCTGATGCCCTCCGACAGCGCCTGCGTGATCGCGGGCAGGCCCTCCAGCGTGGCCGGGATCTTGATGAACAGGTTGGGCCGGTCGACCATCCACCACAGCGCGCGGGCCTCGGCCACGGTCTTCTCGCCGTCGCGGGCCAGGCGCGGGTCGACCTCCAGCGACACGCGGCCGTCCACGCCGCCGCTGGCGTCGTAGACCGGGCGCAGCACGTCGGCGGCCCAGCGGATGTCGTAGGTGGTGATGGCGCGCACGGCCTCGCCCACGTCGACGCCGCGCACGGCCAGGTCGTGCAGCTGCGAGTCGTAGGCGTCGCCCTTGCTGAGCGCGTTGGCGAAGATCGTCGGGTTGGAGGTCACCCCGACGACGTTCTTCTCGCGGATCAGCTGCTCCAGGTTGCCGGTGCGCAGGCGCTCGCGGCTGATGTCGTCGAGCCAGATGGCTACGCCCTGGCCGGACAGCTTGTTGAGGATCTCGCTCATCTTTTCTTCAGTTTCCCGTCGTCTCGCCCTTGTCCTGACCCAGCTTGGCCAGGCTCGCCCTGGCCGCCGCCGCGACGCGCTCCGCCGTCAGCCCGAACTGCTCGTACAGAGTCTTGTACGGGGCCGAAGCACCGAAGTGTTCGAGGCTCACCACTTCGCCGCACTCGCCGACGTACTCGTGCCAGCCGAGCGCGATGCCCGCCTCGACCGCCACCCGAGCCCGGATCGACGAGGGCAGAACCGTCTGCCTGTATGCGGAGTCCTGCCCGTTGAACCACTCGACACACGGCATGGAGACCACCCGCGTCGGAATGCCCTGCGACTCCAGCAGCTCCCGGCCGTTCAGCGCGATCTCGACCTCGCTGCCCGTGGCGATCACGATGACCCTCGGCTGGCCGTTGGACGCCTCGCGCAGCACGTAGCCGCCGCGGGCCACGCCCTCGGCGCTGGTGCCCTCGACGACCGGCAGGTTCTGCCTGGTCAGCGCCAGGGCGGCGGGGCGGTCGGTGTGCTCCAGCACGGCCTTCCACGCGTATGCCGTCTCGTTGGCGTCGGCCGGGCGCACCACGTCGAGGCCGGGGATCGCGCGCAGCGCCCACAGGTGCTCGATCGGCTGGTGGGTCGGGCCGTCCTCGCCGAGGCCGATGGAGTCGTGCGTCCACACGTAGGTGACCGGCAGCTTCATCAACGCCGCCAGGCGCACGGCCGGCCGCATGTAGTCGGAGAAGACCAGGAACGTGCCGCCGTACGGGCGGGTGCCGCCGTGCAGCGCGATGCCGTTGAGGATGGCGCCCATGGCGTGCTCGCGGATGCCGAAGTGCAGCGTGCGGCCGTAGCGGTTGCCCTTGAAGTCCTTGGTCTGGAACTCCTCGGGGATGAAGGACGGCTCGCCCTTCATCGTGGTGAGGTTGGACTCTGCCAGGTCGGCCGAGCCGCCCCACAGCTCGGGCAGCACCGGGGCCAGCGCGTTCAGCACCTCGCCGGAGGCCTTGCGCGTGGCGATCGAGGCGCCCTTCTCGAACGACGGCAGCGCGGTGGCCCAGCCGGCCGGCAGCTCGCGCCGGGAGATGCGGTCGAGCTCGGCGGCGCGCTCGCCGTTGGCCAGGCGCCACTCGGAGTAGGACTTCTCCCACTCGGCGTGGTCGGCGCGGCCGCGCTGGGCGACGCCGCGGGCGTGCTCCAGCACCGCGGCCGGCACGTCGAAGGTCTTGGCCGGGTCCATGCCCAGCACTTCCTTGGTGGCGGCCACCTCGGCCTCGCCCAGGGCGGAGCCGTGGATCTTGCCGGTGTTCTGCTTGTTCGGGGCGGGGTAGCCGATGATCGTGCGCAGCCGGATGAACGACGGCCGGTCGGTCTCTGCCTTGGCCGCCATCAGGGCGTCGTAGAGGGCCTGGACGTCCTCGACGTATTCGCCGGAGGCGGTCCAGTCGACGCTCTGGGTGTGCCAGCCGTAGGCCTCGTAACGCTTGACCACGTCCTCGGACAGGGCGATCTGCGTGTCGTCCTCGATGGAGATGTGGTTGTCGTCGTAGACGACGACGAGGTTGCCCAGCTTCTGGTGGCCGGCCAGGGAGCTGGCCTCGTGGCTGATGCCCTCCTCGATGTCGCCGTCGCTGACGAAGCACCAGATGTGGTGGTCGAACGGCGAGGCGCCCGGCGCGGCCTCGGGGTCGAACAGGCCGCGCTCGCGGCGGGCCGCCATGGCCATGCCGACGGCGTTGGCGATGCCCTGGCCCAGCGGGCCCGTCGTGGTCTCCACTCCGGCGGTGTGCCCGTGCTCGGGGTGACCCGGCGTGAGGCTGTCCCACTGGCGCAGGCGCCGCAGGTCGTCGAGGGTCAGGCCGTAACCGGACAGGTAGAGCTGGATGTAGAGCGTCAGGCTGCTGTGGCCGCACGACAGCACGAACCGGTCGCGGCCGAGCCAGCCGGGATCGGTCGGGTCGTGACGCATCACACGCTGGAACAGCAGGTATGCGGCGGGGGCGAGGCTCATGGCGGTGCCGGGGTGACCCGAGCCCGCCTTCTCCACTGCGTCCATCGCCAGGGCTCGAACGACATCGACCGCCTGCTTGTCCAGGTCGGTCCATTCAAGGGCTGGCACGAGTTCGGTGCTCAAGTGCTCGATCTCCGGAATCTAGTTGTCAGTTGGGTTGTAGCTGTCCCGCCCGAGGCGGGCCGCGTCGGGCGGCCTGCCGCAGTTGCGCTGCCCGCGCCTACACCGGACCCTAACCGAGTGGGGTCGGCGATCGATTCCCATCCCACCCGCGCGTGTCCGTGCACGGCGCGAAGCCCCCCATTGGCCGGACCGGCCGACCCTGCGACTACAGTTTGTTTGTTCGCAGGGGCGTCACGGCGCCCGCCCATGGATCCGCTCTAATCAGAGGTTACGCGTTGACTTCCGACAGGCTGGAAGCGCCTTGACGGTGCTGACCAACAGGCAGGCGACGGCCCCATCACCGCAGGTGGAGGCGCCGCGCTCGATAGGCATGACCATCAGGGCCTACATCGCGCTCACCAAGCCGCGGATCATCGAGCTGCTGCTCATCACGACGCTGCCGGTGATGTTCCTCGCAGCGGGCGGCCTGCCGCCGCTGTGGACGTCGATCTGGGTCATGGTGTTCGGCACCCTATCGGCGGGCAGCGCCAACGCGCTCAACTGCTACGTGGATCGCGACATCGACCAGAAGATGCGCCGCACCCGCCGCCGGCCGCTGGCCAGGCACCAGGTCTCGCCGCGCGCCGCGCTCGTCTTCGGCATCGTGCTGGGCGTGCTGTCCACGGTGGGCCTATGGGTGACCACCAACGGGCTGGCCGCGCTGCTGTCGCTCGGCGCGATCCTGTTCTACGTGCTGGTCTACTCCATGCTGCTCAAGCGGCGCACGGCCCAGAACATCGTGTGGGGCGGCATCGCGGGCTGCATGCCGGTGATGATCGGCTGGGCCGGCATCACCGAGCGGCTCGACTGGGCGCCGCTGGTGCTGTTCGGGGTGGTGTTCTTCTGGACCCCGCCGCACACCTGGACCCTGGCCATGCGCTACAAGGAGGACTACGCGGCGGCCAAGGTGCCGATGCTGCCCGTGGTGGCCACCGAGCGGCGGGTCATCCTGGAGTCCATCGCCTACACCTATGCCACCGTGGCGTGCTCGCTGGCGCTGTGGCCGGTGGCGGGCACCACGCTGTTCTACCCGATCGTGGCGGCCGCGCTGGGCGCGATGTGCCTGTGGGAGGTGCACCGCCTGCTGAGCCGGCTCAACGCCGGCAAGACCGGCGTCGACCTGCGGCCGATGCGCTTCTTCCACTGGTCCAACGCCTACCTGGCGCTGCTGTTCCTGGCCGTGGCGATCGACCCGCTGCTGGCCTGAGCCGCGGCCTTCCGCCCGCGGGCCGGACCTCGGCACGGGGCACGACACCGGGCACGACACGCATGGCTGGACGGTGAGGAGTGGCTATCCCGACGTCACAGGCGCACCCGAGATCACGGTGGCGGCCGGGGCCGTCGCCGCGGCTGCGCGCGGCGCGCCGACCTGCTGCGCCGCCGGAGCCCCGGCACGACGGGGGCCGGCCACGGCGTGCCCGGCCCCGACCTGCGCCGCCGCGGCCCGCACGGACCCCGGCCCGCTGATCCGTTAAAGTCACCCTATGGCGACCCGTGATCCACGCTGGGTGTTGAAGGACCGCCCGTCATTCACGTTGATCATCGGGCTGGTCCTCACCGGCATCTGCGCCCTGGTCTCGTTCTCCTTCGACGTCTTCAACGGCGCTCCGGTGCAGTTCTTCATCGCCCTCATGCTGGCGCTGGCGCCCGTGCCGCTGCTGCTGGCGGCGGTGCTGGCGCTCGACCGGATGGAGCCGGAGCCGCGCAGCAACCTGATCTTCGCCTTCGCGTGGGGCGCGGGCATCGCGGTGCTCGTCGCCGGCGTGATCAACTCGCTCAACATGCACTACATCATCGACGCCGCCAAGCTGTCGGAGGCCAGCGCCCGCAACATCGCGGCCACGTTCGGCGCCCCGGTGGTGGAGGAGACGATGAAGGGGCTGGTGCTGCTGGGCCTGCTCAGGTTCCGCAGGGCCGAGCTCGACGGGCCGACCGACGGCGTCATCTACGCCGGCATGGTCGGGCTCGGCTTCGCCATGAGCGAGAACGTCAGCTACTACCTGCACGCCCTGTCCACCTCGGGCGTCAAGGGGCTGGCCGTCACGGTGGTGCTGCGCGGCATCCTGTCGCCGCTGGCGCATCCGCTGTTCAGTTCCATGATCGGGGTCGCCGTCGCCTACGCCGCGCAGCGCAGCGGGCCCGACCGGGTCACCTACGTGCTGGCGGGCTGGTCGGGGGCGATGATCCTGCACGGGCTGTGGAACGGCCTGGCCTCCTACGGCGGGTTCCCCGGGCTGGTGGTGGCCTATCTGGCGCTGCTGGTCGTGCTGGTCGTGCTCATCGGGGTGGTCTTCCGGGACCGGCGGCGCATCGTGGCGCTCATCCAGCGCTACCTGCCGGCGTACGAGCCGACCAAGCTGGTCACCCAGGCCGACATCTACATGCTCTCCACCTTCCCCCGCCGCCGCCAGGCCAGGCAGTGGGCCCGCGCCCACGGCGGCAAGGCGGGGGTGCGCGCGATGCGCGACTACCAGCTCGCCGCCACCGAGCTGGGCCTGCTGCACGAGCGGGCGGCCCGCCACGTGGTCGACGAGCACACCTTCCACGAGGAGCAGCGGGCGCTGCTGGAGTGCATGAGCACGGCGCGCGCCGACTTCCCGGTGCCGGAGATGCACGCCAGGTCGGTGGCCAGGGGGTCGCCCCCGCCCGGTTACGCGCCCGGCGCGCCGGGCTGACCCAGGACGCGGGTGAGCGAGACCTCGCGCGGGCCCGGGAAGACGGGCTCGGAGCGCAGGATCACGGCGTCGGCGAACGCCTTGACGGTGGCGGGCAGCTCGCGGGCGGCGTACGCGTACGTCGTCGCGGCCCAGCGCCTGACCGAGTCGTCGCCCACCCCGAACGCCTCCAGCCCCGCGGTCCGGCAGAGCGTCACGGCCCGGGGGAGGTGAAACTCCTGGGTGACCACCGTCACCCGCTCCGCCCCGAACACCTGGCGCGCCCGCACGCACGAGTCCCAGGTGTCGAACCCGGCGTAGTCCAGCACCATCACCGCCTCGGGCACGCCCCTGGCGCGCAGGTAGTCGCGCATGGCCGTGGGCTCGTCGTACTCCTTGCGGCTGTTGTCGCCCGACAGCAGCAGCGCCCGCACCTTGCCCGCCCGGTAGAGCTCGGCGGCGATGTCGAGCCGGCGGGCCAGCATCGGGGTGGGCTGCGTGTGATAGAGGCCCGCGCCGAGCACCAGCGCCGCCTGGGCCGGCGGCACCCTGTCCGGCCAGCCCGCGTCCTCGGCCGTCGCCCGGTGCCCCCAGCTGCTCAGCCAGGCCCACGTCATGGGCGCCAGGGCGAGCACGCTCAGCAGCACCAGGCCCTGGTACGCGCGCCGCAGCGCCTTCCGGGAAAACAGCGCCTTCCGGGAGAACAGCGCCTTCCGGGAGAACAGCGCCTTCCGGGAGAACAGCGCCTTCCGTGAAAGGGGCATCTTTCGCACCAGAACGCACCCCTTCGCAGCCGGGGGAGTGGCGGATCTAACACCACATACCCTGGCATATGCGCTCAGGCGACGGCGGCTGCTTCGGTGGGGGAGGGGCTGACGGAGGCCGGCTGGGTGTCGCGCTCGCGCAGCGAGGTGACCACCCGCAGCGCCGCGATCCAGACCAGGGTCGAGCCCAGGACGTGCAGCAGCACCAGCGCGGCCGGCACGGCCAGGAACCACTGCGTGTAGCCGATCACGCCCTGGAGCAGCTCCACGCCGAGCAGCGCCAGCGCCGCCCGCCTGGCCGCGCGCGGCGCGTTGGTCACGTGCAGGGCGAACATCAGCGCGAACGTCAGCCCGACCACCACGTAGGCCACGTCGGCGTGCACCCGGGCCACGGACTCGATGTCGAGGTCGAAGCGCGAGGCCACCTCGTCGCCCGAGTGGGGGCCCGTGTTGGTGACCACGACCCCGGCCACCAGCAGGGCGAACACGGCCGCCAGCAGCACGTGGCCGAGCCGGCGGATGTCGCGGTGGGCCACCGCCCTGACCGGGCCGTCGCCCTCGCCCGCGCGCGCGTACAGCATCCAGCAGGCGGCGATCAGGCCGCTGGACAGCAGGTAGTGCACGCCCACGGTGAACGGGTTGAGCATCGTGTTGACCACCAGCCCGCCCCACAGCGCCTGGGCCACGATGCCGACCGGCTGCAGCCAGGCCAGGCGCACCACCGTGACGCGGCGCGGGGCCATCCGCAGGGCGGCCACCACGCAGGCCAGGCCGACGGCCAGCACCAGGAACGTCAGCAGCCGGTTGCCGAACTCGACGGCCATGTTGAGCGGCGAGACCTCGGGGTGCGCCACGGGGATGAAACTGTCGGGGGTGCACTTCGGCCAGGTCGGGCAGCCCAGCCCCGAGGCGGTGACGCGCACGCCCGCCCCGGTCACCGTGATGCCCGCGTTGACCACCACGGACGCCATCGCCCATCCGCGCAGGGACCGCGTGGTCGGGGCCCAGACAGACTGCCAGAAGCGCACGAAGGGGTTGGGGTTGTCCGTGGGTAGCTTCACGTCATCGATGGTAGGGGGCGCCCCGGCCGGTCCCGCCATCGGGAACGGTCTTCTCAACAGGTCAAGGTATGTGACATATTACTGAGAGGAGGTGGTGATGTCCGACGTGATCGTCGTCGGCGCGGGAGTGGTGGGAGCGGCCTGCGCCTACTATGCCGCGCGCGCGGGGCTCGACGTGACCGTGATCGACCGTGGCCCCGTGGCCGGCGGTACCACGGGCTCGGGCGAGGGCAACGTGCTGGTGTCGGACAAGGAGCCGGGGCCCGAGCTGGAGCTGGCCGTGCTGTCCAACCGGTTGTGGCGCGAGCTGGCCGGGCTCGGCGGGTTCGAGTTCGAGCCCAAGGGCGGGCTGGTCGTCGCCGAGACCGAGGAGGTCCGGCGGCAGCTCACCGAGCTGGCCGTCAAGCAGGACGTCGAGCACACGCCGGTGGACGGGCCCGCGCTGCGCGACTACGAGCCGCACCTGGCCGGCGGGTTCGCCGGCGGCGTGTTCTACCCGCAGGACGCCCAGGTCCAGCCCATGCTCGCGGCCGCCACCCTGCTCAGGCGGGGCGCCGACAGCTTCGGCCACGGCACGCTGCGGCTGCGCCTCGGCGTCCGGGTGACCGGCTTCATCCGGTCCGGGGAGCGCGTGACGGGCGTGCGCACCTCCCACGGCGACGTGCTCGGCGACGCGGTCGTCAACGCGGCCGGCACCTGGGGCGGCGAGGTGGCCGCGCTGGCCGGCGTGGAGCTGCCCATCCTGCCCAGGCGCGGGTTCATCCTCGTCACCGAGCCCCTGCGCGAGCCGCTCATCCGGCACAAGGTCTACACCGCCGCCTACGTGACGAACGTGGCCAGCGACTCCGCCGGGCTGGAGACCTCGGCCGTGGTGGAGGGCACGCCCGCCGGCACCGTGCTCATCGGGGCCAGCAGGGAGCGGGTCGGCTTCGACCGGACGACGTCGGTGCCCGTGCTGGCCCGGCTCGCGGAGCAGGCCGTCGCGCTCTTCCCCGCGCTGCGCGAGGTGCGGGCCATCAGGTCCTACTGCGGGTTCCGGCCGTACTGCCCCGACCACCTGCCCGTCATCGGGGCCGACCCGCGCCTGCCCGGGCTCTACCATGCGTGCGGGCACGAAGGGGCCGGCATCGGGCTCGCCCCGGTCACCGGCCACCTGCTCGCGCAGGTGCTGACCGGGCAGCGGCCCGACCTCGACCTGCACCCCTTCCGCCCGGACCGCTTCGCCAAGGAGGCTTCGTGACCTTTCACATCACGGTCGACGGCCGGCCGGTCCCGGTCGTGCCGGGGCAGACCATCGGCGCGGCCCTGCACGCCGCCGGCGTGCGCTCCTGGCGCACCACCCGCTTCGGCGGCCGGCCGCGCGGGCTGTTCTGCGGCATCGGGGTCTGCTTCGACTGCCTGATCTCGGTCAACGGGCGCGCGCCCGAGCGGGCCTGCCTGCTGGAGGCCGAGCCGGGGGACGAGGTGACGACCGCGTGACGCACGACCGTGTGACGTACGACCTCGTGGTGGTCGGCGGCGGGCCCGCCGGAGTCGCGGGCGCGCTCACGGCGGCGCTGGCCGGGCTGCGGGTGGCGCTCGTGGACACCGGCACGCGCCTCGGCGGCCAGTACTTCCGCCACGCCGCCGAGCCGAAGCCCGCGCCGGGCCTGGCCCGGTTCCTGCGGCAGGGGCGGGCGCTCGCCGCGCGCGCCGACGTGCTGCTCGGGCACCAGGTGTGGAACGTCTCCCGCGAGCCGGACGGCGGCCTGACCGTGCACTGCCTGACCCGCCGGCCGGCCGGCGAGCGGGCGGTGGAGCTGCGGGCGCGGCGGCTGCTGATCGCGACCGGGGCGCACGACCGGCCGCTGCCCTTCCCCGGCTGGGACCTGCCCGGCGTGCTGACCGCCGGCGGCGCGCAGGCGCTGCTCAAGGGCGGCGGCGTCCTGGCGGGCCGGCGCGTCGTGGTCTCCGGCACCGGCCCCTTCCTGCTGCCCGCCGCCGCCGGCCTGGCCGCGGCGGGGGCGCGCGTGCTCGGCGTGTACGAGGCCAACGGCGGGCTCGGCCTGGCCCGGCATCCGCTGCTGGCCCTGGGCAAGGCCGGCGAGGCGGCCGGGTACACGGCCACCCTGGCGCGGCACCGGGTGCCGTACCTGACCCGGCGGGCCGTGATCGCCGCGCACGGCGAGCGCGAGGTGGAGGCCGTCACGCTGGCCCGCCTCGACCGCGACTGGAACGTTCTGTCCAGCCGCGTCGTCGCGTGCGACACCGTGGCCGTCGGCTACGGGTTCGTGCCGCAGATCGAGCTCGGCACGCAGCTCGGCTGCCGCACCCGCGCGGACGTGGACGGCAGCCCCGTGATCGACGTGGACGCCGCCCAGCGCACCAGCGTGCCCGGGGTGTGGGCGGCCGGAGAGCCCGCGGGCGTGGGCGGCTGGCGGCTGGCCGAGCTGGAGGGCCGCATCGCCGGCCGCGCCATCGCCGCCGACCACCGCGCCGACCACCGCGCCGACCAACGCGCCGACCACCACACCGGCCACCCCGCCGACCCCCCGCCGGTGTTCGCGCGGCGGCGGGAGCGGTGGCGGGCGTTCGGCGCGGCCCTGCAGCGCGCCTATCCGGTCAAGCCCGGCTGGCAGGGGTGGCTGCGCGACGACACGCTCGTGTGCCGGTGCGAGGAGGTGCCGCTGGCCCGCGTACGCGAGGCGCAGGCCATGGGCGCCACCGACGCGCGCGCCGTCAAGCTCCTGGCCCGCCCCGGCATGGGCTGGTGCCAGGGCCGCATCTGCGGCTACGCCGTGTCCTGCCTGGCCGGCGAGCCGCCCCAGGAGCCCCGCCGTCCCGTCGCGCAGCCCGTCACGCTCGGCGCGCTCGCCTCACTGACCCATCCGCAGACCCCGGCGACCCCGCAAGACCCCGGCGACGACCCCGCTCACTGACCCCCCCGATGGAGGACCCCCACATGGAACACCGCAGCAAGCCCTGGCACGGGATCATGGTGGCCACCGCGCTGCCCCTGCGCGAGGACCTGTCGGTCGACTACGACGGCTACGCCGCGCACTGCCGCTGGCTGGTCGAGAACGGCTGTGACGGCGTCGTGCCGAACGGCTCGCTGGGCGAGTACCAGACGCTCACCCCGCAGGAGCGGGCCCGGGTGATCGAGACCGCCGTCGCGGCCGTCGGCGGCGCGAACGTCATGGCCGGGGCGGGCGCGTACGGCGCCGACGAGTCGCGCCGCTGGGCGGAGCAGGCGGGCGAGGCGGGCTGCGGCTCCGTCCTGCTGCTGCCGCCCAACGCCTACCGGGCCGACGAGCGGGCCGTCCTGGCCCACTACCGCGAGGTCGCCAAGGCCGGGGTGCCGATCGTGGCCTACAACAACCCCTTCGACACCAAGGTGGACCTCACCCCCGCGCTGCTGGCCAGGCTGCACGAGGAGGGGCTGATCGTGGCGGTCAAGGAGTTCACGGGGGACGTGCGGCGCGCGTACGAGCTGGCCGAGCTGGCCCCCGGGCTCGACCTGCTGATCGGCTCCGACGACGTGCTGCTGGAGCTGGCCGTGGCGGGCGCGGTGGGCTGGATCGCCGGCTACCCCAACGCGCTGCCCGCCGCCACCGCGACCCTCTACCGCGCCGCCGTCGCCGGGGACATGGAGACCGCGCTGCCGCTCTACCGCACCCTGCACGCGCTGCTGCGCTGGGACTCCAAGACCGAGTTCGTGCAGGCCATCAAGCTCTCCATGGACGTGGCCGGACGACACGGCGGCCCGTGCAGGCAGCCCAGGCAGCCGCTGACGGAGGAGCAGGCCGCTATCGTTCGGGCGGCGACCGAGAAGGCACTGGCAGAGGGGCTGCGATGAGCACGGCGACCGGCAGGGCACCGGCAGGAGGACCGCGGACGGCACCGGAGGGAGGGCCGCGATGAGGACCAAGCGCGTCTTCCACGCCGTCGACTCCCACACCGAGGGCATGCCCACCCGCGTGATCACCGGCGGCATCGGCGTGATCCCCGGCGCGAGCATGGCCGAGCGGCGCGTCTACTTCCGCGACCACCTCGACCACATCCGCACGCTGCTCATGACCGAGCCGCGCGGCCACTCGGCCATGAGCGGCGCCATCCTGCAGCCGCCCACCCGGCCCGACGCCGACTACGGCGTGCTGTTCATCGAGGTGTCCGGGCTGCTGCCGATGTGCGGGCACGGCACCATCGGCGTGGCGACCGTGCTGGTCGAGACCGGCATGGTGGAGGTGACCGAGCCGGTCACGACCGTGCGCCTGGAGGTGCCGGCCGGGCTCGTCGAGGTGGACGTGGCCGTGGAGGACGGCATGGCCATGTCCGTGACGCTGCGCAACGTGCCCTCCTACTGCGACCGGCTCGACGCCAAGGTGACCGTGCCGGGGTTCGGGGAGATCCCGTACGACCTGGCGTACGGCGGCAACTTCTACGCCGTCGTCGACCTCGCCCGCTACGGCCTGCCGTTCGACCGCAGGGCCAAGAACGAGATCATCGCGGCCGGCCTGGCCACCATGGAGGCCATCAACGCCGCCGACGAGCCCGTGCACCGCGAGGACGACCGCATCCGCGGCTGCCACCACGTCTACTTCGCCGCCCCCGGCTCCGACGCCCACCACTCCCGCCACGCCATGGCCATCCACCCGGGCTGGTTCGACCGCTCGCCCTGCGGCACCGGCACCAGCGCCCGCATGGCCCAGCTCCACGCCCGCGGCGAGCTGCCGCTGGGCAGGGACTTCGTCAACGAGTCGTTCATCGGCACCCACTTCGTCGGGCGGCTGCTGGAGGAGACGACGGTGGGCGGGCGGCCGGCCGTGCTGCCGTCCATCACCGGCCGGGCCTGGATCACCGGCACCGCCCAGTACTTCCTCGACCCGCGCGACCCGTTCCCCGCCGGATTCGAGCTGTGATGACCTCCACGGCGATGATCTCGACAGTCGACTACCACACGGCGGGGGAGCCGTTCCGGATCGTCACCGGCGGGGTGCCCGAGATCCCCGGCGCCGACGTGCTCTCCCGCCGCGCCGCCGCCATGGCCGGCCACGACGGCGTGCGCCGGCTGCTGTGCAACGAGCCGCGCGGCCACGCCGACATGTACGGCTGCTTCCTCGTGCCCCCGAACGACCCCGGAGCCCGCTTCGGCGCGCTGTTCTGGCACAAGGACGGCTTCTCCACCGCCTGCGGGCACGGCACGATCGCGCTGGGCGTCCACGCGGTGCGCGAAGGGCTCGTCGAGGCCGTCGCCGACGGGGTGACGGACGTGGTGATCGACGTGCCCTCGGGGCGCGTCACGGCCCGCGTGCGCAGCTCGGCGGGCCGGATCGAGGGCGTCACCTTCGTCAACGTGCCCTCCTACGTCATCGCCCGCGACGTCCGCGCCGGCGACGTGCGCGTGGACCTGGCCTACGGCGGCGCCATCTACGCCTCCCTGCCGGCCGCGGCGCTCGGGCTGTCGGTCGAGCCCCGCCACCTGAACGCCCTGATCGGCCACAGCCGCCGCGTCAAGGCCGCCCTGGCCGGCCACCCCGCCACCCGGCACCCCTCCGACGATCGGCTGTCCGGCGTCTACGGGGTGATCTTCCACGACGAGCTGCCGCCCGCCGCCGACGGGGCCAGGCGGCAGCGCAACGTCACCGTGTTCGCCGACGGCGAGGTGGACCGTTCGCCGTGCGGCTCCGGCACCGCGGCCAGGATGGCGCTGCTGGACGACGAGGGCAAGGGCGGCGAGCTGCGCCACGAGAGCGTCGTGGGCGGGCTGTTCACGGCCCGCGTGGCGGAGCGGACGGCCGGGGGAGTGATCGTGGAGGTGGACGGCATGGCCTATCGGACCGGCAGGCACGTCTTCGAGCTCGACCCCGCCGACCCGTTCCCGGCCGGGTTCACGCTGCGATGAGCGGGCTGCCGTACCTGGACGCCGCCACGCTGGAGCGGCTGGTCCCCATGGGGCGCGCGGTGACGGTCCTGGAGGAGGCGCTGCGGGACGGGCTCGACCCGGAGGTCACGCCGCGGCGGCCGATCGTGGACGTGCCGGCCGGGCAGCTCCTGCTCATGCCCGCGGCCACCCGCCGGTACACCGGCGTCAAGGCGGTCGGCGTCGCGCCCGGCAACCCGGCGCGCGGGCTGCCCCGGATCCAGGGGACGTACCTGCTGTTCGACGGCGACACCCTGGCCCCGCTGGCGGCCATGGACGGGATGGCGCTCACCTCGCTGCGCACGCCCGCCGTCTCCGCCCTGGCCGTCCGGCACCTGGCCGAGCCGGGGGCGCGGCGGCTGGTGGTGTTCGGGAGCGGGCCGCAGGCGTGGGGGCACGTGCTGGCGCTGCGGGAGGTGCGGCCGGTCGAGGAGGTCACCGTGGTCGGACGAGACCCGCACCGCGCCGGGGCCCTGGCGGCCCGCTGCCGCGCCCTCGGCCTGACCGCCACCGCCCTGACCGCGCCCGCCGCTTCTCCCGATGCTGTCTCTTCGGGCGCCGTCTCTTCGGGCGCGGAGTTGAGCGCGGAGTTGAGCGCGGAGGCGGACGCTGAGGTGAGCGCCGAGGTGCGCGCTGAGGTGGGCGCTGAGGTGAGTGTTGAGGTGAGTGCGGCGGTCGGCGCGGCCGACCTCGTGGCCTGCTGCACGACGGCCAGGAGTCCCCTCTTCCCCGGTAAGCTCGCCCGCGACGGCGCCACCGTCGTCGCGGTCGGCTCGCACGAGCCCGGCGCCCGCGAGCTCGACGCAGACCTCGTCGCGCGTGCCACCGTGGTCGTCGAGGCCAGGGCGGCCGCCCTGGAGGAGGCGGGAGACCTCATCGTCCCCATCCGCCGGGGTACGATCACCTCCCGTCATCTCGCCGGAAACCTCGCCGACCTGATCGCCGGAAGGGTGGTCACGGGTCCGGGTCCGCGCGTGTTCAAGAGCACGGGCATGGCTTGGGAGGACCTCGTGGTCGCGGCTGCAGCTTACGAGGCTTGGACATAGAAAGGGATGGGCCGATGGCTGCCGAGGACCGGCTCGACCTGCCGATGGTGGGAGAGCGCCAGAGCCTGCGCGAGCAGGTCGCGCACGCGTTGCGCGCCGCGCTGATCACCGGGGAGATGCGCCCGGGGGTGGTCTACTCCGCGCCCGTGCTGGCCGCCCAGTTCGGCGTCTCGGCCACGCCCGTGCGCGAGGCCATGCTCGACCTGGCCAAGGAGGGCCTGGTCGAGGCGGTGCGCAACAAGGGCTTCCGGGTCACCGAGCTGTCCGACCGCGACCTCGACGAGCTGACCGAGATCCGCCAGCTCATCGAGGTGCCCACGGTGGCCCGGCTGGCCGACAGCTCGCGGGCCGAGGAGTTCGAGCGGCTGCGGCCCGTCGCCGAGGAGATCGTGGTGGCCGGCGAGCGGGGCGACCTGCTCGCGTACGTGGACGCCGACCTGCGCTTCCACGTCGAGCTGCTGTCCCTGTGCGGCAACGCCCACCTGGTCTCGGTGGTGCGCGACCTGCGCAACAGGGCCAGGCTCTACGGCCTGTCGCAGCTGTCCGAGCGCGGCACGCTGGGCGACTCGGCCAGGGAGCACCTGGCGCTGCTCGACGCGCTCAAGAGCGGCGACAGCAAGGCCGTCGGGCACCTCATGGGCGAGCACATCGGCCACGTGCGCGGCATCTGGGCCGAGCACTGACCCCGAGACCGCCCACTGAACGGCACGCTGAACCGTGCACTGAACCGCGCACTGAGCGGCAAGTTCCGACATTCGGGGATCGGGCACTCTCCGATGGCGGTAATCTCGATGCGGGCCGACGCGGAGAAGCCTCGATCGAGGCGCCGCGCGCCCTCACATCCGGCCCTTGACGGGCCGCACAATCCGGCACCGCCATGGTCACGCGGACACCCGCACTCCGCTGACCCTCCCGGGCTCGGCACATCCCGCCCACCGAGCCGAGCCCGCCCGCCGCGCGCCCGAGACCCCATCCCACGGGCGCGCGGCGGCCCTCCCCGGAGCCCGCCGGCCCGGCCTCCGCCGGGGGCCACGGCGGGCCTTTCCCCGGGTCACTCCTTCTGGCCCGCGCGGGTCGAGCCCAGGCTGGCGGCCACGATGCAGATGATCGCCGCCCACTGCTGCACGTGCAGGAACTCGCTCAGCACCAGCACCCCGATCAGCGCCGCCGCCGCCGGCTCCAGGCTCATCAGGATGCCGAAGACGTGCTTGGGCATGCGCCGCAGCGCCTGCAGCTCCAGCGAGTACGGGATCACCGACGACAGCAGCCCCACGCCCAGCCCGATCAGCAGCACCTCCGGCTGCAGCAGCTCCGCGCCGCCGCTCGTGACCCCCACCGGGGCGATCACCACGGCCGAGACGAGCATCGCGAACGACAGCCCGGTCGTGCCGGGGAACCGCTTCCCGGCCGCCGCCGACAGCAGGATGTACCCGGCCCAGCAGGCCCCCGCCACCGTCGCGAACCCGATGCCGGCCCAGCTCACCGACGCCGAGTCGCCCCACGGCGCCAGCAGCACCACGCCGGCCCCGGCCAGCCCGACCCACAGCAGGTCGATGCGCCGCCGCGAGGCCGCCACCGCCACGCCCAGCGGCCCGAGGAACTCGATCGCCACCGCGATCCCCATCGGCAGCCGCGCCAGGGCCTCGTAGAACGACAGGTTCATCACGGCCAGCGTCAGCCCGAACCCGGCCCCCACCGCCCAGTCGCGCCAGGACAGCCCCTTCAGCCGGGGACGGGCCAGCGTCCCCAGGATGAGCGCCCCGGCCGCGATGCGCAGGAACACCACCGCGCTCGGCGGCAGCGTGGCGAACAGCTCCTTGGCGAAGCCGGCGCCGAGCTGGGCCGAGAAGATGGCCAGCAGCACGAGCCCGGTGGGCGGGATCGAGTCGGCGGCGGTGCGCAGCAGCCGTCCGGGCCGGGGCAGGCCGGGTCCGCGGTCGAGGGGGTCGTCGAGGGCGAAGTCGGTCACGGAGCTCCTTACAGGCGAAAGAACCGTTGCAGCCTACTGGGGCGGCGTGATTTGCACCCCTCAGGGTGGTATCGCTGCCAACTGGCCCTTTTGCCGGGATAAATGAATCATGGAACGATGAACGCCCCCGCGCCGCCCGTGAGCCTCACCCGCCCGCCGCTCGCCCTGTCGGTGTCCTCGTTCGTCAGCAGCTTCGACCGCTTCGCGGTGAGCCCGATGCTCGTGCTCATCGCCGAGGACCTGGGCGTGCCGCTGTCGGCCTCCGTGGCGGTCGCCAGCGGCTACTACCTGGCGTACGGGCTGACACAGCCGCTGTGGGGCCTGCTGTCCGACCGGTTCGGGCGGGTGCGGGTGATGCGCTGGGCGCTTTCCGGGGCGGCGCTGGCGGGCGCGGCGTCGGCGCTGATGCCCGTGCTCGCGGCGCTCGTGCTGGCCAGGGTGGTGACGGGCGCCTGCTTCGGCGCGGTGATCCCGACGGGCCTGACGTACGTGGGCGACACCGTGCACTCCTCCGTACGCCAGCGCGCGCTGACCGACCTCATGGCCGCCGCCGCGCTCGGCACGGCCCTGGCCACGGGCCTGGGCGGGGTGGTCGCGGGCCTGGTGGACTGGCGGGTGGCCTTCACCGTGCCCGCCGCCTGCGCCCTGGCCTGCGCGCTGTCGCTGCGCGCGCTGCCCGAGCCGGCCCGCGAGGAGGGGACCGGCGGCGGCCTGCTGGGCCACCTGGGCGCGGTGCTCGGGCACCGGTGGGCGCTGCTGGTGTTCGGGCTGGCGTTCACCGAAGGGGCGATCATGCTCGGCACCATGCCGTTCCTGGCCACCGCGCTGCAGCACGCCGGGCTGGCCGCGGCCGTGGCGGGGCTGGCCATCACCGCGTACGGGCTGGGCCTGTGGGCCTTCTCCCGGCTCGTCAAGCTGCTGTCCGGCCGCTGGCCCGCGCCCGTGCTGATGGTCGTGGGCGGCGCGCAGCTCTGCGCCGGGTTCGCCGTCGTCACCGTGCACGTCAGCGTGCCCACCGTGGCCATCACCGCGCTGCTGCTGGGCGGCGGGTGGTCGTTCCTGCACTCCTCGCTGCAGACCTGGGCCACCTCGGTCGTGCCCGAGGCCAGGGGGACCACGATCGCCTTCTTCGCCTGCGCCCTGTTCGTGGGCAGCGCCGCCGCCTCGTGGGCCGCCGGGCTCCTGGCCGAGCAGGGCCGCTACGGCCTGCTGTTCGGCCTGGCGGCGGCGGCCGCGATCCCGCTGACGGCGGTGGCGGCGATCACCCGGCGCCGCTACGGCGCCCTCCGCCCCGCCCGTCCCGCGCCCCGGCCTGAATGATCGGACAGGACGGATCCGGTCGTCAGGGACCGGCCCGACGGCGCGGGGCGGGCGTGGCGCTCACTCACGACGGGGAGCGGCGCTCGCTCATGACCGGGAGTGGCGCTCGCTCATGACGGGGAGCGGCGCTCGCTCATGACGGGGAGCGGCGCTCACTCCCAGCGGAACGTGCGCGAGACCAGCGCCAGCGACAGCACCGCCCAGGCGGCCAGCACGGCCACCGGGACCAGGGGCAGCGCCGCGCCCTCGGCGAGCACCGCGCGCAGCCCGCCGGTCAGCGCCGAGATGGGCAGCGCCTCCAGCACGGGACGCACGCTCTCCGGGAACTTCGTCAGCGGGAACACCACCCCGCCCGCCCCCAGCAGCACCAGGTAGACCAGGTTGGCGCCGGCCAGCGTGGCCTCGGCGCGCAACGTGCCCGCCATGAGCAGCCCCAGCCCGCTGAAGGCCGCGGTGCCCAGCACGATCAGCACCGCCGCGCTCAGGAACGACCCCTGCGGCCGCCAGCCCAGCGCCAGCCCGACGGCCACGATGACCGCGGCCTGGATGACCTCCACGCCCACGACCGCCGCCGTCTTGGCCATCATGAGGCCGCCTCTGGTCAGCGGGGTCGCGCCCAGCCGCTTCAGCACGCCGTACCGGCGCTCGAAGCCGGTCGCGATGGCCTGCCCGGTGAAGGCGGTGGACATCACCGCCAGCGCCAGCACGCCGGGCGTCAGGAAGTCGACCCGCGGCCCGGCGCCGACGTCGATCAGCGGCGCGAGCGAGAAACCGGTCAGCAGCAGCACCGGGATGATCAGGGTCAGCAGGAGCTGCTCGCCGTTGCGCAGCATCGCGCGGATCTCCGCGCCCGCCTGCGCCAGCACCATCCGCGGGAACGGCGCCGCGCCGGGAGCCGGGGTGAGATCGAGCGCGGTCATCGCGGCTCCAGGAAGGTCGGGCCCGGCGCGGTCGTCGCGACCTTCCGCCGGTCGGTTCGAGGCGGCGCAGGGACGCTCATCGCAGCTCCCTGCCGGTCAGTTCGAGGAAGACGTCTTCGAGGGTGCGGCGCTCGATGCGCAGGTCGTCGGCCGTGACGCCCTCGGCCGCGCACCAGGCCGTCACCGTGGCCAGCAGCTCGGGCCCCACCTGGCCCTCGATGATGTAGTGGCCGGCCGGCGACTCCTTGGCCGCGCTGCCCACCGGCAGCGCGTTGAGCAGCTCCTCCAGCGCCAGCCCCGGCCGCGCCCGGAAGCGGAGCTGCCGCTCGGCCCCGGTCAGCGAGGCCGGGCTGCCCTCCGACACCACCCGCCCCCTGTCGATGATGACGACGTGGTCGGCCAGCCGCTCGGCCTCGTCCATGTGGTGCGTGGTCAGCACCACCGACACGCCCGCCGCGCGCAGCTCGCCCACCAGGTCCCAGCAGGCGTGCCGGGCCTGCGGGTCGAGGCCGGCCGTCGGCTCGTCGAGGAAGACCAGCTCGGGCCGGCCGATGACGGCCGCCGCCAGCGACAGCCGCTGCTGCTGCCCGCCCGACAGCCGCCGGTAGGGGGTGCGCGCGTGGCCGGTCAGCCCCAGCCGCTCCAGCAGCGCGCCCGCGTCGAGGGGGCGGGCGTAGAAGCGCGAGACCAGGCGCAGCCACTCGGCGCAGCGCATCGCCGGCGGCACGCCGCCCGCCTGGAGCATGACGCCGACCCGCGCGCGCAGCTCGGGCCGCGCGGGCGCCAGGCCCAGGACCTTGACGGTGCCGCCGTCGGCCTTGCGGAACCCCTCGCAGATCTCCACCGTGGAGGTCTTGCCCGCGCCGTTGGGACCGAGGACCGCGGTGACGGCGCCGCGCCCGGCGCGGAAGGAGAGGCCGTCGACGGCGGTGGTGCCGCCGTAGCGTTTGACCAGGTCGACGATCTCGACGGCTGGGGAATCCATGGCCACGAGTTTAGGGACTCCGGCAGGGGGTCCGGGCCGCGGGTGAACCGTGTCCGCGTCCGGGCCGGTCCGCGGGCTCGCCAGGATGTTTCACGAAAGGTTGCGAAATATCTGATAACCGGGAATTAGGAGGACCGGAACCGGGTTTGATTCCTCGGCCCTCGTGGGCCGCCGCCGACGAGGGAGAGGGGTCAACGCATGTCCGTGGCAGAAGCCGCCACGTCCGCCGCCGTCCGATCGCACGCCGTCCAGCCGAGCCAGAGGAGCCGGGGGCTGCTGCTGCTCATCCTCGGCGCCCTCTCGGCGATCGGGCCGCTGTCCATCGACATGTACCTCCCCGCCCTGCCCGCCATCACCGCCGAGATGCTCAGCGGCGAGGCGCAGGTCCAGCTCACCCTGACGGCCTGTCTCATCGGCGTGTCGGTCGGCCAGATCATCGCCGGGCCGCTCAGCGACGTGCGGGGCAGGCGGATGCCGCTCATCGTCGGCGTGGCCGGGTTCATGCTCGCCTCGCTGCTGTGCGCGTTCGCGCCCTCGGTGCCGATGCTCATCGCCTTCCGCCTGCTGCAGGGCGTGCTGGGCGGCGCGGCGCTGGTCATCGTGCGGGCCGTCGTGCGCGACCTGTACGACGGCGCCGCCATCGCCCGCATCTTCGCCACGCTGATGCTGGTCAGCGGCCTGGCGCCGATCCTGGCCCCGATCGCGGGGGCGCAGCTGCTGGCGTTCACGTCCTGGCGGGGCGTCTTCGTGGCGCTCAGCGTCGCGGGGTTCGTGCTGCTGCTGGCCGTGCTGCCGGGCGTGCGCGAGACGCTGCCGGCCGACAAGCGCGAGAGCGGCGGGCTCAAGCACACCGCGCGCACGTTCTGGCAGCTCCTGCGCGACCGCTCGTTCATGGGCTTCGCCCTGACCGGCGGGCTGGCGTTCGCGGCCATGTTCGGCTACATCTCGGGCTCGCCGTTCGTGCTCCAGGAGGTGTACGGCGCCTCGCCCCAGCAGTACTCCCTCATCTTCGGCGTCAACGCCCTCGCCCTGACCGTCACCGCCCAGATCGGCGGCCGGCTGTCGGGACGCGTGCGGCCGGTCCTGCTCGTGCGCATCGGGCTCGTCATCGGCATGGCCGGCGCGGCCCTGCTCATGGCCGCCGCGCTGACCGGGATGGGCCTGTGGGGCATCGTGGCCGGGCTGGTCGTCATCATGCTGGGCCAGGGCCTGGTGCTGCCCGGCACCGGCGCGCTGGCGCTGGGCTCCCAGCCCGCGCAGGTCGCCGGGAGCGCCTCGGCGCTGACGGGCGTGCTGCAGTTCGCGCTCGGCGCCGCCGCGGCCCCGCTGGTCGGACTTGCCGGAACCGGGACCGCGGTGCCCATGGCCTGTGTCATGCTCGGGCTCTTCCTCTGCTCCGCCCTGACGTTCACGGTCCTGGGCAGGGGCCGAGGTTAGGTAAGGCTACCCTGCGTGACAAATTCCATTCCCGGCCCTGCTCAGATCCGTTTGTGAACCGGGAAGGAATTACGGCACACTGATGTTGTGAAAAACATGCCCTTGATGGAGCCAGGTGGTGAGCGCGGCACCCGTGCCCGCGTCGCCAGGCTGATTCTGGAGCATGGTCCCGTCACGGCCGCGGCTCTCGGGGAGCGGCTCGGGCTCACGCCCGCCGCCGTCCGGCGTCATCTCGACGCGCTGCTGGCCGACGGGATGATCGAGCCTCGCACGGTCCGCCCGCGCGGACAGCGCGGGCGCGGGCGGCCGGCCAAGCTGTTCGCGATCACCGACGCGGGGCGCAGTGCTTTCGAGCACGCCTATGACGATCTGGCCGGCAGCGCGCTGCGCTACCTGGCCGAGCGCATGGGGCAAGAGGCCGTGTCCGACTTCGCCCGCGAGCAGGTGTCGAGCCTGCTGGCGCGGCTGGGGCCGGTCATGGCGACGGTGCCCGCGGACCAGCGCGTGCAGGTGCTGGCGCAGGCGCTGTCGGCAGAGGGGTATGCCGCCTCGGCCACCAAGGCCAAGTCGGGCGGCGACCAGCTCTGCCAGCATCACTGCCCGGTGGCCCACGCGGCGGCGGAGTTCCCGCAGCTGTGTGAGGCCGAGACGGAGGCGTTCGCGCAGCTGCTCGGCACGCCGGTGCAGCGCCTGGCCACGATCGCGCACGGCGACGGCGTGTGCACGACGCACGTGACGCCGCAGTCGCTGGCCGATCCCGCACACAGAGACAAGAGCAAGGAGACCGGAAGGTGACTGTCACCGACCGCCCGGAGCTGGAAGGCCTCGGGAATTACAAGTTCGGCTGGGCCGACCCGGATGCCGCGGGTGCGGCGGCCAAGCGAGGCCTGTCCGAGGAGGTCGTCCGCAACATCTCCGCGCTCAAGAGCGAGCCGGAGTGGATGCTCGACCTTCGCCTGAAGGGCCTCCGCCTGTTTGACAGGAAGCCGCTGCCGACGTGGGGCTCCGACCTCACCGGCATCGACTTCGACAACATCAAGTACTTCGTGCGCTCGACCGAGAAGCAGGCCGCTTCCTGGGACGAGCTGCCCGAGGACATCAAGAACACCTACGACAAGCTCGGCATCCCCGAGGCGGAGAAGCAGCGCCTCATCGCCGGCGTCGCGGCCCAGTACGAATCCGAGGTCGTCTATCACAAGATCCGTGAGGACCTCGAGGAGAAGGGTGTCATCTTCGTCGACACCGACACGGGCCTGCGCGAGCACGAGGAGCTCTTCAAGGAGTACTTCGGCTCGGTGATCCCGGTGGGCGACAACAAGTTCGCCGCGCTCAACACCGCCGTGTGGTCCGGTGGCTCGTTCATCTACGTGCCGCCGAACGTCGAGGTCGAGATCCCGCTGCAGGCCTACTTCCGGATCAACACCGAGAACATGGGCCAGTTCGAGCGGACCCTGATCATCGTGGACGAGAACAGCTACGTCCACTACGTCGAGGGCTGCACCGCGCCGATCTACTCCTCCGACTCGCTGCACAGCGCGGTCGTCGAGATCATCGTGAAGAAGAACGCCCGCTGCCGTTACACGACCATCCAGAACTGGTCGAACAACGTCTACAACCTGGTCACCAAGCGCGCCGTCGCCTACGAGGGCGCGACCATGGAGTGGATCGACGGCAACATCGGCTCCAAGGTCACGATGAAATACCCGGCCGTCTACCTGATGGGCGAGCACGCCAAGGGCGAGACGCTGAGCGTCGCGTTCGCCGGCGAGGGCCAGCACCAGGACGCCGGCTCCAAGATGGTGCACCTGGCGCCCAACACCAGCTCCAGCGTCATCTCCAAGTCGGTGGCGCGCGGCGGCGGCCGCACCTCCTACCGCGGTCTGGTGCAGATCGAGGAGGGCGCCCACGGCAGCGCCAGCACCGTCAAGTGCGACGCCCTGCTGGTCGACCAGATCAGCCGCTCCGACACCTACCCCTACGTCGACGTCCGCGAGGACGACGTCTCGATGGGCCACGAGGCCACGGTCTCCAAGGTCAGCGAGGACCAGCTCTTCTACCTGATGAGCCGTGGGCTGGACGAGGACGAGGCGATGGCGATGATCGTGCGCGGCTTCGTGGAGCCGATCGCGCGTGAGCTGCCCATGGAATACGCGCTCGAGCTCAACCGGCTGATCGAGTTGCAGATGGAAGGAGCCGTCGGCTGATGGGCCTGAACGAGAAGCCCCTGTCGACCCTGCACGAGAAGTCGTCCTTCGACCTGGCCGACTTCGAGGTCCCGACCGGGCGCGAGGAGGCGTGGCGCTTCACGCCGCTGTCGCGGCTGAAGGGCCTGCACAACGGCAAGGCCGAGGCGGTCGGCCACGTCCGCGTGGACGTGGACGCCGCCCCGGAGGTCACCGTCGAGACGGTCGGCCGCGACGACGCCCGGGTGGGCAAGTCGTTCGTGCCGACCGACCGGGTGAGCGCCCAGGCGTGGAACACCTTCGAGAAGGCCACCGTCATCACGGTGCCGCGCGAGGCCGTCACGTCCAAGCCCACCGTGCTGACGCTGACCGGCTCGGGCGACGGCGCCTCCTACGGCCACATCGTGGTCAAGGTGGAGCCGCTGGCCGAGGCCGTGCTCGTGCTCGACCACAAGGGCAGCGCCGTCTACGCCGACAACATCGAATTCGTCGTCGGCGAGGGCGCCAACCTCAAGGTCGTCAGCGTGCAGGACTGGGCGGACGACGCGGTCCACGTCTCCCACCACCACGCGCAGCTCGCCAAGGACGCGACGTTCCGCAGCTTCGTGGTGACGCTCGGCGGCGACCTCGTACGCCTGTCGCCCAGCGTCGCCTACACCGCGCCGGGCGGCGACGCCGACATGTCGGGCGTCTACTTCGTGGACGCCGGGCAGCACCTGGAGCACCGCCTGCTGGTCGACCACTCGCAGCCCAACTGCAAGAGCAACGTCGACTACCGCGGCGCCCTCCAGGGCGAGGACGCGCACGCCGTCTGGATCGGCGACGTGATCATCAGGGTCGAGGCCGAGGGCACCGACACCTACGAGCTCAACCGCAACCTCATCCTCACCGACGGCGCCCGCGCCGACTCGGTGCCCAACCTGGAGATCCTCACCGGCGAGGTCGCGGGAGCGGGGCACGCCTCCGCCTCCGGCCGCCTCGACGACGAGCACATCTTCTACCTCCAGGCCCGCGGCATCCCCTACGACGAGGCCCGCCGCCTGGTCGTGCGCGGCTTCCTCGGCCAGCTCATCGAGAAGATCCAGATCGAGGAGATCCGCGAGCGGATCATGAGCGCCGTAGAGGCGGAGCTCGCACGATGAGTGCGTTCGAGAAGGTGTGCAAGGTCGAGGACATCCCCGACGGGGGTGTCATCGGCATCGAGGTCGGGCCGGACGAGACGCCGGTGGCGCTGGTCCGCAAGGGCGAAGACGTCTTCGCCCTGCACGACGTCTGCTCCCACGCCGAGGTCAAGCTCAGTGAGGGAGAGGTCTACGACGGCACCCTGGAGTGCTGGCTGCACGGCTCGTGTTTCGACATCCGCAGCGGCAAGCCCACCGGACCGCCCGCGACCCAACCCGTGAACGTCTACACAGTCAAGATCGACGGCGATGACGTCCTCGTCTCGCTCTCGAAGGAGTCCTGAGCAACATGTCCACCCTTGAGATCCGTGACCTCCAGGTCGCCGTCGAGGACAAGGAAATCCTGCGCGGCGTCAACCTGACCGTGAAGGCCGGGCAGACCCACGCCATCATGGGCCCGAACGGCTCGGGCAAGTCGACGCTCGCCTACGCGATCGCCGGCCACCCCAAATACACGATCACCGGCGGCCAGGTGCTGCTCGACGGTGTGGACCTGCTGGAGCTGTCCGTCGACGAGCGGGCCCGCGCCGGCCTGTTCCTGGCGATGCAGTACCCGGTCGAGGTCCCCGGCGTCTCGGTCTCCAACTTCCTGCGCTCGGCCGTCACCGCGGTCCGCGGCGAGGCGCCCAAGCTGCGCGAGTTCGCCAAGGACCTCAAGGGCGGCATGGACGCGCTGTCCATCGACCCCGCCTTCGCCCAGCGCAACCTGAACGAGGGTTTCTCCGGCGGCGAGAAGAAGCGCCACGAGATCCTCCAGATGGAGCTGCTCAAGCCGAAGATCGCGGTGCTCGACGAGACCGACTCCGGCCTCGACGTCGACGCCCTGCGCGTGGTGTCGGAGGGCATCAACCGCTTCCGCGCCTCCGGCGAGACCGGCGTGCTGCTGATCACCCACTACACCCGCATCCTGCGCTACGTGAAGCCGGACTTCGTGCACGTGTTCGCGGCCGGCCGGATCGTCGAGCAGGGCGGGCCCGAACTGGCCGAGAAGCTCGAGGCCGAGGGCTACGAGCAGTACACGAAGGCATCTGCATGACTTCGAACAGCTTCGATGTGGAGAAGATCAGGAAGGACTTCCCGGTCTTCTCCCGCGAGCTGCCCGACGGGCGACCGCTCGTCTATCTCGACTCGGGCAACTCCTCACAGAAGCCCAACCAGGTCATCGAGACCATGCGCGAGCACCTGGCCCTGCACTACAGCAACGTCGGGCGCGCCATGCACGTGCTCGGCGCGGAGTCGACCGACGCCTTCGAAGGCGCCCGCGACAAGGTCGCGGGCTTCATCGGGGCGCCGTCGCGCGACGAGGTGATCTTCACCAAGAACGCCTCCGAGGCGCTCAACCTGCTGGCCTACTCCTTCGGCAACCCGGCCAACACCGACCCGCGCTTCACGATCGGCCCCGGTGACGAGATCGTCATCTCCGAGATGGAGCACCACTCCAACATCGTGCCGTGGCAGCTGCTCGCGCAGCGCACCGGGGCGACGCTGAAGTGGTTCGGCGTCACCGACGAGGGCCGGCTCGACTACGACCCGGACGTGATCAGCGAGCGGACGAAGATCGTCTCGATCGCCCACCAGTCCAACGTCCTGGGCACCGTCAACCCGGTGGCCGCGGTGGCCGCGCGGGCGCACGAGGTCGGCGCGCTGATCGCGCTCGACGCCTCCCAGTCCGTGCCGCACCACCCGGTCGACGTGAGCGCGCTGGGCGCCGACTTCGTGGCCTTCACCGGCCACAAGATGGTCGGCCCCTCGGGCATCGGCGTGCTGTGGGGGCGGGCCGGGCTGCTGGAGGCCATGCCCCCGTTCCTGGGCGGCGGCGAGATGATCGAGGCGGTCTGGATGGACCGCTCGACCTACGCGCCGATCCCGCACAAGTTCGAGGCGGGCACGCCGCCGATCGTCGAGGCCATCGGGCTCGGCGCGGCGGTCGACTACCTCGCCGAGATCGGCCTCGACGCCATCGAGGCGCACGAGCGCACGCTGACGGCCTACGCGCTGGAGGCGCTGCGCGAGGTGCCCGGGCTGCGCGTCATCGGGCCCGAGACGCTGGAGCAGCGCGGGGGCACGGTGTCGTTCACGCTGGAGGGCATCCACCCGCACGACGTCGGGCAGATCCTCGACGACCGGTTCGGGGTCGCCGTGCGCGTCGGGCACCACTGCGCGCGACCGCTGCACCTGCGGTTCGGAATACCCGCGACCACGCGGGCGTCGTTCTACCTGTACACCACCACGGGCGAGATCGATGCCCTGGTGCGCGGCCTGCATCACGTTCAGAAGGTGTTCGCATAGCCATGATCGGCGAGTCGATGTACCAGGAGCTGATCCTGGAACACTACAAGCACCCGCAGGGGCGGGGGCTGCGCGAGCCGTACGACGCCGAGGTTCACCACGTGAACCCGACGTGCGGCGACGAGATCACGCTCAGGGTCAAGGTGGGCGACGCCGGCAAGATCCTGGACGTCTCCTACGAGGGCCAGGGCTGCTCGATCAGCCAGGCCGCCGCCTCCGTGCTGCACGAGCTGGCCACCGGCTCGACGGTCGAGGAGACGCTCTCGGTGGTCGACGAGTTCACCCGGCTGATGCAGGGCAGGGGACAGGTCGAGGCCGACGAGGAGGTCCTCGGCGACGCGGTGGCGTTCGCGGGCGTGGCCAAGTTCCCCGCGCGCGTCAAGTGCGCGTTGCTCTCGTGGATGGCCTACAAGGACGCTGTGGTGAGGAGTGCCCAATGAGCAAGCCGACGGAGACCCCGACCGGATTCGACGGTGACACGACCGTCGAGGAGGTCATGGAGGCGCTCAAGGACGTCGTCGACCCCGAGCTCGGCATCAACGTCGTGGACCTGGGCCTGGTCTACGGGCTCAACCTCGACCCGTCCGACGGCGGCCGGCCCGTGGCCACCATCGACATGACGCTGACCAGCGCGGCCTGCCCGCTGACCGACGTCATCGAGGACCAGGCGCACTCGGCGCTCGACGGCATGGTCTCCGACGTGAAGATCAACTGGGTCTGGCTGCCGCCGTGGGGCCCTGACAAGATCACCGACGAGGGCCGCGAGCAGCTTCGTATGCTAGGCTTCAACGTCTGATCTTTGCTGCTGTTACGGCTGGCGTAAAGCGTCAGCCGTTTCAGTGTGCCGATCGTGGATTCCGGAAAGTCCGGATCCTGGGCCGGGGAATATCCGATACCATCCCCGGCGTTGGTAAAGAGGTACACCCGACGTCTCATCGCGCGTCTCGCATCGCCTGCGGCCGGTGCACCCGGTGTGTCCCCCCTCTTCTTCACCCCGCCCCCATGACGGCGGGTGCCCTATGAACCTCGTACGGCATGGCGCCGTACATCCCGGCTCGTCCTTTCGCAGAAGTGACGCGCCACTTCGACGGAAAGGCACGACTTTCGTGACCATGCTTGACGCTGTCATGCCCACGCTCGGCGACATCTCTGCCGAGACCCCCGCTGAGCAGGGCCCGTCCGAGTTCGAGCTGCTGGGCCTGCCCAAGCCGCTCGTCAACGGGCTGGCCAAGCTGGGCTTCGACAGCCCGTTCCCCATCCAGAGCGCGACGATCCCCGACGTGCTCGCGGGCAACGACGTCCTCGGCCGCGGCCAGACCGGCTCCGGCAAGACCCTGGCCTTCGGCCTGCCCACCATGGCGCGCATCGCCGGTGTGCGGCCCGCGCCGGGACGCCCCCGCGCGATGATCCTGGTGCCCACCCGTGAGCTCGCGCTCCAGGTGCACGACGCCCTCGAGCCCCTCGGGCGCGGCCTGGGCCTGCGCATGAAGGTCATCGTCGGCGGCATGTCCATGGGCAAGCAGATCGAGGCGCTGCGCCGCGGCGTCGACGTCGTCATCGCCACCCCGGGCCGCCTCGGCGACCTGATCAGGCAGGGCGAGTGCTCGCTCGGCGACATCGAGGTCAGCGTGCTCGACGAGGCCGACCACATGTGCGACCTCGGCTTCTTCCCGGTCGTCACCGACCTGCTCGCGCAGACCCCCTCCGACGGGCAGCGGCTGCTGTTCTCCGCCACGCTCGACGGCGACGTCGACAAGCTGGTGCAGCGCTTCCTCAAGAACCCGATCACGCACTCCGTGGCCCCGGCGACCTCGCCGGTCGACACCATGGAGCACCACGTGATGCAGGTCACGCGCGACGACAAGTTCGACGTCATCGCCGAGATCGCCAACCGCGAGGGCCGTACGATCATCTTCGTCCGCACCCAGCACGGCGTGGACCGGCTGTGCAAGCAGCTGGCCCGGGTCGGCGTCAAGTCGGGTGGCCTGCACGGCGGCAAGCGCCAGAACCAGCGCACCCGCATCCTGTCGGAGTTCCGTGAGGGCTCCATCAACGTGCTGGTCTGCACCGACGTCGCGGCGCGCGGCATCCACGTCGACAACATCAGCCTGGTGCTGCACGTGGACCCGCCCCAGGACCACAAGAGCTACCTGCACCGCGGCGGCCGCACGGCCCGCGCGGGGGAGAAGGGCACGGTCGTCACGCTGGTGCTGCCCAACGAGCGCCGCTCGACCGACGCCCTCACCCGCCGCGCCGGCATCCATCCGTACCGGCTGAAGGCCACTCCCGGCCACCCCCGGGTGGCCGAGGTGACCGGCGCCCGCGTGCCCAGCGGCGAGGCCATCCCCGTGTGGGAGCCCGACGTCCGCAAGCCGCTGCGCCCGCGCCGCGAGGGCGGCGTCTCCGAGCGCCGTGGCCGCCGTGGCCGCCGCGACTTCGACGGTGACCGCCGTCCGCGCCGCCACGAGGACGGCGAGCGCTCGTTCGGCTCGGGCGACGAGCGCCGTCCGCGCCGTCACGAGGACGGTGACCGGCCGTTCGCCGCCGGGGCGGCCGAGGACCGCCGTCCGCGCCGGCACGGCGAGGGCGAGCGGCCGTTCGGCCGCACGCAGGAGCCGCGCACGTTCAGCGACGACCGCCGGCGGGACAACCGGGGCCGGGGCGGCTACCGCGCCGACGACCGCCCGCTGCGCCAGGACGACCGCGGCCAGCGCGGCGCCGGGTTCCGCCCCGACGACCGGGCCCCGCGCTACGCCTCCGACCGTGGCCGGCCGTTCTCGGCCGACCGCGACCGCGGCACCTTCCGCACCGACGAGCGCGCGCCGCGTGACGGCTACCGCTCCGGCGGGGGCGGCGGGCGCACCGAGGAGCGCGGCAACGGCGGTTTCCGCCGCAACTCGGGCCGCCGCTTCGAGCGCTGACCCGCGAAGGGCCACGGCCGGTCCGGCGACCGGCCGCGCGGCCCGCTGATCGACCCTGAGCTGCCCGCCGCGCCGCAAGGTGCGGCGGGCAGCGTCGTTTCCACCGGCTCCGGCCGGTCGCGGTGGGTGAGACGGTCGGTGACGGGTTCTGCGGGGTGTGGGAACATCCACCAGATGTGTCCCCCCGGCCTGAGGAGCGCCGCGTGTTCGTCGACCTGCCCCTTCCGCAACTGCGCGAGTACCTGCCCGAGCGCGCCGAACCGGCCGGGTTCGACGCGTTCTGGGAGCGCACGCTCGCCGAGGCCCGCGCCCACGACCTGGCCGCCCGCTTCACCCCCGTGCCGGGCGACCTGACCGTGGCCGACGTGTTCGACGTCACCTTCGCCGGCTTCGGCGGGCATCCGATCAAGGGCTGGCTGCTGCTGCCCCGGCACGTCTCGGGGCCGGTGCCGTGCGTGGTCGAGTACCAGGGGTACGGCGGCGGGCGCGGCCTGCCCGTCGACTGGCTGACCTGGCCCGGCTTCGGCTACGCCGTGCTCGCCATGGACAGCAGGGGACAGGGCGCGGGCGGGTGGCGGCGCGGCGACACCGCCGACCCGTACCCCGGCACCGGGCCGCAGACCCCCGGCGTCATGACCGGCGGCATCGAGGACCCGGACGACTACTACTACCGGCGGCTCTACACCGACGCCGTGCGCGCGGTCGAGGCCGCCAGGGCGCACCCCCGGATCGGGGCGGTCGCGGTCGCGGGCGCCAGCCAGGGCGGGGCCATCGCGCTGGCCGTCTCCGCGCTGGCGCCCGGCCTGGCCTGCGCGCTGGTGGACGTGCCGTTCATGTGCCACATCCGGCACGCCACCCAGATCACCGCCGAACCTCCCTACGCCGAGATCGCCGCCTACTGCCGGGCGTTCAAGGACCGGGTGGAGCGGGTCTTCGAGACGCTGTCGTACTTCGACGGGGTCAACTTCGCCGTCAGGTCCGCCACGCCCGCGCTGTTCTCGGTGGGGCTGCAGGACGGGGTGACGCCGCCGTCCACGGTGTTCGCCGCGTACAACCATTACGCGGGAGAGAAGGACATCAGGGTGTATCCGTACAACGGGCACGAGGGCGGCGAGTCGGCGCACACGATGGAACGGGTGGCCAGGGCGAAGAAGGCGCTGGGATGAACAGCCGATGACGCCGTCTCGCGTGGCGGACGCCGGGCGGCGTCACCCCTTGACGCAGACTAGGCTTGACAGGCACGTCATCCGATCGACGAGAGAGACCATGAAGACCTTCGAAGAGCTGTTCGCCGAGCTGTCAGAGAAGGCCAGGACCCGGCCCGCGGGCTCGGGCACCGTGGCCGCGCTCGATGCCGGCGTCCATGCCATCGGCAAGAAGGTCGTCGAGGAGGCCGCCGAAAGCTGGATGGCCGCCGAGTACGAGTCAGACGACAGGGCCGCCGAGGAGATCTCCCAGCTCCTCTACCACGTGCAGGTGCTCATGATCGCCAAGGGCATCGGCCTCGACCAGGTCTACAAGCATCTCTAGGGCGCCGCGGGCGCCCGCGACCAGGAGATGGCGGAAGGCAGACACACGGTAAGGACCTGAAGACATGCTGCGTCTGGCAGTACCCAACAAGGGCTCGCTCAGCGAGGCCGCCCAGGACATGCTGAAGGAGGCCGGCTACCGGTCCCGCAGAGACAGCAAGGAGCTCGTCGTCGTCGACGACGCCAACGGCTGGGAGCTGTTCTTCCTGCGGCCCCGCGACATCGCGGTCTACGTCGGCGAGGGCACCCTCGACGTGGGCATCACCGGCAGGGACATGCTCATCGACTCCGGCGCGGCCGTCGAGGAGATCATGTCGCTCGGCTTCGGCGCCTCCACCTTCCGGCTGGCCGCCGCGGCGGGCACGATGACGTCGGTGCACGACCTCAACGGCCGGCGCATCGCCACCTCCTACGCCGGCCTGCTCGACAAATACCTCTCCGACCAGGGCGTCGACGCCCGCGTGATCAAGCTCGACGGGGCCGTGGAGACGGCCATCAGGCTCGGCGTGGCCGACGCCGTGGCCGACGTCGTCGAGACCGGCACCACGCTGCGCAACGTCGGCCTGGAGGTGTTCGGCGAGCCGATCATGAAGTCGGAGGCCGTGCTGATCAAGCGGCAGAGCGCGCCGGAGACGCCGGGCGTCGGCCAGCTCGTCCGCCGCTTCCAGGGCGTCGTGCAGGCCCGCGACTACGTCATGATGGACTACGACATCCGCGCCGAGCGCATCGAGGAGGCCATCGCCCTGACGCCCGGCATGGAGGGCCCCACGGTCTCGCCGCTGCACCGCGAGGGCTGGGTGGCCGTGCGCGCGATGGTCCGCCGCAAGGGCCACCAGCAGGTGATGGACCAGCTCTGGGACATCGGCGCAAGAGCCATTCTGGTCACCGACATCTACGCCTGCCGCCTCTGAGATCTGCCCGCTAGGTCACCGGCCGGGCGGGCATATCGCAGCCGTGCGTAACGAATCGGTCGCTTGGCGTGGTTCCGCCAAGCAAATGTGGTCCTTACTCGAACAGGGCAACCGGCGCTGGGCGGCGGGCCGGTCCCACCGCCCGCACCAGGACCGGCGGCGCAGGAAGCAGGTCGCGACGGGCCAGTCGCCCCACGCGGTGGTGCTGTCATGCATCGACTCCAGGGTCCCGCCCGAGGTCGTCTTCGACGTCGGCCTCGGTGACCTGCTGGTCGTCCGTACGGCGGCGCACACCCTCGACCCCCTGGTCACCGCCGCCGTCCAGTACGGTCCCCAGGACCTGCGCGCCAGCCTCGTCGTCGTCCTGGGCCACCAGCGTTGCGGCGCGGTCACGGCCGCCGCCCGGGCCTTACGCCGCCGGGTGACCCTGCCCGGCGAACTGCCCGCGATCGTCGAAGCGCTCGAACCCGCCTACGCCGTCACCGACGGCCGGGTCGAGCCCATGGTGCACGCCCACATCCGGCGCACCGTCTCGTTCCTCCGAGCCGACCCCCTCCTCTACGGCAGCGCCACCGTGATCGGCGCCCACTACAGCCTCGACACGGGGCTGGTGACCCGCGTGGCCTGACCCCCGTCCTCCGCCTCTCTTCAGTAGCGCAGCTCGGCCAGGACAGCGTAGTGGTCGGAGGCCGGCTCCGGGCCGTCGCCCACCACCTCGCAGCGCACGGGATGTCCCGCGCCGCCCGCCCGTGGCCAGGCGCTCAGCACGTAGTCGAAGCGGCGGCCGGGGAGCAACCCCGGCCGCGCCCACGGGTTGTCGTTGCTCCAGGTGTGGCCGGGGCCGCCGTCGCCGGCGACCTCCCACGCGTCGTAGAAGGCCAGGCCGGGCGCCGCGGGCGCGCTGCGCCCCGTCAGCATCCGCAGCTCGTCGCTGTCGGGCGGGGCGTTGAAGTCGCCGCACACCAGCGTGACGTGCTTGCGCGAGGTCACCTCCGCCACGAAGGCGGCCAGCGCCCGCACCTGCGCCTGCCGTACCGCCGACTCGTCCAGCCGGAACGAGCCGATCAGCACGCTGAACACCTGCACCGGGCCGCGCGGCCCGGCCAGCTCGCAGAACAGCGCGCGGCCCGGCCGGGCGCCGCCGGCCCGCTCGGGGACGACCGCGTCCGGGCCGACCGGCAGCTCCCGGTCCTCGTGCCGGGTGATCGGCCAGCGGGACAGGATCGCGCATCCGGGCGCCGCCGCCGCGTGCTCGTAGCCGAGCCGCCGGCCCGCCCACTCCTGCAGCGCCACCACGTCGGGCGCCAGCTCGCCCACCAGCTTCTCGATCCGTCCCGCGCGCTCTGCCCAGGGGCCGGACTCGCCCCACACGTTCCAGGTCAGCACGCGGACGCGGGTGCCGATCAACGGCCCGTACGGCTCGTCCCAGCTCATCGCAGCCCCTCCATCGCCCTGACGGCCTGGTCCACCTGCTCGGGACTGATCACGATACTGGCGCCGAAGCGCAGTAGCGAGGGGTTGTACGGCGTCACGCTCGCGGCCACCTTCCGCGCGCGCAGGCGCCGCACGGCCTCGAACGGCTCCATCCCGGCCACCGAGCAGCACACCAGCCCCGCCGACAGCTCCGGCGAGAGCGGCGTGGCCGGCCGCACGTGCGCGATCTCCGCCAGCCCCGTCTTGAGCCGCCCGGCCAGCTCCTGAGTGCGCCGCCACACCCGGTCCCGGCCGATCGCCGGACCGGCGCCGGCGCGGGCGCCAGCACGAACGCGGCGAACTGCGCGTAGGCGGGGTCGAGCCGGAACTGGGCCCGCACGGACGCCCAGTCGCCCGGGTCGAACCCGCCCCGCCCGGAGGCGCCGGAGAGGGGGGAGGCGTGGGGCGCGGGTGCGTCGGCGGTGCAGGCCGCCACGCCGGTGAGCAGCCCGGCGCCGAGCAGGGCCCGTCGGTTCAGCATGCTCGCGTTGTACCCATCAGGCCGGCCCCTGTCAGCTTCTGAGCGCGGTCACCTGCCTGATCAGGTCCGAGACGCGCACGATGCCCAGGCAGCGGTTCAGCTCGTCGGTGACCACCAGGTCGTCGTAGACGCGGGCCGCGTCCCGGCCGGCCGCCTGCATGGCCGCGATGGCCGGGGTCGTGCGCGGCACCGTACGGGGAGGGTCGGCCAGGCGCTGGGCCGGTTTCGAGCCGTGCAGGGCGTGGCCGTAACGGGCCGCGAACGACAGCAGGAACCTGCTGCGGTCCAGGCTGCCCTTCGGCCGCTGGAACTCGTCCACCAGGATCACGCTGGTGATCGTCGGCTCCTGCCCGAACGCCGCCACGGCCTCCTCCGCCTTGGCCTCCACCGGCAGCGTCACGGCCGGGAGCAGCAGCTCCTGCACCCGGGGGCCGAGCATGACCGAGGCGGCCGACTCGTCGGCGATCGGCAGCGGGACCCGGATCTTGCCGTCCGGGCCCGGCGCGAGCAGCGGGCCGTGCGCGAGACGCACGCCCAGGCCGCGCACCACCGCCACCTGCGCCTCGCGCTCCACGCCCGGCGCCATCACGTGCGCGCCGATGCCGCGCGCCAGCGTCGCCACCGCCCGCGCCACGGCGGCGGCCCGATGGTCGCCGGGGATGCGCGCCACCACCTCGGGGTCCAGGGCCAGCACGTACGGGGACGCGTCCGTGATCAGGTCCATCGCCGCGCCCGTGGTGCCCACGTCGGCGAAGCCGAGCAGGTACCCGATCGTGCGCAGGCTGTCGAGCCCCACCTTGAGCAGCGGCCGGTCCTGCTCGTGGCACGGGCCGGTGAGCAGGAGGATGGCCTCGCGGGGATGCCTGCCCGCCCGTCTCAGCGCCTCGTGCAGCGGAGCCAGCGCGCCCGCGCCCGACAGCACCACCCGTACCGGCAGTTCGAGCACCATGGGCAGCGGGGCGGCCCTGAGGGTGCCGGTGGGGTCCACGACGGCGGGGTGCGCGATCACGGCCCCGGAGTCGAGGTCCACCAGGGGGCTGGTGAGCAGGGAGGACACGTACAGATGGTGCTCCAGGCACAGCCGTCGCAGAAGCCCCGCGAAACAGAATTTACCCATATTTCCGCTTTGATTCCCCGGGCGCTCCCTCCCCGCGGGCACCGCGCCCCCGCCCGGGGCGGTGCCCGCCCCGGGGCGGTGCCCGCCCCGGGGCGGTGCCCGCCCGGGGCGGTGCCCGCGAGGGGCGGTTCCCGCGCGAGGCGGCTCCGAGGGGCGAGGACGCGGGTGTCACGGCGGTCGGGGACGGCCCTGAGGGGCGGGGGCGGGGGCGTGGGTGTCGCGGGTGTCGCGGAGGTCGGGACGGGTGCCCGGGAGGAGGCGGGCGGGCGGTCTCCGCTAGCCTTCGGGCATGAGCGCGCGTCCGGCGAGGGGCGGCGGCCGGTGGGTCACGGTGCCGCCGGAGCGCCTGCATCCGTGGATCGACGGGTTCGCCGCCCGCCACGGGCCCTTCACCCCCTCCGGTGACGAGCGCGTCGTGCGGCTGCCGGCCGCCGACGGCGCGCTGGCCGAGCTGCACGTGCCCTTCCCGCCCATGACGCCGCCGGGCCCGCCCCACGTGACCCGGCTCGTGGCCCACGCGGGAGCCGCGCGGAAGGTGGGGGTGTTCCTCGTACGGCTCGGCGGCCACGCGGCGGGCGTCTTCCACGGCACCGCGCTGGTGGCCTCCAAGGTCGGCTCCCGGCTGGTCCAGGGCCGCACGGCGGCCGGCGGCTGGTCGCAGCAGCGCTTCGCCCGCCGCCGCGGCAAGCAGGCCGCCCAGGCGCTCGACGACGCGGTGGAGACGGCGGTGCGCGTGCTGACGCCGCACCTCGGGGACCTGGACGCGGTGGTGCTCGGCGGCGACCGGCGCGCGATGGACCGCCTGCGGGCCGACCGGCGACTGGCCCCCCTGCTCGCGCTGGAGCGGGAGCCGTTCCTGGTGGTGCCCGATCCGCGGCTGGCGGTGCTGCGTGACACGCCCGCCCTGTTCAGAGCCGTACGCATCCGCGTGACCGACCCGGATCAGTCCTCCTCCTCGGTGACGGCGCAGGAGAAGGGCTCGCGAGGGGTGAAGGGCTCCTCCGAACCGCCGGGGACGCCGTAGGAGGCGGCGGCGTGGCCAGCCCATCCGGGGAGAGATTGCCGTCGGCGGCCCGGTCAGGTGTGACTCATCGGCGGAAGGCGGACGCGTGGTCGGCCAGGAAGGCCGACAGGGGGCGGGGTGGGTGGCCGGTCAGGTCCCGCACCTCCGAGGTGACCTCGGCCCAGCTTCCGTCGCCCATCTCGGCCATCAGCCGGGCCAGGTCCTCGGCCTGCGGCCCGGGCAGGCCCTGCCGTTCCAGGTGGGCGGCCATCTCCGGGACAGGCAGGTCCACGTAGCGGAGCGGGTGGCCGAGGAACGCGCCGACCTCCTCGGCGATCCGCTCGTGCGACAGGGACGCGGGGCCGGTCAGCAGGTGGTCGCGGCCCGGGGCCGCCGCACCGGCCACGTCGGCGGCACCGGTGGCACCGGCGGCACCGGCCCTGCCGGTCAGCAGGGCCGCGGCGGCGTCGGCGATGTCACGGGTGTCGATGTAGTTGACGGGGGCGGAGCCGTACGAGCCGTACATGACGCCGTCGCCGAAGTCGCGCGGCAGGTTCTGCATGAAGCCGCTCGGCTGCAGGATCGACCAGGGCAGGCCCGACGCGCGCAGATGGGCGTCGATGAGGCCGTGCATGCCCATGCCGAGCCGGGCGCCGGGGGCGGCGTGCCGCACCGAGACCGCGACGACCCGGGCGACGCCCGCCCGCGCGGCCAGGTCGATGACCGCGCGCTGGGCATCGACGACCCCGGGCCAGAGCGAGCTGTTGAGGAAGAGCCGGTCGCCGGGGGAGAGCAGGCGGCCGATGCTCTCGGGCTCGTCGAAGTCGGCCAGGGTGTACGGGCATCCGAGGTCGTCGGCGGGGCGGCGGACGACGGCGAGGACGTCGTGCCCGCGCAGCCGCGCCACGAGCGCGCGGCCGATGGCGCCGGTGGCGCCGGTCACCACGATCATGAGCAGCCTCCATAAGTGGAATCTCAGGTTCCGGTTCGCTGGACGGTACACTAAGCGGAATCGCATCGTCCACTTCGGTCCCGAGGGAGTCGCACATGCGCGCGGATGCCAGGCGGAACCTGGGCAAGATCGTCGAAGCGGCCGCCGAGGTCGTGGCGGAGCGCGGCGTCGACGCGCCCATGGAGGCCATCGCCAGGCGCGCCGGCGTCGGCGTCGGCACGCTCTACCGCCGCTTCCCCGACCGCGACGCCCTCATCGCGGCCCTCGGCGACCACTACGTCCACACGATGGCCGACGCGCTGGAGGCCGCCGCCGGCCGCGCTCCCGACGCCTGGGCCGCGATCGGGGACTTCGTCTCCTGGGCCGCCGAGCCCGGCCGCGCGGCGCTGTCCACCGCGCTGGCGGTGCTGCCGGAAGAGGCGCTGGCGGGCCGGGCCGGGTTCGCGCGGGAGCGGGAGCGGTGGGTGACGCGGCTCGCCGAGCTCGTGCGCCGGGCCCAGGCCGAGGGATCGATGCGGCCGGACGTCGGCGTGGCGGACCTCGTCCACCTGCTGAACGTCTTCACCTGCCACCCCCGCCTCCGGTCACGCCGCCTCCGGTCACGCCGCCTCCGGTCACGCCGCCTCCGGTCACGCCGCCTCCGGTCACGCCGCCTCCGGTCACGCCGCCACGCCGCCGCCCGGCTCCGGAGCGTGACCGTTCCGCGTCGTTGAGACGATTCAAAACAATCTTGAATGCGGCTATGATGAGCCGAAGCTCTCGGCGACCGCATCCCGGCGGGCCGCCCGACCTGGCGGGTCCTGCGCTTCCCGGCGCACCGCGTCCGGCGTGACATCCGGAGCGGCGCAGTTCCGCCCCCCTTTCAGCAGCACGGCCTCGTGAGGATCGATGGCGACCAGGAACATCAAGGAGGTCGCGCAGCTGGCGCGCGTCTCAGTGGGCACGGTGAGCAACGTGCTCAACCGCCCCGAGATCGTGGCCCCCGCCACCCGCGAACGCGTCTTCGAAGCGATCAAAAAACTCGGCTTCGTCCGCAACGAGGTGGCCCGCCACCTGCGGGTGGGCCGCAGCAGGACGGTCGGGCTCGTGGTGCTCGACGTGGCCAACCCGTTCTTCGTGGACGTGGCCCAGGGCGCGGAGGCGGTGGCCGACGAGCACGACTCGATGGTGGTGCTCTGCAACAGCGCCGGCGACCCCGGCCGCGAGCGCCGCCACCTCGACCAGCTCGAACAGCAGCGGGTGCTGGGCATCCTGATCACCCCGGTCGAGATGGACAACCCCTGGCTGGAGGGGCTGGTCGCCCGGGGCACCCCCGTGGTGCTGGTCGACAGCCCGGCCACCGGGCTGCAGTGCTCGGTCGCCGTGGACGACCGGCTGGGCGGCCAGATCGCCGGCGCGCACCTCATCGAGCGCGGGCACCGGCGCATCGTCTTCGTCGGCGGCCCGCCGTCGGTCAAACAGGTGGCCGACCGGCACGCCGGCGTGGCCGGGGCGGTCGCCGCCGCGGACGGCGCCGTCGAGCTGCTCACCGTCACCGCGCCCGCGCTCACCGTGGCGGAGGGGCGGGCGATCGGGGAGCGCGTCGCCGCGCTGCCCCCGGAGGAACGGCCGACGGCCGCCTTCTGCGCCAACGACATGATGGCGCTGGGCTTCTTACAGGCGATGGCCTCGCACGGCCTGCGCGTGCCCGAGGACCTGGCCATCATCGGCTACGACGACATCGACTTCGCCGCCGCGGCGGCCGTGCCGCTGTCGTCCGTCCGGCAGCCCAGGGAGCTGCTCGGGCGCACGGCCATCGACCTGCTGCTGGAAGAGGTGTCCGACCCCGAGCAGCATCGGCACCGGCAGGTCATCTTCCAGCCCGACCTGGTGATCCGCGAGTCCAGCGCGCTGCGCCGCGACACCTGACCCGCCTGCCGAAGCCTGCTGTCCCCGCGCCGGTCTCCGGCCGAGGCTTGCGCTTTCGTGCCATTCTCTGGCTGCGGCCTGCGCTTTCGTGCCGTTCCCTGACTTCAGCCTGCGCTTTTCGTGCCGCTTCCTGGCTGGAGCCTGCGTTTTTCGTATCGGCCCGCGCCCTTTCCGGCCGGGTCGCCTTCTGCGCGGTCCACCCCCGAACGCCCCAAGGAGCAGAAATCGTGACCGAGCTCTATCGCAATCCCCTCGCCGGCCCCGGCGACCTGGCCGGATTCCGGATGGAGGGGGACGGGGCGACCTCCTTCCCCCAGGGGAGGCTCCGGCTGGAGAGCCGCCGGCCGGCCTCCGACGGGCAGGCGGCCAACCTGGTGTTGTGGTGTCCCGTGGACCTCCCCGCCGACGTGCGGATCGAATGGGACTTCTGGCCGGTCAGGGAGCCGGGGCTGGCCATCATGTTCTTCCACGCCAGGGGCCGAGACGGGCGGGACCTGTTCGACCCCGGCCTGGCCCCCCGCACCGGCCCCTACGAGCAGTACCACCACGGCGACATCGACGCCTACCACGTGTCCTACTTCCGCCGCATGTGGGCCTCCGAACGGGCCCTGCACACCTGCAACCTGCGCAAGAGCCACGGCTTCCACCTGGTCGCCCAGGGGCCGGACCCGCTGCCGGCCGTGCTGGACGCGCAGGGGCCCTACGCGATGCGGCTGGAGGTCGAGGCGGGCGCGGTGAGCTTCGCAATCAACGATTTGGTCTCGTTCCGCTGGCAGGACGACGGCTCCGTGGGCGGTCCCGCCCTGGCAGGAGGCAAGGTCGGCTTCCGGCAGATGGCGCCGATGATCGGAGAGTACGCAAATCTCCGCGTATCTCGTCATTGACTTTGAGTCGATTCAACACTAATTTCGCAGCAACCGCCGTTCACTCGCTGGTAACTGGGCAGGAACCACGGTGCAACACTCCACCCCCGTTATCCGTGCACATGCCACGAAAGGTGGTGCCGGATGAACCACCCCGCCATGTCCCTCAGGATTCAAGCTGCCTGCTCAGAACTCATCTGGGCGGCTCGCCTGAACCTGATCTGGCTCGTCTTCACCCTCGCAGGAGGCGTGATTCTCGGGCTCGGGCCCGCCACCGTCGCCGCTTACACGCTGGCCCGGCGGCATGCTCGGAATGAATCGTTTCAGGTCTGGCGCGAATTCTGGACCGTCTACCGGCGGGAGTTCGTCCGGGCCTCGTTGCTGGTGCTGCCGATGGCGCTGCTCGCCGTCGCGCTCGTCGGCAACTACCTGTACTTCTCCGTCCTCGGCCCCGGATCGGGCGCGCTGCGGGTCGCGACATTCGCCGCGCTGCTCGTGCTGGCGGCCGTTGGCGCGTACATCGGGCCGTTGTACGCGCACTACGAGCTGCCGCTGTGGGCCTACATCCCGAAGGCGTCGCTGCTCGCGCTGACCCGGCCGGCCTCCACCGTGCTGCTGCTGTTCGCGCTCTGGGCGATCGCCTACGTGACCGCGGCGGTGCCCGTCCTCGCGCCACTGATCAGCGTCGGCGCCTGGATCTATCTCAACACGTGGCTCTGCCTGCGCTTCTTCCAGGAGAACGAGGCGCGCCTGCATTCGAAAGGGAACTCATGAGCGCACCCCGTAACCGCCGGCTCATCACTGGTGTGTTAACGCTAACGACCGCCCTGCTGGCCTCCGCCTGCTCCGGCACCGGTGGCGGCACGTCCGGCCAGGCCGACGACGGCACGATCACCTTCATGACCCAGCTGTTCGGCACGGCGCCCAACCCCCAGGGCGAGCTGCACCAGGCGGTCGAGAAGTTCCTCGGCAAGAAGATCCGGGTCACCTGGGTGCCGAACGCCGACTACCAGGAGAAGGTCAACGTCACGCTGGCCTCCGACAACATCCCCGACGTCATGGTGGTCGACCCCAAGGCCCCCGCGTTCGGCAAGGCCGCGGCGGCCGGGGCGTTCTGGGACCTCACCGAGAAGATCAAGAACTATCCCAACCTGGTCGGCGACCCCAAGATCCTGCTCAACTCCTCGATCAACGGCAAGGTCTACGGCCCGTACCGGGTCCGGCCGCAGCTCCGCTCCGCGGTGATGATCCGCAAGGACTGGCTGGAGAAGGTCGGCCTGGAGGCCCCCAAGACCACCGACGACCTGTACGAGATCGCCAAGGCGTTCACCGAGAAGGACCCGGACGGCAACGGCAAGAAGGACACCTACGGGCTGATCATCCCGAAGTGGCCCGGCGTCAGCTTCGCCGCCTCCAGCCCGTTCAACGCGATCGACGTCTGGTTCGGCGCCCCGAACAACTGGGGCAAGCGCGACGGCAAGATGGTGCCGGAGTTCGACACGCCCGAGTTCTTCGAGGCCAACCGCTTCATGAAGAAGATGATCGACGAGGGCCTGGTCAACCCCGACTGGAACACGCTCGACACCGCCAAGTGGAACGACCCGTTCGTCCAGGGCAAGGGCGGCATCATCATCGACGTCGACGTCCGCACCACCCAGCTGCTCGACCTGCTCAAGGAGCAGGACCCGAAGACCTACGGCGACAAGGTGCTGACGGTCGGCAACCTGGCCCGCCCCGACGGCAAGAAGTTCTCGCTGCCGTTCAGCGGCTACAAGGACATCCTGGCCGTCTCCAAGCAGCGGGTGCGCACCGAGGCCCAGCTCGACGAGCTGCTGAAGACCCTCGACAAGATGGCCAGCAAGGAGGGCCAGATCCTGCTCACCAACGGCATCGAGGGCCGCAACTTCAAGGTCGAGAACGGCCAGGCCGTGCTCATCAACCAGGACGACCCCAAGGTCAAGCAGCTCCAGGACGACGTCGACAAGGCCTTCATCCAGCTCGGCACCCAGGCCAGCACCGGCACCACGGGCATCGCCTACGAGCGGGTGCCGCCGGAGGAGCCGTACCGCAAGGACCTGGCCGAGCGCAAGGAGCGGGTGGCCGAGGACCTCAAGACGGCCGTCTGGGACCCGAGCCTGCCGGTGATCTCGGAGACGGCCGTGGCCAAGGGCGCCACGCTCAACCCGATCGTGACCGACGCGCGGGTGAAGTACCTCGCCGGCCAGATCACCGAGGAGCAGCTCAAGGCGGAGATCAAGCGGTGGTACGACGGCGGCGGCACCCAGATCGCCCAGGAGATCAACGACCTGGTCTCGAAGCTCGGCCAGTGATGTGAGGCGGAGGGGCCCGGGCCGGGCCCCTCCACGAGAAAGGAGGCCGAGTGGCCACCGACCTGGCGTCGCCACCGGTCAGAGCGGCCAAGGCGCCCCGGCGCGAGCCCGGCAGGGCCGCCCGCGCCCTGTGGCGCTATCGCTGGCTGTACCTGATGCTCATCCCCGGGCTGGCGTACTTCCTCGTCTTCAAGTACGTCCCCATGCGCGGCCTGCAGATCGCCTTCCAGGACTTCGTGCCGTTCCTGGGCTACAACGGCAGCGAGTGGGTGGGCTTCAAGCACTTCGTGGACCTGTTCACCGGTCCCGACTTCAACCGCCTGATGTACAACACGCTGTTCCTGGCGCTGCTGAACATCGTCTTCGTCTTCCCCGCGCCGATCATCGTCGCGCTGATGCTGAACGAGCTGCGGATCAACATCGTCAAGCGCTCGGTGCAGTCGCTGATCTACATCCCGCACTTCCTGTCCTGGACGATCGTCGCGTCGCTGACGTACATCCTGTTCTCCGTCGACTACGGCGTGCTGGCCGGCTGGGTGCACGAGTTCCTGGGCGGGACGAAGGTCGACTACGTGGCGCAGCCGGAGTGGTTCCGGCCGATCATCATCCTGCAGACGTTGTGGAAGACCACCGGGTGGACCACGATCATCTACCTCGCGGCGCTGGCCGGGGTCAACCAGGACCTGTACGAGGCGGCCAGGATGGACGGCGCCGGCCGCCTGCGGCAGCTGTGGCACGTCACCCTCCCGGCGATCCGCCCCACGATCGTCGTCATGGCCATCCTCATGTCCGGCAACCTGCTCGACATGAGCTTCGAGCAGATCTGGCTCATGACCAACAACCTGAACCGCAGCACCGCCGACGTCTTCGACACCTTCGTCTACTACGTCGGCATCAACCAGGGCGCGTTCAGTTACGCCACCGCCGTCGGCCTGTTCAAGGGCGTGGCGGGAGTCCTGCTGATCTTCGGCTCGAACTGGCTGGCCAAGCGCCTCGGCCAGAACGGCCTGTTCTAGGAGCGCCATGTCCGTCAACCAATACCGCTCTGTGGGCAGCCGCGTCTTCGACGCGGTCAACATCGCCGTGCTCGTCGGGCTGGGACTGATCACGCTCCTGCCGCTGCTGTACGTGCTGGCCGGGTCGTTCGCCTCGGAGTCGGAGATCGCCTCGCGGACGTTCTTCCTGTGGCCGGAGAAGTTCGTCACCAGCACCTACGAGTACATCTTCGCCACCGACGTGTTCGTCAGGGCGCTGCTCACGACCATCGGGGTGACGCTCGTCGGCACCGTCGTCCAGGTCGCGCTCACCCTCACGATGGCCTACCCGCTGGCCAAGAGGTACCTGCCGGGCCGCACCCTGGCGCTCAACCTGGTGATCTTCACGGTGGTGTTCAGCGGCGGCATCATCCCCACCTACCTCGTGGTGCGGGACCTGGGGCTGCTCAACAGCTACTGGGCGCTGATCCTGCCGCTCGCGATCAACCCGTTCTACCTGATCATCGTCAAGAGCTTCTTCCAGGAGCTGCCCGAGGCGCTGGAGGAGGCGGCGCGCATCGACGGCTGCACGGAGATGGGCGTCTTCTTCAAGATCGTGCTGCCGCTGTCCAAGCCGATCATCGCGACGTTCTCGCTGTTCTACGCCGTGGGCATCTGGAACGACTACATGTCGCCGCTGCTCTACATCGACGACTCCAGCAAGTGGACGCTGCAGGTGCTGGTGCGCCAGCTCACCGGCGCGGACGCGCAGAACGCGCTGTCGGCCCTGGAGACGGTGTTCTTCCCCACCCAGGGGCTGAAGTTCGCCGTCGTGGTCATCGCCACGCTGCCCATCCTCTGCTTCTACCCGTTCCTGCAGAAGCACTTCGTCAAGGGCGTGCTGATCGGATCGGTCAAGGAGTGACCCGCCGACCGAAGGAGCCGGACGTGACCGCGCCGCCCCCGCCGGACCGGCCGGAGGAGCCGGACGTGACCCCGCCAGCCACGCCCGGCTCGACCGCCGCGCCCGGCTCGACCGCCGCGCCCGGCTCGACCGCCGCGCCCGGCTCGACCGCCGTGCCTGACTCGCCGGACCGGCCGGAGGAGCCCGGCGTCACCGAGCTGACCTGGCTGGACCGGCCGGGGGAGCAGGGGGCGACCTGGGGAGTCCCGTGGCCGCGCGGCACGGTGGCGCGCGGCACGCCGTTCGCGCTCACCGACGCCGCCGGCCGGCCGGTGCCGGTGCAGAGCTGGGTCACCGCGACCTGGCCGGACGGCTCGGTCAAGTGGTCGGCCCACGCCATCGGCGCCGGGCCGCCCGCCACGGCGTACCGGCTCCAACCCGGCCGCGAGGCCGCCGTACCCCCCGTGCCCCTCGCGCCCGCCGCCGTCACCGTGGCCCGCCAGGGCGGCGACCTGGTGGTGGACACGGGCGTGGTCACCTGGCGGATCGGCGGCGGCACGGTCGCCCGCTCGATCGCGCGCGGCGGCCGCGAGATCGTCAGGGACGTGCGCCTGGTCAGCCTCCGCCAGCCGGAGCCCACCCCCGACGAGGGCGGGCACCCGGCCCGCGAGCGGCGCGCGGGCGTGGTCGACAGCGTCACGGTCGAGCAGGACGGCCCCGTGCGGGCCGTGGTCAGGCTGGAGGGCCGGCACGGCGACTGGCTGCCGTTCACCGTGCGGCTGTACTTCCACGCCGGCGCCGAGCACGTGCGCCTGCTGCACACCTTCGTCTGGGACGGCGACCCCGGGCGCGACTTCCTGGCCGGGCTGGGCCTGCGCGCCGACGTGGTGATGCGCGACGAGCCGCACGACCGGCACGTCCGCCTGGCCGGGAGCGAGGGCTTCCTCACCGAGGCCGTGCGCGGGCTGACCGGCCTGCGCCTCGACCCCGGCGCGGCCGCGCGCCGCGCCCAGGTCGAGGGCCGCCCGGCGGGCGCGCTCGCCCCCGAGGTCGCCCGCCGCCTGCACCTCGTCCCCACCTGGAACGACTACACGCTCGACCAGGGCTCCGCCGACGGCTACACGCTGCGCAAGCGCACCAAGGAGGGCCACGCCTGGGTGACGATCCCGGCCGGCGCCCGCTCCCAGGGGTACGGCTACGTCGGCGGCGTCAGCGGCGGCCTCGGCTTCGGGCTGCGCGACTTCTGGCGGCTGCACCCCACCCGCCTGGACGTCAGGAACGCCGCCACCGGCCTGGCCACGGCGACCGTCTGGTTGTGGTCGCCGTCCGCGCCCGCCATGGATCTGCGCTTCTACCATGACGGCCTGGGCCAGGACACCTTCGCCGAGCAGCTGGAGGGCCTGGAGATCACCTATGAGGACTACGAGCCGGGGTTCGGCGACCCGCGCGGCATCGCCCGTACGCACGAGCTGAGCCTGCGCGTGCACGACGCCACGCCCGCCGCGCACGAGCTGGCCGCGCACGCCGCCGCCATGAACGAGCCGGGGCTGCTGGTCGCGAGCCCGGAGCGGGTGCGCGCGGCCGGCGTGTTCGGCGTCTGGGGCCTGCCCGACCGCTCCACGCCCGCGCGCGCCGAGATCGAGGAGCGGCTGGACTTCCTGTTCGACCTGTACGTCCGCGAGCGCGAGCAGCGCCGCTGGTACGGCTTCTGGGACTACGGCGACGTCATGCACACCTACGACGCCGACCGCCACACCTGGCGCTACGACGTCGGCGGCTACGCCTGGGACAACTCGGAGCTGTCGCCCGACCTGTGGTTGTGGCTGCAGTTCCTGCGCACGGGCCGGGCCGACGTCTTCCGCTTCGCCGAGGCCATGACCCGCCACACCGGCGAGGTGGACGTCTATCACCTGGGCCCGTGGAAGGGGCTGGGCAGCCGGCACAACGTGCAGCACTGGGGCTGCAGCTGCAAGCAGCTGCGCATCTCCAACGCCGCCTACCGGCGCTTCTACTACTACCTGACCGCCGACGAGCGCACCGGCGACCTGATGGACGAGCTCAGCGTCCCCGAGGAGACGTTCCTGGCCGTCGATCCGCTGCGCAAGGTGCGCGAGGACGTCTACACGCCCGACCCGTCGGCGCTGTCGGTCGGGCTCGGCACCGACTGGGGCTCGCTCGCGGCGGCCTGGCTGACCAGATGGGAGCGGCACGGGGACGAGCGGGCCAGGGACCGGCTGCTGGGCACGATGGCCGGCATCGCCGCCCTGCCGCGCCGCTTCCTGACCGGGGAGGCGCGGCTGGACCTGGAGTCGGGCCGCTTCGACACCTCCCGCGACCAGATCTCGATCTCGCACCTGTCGTCGTTGTTCGGCCTGCCGGAGATCTGCGCCGAGCTGATCGCGCTGGATCTGGGCGTGCCCGGGTTCGAGGCGGCGTGGCTGGAGTACTGCCGGCTCTACCTGGCCCCGCCGGAGCGGCAGGAGGCGGAGGTGGGGCGGCGGCTGAGCGGGATCTCGCTGATCCAGGCGCACAGCCGGCTCACGGCGTACGCGGCGGCGCGCACCGGCGACGCCGGCCTGGCCGCGTGGGCGTGGCGCAAGTTCCGCCTGGGCGAGGGCGACCAGCTCAACCGCAACCCGCTGCTGGAGCGCGAGGTCTGGGAGACGTCACTGGTGGAGGGGCCGCGGGTGCCGCATCCGGTGCGCGAGGCGGTGTTCGTCACCACCAACGACGCCGCGCAGTACGGCCTGGCCGCCATTCACAATCTGGCGCTGATCGGGGAGCACCTGGAGGATCGATAACGAGAGGTGACGCCCCTGCCGGGGCCCTTACACTGATCGGTATGCATACTCCCGATTGACCGGCGTCGCACGCCCCAATCCTCGTTTCCTAGCTCGGGAGTGTTCCGGTCACCATGATCATTGCCAATGATATCGAGCTGCGCGCGGGCGCGCGTCTGCTCATCGAGAAAGCCTCCTTCCGGGTCAACCCGGGCGACAAGATCGGGCTCGTCGGCCGCAACGGCGCGGGGAAGACGACGCTGACGAAGGTGCTGGCGGGGGAGGGGCTGCCCGCCGCGGGCACCGTCACCACCACCGGCAGCGTCGGCTACCTGCCCCAGGACCCGCGCACCGGCGACCTGCAGGTGCTGGCCCGCGACCGCATCCTGTCCGCCCGCGGCCTCGACGAGGTCATCCGCCAGCTGCGCGAGGCCGAGCTCGGCATGAGCTCCGCCGACGACCGCACCCGGGAGAAGGCCGTCAGGCGTTACGGCCGGCTCGAAGATCAGATGCATGTCCTGGGCGGTTATGCCGCGGAGTCGGAGGCTGCCTCCATCGCCTCCAGCCTCGGCCTGCCCGACCGCGTGCTCGGCCAGCCGCTGCAAACGCTTTCCGGCGGTCAGCGCAGGCGGGTGGAATTGGCGCGAATTCTTTTCAGCGGGGCTGAAACTCTCCTTCTCGACGAGCCCACAAACCACCTGGACGCCGACTCAATCGGCTGGCTTCGCGATTTTTTGCGCAGTCATCAAGGTGGCTTGGTGATCATCAGCCACGACGTCGGGCTTCTTGAAGCCACGGTCAACAAGGTCCTGCACCTCGACGCCAACCGCTCGACGATCGACCACTACAACGTGGGCTGGAAGGCCTACCTGGCCCAGCGCGAGACCGACGAGAAGCGCAGGAAGCGCGAGCGGGCCAACGCCGAGAAGCAGGCCGGCGCGCTGCTGGCGCAGGCCGACAAGATGCGCGCCAAGGCCACCAAGGCCAAGGCGGCCCAGGACATGATGCGGCGCGCGCACCGGCTGCTGTCGGGCACCGAGGAGGAGCGCCAGAGCGACAAGGTGGCGCGGCTGCGCTTCCCCGATCCGCAGCCCTGCGGCCGCACGCCGCTCACGGCCGAGGGGTTGTCGAAGTCCTACGGCTCGCTGGAGGTCTTCACCGACGTCAACGTCGCCATCGACCGAGGTCACAGGGTCGTCATCCTCGGGCTCAACGGCGCCGGCAAGACCACGCTGCTGCGCCTGCTCGGCGGGATCGAGACGCCCGACACCGGCGAGATCAAGCCCGGCCACGGGCTCAAGATCGGTTACTACGCCCAGGAGCACGAGACGCTCGACGCCGACCGTACGCTTCTGGAGAACATGCGCTCGGCGGGCGGCGAGTTCACCGACACCGAGTTGCGCAAGGTGCTCGGCTCGTTCCTGTTCACCGGCGACGACGTCGACAAGCCCGCCGGAGTGCTGTCGGGCGGCGAGAAGACCCGGCTGGCGCTGGCGATGCTGGTGTTGTCGAGCGCCAATGTCCTGCTTCTCGACGAGCCCACGAACAACCTCGATCCGGTCAGCCGCGAGCAGGTTCTCAACGCTCTGAGGTCGTATTCAGGAGCAATCGTCCTAGTCACACATGACGAGGGTGCCGTTGACGCCCTGTCACCGGATAGGGTGATCTTGCTACCGGACGGAACTGAAGACGCATGGAGCGACGAATTTTCCGATCTTGTGGCACTTGCCTGATCTTAATTTGAGTGGGTACGGATCTTTTCCCGTGGAGTAGGTAGCCGATCCCGCTGAAATGACTGATCATGGCGGAGTAACGCTGCGGAAGTCCGGCACTACAGGAGGTACTCGTGGCCGAGACACTGAAGAAGGGCACCCGGGTCACCGGGGCCGACCGGGAAAAACTGGCCGGCGATCTCAAGAAGCGCTACGCCGCGGGCGAAAGCATCCGCGCGCTCGCCGCTTCTACCGGTCGGTCTTACGGGTTCATCCACCGCATCCTGAGCGAGTCCGGTGTGACTCTGCGCGGGCGCGGCGGGGCGACCCGAGGCAAGTCCAAGCGCTGACGGCCGCCTCGGAACGTGCGACCGCAGCCGCCCGTCCCTAGTCAGCCGCCGTCGCGCCCGGGCCAGAACGATATTCTGTAGGCTCGGGCGCGACGGTCAGCATTCCGGATGACGGGAGTGGGCGATGGCGGAAGCGCAGGCGCGACAGCACGGGGGGAACGCGGGCGACGACCCTGCCATGGCAGAGGGCGGAGTTCGCTTCGAGGTGGACGGTGAGATAGCGACGATCACGCTCGACCGGCCGGAAAAGCGCAACGCACAGACGTTCGCGACCTGGTCGGCGCTGGCTCGCATCGGCGAGACCCTGCCAGAGCGGGTGCGCGTCGTCGTCGTGAAAGGTGAGGGACCGTCCTTCTCGGCAGGCATCGACCTGCGAATGTTCACAGCCGAAGGGGTGCCCGGACAGGGCTCGTTCGGTTCGGCGGCCAAGAGCGACGGCGCGAGTTTCGAGCAGAGCATCAGGCGGGCCCAGGCGGGCTTCCTGTGGCTGCGCCGCCCGGAGATCGTATCCATCGCCGCGGTGCAGGGGCACGCGATCGGCGCGGGGTTCCAGCTCGCGCTCGCCTGCGACCTGCGGATCGTGGCCGACGACGTTTCGTTCTGCATGAAAGAGCCCGCACTGGGCCTGGTGCCCGACCTGACGGGGACCAAGCCCCTGGTCGAGCTGGTGGGTCTGGCCAAGGCGATCGACATCTGCCTGACCGCCAGGACCGTGCACGCCGACGAGGCCATGCGCATCGGCCTCGCCGAGAGAGTGGTCGCCGGGGGCGACCTGGAGCAAGCGACACGAGAAAAGGTCGAGCAGCTGCTGTCCACCAACCGGGACGCGGCGGCGGCGACCAAGCGGCTCCTCCAGGGCGCGCAGGGCCGCACCCTGGAGGAGCAGAGCAGGGCCGAGGGGATCGAGCAGGCGGCGCGGATCAAGGCGCTCTTCGGCTGATTGAATGCTCAACACCCTTCCGGCTGACGTGCGCCGGTGGTGAGCGCCTTCCGCCCGCCGCCGCGCCCTGACGGGCCATGCCGCCCGTATCGGGGTGATGGGACCGGATATGTCGGGTGACCGCCCGGCGGCCCTCAGCGGCCGCCTCAGAGCGCGCCCGGAGCACATCCGGCGCGGGCCACGCGGCGCAGTTCGGGCCCGGGGCACGCGCCACGCGGCGCAGCTCGGGCCGGGGGCCACGCGCCACGCGGCGCAGTTCGGGCCGGGGGCCACGCGGCGCAGTTCGGGCCGGGGGACGCGCGCCACGCGGCCAACCGGCGCGGGTGACGCGGCGCCGCTCCGGACGGGGGAGTTTCGCGGTGAGCGGAGCCGGGAATCCCGTGCGCCCCGGCGGCGCTGTCCTCGCGGAGAAGAAGGGATTGCCCGGATGTCGATGATGGGTGGCGGCTTCGGCCCAGGCATGATGATGTCGCTGCGGCGCGACGGCTCGGTCACCAAGCAGCGGCTGCGCCCCGGCACCGTGCGGCGCATCGCCGGCTACGCCCGCCCGCACGTGCGGCACATCACGGCGTTCCTGCTGCTCGTCGTGGCCGGCGCGGTGATCGTGGTGGCCAACCCGCTGCTGATGAAGGCGATCATCGACGACGGCATCCTGCCCGGCCGCACCGGCGTGGTGGTCTGGCTGGCCGTCGCGATCGCCGCGCTCGCGCTGGTCGACGCCGGGCTGACGCTGGCGCAGCGGTGGTTCTCCGCGCGCATCGGCGAGGGGCTGATCTACGACCTGCGCACCGAGGTGTTCGACCACGTGCAGCGCATGCCGGTCGCGTTCTTCATGCGCGCGCAGACCGGCGCGCTGGTCAGCAGGCTCAACACCGACGTGATCGGCGCCCAGCGCGCGCTGACCAGCACCCTGTCCTCGGTCGTCTCCAACGTGGTCAGCCTGGTCCTGGTGCTGGCCGCGATGCTGGCGCTGTCGTGGCAGGTCACGCTGGTCGCGCTGGTGCTGCTGCCGATCTTCATCGTGCCCGCGAAATACGTCGGCCGCCGCATGTCGGTCCTGACCCGCGAGCAGATGGAGCTCGACGCCGAGATGAGCTCGGTCACCACCGAGCGCTTCAACGTGGCCGGCGCCATGGTCGCCAAGCTCTACGGCCGGCCCGAGGACGACGCCGAGGTGTTCGGCGCGCGGGCGGCCAGGGTGCGCGACGTGGGCGTGACCGTGGCGATGTACGGCACCGTGTTCCGGGTCGCGCTCGGCCTGATCGCGGCGCTGGCCACCGCCCTCGTCTACGGCATCGGCGGCGTCCTGGCCGTCTCCGGCGCCTTCGAGCTCGGCACGCTGGTGGCCCTGGCCGCCCTCCTGATGCGCCTGTACGGCCCCCTCACCTCCCTGTCCAACGTGCACGTGGACGTGATGACCGCGCTGGTCAGCTTCGACCGGGTCTTCGAGATCCTCGACCTCAAGCCCATGGTGGCGGAGAAGCCCGGCGCCGTGCCGGTGCCCGGGGGGCCGGTGACGATCGAGTTCGACGACGTCGGCTTCCGCTACCCGTCGGCCGAGGAGGTCTCGCTGGCCTCGCTGGAGTCCGTGGCCAGACAGGACAGCGGCCCCTCCTACCCGGTGCTCAAGGGCGTGTCGTTCACCGCCGCCCCGGGGCAGCTCATCGCGCTCGTCGGGCCCAGCGGGGCGGGCAAGACCACGATCACCTCGCTGGTGTCCCGGCTCTACGACGTCAACGCGGGCGCGGTGCGGATCAACGGGCTCGACGTGCGCGACGCCACGCTCGACTCGCTGCGCGAGACGGTCGGCGTGGTCATGCAGGACGCCCACCTCTTCCACGACACGATCGGGGCCAACCTGCGCTACGCCAGGCCGGGCGCGAGCGAGGAGGAGATCTGGGCGGCCCTGCGCGCGGCCCAGATCGGTGAGCTGGTCGAGAGCCTGCCCGACGGGCTCGACACCGTGGTCGGCGACCGCGGCTACCGGCTGTCCGGAGGCGAGAAGCAGCGGCTGGCGCTGGCCAGGCTGCTGCTCAAGGCGCCGCGCGTGGTCGTGCTCGACGAGGCCACCGCCCACCTCGACTCCGAGTCCGAGGCGGCCGTGCAGGTGGCGCTGAAGACGGCGCTGGAGGGGCGCACCTCGCTGGTCATCGCGCACCGGCTGTCCACGATCAGGGAGGCCGACGAGATCCTGGTCGTGCAGGACGGGCGCGTGGCCGAGCGCGGCGGGCACGAGGAGCTGCTGGCGCGCGGCGGGCTCTACGCCGAGCTCTACCGCACCCAGTTCAGCTCGACCGGCAGCCCGCCCCCGTGACCCGCCCCCGGTTCGGCTCGACCGGCAGCCCGCCCCCGTGAGGGCCGCTGTTCAGGCGGGCTCGTAGCCCAGCCGCCTGAGCTCCTCCCTGGCGACCTTCCGCACCAGCTCCAGGTCGTCGCGGCGCAGCCGGGTGCGCCAGGCGCCCACCTTGGGCACCGCGGTGTCGTACAGGACGACCTTCGGCACCCGCGTCTGCAGGAACTCCGAGAGCGTGGCCACCGACTGCGGCGGCCGGTTCACCAGGTCCTCGTAGCGCAGCGTCAGCAGCCGGCCCTCGGGCAGCGTGCGGCGCAGCTCGGCGCTCAGCCGCACGGCGCTGCGCCAGCGCAGCGCGCTCTTGCCCGCCGCCGGCATGCTCTTCCAGCGCTCCAGGTGCTCGTCCTTGTTGACGCCGAGGAACGGGTTGGGAAACTCGGTTCGCTCCGACAACATCGACGGCTTGAACCAGGCCAGGCAGTCCGGATCGCCCAGCATGCCGGCCACCGCGTCCCTGCCGTCGCGGATGAGCTGGACGAAACGCGCGTCGGGGAAGGCGCGCAGCAGCACGGGCGCGCTGTAGATCAGGTCGGGGCTGCCGTCGCCGAAGCGGGTGACGTCGTCCGCCGCCACGCAGGGGCCCGCCCCGGTGACGCCGCCCGCCGCCCGGCACGGCTCGGCGCACTCGGCACAGGAGCGGGGGCGGACCTGCCACGACTCCGCCAGCGCGTCACGCATCACCCGCACGGCGCCGGAGGTGCGGGTGAGGGACGGCTTGCGGGCGAAGGCGTACACCACGTGCGCCACGCTCGCGCGGCCCATCGTCACGTGGAAGCCCGGCGCGCGTTTCAGGGCGCGGGCGAGCAGGTCCACGCCGGAATGCGGAGCTCCGAGCAGGAAGACCGGCCGGCGGACCTTGATGCCGTTGACCACGAGGATGTGGGGCGGAAGTCGCATACGACAGGTAAGTGTGACACCGTTTCTTCCGTGAACGAGCCAACCTCGGTATCGGTGCTGACCGGAGCGGGCATCTCCACCGATTCCGGCATCCCCGACTACCGGGGCCCGCAGGGCGTCTGGACGAAAGACCCCGAGGCGGCGGCGAACGCCACGATCGACCGCTACCTGGCCGACCCCGCGGTCAGGCGCACGTTGTGGCAGGCCAGGCTGGTGCACCCGATCTGGGACGCCCGCCCCAACGCCGCCCACCGCGCGCTGGTCGACCTGGAGCGCGCCGGGCTGCTGCGCGCGCTGATCACGCAGAACATCGACGAGCTGCACCAGCGCGCCGGCTCCGCGCCGGAGAAGGTCATCGAGCTGCACGGCACCCTGCACCGCGCCGAGTGCCTGTCGTGCGACCTGATCACGCCCATGAGCGAGGTGCTCGCCCGCGTGTCGGCGGGCGAGCAGGACCCGCCCTGCCCGCGCTGCGGCGGCATCCAGAAGTCCAACACGATCGCGTTCGGGCAGCTGCTCAAGCCCGAGGTGCTGAGCGCGGCGCTGGACGCGGCCCGCTCGTGCGACCTGTTCGTGGCGGTGGGCACCTCGCTGACCGTGCACCCGGCGGCCGGGCTGTGCGGCGAGGCGCTCGACGCCGGGGCGGGGCTGGTGATCGTGAACGCCGAGCCCACCCCCTATGATCCGTTCGCCGACCTGGTGATCAACGAGCCGATCGGCCAGGCACTGCCCGCGCTCGTCAAGGAGCTGATCGATGCAGCACGATGACACCGTCGCCGTCGTCTCCCCCTCGGGGCCGGCCTCGCCCGCCCTGCTCAAGCGGGGCGTCGAACGCCTGGAGGGGCTGGGGCTGAAGGTGGTGACCGGCCCGCACGCGCTCGACCGGCAGGGGCTCGAATACCTGGCCGGTTCCGACGCCGACAGGGCCGCCGACCTCCAGGCTGCCTGGTGCGACCCGGCCGTGTCCGCGGTGTTCTGCAGCAGGGGCGGCTACGGCGCCGCCCGCCTGCTCGACCTGCTCGACTGGGACGCCATGCGGCAGGCCGGGCCCAAGGTGCTGCTCGGGTCGAGCGACATCACGGCGCTGCACAACGCGTTCGCCGCCGAGCTGGGCGTGCCCACGCTGCACGGGCCGATGATCGCCTGCGACGTGATCGCCGGCGACGAGGCGGGGCCCGAGCCGCGCACGTGGGAGAGCCTGCGGGCGGCCCTGTTCGGCACGGCCGAGACGGTCACGGGCGACCGGGTGCTGGCTCCCGGCCGGGCCGAGGGGGTGGTGCGCGGCGGGAACCTGTCGCTGCTCGCCTCGATGTGCGGAACCCGGTGGCAGCCGTCGTTCGCGGACGGGATCGTGTTCCTGGAGGATGTGGGCGAGGAGCCGTACCGGATCGACCGCATGCTCACCCAGTTGCTGCAGGCGGGGGCCTTCGACGGGGTGCGGGGGATCGCGCTGGGGTCGTGGGTGGGGTGCGGTGACCCGTACCCGGTCCTGGAGGATCGGCTGAAGCCGCTCGGGGTGCCGATCGTGGCCGGGCTGCCGGTCGGGCACGGCTCCCCGCAGCACAGCATCTGGCTGGGCGCACTTGGTGTTATCGATACCGAATCGTGCTCCCTGGCTGGCTCGATCCGGAATGAGGAGCAGGCAAGGTAGGAGGGACGAATCCGACAGAAGGGGACACGGCGCGTGAACTTGTTCAGGCGTGACCGGGAGCCCACGCGTCGGCCGGTCGAGGACGTCGATCTCGACTCGTTGCTCGCGCTCGTCGCGGAGTCCCACGGATACTCCTTCGAGTTCGCCCCTGACGGCTCCGCCGTGACGCTGCGCGCCGCGGGCGCGCCGGAGCGGGCCGCCGAGCTGCTCGTCCGGCTCACCGGCCTGCGGCGCGAGGCCGGGCGCCGGGCCAGGGAAGACTGGCCCATGCTGGTCTCCGAGCACCTCGCGCACGCCGTGGCCACCGCCGGCGACCGGCTCGACGTGTGCGAGCTGGAGCAGGCGCGGCCCCTGATGCGCACCCGCGTGGAGTCCGTGGACGAGGTGCCCGACCTGACCCGCGTCGTCGGCCGCCACCTCAACGCCGACCTGGTCGAGCTGCTCACCGTCGGCACGCGCCCGGTGCGCCCCGAGGAGTCCGGCTGCTGGCCCGTGCCCACCGCGCAGGCCCTCGACCTGGCCGTGGCCAACGTGCGCCGGCAGGAGCGGCTCAGGGTGGAGGGCATCGAGCTGTCCGGCACCCCGGTCATCCGGCTCACCGCGGGCAGCCCGTCGGCCGCCACGCATCTGCGGTGGCTGGGGGAATACCTCGCGGTGCCGGCGGACGGGGTGCTCGTGGTGCTGCCCGACCCGTACACGCTGCTCGTGCATCCGGTGGACGGGATCGGGGTGGTGCGGGCCATCGAGCGGCTGCGGGTGCACGCGGCGCGCACCGACGGGCTCAGCCCGCAGGTCTACTGGTGGCACGCGGGCCGGCTGACGCTCATCAGGGCCGACATCGTCACCCAGCACGGGCAGACCAGGCTCGTCGTGGCGCCGCCGCCCGAGTTCGCCCGCGTCCTGGCCCGCCTGGCCGTCTGACTCCGGCGCCCATCTGATGGAGGTCCCGGGGAGGGGCGGGCGCCGTGCGGCCTGCCCCTCCCGGAGGGTCAGGGGCGGTTGACGTAGTCGCGCAGGTGGATGGCCGTCAGCGAGTCGCCGGTGGCCACCAGCTCGCCCGGGGTGCCCGAGAAGACGACCTGACCGCCGTCGTGGCCCGCGCCGGGCCCCAGGTCGATGATCCAGTCGGCGTGCGCCATCACGGCCTGGTGGTGCTCGATCACGATGACCGTGTTGCCGTCGTCCACCAGGCGGTCGAGCAGGGAGAGCAACTGGTCCACGTCCGCCAGGTGCAGGCCCGTGGTGGGCTCGTCCAGCACGTACGTGGTGCCGCTCTTGGCCATGTTGATGGCCAGCTTGAGCCGCTGCCGCTCGCCGCCCGACAGCGTGGTGAGCGGCTGGCCCAGCCCCAGGTAGCCGAGGCCGACCGAGACCAGCCGGTCGAGGATCGTGCCGGCCTGCCCGGTCGGGAAGAAGTCCCTGGCCTCGGAGATCGGCATGTCCAGCACCTCGCTGATGTTCTTGCCGCGCAGCCGGTACGTCAGCACCTCGGGCGTGAACCGCTTGCCCTCGCACTGCTCGCACACCGAGGCCACCCCGGCCATCATGGCCAGGTCGGTGTAGATCAGCCCGATGCCCTTGCAGGCCGGGCAGGCGCCCTCGGAGTTGGCGCTGAACAGGCCCGGCTTGACCCCGTTGGCCTTGGCGAAGGCCGCGCGGATCGGGTCGAGCACCCCGGTGTAGGTGGCCGGGTTGCTCCTGCGCGAGCCGCGGATCGGCGACTGGTCGGCCACCACCACGCCCTCCCGGCCCGCGACGTGGCCGTGGATCAGCGAGCTCTTGCCCGACCCCGCCACGCCGGTCACCACGGTCAGCACGCCGAGCGGGATGTCCACGCTGACGTCGCGCAGGTTGTGCAGGGTGGCGTTCCTGATCGGGAGCCGCCCGGTGGGCTCGCGGACCTCCTCGCGCAGCCGGACGCGGTGGTCGAGGTAGCGGCCGGTCAGCGTGCCGGAGCGGCGCAGCCCCGACAGCGCGCCCTCGTAGCAGATCTGGCCGCCGGCCGTGCCCGCGCCGGGGCCGAGGTCCACCACGTGATCGGCGATGGCGATCGTCTCCGGCTTGTGCTCGACCACGAGCACCGTGTTGCCCTTGTCGCACAGGGCCAGCAGCAGGCGGTTCATGCGCTGGATGTCGTGCGGGTGCAGCCCGGCCGTGGGCTCGTCGAAGACGTACGTCACGTCGGTCAGGCTGGAGTTGAGGTGGCGCACCATCTTCACCCGCTGCGCCTCGCCGCCCGACAGGGTCGAGGACTCGCGGTCCAGGCTGAGGTAGCCCAGGCCGATCTCGACCAGCGAGTCCAGCGTCGAGCGCAGCCCGTCCAGCACGGGGCCGACCGAGGGGTTGTCGATGCCGCGGACGAAGTCGGCCAGGTCGTCGATCTGCATGGCCGAGCAGTCGGCGATGCTCATGCCCTGGATCTTGGCCGCGCGGGCGGCCTCGTTCAGCCGGGAGCCGCCGCAGGCCGGGCAGTCGGCGAGCCTGATCGCCCGGTCGGCGAACGCGCGCGCCGCGGGCTGCATCGCCTCGCGGTCCTTGCCCAGGTAGCTGCGCCTGACCTTGAGGGCCAGGCCCTCGTAGGTGAAGTTGCCGGTGCCGTACTTGATCTTGGTGACGGGCTTGTGGAGCAGGTCGTGCCACTGCTGCTCGGTGAAGTCCTTCAGCTTGACGTCGGGGTCGAACAGGCCGGAGCCGACCACGATCTGCCAGGGCCAGCTGTCCACCGCGTACCCGGGGGCCTTGATCGCCCCCTCCTTCAGCGACAGCTCCCTGTCGACCAGCGCGTCGATGTCGATCTCCGACGTCTTGCCGAGCCCCTCGCACTCGGGGCACATGCCCTCGGCCATGTTGAAGCTGAAGGCCGAGGCCGAGCCGACGCGCGGCTCGGCGATCCGGCTGAAGACGATGCGCAGCATGGTGTGCGCGTCGGTGGCGGTGCCCACCGTGGAGCGGGCGTTGGCGCTCATCCGCTCCTGGTCCACGATGATCGCCGCGCTCAGGTTGTGCAGCGCGTCGACGTCGGGGCGGGCCAGGCTCGGCATGAACGTCTGGATGAAGGCCGTGTACGTCTCGTCGATCAGCCGCCGCGACTCGGCGGCGATCGTGTCGAAGACGAGCGAGGACTTGCCGGAGCCGGACACTCCGGTGAAGACGGTGAGACGCCGCTTGGGGATGTCCAGGGAGACGCCCTTGAGGTTGTTCTCCCTGGCGCCACGGACCTGGATGTGGCCGTGGCTGTCGGCAGCGCTGTGATCGCGAGTCTGGACGGTGCTGGCCTGGTGGCTGGGGAGCACGGAACCCTTCCATCGTCGGATGATTGTTTATGGTGTAAGGAGATTGGCCGGGACAGCATACCTCCCCTGGGGCGGCCACGCGCCGCCCGCCAGGTTTCGCCCGCCGCTCACCTGACGGACTCCCTCCTGTGGCCCGGGTGCACGATCTTCTTTCCCGGAAGACCAGCACCTCTCGGGGATGGATGACGACATGAGAAGATGGCCCGCGATCCTGGCAGCGGCGGCTCTGGCGCTCGCGGCCCTGCCGGGCGCCGCCGCCGCCGAGGGCCGCCGCGACTTCGACCTCCAGGCGCACCGGGGCGGGCTCGGGCTCGTGGTGGAGAGCTCGCTGCCGGCCTTCGCCAACGCGCTGGAGCTCGGGGTCGCCACCCTGGAGCTGGACGTGCAGATCACCGAGGACGGGCAGGCGGTGGTGACCCACGACCGCAGGATCAGCGACCGGAAGTGCCGCGACACCGCGCCCGCCGTCCCGGGCGACCCCGAGTTCCCCTACGTCGGCAAGTACGTCAACACGCTCACCCTCCGGCAGGTCAGGACCATGGACTGCGGGTCGCGGACGCTGCCGGAGTTCCCCGGCCAGCGGGCCGTGCCGGGGGCGCCGATGGCCACGCTGCGGGAGGTGTTCGACCTCGTGCGCCGCTACCGGGCGCACCGGGTCATGCTCAACGTGGAGACCAAGGTGGAGGCCGGGGCGCCCGGCGAGACCGCGCCCAGGGAGCAGTTCGTGCGGGTGACGCTGCGCGAGATCCGCCGGGCCGGGCTGCTGCGGCAGGTGAGCATCCAGAGCTTCGACTGGGGCGCGCTCATGCGGATGCGCGAGCTGGAGCCGCGCCTGCCGCTCGTCGCGCTCACCAACCGCGACTTCCTGCAGACCGGGCAGCCGGGCGCCTCGCCGTGGCTGGGCGGCCTCGACATCGACGACTTCGGCGGCGACCCGCTCACGGCGGTCGCGTCGTTCGGCGCGCGGGCGTTCTCCCCGGTGCACGGCTTCCCGCAGAACGGCAAGGTGACCGACCCGGGCTACCAGCCGTACGTCACCAGGGACATGGTGGCGCGCGCCCACGCTCTGGGGCTCAAGGTGATCCCGTGGACCGTGGACGACGAGCCCACCATGCGCAAGCTCATGGACGACGGCGTGGACGGCCTCATCACCGACTACCCGGACCGGCTGCGGCAGGTCATGGCCGAGCGCGGGCTCAAGCTGCCCAGGCCCTACCGCCCGCGCGGCGCGTAGGGTACGGCCGGCCGAGACCGGCCCGAGACCGGCGTGGTCGTCGCCGGCGTGACGGCCTGAGTCCGGCCCGCCGGTCTCAGGCCGGCAGCGGGTTGGCGTGGCGGTGGTGCAGGCCGATGACGGGGATCTCGTGCAGGCTCCCGGAGTACAGGAACTGCGTCATGCCGATGAGCAGGCGGCGCACGTCCTCCTGGGGGCGCACGACCAGGCGCAGGAACCGGCTGGTCGTGCCGAGCTTGTTGCCGCACTCGCGGACGTACACGCCGTGCTCGGTGAGCAGGTGGTCGCGCAGCGGCACCCCGTCGTGGCCGGGCGGCAGCTTCACCAGCAGGAAGTTGCCCTGCGAGGCGAAGACCGACAGCCCCGGCATCGTGCTGAGCTGCTGGAACACCGCCCTCCTGTCGCCGGCCAGCCGCTTGAGGCTGTCGCGGTACTCGGGCATGAACTGCCGCATCATGAACACCACGACCTCGGCGAAGGAGTTGAGGTTCCACTTCGGCAGCGCGTCGCGCACCCGGCCGGCCAGCGCCGGGTTGGCCACCAGGTAGCCGAAGCGGATGCCGTGCAGGCCGAAGTTCTTGCCCAGGCTGCGCAGCACGATCACGTTCGGCCGCACGGCGGCCTCCGCCGCCACCCCCGGGTACGGCTCGGCGTCCACGAAGTCGCCGAACGACTCGTCCACGATCACCAGGTCGAGGTCGATGAGCTGGTCGAGCAGGCGCAGCACCTCGTGCCTGGGCAGGTAGCCGCCGTCGGGGTTGTTCGGGTTGCAGATCACCGCCACCCGCGAGCCACGCATGCGGACGAACGAGACGTAGTCGTTCACGTCGAGCGCGAAGTTGCGGCTCTCCTGCAGCGGGTACATGTCCACCCGCTTGCCCGTCTCCAGCGGCTGGTCGGTCCAGCGGCCGAAGGTGGGGATCGGCACGGCCAGGCTCTCGCGCACCAGCAGGTGGTCGATCCACGTGATCAGCTCGGTGGAGCCGTTGCCCATCGCGACCGTCTTGGGGTGCAGCCCGAAGGTGGCGCAGAGCTCCTCGGTGATCGTGCCCGCGTCGCTGGGATAGAACTTGAGTATCGCCTCCAGGTTCCTCCCGAGGTGCTCGAAGACCTCCGGGGTGGGGAAATACGGGTTGCACGGGATGCAGAAGTCCACCGGGGCGCGCTCTCCCGTCGAGCCGCGCAGGAGTGAGAAGTACGACGGGCTGTGCGCCTGTGCCCGCAAGAGGCTGAGCTCCACGACACCTCCATGGACCACGTGTCCGATGTGTGGAGGTACGCGCGGATGTTCGCAGTGGTTCATGACGGCGCGCGGCCGGCGGGATCGGTCCTGCGGAGGGTGAGGATGGCGACGTCGTCGCGCGGGGCGGCGCGGGTGAAGCGGCGCAGGTCGGCGTCGAGCGTACGGGCCAGGTCGGCGGGCGGCTCGGGCGCCCAGGCGCGCAGCCGCCTCTCCAGCGGGTAGAAGGCGCCCCGGGGGTCGCGGGCCTCGGTCACCCCGTCGGTGCACAGCAGCAGCGTCGCGCCGGGCGGGAAGACGAACCTGGCGCCCCGGCGCGGCGCCGGCGTCAGCTCGGCCAGGCCCAGGGGCACGGCGGGCTCGCCGAGGTCCGCCTGGCGCGCGTCGCCGCCGTCGATGACGTACGGGGCGATGTGGCCGCAGTTGATCGCCTCGACCACCGGCTCGCTGCCGATGTCGAGCACGAGCGCGGTGACCAGCCGCTCGGGCTCGCCGGTCTGGGCGGCGAAGAAGTTCTGCCGGACCACGGAGTTCTCCAGGGCGGCCACCACGCCGGTGAGCGTCCTCTCCCGGTAGGCCGCCTCCCTGAACGAGCCCAGCACGGCCAGCGCCGTGCCGATCGCGGGCAGCCCCTTGCCCTGCACGTCGGCGATCAGCACCCGGGTGCCGTGCCGGGAGGCGGCCACCTCGTACATGTCGCCGCCGACCATCGCGTCCTCCTCCACCGGCTGGTAGAGGCCGTCCACGAGCACGTCTGCGGTGCGCAGCGGCAGCGGGCGCACGATGAGCCGCTGCAGGGCGGCCGCCGCCGAGCGCAGCCGGCGCACCTCCTGGTCGCGCCGGATGCGGTAGCGGCACCACAACACGCTCACCGTGCCGAACAGCGCCGTGAAGCCGGTCGCGAGCAGCACGTCGTCGGTCGCCCCGCCGAGGTAGACGCCGGTGCTCACCTCGACCAGCACCACCCACACCGAGGCGACGGCCGTCTGCCACACCGCGCCGACGCCGGAGATGATGGCCGGCAGGAAGATCAGCAGCGGGAACAGCCGCACCGCCGTGCCCGTGGTCACGTCCAGCGCGATGACGGCCGCGCTGATGAGGACGAGCCCCGCCAGGAACAGCGGTGTGCTCAGGCGCGACCGTTCGCCGTGCCGCCGCCCGTCATCCGTCACTGCTCCCCCTTCGCCCCCATGTCACCTTCTATCAGGCCGTTTCTCCGTTCCGGCCCGCTGGCGCGCGGCCTTGACCGCACCTTGCCCCGGCAGGCGAATGGGAAGAGGGCGCGGGCGTATTAGCGCGATTATCCGCGGCAGCCGCGCGGCGCCTTTTGAATGGCACGGAATCGGCGCTCGCCGGGTCGGGTGAATTGATAATCGCAGGCGTTTCTCCGGCCGACGCTGACCCTCTGTGCTGCGAGGATAGGCCCTCCGGCTACGCAAAGTAAACAGTCCTGCCCCATATGGCGGGTTTTGCTGGCGTTGACGGTCAATTTTCCGCGAAGGGGGAGAGTGCCGGTCGCCGCTTCTCATTTTCTTCTAATCCGAGAACGCATTGACACAGTAAAAGGATCTTGTAAATATCTGAGTTGAGACGCGGTACGGCGAATTCCGCCAGGAAAGAGGAGCGGTCCATATGGACATCGAGCACGACTGGACCCTGCTGCCGGCCGTGGTCGTCAGGAGCGCCGGCTTCCCCTGGGAGCTCGCCCTGTCGCTCGTCCACCCCAGGGCGGCCGAGCGGGCCGCGGCGGTCGCCCGGCTGGAGAGGCAGGCGCTGCGCCTGCTCGCCGAGACGCCCGCCCGCGACACTGACCCCCGCCCGTCCGGCGCACCCAACGGGCGGGCGGGAGGCGGGCGGCTGCCGCGCGGCGTGCGCAGCCGCCTGCGCGACCTGCGCCCGCTGCCACCCGGCACCCCCGGCCCCGCCGGATGGGTGGCGGCGTGGAACGCGGTGACGGGCCCGCTGGAGGAGGCCCGGCTCACGCTGGCCGGCACGGCCGCGGCCGACGCCGCGCTCGCCCGCGCCGCCGTGGCCGGGCTCATGGCCGACGAGCGCTTCCTCGACGCGCTGGTGTGCTCCTCTCCCGCCCTCTACCGCGACCTGCGGCGCGCCGCCAAGGGGGCCAGGGCGCGCCGGCAGCTCGCCCACCAGGTGCAGCGGCTGGCGACGTCGTGCGAGCCGGCCGGTTGCCACGGGCCGATCGGCTACGCGGCCGTCGATCCGGGCGGGCCCTGCGGGCACACCTGGGAGGGGCACCGCGCCTACACCGGCCGGGTGGCCTTTCCCGCCGCGCGGGTCGGCGAGGCGCTCCAGCGGCGCATCCTGGCCGAGACCGCGCTCGTGGCCGGGCTGGTGCCACGGCGCACGACCTGGACGGGGCAGGCGCCCGACGGCGCGGCGTTCACGGCCCACTGCGACGGGGTGCGCACGCTGGCCGAGATCGCGGCCGAGACGGGGATCGGGCTGGAGCGGGCCTCCGCCGCGCTGGCCGTGGCGGTGCGGCGCGGGCTGCTCACCCACGACCTGTGCCCGCCCTCCGCCGGCGGCGACCCGGTGGGCTGGCTGCGCGAACGCCTGGCGGCCAAGGGGGTGCGGGAGACGCCGGGGGGCGACGGGCACGGGGGTGCCGTCGCGCCGGGCGCCCCGCCGCCGTCCGCCGGGCCCGCCGCAGAGCCCGCCACCGGGCCCGCCACCGGGCCCGCCACCGGGTCAGCCACCGGGTCAGCCGCGGGGCCGTCCGCCCGGCCGGTCGAGGGGTGCGAGTGCGGGCGCGGCGGCGTGCCGCACCACCACCCGGGCGCGGCCGGGTTCGCCGGCGTGCGGGAGGCGCGAGAGCGGGGGCTCTCACCGGCGCCGCCGCCCGGCGGACCCCGCCCCGCCGGGCCCGCCGGACGGGGGCGGATGGAGGTGCCGGCGCAACGCCGGCGGGCGCTCGACGGGTCGCGGCCCGCCCCGGACGCCGGCCTGCCCACGGTGGCCCGGGTCAGGGAGATCAGCGAGCTGCTCCGGCAGTACCCCGCCGCCTCTCCCGACGTGAAGCCGGCCGTGCAGCGGCGGATCGAGACGCTGGCCGGCTGCGGGCGGCACGACGACCGGGCCATCGTGCACGAGGCCGCCGGCGGCACGCTGCGGGTCACGATCGGCGGCGGGCTCGCGGCCGACCTGCGCGAGCGGGTGCCCCGGGTGCTCGGGCTGCTGGCCGAGGAGGCCGAGCTGACCCGGGTGCGCACCAACCGGCTGCTGGCGGGCCGGCTCGGGCCGGGCACCCACCCGCTGGCCGAGGTCCTGCGCACCACCGGCGACCTGGAGATCGAGCACGGCGACCGGCTCGCCGGCCGCATCGCGGCGCTCATCCGCGACGCGCCCGCCGGGGCGGCGGAGCTCGACCTCGCGGGCCTGCTCGACGACCCGGTCCCGCCGGAGGCGCCCGTGCTCTGCTCGGCCGGGGTGATGGTGGCCGCGCCGGCGCTGGAGGCGTACGAACCGGGCGTGACCCCGCTCGTGCTCAACCGGCTCCACGACACGGTCCTGCTCACGCCCTGGGCGCTGCAGTTCCACGACGACGCCGCCGCGTGCCTGGCCGAGCGCGACACCGCGATCCGCCGGGCGCTGTCCGGCTGCACCGTCCTCAACGTCGTCACGCGCCCCGGCGACGGCGTGCCGCCCCCCGAGCTGCCCGGGCCGGTGCTGGAGCTCGGCGGCGTCACGGCCGACCCGGGGCGGCGGCGGATCGGGCTCGACGAGCTCTACGTGCACAGCGACGGCCGGCGCGCCGTCCTGCACGCCAAAGAGCTGGACGAGCCGCTGCTGCTGCACAACGGCGGGCACGACTCGGCGGTGCACACGGCGCTCGCCCTGCCCAGGGTCCGGCCGCCCCGCCTGCGCGACCTCGCCCGCATCCCCCGGCTGACCTGGGGAAACGTCGTCATCTCGCGGCGGCGCTGGCAGGTGGGTCCGGCCTCGCTCGACGCGCTCGGGCAGGCGGGAGGAGACCAGGAGCTGCTGGTGGCCATGGCCCGCCTGCGGGAGGTGCACGGCCTGCCCGAGGCGTTCTTCGCCGCCACGCCCCGCGAGCGCGAGCCGTTCTACGTCGACACGCGCTCGCCCGCGCTGCTCGAAGGGCTGGCCCGGCTGGCCGCCGGGACCGGCCCGGTCACCATGACGGAGGTGCTGCCCGGGCCGGAGGAGTGCTGGCTGCGGGAGGGGGAGCAGCGGTTCGCGGCCGAGCTGGGCTGCGTCTACCTGCGCCGGGCGGGCGACGGGCGGCGCGGCGCGACCGGGGGCGGCGCGCGGCACGACGTGGGATACGCCTTCTCCTACGGCCAGAGCCCCGACCTGTCCTACGGGCCCTACCCGATCCCGGACGGCCGCTACGGGCAGGAGCCGGGGCCGGACGCCCGGCCGGAGAAGCGCCCCAGACCCGCGGCCCCTGCCCCTGCCCCTGCCCCTGCCTCTGCCTCTGCTTCTGCCCCTGCTTCTGTGCCGGCGCGGAAGCGGGCCGGCACGCTCACGACGGCCGACGGCCGTGCCCCGCATCCCTACCCATGGCCAGGAGAGTGCGGCTGATGGAGCTGCTCGTCGTTCCCCCGTTCACCGACTTCACCACCGAGTTTCTGCCGCCGCCCGGCGCCGAGCTGCTCGACCTCGGAGCCCGCCTCGTCGAGCGCCTTGCCCGCCCGGCCCACCTGCGGGCCGCCGCCGAACGCCACAGCGACGGACCGCACGCCGCGCTGGCCAGGCGGGCGGCGGCGGCCGTTCTTGAACGCGAGACCTACGACGACACCCGGCTGAGAGCGGTCGGCACGGCGCTGCGGCTGGCCGACGACCCTGCCGTCCGGCTCGGCCTCGACGACCTCGAACTGGCCGAGGGCAGCACACAGAGCAGCCGCGACGTGCTCGGCGCGGCCGACAGGTGCGAGCTGTTCCGGCCCGAGATCGAGCTGGCCGTGGCCACGGCGCGAGGGCGGCGGGTCCACGTCGCCGTGGACGGCGACCGGCAGCTTCCCGCCGCGTTCGCGCTGGTCAAGGCGCTCGGGGCGGAGCGGGTGACGCTGTGCGGGCGGCTGGTCGCCGAGCAGGTCGCGGCGCTGCGGCGGGTGCCCGCCCTGGCCGGGGCCGGCTGGCTGAGCTGGTCGCCGGAGCGGGTGATCCGCCCGCGGTGGTGCGCCGGCCACGCCGCGCCCGTGCGCTGGGTGACCGGTCACGACCAGCCGCCCGCGAGCGGGCCCTGGGCAGGCCGGCTCGACGCGGCCCGCGCGGCGGCCTTCCCCCCTGACGTGCTGGCCCGCTGCCTCGGGCTGACCATCACCGTGACGCGCATCGACTTCCTGGCCGCCGCCACCGGCCTGAACGGCCTGACCGTCAACCTGCGGCGGCTGCTGGCCGCCGTCCCGCCCCGGACGCCGGTGGCGTGCGAGCTGGCGGTGGGCGCGCCGGGCATCGCCGCCGGGGCCGTGGTGGAGTCGCTGGAGCTGCTGGCCGACAGGCCCGGCGGGGTGCGGGTGGCGGGGGTGCGGCCGTACCGGATGGGCATCCGTACGGTGTGGGCCGGCCACAGCGTGCGCTTCCCGCCCCGCGCGGGGGACGACCTGGCACGGTGGGTCGAGTTCGACGCGCCGGAGACCATGCGCTCCTGGGAGGTGACGTCCACCATCGCCGCCTGGCTCGGCCGGCTGCCCGGGCTTCCTCCCGGCCGCCTGGCCGCCTGCACCGTCGCCGGCGACCCGCCGCCCGCCCAGACGTGGGAGCCCTGCCCGGAGCCGATCACGACCACCTGGCCGGCCACCCCCGCCCCTGTCCCTGCTCCGGCCCTCGGCAGCCTCGCGTGAGCCGGGGACGGGCGGTGGCGGAGGAGCACGGGGGCGGTTGAGGCACCATGGAGGTGTGACACCAAGCACCACAGAGGTGGCCGAACTCGCCGAACTGGTCGCCGGTGGCGGCGTGACCGTGCTCAGCGGGGCCGGGCTGTCCACCGAGTCGGGCATTCCCGACTACCGGGGGCCGACGGGGCGGGCCAGAAGGGCCGAGCCCATGACGTACCAGCGCTTCGTGGGCAGCGCGCAGGCGCGGCAGCGCTACTGGGCACGCAGCCACGTCGGCTGGCGGCAGATGGGCGCCGCGCGGCCGAACGACGGGCACCGCGCGGTGGCCGAGCTGGAGCGGCGCGGCCTGCTGGCCGGCATCGTCACCCAGAACGTGGACGGCCTGCACCAGGCGGCCGGCGCCCGGCGGGTGATCGAGCTGCACGGCGGCCTCGACCGGGTCGTCTGCCTGTCGTGCCGGGAGCGCACCCCGCGTACCGAGCTGGAGCGCCGCCTGCGCGAGGCCAACCCCGGCTGGGAGGCCACCACCCGCCAGATCAACCCGGACGGCGACGCGGTGCTCAGCGACGAGCAGGTGGCCGGGTTCCGGGTGGTCGACTGCACGGGCTGCGGCGGGCTGCTCAAGCCGGACGTGGTGTTCTTCGGCGAGAACGTGCCCCGGCCGCGTGTGGACGAGTGCTTCGCCCTGGTGGGCGGGGCGCGGGCGCTGCTCGTGCTGGGGTCGTCGCTGGCGATCAAGTCGGGGCTGCGCTTCGTCACCAGGGCCGCCGCGCTCGGCATCCCCATCGCCATCGTCAACCAGGGCCCGACCGGCGGTGACGCGGACGCCGCGTTCACCCTCGACGCCCCGCTCGGCGCGACCCTGACCGCCCTGACCCACCACCTCCCACCACCCCCGCCCGCCGCCGAGCCGACCACCGCCTCGGCCTCCACCGCCTTCACCGCCTCCACCGCCGGACAGGCCATTTCCACCTCTGTCCCGGCGGGCGCTTCCGTCCCCGCCGCCACCTTCTCCACCGCCACCTTCGCCTCCGCCTCCGGCCCGCTCGGCGGCTCCACCGTCGCGCTCGGGGCAGAATAGGGCGCATGCCTCCTCGTACGTGCCTCTGCGGCCTGCCCGCCCCCTACCAGGACTGCTGCGGCAGGCTCCACCGGGGCGAGGCGGCCGCCACCACCGCCGAGCAGCTCATGCGCTCCCGCTTCAGCGCGTTCGGCGTGGGGGACGAGGCGTACCTGCTGCGCACCTGGCACCCGTCCGACCGCCCGGCCCGGCTCGGGCTGGACAAGCGGGTGAAGTGGGTGCGCCTGGAGATCCTGGAGACCACCGGCGGCAGCGTGATCCACACGGAGGGCACCGTCCGCTTCCGCGCCCACTATCTCGACCGGGGAAAGCCGGGGGAGATGGAGGAGCACAGCAGATTCGTCCGCCTGGACGGCCGCTGGGTCTACGCGGGCGCGCTGTAGCCGTCCGGGCGGCATGCTGGATCTACGGCCCGCTGTAGCCGTCCGGGCGGCATGGCCGCGTTGAGGCAGGCGCGCGGCGGGCCGGTCAGGGTTTGCGGGCGACCGCGCCGACGAAGGTGTGGTACGTGATGCCGGGCACGGCGCGGTCGCCGGGGTCCGGGCGCCATTCGGGCAGCGGCACCAGGCCGGGCTCCAGGAGGTCGAGGCCGTCGAAGTAGGCCAGGATCTCCTCGCGGGTGCGCCAGCGGCCCGTACCGAGGGTCTCGTTGAAGATCTTCTCCGCCGCGAACGCCTGCCTGGACACCTCCGGGTACGCCAGGCCGGGGTTGTGGAAGTGGGAGACGGCCAGGTGGCTGCCCGGCGGGAGGCGGTCCACCATGCGGGCGGCGATCCCGGCCGGGTCCTCCTCGTCGGTCAGATGGTGCAGGATCGCGAACATCAGCAGGCCCACCGGCTCGTCGAAGTCGATCAGCCCGCGTACCTCGGGATGGTCGATGATCCCGTCCGGGTCCCTGAGGTCGGCCTCCACCACCGTGGTGCCGTGGTCGACGGCGAGCATGGCGCGGCCGTGCACCAGGACGGTGGGGTCGTGGTCGACGTAGACGACCCGTACGCCGGGGGCCGCCGACTGGGCGATCTCGTGCACGTTGCCCTGCGTGGGCAGGCCCGAGCCGATGTCCAGGAACTGGCGGATGCCCGCTTCGGCGGCGAGGAACCGTACGACGCGGCCGAGGAACTCGCGGTTGGCGCGGGCGGCCTCGGGGGCGTCCGGGGCGACCTCGAGCGCCCGCTGCGCCATCTGCCGGTCGGCCTCGTAGTTGTCCTTGCCGCCGAGCATGAAGTCGTAGACGCGGGAGACGTTGGGCTTGGTGGTGTCGATCCCCTTGGGCGCCCGCTCCCGCTCGTTACCGGCTGCCACTGTGGGCTTCCCTTCGGTGTGTAGGTGCAGGCGATCGTACTGGCTCTTTACCGACATTTCCGGAAAGTACGTCAAGTTCTCACCTCTGGCGGAGCCCCGGCCCTGGTGGGCATCGGGAGATGGAAAACATGACAGAGGACGTCGGGTTTCGGACCGATCATCGGTGTACCGGCCGGCACCGACGGGGGCGTGGGCCGGGACCCCACGGACAGACAAGGACCCCATGGGTGGATGTCTGCCCGCCCAGGTTCTGTTGTGTTGCGAGAGGATGACGAAGGTTGACCGCGTTCGTACGGGACGTTGCGAGTATGCAGTGCGAGGCCATCGAGGTGGTGGGGGCTCGTACCAACAATCTGCGGGACGTGTCGGTGAGCATCCCCAAGGGGCGGCTCGTCGCCTTCACCGGAGTGAGCGGCAGCGGCAAGACCTCGCTCGCCGTCGACACCCTGCACAACGAGGCCCAGTTGCGGTATCTGGAGGGGCTGTCGCCGTTCGTGCGGCAGTACATCACCCAGCGCAACCGGCCGAAGGTCGACCGCATCCTGGGCCTCGGCGCGACGCTCGCGGTCGACCAGCGCCGCCTGAACCGCAACCCCCGCTCCACGGTCGCGACGATCACCGGCATCGACGGGCATCTGGGGCTGCTGTACTCGCGCCTCCCCGGGATCGGCGCGGACCCGGCGGCGCAGAACGGGGACGCTCAGCTGACGACCGCTCATTTCGACCGCAACACCCCGGAAGGGAGCTGTGCGGACTGCCACGGGGTGGGCGGGCGCTGGCAGGCGCAGGAGGACCTGATCATCACCCATCCGGAGCTTCCGCTCTTCGAGGGCGCCTCGCCCTGGTACGCGAAGTGGCGGTCGGGGGAGCACGCGTTCGTGCCGGCGCTTGCCGAGAAGCGGGGTGTGGACCTTCGCCGGCCGTGGAAGTCGCTGCCCGAGGAGTTCCGGCGCTGCGTGCTGTACGGCACGGGCGAGGAGAAGGTCGAGGCCACCGTCGACATGTCGAGCAAGAAGGAGACGGTCTCGGTGACCTACACCTCCAGCCAGCCGCTGCGGGGCGCGCTCGCCGAGGTGGAGCGGGTGTTCGTGAACGCCCAGACCTCCAGCGCCAAGCAGCGCTACCTGCCGTACATGCGCAAGCAGCCGTGCGGCGCCTGCGGCGGCAGCGGGTTCGACCAGGTGGCCCGGTCCGTGCGGCTCGGCGGGCTGACCTATCCCCACCTGATCGAGGTGGAAGTGCGGGAGGTGCGCCGCTGGGCGGAACGCGTGGCGGATGGATTGGACGCCCGGCAGCGCGAGGTGGGGGAGCCGCTGCTGCAGGACCTGGGCCGCAGGCTCGGGATCCTCGACCGGCTCGGCCTGGCCCATCTCCAGCTCTCGCGGAGCGCGGCGACGCTGTCTGGGGGCGAGTTGCAGCGAACCCGGCTCGCCGCCCAGCTCAGCACCGACCTGAGCGGCGTCGTCTTCGTCCTGGACGAGCCCGGGACCGGGCTGCATCCTGCGGACAAGGCGCACCTGCTCGACATCGCCCTGGAGCTGCGCCAGGCCGGCAACACGGTGCTCCTGGTCGAGCACGACCCCGAACTGATCGCGCGGGCCGACTGGGTGATCGACATGGGGCCGGGCGCGGGCCGCCTCGGCGGTGAGGTCCTGGTGTCGGGGCCGCCCGCCGACGTGGCCGCCCACCCGGCGTCGCTGACCGGACGCTATCTGGCCGGCGAGGCGCCGCGGCTGCGCCGCACCCGCCGGCCGGTCGGGGAGGGCAGGGGGTGGGTGGAGCTGCACGGCCTGCGCGCGTACAACGTGACCGCGGACCTGGTGCGGTTCCCCGCCGGCCGGCTCACCTGCCTGACCGGGGTGAGCGGCAGCGGCAAGAGCAGCCTGCTCGGCGCGCTCGCGGTGAGCGTGGAGGCCGCCCTGAACGGGACGACGACCGACACGGTACGGCAGGTGATCGGCCTGGACGGGTTCGACTGGGTCGCCGTCGTCGACCAGGAACCGCTCGGGCGCACGCCGCGCTCCACCCCGGCCACCTACAGCAAGGCGTTCGACCTCCTCCGCAAGCTGTTCGCCGAGACCGGCGAGGCGCGCCGGCGCGGCGTCAACGCCTCCTGGTTCAGCTTCAACACCGCGGGTGGCGGCCGTTGCGAAACCTGCACCGGCTATGGCCGCAAGCTGGTCGACATGCACTTCCTGCCGGACGTGTGGGTGGTCTGCGACGCGTGCGAGGGCCGGCGCTACAAGCCGGAGGCCCTGGAGATCCGGTATCAGGGGCTGGCCATCGATCAGGTGCTGGAGCTGACCGTCGCCGAGGCCGTGGAGCACTTCTCCCGGCCCCGGCAACTCGCGGACACCCTGAAGGCCCTGAACCAGGTCGGGCTCGGCTATCTCCAGCTCGGCCAGAGCGCCACGGAGCTGTCCGGCGGCGAGGCGCAGCGGCTGAAGCTCGCCTCCGCGATCCAGCGTGGCGCCGCGAGCCGCAAGGCCGGCCTCGTCGTCCTCGACGAACCCGTCTCGGGCCTGCACCCGTCCGACATCCAGCGGGTGGTGGACGCGCTCGACGTGCTGCTCGACTCGGGCAACACCGTCGTCGTGGCCGAACACGACATCCCCGTCGCCGCCTCCGCGGACTGGGTGATCGACCTGGGGCCGGGAGCCGGCCCGGACGGGGGCGCGGTGATCGCGGAAGGCACCCCGGACGCCATCGCCGGCGCGGGCACCCCGACCGCCGGCTTCTTCCGGCGGTACGCGGCGGGCCTGCCGCTCCTGGGAGCGGGGGAAGGCGCGCTGCTGACCCAGGTTTCCGGGGCGAACGAGTGACGTCGAGCCCCGCCGGTACCCCTGAGTGAACTCCTGACTCTGCCCGGACGGCGATCCGCCTTGCCTGGCTCGCCTGACCTCTGTGAGGCGCCAGCGGCATCAGCCCGCTCTCGCCGCCCTGCACCGCCGCAGGTGGGCGGCACCACCGGGCGGGGCCGGCCCGTCAGGCGGCCGGGGCCTTCCTGTCCACGGTGGACAGCCAGACGGTCAGCCCGGTGAGGGTGATGACGGCGATGACGGTCAGTGCGGGAAGGTACCAGTCCGGGAAGAGCGGCCCGAGGTCGGTGTCGCCGGAAGGATAGAGCACGATCGCATAAGTGGCCAGCACGGCCAGGGCGAGACTCATCAGGTGGGCCATGCCGGCGGCCGTGCCCAGCACGAGGCGGGCGGCGGTGGATCGGCGACTCAGCCGGCCCCCGAGTGCGGCGAGCACGGCCGCCTCGGCGGAGAGGACGAGGGTGATGGCGCCCACCCATCCTCTCGCCGAGGCGATCTCCCCGTCCAGCCGGCCTGGCAGCAGGTCGTTCCAGCCTTCGTGCCGGGGGTCGAGCCCCGCCCGGGCGGCTGACTGGAGCGCGATCAGGGTCACCCCTGCGTACAGCAACGGCGCTGCCAGAGCGCACAGCAGAGCGGGCGAGCGTTTCAGATACCGCACATCCATGATCGTTTGGACGGCCGGTTCCCGCCGGGCGTTCCGCGGCGGATCACCTCCAGGGGCCGGAGAGGGAGATCGTTCGTGTCAGCCGCCGGTGTGCCGAGCCTGGCGTTCGGGCGGGTCCGCCGTGAGAGCAAGGCGACGGTCGATGCCGGCGATGGCGGCCCCCACGGTTGATCGCCGCGGACACCGTGCCGCCGTCTCTGGCCCCTCGTGCCGGTCACAGATCTTGATCACCTTGGTCGCCACGAACGTACCGAACGCATATGGGGACGTAACGCATAGTGCCTTGACGGCCTACGTGCCCATGTTCAGGCTTCCGAGGTGTGCCACATCCCGGCACACCGGGAAACCTGGAGGGGATCATGCGGCTACGCTTCCTGGTGATCGACCCCACCACGGGTGGCGACAACTGTCCGGCCATGCAGGTGGACGAGGAGACGGGCGACCTCGTGTTCGTGGGTGAGACGATCACCGATTCCCGCACCCTGGCCCGACTGACGAGTACCAGCGGGATCAGCGAGTCGGAGACGGCGGTGCGGGTCCCGGTCCGCATGAGGAAGCTCATATGGGAGGCTCTGCGTGACATCGACGACGACCCCACCGTTCCAAGAGCTGATCGCGGCCACCACCCGCTCGGCAGTGCATCTGGAGATGCGTGACGAGTACACGCCGGACGACCCGTGTTTCCTGCACTGGAAGCGGACGGGCGCCATCGACGTGGACCGCTTCTGGTCTTCGTGGCGGGAGCTGGTGTCGGCCACGGTCGCCCGCGGAGTGGTCATGCGTCGAGCTCGGATCGTGTCCGAGCCTGTCACGGAGTTCATCCGGCACGAGTACGAGCTGACGAACCCGCTCAACATCGCGAGCGGGGAGCAGGTTCGCTGGCTTCCTCGGCGGCTGGCCTCCGATCTGGCCCTGCCCGGCAACGACTTCTGGGTGTTCGACGACCGGCTCGTGAGGTTCGGCCACTTCGCCGGGAATGGTGACTTCCTCGCGCACGAAATGCGCGATGAGCCGGACGTGGCGCGGCTGTGTGTCTCGGCGTTCGAGGCGGTTTGGGATCGCGGCATCGACCATGCGGAGTACAAGCCGGCCTAGACGCAGCTACGGCCCGCGGCACCATGTCCACCTCGCCATCGTCCTCGGCGCAGGAAGCTCGCAAGGCGCTCGCCAGGCGGCTCCGCGACATGCGCGAAGAGGCTGAGCTGACGGCCATCGGGCTGGCCGCTGCCGCGGGGTGGGAGCGTACGAAGGTCTCCAAGATCGAGCATGCCGCTCGGGCCCCATCAGTGGCCGACATCCGCACCTGGTGCCGCGTGTGCGGGGCTGAGGATCAGACCGAAGATCTCCTTGCCACGCTGCGTGCGGTGGCCGGAATGTACATGGAGTGGAAGCGGTTCAACCGGAGCGGCCTTCGCAACCTCCAAGAGCAGCGCACCCGCCTGTTCGAGCAGACGCGGCACTTCCGGCTCTACACCTCCCAGGTCGTTCCCGGCCTGCTCCAAACACCCGACTACGCCCGCGCGGTCATGGGGGCAGTGGTACGGCAGAACGAGATCCCCGATGACCTGGACGTGGCGGTCGCGGCGCGTATGAGGCGAGCGCGACTCCTGCGCGAGGGCGACCACCGATTCGCGTTCGTCCTGGAGGAGTCGGTGCTGCGCTACCGGATGGGTGGCCCGGCTGTACTCGCCGGCCAGCTTGAGCACCTGCTGTCGGCGATGCGCCTGCCTTCGGTTTCCCTGGCCGTGATCCCCTTCACGGCGTCCAGGGAGGCGTACACGTTGGGGGACTTCTCCATCTACGACGACACGGAAGTCCGCGTGGAGCTCCTGACGGCCGCCGTGACCGTGACCGTTCCGGCGGAGATCGCACAGTACCGCCGAGAGTTCGAGATGCTGGCGAGCATGGCCGTACGGGGCGATGCGGCTCGAAGGGTGATTTCCGCCGCATTGGCGGCGCTTTAGCCATGGGGCTGCCACACTTCGCCACACTCGTTGAGATGCTGATCGCCCTGCTCCTAGCGTCGGATGGCACAGCCACCCGGATAGACGCTCACGGAGAACCCCGATGACAGAGCCCGGCACATTCGCATCCCCCGATTCCGCCCTGGCCGTTCGCCGCGTCGGCAGGACGACGATGGCCCAGCTCTGCGACCTCATGGAGCCGGAGCGTCTGGTCCTGATGAGCGCCGCGTACTGGGTGGCCTGGAAGGACGAGGTGATCGCAGACCTCTTCCATCCGACACGCGATCGCGGCATGCTCACCATCGACGTCCTTGACCACGTGATGGGCAAGGCGACGCAGCGTCTCTTCACCACCGAGGCCGCCTACCGAACGTTCCAGAAGGGAAGCACGGGCCGTGGCAGTGGGCCGGTGGTGTCGTGGAGCCTGAATCCGCCGAGGCGAAGAGAGCCCTGAACGGGGCCTCATGAGCTACCCCCGGTTCGGGTTCGACATCGGTCCTCCTCCGTGCGGCCGGGGATGGGGTCAGGCGGAGGCGCGGATGACCAGTTCGGTGGGGAGGATGACCGGGTCGACGTGGTCGGCGCCGTCTATGAGGGCCAGCAGGAGGCGGAGGGTTTCCTGGGCCATCTCGGCCAGGGGCTGTCTGATGGTGGTCAGGGGCGGGTGGGTGGAGAGGGCGACGGGGGAGTCGTCGAAGCCGCCCACCGCCACGTCGTCCGGGACGCGGCGGCCGGCCGCGCGCAGGGCCGCCAGGGCGCCGGCGGCCATGAGGTCGGAGGCGACGAAGACGGCGTCGAGGTCGGGGGTGCGCTCCAGGAGTTCGGTCATGGCGCGCTCGCCGCTGGCCTGGGTCCAGTCGCCGTGGGCGATCAGGCGCTTGGTGGCCTTGCGGCCGAGCACGTCGGCGAAGCCCTCCAGGCGCTGGATGCCGCCCGGCGTGTCCATCGGGCCGGTGATCATGGCGATGCGCCGGCGGCCCAGGCCGACGAAGTACTCGGTCATCTGGCGGGCGCCGAGGCGGTCGTCGGCGGCGGCGTACGGGATGACGGTCTCGCGGCCGATGACGGCGCCGCAGGAGACGGCCGGCGGGCCGCTGCGCAGGGCGTCGAGGAGCGGGTCGCCGGCGTGCGTCGAGACCAGCAGCACGCCGTCGGCGTGGCCGCCCCGCACGTAGCGCACCACCCGCTCCCTGTCGGCCTCGTCGCCGGCCAGCATCATCACCAGCGACAGGTCGCGCTCGGCCAGCATCCGGATGGCGACCCGGATCATCGTGCTGTAGTTGGGGTCTTCGAACAGCTTCTCGTGCGGCTCGGACAGGACCATGACGACCGAGCCGGTGCGCTGGGTGACCAGGCTGCGGGCGGCGCGGTTGACGACGTAGCCGGTCTCGGAGATGGCCCGTTCGATGGCCACGCGCGCCGCCGGGCTCACGTATTTGTCCCCGTTGAGCAGGCGGGAGACCGTGCCGCGGGAGACGCCCGCGGCGGCGGCGACATCGTGGATCGTGGGGCGTTTCACTTCAGGGCTCCAGAGGACAGGTCGGTCTTCCAGTATCGCTGCATCGTGAGGAAGAGCGCGATCAAGGGGATGATCGACAGGAAGGCGCCCGTGAGGATCAGATTGTAGAGCGAGGGCTGGTTCGCGCCCTGCTGCTCGTCGGGGCCGCCTCCTGCCTGTTCCCGGTGGTGTGGGTGCTGATCGACGCCACCAAGAGGCCGGGGCAGCTGTTTACCCCCTCCACCGGGCCCGCCTCGCCGGGCGCGGCAGCGCCCCCCCGCCTCCAGCAGGGAGTCGGGGACGGCCGCGGCGGCGTAGACGCGGGCCAGGTAGATGCCGTACGGGTGCAGGATCTGCGGCAGCAGCACGGCCGCGTACGTGTCGGCCAGCCCGATCTTGGAGAACAGCAGGTACTGCGGGATGGCCAGCACCACGGCGGGCACCAGGATGCCGCCGATGAGCAGGGTGAAGATGGCGTCCCGGCCGGGGAAGCGGTATTTCGCCAGGGTGTACCCCGAGATCGCCGAGACGGCGGTGGACAGCAGCGCGCCGCCGCCCGCGTAGAGGAGCGTGTTGCCGGCCCACCACCAGAACACGCCGTCACGGTAGGCGAACAGCTCCGAGACGTTGCCGAGGAAGCCGGTGCCGAAGGAGAGCGTGGAGGTGGTGAACAGCTCGCCCGGCGACTTGGTGGCCGCGATCAGCACCCACACCACCGGGAACAGGCAGTAGACGGCGCCGACGAGCAGCAGCGCGGTCGGCACGAGACCGGCGGCGCGGCCGGCTCCGGCCCGCGGCGGCCGGTGGCGGAACGCGGTGGTCATCAGCCCTCCCCGAAGGCGGTGGTCATCAGCTCTCCCCGAAGGCGCGGTCGCGGACCACGCGCAGGAATCCGAGCGACAGGACGAGCGAGATCGCCGCGATGACGATCGAGGTGGCGGCGGCCGAGTACAGGTCGCCGTTGACGAACGCGTCGCGGTAGACCTTCATGAGCGGGCTCCACGTGGAGCTGATCGTGTTGGTCAGCGGGCGCAGCGCCGTGGGCTCGGTGAACACCTGGATGGTCGCGATGATCGAGAACACGGTGGTCAGGATGATCGCCGGGGTCAGGAGCGGGATCTTGACGCGGACGGCGATCTGGAACTCGGAGGCGCCGTCGAGCCGGGCGGCCTCGTACAGGTCGCGGGGGATGGCGCGCAGCGTGGTGTAGAGCGCGAGCATGTTGAAGCCGGTCCCGCCCCACACCGCCACGTTCGCCATCGAGTACGTGACGGTGGTCGCGCCCAGGAAGTCGACGTCGAGCACCTCCCGGATCGGGCTGAGCGAGGGCAGGTAGAGGAAGCCCCACAGCAGCGTGGCCGCCACGCCGGGCACCGCGAACGGCAGGAAGATCGCGATCCGCGAGAACCGGGCCAGCCGCACCCGCGCCGTGTCCAGCAGCAGCGCGAACAGCAGCGCCAGGCCCAGCATCACGACCAGCACCAGCGCGCCGTACCCGAGCACGCGCAGCCAGCCGTGCCACAGCTCGGCGTCGGCCAGGGCGGCGGCGAAGTTCTCGAACCCGACGAACACCTCCCTGCGCGCCCCGCGTCCCAGCCCGAGCCCGGACACCTTGGCGCGGCGCGTCGCCAGGTAGACGGTGTAGCCGATGGGGACGGCGAGGAAGAGCGTGAACAGCACGATCGCGGGGGTGAGGAAGACGTACGGCCAGAGGATCCGTCCCGGCTGCCGCACGGTCCTGTCCGGGTGCGTCACGACGCGAGCTGGAAGCCGGACTTGCGCATGTCGGCGACCGTGGCGTCCTGCATGCCCTGCACGGCGTCGGTGAACGGCGTCCTGTTCTGCAGCGCCTTGTCGAAGCCGTCCTTGAAGGCGTTGTACGTGACGCCGACGTTCGGCCCGAAGGTGAAGCCGCGCGCCCCGGCGGAGACGGCGGCCGCCTGCCGCCAGAAGTCGGGCTGGTTGGAGAAGTAGTCCGGCGCCTGGCCGAGGGTGGCCTGGCCCTTGGTGGCGGCCGGGTAGACGGCGGCCTCCTCGACCAGCAGGCCGATGGCGGCCGGGTCGGTGTTGAGCCAGGTGGCGAAGCGCGCGGCGGCGGCCTTGTGCGGCGTGCCGGCCGACACGGCGGTGGACGAGCCGCCCCAGAACCCGCTGTAGCTCTCCCCGGCGTTCCACTGCGGCAGCGGCGCGACGGCCCACTTGCCCTTGGCCTTGGGCGCGTTGCCGGCCAGCACGCCCGGCGCCCACACGGCGGAGGGCCAGGTCAGCAGCCTGCCGTCGTTGAGTGCCTTGTTCCACTCGGGGGTGAAGTACGGCATGTCGTCGATGACGCCCTCCTTGACCAGGCCGTCCCAGTAGGCGGCGACCCTCCTGGTGGGCTCGTCGGCGATGCCGACCTTCCACGACTCGCCGCTGATCGACCACCACTGCGCGCCGGCCTGCTGGGCCAGCCCTGTGAACGCTCCCGGATCCTTGCTGGAGAACGTGCCGAGGTACGCCTGCGGGTCCTTCTCGCGCAGCTTCCTGGCGGCCTCGGCGTACTCCTGCCAGGTCGCCGGCACCTTGAGCCCGTGCTTGTCGAACAGGTCCTTGCGGTAGAAGAGCATCATCGGGCCGCTGTCCTGCGGGATGCCGTAGACGGACTCGGTGCCCAGCGTGACCAGCCCCCACAGGCCCGCGCTGAACTCCTTCTCGATCGCGGCCGTCTCGGCCTTGAGGTCGGCCACCGCGTCGGCGGCGATGAACGACGGCAGGTGCTGGTACTCGGCCTGCACCAGGTCGGGCGGGTTGCCGGCCTTGGCCGCGGTGAGGAACTTGGCCGCCGCGTCGTCGCCGCCCGCCTGCTTGCTGACCGTGACCCGGACGTCGGGGTTGGCGGCGTTCCACACCTCGACGATCTTGTCCATGTTGGGGGCCCAGGTCCAGTACGTGAGCGTGACGGGCCCCTGCGCGGAGGCCGCGGGGCTCTGCGCCGCCTCGGGCCTCTCGGTGGGCTCGCCGGAGCCGCAGCTCGCGAGGGCGGCCGTGAGTGCGACGGCCAGGGCTGCTCCAAGGCGGTTGGCGCGCATTGCGTACCTCCAGACAGTTCTGTGAACGTGCACAGAGTGGAACAGCGCTGAAATGGCCGTCAAGAGGTCGTTACGCTCTCGTTAATCTCCTGCAAAAGCAGCAAATTTCGGGATAGGTGTTCCCCGGCAGGGCGGAGAAAGATTACTGTGCACGTTCACAGAAGCTTTCTAGGGGGATGGATGTATCCGGAGCGTCCGGCCGGGATCGCCTTTGGCGGCGACTACAACCCGGAGCAGTGGCCGCGCGAGGTCCTGGAGGAGGACGCGGCCCTGATGCGCGAGGCCGGGGTGAACCTCGTCAGCCTCGGCATGTTCTCGTGGGCGCTGATGGAGCCCGAGGAGGGGCGGTTCGCGTTCGGCTGGCTGGACGAGATCATCGACCGGCTGCACGCGGCCGGCGTCGCGGTGGACCTGGCCACCCCGACCGCCGCGCCGCCGGCCTGGTTCGTGGCCGCGCACCCCGACGTGCTGCCGGTGAACAGGGAGGGCCGGCGGATCGGCTTCGGCGGCAGGCAGAGCGCCTGCTCCAGCGCCCCGGCCTTCCGCGCGGCCACCGCGCGGCTGGTGCGGGCGCTGGGCGAGCACTACCGGGGGCACCCGGCCGTGGTCATGTGGCACGTGCACAACGAGTACGGCGCGCCGCTCGGCGAGTGCTACTGCGAGCACAGCGTGACGGCCTGGCGCGCGTGGCTGCGCACCACCTACCGCGACATCTCCGCCCTGAACGACGCCTGGGGCAGCACGTTCTGGGGCCAGACCTACACCGACTGGGGGCAGATCGACGCCCCCCGCGCCAACCACACCGCCGTCAACCCGGCCCAGCGCCTCGACTACGCCCGCTTCAGCGACGCCCAGCACCGCGAGCACTACCTGCTGCAGCGCGACATCCTGCGCGAGACCGCCCCCGGCCTGCCGATCACCACCAACTTCGCCGGCACCGTCAACTGCAAGTCCACCGACCTGTGGCGGTGGGCCCGCGAGCTGGACGTGATCGCCAACGACCACTACCTCAGGGCCGAGCGGCCCGACAACCACATCGACCTGGCCATGTCCGCCGACCTGGCGCGCTCGGTGGCGGGCGGGGCGCCGTGGATGCTGATGGAGCACTCGGCGGGCGCGGTCAACTGGCAGCCGCGCAACCTCGCCAAACGGCCCGGCGAGATGCGCCGCAACAGCCTCGCGCACGTGGCCCGCGGCTCCGACAGCGTGCTGTTCTTCCAGTTCAGGGCCTCGCGGTTCGGCGCGGAGAAGTTCCACTCCGGGATGGTGCCGCACGCCGGAACGGACTCCGAGCAGTGGCGCGAGGTGGTGCGGCTCGGGGCCGACCTGCGCAGGCTCGCCGGGGTGCGGGGGAGCGGGGTGCCGGCGGAGGTGGCGATCGTGTGGGACTGGGAGTCGTACTGGGCGCTGGAGCTGGACTGGCGGCCGTCGGTGGACCTGACGTTCCGGGAGCGGGTGGACGCCTTCTACGAGGCGTTGTGGCGGGAGCACGTGACGGTGGACTTCGTCCACCCTTCAGCCGATATTTCGGGATATCGGGTGGTGGTGGCGCCCAGCTCGTACCTGCTGACCGAGGCGTCCGCCAAGAACCTGCACCGGTACGTGGAAGCCGGCGGCCACCTGCTCGTGTCGTATTTCTCCGGCATCGTGGACGAGCACGACACCATCCACCCGGGCCCCCACCCCGGCGCGCTGCGCGAGCTGCTCGGCCTGTCCGTCGAGGAGTTCCACCCGCTGCGCGAGCACGAGACCGTGACCCTGACCGGCGGCGACGTCGCCCGGATCTGGTCGGAACGGGTGCGCCCGGCGGGTGCGGTCACGGTCCGGGGCTTCGCCGGGGGGCCGGACGCCGGCCACCCCGCCGTCACCCGCCACGACCTCGGCGCGGGCGCCGCCTGGTATCTGGCCACCGCCCCCGTCACCGGCCTGCGCGAGCTGCTCGCGCAGGTGCTCGACCGCGCGGGCGTGTCCCGCCCGCGCGGCCTGCCGGACACCCTGGAGCTGGTGCGCAGGGGCCGGCACGTCTTCCTGATCAACCACGGCGACCTGCCGGTGACGGTCGAGGGGGTGAGCGGCGTGAGCGTGTTCGACGGCGTACGGCACGACGGGCCGGTCACCGTCGCGGCCGGCGCGGTCACGGTCATCGAGGCCCCGGCCGCCGAGGAGACCCCCCGACCCTAGGGAGATCCTGATGAAACGCATCATCGTCACCGCGCTGCTGTTACTCGCGGCCCTCGCCGCCCCGGCGCAGGCGCAGGCGGGGCCCGGCCGGCTCCAGATCAGGGGCGCGGACGTGTCCAGCCTGGCCAAGTCGGAGGCCCTCGGCGGCGTCTACCGCGACGCCGGCGGGCGCAGGGGCGACGCGCTGGCCATCCTGGCGCGGGCCGGGCTCAACTACATCAGGCTCAAGGTCTGGGTGAACCCGGCCGACGGCTACAACACCAAGGAGCGGGTGCTCGCGGTGGCCAGGCGGGTCAAGGCGCAGCGCATGGGCCTGCTCATCGACTTCCACTACTCCGACACCTGGGCCGACCCCGGCAAGCAGTACAAGCCGGCCGCCTGGGAGGCGCTGCCGTTCGACCGGCTCAGGCAGGCCGTCTACGACCACACGTACGACGTGCTCGCCGCGCTGCGCGACCAGGGCACCACGGCCGACATGGTGCAGGTCGGCAACGAGCTCAACGGCGGCCTGCTCTGGCCGGACGGCTCCACCGCGAACTGGGCCGGCACGGCCGCGCTGCTGAACGCCGGCCACGACGCGGTCAAGGCGGTGTCGGGCTCGACCAGGGTCGTGCTGCACCTGGCGGACGGGGGCGACAACGGGTTGTACCGGTGGTGGTTCGACAACGCCGCCGCCCACGGCATCCGGTACGACGTGATCGGGCTGTCGTACTACCCCTACTGGCACGGCACCCTGGAGGCGTTCCAGGCCAACCTCAACGACGTGGCCACCCGCTACCGCAAGCCCGTCGTCCTGGCCGAGACCGCCTACCCGTTCACCACGGCGGACGACGACGGCTGGGCGAACATCATCACCTCCGCCGAGCCGTACCCCGGCCACCGGGCCACGCCGCAGGGCCAGGCGGCGATGCTCGCGCGGGTGGCCGACATCGTGCGCGCCGTCCCCGGAGGGCTGGGCCTGGGGCTGTTCACCTGGGAGGCCACCTGGACCGGGGTGCGCGGCAACGGCTGGGACCCGGCCGATCCGGCGTCCGGCAACGGCTGGGAGAACCAGGCCCTGTTCGACTACGACGACCGCGCCCTCCCCGCGATGGCGACCCTCGGCCGGCTCTGACCCCGCACCCCGCCCGCCCGGGGACGCGCAGCTCATCGAGGCCGGGGTCGCGCCGCGCGACATCCACTACGAGGTGTTCGGCCCCGACCTGTGGCTGGGCGCCGCCTGAAACACGCGGGTGAGGCCGGTTTCCGCGCGTCACGCGCTGAGCGGGGAAGGATGCCCGTATGACGATCTCAGCGGACGAGCTGCTCACCACCACCCGCAGCGTGCGCAAGCGCCTCGACCTCACCCGCCCGGTCCCGATGGAGCTGGTCAAGGAGTGCCTGGAGGTCGCGCTCCAGGCGCCGACCGGGGGCAACGCGCAACCCTGGCACTGGGTCGTGGTGACCGATCCGGCCAAGCGCAAGACGATCGGCGACTACTACGCCCGCTCGTGGAACGCCTACTACACCTCGGGCGGCTCGGCCAGAGGGCTGTTCAAGGACGACCCGGAACGCTCGGCCACGCAGGAGCGGGTCTCCGACAGCGCCGCCTACCTGGCCGAGCACATGGGCGAGGTGCCGGTGCTGGTGCTCGGGTGCATGACGGTGCGCCGCCTGCCCGAGGGCAACCAGGCGGGGGTGTGGGGCTCGCTGCTGCCGGCCGCCTGGAGCTACATGCTGGCCGCCAGGGCCCGCGGGCTGGGCACCGCGTGGACCTCGCTGCACCTGGCGTACGAGAGCGAGGTGGCCGAGCTGCTCGGCATCCCGGCGGACGTCAGGCAGGGCGTGCTGCTGCCCACCGCGTACTACACCGGTGAGACCTTCCGGCCGGCCAAGCGGCAGCCGCTGGAGGAGGTGCTCCACGTCGATCACTGGTGACGCGCCACGCCGGAACGCGAAGGCGGGCAAGTCGCGAGATTTCCTGACGAATTTCCCGCCCGTTCCGGGCGCGCCCGTTTAGGATCATGGCCCTGAACCCCCCTGATCCATCGAGGAGCCGACAGTGCCCGACAGCGAGCAGGCGAGCGCGCCCAGCGGGATCGACACCACCAGGCCGAGCGTGGCCCGCGTCTACGACTTCATGCTCGGCGGCAAGGACAACTACGAGATCGACCGCCAGGTGGCGCAGGCCGCGCTGCGGATCGCGCCCGACGCCCCCGAGGCCGCCCTGGCCAACCGGGAGTTCCTGCGGCGCACGGTCCGCCACCTGGCGGCCGAGGCGGGCATCAGGCAGTTCCTCGACATCGGCTCCGGCCTGCCCACGCAGGGCAACGTGCACGAGGTCGCCCAGGCGGTCATCCCCGGCGCGCACGTCGTCTACGTCGACCACGACCCGATCGTGCTGGCGCACGGCCGGGCCCTGCTCGCCGTGGACGAGACCACCACGATCGTCGAGGCCGACGCCCGCGAGCCCGAGAAGATCCTCGACGACCCGCGCACGCGCAGCCTCATCGACTTCGACGAGCCGGTGGGCCTGCTGCTGTTCGGCATCCTGCACCACCTGTCGGACGAGGAGGACCCGGCCGGCATCGCGGCCCGGCTCATCCGCCCGCTCGCCCCGGGCAGCCACGTGGTGATCTCGCACTTCCACAACCCCGGCCAGGAGCGCCCCGAGGTGGCCGAGCAGGCCGCCACCGCCGAGAAGCTCTTCAACGAGCACCTCGGCACCGGCCGCTGGCGCACCCGCGCGGAGATCCTCGCCTTCTTCGACGGGCTCGACCTGCTGGAGCCCGGCCTGGTGCCGCTCCCCGAATGGCGTCCGGAGACCGGTGACCACCAGGCCGCGCCGGGGATCACGTACCACACCTTCGTCGGGGGAGTGGCGCGCAAGCCCTAGAAGATCAGGCTTGCCGGTGACAGGTCAGGCCGCCGGCGGCTTGCCGGTGACAGGTCAGGCCGCCGGCGGCTTGCCGGTGACAGGTCAGGCCGCCGGCAGCTTGCCGGTGGCGACGACCTCGCGGTACCAGTGGGCGCTGTCCTTCCAGGTGCGCTCCATGGTCTCGCGGTCCACGCGCACGATGCCGAAGCGCTTGGCGTAGCCGTGGGCCCACTCGAAGTTGTCCATGAGCGACCACACGAAGTAGCCGCGCACGTCGGCGCCGCCCGCGATGGCCTCGGTCACGGCCGTCAGGTGGCGGTGCAGGTAGTCGACGCGGTCGGCGTCGTGGACCACGCCGTCGGGGCCGACCGGGTCGGGGAAGGCGGCGCCGTTCTCCGTGATCATCGTCGGCAGGTCCGGGTAGTCGCGGTGCAGGCGCAGCAGCAGCTCGGTCAGGCCCGTCTCGTCGATGTTCCAGCCCATCTCCGTGTACGGTCCCGGCTGCTTGACGAACTCGATGTCCTCGCAGGCGATCCAGGGCGAGGCGGCGCCGTCCTGGTGGCCGTCGGCCGTCTCCTTGGAGCTCGTGCCGTCCCACTGGCGCACCAGCGTCGGGTTGTAGTAGTTGACGCCGAGCACGTCCAGCGGCTGGCAGGCGGTGGCCTCGTCGCCGTCCTTGACGAACGACCAGTCGGTCACCGAGGCGGTGTCGGCGATCAGGTCGCGCGGGTAGGCGCCCTCCAGCATCGGCCCGAGGAAGGCCCGGTTGGACACCGCGTCCGCGCGGCGCACGGCGTCGGCGTCGCGCTCGGACACCCCGCGCACGTGGTGCAGGTTGAGCGTGACCGACATCCGCGCGTCCTTGGCGGCGGTCGCGCGCAGCGCCTGCACGGCCAGGCCGTGCCCCAGGTTCAGGTGGTGCACGGCGGCCAGCGCGGCGGCCGGCTCGGTGCGCGCCGGGGCGTGCACGCCGGAGGCGTAGCCCAGGTAGGCCGAGCACCACGGCTCGTTCAGGGTGATCCAGGTGTTGACGCGGTCGCCGAGCGTCTCGCCCATGAGCCGGGCGTACTCGGCGAAGCGCAGCGCGGTGTCGCGCGCCGGCCAGCCGCCCGCGTCCTCCAGCTCCTGCGGCAGGTCCCAGTGGTAGAGCGTGGCGACCGGGGCGATGTCCCTGGCCAGCAGGCCGTCCACCAGGCGCTGGTAGAAGTCCACGCCCGGCCGGTTGAGCGCGCCGGAGCCGCCCGGCTGCACGCGCGGCCAGGAGATGGAGAAGCGGTAGGCGCCCACGCCGAGCCCGGCGAGGATGTCGAGGTCCTCCTCCAGCCGGTGGTAGTGGTCGCAGGCCACGTCACCGGTGTCGCCGTTGGCCACCAGCCCCGGCGTGTGGGAGAAGGTGTCCCAGATCGAGGGGCCGCGGCCGTCCTCGTTCCAGGCGCCTTCGACCTGGTAGGCGGCGGTGGCGGTGCCCCAGAGGAAGTTCGGGGGGAAAGCGGGCATGTCACTCCTTGGCGCTGAGGTTGATCTCGATGTGGTCGGTCTCCGGGGCCGCGGCGGCGCTCGCCGTGGCCGAGTGCTGGGTCCGGACGCGCAGGTTCCAGGCGGCGGGCGCGCCCTGGACGCGGCGGGCGGTGACGCGGCCGCCCGCCCGCGACACCTCGAACACGGCCGCCGCGCCGCCGTCCGGGCCGGGCACGGTGACGGTGCGGGCCGCGCCGTCGGCCGGCTCGAAGACGTCGAGGGTGACGCCGTCGGCGTAGTCGTAGTCGGGCCGGTCGTCACGGGCGCCCGTCGCGATCACCGCGCCGGGCCGCACCAGCAGCGGCAGGCTGTCGAACCCGTGCCGCTCGGTACGCCAGCCGGGCCCGCTCACCGGCTCCCCGTCGAGCAGCCGCGTCCACGTGCCCTCCGGCACGTAGTAGGAGACCTCGCCCTCCGCCGACAGCACCGGCGCCACCAGCAGGTCGGGGCCGAGCATGTACTGGGCGTCGAGGTGGTCGCAGGCCCGGTCGCCGGGGAACTCCAGCTGCATCGCCCGCATCACCGGCAGGCCCTCGGTGGTGGCCTGCACGGCGGCGGAGTACAGGTAGGGCATCAGCCGCGCCTTGAGCCGGGTGAACGAGCGCAGCACGTCCACCGACTCCTCGTCGAACAGCCACGGCACCCGGTAGGAGCCGCTGCCGTGCAGCCGGCTGTGCGACGACAGCAGCCCGAACGCGATCCACCGCTTGAACACGGCGGGGTCGGGCATGCCCTCGAAGCCGCCGATGTCGTGGCTCCAGAACCCGAACCCGCCCAGGCCGAGCGAGAGCCCGCCGCGCAGCGACTCCAGCATGCCCTCCCAGGTCGACTCGCAGTCGCCGCCCCAGTGCACCGGCAGCCGCTGCCCGCCGACCGTGGCCGAGCGGGCGAACAGCACGGCGTCGCCGGACCCGCGCCGCTCGGCCAGCACGTCGTGCGCGGTCTGGTTGTAGAGCAGGCTGTAGTAGTTGTGCATCCGCTCCGGGTCGGAGCCGTCGGCGTAGACGACGTCGGTGGGGATGCGCTCGCCGAAGTCGGTCTTGAACGCGTCCACCCCCATGTCGAGCAGCCCCCGCAGCTTGCCCGCGTACCATGCGCGGGCGGCGGGCGAGGTGAAGTCCACCAGCGCGCGGCCCGCCTGCCAGTGATCATCCTGCCAGATCGTCCCGTCCGGCCGGCGCAGCAGGTGCCCCGCCGCGGCCCCCTCGTCGAACAGCTTCGACGCCTGCCCGATGTAGGGATTGATCCACAGGCAGATCTTCAGCCCGCGCTCCTTCAGCCGCCGCAGCGTGCCCTCGGGGTCCGGGAACACCTCCGGGTCCCACTCGAAGTCGCACCAGCGGTACTGCCGCATCCAGAAGCAGTCGAAGTGGAAGACGCTCAGCGGCAGGTCCCGCTCGGCCATCCCGTCCACGAACGAGCTCACCGTGGCCTCGTCGTAGTTCGTGGTGAACGAGGTGGACAACCACAGCCCGAACGACCACGCGGGCGGCAGCACCGGCCGGCCGGTCAGCGCGGTGTAGCGGCGCAGGATGTCGGCCGGGGTCGGCCCGTGGATGATCAGGTACTCCAGGTCGTGGCTCTCGACGCTGAACTGCACCCGCGACACGCTCTCCGAGCCCACCTCGAACGAGACCCGGCCCGGATGGTTGACGAACACCCCGTAACCCCGGTTGGTGAGGTAGAAGGGCACGTTCTTGTAGGCGATCTCGCTGCTGGTGCCGCCGTCCTCGTTCCAGACGTCGATCGCCTGGCCGTTGCGCACCAGCGCGCCGAAGCGCTCGCCGAGGCCGTAGACCAGCTCGCCGGCGCTCAGCTTGAGCTGCTCGATCATGAAGTGCCGGGCGTCGTGGTCGTGCATGACGCCCAGGCTCTTGCCCGAGCTGCGGGTCAGCTCCCGGTCCCCGGCGGTGAACACCATGTCCCAGGGCGCGTTCCTGCCGACCCGGACGGTGAGGCCGCCGCTGGTCAGGCTGGCCTGCTCGCCGTCCACCGAGATCAGCGCCTCCGGCCGGTCGTCCCGCACCTCGAAGGCGGGGGCGGCCGGCACCGACCCGGCGAAGTGCACCGTACGGACGCGGATCACGTCCGGCATCGGCGAGGACAGGTCCACCCGCAGGACCGGCCCGTCGATGGTGTTGCCGCGGCGGAGGATCTCGCGCGTCGGGGCGAGGATCCGCAGCGACCCGGCCTCCGCGGTCACGTCGTGGGCCGCGGTGGCGAAGTCGCCCCGCACCCCGGGACGCATCCGCCAGTAGCCGTCTTTGAACTTCATGCCAATCCGTTCTAGAGAGGGGGTCCGGAGGGGAGGTCAGCCCTTGACGCTGCCGGCCACGAGGTCGAGCCGCCAGAAACGCTGCAGGAACAGGAAGAGCGCGACGATCGGGATGATCGACAGCAGCGAGCCGGTGATCACCAGCGTGTACAGCGCCGGCTGCGAGGCCCCCCGGTTGAGCAGGGAGAACAGCCCCACGGTGAGCGGGAACAGGTCGTCGTTGGCGAGCATGATGTACGGCAGCAGGAAGTTGTTCCAGATGCCGATGAACTGCAGCAGGAACACCGTCACCAGCCCCGGCGTCATGATCGGCACGCCCACCGACCACAGCAGCCGGAACTCGCCGGCCCCGTCCACCCGCCCGGCCTCCAGGACCTCGTCCGGCACCGCCGCCTCGGCGTAGATGCGGCACAGGTAGATGCTGTACGGGCTGATGATGCTGGGCAGGATGACCGACCAGTAGGTGCCGACCAGGTTCATCTCCGACAGCAGCAGATACTGCGGGATGGCCAGCGTGATCTGCGGCACCAGCACCCCGGCCAGCAGCGCGCCGAAGATCAGCCGCTGCCCGGCGAAGCGGTACTTGGCCAGCGCGTAGCCGCAGGCGGCCGAGACCACCACGGTCAGGAACGCGCCGCCGCCGGCGTAGATGAGGCTGTTGAGCATCCACCACCAGAACCGGCCGTCGCCGTAGGCGTTGAGCGCGGCGAGGTTGCCGGTGAAGCCGCCGTTGAAGCTGGGCCAGCCCGAGAACGTGGTGAACAGCTCCTCGGAGCTCTTCGTGGAGGCGAAGATCACCCACAGCAGGGGCAGGATCGCGTACACGCCGCCGAGCGCCAGGATCAGCGTGGGCACGATCTTCGTACGTGCTCTCATCGCCCGCTCCTCGTGCTCCGCGCCCTGAAGACGCCCAGCGCGCCCAGCGACAGCAGCACCGTCGCGCCCGCGAGCAGCACCGAGCTGGCCGCTCCCAGGTAGATGTCGTTGTCGATGAACGCCTGCTGGTAGATCCGCATCAGGGGCACCCAGTCCTGGGTGATCGTGTTGGTCATCGGCCGCAGCGTGGCCGGCTCGCTGAACACCTGCAGCATGCCGATCAGCGTGAAGACCGAGGTCATGGTGAGCGCCGGGCGCAGCAGCGGCACCTTGACGCCGAGCGCGATGCGCCACTCGCTGGCCCCGTCGAGCCGGGCGGCCTCGTACAGCTCCTTCGGGATGGCCCGGAGCTGGGTGTAGAGCACCACCATGTTGAACCCGACCGAGCCCCACACGGCGATGTTGGCCACCGAGAAGAAGATCGACACGTCGCCGAAGAAGTCCGGCGCGTCCAGGCCGATCGCCTCGAAGGCGGCGCCGATCGGGCTGACCGCGGGCAGGTAGATGAAGCCCCACAGCAGGCTCGCGATCACGCCCGGCACCGCGTACGGCAGGAAGATCGTGACCCGGGAGGCGCGCTTGCCGCCGACCCTCGGGGCGTCGAGCAGCAGCGCGAACAGCAGGGCCAGGCCCATGGTCGCGGGCACCATGACCAGGCCGTAGGCGAGCATGCGCTGCGCGGCCTCGTACAGGGCCGAGTCCTGGATCGCCTCCAGGTAGTTCTCCAGCCCGACGAACACCTCGGTGCGGATGCCCAGCCCGGAGCCGCGCACCCGCATGTTGTGCAGGCTGAGCCAGACCGCGTACCCGATCGGCACCAGGATGAAGACCACGAACAGGATGAGTGCGGGCGCCGCCATCAGGTACGGCGCGCGCGTTCTCTTTCCGGACATCAGCCGGCGACCTGGTAGCCCTGCTTCTTCAGGTCAGCCACGCTGGCCTGCTGCACCTGGGTGGCCACGGCCGCCAGGTCGGCCTTGTTCTTGACCGCGGTGGGGAGCTGGTCCTCGAACTGCCCGTAGGTGACGTTGGTGTTCGGGCCCCAGCTGCTGAAGCCGCGCGCGCCCGCCGCGATCTTCGCGGCCGACTCGTAGTAGTCGGGCTGGCTCGTCATGTACTCCGGCGCGGTGTCCAGCGCGGTCTGCCCGGCGGTGGCCGACGGGTACAGGCCGATCTCGATGAGCACCTTCAGCGCCTCGGGGTCGGTGTTCATCCACCGGGCGAACTTGGCGGCCTGCGCCTTCTGCTTGGAGGAGGCGGCCACGGCCGTGGACGAGCCGCCCCAGAAGCCGGTGAGCTGCTCGCCCGCGTTCCACTGCGGCAGCGGCGCCATCTTCCACTTGCCCTTGCTGGAGGGCGCGACGCCGGCCAGGATGCCCGAGCCCCACACGGCGCTCGGCCAGGCGATGATCGTGCCGTCGTTCATCTGGCTGTTCCACTGCGGCGTGTACATCGGGTCGCCGAGCACCGCGCCCGACTTGACCAGCTCGCCCCAGAACGACAGCACCTTCTTGGTGGCGGGGTCGTCGATGGAGACCTGCCAGGCGCCGTCCTGGTTGGTCCACCAGTTCGCGCCGGCCTGCTGGGCGAAGCCGGCCACCCAGCCCGCGTCGCCGGGCGAGAACGTGGTCAGGTAGCGCTTGGGGTCCTTCTGCCGGACGGTCTCGGCCAGCTTGCCGAACTCCTCCCAGGTGGCGGGCACCTCCAGCCCCATCTTCTCGAACAGGTCCTCCCGGTAGAACAGCATCATCGGGCCGACGTCCTGCGGCACCGCGTACGTCGCGCCGCCGAAGGAGGTCAGGTTCCAGGTGCCGTCGGCGAAGGCGGACTTGACCGGGGCGACCGCGCTGGTCAGGTCCTGCAGCGCGTTGTTGGTGATGAGCGTGGGCAGTGACTGGTACTCCACCTGCAGCACGTCGGGCGCGTTGCCGGCCTTGACCGCCGTGAGGAACTTGGCGATCAGCTCGTCGCTGGCGGCCTGGCCGCTCAGCGTCACCTTCTGGGTGGGGTTCTTCTCGTTCCACAGGTCCACGACCCGCTGGATGTTCTCCGCCCACGCCCAGAACGTGAGCGTGGCGGCGGCGTTCTCGTCCCCGGAGATGGGCGAGGACTGCGCGGCGGGCTCGCCGGAGTCCTCGGCCCCGCAACCGGCCAGGAACAGCGTGGCGGCGGTCGAGGCGAGGAACGTTCTTCTACGCAAGGTGCTATCTCCAACTTCTGATTGTGCAGAGGCGGCCCGGGGGGTGCTAGGGGCGGAGACGGCTTCAGGACGGGGTGTGCGGGCGCAGGGCGGCGACCGCGCGGGACGTCAGCGTGACGTGCCCTTCGGCGGTGGAGCCGGTGAGCAAATCGTCGGCGGGTTCGGGGATCGGCACGCGCACCGTCGAGGTGCCGTGGTTGAGCAGGAACAGCACGTCGCCGCGGCGCACCGCCTCCACGCCGGGCGGCAGGCCGGGCAGCGGGCCGCGCACGCCGGCGTCGGCCAGCGCCCGCTCGGCCAGCGCGCCGAGCGCGGCGGCGTCGGGCATGGTGCCGACGTACCAGGCGACGCCGTCGCCGGCCCGATTGCGCAGCACGGCCGGGGAGCCGGCCAGGTCGCCCTCGGCGAACTCGGCCACCACCTCGGCGCCGTCCGAGCGCAGCAGCTCCGTCCAGGCGCGCGCGCCGAACTCCGCGCCGCCGGAGCCTGCGCTGTCCGGGCCTGCGCTGTCCGGGCCTGCGCTGTCCGGGCCTGCGCTGTCCGGGCCTGCGCTGTCGAGGCCGGCGGTGTCCGGGTTCGCGGCGGCACGCCAGCGGCAGCGCACGACCTGCCCGTCGGCGACGGGCAGCCACTCCTCGCCGGAGGCGCCGAGCACCTCGCGCAGCGGCGCGGGGAAGCGGCCGGTGCGCACGTGCGCGTTCGGGTCCACGACGCCGGAGAACGGCCCGACCACCAGCACGCCGCCGCCGCGCGCGTACGCGGTCAGCGCCGCCGCGTCCCGGTCGCTGACCAGGAACAGGTTCGGCACCACGACCAGCGCGTACGCCGACAGGTCCGCCGACGGCGGCACCACGTCCACGCTCACGCCGCGCTCGAAGAACGGCGTGTAGTAGTCCAGCAGCTGCTCGGTGGCGTTGAGCCGGTCGCTGGGCCGGCCGCGGTCCTCCAGCGCCCACCAGCTCGCCCAGTCGAAGACCATCGCCACCCGCGCGGGCACCGGCTGCCCGGCCAGCGAGGCGAGCCGGCGCAGCTCCTGCCCGTGCGCGCGCACCTCGGCGTGCAGCCGGGTGTCCTCGCCCGCGTGCGGCACCATCGCGGCGTGGAAGCGCTCGGCGCCGAAGCGGGAGGCCCGCCACTGGAAGTAGCACAGCCCGTCCGCGCCGCGCGCCACCGCCTGCAGCGACTCCAGCCGGAACTGGCCGGGCGGCTTGGGCAGGTTGTGCCCGCGGAAGTTCACCGCGCTGGTGGACTGCTCCATCAGCAGCCACGGCCGCCCGCCGCCCAGCCCGCGCATCAGGTCGTGGGTGAGCGCCGTCAGCGCGGGGGTGCGCGGGTTGCCCGGCTCGGGGTAGCAGTCGTTGGAGACGATGTCCTCCTCCGCGGCGAAGGAGAAGTAGTCGACCCGCTTGAACAGCCCCATGAAGTTCGTGGTGATCGGCAGGTCCGGGGTGTGCGCGCGCAGGATGTCCCGCTGCTCGCGGAAGTGCGCGAGCAGCTCGTCGGAGCAGAACCGCCACCAGTCCAGCCGCTGCGTGGGGTTGATGATGTACGGGGCGTGCCGCGGCGGCACGATCTCGGCCCAGTCGCCGTAGCCCTGGCTCCAGAACGTGGTGCCCCACGCCTCGTTGAGCGTGTCCAGGTCGCCGTAGCGGGCCCGCAGCCAGTCGCGGAACGCGGCGGCGGAGGCGTCACAGTGGCAGACCTCGCCGTACTCGTTGCCCACGTGCCACATGGCCAGCGCCGGATGGCCGGCGTAGCGTTCCGCCAGCGCCGTGGTGATCGATTGGGAGCGCTCCCGATAGACGCGCGAAGAAGGGCAGTACTGGTTGCGCGAGCCGTACCAGAGCCGCTGCCCCCTCTCGTCCACCGGCAGCGTCTCCGGCCAGCGGTGCCCCAGCCACGGCGGCGGCGAGGCCGTCGGGATCGCCAGGTCCACCGCGATGTCGTGGGCGGCCATCAGGTCGAGCACCCGGTCCAGCCAGCCGAAGTCGTGCCTGCCGGGCTCCGGCTCCAGCCGGGACCAGCTGAACACGCCGACCGTGACCAGGTTCACCCCGGCGGCCCGCATCAGCTCCGCGTCCTTCGCCCACACCTCCTCCGGCCACTGCTCCGGGTTGTAGTCCCCGCCGAACAGCAGCCCGCGGCCCTCGGTGAGCGTGTGCATCCCGAGCCTCATGCCATGACCCCCTCACGCGGTGGCGCGGAGCTGTCCCCGACCACCAGACGGCAGGGCACCAGCCGCTGCTGCGGCGGCCCGTCACCCTGCAACCGATCGATGAGCATCCGTGCGCCCAGCCGGCCCAGTTCGGCGCTGGGCGGCTCCAGCGTCGTGAGCCGGGGGTGGAACATCTCGGCGACCCGCGCCGACGACAGCACCAGCAGCAGCGTCAGGTCCTCGGGGATGCGCCAGCCGCGCCGCGCCACGGCCGCGATCACGCCGACCGCCGCGTGGTCGTCCATCACCGCCAGCGCCGTGACGTCCGGGTGCTCCTGCATGAGCCGCTCGAACGCCCGGCCGCCCGCCTCGGCCGAGCCGGGGCGGAAGTCGCCGACGTAGGCCAGGCCCGCCTCCTCCGCCGCCGCGGCGAACTCCGCGGCGGCCCGGATCGCGGGGCCGTACTGCGCGGCGTAGGTGTCGCCGGAGAGGTTGAAGAAGGCCAGCTTGCGGTGCCCGAGCCCGGCCACGTGCGCCACGGCGTCCCTGGCGGTGGCGGCGAAGTCGATGTCGGCGTAGTCGATCGAGCCCGGGTCGCGGGTGCGCCCGATCATCGAGAACGGCACCCCGGACTCCGACAGGAACTCGGGGCGCTCGTCGTCCAGCCGCACCTCCATCAGCAGCACGCCGTCCACCAGCCCCAGGCCGGTCAGGTGGCGCAGCTCCTCCATCGGGTCGGCGCTCTCGGGCGAGAGCAGCAGGTGGTAGCCCAGCTCGCTGGCCGCCTCGGCGGCGCCGGTGGCGAACTGCATCTCCGTCAGCCCGAAGCCGCTGTGCGGGGCGGGGAACAGCAGCGCCAGGATGCGCGTGCGCTTGCTCTGCAGGCCGCGCGCCAGCAGGTTGGGGCGGTAGCCGAGCTCGGCGGCGGCCTGCTCGACCCGGCGCCTGGTCGCCTCCGCCACCGGGCGGGTGCGGTTGAGCGCGGCGGAGGCGGTGCTGACCGCGACCTGGGCGCGCTCGGCCACGTGACGTAGCGAGGTCATGGATCTCCGGGCCTGGGCGTGACCGGCCCAGCGAGGGCCGATACGGTGGTCGAAACGTTTCGCACAACCTAAAGTCCCATTTGCGGAGATGTCAATGGTGTGAATGCGGATGACCGAAAAGTTGCGGGAATGTGCCGCCGGCCTGCGGGGCCGGCGCGTCACCGCGCCGGCGGCCCGCCCGCAAGGCCCGCAGGAGGCCGGAACCGGCCGCCGGGGGGAGGATCAGCGGACGACGCGGTACCAGAGGTTCGTGGTGTCAGCGGACGAGGCGGTGCCCGAGGTCGGTGGCGTCAGCGGACGACGCGGTACCAGAGGTTCGTGGCGTGCGGGACGGGGGTGACGCCGAGCCGTTCCAGCCGCACGTTCGTCCCGCCGGGATGGTCGAACAGGCGGGTGCCGTCGCCGAGCAGCACCGGCGCCACGATCGTGAGCACCTCGTCCAGCTCTCCCGCCGCCAGGCACTGCCGGGCCACGTCCGCGCCGAGCACGTTGACGTAGCGGCCGCCGGCCGCCGCCTTGGCCGCCGCGACCGCGGTGGCCAGGTCGCCGGCGAAGGTGACGTCCGGCACCGGGGCGTCCGGGACGTGGCGGGTGAGCACGATCTGCGGCCCCTGCCACGCCCCCTCGAACGCGCCCTCCTTCTCGGTGCCCCGGTTCGGGTCGTCGCCCCGGAAGGTGCGGTTGCCCACCAGCAGCGCGCCCACCCGCCCGGCCAGCTCCTCGGCCACCGGGTTCGGCCCGAGATGGGCGCTCAGCCAGGACATGTCCCCGCCCGGCCCGGCGATGAAGCCGTCGGCCGACATGGTCACCGAGTACAGCAGCTTGCTCATGATCTGTGTCCTTTCCTCTCGGAGGGCAGACCGCGGGCCACGGCGGAAGTCATCGCTCAGCCACGGGATCGCGGCCGGCCGAGCTCCTCGTGGAAGGCCGCCCGGGCCCGCGCGAACGCCGCCCGGCCGAGCACCGCCCCCCGGTGCGGTCCCTCGGCGACCGGCTCCTCGTGCAGCCGCGCCGGCAGCTCCTCCTCCAGCTCCGTCGCGTACGCGCCGTGCGGGGCGTGGGCGGCGGTCTCGCGCAGGGCGTACGCGCGCAGCCCGTCGAGGCGGGCCTGCCCGGCCGCCAGCAGGTCGCTCAGCGTGAACGGCTCGCCGAGGACGGCCGTGACCAGCGCGGTCAGGTGGTCGATGGTCAGCGGCCGGGTGGGGGTCGAGGCGAAGACGCACAGGTTGAGCGCGTCGAGCCCGCTCCACAATCGCAGCAGGCGGGCGCTGCGCCGGCCCCGCTCCTCGTCCAGCTCGCCCGCCGGAGCCGGCTCCGCGCCGATCCTGGCCGCCTCGGGGAAGCTGTGGGGCAGGCCGGCCACGGGGTCGAAGTCGAGGTCGTGCTCCAGGGCGTCGTAGCGGGGGCCGCCGGGGGCCAGGGCGTACCCGAGGCCGATGCCCGGCTGCGGGCGCGGGTCGAAGCAGGGCAGCTCGGCGTCCTTGACCGTCATCGCGTACGCCCGCGCGCCCCGCCCGACGCGCCGCGCCGCCCTGGCCGAGCCCTCCGCCAGCAGGTCGCCCAGCGCGCCCGAGCGCCGGGCCACGTCCGCGATCAGGCCGGGCAGCGCCGCCGCGTCCCCGAACGCCGGCCCGCCGGGCAGCAGGCCGCGCCCGGCGCACTCCATCGCGAACGCCAGCGTGCCGCCGAGCGAGACCTGGTCGAGGCCGAGGTCGTTGCAGCGGGCGTTGGCGTCCAGCACCGCGTCCAGGTCGTCGATGCCGAGATTCCACCCCAGCGACAGGAACGCCTCCTGCCCCAGCCCGCCGGCCCGCCGGTCGGCCGGCTCCGGGCCCGGCCGCAGCGGCGCGTAGACCTTGAGGCAGTCGTTCGGGCAGCCGGGGCAGCAGCCCGTGGTGGCGACCGCGCGGCCGTCGTAGCCGGCGGCGGACGGCACGCCGAGACCGGGCGGGCCGGTGACCGAGAAGTTGCGGACCGAGGCGTAGCCCGGGTCGAGCGGGCCGTCCGCCCACCCGGCGAACCCGGGCACGCCCGCCTGCAGCGCGGCCAGCGGGTTGGTGGCCAGGGAGCGCCGGTAGTGCGCCTCGATGCCGGCGATCGCCTCCGGGTCGGCGACCGCGGCGGGCGCGTCGCCGGCGCACACGACGGCCTTGAGGTTCTTGGCGCCGAAGACCGCCCCGAGACCGTACCGGGCGGCGGGGTGGGCGTGGTCGGTCACCACGCTCGCGTACCGCACCAGGCTCTCCCCGGCCGGCCCGATCGCCGCGACGTGGGCCCCGGCGCCGTGCCGGGCGCGCAGCGCGTCGGTGGTGGCGGCGGTGCCGAGACCGCGCAGGCCGGTCGCGTCGTGCAGGCTGACCGAGCCCTCCTCGACCAGCAGGTACGACCACCGCTCCGCCCGGCCGACCACGGCCAGCGCCGTGACCCCCGCCCCGCGCATCCCGGCGGCGAACGGGCCCAGCGCGTGCGCCTCCCCGGCCACGCCCGTCAACGGCGACTTGGCCAGGAAGACCGCCTTGGCCAGCCCGGGCGCCCGCGTCCCGCCCAGCGCCCCGGCCGCGATGTACAGCAATGCCCGGGGATCGTACGGATCGAGCCCCGCCGGCGTGCGCCCGCTCATCAGCCGCAGCCCGAGGACGGTCCCGCCGTGGTGCCCCCGCTCCGCCGGGCACCGCTCCTTCTCCACGGTCCCACTGGTCAAGTCCACGACGAACGGCATGCGCAAGCCTCCTGGAGGGAATCAAGAGCGGCACGACATCACACATCACCGAGCGGGCGCAACCCTCGACCCCCGTGACCGGCGGGCGGCGGTGAACCCGCGGCCGCGGGAGGCGGCCAGGAGCCCGACTGGTGGACAAAAGGGATAAGTAGCGATCTTCGGGGCAGGTGATCGCCGATGTCCACCCTCGATCTCGTCCTGGCCCTGGGCGGCGCCGCCGCGCTGCTGGCCGCGATCCTCCCCGAGGTGCTCGCCGGCCGGCCCCTCTCCCTGCCCCTGGTCTACCTGCTGGGCGGCGTGCTGCTGTTCGCCCTGCCCCTCGGGCTGCCCGACCCCGACCCGATCGCCCACCGCACCGCCCTGGAGCACGTCACCGAGCTGTGCGTGGTCATCTCCCTCATGGGCGCGGGCCTGGCGATCAACCGCCGCTCCGGGGCGCGCGGCTGGGCCACGACGTGGCGGCTGCTCGGCCTGGCCATGCCGCTGACCGTGGCCGGCGTGGCCGCCGCGGCCGTGCTCCTGCTCGGCTGGCCGATCGCCGCCGCGCTGCTGCTCGGCGCCGTGCTGGCGCCGACCGACCCGGTGCTCGCCTCGGACGTGCACGTGGGCGAGCCCGTGGACGCGGAGAACGCCGACGACGAGGTGCGCTTCGCGCTCACCTCCGAGGCCGGGCTCAACGACGGGCTGGCCTTCCCCTTCGTGTACGTGGCCATCGCCCTGGCCACCGCGGGCGGCGCCGTCTGGCTGGGGGAGTGGGCGCTGACGGACGTGCTCTACCGCACCGCCGCCGGCCTCGTGCTCGGGCTGCTCATCGGCCGCCTGCTCGGCCGGCTGTTCTTCCGCGCCAGGCCGGACGGGCTGCGCCTGTCGGAGCGCCGCGACGGCTTCGTCGCGCTGGCCGCCACGTTCCTCGCGTACGGGGTCACGGAGCTGGCCCACGGGTACGGCTTCGTCGCCGTGTTCGTCACCGCGTGCACCATCAGGCGGGCCGAGCACGGCCACGGCTACAACAACGTGCTGCACGGCTTCGTCGAGCAGGTCGAGCGGCTGTTCACCGCCTGGCTGCTGCTCCTGCTCGGCGGCTTCGCCGTGACCGGCGGCCTGGCGGCGCTCACCTGGCGCGGCGCGGCCGTCGGCCTCCTGCTGCTGCTGGTGATCCGCCCGCTGACCGGCTGGCTGGCCCAGTGGCGCGGCCCGGCGGGGCCGAGGGAACGGCTGGTGATCTCGTTCTTCGGCATCCGGGGCATCGGCTCGCTGTTCTACCTGGCGTACGCGCTGGGCCAGGCCGGCTTCGGCGTGCCCGCCGACGAGCTGTGGGCGGTGGCGGGCTTCACCGTGCTGGCCTCCGTGGTCCTGCACGGCGTGACGGCCACCCCCGTGATGAACCACCTGGACGCGCTGCGCGACCGGATGACGGCCGCACGCCAGGACTGACGCCGGCCCAGGAAAGCGCGGGGCAGCCGAGGGGCACGGAGAGTTCCACCGGCGGAAGGCGGTCGTTACCGCCCGGGGCACCGCCTCGCCACGTACGACGATCAAGGTGCTGCGCGGCACCCTGAAACGGAGTACGACACATGTCCCACCCCTCGCTCGGCCGCCGCGCCCTGCTCCAGGCGGCCATCGCCGCCCCGGCCGCCGGCACCCTGGCCGCCACGACGACCACCCGCGCGCACGCCGCCGCTCCGGCGGCGCGGGCATGGTCCGGCTCTACGCCTTCGACCTCGTCCGCAACATGATCGACGTGGAGACGCTGTCGCCCTGGCTGCTGGCGCGCGACCCGGAGGAGCGCACCCCGCTCGAGGCCGAGCACCTGGAGCTGACCGGCCCCGCCGACCGCTTCAGCATCGAGATCGACTTCGACGCGCGCTTCGCCGGGTTCGCCCCGCGCGCCCTCCCCCCGGCCAGGCCCGCCAGGGCCGTGATGCCGCGCGGGACGGTGGCGTACTGGAGGTTCGACGCCGAGGGCCTGGCGCGGGCCGGCGCGGACGGCGCGGTCGTCCCAGCGGGGACGGTCGCCCGCGACCTGACCGGCGGCGGCAACGACCTGACCGCGGAGCTGCTGCACGCCGGCGGCCCCGAGACGCTGCGCTGGTCGGCCGACCACCACGAGGGCCAGCCCGCCCACGCCAGCCTGCGCTTCGACGGCGGCAAGGGCCCCGACCGGGGCGCGGTGCTCAGGACGGCGGCGAACGCGCCGATCAACGGCATGACATTCGAGTCCGGCTACACCATCGAGGCGTTCATCAAGCTGCCCGAGCCGTTCGAGGGCGACCACGCCTGGATGGGCATCCTGAGCTGGGAGGGCCGCAGCGGCGACGCCGGCAAGTCCAGCGGCTGGTCGCCCGACGAGCCCACCTGCAGCCTCAACGTCTCGCCCGAGCGGTACCTGCAGTACGTCGTCTACCCCACCGACCGCGACGCCGACCCCACCTCCTGGAGCCACGCCCTGCCGGTGGGCCGCTGGACCCACGTGGCGGTGGTCAACGACGCGCGGCGCACGGTCATGTACGTCGACGGGTCCCGGATCGCCCGCAACCCGTCCCAGCCGTCGAAGGGCATCTCGACGCTGGGCCGGCCGTTCGCCATCGGCGGCACGCAGTTCGCGCTCCGCTACGGGCAGGGGTTCTACGGCTGGATCGGCGACGTGCGGATCGTGGCCAGGGCCCTGCGCCCCAGGGAGTTCCTCACCCCCTACGCCTGACCCCGGGCACCCGCCGCTCACGAGGGCGAGCAGGGGCCGCGCCCTGCCGTCTCACCAGGACGGCAGGGCGGGGGCCTGATCCGGGTGCCGTGCCGGTGATCCGGGCGGTCGTGCCGGGCCGGGCGGTGACCGGCAACGCGGTGCCGTGCCGGGGCCGATGATCTGGGATGCGGTGCGCGTACCGGGTAGGTTGCCTGTCCATGCAGGCACGCCCGAAGCACCCACACCCCGCCCGCCGGGGCCGCGCACCCGCCTCCTGCCTCGCCGCCGCCCTCGCGCTGGCCATGACCGCCTGCGGGGCGTCCCCTCAGACCGGCCCCGAGACGGGCTCCGGGAGCGGCGGAACCTCCTCCGCCCCGCCGGCGAGCGCGGCGTCACCCACGGCGTCACCCACGGCGCCGCCCAGCACGCAGCCGCCCGAGGAGGAGTTCCCCGCGCCCGGTGAGAAGGTGCCGGACGACGCCGCGCGGCTGGCCACCGCGCTGAAGGAGACCACCGCCCGCCTCAACGACGCCATCGACGCCTGGACGGAGGGCGGCGCGCCCACGACGGGCGAGCCGCCCGAGGACGTCGAGCTGCCGGCCCTGTACCAGCAGCGTCTCTACCGGCACGCCGCCCGCCACCCCAAGCTCGCCGCCAGGGCCTTCGCCCGCCTGCCCAAGGCCCTGGCCGCCCAGGCCCAGGACAACACGGCCGCCATCCGCGAGCTGCTCTCCCTGGCCCACCCGATCAAGCCGGACGCCGTGTTCAGGACCCAGCGGGCCCGGCCCGCCGGCGAGCTGCTCGGTCACTTCAAGAAGGCCGAGCGCCGGTTCGGGGTGGAGTGGGAGGTGCTGGCGGCGGTCATGTTCGCGGAGACGAAGTTCGGGCGGGTCAGGTCCGACAGCCACGTCGGCGCCCAGGGCCCGATGCAGTTCATGCCCGCCACCTGGAAGGCGTACGGGATGGGCGGCGACGTGCGCGACCCGCGCGACGCGGTCATGGGGGCGGCCAACTACCTCAGGGCCAGTGGCGCGCCCCGCGACTATCGGCGGGCGCTGCACGCCTACAACCCGTCGCAGGCGTACGTGCGGGCGATCCTGCTGCACGCCCGCCAGATCAAGCGCGACCCGCGCGCCTACTACGCCTACTACAACTGGCAGGTGTTCGTGCTGACCACCAAGGGCGAACGCCGCCTCACCGGCCCCTGACGAAAGACCACTCCGGCAACGGAAACGCCCGGAACGGGGAACCCTCCGGGACGGGAGCGCCCCGCCCGGGTTCGGGCGGGGCGGTTCAGGTGTGGCCGGCGCAGCAGGGGGTGGGGTTCGGGACCTCGGCCGGGGTGAGGCGGCTCGGCGTGGTGAAGGCGTCCCGGCCGGAGGCCGGGCCGGTGACGTGACGACGGCCCGCGCGCGAGGGGGCGAAACGGGGCGGGCTACGGGGTGGCCGCCTGTGACAGGGCGCGGGCGGCGTGCACCAGCGGCACGTGGCTGAACGCCTGCGGGAAGTTCCCCACCAGCCGGCCGTAGCGGGGGTCGTACTCCTCCGCCAGCAGCCCCACGTCGTTGCGCAGCGCCAGCAGCCGCTCGAACAGGTCCTCGGCCTCCTGCCTGCGCCCCTGCATCGCCATGACCTCCACCAGCCAGAAGCTGCACGCCAGGAACGCGCCCTCGCCGCCGGGCAGCCCGTCCACGTCGTTGTCGGAGGCCAGCGGGTAGCGCAGGACGAACCCGTCGGACATCAGCTCCTTCTCGATGGCCGCCACCGTGCCCAGCACCCTCGGGTCGTCGGCGGGCAGGAAGCCCACGATGGGGATCATGAGCAGCGCCGCGTCCAGCTCCGACGACCCGTACGACTGCGTGAACGTGTTGCGCTCCGGGTCGTAGCCCCGCTCGCAGATCTCCGCGTGGATCACGTCGCGCAGCGTGCGCCACTTGTCCACCGGGCCGGTGCGCCCGAAGCGCTCGACGTATTTGACCGCCCGGTCGAGCGCCACCCAGCACATCACCTTGGAGTGCACGAAGTGCCGGCGCGACCCGCGCACCTCCCACAGCCCCTCGTCGGGCTGGTCCCAGTGCTCCTCGACGTAGTCGAGCAGGCGGCGCTGGATCGTCCAGGCCCGCTCGTCGGCGGACAGGCCGCGGGTGCGCGAGACGTACAGGCAGTTCATGACCTCGCCGTAGACGTCGAGCTGGAGCTGCTTGACGGCCTCGTTGCCGATGCGCACCGGGCGGGAGTCCTCGTAGCCGTCGAGCCAGTCGAGGCGCAGCTCGGGCAGGCGGCGCTCGCCGGCGACGCCGTACATGATCTGGAGGTCCTGCGGCCGGCCGGCGATCGCGCGCAGCAGCCACGCCCGCCAGTCGGCGGCCTCCTCCAGGTAGCCGGAGCTGATCAGCGCGTCCAGCGTCAGGGTCGCGTCGCGCAGCCAGCAGAAGCGGTAGTCCCAGTTGCGCACCCCGCCCAGGTCCTCCGGCAGGGACGTGGTGGGCGCCGCCACGATGCCGCCGGTCGGCGCGTATGTCAGGCCCTTGAGCGTGATCAGCGACCGGACCACCGCCTCGCGGTGCGGGCCCGTGTAGGTGCACCTGCCCACCCACTCCGCCCAGAACGCCTCGGTCTCGGCGAGCTGGCCCTCGCAGTCGATCTGTGGCGGCATCGGCTCGTGGGAGGGATGCCAGGTGAACACGAACGGCAGCCGCTCGCCCTCCTTGACGGTGAAGGTCGCCCGGTGGGCGTAGTCGCCGCCCTTGAGCGGCACGGGGGAGTGCAGCCACACCGAGTCGGGCCCGCCGATGGCCTGGAGGTGGCCGTTCGTGCGGCGCACCCACGGCACGATGCGGCCGTAGTCGAAGCGGACGCGCAGCTGGGTGGAGACCTCCACGGCGCCGGAGACGCCCTCCACGATGCGCACGACGTCGGGGTTGCGGTCGCGCGGCGGCATGAAGTCGATCACGCGGACGGTGCCCGTGGGGGTGTCCCACTCGCTCTCCAGGACCAGCGTGTCGGGGCGGTAGCGCCGCCTGGTCGCCGGTTTCCTGCCGACGGGCCCCAGCCACCAGTGCCCGTTGCGCTCGCCGCCGAGCAGCGCCGCGAAGCACGCGGGCGAGTCGAACCTCGGCAGGCAGAGCCAGTCGATCGACCCGTCCCGCGCCACGAGCGCGGCCGACTGCATGTCCCCGATCAGGGCGTAATCCTCGATCCGCATGGGTTAGACGCTACTCGGATCGGGGGTGATCCCGCGTCCGGGCCGATCATGTCGCGTCATGCCGTCCCGGCACGCGGGATCACGTCAGGGGGAACCAGCGGGCGAACAGCTGGGTCAGCGGCCCGATCGCCAGCGCGAACACCAGCGTACCCACGCCCACCAGGCCGCCCAGCAGCCAGCCGGCGATCAGCACGCTCACCTCGATGAGCAGGCGGGCGAGCCGCACCGACAGGCCGAGCCGCATCAGCCCGGTCATGATGCCGTCCCTGGGGCCCGCGCCCATGCCGGCCCCGATGTAGAGCACGGTGGCCAGCGCGATCGACAGGACGGCCAGCGCCACGTAGAGCGCCTGGAGCGCCAGCACGCCGGGGGAGGGCAGCAGGAAGATCCCCGCATCGGCGAACAGCCCGACGAACACCACGTTGCTGATGGTGCCGAAGCCCGGCTTCTGCTTCAGCGGGATCCACAACAGCATCACCAGGGCGCCCACGACGATGATGACGGTGCCGATGGACAGGCCCACGTGCAGGCCGAGGCCCTGGTGGAAGACGTCCCACGGGCCGTTGCCCAGCCCGGACTCCACCTGGAGGGCGATGCCGAGCCCGTACAGGGCCAGGCCGCCGTAGAGGCGCAGGAGGCGGGCGGGCAGGGAGCTCGGCAGAGGGACGGACGTTTCGCTCATGATGCGCCTACCTTGGCATTCGCCGATTTGCCAAGACCAGGGCCAATCGCGAAAAGTGGCCTTATGCGGCATATGTCAGCCATGCAGGTGGCCCGGCTCGTGGACGTCGACCCGGCGGCGCGGCCGTACTACCGGGCCCTCGCCGACGGCGTGCGCGGCCTGATCATGGACGGCCAGCTCCCGGTACGCGTCCGCATGCCCGCCGAACGCGACCTGGCCCAGACGCTCAAGGTCAGCCGCACCACCGTCACCGCCGCCTACGACCTGCTGCGCGAGCGCGGCTACCTGGAGAGCCGGCAGGGCTCGGGCAGCTGGACCGCCCTGCCCGACCCGGCCCTGGCGCCCGACAACCCGTGGCTCGGCACCGACGACGACGGCCTCATCCAGCTCAACACCGCCGCCCCGCCCGCCCCCGCGCTGCTGATCGCCGCCATGACGCGGGCGGTGGAGGACCTGCCCCGCTATGGCATGGGCAACGGCTACGACCCGATGGGCCTGCCGCAGCTCAGGGAGCGCATCGCCGCCCGCTACACCGCCAGGGGCGTGGCCACCCGGCCGGAGCAGATCGTCGTCACCGGCGGCGCCCAGCACGCCATCCAGCTCGTCGCGGGCCTGCTCGTCGGGCCGGGCGACGCGGTGGTGGTCGAGTCGCCGACCTACCCGCACGCCATCGAGGCGTTCCGGCACCGCGGGGCGCGCATCGTGCCGGTCGGCGTCTCCCACGACGGCTGGCAGCCGGACCTGGTCGCCGGGGCGATGCGGCAGTCGGGGGCGCGGCTGGCGTACCTGATGCCCGACTTCCAGAACCCGACGGGCGCCCTCATGGAGGACCCGGTGCGCGCCGCCGTCGTGGGCGCCGCCCGGCGGGCCGGCACCCTGCTGCTGGTGGACGAGACCTGGTCGGAGCTGGCCCTGGAGGAGGTGCCGCGGACCTCGCCGCCGGCCGCCTTCGACACCGACAGCCGGGTCATCAGCGTCGGCTCGGCCTCCAAGCTGTGGTGGGGCGGGCTGCGCATCGGCTGGATCCGCGCCACCGCCGCGCTGGCGCGCCGGCTGTCCACGTTCCGCTCGACGGTGGACATCGCCAGCCCGGTGCTGGAGCAGCTCGTGGTGGCACGGCTGTTCGACCGGCTGGAGGAGACCCGCGCCGAGCGCCGCCGCACGCTGCGCGCCTCACGCGACGCGCTGGTGTCGGGGCTGCGCGAGCACCTGCCCGGCTGGGCCTTCGAGGTGCCGCGCGGCGGCGGCTCGCTGTGGGTCCGGCTGGCCGGCGCCGGCTCGACGCCGCTGGCCGAGGCCGCGCTCTCCCACGGTGTACGCCTCGCGCCCGGCCCCTGGTTCGGCCTGGAGGGCGCGCTGGAGGGCTACCTGCGCCTGCCCTACACCCAGCCGCCCGGCCTGCTGGCGGACGTGGTCGTCCGCCTGCGCGCCGCGCTCGACCACGGCCCCACCGGCGCCGCCCGCCCCCCGGACCCGCTCATCGCGATGTTGTGACCGTCCCCGGCGGCCCGCCGGTCATTCGCTCAGGCCCCTGGCCAGCGGCGCGCGCCAGTTGCGGCGCATCGCCGCGATGCGCAGCCCGAAGGCCAGCAGCGCCGCCGCCAGCGTGGCGGGCCACCCGTGCAGCCCGTGGTACGACAGCCCCGCCATCACCGCCGAGCCCAGCAGCGCCGGCACGGCGTAGAGCTGCCGGTCGTACAGCAGCGTGGGGATCTCCCCGGCCAGCACGTCGCGCAGCATGCCGCCGCCCACGGCGGTCGTCACCCCCAGCAGCGCCGCGTGCAGGGGGCTGAGGCCGTACTCCATGGCCTTCTCGGTGCCGACGGCGCAGAACAGCCCGAGTCCGGCCGCGTCCAGCACCAGGATGGCCGGCATCACCCGGGCCACGTGCGGGTGCCAGAAGAAGACGATCACGGTGGCGGCCACCGGCACCAGGACGTAGCCGAGGCTCTGGAAGGCGATGGGGCGCACGTTCAGGATGAGATCGCGCACGACGCCGCCGCCCAGCGCGGTCATCTCGGCCAGCACGCCCATCCCGACCACGTCGAGCCGTTTGCGGACCCCCATGAGCGCGCCCGACAGCGCGAAGACGAAAATGCCGACAAGGTCGAGAAGTTCAGACACGATCGGAATGTCTACCGCATGCCGGGCTCATGATGTTCGGCCATCATCACCCGCAGCTTCCGCGTGAACATCAGCAGCGCCAGCCCGGCCACGATCGCCATCACGGCCAGCACCAGGTAGTACACCGGCTCCGACAGCACCCGGTTGAGCCGCCCCGTCTGCCCGCCGATCGCGTCGCCCACCGACACCGCGATGAACCAGATGCCCAGCATCTGCCCCTTGAACGCCTCGGGGGCCAGCTTGGTCGTGACCGACAGGCCGACCGGGCTCAGCGACAGCTCGCCGAACACCTGGATCAGGTAGACGAGCACCAGCCACCACACCGAGACCCGCCCGGTCCCGGCCAGCGCGGCGGCCAGCGCCATGACCACGAAGCTCAGCCCCACCATGACCAGCGCGAACGAGAACTTCTGCGGCGTGCTCACCCGCGTGCCCAGCTTCACCCACAACGCCGCGAACACCGGCACGAAGATCATGATGAACAGCGGGTTGAACGACTGCGTCGTGGCCGGCGTGATCGGCACGCCGAACAGCGACAGGTCGGTGTGGTCCTGGGCGAAGAACAGCAGCTTGCTCGGCGCCAGGTCGTAGAGCATCCAGAAGATCGCCGCCGCGATGAACAGCCAGATGTAGGCCTTCATCCGGATGCGCTCGTCCTCGCTCAGGTCGTGGCTGCCGAACATGATGTAGCCGAAGTAGACGACCGGCACGATCAGGATGACCAGCGTGAGCGCCACGGTGAACCGGTCGATCGTCAGCGTGCCGGTCGCCGCCCACGCCCCCACCGCGAGCGCCGCCAGCACCACGCCGAGCGCCACCAGGCCGCCGAAGCGGCGGCGCTCCCGGCGCGACAGCCGCATGCCGGGCCGCTCGCCGACGCCGCGCAGGCTCCGGCCGCCGAGCACGTACTGGACCAGGCCCAGCGCCATGCCGACCGCCGCCGCACCGAACCCCAGGTGCCAGCGGTTGCCCGTGGCCAGCCACCCCACCACCAGCGGCGCGAAGAATGCGCCCAGGTTGATGCCCAGGTAGAACAGCGAGAACCCGGCGTCCCTGCGCCCGTCGTCCTCCTCCGGGTAGAGCCGGCCGACCATGACCGAGATGTTCGGCTTGAGCAGCCCCGTGCCCGTGATGATCAGCAGCAGCCCCAGCCAGACGAAGAACGGCGACGTCACCGGGATCGCCATGCTGATGTGCCCCAGCATGATGACGAACCCGCCCCAGAACACCGACCGGCGCGCTCCCAGGATGCGGTCCGCGATCCACCCGCCCGGCAGCGCCACCAGGTAGATCAGCGCGCCGTAGACGCCCACGACCGCCTGCGACGTCTCCTGCGACAGGCCCAGGCCCTGCTGGGCGGGCGAGGCCGCCATGAACGTGGCCAGGATCGCGCGCAGCCCGTACCAGGAGAAACGCTCCCACATCTCGGTGCCGAACAGGGTGGCCAGGCCCCAGGGATGACCGAAGAACGTCCTGCCGCCGCCACCACTCATGCACGCCCCCCGCCAGCGCAATCCGTGTCCTTGTCGTCACTCTACGCAAAGACGCAGGTCTTTCTCCGTAAGCCCTTGCCGCTACCCGCGCGGTGTGGTGCGATGCATGTCACTCGTGTAAGTGAACACTGACCGGAGGCGGGTGCCATGGCCGAAGTCCTCGAAGTGCGGGCCGAGATCGAGCGGCAGATCGTGGGCCGTACGGTGTGCGAGCAGCTCAAACAGGCGGCCGAGCGGCACGCGGACGCCCCCGCCTACTCCGACCCCGACGGCGACGGCTGGCGCACCCTGACCTACGGCCAGGCCCGGGAGCGGGTGCTGGAGATCGCCGCCGCCTTCGCTGGGCTGGGGCTGGAGCCCGGCGAGTCGGTGGCGCTGATGATGGTCAACCGCAGCGAGCACGTGCTGGCCGACCTCGGCGCGGTGCACGCCGGCGGCGTCGGCTGCACCGTCTACTCGACCTTCGCCCCCGACCAGATCGCCTTCGTGGCCGGCGACGTCGGCGCCCGCTACGCCGTGCTCGGCGGCCCGGCCGAGCTGGCCCGCTGGGAGCCGGTGCTCGACCGCCTGGACGGCCTGCGCAAGATCATCATGCTGGAGGGGGCCCCGGTCGGAGACCGCTTCATGACCTGGGCCGACTTCCTCGACCTCGGCCGGCGGCGGCTGGCCGGCGACCCGGCCGGGGTCGAGGCCCGCGCCGCCGCGGTCACCCCCGGCGACGTCGCCACCGTGCTCTACACCTCCGGCACCACGGGCGTTCCCAAGGGCGTGCCCCTCACCCACACGAACATCTTCTACGAGGTCGCCGCCACCGACCGCCTCACCGAGCTGCCCATGCTGGGCACCCAGATCTCCTACCTCACCTACGCGCACATCGCCGAGCGCGTCCTCAGCCTCTACCTGCCCCTGGTGAAGGTCTCCCACGTGCACTTCTGCACCGACCTGGCCAACCTGGGCGCCACCCTCGGCCAGGTCAGGCCGATGATGTTCTTCGGCGTGCCCCGGGTGTGGGAGAAGATGATGGCCCGCCTGCTCGCCGTGCTCGCCACCCAGACCGAGGAGCAGCAGGCCGCCGTCCGCGAGGCCATGGCCGCCGGCGCCGCCTACGTCGAGGCCGGCCAGTACGGCCGCACCGTCACCCCCGAGATCCGGACCGCCTACGAGAAGGCCGACGCCTCGCTCCTGTCCGTCATCCGCGGCATGATCGGCTTCGACCGCGCCGAGTGGACCGCCACCGGCGCCGCCCCCCTCCCCGACGAGGTGCAGCACTTCTTCGCCGGCCTCGGCCTCAAGGTCATCGACGTGTACGGCATGACCGAGACGACCGGCGCCTTCACCGGCAACAGCCCCGCCTGCTACCGCCTGGGCACCGTCGGCAGGGCCGAGCCCGGCGTCGAGATCCGCATCGCCGAGGACGGCGAGATCCTCACCCGCAGCCCGCTCAACACCCGCGGCTACCTCAACCGCCCCGACGCCACCGCCGAGCTCATCGACGCCGACGGCTGGCTGCACACCGGCGACATCGGCACCGTGGACGAGGACGGCTTCTACCGCGTCGTGGACCGCAAGAAGGAGCTGATCATCACCGCGGGCGGCGAGAACATCTCACCCGCCGAGATCGAGAACCACCTCAAGCAGCACAACCTCATCGGCCAGGCCCTTGCCTACGGCGACAACCGGCCGCACCCGGTGGCCGTCCTGACCCTGGACGCCGAGGTCGCGCCCGGCTGGGCGCAGGCGCGCGGCATCGCCTTCACCTCGCTCGCCGAGCTGGCCGAGCACCCGGAGGTGCTCAAGGAGGTCGAGGCGGCGGTGCACGCCGCCAACGCCAAGCTGGCCCGGGTGCAGCAGGTCAAGCGGTGGGCGCTGCTGGGCGTGGAGTGGACGGCCGAGACCGAGGAACTGACCCCGAGCCTCAAGCTCAAACGGCGCGTCATCCACACCAAGTACGCCGACGTCATCGAGAGCCTCTACGGCGAGCCGCCCTCGCCGGGTCAGGCCAGGTGACGACGCCGCACCCCTGACCCGGCCCGACCGGCCGCCCGCCCGCGCGGCTCGCGGGGCGAAGGCGGCCCGCTCGCCCGGTCCCGCTCGGTCACCCCCCTCGCGCGGCCCGCGGGGTGCGGCGAGGGCCTGGCCGGGTGGTGGAGCGGGCGTCTCGTCCGGCCGGGTCCGGCTTTGCCATTCGTGGCGTGTGTCGCGGTCCTGGTCATTACCGGACGGTTCCTACCGTCTCGATCATGACCAGAGGCTTTCTTCTCGTCTCGCTCGCGGCGGGGTCGCTCACGGTGCCCGTGCCTGCTGCCTCCGCCGCGACCGAGCCCGCCATCCGCGCCATCACCGTACGTCCCGCGGATCCCGTCGTCGGGGCGCAGGGCTCCGTCCGCCTGGTGATCGACGTGATCGCGAAGGGCGTACGAGGCAAGGACGGTGTCACCGTCAAGGTCGAACCCGGCGCCCCGCCCGCGCACGCCGCCCCCGTCCACCCGCCCATCGTCACCCGCCCGGTGGAGCCGCCCTCGGCAGGCACGCCGGCGAACCCGCCGGCCCGTCCCCCCGCCCGTCCACCGGCCCACGCACCCGACGAGCCACCCGCCCACATGCCCGACCAAGGCCCCGACCAAGGCCCCTACCAGGGACCCCATCAAGGCCCCCACCAGGGACCCCATCACGGTCCTCACCACGGACCTGGGCAAGGACCCCACCAGGGACACCACCAAGGACCCGGGCAAGGCCCTGGACAGGGACTCGACCATCGGCCCGCGCACGCGCCCGGCCAGGGAGAGATCCAGATGCCCGCCCACGGTCCGGGGCAGGCCGGCGCTCACGGGCAGGCCCAGGAGCCCGCGCAGGGGAACGTCCTGGCTCCCGCGCAGACCCCGGGGCACATGGGCGGGCAGGCCGCGCCGCTCACCGCGGCCCAGGGCTCGGCCCCGTCACCGGGCACCGCCCCGCGGCCGTTCCCGGCCGAGGACACGGCGAGCTGGGGCACGACGGAACCGGGCAGGGGCCCGGCGGACATGATGGCAGGGCCGGGCGGGATGGGCGCGGCGCCTCTGGAGCACGCGCGGCGCCCGGCCCACCCGGAGGACCCGCGCCAGGGCCCGCCCGGCGCCGCCACTCCCAAGGACGGCGTCTCCTCGTACGGCCGCACCCCGCTGCCCCCGCGCCTGGTCTGGCGGCTGGGCACGGGCGCGGCCAGGATGGCGGCCGACACGCCGGACGGCTGGCAGACCTGGCGCTTCCTGCCCGACAAGCGCCTCAACCGCTTCTACCCGGCCGGCACCTGGACGATCACCGCCACCGCCAAGGGCGCGAACGGCCGCACGGTCACGCAGTACGCCTCGTTCGAGCTCAAGCGCGAGACCAAGCTCTCGGCGGTACGGGCCGAGAAGTCGGCCCGCGCGGACGGCGTACGGCTGCGCGGCTCGCTGACCCGGGTGGACCCGCGCGGCCTGACCGACTACGGCCCGTTCGGCAAGCAGCGGCTCGAGGTGCTCTGGCGTCCGGACGCGTCCTCGGCCTGGACGAGGGTCGGGGAGACGACGACGGACGCGGCGGGCGCGTTCGTCGGGACGGTCAAGGGCCGCACGGGCGGTTACTGGCGCGTTCGTTTCCCCGGAACGGGACACTACGCCGCAAATGTCTCTAAAGTACGACAAATCGTGCAATAGCACAGATAAGGCGTTCCGTTAAACCGTTGAATCGCCGCCGTTGCCGAATCGTGATCAACTTTGTCGCAACTTTTCCTTACCCTTACGCGTCATTGGTTGACGTGCCCCGTTAGGGGGCGCGTTTTCGGACGGGGAAGGATTTGAGGTTTTGAAGATGCGACGTCTGGCCGCCGGTCTGGCGGCTGCTGCCCTGGGCGCGACGATGGTGGCCACGGCCGCCTCGCCCGCGCTCGCCGACCCGGGCCTCGACCCGGATGTCGCGGGCGGTCACACCAGCCTCCAGCTCGATGTGAACCCCGAGCCCGCCTGGCGGGGCAAGCCCCTCACCATCGAGGGCAAGCTCTCGGTGCAGTGCGACGATGACTACATCAGCGGTTTCGTCTCGGTCCACCACGCCGACTACTGCAAGAAGCAGGAGAACTGGCACCGCCTGGCCTGGAAGCGGGTCGTCATCCTCTTCCAGCCGGACCACAGCGGCCGCTGGGAGCACGTCGACACCGTGCGCACGAGCGGCAAGGGCTACTTCGGCCTGAGGGTGCCGGCCCGCTCGTCGGGCACGTGGCGCGCGGTCTTCGAGGGCAGCCGGCACCTGGCCCCCTCGGAGGGCAAGGACTGGGTGAAGGTCATCGGTCACCGCCACCACTGACGGCACCACCACCCGCCACACCCGAACGCCCGGCCACCCCGGCCGGGCGTTCGCCATGTCCGGGCCGGGGTGGCCGATCAGCGGGGTGGCCGATCAGCGGGGTGGCCGATCAGCGGGGTGGCCGATCAGCGGGGTGGCCGATCAGCGGGGTGGCCGATCAGTAGGAGACGGCGACCTGGACCCGGTGGTGCCGGGGGTTCTCCACCTCGTCCACGAGTGCCACCGCCAGGTCCGCGTACGAGAACGCCGGCTCGCCCTCACGCGACTCCGGCACCCGCCCGTCCCCGAACCGGTACCGCCCGGTCCTGGCCGCCTCGGCGTCCAGCATCACGGGCGGCGGCGCGATCACCACCCAGTCCAGCGCCGACTCCGCCAGCACGCCGAGCTCCGCCGCGTGCCCCAGCGAGAAGGCGCGCGCGTCGGCGGGGAACCCGGGCGTGTCGATGAGCCGTACGCCGGGGGAGACCTCCAGCAGGCTGCCGATCCCCAGCGCCACCAGGCGGGACACCCCTGCCCGCGCCAGCCCGTCCACCAGCGCCCGCGAGGCCGCCGTGTAGAACTCCTCCGACGGCATGTCCAGCCGCGCCGCCACCTGGACCGCCACGTCGTGCCCCGCCGCCACCTCCGCCACGCTCCCGGCCTCGGCCACGTCACCGGCGACCACCTTCACCCGCGCGCCCCAGCCGCCGCCGTCCCCACCGTTCCCGGAGCCCGAGCCCGCCCGCTCACCGCCCCCGCCCGGGCCCCGCAGACCCGGATGCCTCGACGGGTCACGCACCACGGCGGTCACCTCGTGCCCACGGCCGGCCGCCTCCGCGACCACCTTCAGCCCGGCCCGGCCACCCGCCCCGAACACCACGATCCTGCTCATACCACGCCTCCACGGCTCCGGACGGCCGGACTTCCCGGCCGCCGTCTCCGCAGACGGTAGAAGAGGAGGTGTCAGTTCCCGCAACGATAGTCACCCCGGGACTTCCCGGCCGGACGAAGGGCATCCCGCGAGATGACGAGCCGGCCGGGTGGCTCCTACGATGGCGGAATGCGCGAGCCCTACCCCGACGGGATGCCCGAGCCGCTGGACCCGCACATGTTCACCGACTGCCCGCCGGTTTCCCCGCCGATCCGTCTCGGCGGAAAGTGGACCGCGAAGATCATCCGCTGCCTGGAGTCCGGGCCGCGCCGATTCACCGAGCTCCAGATCCCCTTGCGCGGCATCACCCCGAAGGTGCTCACCGAGTCCCTGCGGGCCATGGAGCGCGACGGCCTGCTCACCCGCACCGCCTACGACGAGATCCCGCCGCGCGTCGAGTACGAGCTCACCGGCCTCGGCCGCAGCCTGCTCGAACCCATGAACGCCGGCTGCGAGTGGTCCCGCAGGCACCTGCCCGACCTCATGCGCGCCCGCGACGCCTGGCACGCCGCCATCCCGTAGCGGGGCGGCGCGCCGGCCCGGCGGCGGGACCGGGGCCGGGAAAGGCGGCGGACCGCATGCGTGGAGCATGGAATCGATCTAGGGAAGAATGTGTTGTCGTGCGTGAAGTGGCGGATTTTGGGGGCGAGCGGACAGCCGACGTAGTCTGGCCCTCTGGCGTACGGAACAGGAGGTGACGCCCGTGTTGCGAGACTCGTTCGGACGGGTGGCGACGGATCTGCGGGTGTCCCTCACGGACAAGTGCAATCTTCGCTGTACGTACTGCATGCCCCCCGAGGGCCTCGACTGGCTCCCCAACGCCAAGCTGCTCACCGCCGACGAGATCGTCCGCCTGGTGACGATCGGCGTCGAGCGGCTCGGCATCACCGAGGTGCGCTACACCGGCGGCGAGCCCCTCCTGCGCCGCGAGCTGGTGGACATCGTCGCCCGCACCACCGCCCTGACCCCCAGGCCGCAGGTCTCCCTGACCACCAACGGCATCGGCCTGGCCCGCCTCGCGCAGCCGCTGGCCGACGCCGGGCTCGACCGGGTCAACGTCTCGCTCGACACGCTCGACGCGGCCACGTTCAAGCGCCTGGCGCACCGCGACCGGCACGCCGACGTGGTCGCCGGCCTGGCCGCCGCCGACGCCGCGGGCCTGCGTCCGGTCAAGGTCAACGCGGTGCTGATGCGCGGCGTCAACGACCACGAGGCCGTGCCGCTGCTGCGCTGGTGCCTCGACCACGGCTACGAGCTGCGCTTCATCGAGCAGATGCCCCTCGACGCCCAGCACGGCTGGAGCCGCGCGGACATGGTGACCGCCGACGAGATCCTCGGCCTCCTGTCGGGCTCCTTCGACCTCACGCCCGACGACCTGGAGGAGCGCGGCAGCGCCCCGGCCGAGCGGTTCCTCGTCGACGGCGGGCCCGCCCGGGTCGGTGTGATCGGCTCGGTGACGCGGCCGTTCTGCGGGGCGTGCGACCGGGTGCGGCTCACCGCCGACGGCCAGGTGCGCAACTGCCTGTTCGCCACCGAGGAGTCCGACCTGAAGGCGGCGCTGCGCGCGGGGGCCTCCGACGAGGAGCTGGCCGCGCGGTGGCTGGCGGCCGTGTCCCGCAAACGGGCCGGCCACGGCATCGACGACCCGTCATTCCTCCAGCCGTCCCGCCCGATGTCCGCCATCGGCGGCTGACGCGACCCCGCGGCATGCCCGCCGACCCGCCCCGGCCCGCCGCCCCGGCCGACTCTTCCGGGCCCGTTTCTTCGCGGGAGGACGTCATGCCTTCGTCCGGGGATGCCGGGCCCGTGCCGGTCTACGACGCCGTCGTACTCGCCGGCGGGCAAGCGCGCCGGTTGGGCGGGGCCGACAAGCCCGGGCTCACCGTGGGCGGCAGGTCGCTCCTGGAGCACGTGCTGGCGGCCGTCGCCAGCGCCCGCAGAACCGTCGTGGCCGGTCCCGAGCGCGATCTGCCGGGAGTGGTGTTCGTGCGCGAGGACCCGCCGGGCGGCGGCCCCGTGCCGGCGCTGGCGGCCGGGCTGGCGCGGGTGACGGCCCCCTGGGTGGCGCTGCTGGCCGGCGACCTGCCCTTCATGACCGCCGCGCACGTCACCGCCCTGCTGGCCGCGGCGCGCCGCGCGGGCGGCGGCGTCGTGCTGCTGGACGATGAGGGACGTGAGCAGTGGCTGGCGGGCGCGTGGCCGGCGGCCGAGCTGAAGGCCGCGCTCGCCGGCTACCCGGGCCGCTCGCTCAAGGGCCTGCTCGCCCCCCTGGTGCGCGCCCGGCTGAGGTTGCCCGGACGCCCCTGGTTCGACTGCGACACAATGGACGACCTGGAGGAGGCTCGTATGAACGTGCTGCACGAATGGACCATCCTGGCCTGCGAGGAGCTGGGCATCGACCCGGCCCGCGTGGACCGCGACCAGATCCTCGACCTGACCAAGGAGGTCGCCCACGGGGTCGCCAGGCCGGCCGCGCCGCTGACGGCGTACCTGCTCGGCCTGGCCCAGGGGGCCGGAACCGCCCCCGAGGACGCCGTGGCGCGATTGACCACATTGGCGAAGAACTGGGGCCAGGCGACTACTGAGACGCTGACAGACGGCTGACACTCGAACGAACTCTTGAAGTCAAGCTCCCCCCGCCTGAAGATTTCCTGTGAATATCGAGGCGGGGGCGAGTGTAAACGATTTCGGGAAAGCCGTCCTATCCGACGGCGAGGCCGGCACGCACTGATCGAAAGATGGCCGGGAAAAGGGCGACGCCGGGTGGTTACGGGGGCAAACCACCCGGCGTCGCTTCATCGGCGTTCCGACGGGGGCCCGGAACGCCGGCACCAGCACTCCGACGGGGGACCGGAGCGCTTGGCTAAAGCGTACACCTACAACCCATGGGATGCGTCAAGACTTAGTCACGACCCGATCTCGCGTCGATGCAGCGGTATCTCGGTTTGGTTAGCTTCAGGGGTCTGAAAGGTAGGCGGAGGCGCACCGTTCGACCTCTCATTGGCCCCGATTACCGCTATGTATGGCAAAAAGACGGCGGCGGCGATGAACAGCAGCCGGTACGGCCACGGCACCGGCACCACGACCGCCAGGATCAGGCAGATCGTCCGGATCCCCATCTTGATGAGGTAAGAGACCTCACGCTTGCGGATGTCCGAGCTCAGCGACGGCCTGGCGTCCGTGACCTGGTGGACGTCTGGTTTCCTGCGCCACCCCTTCATATCTTCCACCGTAGCCCCAGGGGGCCGAGGTGGCGACGGCAGCCCGGCAGGGGGAGAGGGGTCATGCGATCATGGCCTTCTAGTAAGGAGGATGTGGAGATGACGGATCGAACGTACCGGGTCACCGAAATAGTCGGAACGTCTGGGGAGAGCGTCGACCAGGCCATCCGCAACGGCCTCAGGAGGGCCTCGCAGACGCTGCGGCACCTCGACTGGTTCGAGGTGACGGAGATCCGCGGGCACCTCGACGCGGGAGAGGTCGCGCACTTCCAGGTCGGCATGAAGGTGGGCTTCCGCCTCGAGGACGCCTGAGGCGGCCACGCGGGGCGGTGGCGGCCCCGGCGGGGGCCACGGTCCGCCGCGCGCCCCGCGAACCCCTCAGCGGCCCTCTCCGCGCCGGCCACGCCCCGGCCTCCCCGCGTCCGGGAACGCCTTGAGGGGCCTCCGCCCGTGAAAGAGCGGCGGCCCCTCAGGGCGTGGCGGTCAGCTCGCCTGGCTGACCGTGGACATGTTGAAGTCGGGCACCCGTACCGGCGGCATGATCGCCCGCTGGAAGTAGTCGCTCCACTCGCGCGGCAGCGTCTGCGCGCCCGCGCCCACCTCGGTGATGCGCCCCAGCAGATCGACGGGGCTCTCGTTGAAGCGGAAGTTGTTGACCTCCCCCACGACCTCGCCATGCTCGACCAGATAGACGCCGTCCCTGGTCAGCCCGGTCAGGAGCAGGGTCTGCGGATCGACCTCGCGGATGTACCACAGGCAGGTCAGCAGCAGGCCGCGCTCGGTGGAGGCGATCATCTCCTCCAGCGACGGCGCCCGCCCGCCGGCCGGCCCCGACATGATCAGGTTGTCGATGGCCGGCGTCACGGGCAGCCCGCTCAGCTCGGCGGAGTAGCGGGTCTGCAGCAGCGCCTCCAGCCGGCCGTCCCTGATCCAGTCGGTACGCCCCAGCGGCAGCCCGTTGTCGAACACCGAGCTCTCCCTGCCGGAGGAGTGCGCGGTCACGAACGGCGCGCACCCGATGCCCGCCGCGCCCGGGTCGCTGGACAGCGAGAGGGGCAGCGTGGCGAGCTGGTCGCCCACCCGCGTGCCCCCGCCGGGCCTGGCGAACACCGAACGCCCGTCGAGCGCGTCACGCGCCCCCGCCGACCAGACCAGGTAGATCATCAGGTCGGCCACCGCGCTCGGCGGCAGCAGCGTCTCGTAGCGGCCCGCCGGCAGGTCGACGCGGGTCTTGGCCCACTCCAGCCGCTGCGCCAGCGTGGAACCGAGCGCGGCCACGTCGACGTCGGCGAAGTCGCGGGTGGACACGCCGGTCCACGCCGAGCGCTTCAGGTCGCCGGACTTGGCGTTCAGCTCCAGCCGGCCGGTCGGCTGGTCGTGGCGCAGCCGCACGCCGGTCGAGGTGCCGAGGAAGGTGGAGGTCAGCGAGTGCTCGGCGAACCCGTACAGCTTCCTGCCGCCCGCCTCCGCCGCCGCGAACGCCTCGCCCAGCGCGGGCGCGAACCCCTCGAACACCCCGATGTCGGTCGGCCGCACCTCCTCGGCCCAGTGCGGGGACGCCTCGCCGGCCTCGACCAGCGGGCGGGCGTCCTCGGCCGGCCGGGCCGCGCGGGCCGCCGCGTCGGCCGCCGCCACCACGTCGGCGAGCTGCTCGTCGCGTACGGCGGCCCGCGACACCACCCCCACGCCCTGCCCCGCGATCGAGATCACGGTCAGCCGGGCCGAGCGGGCGACGCCGTTGGTGGTCAGCGTGTTGCCCGCGAAGCGCAGGTTGGCCGTGGACCCCTCGTCCACGAGCACCACGCAGCCGTCGTTGCCGGAGAGCTGCAGAGCCCTCTCCACCATCTCCTGAGGTGTCACTTCCCGCCCTCCTGCACGGTGTTGAGGATGCGCACGCCCCTGAACAGCGCCGACGGGCATCCGTGACTGACCGGCGCGACCTGCCCCGGCTGCCCCTTGCCGCAGTTGAACGCGCCGCCGAGCACGTAGGTCTCCGGCCCGCCGACCGCCTCCATGGACTGCCAGAAGTCCGTCGTGGTCGCCTGGTAGGCGAAGTCCCTGACCTGCCCGTCGAGCCGGCCGTTGGTGATCTTGTACGCGCGCTGCCCGGTGAACTGGAAGTTGTAGCGCTGCATGTCGATCGACCAGCTCTTGTCGCCCACGATGTAGAGGCCCCGCTCGACGCCCGAGATCAGCTCCTCGGTGGCGGGCCCGCCGGGCGCGGCGGCCAGCGACACGTTGGCCATGCGCTGGATCGGCATGTGGCCCGGCGAGTCGGCGAAGGCGCACCCGTTGGAGCGCCCGAGCCCCTTCATCAGCGCCATCCGCCGGTCGAGCTGGTAGCCGACCAGGATGCCGTCCTTGACGATGTCGAAACTCTGCCCCTGCACGCCCTCGTCGTCGTAGCCGATCGTGGCCAGGCCGTGCGTGACCGTGCGGTCGCCGGTCACGTTCATCAGCGGCGAGCCGTAGACCAGCTCGCCGAGCTGGTCGAAGGTGGCGAAGCTGGTGCCGGCGTAGGCCGCCTCGTAGCCCAGCGCCCGGTCCAGCTCGGTGGCGTGGCCGATCGACTCGTGGATGGTCAGCCACAGGTTGGACGGGTCGATCACCAGGTCGTAGTCGCCGGCCTCGACCGACGGCGCGGCCAGCTTCTCCGCCAGCAGCTCGGGCAGCCTGGCCAGCTCGCCCTGCCAGTCCCAGCCGGTGCCGGTCAGGTATTCGTAGCCGCGGCCGACCGGCGGCGCGATCGTCGACATGTCGTCGAAGCCGTTCTCGGTCGCCTTCATGGCGTTGAGCGTGGGATGCACCCGCACCCGCTGCTGCGTGGTCACCGTGCCGGCCGTGTCGGCGTAGAACTTCTGCTCCTTGACCTGGAGCAGCCGCGCCGAGACGTGGTCGGCGCCCTTCAGTAGCCCGGCCGACCACTCGGCCAGCAGGCCGACCTTGTCGGCCGAGGGCACCTCGAACGGGTCGACGTCGTAGGCCGACACCCACACCGCCCCGGCGTGGACCGGCTCGGGGGCCAGCTCGATCGGCTCCCTGTTGATCGGGGCGCTCACCTCCGCCACCCGCACCGCCTGCTCGGCCACCGCCGCGGCGGCCTCCGGCGTCAGGTGGATGCCGGCGGCGAACCCCCACGTGCCGCCCTTGACGACACGTACGGCGTATCCGAGGTCGTCGGCGTCCATGGCGCCTTCGAGGCGGGCGTCGTAGAGGTTCAGGGTCTCGGCCCTGACACGTTCGAGGCGGAAGTCGGCGTGCTCGGCGCCCAGGTCACGGGCACGTTGCAGGGCGGCGTCCGCCAGCTGCCGCAGCGGCAGCTCCAGGAAGTCGGGGTCGATCTGGCGCATGTCCACGATCCTAACCCTGTGATCTTGTGCCACCCGGACAAGCCGATACCGGCGGGTAGGAGATAGCGTCAGTTCTCATGGCACGCTCTGTACTCGTCACCGGGGGCAATCGCGGCATAGGCCTCGCGATCGCCCGTGAACTCACCGCGGCGGGCGACGCCGTCGCGGTCACCTACCGATCGGGGGAGCCGCCCGAGGGCCTGTTCGGCGTGCGCTGCGACGTCACCAGCACGGCCGACGTCGAGGCCGCGTTCGACAAGGTCGAGGCCGAGCACGGCCCGGTCGAGGTGCTCGTCTCCAACGCCGGCATCACCAAGGACACGCTGCTGGCGATGATGAAGGAAGAGACCTTCACCGACGTCATCGACGCCAACCTCACCGGCGCCTACCGCGTGGCCAAGCGGGCCATCCGGCCCATGATGCGGCTCAAGCGCGGCCGGATCGTCCTCATCTCCTCCGTCGTCGGCCTCAGCGGCCAGGCCGGTCAGGCCAACTACGCCGCCTCCAAGGCCGGCCTGGTGGGCTTCGCCCGCTCCCTGGCGCGCGAATACGGCTCGCGCAACATCACGGTCAACGTCGTCTCGCCCGGCTTCGTCGCCACCGACATGACGGCCGAGCTCGACAAGGAGGCGATCACCGCCAACATCCCCCTCGGGCGGCAGGCGGCCCCCGAGGAGATCGCGCGCGTCGTGCGCTTCCTGGCGAGCGACGACGCCTCCTACATCACCGGGGCCGTGATCCCGGTCGACGGCGGACTCGGAATGGGGCACTGACGTGGGCATTCTCGAAGGCAAGCGGATCCTCGTCACCGGGGTGCTGACCGACGCCTCCATCGCGTTCTCCGTGGCCAAGCTGGCCCAGGAGGAGGGCGCCACCGTCGTGCTGACCGGCTTCGGCCGGCTCAGCCTGGTGGAGCGCATCGCCAGGCGGCTGCCCGCGCCGGCGCCGGTGCTGGAGCTCGACGTGCAGAACAACGAGCACCTCGACACCCTCGCCGCCCGCGTGGGCGAGCACGTCGACGGCCTCGACGGCGTCGTGCACTCCATCGGCTTCGCCCCGCAGAGCGCGCTCGGGGGCAACTTCCTCAACACCCCGTGGGAAGACGTCGCCACGGCGCTGCAGGTGTCGACCTACTCCTACAAGTCGCTGGCCGTGGCCTGCCTGCCCCTCATGAAGGAGGGCGGCGCGGTGGTCGGGCTCGACTTCGACGCCTCCAAGGCGTGGCCCGTCTACGACTGGATGGGCGTGGCCAAGGCCGGGCTCGAGTCCTGCAACCGCTACCTCGCCCGCGACCTGGGCAAGCACAACATCCGGGTCAACCTGGTGGCGGCGGGCCCGCTGCGCACGATGGCGGCCAAGTCGATCCCGGGCTTCAAGGAGTTCGAGGACAGCTGGCCCGACAAGGCCCCGCTGGGCTGGGACCTGTCCGACACCGTCCCGGCGGCCAGGGCGTGCGTGGCCCTGCTGTCCGACTGGTTCCCCGCGACCACGGGCGACATCGTGCACGTCGACGGCGGCGTCCACGCCATCGGCGCCTGACGCCCCGCCCGCACCGCACCGTCGGCCCGGCCTGCACCCACCGTCGGCCCGGCCTGCACCGCACCGTCCGCCCGGCCTGCGGCGCGCCGGCCTCGCGCGCGACCGGCGCCCGGCGACCCGCGCCCGGCCCCTGCCTCGCGGGCAGGGGTCAGGCCAGGCGGTGGCGGCTGTTGCCGGCGCGGGCGGGCTCGAACGGGATCGACTCCGAGGGCTCCGAGCGCTGGCGGCGCTGCTGCACGATGCGCGTGGCCAGCACCGCCGACCCGAGCAGCGCGATGGTCAGCACCGTCCCCAGCACGTCTGAGGCCGGCGGGCTGGGCCGCACCACGCGCTGGTCCTGCATCGGCACGGCCAGCTCGTGCGCGAACGGGTTGGGCCACAACAGGTCCACCCTGGGCTCTTCCGCGTGCGCGGTCCGCTTCTCCGGCACGGGCCGGCCGGTGTCCACGAGCTGCGGCGTGCTCTCCGGGCGGGTGGTGCGCGGCGCGGTGGCGGTGGCGGTGGCGGTGGCGGTGGGGGCGGGGGCGGGAGAGTTGACCCAGCCCCGCCCCGTGCGCGCGCCCGCCGACGACGCGGGCGAGGACGTGGCCGACGGCGACTGCCGGCCCATCACGCGCTGGTCCTCGCAGGCCAGCACGGGCAGGCAGACGTCCCCGAGCGTGTCGGGGACCAGCCCCGTCCGGCCCGGCTGCGGCGTCTTGGGCGTCGTGCTCCGGGACGGCGCCGGCAGGGTCGGCCGCCCGGGGGAGGACCTGGTGGTCGGCACCGCCTCGCCGACCCGGCCGAGCACCTCGTCGGTGGCCTTGTCGAGCCCGCCGGTCACCTTCTCGGTCGTGCCGCCGGTCAGGGTGTCGACCGTGCCCGTGACCACGTCGACGACCTCGCACAGCGCGTCCGTCACCCCCGAGAGCAGGCCGCCGCCGCGCGTGCAGTCCTGTACGGCGGCCGACGCCGCGGGCGCCGCCACCGGGACGGCCGCCAGCGCCACCGCGAGAACTCCAGCCGAGATCGCGGTCCTGCTCCCCATCCGTCCCCTCCTGCGTCGCTTCCGGGGGAAATCCTTATGGACATCGAGCGTCAGACGCAGGCGTTTGACAGGTAAAGTTGCGATTCGGTATCGACTAGTGATACGCGAGAGAACTTCTGGTTCCCCCTCCTCCAGCCGCCGCGGGCCGGGACCGTCCCGCCGCGCCCGGCCGCCGGGGCCCCGCCGGTCAGTCGAGCGACGACACGTCATCGAGGGCCTCTCGGATCTCTATCGGCAGCACGACGTCCTCCGCCGTGAGCACGCCCTTGAGCTGCGCGTGGGTGCGCGCCCCCACGATGGCCGCGGCCACCCCCGGCTGGTCGCGCACCCACGACAGCGCCACGGCCAGCGGTGACACGCCCAGCCCGTCGGCGGCGGTCATGACGGACTCCACGACCCGGCGGCTGCGCTCGTCGAGGTAGGGGCGGACGAAGTCGGCGAAGTGCGGCGTCGCGGCGCGCGAGTCGGCGGGGATGCCGGTGCGGTATTTGCCCGTCAGCACCCCCCGCCCCAGCGGCGACCAGGCCAGCACCCCCACCCCGAGGTGGGCGGCGGCGGGCAGCAGCTCGCGCTCGGGCTCGCGGGCCAGCAGCGAGTATTCGGCCTGCGCCGAGGTGATCGGGATGCGGCCGGGCACCGTCTTCTGGGTGACGGCGGCGGCGGCGAGCTGCCAGCCGGCGTAGTCGCAGACGCCCGCGTAGACCGCCCGGCCGGAGGAGACGATCGCGTCGAGAGCGCCCAGGGTCTCCTCCAGGGGCACCTCGGCGTCGTAGGTGTGCAGCTGCCACAGGTCGACGTAGTCGAGCCCGAGCCGGTTGAGCGAGTCGTCGACGGCGGCGATCAGGTGGCGCCTGGAGGCGTCGCGCGGGCGGCGGCCGGTCGGGGTGACCACGGCCTTGGTGGAGATGACCAGCTCGGAGCGCGGCACCGAGTCGCGCAGCATCCGCCCCAGCAGCCGCTCGGCGTCGCCGCCGGTGTAGACGTCGGCCGTGTCGACGAGGGTGCCGCCCGCGTCGAGGAAGGTGCGCAGCTGGGCGGCGGCTTCGTCCGCGTCGGTGTCACGCCCCCAGGTCATCGTGCCGAGCCCCAGCCGGGACACCGACAGGCCGCTGTGGCCGACATAGCGCTGCTCCATGATCCCGCCAGGTTACCGTCCAGGCCGATGAAACGTCGTGATCGACGCCTGCGACACTTGCGGGATGACCACGCTGCTTCTGGTCCGGCACGGGCTGACGGACCTCACAGGGCCGGTGCTGGCCGGCCGTACCCCGGGGGTGCATCTGAGCGAGGCGGGCAGGGCGCAGGCGGCCGCGCTCGCCGGGCGCATCGCGGGCGTCAGGCTCGACGCCATTGTCTCCAGCCCGCTGGAGCGCTGCCAGGAAACGGCGCAAGCGGTCGCCGCGGGCCGCGGGCTGGAGGTGCGCACCGATGAACGCTTCATCGAGTGCGGCTACGGAGAGTGGACCGGCCGGCCGCTCTCGGAGCTCGCCAAGGAGCCCCTGTGGCGGGTCGTGCAGGCGCACCCCAGCGCGGTGACATTTCCGGAAGGGGAGTCGCTGACGGAAATGCAGCATCGTGCGGTCTCGGCCGTCCGGGAGTGGAATCAACGCCTGGGGGAGAAGGCTTCCTACCTGGTTTGCAGCCACGGCGACGTGATCAAGGCGATCGTCGCGGACGCGCTGGGCCTTCACCTCGATCAGTTTCAGCGGATTACGGCTGATCCGGCGGCCGTCACAGTGGTGCGCTATGCCCCCTTGCGTCCCTTTGTTCTCAGAGTCAACGATATGGGGGAATTGCGGCTTCCCGAGGATTCGGAGGAGAAAGACGGGGGAGAAAACATCACCGGGAGCGATGCCGCCGTCGGCGGCGGACCCGGAACCACGTAAGGTCAGGCTATGCCGGTCTTCGACTACGACCCACCAGAGAGGTTCGTCGCCGGTGCCTTGGGGCAGCCGGGCGCGCGGGTCTTTTTTCTGCAGGCCAGGGCCGAGGGCAGACTGACCACGGTGGCGCTGGAGAAATTGCAGGTCGCCGCACTCGCGGGCAGGCTCGACGAGCTGCTCGACGAGGTGCTGCGGCTCAGCGGGGGCACCGCCCAGGTGCCCGCGCTGGCCCCGGCCGACCTGACCGACGACGGGCCTCTCGACGCGCCGGTCGCGGAGGACTTCCGCGTCGGCACCATGGCGCTGACCTGGGACGCCGAGAAATCGCAGGTGGTGATAGAAGCGCAGGAGGTCGTCGACGAGGACGACCTCGACAGGCCCGAGCCCGCGGTGCTGCGGGTGCGCATCAGCGCGGGGGCCGCGCGCGCCTTCACCCGGCGAGCCCTGCAGATCGTCGCGGCGGGCCGACCGCCGTGTCCCCTGTGCGGGCAGCCGCTCGACGCCGCCGGGCACGTCTGCGTCCGTCTCAACGGCTACCGCGGGGGTGAGGCGGCTTCATGACCGCTCCGGAGAGCGAACCGGCCGTCAAGCCACCCGCCCCACCGCCGTCCATGCATGACGAAGAGGCCCTCACGCTGCTGCGCGACGGCACCCTCGAGGTCGCCGGCCGCCTCGTCGAGGCGACCAACATGACGCTCTACTGCTCGGTCAAGCTCGGCTCCCGCTCGGCCGCCTGCGTCTACAAGCCCGTACGCGGCGAGCGCCCGCTGTGGGACTTCCCCGACGGCACCCTCGCCGCCCGCGAGGTGGCCGCCTTCGAGGTCTCGCAGGCCACCGGCTGGCGCATCGTGCCGCCCACCGTCTACCGCGACGGGCCCTTCGGGCCGGGCATGTGCCAGCTGTGGATCGACACCGAGCGCGAGATCGACCTCATGCGCCTGGTCAAGAGCCGCAACCCGGTGGTGCGCCGGATGGCGGTGTTCGACGCGGTGGTCAACAACGCCGACCGCAAGGGCGGCCACCTGCTGCCGCTGCCCACCGGCCACGTCTACGGCGTCGACCACGGGGTCTGCTTCTCGGTGGAGGACAAACTGCGCACGGTCCTGTGGCAGTGGCGCGGCAAGCCGCTGGCCCGCGAGGCGGTGGCGGTGCTGGCCAAGCTCGAACGCGACATCGAGTCCGGCACGCTCGGCAGGCGGCTGCGCGAGCTGCTGACCCAGGCCGAGGTCGAGGCCACCTGGCGGCGGGTCAGGCGGCTGCTCGACACCGGCGTGCACCCCTACCCGTCGGAGGGCTGGCCGGCCATACCCTGGCCCCCGATCTGAACGACCCTGTACCCGTTTATTACCCTTTGCCCATGTGCACGCTGATCGTGAGAACCGGGCCGACGCTGAGCCTCATGGGCGTGAGAGACGAGTTCGCCGACCGGCCCTGGGAGGGGCCGGGTGAGCACTGGCCCGAATACCCGGGCGTGATCGGCGGGCGCGACCTGAAGGCCGGCGGCACCTGGCTGGCCGTCAACCCCGCGGCCCGCCGGGCCGCGGCGCTGCTCAACGGGCACGGCAGGGCCGCCGGGGAGAAGACGAAGGTCTCCCGGGGCGACCTGGCACTGCGGGCGGCGTGCACGGGGGAGGGGCCGGGCGGCGACCTCGGCCACTACGACCCCTTCCACCTGGTGCTCGCCGACCTGTCGCGGGTGCGCCTGTTCAGCTGGGACGGCGCGGGCCTGGCCGTCTCCGAGCTGCCCGCGGGCACCAGCATGGTCGTCAACACGGGCCTCGACCCCGACAGCCCCCGCGTCGTGGCGCACCTGCCCCGCTTCCGCGACCAGGCCGACTGGGGCGAGCTGATCACGGCCGAGCCGTCCTCCGACGCGAGCGCGCTCATCGTCCGGCACGAGCTGCCCGACGGCCGCGTCTTCGCCTCCCTGTCGGTGATGCGGGTCGAGATCGGGCCCGGCGACGTGACGTACGCGTTCACCGACCTGACCGCCGATCGGGACGGATAGGCTCAAAGGCATGAGATCGTGGTCTGCCCAGAACGTTCCAAAGCTCCCAGGTGAGAGCATTCCGCTGCGTCTCTATGACACGTCGGCCAAGCAGGTGCGGCAGACCGATCCCGGACCGACCGCCAGGATGTACGTCTGCGGCATCACCCCGTACGACGCCACCCACCTCGGCCACGCCAACACCTACCACGCCTTCGATCTCGTGGGCCGGGTGTGGCGCGACGCGGGCCACGAGGTGCACTACACGCAGAACGCCACCGACGTGGACGACCCGCTGCTGGAGCGGGCCGAGCAGACCGGCATCGACTGGCAGGAGCTGGCCGAGCGGGAGATCGAGCTGTTCCGCGGCGACATGGAGGCGCTGCGCATCCTGCCGCCCCGCGAATACGTCGGCGTCACCGAGGTCGTCGGCCGGGTGGCCGACCTGATCTCCAGGCTGTCGGCCAAGGGCGTCACCTACGTCCTCGACGGCGACGTCTACTTCAGCGTGGCCGACGCCCCCAAGTTCGGCCAGGTGTCCGGCTACGACGAGCAGGAGATGCTCGCCCTGTTCGCCGAGCGCGGCGGCGACCCCGACCGGCCGGGCAAGCGCCACCCGCTCGACTGGCTGCTGTGGCGGGCCGAGCGGCCCGGCGAGCCGGCCTGGGAGTCGCGGCTGGGCCGGGGACGCCCCGGCTGGCACATCGAGTGCACCGCGATCGCGCTCGACAACCTCGGCCCCGGCTACGACGTGGCCGGCGGCGGCTCCGACCTGATCTTCCCGCACCACGAGTGCGGCGCCTCCGAGGGGCACGCCGCGACCGGCGAGTGGCCGTTCGCCAAGTTCTACACGCACGCCGGGATGGTGGCGCTCGACGGCGAGAAGATGTCGAAGTCCAAGGGCAACCTGGTCTTCGTCTCCAAGCTGCGCCGCGAGCACGACCCGATGGCGATCAGGCTCGTGCTGCTGGCCCACCACTACCGCGCCGACTGGGAGTACACCCCCGACCTGATGGCCGGCGCCGAGCGCAGGCTGGCGCTGTGGCGCTCGGCCGCCGCGCTGACCGCGGGGCCGCCCGCCGGCGAGCTGCTGGCCCGGGTGCGCGAGCGGCTGGCCGACGACCTCGACTCGCCCGGCGCGCTGGCCGCCGTCGACGCCTGGGCCGCGCGGGCCCTCGCCGGTGACGGCTCCGACGACTCCGCGCCCGGGCTCGTGCGCGACCTCGCCGACGCGCTGCTCGGGATCTCCCTGCGCTGACCCCCGCTTCACCGGGGCCGTCCCCGGACGCCCGCTCCCCGGCCGCCCGCTCCCCGGCCGCCCGCTCCCCGGGCGGCCGCCCCCAGGCACAGGGCGGTTCCGCTCGAAGGGCCGCTCGGGTTCCGTCCGAAGGGCCGCTCAGGTGCCGCTCGCAGGGCCGCTCAGGTGCCGCCCGAAGGGGCCGCTACTTGACCCCGGCGGCCCCTTCGAGCTGCTCGGGCGCGGCCAGCTCCGCGGAGAACCACTCGATCGTGCGGCGCAGCCCCTCCTCGGCGGGCACCCGGGCCCGCCAGCCGAGCCGCTCGGCCGCCAGCGACGTGTCCGGCCGCCTGACCTTCGGGTCGTCGGCCGGCCGGTCGATGAACTCGATCTCCGACGACGACCCGGACAGCTTCTTGATCAGGGTGGCCAGCTCCAGCATGGTCAGCTCGTCGGGGTTGCCGATGTTGACCGGCCCGGCGAAGCCGCTGTCGGCCATGGCCAGGATGCCCGACACGGTGTCGTCGACGTAGCAGATCGACCGCGTCTGCGACCCGTCACCGGTGATCGTGATCGGCTCGCCGGTCAGCGCCTGCCGGATGAACGTCGGGATCGCCCGCCCGTCGAACGGCCGCATGCGCGGGCCGTAGGTGTTGAAGATCCGCACGATGCCCGTGTCGGTGCCGCGCGAATGGCGGTAGGCCGTGGTCAGGGACTCGGCGAAACGCTTGGCCTCGTCGTACACGCTGCGCGGGCCGACCGGGTTGACGTTGCCCCAGTAGGTCTCCTTCTGGGGGTGCTCCAGCGGGTCGCCGTACACCTCGCTGGTCGAGGCCAGCACGAACCGGGCGCCCTTCTCCCTGGCCAGCCCCAGCGCGTGCAGCGTGCCGACGCTGCCCACCCGCAGGGTCTCGATCGGGTAGCGCAGGTAGTCGGCGGGCGAGGCGGCCGAGGCGAAGTGCAGCACGAGGTCGAGCCGGTCCGGCACGTGCACGTACCCCGTCAGGTCGCACTCGATGAGCCGGAACTCGGGGCGGTCGAGAAGATGCTCGACGTTGCGCGGCCCGCCGGTCAGGAAGCTGTCCATGCAGACCACCTCCGCCCCGCCCGCCAGCAGCCGCTCGCAGAGATAGGAGCCGAGGAAGCCGGCGCCTCCGGTGACCAGTGCCCTCATGACGTGACCTCCATGGCGGCGTCGACGACTTCGGAAACCTCGATCTTCAGCAGGCCGGGGTCGGGCCGCTGCCCGTGCGGGTCACCGCTGTGCCCGGCCCACAGCGCCACGTGGCGCCAGCCGGGCGGCGGCCCCCACAACCTGGGCGAGACGGGGCCGAACAGCACCACCGACGGCACACAGAACGCCGTCGCCAGGTGCGCGACGCCGGTGTCGCCGCAGACCACCAGCCGCGCCCTGCTCACCAGATCGATCAGGTCGGCCAGGCAGGTACGCCCGGCCACCATCCGCTCCGGCGGCAGCCCCGCCAGCTCCGCGACCCGGGTGGCGATCGGCACCTCCTCGGCGTTGCCCGTGACGATCACGTCGTCCAGCGCCGCCGCGACCTCCGCGAACCGCTCCGGCGGCCAGCGCCGCGCCGGATAGGCGGCGCCCGGATGCACGATCGCCGGCCCCGTACGGTCGGAGATGCCCAGCGTCAGATCGCCGGGATCGGCCGGGATGCCATGCCACTCCAGCAGGTCGCACCAGCGCCGCACCTCGTGCACGCCCTCCTCCCAGGCCGGACCGGTGCCGAAGCTGATCAGCCGCCCGGGCTCGGTGCGCCGCAGCGCCTCGATGCTCTGCGGCCCCCGCCCGTGCAGGTTCACCGCGATGTCGGGCCGCTCGAACGGCACGGGCCCCGGGCCCGAGACGTCCACCTGGTCGTCCACCGCGCCGATCAGCGGCAGCAGGGCCTCCAGCGCCCGCGGCGCGGCCAGCGTGATGCGGTGCTTGGGAAAAGCCTGGCGCAGGGCCCGCAGCGCGGGCACGGCCGTGAGCAGGTCGCCCAGGCCGAGCCCGCGCAGGGCCAGCAGTTCTAGGGCCATGACGTCTCCGTGGACGGGCAGACGACCAGCTCTCTCACCTCGCATCCGGCGGGCTGCCGCAGTGCGAAGACGATGGCCTGCGCCACGTCGGCCGGATCGTTCAGCCCCGCCTCGGGGCCCGGCTTGTACTGTTCCGGCCGGCCGTCGAAGAAGCCGGTGCGCATGCCGCCGGGGATCAGCAGGGTCACCCCCACCTCCCCGCGCAGCTCGATCGCCAGGCCCCTGGTGAACCCGACGACGCCGAACTTCGACGCCGAGTACGCCGAGGCGTCGCTCAGCGGCCGCAGCCCCAGCGTCGAGGCGCAGGTGACGACCTTGCCCCGGGTGTGCTTCAGGTACGGCAGCGCCGCCCGTACGACGGAGGCCGTGCCCAGCAGGTTCACCCGGATGACCCGCTCCCAGTCGTCGGCCGGCACGTCCTCCAGCCGCCCGCACGCGTCGATGCCCGCGGCCGTCACGACGGCGTCCAGGCCGCCGGCCCGCTCGGCCAGCTCGCGGACCGCCCGCTCGGCCTCCCCGCGGTCGGCCAGGTCCGCCGTCACGTGCTCGAAGCGCTGGTCGGGCGCGCGCACGTCGACGACCAGCGCCTTCCAGCCCTCCTTCTCGACCGCTTCGGCCGTGGCCAGGCCGAGCCCGGAGGCGCCCCCGGTGATCAATACATTCACTGGATCTCCCTGATCAGATTGGTTGTCGAACGTCCCGGCAGCGTGCTCAGCACGACGATCTCCGCGCCGAGCCTGCCGAGGACCTCGGATTCGGGCAGCACTTCCCCCTCGTAGTCGCCGCCCTTCACCCACACGTCCGGGCGGAGCTGCTCGATGGCGCCCGCCGGCGTGTCCTCGTCGAACACCAGGACCGCGTCCACGCAGCCCAGTGCCCGCAGCACCTCGACCCGGTCGCGCACGTCCACGATGGGCCTGGACGGGCCCTTCAGCCGGCGTACCGAGTCGTCGGAGTTGACGCAGACGACCAGCGCGTCGCCCAGCGCCCTGGCCCGCCGCAGCAGGCTCACGTGGCCCGCGTGCAGCAGGTCGAAGCAGCCGCCCGTGGCGATCAGGCGGCCGCCGTAGGCCCGGGTGAGCCGGGCCACCTCCAGCGCCGTGCGCGGCCGGTCGCCCAGCCGCTGCTCGCGCACCTTCACGGCGGCGGCGCCGCCGCGCTCGACGAAGCGCGAGGCCTCGCCGACGCCCATGGTGACCGCCTCCTCGGCGCCGGCGCCGTCGCGCAGCGCCAGCGCGGCGGCGGCGGCCAGCCGGTCGCCCGCGCCGCAGGCGTCCTGGCCGCCGGCCCGCACCGGAGGGGGCACCTTGGTCAGCGGTCCGCCCGCCACGGCGAGCGCGGCTCCGCGCTCGCCGGTGGTGACGGCCACCGCCTCGGCCCGCAGCGCCCGTACGAGCCGGCGCGCCGCCTGGTCGGGGCCGTGGTAGCCGGAGGAGCACAGCAGTCTCGCCTCCGCCTCGCTGGGGGTCAGCAGCGCGCAGCCGGGGATCGGCTGCTCGCCCCGCGGATGCGGGTCCCACACCACCGGCACGTCGCTGTCGCTCAGCAGCTCGGCGGCCATCCTGGCCACGCCCCTGCCGTAGTCGGAGACCAGCACCGCGCCGGCCCGGCCGATCGCCTCGGCCGCCTCCGGGGTGGGGGAGTAGCGGGCGACGCCGTCGCCGGTGTCCAGGCGGACCAGCGTCTGGCCCCTGGACCTGACCCTGGTCTTGCGCACGGTGCCGCCGCGCAGCGGGAGGCGTACCAGATCGACCTCCTCCGACAGCAGCCCGCACAGGCGGCGCCCGTCGGGGTCGTCGCCGACCGCGGTGATCAGCACCACGTCGGCGCCGTCCCGCGCGGCCAGCAGCGCCGCCAGCCCGGCGCCGCCGGGCCTGGCCTGCTCGGCCGACACGTCCACCACGGGCACGGGCGCGTCCGGGCACAGCCGGTCGGCGTCGCCCTCGACGTCCACGTCGAGCAGCGTGTCGCCGATGACGACCAGCGGCCCCTCCGCCGCGCCGCTCGGGTGCGGGCTCCTCGTCACAGCGCCTCCTCCAGCACGTCGCTCCGGTGCGGGCTCCTCGTCACAGCGCCTCCTCCAGCACGTCACTCGGGTGCGGGATCTTCCTCACAGCGCCTCCTCCAGCGCGTCGCACAGCAGGTGGATGAGCGCGAGGTGCACCTCCTGCACGGTGGCGGTCTCGCCGGGCACGGCCACCGCCTCGTCGCACAGCTCGGCCAGCGGATTGGGCGCCGGGCCCGTCATGGCCCAGGCCACCAGCCCGGACTCCTGCGCCGCCGCCGCGGCGGCCAGCACGTTCCGGCTGCCGCCGCTGGTGGACAGGCACACCAGCACGTCCCCCGGCCGGCCGTGCGCGCGCACCTGGCGCGCGTAGACCTCGTCGGCGCCGAAGTCGTTGACGATCGCCGTGAACGACGAGCCGTCGCCGTGCAGCGGGATCGCCGCGTACGGCTGCCTGTCGTCCCTGAACCGGCCGACCAGCTCGGCCGTCAGGTGCTGCGCCTCGGCCGCGGAGCCGCCGTTGCCGCAGGCCAGCAGCCTGCCCCCGGCGGCCAGCACCCCGGCCAGCTTCCCGCCCCAGGCGCGGACGGTGACCGCGTGGTCGTCGACCTTCTCCAGGGTGTTCCAGAGCTTCTCCAGATGAGCATCCATGATCAACCCCCCAGGGCCGCCAGACGGCAGACCTTTCCCTCGATCACCTGCGTGTACACGGCCTCGGTGGACTCGGCGACGCGCGACCAGCCGTACCGCTCGCGGGCCCGGCGGGCTCCCGCCGCGCCCAGCGCCGCGCGCCGCCGCGGATCGGCGAGCACGTCCTTGAGCGCCCTGGACAGGGCGCGCGGGCGGCGCGGCGGGACCAGCACGCCGCAGCCGGCCACCGTGTCGAGATGGCCGCCGACCGCCGAGGCGACGACCGGCACGCCGCACGCCATGGCCTCCACGGGCACCATGCCGAACGGCTCGTACCAGGGCACCGTCACCACGACGTCGGCCGAGCGCATCAGCGCGGGCACGTGCCGGCGCGGCACGGAGCCGATGACGTGGACGCGCTCGCCCATGCCGTACCCGTCGGCCAGCTCGCGCAGCCTGACCGCCTCCTCGTCGTCCTGGCCGCCGCCGGCGATCACCAGGTCGGCGTCGGGGATGTGACGCATCGCCCTGATCACGGTGTCCACGCCCTTGCGCGGCACCATCCGGCCGATGCTGAGCACGAGCTGACGCTCCGTGCGCGGCGCCACCGGCCCGTCCGGGCAGAACGCCGTCAGGTCCACCCCGCACGGCACGACCGCGATGCGGTGCTCGGGCACGCCCATCGCGCACAGCTCGCTGACCTCGTCGCTGCAGGTGGCCAGCACCGCGTCGGCCCGCTGCCCGATCTCGCGCTCGGTCTCGATCCGGTGCGCGGGGCTGGTGTCGGCCTCGCCCTGCCAGCGCCGCTTGACGGTGCCGAGCGCGTGGTAGGTCTGCACCACGGGCAGGCCGCGCGCCGCCCGGAGCGCGGCCTGCCCGCTCATCCAGAAGTGCGCGTGCACGACGTCCGGCGGACGCTCGGCCCAGCGCCGGGCCAGCCGCTCGGTGAACTCCGGCATGTACGGGGGCAGCTCGTCCTTGGGGACGGGAGCCGCGGGACCCGCGGTGACGTACTCGACCGTGACGCCCGGCGCGAGGCCGACCACGTCAGGCTGGGACTCGGAGGAGCGCCGGGTGTGGACCACGACCGTGTGCCCGCGCTCGGCAAGCGCCACCGCGAGCGCGGCGACGTAGACGTTCTGGCCGCCGGAGTCCACGCCGCCGACCGCCGCCAGCGGGTCCGCGTGCTCCGAGATGAGATCGACCTTCACTGAGTCAGCTCCCTCACTGCCTTGACCACCTGCTCACTTGTCACGTGGGACAGGCACGGGTGCCCCGGCACCGGGCAGACCCGCGCCCTGCTGCCGCGGCAGGGCGCGTGCTGGTCGCCCAGCAGCACCGAGGGCACGCCGTACGGGGCCCACCGCGCCGCTGGGACGACCGGGGCGAACAGGCTCACGACCGGGGTGCCGACCGCCGCCGCCAGGTGCGCCGGGCCGGTGTTCCCCGCCACGAGCACCCCGGCACGCTCGATCACGGCGGCCAGTTCCGCGAATGTGGTCACGCCGCCCAGGTCGACCGCGACGTCGCTGGCCACATAGGCGGTGAGGTCACGTTCTGTGCCGGTCACGACGACCTGGTGCCCGTCCTCGGCCAGCTCCCGCACCGCCTGCCTGTGCAGGTCGGCGGGCCAGGTACGGGCGGGGGCCGAGGTCCCTGGGTGCACCACGACATACGCGCCTTTGTCGGCTACGCCGCCGACGCCTACACAGTGCCCCGTAAATTCGTCTATATCCGGCAATGGCCGCTGAACAGCGAGTTTGCCGTCATCGCCCTCCGGCAGCTCGAACCCCGCCGCCCGCGCCACCGCCAGCATCCGCTCCGCCTCCGGCACGTCCACGCTCTCGTCCACCACGTGGCGCACGTCGAGCAGCGAGCCCGGATAGTCGTTGCTGATCGCGGTGATCCTCCTGACCCCCGCCAGCCTCAGCAGCAGCGCCAGCGGCAGCGCCGACTGGTGGAACGAGGTCAGCAGCACCGCCTCGTCGATCCCGCCCACCTGGCCGAGCAGCTCGGCGACCTTGGCCTCGGTGACGGGCGGCGGGGTGTGGTCGATCCACGGCGCGTGCCACTCGGCCACCCGGTCCACGCCGGGCAGCAGACCGGCCGCGGCCGTGCCGTGCGGGCCCGCCAGGAACACCACCTCCGAGGCCGCCGCCGCCACGGCCCGGACCGCGGGCCCCGCCAGCAGCACGTCCCCCGCGTCGTCCAGCCGCGCCACCAGCACCCGCCCCCGGTCCCCGCTGGAACGTTCCCGCCTCCCGATTCCCCGCTCGCCGACGGTCCGGCCGGTGACGCTCCCGTGGGCACCGGCCCGGCCGCCGGTCTTCGCGGCGGCGATCCCCTCGGCGGCGATCCCCTCGGCGGCGGTCCCCTCGGGGCCGGCCGGGGCCGTGGCGGGGCGCGGGGCGTGCCGCGCTCTCGTGCGCTCGCTCATCGCCGCGCCCTCCATTCCCCCCGCAACCGGTGCGCACAGGCGACCGGCGGGATCAGCACGCTCGTGACGGCCATCCGCAGCACCTCGCCCGGGGTACGCGGCCCCGGCGCGATCCGCCGCCACGCGAACTCCGCGGTCAGCGCCGCCCACCCGGCCGCCGCCCCCCACGTCAGCGCCCGCAGGACCCGCCCGTCCCGCCCGGTCACGCCCCGGGAGGCCACGCCCCGGCCGGTCACGCTCCGCGGGATGACGCCCCGAGAGGCCACGCCCCGGCCGGTCACGCTCGGCAGGATGGCGCCCCGGAAGGTCACGCCCCGGCCGCTCACGCTCCGCCGGCGGGCGACGGAGGCCGCGCCGAGGAGCGCCGCCGCCAGGCCCGCGGCCGTCGTGAGCGCGTGCAGGCGCAGCCGTCCCCCGGCGCCGCCGATGTCGGCCCGCCAGGACGGGCCGTGCAGCCGCCGCATGAGGGCGTCGTCGGCGTTGCCGCGCTGGAAGCGCACGCTCGCCCAGAACCCGTCCGCCCGCACCGGATGCGTCGTCACCCGCTCGCCCCTGACCAGCCGGTACCCGGCCCGCCGCACCCGCAGCGCCAGGTCGGCGTCCTCCCGGTACGCCCGGGGAAAGCGCTCGTCGAACCCGCCCACCGCCTCCAGCGCCGCCCGCCGGTAGGCCATGTCGGCCGTCACCCACAACGCCTCGGACAGCCCGGCGGTGTGCCGCTCGGCGTCCGTCGGCCGGCGGCCGGCCGGCAGCGGCACCTCGATGCGGCCCTGGCTGCCCGCCACGTCGTCGGGCAGGTCCACCAGGTCCTTCCACAGCGCCTCGGCCCAGCCCGGCGCGGGGACCACGTCGTCGTCGAGGAACACCACCCACGGCGTGTCCGCGGCCCGCCAGCCGGCGTTGCGCGCCGCCGCCGGCCCCAGGCCGCCGGAGCGCACCACGAGCACGTGCTCGGCCAGAGGCTCCGTCACCCCGGGCGGCGCCTTCGTGTGTGCACCACCCGGAATGTCCGTCCCCTCGGAGGAGGCGCCGCCGGTGAGAGGCCGGTCGTCCACCACGATCACCGGCACGCCCGGCCCCACGGCCGCCAGCGTGTCGCGCAGCGTGGCCCGCCCGATGGTGGGGATCACCACGGTGATCACGAGGCGAACACCTCCCCGCGCCGCACCAGGTACGGCCCCAGGGCCAGCACGTCCACCGGCGAGGAGCCGAAGCACTCCAGCGCGTCACGCGGATCGTCCACCATCGGCCGACCGGCCGTGTTGAGGCTCGTGTTGACCACGACCGGCAGCCCCGTACGCGCCTCGAACTCGCTCAGCACCCGCGCCATCAGCGGATGCTCCCCCGGGGAGATCGTCTGGATGCGGGCCGTCCCGTCCACGTGCACCACCGCCGGGATGCGCGCGGCCCACTCGGGCCGCACGTCGTGCACGAACAGCATGTACGGTGACGGCACCGGCCCCCGCCCGAAGATCTCCCTGGCCCGCGACTCCAGCACCATCGGCGCGATGGGCCGGAACTGCTCGCGCCCCTTGACGTCGTTGAGCCGCTCGGTGTTGCGCGCGTGACCCGGATGCGCCAGCAGCGACCGCTGCCCGAGTGCCCGCGGCCCGTACTCCGACCGCCCCTGGAACCACGCCACGATCCGGTCGGCCGCCAGCTCCGCGGCCACGGCGGCGGACAGGTCGGCCGGACGGGTGTACGGCACCCGCGCCACGTCCAGCCACGCCCCGAGCTCCTCGTCGGTGAAGCCGCGCCCGAGCGCCGCGCCGGGCATCGGCCCGGCCGGCTCGCCGTAGGACTGCGCCAGGTGCAGGGCGCCGCCCAGCGCGGTGCCCGAGTCGCCCGCGGCCGGCTGGGCCCACACCTCCTCGAACGGCCCCTCGTCCAGCAGCCGCGTGTTGGCCACGCAGTTCAGCGCCACCCCGCCCGCCAGCGCCAGCCGCCGCTCGCCGGTCCGCCCGTGCAGCCAGCGCACCAGCTCCAGCAGCACCTCCTCCAGCCGGGCCTGCACGCTGGCGGCCAGATCGGCGTGGTCGGAGGTCCACGGGGCGCCCTTCTTCAGCGCCTTGGCGTAGACGTTCCAGTCGACCGGCTCCACCCGGAACCCGCCGTCCCCGGTGGTGTAGATCACCTCGCGCAGCGCCTCCAGGCGGCGGGGCCGGCCGTAGGAGGCCATGGCCATCACCTTGTACTCGTCGCTGGAGCGCAGGAAGCCCAGGTGCTCGGTGACGTCCTCGTACATGAGGCCCAGGGAGTGCGGCAGCTCCTGCGTGGCCAGCACCTCCAGCTCGCCGTCGCGATAGACGCCCGCCAGGTGGGAGACGTTCTCGCCGCGCCCGTCGCACACCAGCACCGCGCAGTCGCGCCACGGCGCGGCCAGCCCCGCGGAGGCGGCGTGCGCCACGTGGTGCGGCACGTAGCTGACCTGGCCGGGATCGAGCCCGGGCAGGGCCGTGGCCAGGAAGGCGGGGGCGCGCACCGCGTACCGGGTGCGCAGGTCCTCCCAGTCGCCCTCCGGCCGCTGCACGACCAGGGACGGGTCGTAGGAGTAGGCCACCGCGTCGAGGTCCTCGGGCTCCAGCCCCGCCTCGCGCAGGCACCACGCGGCCGCCTGCTCGGGCAGCTCCCAGGCGGAGAACGCCAGCGGCCTCTTGCCGTGCTTGCGGCGGCTGAAGCGCTCCTCCTCCGCCGCGGCCACGATCCTCCCGTCGACCACCAGGGCGGCGGCCGGGTCGTGGAAGATCGCGTTGATGCCGAGAAACTTCATGGTTCCTCCCCCTAAGGATGTCGAGAACCGCTACCGAGAGAAGCGGTCCTCAAACATTCCGCGATCCCCCGAGATGCGAAAACGGGGCCGATCGCCTGCGCCTGGTCACGGTAAGTAGTTGTTTGCCAGGCGGGGCGCCGGGTAGCTGCCGGACACGCGACGGAGGTGAAAGGTGTTCGAAAAGCGACGTCCCGGGGCCGTGCTCTTCGACCGGGACGGAACCCTGATCAGGGACGTGCCGTACAACGGCGATCCGGCCCTCGTCGAGCCCATGCCGGGCGCGGTCGAGGCGCTGGGCAGGCTCAGACGCGCCGAGGTGCCGGTGGCCGTGGTCACGAACCAGTCGGGCGTCGCCAAGGGCCTGCTGTCCCCGGACGAGATGGACCAGGTGAACGCCAAGGTGGAGGAGCTGCTCGGCCCGTTCGACGCGTGGGCGATCTGCGTGCACGACGACGCCGACGGCTGCACGTGCCGCAAACCGGCGCCGGGCCTCGTGATCAGGGCCGCCGCCGTGCTCGACGTCAGCCCCCGCGACTGCGTGGTCGTGGGCGACATCGGCCGCGACATGGAGGCCGCCAGGGCCGCCGGCGCCAGGGGCATCCTCGTCCCGACACAAGAGACGCTCCGCGAGGAGATCCGGCAGGCCGCCGAGGTCGCCGACGACCTGATCGACGTGGTGGACCGCGTGCTGACCGACGCGGAGGCCCCCGTGGCCGCCGCCTCGGCGCCGTGGGCCCGCGCCATGGGATGGAGCCGCTGGTGAAGATCCTCATCTGGCACGTGCACGGCTCGTGGACCAGCGCGTTCGTGCGCGGGTCCCACGAGTACGTGCTGCCGCTCGTCCCCGGCCGGAGGCCCGACGGCCGGGGGCGGGCGGCGACGTACGACTGGCCCGCCAGTGCCCGGGAGGTGCCGTACGACCGGCTGCGGCACGAACCCGTGGACGTCGTCGTCTACCAGCGCCCGCACGAGATCGAGCTGGCCCGCGAGTGGCTGGGCCGCGACGTGCCCGGCCTGTACGTCGAGCACAACACGCCCACCAGCGACGTGCCGCGCACCCGCCACCCGCTGGCCGGCCGCGACGACATCACGCTCGTGCACGTCACCCACTTCAACGAGCTGTACTGGGACAACGGCCGCGCCCCGACCCGCGTCATCGAGCACGGCGTGCCCGACCCCGGCCACCTCTACACCGGGGAGCTGCCCCGGGCGGGCGTCGTCGTCAACGAGCCGGTGCGCCGCACCCGGGTCGCCGGGACCGACCTGCTGCCCCGCTTCGCCGAGCGGGTGCCGCTCGACGTGTTCGGGATGAAGGTGGACGGGCTGCCGTACGGCACCCACGAGGACCTGCCCCAGCACGTCATGCACGCCGAGCTCGCCCGCAGGCGCGTCTACCTGCATCCCTACCGCTGGACCTCGCTGGGCCTGGCCCTCATCGAGGCCATGACCCTGGGCATGCCCGTGGTCGCGCTGGCGGCCACAGAGGCGATCGAGGCCGTGCCGCCCGAGGCCGGCGTGCTGTCCACCAAGGTGAGCGTGCTGGCCGACGCGCTGCACGACTTCGCCCGCGACCCCGAGCGCGCGAGCCAGGCCGGCAAGGCGGCCAGGGCGGCCGCGCTGTCGCGTTACGGGCTCGGCAGGTTCCTCGCCGATTGGGACCACCTGCTCAGCGAGGTATGACGCCGGAAGGCGTGGGTAGCGCGACCATCATGATGATGCTCGACTGGACACGCAGGGCGGCCTGCCTCGACCTGGACCCGGAGCTGTTCTTCCCGATCTCCATGGAAGGCCCGAGCCACTCCCAGGTCGAGCGGGCCAAGCGGGTGTGCGGCGACTGCCCCGTGCGGGAACCGTGCCTGAGATACGCGCTCGACACCGGCCAGGCGTACGGCGTCTGGGGCGGCACCGACCCCGCGCAGCGGCGGGAGCTCGCGCTCCCGGCGGACGCGCTCACCCCGACGGCAGGGCCTCGGCGAGAAAACGTGCCCGCTCGCTCGCTTCGAGGTGGTCGCTGAACAACACGCCGTCAAGATGGTCGGCCTCGTGCTGCAGCACCCTCGCCAGCACCCCGAGCCCCCGCACCGTCACGGGCTTGCCGAACATGTCGCGGCCCCGCGCCGTCACCATGTAGGAGCGCTCCAGCGGCCACCACACGCCGGGCGCGGACAGGCACGCCTCGTCGGCGACCACGCGCCGCTCCGACAGCTCCAGCCGCGGGTTGACCAGGTGGCCGGACTTGCCGTCGTAGGAGTAGACCACCACCCGGACCGGCTCGCCGAGCTGCGGCGCCGCCAGGCCCGCGCCTCCCGGGACCGCGCGCATGGTGGCGGTCAGCGACTTGACCAGCCGGCGCAGTTCCCGGTCGAAATCCTGGACCGGCGCCGCCACCGAGCGGAGCACCGGATCGTCGAACGTGCGAATAGGCCGGACCGTCACCCGCAACTCCCCGATAGGCCACGTCGTCACCAAGAACGTTTCCCCCGAGGACCCCGGGCCAACCGCCAGGCGCCCTCCTTGTAGCAGTCGGGTGACAGAAGAGACCCGGCGGCTTGTGGCACAGCGGTGACAGAGGAGAACCGGTGGCTTGTGGCACAGCGGTGACAGAGGAGAACCGGTGGCTTGTAGCACAGCGGTAACAGAGGAGACCCAGCGGCGAAACCACCCGAAAGCAGTATCGGAGGGTGATCTCACTTGCGTCACACGTGCCTGTGATGCCTGGCCGGGTGCTCGGGGCCCCGCCAGGCGTCCCTGACCACCCGGAGGTGCACCCATGAGCGCGCTTCCCTTCGAGAGCGGAGCCTCCCCGGAGACGGCGCCCGACGCCCTGGCGGGCTTCACCATCGGCGTCACCGCGACCAGACGGCGCGAGGAGTTCGGGGCGCTGCTGGAGCGCCGCGGCGCCCGCGTGGTCAGCGCCCCCGCGATCCGGCTCGTGCCCCTCGCCGAGGACGCCGACCTGATCGCCGCCACCCGGCACAGCCTGGAGAAGCCGCTCGACGACGTGGTCGTCACCACCGGCGTCGGCTTCCGCGGCTGGATGGCCGCCGCCGAAGGGTGGGGGCTCTCCGGCGACCTGGGCGAGCACCTGTCCAGGTCCCGCCTGCTCACCCGCGGCCCCAAGGCCAGGGGAGCGGTGCGCGCCGCCGGGCTCAACGACCACTGGACCCCCTCGACCGAGTCGTGCCAGGAGGTCAAGGAGTACCTCCTGGCCCAGGACCTGCGGGGCCGCCGCATCGCGGTGCAGCAGCACGGCGAGCCGCTGCGCGACTTCGTGGACGACCTGCGCGCGGCCGGGGCCGAGGTGATCGAGATCCCGGTCTACCGGTGGCTGCCGTACCGGGACATCTCGCCGCTGCGCCGGCTGATCAGCCAGACGGTCTCCGGCTCCGTCGACGCGGTCGCCTTCACCAGCGCGCCCGCCGTGCACGCCATGCTCGCCACGGCCAGGGCGGAAGGGCTGGAGGAGGCGCTGCTGGCCGCGTTCGGCGGACCGGTCGTGGCCGCCTGCGTCGGGCCCGTCACCGCCGATCCGCTCACCTCGCGCGGCGTGCCGACCCTGCAGCCGGACCGCTCCCGGCTCGGCGCGCTGGCCCGCGCCCTGGCCCGGCACCTGCCCGAGCACGGCGTCACCCGGCTCACGGCCGGCGAGCACCGGCTGGAGATCCGCGGGCACGCGGTGGTCGTGGACGGAGAGTTGCGCCCGCTGCCGCCCGCCCCGATGGCGGTGCTCAAACGCCTGGCCGACAAGCCGGGGCACGTGGTGTCGCGGGCCGACCTGCGCACGGTGCTGCCGGGCAGCGTCGCGCGCGAATCGGCCGAGCACGCCGTGGAGATGGCCATCACCCGGCTGCGCCGCGCCCTGGGGCCCGGCGGCATCGTCGAGACCGTGGTCAAGCGCGGCTACCGCCTGGCCTGCCGGTACGACACATGACCGCGACCCCTGCCCCCACCTCCCGCCCAGGAGCGGCCCGGTGACCCCCACCCTCGTCCTGGCGGCGCACGGAACCCGCAGCGCCGCCGGAGAGCGCACGTTGTCGGAGCTGGCCAGGGCGGCCGGCAGGGCCCGTCCGGGACGGCGCGTGGAGCTGAGCTACCTGGAGATCAGCTCACCTCTCCTGGCGGACGTGCTGCCCGCGGTGCGCGGCCCGGTGGTCGTGGTCCCGCTGCTGCTGGCCGGCGGTTACCACGCGCACATCGACCTGCCCGAGGTGATCGCCGCGCACCGGCCCGACGCGGTGGTGGCCGGCTGGCTGGGGCCGCACCGGCTGCTGACCTCGGCGCTGGCCCGCAGGCTGGCGCGGGCGGGCCTGCGCCCCACGGACGCCGTCCTGCTGGGCGCGGCCGGCTCCTCCGACCCGGCGGCCCTGGCCGACGTGCGGGCCGCCGCCCACCGTCTCGCCGTGCGCCTGGCCCGCCCGGTGACGGCCGCCTTCGCCTCGGCCGGCGCGCCCTCGCTGGAGGAGGCCATGGAACGGCTGGGCTCCACCTCGGCCGCCCGGGTGGCCATCGCCTCGTACGTGCTCGCGCCCGGCCACTTCCACGACCGCCTGGCGGCGGCGGGGGCGGGCCTGGTCAGCGACCCGCTGGGCGCCGACCCGGACGTGGCGGCGCTCATCTGGCACCGCTACGACGAGGCCCTGCGCCGCGTCGCCCGCACCGCCGCCACCCCGCACACCACGCCTGACGGCCGCACCCACTCGCCCGCCCGCTCCTGACGGCCCGCACCCGCTCCTGACGGGTGGAGACGGAGCCGGGTGAGGGCGTGGAGACGGAGCCGGGTGAGGGCGTGGAGACGGAGCGGGGTGAGGGCGACCGGGACGGGATCAACGTGAGAGTGACCGGGCGGGATCAGGTGGAGGCGGCCGGGGGAGATCGAGGTGAGGGATCGGGGGCGTGGACAGGGCGGGATCAGGTGAGGGGATCGGGCGGCGTGGACAGGGCGGGGCGGGGGAGGGGCTCCAGGCGCAGTTCCCGGACGATCTCCCGGGCGCTGGCGTCCCGCGACGGCCCCGCGTCGGCCCCGACGAACATCTCGATGTAGGCCCGGTGGAAGCAGCCCGCGACCAGCAGGCGCGCGCTGCCCTCCGGGTCCGCGTCGGCCCGCACCCGTCCCAGCCGCTGCTCGGCCTCCAGGTACGCGGCCAGCGGCGCGACCTCCGTGTGCGGCCCGAGCCCCGCGTCACGGATGGCCTGCCGGAACCGGACCGTCACCTTCGGCGAGGTGAAGGCCGGCAGCGCGGCACTCTGCACGTCGATGTAGTAGTCGATCCCCGCCCGCGCGATCGGCAGGAGATTGTCGGACACGGCTCCTCTCCCGATGCGGTGGGAGAGATTGTGCAGGATGCTCAGCCAGAAGGGGAGCCGGTCCTGCAGCAGGGCGAGGAAGTAGTCCACCGAGCCGCCGGCGCGGTCCTCCCTGAGCGAGACGGCCATCTCCAGGACGCGCCGCCTGGTGTCCTGGCTCCTGTGGTGCGGGTCTGCGTGGGGTGTCGCCATGGCATGCCTTACGTGCGCAACGGTTGGAGCAGGCATCACGTGCGAAGCCGAGGTCCCCGGATTTCCGGGTGACTTTTAAATGGGATCCCAACTTGGTGGAAAATTATACGGGTTCCCGATTATCGCCCGAAAGGGCCAGGAGCCGCAGGATCAAATCCCCCGAAGGCCACCCACCGCTATCGCGCCCCGCAGCCACCGTCCCGCCGCTGCCGCGGCAGCCGGTCGGCATCGCGGCCCGTGGCAGCCTTCCAGCCACTGTCGGGGCAGCCGGTCGGCGTCGGGCCGCGCGGCGATCATCCCGTCGCTCTCGCGGCGGCAGCCGGTCGGCGTCGCGGCCCGTGGCAGCCGTCCCGTCGCCGTCGGGGCTCGCGGCGGGTCAGCCGTCGGTGTCGCGGTCCCTGCGGCGCAGGTAGCGCTCGAACTCCGCCGCGATCGCGTCACCGCTGGCCTCGGGCAGCTCGGCGGCGTCCTTGCGCTCCTCGAGCTCCTTGACGTATTCGGCCACCTCGCTGTCCTGCGAGGCCAGCTCGTCGACGCCGCGCTCCCACGCCCGGGCCTCCTCGTCGAGGTCGCCCAGCGGCATCGGGATCTCCAGGACGTCTTCCAGCCGGCGCAGCAGCGCGAGCGTCGCCTTGGGGTTGGGCGGCTGGGCCACGTAGTGCGGCACCGACGCCCACAACGTGATCGCGTCGAGCCCGGCCTGGCCGAACGCGTGCTGCAGCACCCCCACGATGCCCGTCGGGCCCTCGTAGCGGCTCAGCTCCAGGTTGATCGAGCGGGCCAGCCCCGCGTTGGTCGCGCCGCCCAGGATCGGCACCGGCCGGGTGTGGGGCGAGTCGTTGAGCAGCGCGCCCAGCATCACCGCCAGCTCGATGCCCAGCTCGCGGCAGACGTAGATGATGTCGGCGCAGAACGAGCGCCAGCGCATGTTGGGCTCGATGCCGCGCAGCAGCACGACGTCGCGGTCGACGCCCGGCGGCCTGGCGCGCAGCAGCCGCGTGGTGGGCCACACGATGGACTGGGTCAGCCCGTCGTTCATCTCCACCACGGGCCGGGTCACCTGGAAGTCGTAGTAGTCGTCGGGGTCGAGCGCGACGAGCGGCTCGGCCTTCCAGGCGGACTCGAGATGGGCGATCACACCGCTGGAGGCCTCACCCGCGTCGTTCCACCCCTCGAACGCGGCTATGAGCACCGGGTCGACGAGCTCGGGGAGCCCTTCGAGCTCTATCACGTGTCGCCTCCTCTCTCCATCGTCCCGCTAAGCCTATGCGGTAAGCAGGCGTCGCCGTCACCGATCTCCCCTCCGGAGCCGCCCCGTACGCTCCCGCACCGTCCCCGGCGGGACGGGGGAGCGGCGGCGCGCCCGGCGCGCGGCGGCCGGGGGACCGGCGGCGCGAGGGGCACGGACGGCGCTCAACCCCTGGTGACGGCGTCGTCGCCGCCCGTCCGCGCCACCCGAGCGCCCGGCCGGGCGCGACCTCGTACGGCACGCACCGCACCCACCGCCGGCGCCCCGGCGCGAAAGGCGTTCGCGCCCCGCGAACTCCACGGCGCGCGTCGCCCCGCCCCCACCCCTCGATCACCCCACCCGGCCACGCACCCCCACCGCCCCCGGCGCTCGCCGTGGCGACGCCACGGGAGAGCACGACGTCAGTACGGCGCCGAGGAGTGCATCGGGCCAGGGCGGCGCCAGGGGACGGGCGGACGCCGGGGCCGAGCCGCGAAGAGGGAGGGCGCGGGCGCCGGGGAGGCGGTCAGCGGCCGCCGTCGGTGGTGTGGACGATCAGCACGTCGCACGACGCCCGGTGCGTGACCCCGGACGGCACCGACCCCAGCAGCCGCCCCGCCAGGCTGTTGAGCCCCCGGTTGCCCACCACGAGCAGGTCGGCCCGGTGCCGCGCCGCCAGCGCGACGAGCACGTCCACCGCCTCCCCCTGCTCGGCCGCCAGCACCACGTCGGAGGCCCCCGCCGCCACGGCGTGCTCGCGCGCCGCCCGCAGCGCGTCGTCCGCCGGGGTGGACCCGCTCACCTTGTACGCCAGCTCCCCGAGCCGGTCGGCCGCCGCCGCCCGCCGGCTCTCCGGCATGGGCAGGTACGCGCACGCCAGCACGAGGGTCGCGCCGGTGGCCGCGGCCAGCGACGCCGCCGCCGAGACCGCGCGGAAGGAGGATGCCGAGCCGTCGGTGCCGACCAGGACGGTGCGGTAGGCCATGAGAGCCCTCCAGGGGGACGTCCGCCGCACAATTGACGAAAAGTACAATAGCGCCCGCCCGCCTCAGCGGAACCCCTCAGCGGAACCCCTCAGCGGAAGCCCTCCACGGAACCCTCCACGGAACCCTCCGCGAAACCCTCCGCGAAACCCTCCGCGAAACCCTCCGCGAAACCCTCCACGGCCCCCTCCGGGGAGCCCCGTTCGCGCGCTTCTGTGAAACCCCTGAGGAAGCCCTGGGGAACCCCTAGGTGCGGGCCGCGCGCGAGCGCCGCGCGAGGCGCACCCGATAAGCTTTCCCCCATGAGCGTCTCCCCGTCCTTCCGAGAAGTGTTGTCCCAGCGCGTCATCGTGGCCGACGGGGCGATGGGCACGATGCTCCAGGCCCAGGACCCCACGCTCGACGACTTCCACGGTCACGAGGGCTGCAACGAGGTGCTCAACGTCACCAGGCCCGACATCGTGCGCGGCGTGCACGACGCCTACTTCGCCGTGGGCGTCGACTGCGTGGAGACCAACACCTTCGGCGCCAACCTGGCCGCCCTCGGCGAATACGACATCCCCGAGCGCGTCTTCGAATACTCCGAGGCCGGCGCCAGGGTCGCGCGCGAGGCCGCCGACCACTGGTCCACGCCCGACCGGCCGCGCTTCGTGCTCGGCTCCATGGGCCCCGGCACCAAGCTGCCCACCCTGGGCCACCTGCCCTACGCGAGCCTGCGCGACGCCTACCGCGACAACGCCGCGGGGCTGATCTCGGGCGGCGCCGACGCCCTGATCATCGAGACCTCCCAGGACCTGCTCCAGGTCAAGGCCGCCGTCGTCGGCGCCAAGCGGGCCATCGAAGACTCCGGCCGCGACATCCCGATCATCGCCCAGGTCACGATCGAGACCAACGGCGCGATGCTGCTCGGCTCCGAGATCGGCGCGGCGCTGACCGCGATCGAGCCGCTCGGCGTCGACGTCATCGGCCTCAACTGCGCGACCGGCCCGGCCGAGATGAGCGAGCACCTGCGCTACCTGGCCCGCCACTCGCGGCTGAAGCTGTCGTGCATGCCCAACGCCGGCCTGCCCGTCCTGACCTCCGACGGCGCCTACTACCCGCTGTCGGCCGAGGAACTGGCCGACGCCCACCAGAACTTCACCCGCGACTACGGCCTGTCCCTGGTCGGCGGCTGCTGCGGCACCACCCCCGAGCACCTGCGCCAGGTGGTCGAGCGGGTGCGCGGCAGGGAGGTCGCCCCGCGCCGCCCGCACCCCGAGCCCGGCGCGTCCTCGCTCTACCAGACCGTGCCGTTCCGGCAGGACACCTCCTACCTGGCCATCGGCGAGCGCTGCAACACCAACGGCTCCAAGGCCTTCCGCGAGGCCATGCTCGAAGGCCGCTGGGACGACTGCGTCGAGACGGCCCGCGAGCAGGCCCGCGACGGCGCCCACATGCTCGACCTGTGCGTCGACTACGTCGGCCGCGACGGCGTGGCCGACATGAAGGAGCTGGCCTTCCGCTTCGCCACCGCCTCCACGCTGCCGATCATGCTCGACTCGACCGAGCCGGCGGTGCTGCAGGCCGGCCTCGAGATGCTGGGCGGGCGCGCCGCGGTCAACTCCGTCAACTACGAAGACGGCGCCGGCCCCGACTCCCGCTTCCAGAAGATCATGCGGCTGGTGCGCGAGCACGGCTCGGCCGTGGTCGCCCTGACCATCGACGAGGAGGGCCAGGCCCGCACCGCCGAGCACAAGCTGCGCGTGGCCACCCGCCTGGTGGAAGACCTCACCACCAACTGGGGCATGCGGGTCGAGGACATCATCGTCGACTGCCTCACCTTCCCCATCGCCACCGGCCAGGAGGAGACCCGGCGCGACGGCCTGGAGACCATCGAGGCCATCCGCGAGCTCAAGCGCCGCTACCCGGGCGTGCAGACCACGCTGGGCCTGTCCAACATCAGCTTCGGCCTCAACCCGGCCGCCCGCATGGTGCTCAACTCGGTCTTCCTCAACGAGTGCGTCAACGCCGGCCTCGACTCCGCCATCGTGCACGCCTCCAAGATCCTGCCGATGGCCCGCATCCCCGACGAGCAGCGCCAGGTCGCGCTCGACATGGTCTACGACCGCCGCCGCGAGGGCTACGACCCGCTGCAGAAGTTCATGGACCTGTTCGAGGGCGTCGACGCCGCCGCCATGCGCGCGGGCAAGGCCGAGGAACTGGCCGCGCTGCCGCTGTGGGAGCGGCTCAAGCGGCGCATCATCGACGGCGAGCGCAAGGGCCTGGAGGCCGACCTCGACGCCGGCCTGGAGCAGCGCCCCGCCCTGGAGATCATCAACGACGTGCTGCTCGACGGCATGAAGACGGTCGGCGAGCTGTTCGGCTCCGGCCAGATGCAGCTGCCGTTCGTGCTGCAGTCGGCCGAGGTCATGAAGGCCGCCGTCGCCCACCTCGAGCCCCACATGGAGCGCGTCGAGGGCGAGACGAAGGGCCGCATCGTGCTGGCCACCGTCAAGGGCGACGTGCACGACATCGGCAAGAACCTCGTCGACATCATCCTGTCCAACAACGGCTACCAGGTCGTCAACCTCGGCATCAAGCAGCCGGTCTCGGCCATCCTGGAGGCCGCCGACGAGCAGAAGGCCGACGTCATCGGCATGTCCGGCCTGCTGGTGAAGTCGACGGTCATCATGAAGGAGAACCTGGAGGAGATGAACTCCAGGGGCCTGTCGGACAAATACCCCGTGCTGCTCGGCGGCGCCGCCCTGACCCGCGCCTACGTGGAGCAGGACCTGGCGGAGCTGTTCGAGGGCGAGGTGCGCTACGCCCGCGACGCGTTCGAGGGGCTGCGGCTGATGGACGCGTTCATGGCCGTCAAGCGGGGCGTGGCGGGCGCGACGCTGCCGCCGCTGCGCGAGCGGCGCGTCAAGACCGGCGCGACGCTCGTCCGCACGCCCGTCGAGGAGCTGCCGGCCCGCTCCGACGTGGCCGCCGACAACCCCGTGCCGGTCGCGCCCTTCCACGGCGACCGGGTCGTCAAGGGCATCTCGCTCAACGACTACGCCGCCTTCCTCGACGAGCGGGCCCTGTTCCTGGGACAGTGGGGCCTCAAGCCCACCAGGGGCGGCGACGGGCCCGGCTACGAGGAGCTGGTCGAGACCGAGGGCCGGCCGCGGCTGCGCATGTGGCTGGAGCGCATCCAGACCGAGGGCCTGCTGGAGGCGGCCGTGGTCTACGGCTACTTCCCGTGCGTCTCCGACGGCGACTCGCTGATCATCCTGGGCGACGACGGCGCCGAGCGCACCCGCTTCACCTTCCCGCGCCAGCGCCGCGACCGCCACCTGTGCCTGTCCGACTTCTTCCGCGCCAAGGACTCCGGCGAGGTCGACGTGGTCGGCTTCCAGGTGGCCACCATGGGCTCGAAGATCTCCGAGGCCACCGCCGAGCTGTTCGCCAAAGACGCCTACCGCGACTACCTGGAGCTGCACGGCCTGTCGGTGCAGCTCACCGAGGCGCTGGCCGAATACTGGCACGCCCGGGTGCGCTCGGAGTGGGGGATCGGCGGCGACGAGTCGCTCGACGACATGCTCAAGGTCAACGTCCAGGGCTGCCGCTACTCCTTCGGCTACCCGGCCTGCCCCAACCTGGAGGACCAGCAGCAGCTGTTCGAGCTGCTGCGGCCCGAGCGCATCGGGGTGACGCTGTCGGAGGAGTTCCAGCTCCACCCGGAGCAGGCGACCTCGGCCCTGGTCGCCCACCACCCGGAGGCCAAGTACTTCAACGTCTGACGGGAGACCCCGCCCGCGCGTGCCGCCGGCCCGACCGGCGCCGTTCACCCGCGGGCGGGGACGATTCCGCCCGCCGTTCCGCCGGAGCGGGCAGCATCGGCGGGCGGCGGCATTCATCGGGGGGAACAGTGCAAGCGGCTTTCTTCGACATGGACGGCCTGCTGGTCGACAGCGAGCGCGTCTGGCTGGAGATCGAGACCGGGGTGATGGCCCGGCTGGGCGCGGAGTGGACGGCCGAGCACCAGGCCCACCTGGTCGGCGGCTCCATGGAGCGCACGGTCGACTACATGCTGGCCGTCTCGGGGGCGGACGTGCCGCCGGGCACGGTGCGCGAGTGGATGGTCACCGGGATGGTGTCCCGGCTGACGGCCGGGGTGCGGGTCATGCCCGGCGCCTCCGAGCTGCTCGACGCCCTGCGCGACGAGGGGGTGCCGGTGGGGCTGGTCACCTCGTCGCTGAAGGAGATCGCCGACGCCGTGCTCAAGAGCGTCGGCAGAGACCGCTTCGACGTCATCGTCACCGCGGACGACGTCACCCGTACCAAGCCGGACCCCGAGCCCTACCTGACGGCCGCCAGGCTGCTCGGAGTGCAGCCGGTGCGGTGCGTGGTGCTGGAGGACTCCCCGAACGGCGTGGCGGCCGCCACCGCGGCCGGCTGCGCCGTCGTGGCCGTGCCCAGCCTGCTGCCCGTCGAGCCGGCCCCGGGCCGCCTGGTGGTGTCGTCCCTGACGGAGGTCGGGGTCGCCGATCTCAGGGATCTTCTGCCGTCCTGAAGCGTTACCCCTAAGGGACAAGTGGTTCTCGCGGAGGAGGCGAACGAGTCTCCGCGTGCCAGGATGGAGGGCACGAAGCGATGACGAGGGGGCGGCGAAATGGGTAACTTCGAGGCGATCGCCTGGCTGCCGCTGTGCGCGGGCGCGACCATCGCGGGGCTGGTGCTGGCATTCCTGGCCTTCCGGCGCAGGGGAGCGGCGGCGGGCCTGCGGGTGACGGCGTGGGCGCTGCTGCCGGTCGCGGCCTACCTGACCGACGCGCTGCGGTCGTTGTGGACGATCGGCGCCACGGTGGTGGGCTTCGTGACCGGTCTGGTGTTCAACCCGGCCGTGTGGGCGGGCGTGGCCGTGGCGGGGCTGTCGGCGGTGCTGTTCGTGGTGTCGGGCGTGCTGCGCGGCAGGAAGCTGTCGGCGGGCCGCAGGAAGAAGGACACCGGCGCGGCCGAGCCGCGCCCGGCGCAGGGCGCCCCGGCCAGGCCGGCCGCGGCGGGCAGGCCCCAGCAGCCGGCCGTGGCGCAGCAGCAGCCGCCCGCCGCGGGCAAGCCGGCGGCCAAGCCGGCGGCCAAGGCCGACGACGACTTCTCCGACATCGAGGAGCTCCTCAAGCGCCGCGGCATCAGCTGAACCACCGGCGCCGGAGCGGCATGTCACGGTTCCGAGACACAACCGGGACGCATTCACGACCAATCATTCAAGATCGATACGAATGAGTTTCGCGTCAATCACAGATTAGCCACATAGCGGCCTGAGGGGCTAGTCAGCGCAGCTCAGGCCATAGATTCTGCCTCCTGAGGTCCGCGAGCAGCGGTCTGAAGTCAACCACGCGTTAAGACAGCGTTGTCTTGTACCAGGGGGCATCTCGGCATGACCGCACCGCTAGACGTTTCCGGTTCCGCTGCGGAGGCGCATCCGGAGTCCGTGCTCGTGGGAGCGGGCAAGGCCATCCAGGGCAGGTCGCTGACCCGCATCGCGTGGATGCGCCTGCGCCGCGACAAGATCGCGCTCGGCGGCGGCGTCGTCGTGGTGCTGCTGATCCTCGTGGCGGTCTTCTCCTCGCCGATCATCTCCCTGTTCGGCCACCCCCCGCTGGAGTTCCACCAGGACCAGATCGACCAGAACACGCTCCTGCCCAAGGGCACCTTCGGCGGGATGGGCGCCGAGCACCTGCTCGGCGTCGAGCCGGTCAACGGCCGCGACGTCTTCAGCCGCATCGTGGCGGGCGCCTGGATCTCGCTGCTCATCGGCTTCCTCGCCACGATCGTGTCGGTCATCATCGGGACCGTCATGGGCGTCGTCGCCGGCTACTTCGGCGGCTGGGTCGACCAGATCATCGGCCGCATCATGGACGTCTTCCTGGCCTTCCCCCTGCTGGTCTTCGCGATCGCGCTGGTGGGCGTCATGCCCAACGAGGGGTTCGGGCTCGAGGGCGACGGCCTGCGCATCGCGATGCTCATCTTCATCATCGGGTTCTTCAGCTGGCCCAGCATCGGCCGCATCGTCCGGGGGCAGACGCTCTCCCTGCGCGAACGGGAGTTCGTGGACGCGGCCAGGAGCCTCGGCGCCCGCCACGGCTACATCCTGTTCCGCGAGGTGCTGCCGAACCTGATGGCGCCGATCCTGGTCTACGCGACCCTGCTCATCCCGACCAACATCCTGTTCGAGGCCGCGCTGTCCTTCCTCGGCGTCGGCATCAACCCGCCCACCCCCACCTGGGGCGGCATGCTCTCCGAGGCGGTCCGCTTCTACACACTGCCCCACTTCGTGCTCTTCCCGGGTCTGGCGATCTTCATCACCGTCCTGGCGTTCAACCTGTTCGGCGACGGTCTCCGGGACGCCTTCGACCCGCGGGCGCACTGAGCACCCGCCGGCACTTCATCCCCCGCATCCCACTCACCAAGGGGTTAGTCAATGAGAAGGAAACACGCACTGGCAGGAGCCGCGACAGCGGCACTCGCCTTGGTGCTCTCCGCCTGTGGCGGCGGAGGTGGCGGTACTCCCAGCCAGCCCGCCCAGTCGGCGGCGGGCGGTGGCGCGCAACCCGTGGCCAACACCGCCCTCACGCAGACGTACAACCCGTCCACCAAGAAGGGCGGCACGCTCAAGGCGGCCCACTCCGCGGACTGGGACAGCCTCGACCCGGCCGACACCTACTACGGCTACTCGTTCAACTTCGGCCGGTACTACTGGCGGACGCTGACGACGTACAAGACCGGGGCCGGCCCTGACGGCAACACGGTGGTGCCCGACCTGGCCGAAGGGCTCGGCCAGCCCAGCCCCGACGGCAAGACCTGGACGTACAAGATCAAGAGCGGCCTGAAGTTCGAGGACGGCTCGCCGATCACGGCCAAGGACGTGGCGTACGCGGTGGCGCGCTCCTTCGACAAGGAGACCTTCCCGCACGGCCCCTCCTACCTCAACGAGCTGCTCGACTGGCCGAAGGACTTCAAGGGCGTCTACAAGACCCCCGACGTGGACTACAAGTCGGCGGTCGAGGCCACCGACGACACCACGGTCGTCTTCCACCTGAAGAAGCCGTTCGCGTCCATGGACTACGTCGTCCAGATGCCGATGACGGCCCCGGTGCCCAAGGACAAGGACACCGGCGCCAAGTACAAGGAGAAGGTCGTCTCCTCCGGGCCGTACAAGTTCGAGACGAACGAGATCGGCAAGCGCTTCACCCTGGTCCGCAACGACCAGTGGGACCCGGCGACCGACCCGAACCGTCCCGCGCTGCCGGACCGCATCGAGGTGCAGCTCAACGTCAACGCCGACGACCTGGACAACCAGCTCATCTCGGGCAGCATCCAGCTCGACATCCCCGGCACCGGCATGCAGCCGGCCGCCCTCGGCAAGGTGCTGCCCGACCCGGCGCTGAAGGCCCGTACGGACAACCCGACGATCCCCAGGCTCTGGTACGTGTCGGTCATCCCCGAGAACAAGCCGCTGGACAACATCGCCTGCCGCAAGGCCGTCATGTGGGCCGCCGACCGCGTCGCCAACCAGACCGCCTTCGGCGGCCCGGTGGCCGGTGGCGAGATCGCCACGAACGTGATGCCGCCGCCCATCGTCGGCCAGGAGAAGTTCGACCTGTACGCCACCCCCGAGAACAAGGGTGACGTCGAGAAGGCCAAGCAGGCGCTCGCCGAGTGCGGCCAGCCCAACGGCTTCGCCACCACGATGACCTTCCGCTCCGACCGCCCGCGCGAGAAGGCGCTGGCCGAGGCGATGCAGCAGGCGCTGGCCCGCGTCGGCATCAAGCTCACGCTCAAGGGCTTCCCCTCCGCCGCCTACTTCTCCGACTACGCCGGCAACGTCAACTACGTCAAGGAGAACGGCATCGGCCTGGCCACCCACGGCTGGGGCTCCGACTGGCCCGACGGTTACGGCTTCATGCAGGCCATCGTCGACAGCCGCACCATCCGCGACGCCGGCAACTACAACCTGAGCGTCAAGAACCCCGAGGTCGACAAGCTGATCGACCAGGCCTCCGCCGAGCTCGACGCCACGGCCCGCGCCAAGCTGTGGGTCGAGGTCGACAAGAAGGTCATGGAGGACGCCTCCATCCTTCCCGTGGTGTGGGCCAAGTCGCTGCTCATGCGCGGCAAGGGCGTGACGAACCTCGCCTACAACGAAGGCCAGAGCATGTACGACTACGTCCTGCTCGGCGTCGAGTGACCGGGCGAGATTCGGGGATCTAGCGAAGGCAGGTGAAGGCAGGGGTGGCCCGCCCGCGGCGGGCGGGCCACCCGGCCGACAGCGGTGGTCACATACATCATCAGGCGTCTGATCGGCGCCGTCGCCATGCTGATCGTGATCAGCATGGTCACGTTCGGCATCTTCTTCGTGGTGCCGCAATGGGCGGGGGCGACACCCGAGGCCCTCGCCTCGCGTTACGTCGGGCGCGCGGCCACGCCGGAGACCGTGGCCCTGATCGCGGAGCGGCTCGGCTTCAACGACCCGGTGGTCGTGCAGTACGGCAGGTTCGTCAAGGGCCTGGTCGCGGGCGCCGAGTACGACTACGGCGCCGGCGTCGAGCAGTGCCCCGCGCCCTGCTTCGGCTACTCCTTCATCAGCGGGCAGCCCGTCTGGCCGGACCTGGTCGACCGCATGCCGGTGACCTTCTCCCTGGCCATCGGCGCCGCGATCCTGTGGGTGCTGGCCGGCATCAGCGTGGGCGTGCTGTCCGCGCTGCGCAGAGGCAGCTTCTTCGACCGGCTCTCGATGGGCACCGCCCTGGCCGGCGTGTCCCTGCCGATCTTCTTCACCGGCATGATCTCCCTGGTCGTCTTCAGCTACGGCCTGGGCTGGACACCGCCCGGCGGCGCCTGGACGGACTTCACCGTCAACCCCGCGCAGTGGGCCTACAACCTGCTGCTGCCGTGGATCACGCTGGCGTTCCTGTTCGCCGCCACCTACGCGCGGCTGACCCGCGCGGGCATGCTGGAGACGATGGGCGAGGACTACATCCGCACCGCCAGGGCCAAGGGCCTGCGCGAGAACCAGGTCGTGGTCAGACACGGCCTGCGCGCCGCGCTCACTCCGCTCCTGACCCTGTTCGGCATCGACTTCGGCCTGCTCATCGGCGGCGCCGTCCTCACCGAGACCACCTATACTCTGCCCGGGCTGGGCCAGTTCGCCATCCTGGCCATCAGGAACCAGGACCTGCCCCAGGTCATGGGCGTCGTGCTCGTCGCCGCCGGATTCGTGGTCGTCGCGAGCCTGGTCGTCGACCTCCTGTACGCCGTGGTCGACCCGAGGGTGAGGCTTTCGTGAACTTCCTTGACGTCAAGGACCTGAAAATCCACTTCCCGACCGACGACGGCCTGGTCAGGTCCGTCGACGGGCTGTCGTTCGGCCTCGAACGCGGCAAGACCCTCGGCATCGTCGGCGAGTCGGGCTCCGGCAAGAGCGTCACCAGCCTCGGCATCCTGGGCCTGCACAAGGGCGGCCGGGCCAGGCTGTCGGGGGAGATCTGGCTCGACGGCGAGGAGCTCATCGGCGCCTCCTCCGAGCACGTGCGGCGGCTGCGCGGCAAGAAGATGGCGATGATCTTCCAGGATCCGCTGTCGTCGATGCACCCGTTCTACACGGTCGGCCACCAGATCATCGAGGCGTACCGCATCCACAACGACGTCTCCAAGCAGGTCGCCCGCAAGCACGCCATCGACATGCTCGGCCGCGTCGGCATCCCCGAGCCGGCCAGGCGCGTCGACAGCTACCCGCACGAGTTCTCCGGCGGCATGCGCCAGCGCGCCATGATCGCCATGGCGCTGTCGTGCGACCCCGAGCTGCTCATCGCCGACGAGCCCACCACGGCCCTCGACGTGACCGTGCAGGCCCAGATCCTCGACCTCATGCGCGACCTGCAGCGCGAGTTCAACTCGGCGCTCATCATCATCACGCACGACCTGGGCGTGGTGGCCGAGCTGTCCGACGACATCCTCGTCATGTACGGCGGCAAGTGCGTCGAGTACGGCACCACCGAGGACATCTTCTACCGGCCCGAGCACCCCTACACCTGGGGCCTGCTGGGCTCCATGCCGCGCCTGGACCGCGAGCCCACCGAACGGCTCCTGCCGATCAAGGGCTCGCCGCCGTCCCTGATCAACGTGCCGCCCGGCTGCGCCTTCCATCCCCGCTGCCCGTACGCCGAGCGCACCAAGGGCAAGGCGGACACCGAGGTCCCCGCCCTGGCCGAGACCGAGGGCGGCCATCTGGTGCGCTGCCACCTGGACCGCGCCGAACGGCAGAGCCTGTGGGAGAACGAGATCAAGCCTGTGCTGGAGACCCAGTGAGTGACAACGAGCCGCTTCTGTCCGTACGGGACATGGAGAAGCACTTCCCCGTGACCAAGGGCCTGTTCAAGAAACAGGTCGGCGCCGTCAAGGCGGTCGACGGGATCAGCTTCGACGTCTTCAAGGGCGAGACGCTCGGTCTCGTGGGCGAGTCGGGCTGCGGCAAGTCCACCACGGGGCGGCTGGTGACCCGGCTGCTGGAGCCGACCGGTGGCAAGGTCGTCTTCGAGGGCGAGGACATCACGCACATGAGCCAGGGCCGGCTCCGGCCGCTCCGGCGCGACATGCAGATGATCTTCCAGGACCCGTACTCGTCGCTCAACCCCCGCCACACCGTCGGGGCCATCGTCGGCGCGCCGTTCCGGATCCAGGGCATCAAGACCGAGCAGGGCACCAAGAAGGCCGTCCAGGAGATCCTGGAGCTGGTCGGGCTCAGCCCCGAGCACTACAACCGCTACCCGCACGAGTTCTCCGGCGGCCAGCGGCAGCGCATCGGCATCGCCCGCACGCTCGCGCTCAAGCCCAAGCTGATCATCGCCGACGAGCCGGTCTCCGCGCTCGACGTCTCCATCCAGGCCCAGGTCGTCAACCTGCTGGAAGACCTGCAGAACGAGTTGGACCTGACCTACGTCGTCATCGCCCACGACCTGTCGGTGGTGCGGCACATCAGCGACCGGGTGGCCGTCATGTACCTCGGCAAGATCGTCGAGGTCGCCGACCGCAAGAGCCTGTACTCCGTGCCCATGCACCCGTACACCAACGCCCTGCTGTCGGCCGTGCCGGTGCCCGACCCGAAGGCGCGCAAGGAGCGCGAGCGCATCCGGCTGACCGGCGACGTGCCCAGCCCGCTCAACCCGCCGCCCGCCTGCCGCTTCCACACCCGCTGCTGGAAGGCGCAGGAGATCTGCCGGAAGGTCGAGCCGCCGCTGGCGGAGCTGGCCACCGGCCACCAGGTGGCCTGCCACTTCCCGGAGAACGCCCCCGACCAGACGCCGGCGCCCGCCGCCACGGCCGGCTGACCCGCGCGGGCACGATCGCGGCGGCCGCCCGGCCCCTCCGGGCGGCCGCCGCGTCATGCCCGCCGTCTCATGCCCACCCCGCCGTCTCACGCCCGCCGTCTCAGGCCCGGCGCGTCATGCCGGCCTCAGGCCCGGCGCGTCATGCCGGCCGTCTCAGGAGATGGCGCCGGGCGTGATCAGCCCCGTCTCGTACGCCAGCACCACGGCCTGCACCCGATCGCGCAGCCCCAGCTTGGTCAGCACGTTGCCGACGTGCGTCTTGACCGTCGTCTCGCTCACCACCAGCTTGGCCGCGATCTCCGCGTTGGACATGCCCTTGGCGATCAGCCGCAGCACCTCCAGCTCCCGCTCGGTCAGCCGGTCGAGCCGCGCGGGCGCCGCCTGCTCGTAGGCCGACGGCAGCCGGGTGGCGAACCGGTCCAGCAGCCGCCGCGTCACGCTCGGCGCCACGATCGCGTCGCCCGCCGCCACCACCCGGATCGCCTGCACCAGCTCGTCGGGCGGCACGTCCTTCAGCAGGAACCCCGACGCCCCCGACCGCAGCGCCTCCACGATGTACTCGTCGAGGTCGAACGTCGTCAGCACCAGCACCTTCGGCACGTGCGCCGACGGGGCCGCCTCCCGCACGATCCGGCGGGTCGCCTCGATGCCGTCGACCCCGGGCATCCGGATGTCCATCAGCACCACATCGGGCAGCAGCGCCCTGGTCTGCTCCTGCGCGTCCTTGCCGTCCCCGGCCTGGCCCACCACCGTGATGTCCGGCTCGGCCTCCAGGATCAGGCGGAATCCGGTACGCAGCAGCGGCTGGTCGTCCACCAGCAGCACTCTGATCGTCATTGGCCGTCCTTCAACGGGAACCTCGCCCGCACTTCGAAACCGCCCCCCGGTAGCGGACCGATGCTGAGGATTCCACCATAGAGGGCCACGCGCTCGCGAATCCCCACCAAGCCATGCCCCGGCGGCCGGGACCTGCCCCCGCCGGCCTCCACATCCCCGTCCGGCCCCGCCGCCGCACCCTTCGCGCCGGCCCGGCCGTCGGCTCTCCCCTCGGCCCTCGCACCGGCTCGCGCGTCCGCCTTCGTGCCGGTCCTCGGCTCCGCCTTCGCGCCGGCTCGCGCGTCCGCCTTCGCGTCGCCGCGGGCGTCGGCCATGCCCCGGCCGTCGTCCGCCACCCGGACGTCCAGCTCGTGCGGCCCGTGCCGGACCGTCACCACCGCCTCCGCCCCGGGCCCGGCGTGCCGCAGGCTGTTGGTCAGCCCCTCCTGGACCAGCCGGTAGGCGGCCAGGTCCACCCCCGCCGGCAGCGGCACCGGCTCGCCCTCCACCCGCAGCCGGATCGGCAGCCCCGCCTCCCGCATCTGCTCCACCAGCGCCGGCAGGTCCCGCACCCCCGGCTGCGGCCCCAGCTCGGCCCGCGCGTCCGTGCGCAGCACGCCCACGATGTTGCGCATCTCCGTCATCGCCAGCCGGCCGGTGTGCTCGATCGCCGACAACGCCTCGCGCGCCAGCTCCGGGTCCGAGGCCAGCACCCGCCGCGCCGCCGCGGCCTGCACCGTCATCACGCTCACGTGGTGGGCGACCACGTCGTGCAGCTCACGGGCGATCCTGGAGCGCTCCTCCGCCCTGGCCGCCCGCGTGTCCGCCGCACGCGCCCGCTCCAGCCGCGCCGCCCGGTCCTTCAGCTCCTCCAGGTACGCCCGGCGCAACCGCAGGCTGCGCCCGGCCCCCCACACGGACACCAGCACCACGGCCACGACGATGTACTCGTTCCAGCCCACCCCCCTGACGGGCCCCGCGACGGCGCCCACCACGTAGGCCGCCAGCGACAGCACCAGCGCCGCCAGCGCGAGCGCCAGCCCCCGGTAGGAGGCCACGGAGTACAGGAGCACCATGCCCGACAGCGCCGCCATGCCCGTGCCGTAGCCCAGCACGTTGAGCAGCGTCTGCGGCACCAGCCCCGCGCACAGCGCCCCCAGCGGCCAGCGGCGGCGCACCGCGATCGGCGCGCACGCACCCACCAGCAGCAGCGCGCCGAACGCGTCGGGCTGGCGCAGGCCCTCGATCGTCAGGCCGTCGGCCCGCAGGCGGTCGGGCCCGTAGAGGACGAACAGCACCACGGAGGCCGTGGCCACCACCCCGGCGAACACCGTGTCGTGGAGCCTGCTCCGATCTATGCGCACCGCTTCACTGTAAGACCAGGTGAAATCCCGCAACCTCCTCCCTCGGGAGGATCTGACCCCTCGCGGGGACGACGGGTCAGAGCTCGTCGGTGGCCGAGCGGCGGCTGCCGCGCAACGTGTCGCCCGGCTGCCGGTCGGGCACCGGCGGGGGAGTGCCGCCGAACTCCGGGCACAGCGCCTGATGGTCGCACCAGTCGCACAGCCGGCTCCGGCGCGCCCGCCACTCGCCCGTCTCCAGCGAGCGCTCGATCGCCGCCCACAGCGCCATCACCTTGCGCTCGGTGGCCAGCAGGTCGGCCTCGTCGGGCGCGTAGCGCAGCACCTCGCCCTGCCCGCCCAGATAGACCAGCTGCAGCAGCCGCGGCACGCTGCCGCGCAGCCGCCACAGCACCAGCGCGTAGAACTTCATCTGGAACAGCGCCTTGGCCTCGAAGTCGGGGCCCGGCGCGCTGCCGGTCTTGTAGTCGACCACCCGGACCTCGCCGGTCGGCGCCACGTCGAGCCGGTCGACGTAACCCCGCAGCATCAGCCCGCCGTCGAGCACCGCCTCCACGTAGAGCTCCCGCTCGGCCGGCTCCAGCCGGGTCGGGTCCTCCAGCGTGAAGTAGCGCCGCAGCATCTCCCGCGCCTGCCCCAGCCACTGCGCCTGCTCCGCCTCGTCGGCGAACATCCCCGCGTAGAGCGGCTCGTCGGCCAGCAGCCGCTCCCACTGCGGGCCGAGCAGCTCCAGCGCCGCCTCCACCGAGCGGCGCGGCGCCGGCAGGTCGTAGAGGCGCTCCAGCACCGCGTGGACCACCGTGCCGCGCACCGCCGCCTGGGAGGGCTTCTCGGGAAGCTGGTCGATCACGCGGAAGCGGTAGAGCAGCGGACACGTCATGAAATCGCCCGCCCGGGACGGGGAGAGAGCTCCGATGATCACCGGCTCGGTCAACGTCATGCACCGCACTCTAGGTCAAGCTCCCGACAGAATAACGCCCGCGGGACGAGGATCACGTGATCCGGCGCGTAGCATCAAGGCAGCAACAGCACGTAATGGACGTACAAGGAGTACGGTGAGCGAGCAGAGCCCGCGGCAGGAGTTCTCCGGTCTTCGGATGGGCAAGCCCTTCGGCATTCCGGTCTACGTCTCCTGGACGTGGTTCATCGTGGCGGCCTTCATCACCATGATGTTCGGGCCGCAGGTGCGGCAGATGCTGCCCGAACTCGACAGCGCCGTCGCCTACGCCGTGGCGTTCGTCTTCGCGGTGCTGCTGTACGTGTCGGTGCTGCTGCACGAGCTGGCCCACAGCGTGCTGGCCAAGGCCTACGGCCTGCCGGTGCGCCGGATCACCCTCTACCTGCTCGGCGGCGTCTCCGAGATCGAGAAGGAGCCGCCCACCCCGGGCAAGGAGTTCATGGTCGCCGCCGCCGGCCCGGTGCTCTCGCTCGGGCTCGGCGGGCTCGGCCTGGCCGCCGACGTCTACCTCATCAACGACGGCGGCATCCCCGAGGTGCTGATCTGGCAGCTGTGGGTGGCCAACCTCATCGTCGGCGTGTTCAACCTGCTGCCGGGCCTGCCGCTCGACGGCGGCAGGATGCTGCGCGCCGGCGTGTGGAAGCTGACCAAGAACCCCGGCTCCGGCACCGTCGTGGCCGCCTGGGGCGGGCGGGCGCTGGCCGTCTTCCTGGTCGCCATGCCCATCGCCACCGCCTTCTCCGGCGGCCGGGAGCTGGACATCGCCGACCTGGTCTGGCCGCTGGTGCTGGCCTCGTTCATCTGGATGGGGGCCAGCCAGTCGCTGCGGGTGGCCAAGATCCGCGCCAGGATGCCGCAGGTCAACGCGCGCTCGCTGGCGCGCCGGGCGATCCCGGTGACGTCGGAGACGCCGCTGTCGGAGGCGCTGCGGCAGGCCACCGAGAGCCGGGCGGGCGCCCTCGTCGTCGTCGACCACGACGGCAAGCCGCTGGCCATCGTCAGCGAGCCCGCCGTCGAGGCCACCCCGCAGCACCGCCGCCCCTGGGTCAACGTCGCCTCCGTCGCCAAGTCGCTCGGGCCCGGCATGGTGCTCGCGGCCGACCTGACGGGGGAGGCGCTCATCGAGGCCATGCGCGAGGCGCCCGGCAGCGAATACCTGCTCGTCGAGCACGGCGGGCAGATCTACGGGGTGCTCTCCACCGCCGATGTGAACAGGGTTTTCAGCGGCGTCTGATTTGTCCCACTCGTTTAAGGGGCGGCCCCTCGATAGGGTCGTGTCCAGCAGTTTCGGGTGGCCGGAGCCGATCCCCCCGTGCGATTTCATCGATGCCATGACTGGCCGATAGTGTGCTGTTTGGCCAAACTTGCACAGTTAAGGGGTTTGTTGCGGTCCACCGGTTCACCGAATCGAGACGAGGGGCCCGCGACACCGCCTCGTCGTCTGGGTATGCGTATGGCTGGTGGCCGGCACGGCAGTGCGGGTGCCGTAACAACGCCGGCTTCCGGGGAGGAGAGTTGAGTGACCGAGCGCAGCGAGGGCACCCATGAGCGCAGCACGGTCGTCATGAGGGAGGACGCATGAGCGACCAAGGCTTCGGAGTGGTGCGTCCGCTTCCTGGAGACGGGCTGGTCGCCTACGTCGGCGGGCTGCTGCTGGTGTGCGACGCGGGCGAGGCCGCCGCCGACGACCTGCTCGAGGCGCTGCGCGAGACGGCCGCGTCCGGCGGCGACGGCCGCGCCCTGGCCCGCCGCGCCGCCCAGGTGCTGGCCGCCAACATGGCCGGCGACCCGGTCACCTGCGCCGTCGCGGGCCCCGTCGGCGGCGGCGTCGCCGTCCTGGTCAGCGGCTCGGCCTCGGCCGCCGTCGCCACCCCCGGCGGCGAGACCCGGCTGGCCGGCAGCGACTCGCTCACCTGGGCCGACCGGCTCGTCAACGGCCCCGTCGAGCGCGTCGAGCTCAGCCTGCCCGGCGCCGGCAGCCCTCACCCCGCGGTCCGCTTCGACGGCGGCGTCGTCCACGGCGGCGGCCTGGCCGGCGACTTCACCGACCGGCCCGCGGCCCCCGCGCCGGCCCCTTCCCGGCCGCTGACGAGCGAGATGCCGGCCACGGGCGTCCACCTGGAGCCCGACCTCATCCAGCCGCCCGCCCAGCAGCCGGCCCAGCAGCCGGCCCCGCCGCCCGCGCAGCAGTCCGTCGAGCGTCCCCCCTACCCGATGCCCGACCAGCCGCCGATCGTGCCGGGCCCGCCCTCCGGCCCCCAGCCCGCGCCCCCCGCCGAGGCGCCCTCCTACCACACCCCGCCGGAGCCGCCCCCCTACCACCCGCCGCAGGATTCCCCTTACCAGGACTCCCCCTACCACGAATCCGGCTACCAGGAATCCCCTTACCAGGAGGGCCCCTACCAGCCCGCGCAGGAGCCCCCGCACCTGCCCGAGCAGCACTACTCCTCCTACGACGAGCCGCAGCCCGCCGGCAACGGCCTCGCCGAGCAACCGGCCCAGCAGCACCTGGGCCCGCCCGACCCCTACGACCAGCCCGCGCCGCCCGTGCTCGGCCCGCCCGACCAGTTCGACCACCCCGGGCCGCCGCAGCAGGAGCAGCAGGGCGACCACGGCGACCGGCCGCTCGTCTACGGCGTCGACTGCAAGAACGACCACTTCAACGACCCCCGCGTGCCCTACTGCGCGGTCTGCGGCATCGCCCTGGTGCAGCGCACCCTCGTCCCCTACAAGGGCCCGCGCCCCTCGCTCGGCGTCCTCGTCCTCGACGACGGCACGGCGCTGCCCCTGGAGAGCGACTACCTGCTGGGCCGCGACCCGGAGCGGGCGCCCGAGGTGGCCGGCGGCACCGCCAGGCCCGCCAAGGTGACCAGCCCCGACGGATCGGTCTCGCGCAGGCACCTGCGGGTGGCGCTCGACGGATGGGACGTCAACCTGGTGGACCTGGGCTCGGTCAACGGCACCCAGATCCAGCCGCCCGGCGACCCCAACTTCTACGACATCCCGCCCAACGAGCCCGTGACGATCGCCCCCGGCACCACGGTGCGCGTGGGCGTCTCCCGCACGCTCCGCTTCGAGGCGCACCGGGGCTAGCACCCCCGGCCACCGCCCGCGCCCCCGGCACCGCTCCGGGGGCGCGGGCGTCCGCGCTTTCCCGCCCTCCCGGACGCGGCCCCTCCCGGATGCGGCCCCTCCCGGACACGGCGGGGCGGTCAGCGGCCGGTCGCGGAAGGCCGGAGGAACTCGCGGGCGCCGCGCAGGCGGGTGTGCAGCCGCCGCTGGGTCGCCGAGCAGTCCAGGCGCACCTCCAGCGGCCCCGGCACCCGGGCGGCGGCGCGGCTCCCCGGTCGCAGGCGGGTCTCGTCGAGGCCGTGGTGGCGGGCGATGAGCAGGCCCAGCTCGTAGCGGCTCACCGCGTCCGCGCCGGCCGCGTGCAGCACCCCCGGCAACCCCCGCGCCGCCACCTCCAGCAGCGCCGCCGCCAGGTCGGAGACGTGCACGGGGCAGCGCACGTCATCGGTGAACAGCACCCCCGCGCGGTCCCCCGAGGCCAGCGAGCGCACCAGCTCCTCGTGAGCCGACCGGCCGTGCCCGACGATCAGCGACGTCCTGACGACCGCGGCGTCCGGCAGCACGGCCCGCGCGACGGTCTCGGCCGCCGCCTTGGCCGCGCCGTACGGACTCACCGGATCCGGCGCGCACGTCTCGCCGTAGCCAGCCGCGGCCCCGGAGAAGACGGCGTCGCTGGACACCTGCACCAGCCGCCCGCCCAGCCGCGCGACGGCCAGGGCCACGTGCGCGGCGCCGTCGGCGGTGGCGGCCCAGCCGGCCTGCCGGTACGCGGCGTTGATCGTCACCTCCGGCCCGAACGCGCCGAGCACGGCGGCCACCTCCTCACGCCCGCGCACGTCCAGCCGCAGCCACCGCGCCGCGCCGGGTTCGCCGGGGCGGGTCAGGTAGGTCGCGCCCACCTCGTGGCCCGCCGCCGCGCACAGCCGTACGAGCTCGCCGCCCAGGAACCCGCTCCCACCCACGATGAGCACCTTCACGCCCGGCCACGCTACTCCCACCGGCCCCGCCCCGCCCCTCCCTGCCTGGTCCTGCGCGGCGCCGCATGGACCCGCAGCCCGGCCTCGCCTGGGTCCCGGCACCGCCCACACCTCCGCCTGGGCCTGCCCGGGCCCGCCTGGAGCGGCCACGCTGCCCCGCCGGCCCGGCTGGCCCGCCCGGTTCTGCCTGGTACCGCCTAGTTCAGCCCGGAACCTGACGGGCTCGTGGTGAGTGCGTTAGATCGTCCCGTCGCGCACGGAAAAGGGCAGGCATATGCCCATTAGGGGTAGTTAGGTGATGAATGCGTGGAAATTGTCGGTCGTTTTCCCGGCTCATCACCCATCTAGTCGAAAAGGTGGCATATCCGTCAGAAGGGTGCCTGGTCGTGTGGCCCGAGGGCCGTCCGGGGGGGCGGATGTTCCACGAGCGCGTTCCAGGGGCGGGCTGTCCGTGAGAGCGCATCCGTGCAGGCAGGCCACGGCTGGGACGGCCGCCACCGGGCCGGATCGGCAAGCGGGGACGGGCTCCGGGGAGCCTGGCCCGCCGCTCGCGGGGGCCGGCGGGCGGCGGGGGAGAGGAGAGCCGCGGGCGGGCGGCGGAGGCCGTATTACCCCCCTGTTGTGGAATGCCGAGAATGTCGCCCGCCATTCGATGAATGGCGAATCCCTGCCGGAAAGGGCGGCGGAGAACCCGGCCACGAAGCAGCCGAGCCGTGAAATCCGCCCCCGGTCCGGACGTCCCATTCCCGTGATCCGGCCCGCCTCGAAAGCGCCGGATCAGGGCGAGGCCGGTCGGAAAGCCCGTACGCCACGTAACAGGCGCACCGCCGCCTCCAGCCCGTTCGCCGCCTCCAGCGCCCGCCCCGCCGCCGTGGCGAAGCGGCCGAGCAGATGCTCGTCGCCGTCGCAGAACGCCCGCCCCGCGACCCAGACGAACGTCTGGTCCCAGACCGCCGCCGGCACGGGCGCCGCCAGGAACCCCGGCTCGCCCACCGAGGCGTCCCGGGCCAGCCGCACCGTCGCCGAGGAGGCGGCCAGTTCCTTCAGCACCCCCGACTCGGCCAGCCACCGGCGCAGGCGCAGCGGGTCGCCCGGCGGGGCGTGCACGTGGACCGGGACCGCCTCCTGGCGCAGCGGATCGACGCGCACGAACCCCGCGTAGCCGGTGCCCGCGACGGCGGCGGCGGTACGCGCCAGCCGGTCGGTCAGGCCCACGGCCTCCAGGCAGGAGAACGAAGCGAGAAGTTCACGCATGGCGACATCGACACGGTTGTATGGCATCGCGGTGATCCCCTCGGAGCGGAGGGCGCGAGATCGCGCAGCCCGATCGCGCGAAGCTCGCCTGCGGGTGCCCTGACTATCGCCCCCGACGCGGCCCTTGACTAGCCCTCAACAGGAAATCAGGATTTTTGCCAATTTCGGGCAGCCTCCTGACCCCCGCCGCGCCCGCCCGTACCGTCTCGGACCGGGCTCAGTGGCGCTCACCGCCCGTACCGTCTCGGGCCGGGCGCAGCACCGCTCACCGCCCGTACCGTCTCAGGCCGGGCGCAGCAGCGCCCACTGCACGTCGTCGGAGCGCGTGCCGTCCGGCCGCGGGAACAGCTCCCGCTGCACGCCCTCCCTGCGGAACCCCGCCCGCTCCAGCACCGCGTGCGAGGCGGTGTTGCCCGCGTCGGTGCCGGCCACGATCCGGTGCAGGCTCGTGTTCGCGAACGCCCACCCCACCAGCAGTCGCACCGCCCGCGTCATGAACCCCCTGCCGCGGAAGGCCGGCAGCAGCGAGTAGCCGATCATCGCCTGCCCCAGCACCGGCGTCACCTGCATGAGCTGCACGTGCCCAGCGAACGCCCCCGAGGCCGCGTCCCTGATCGCCAGCTCCACCCGCTGCCCCGAGGCCCACCAGTAGCCGGTGTAGCGGCAGCGCCGCTCGTCGTCCTCCAGCGTGGCCGGCGGCGTCAGCGAGTACGCCGCCACGCTCGGCTCGGCCATCATCCGGTGGTAGTCGCCGGCGTCCTCCGGCGCCATCGGCACCAGCCGCACCACGCCGTCGCCCAGCTCGCCGCCGGCGAAGAACGGCAGGTAGGGCTCCTCCGCCGGCGTCCCCTCGCCCCGCAGCCTGGCGAACAGCACGTAGTCGGCCCAGCGCCCGTCCCGCAGCCGCCTGGCCTCCCGCCTGCGCCCCTCCTCGCGAAAGCCCGCCTTGTACGCCACCCGCAGGCTCGCCACGTTCTCCACCTCGGCCTGCAGCTCGACCCTGCGCAGCCCGTGGTCGAACAGCCAGTCCGTCACCCCCCGCGCCGCCGTCGCCGCCACGCCCCTGCCGCGCGCCCACGGCGCCACGATGTAGCCCACGCTCACCACGTTCCAGGCGTCGGGAGGCGAGACCCACAGCAGGCCGCAGGGCCGCCCGTCCTCGACGATCGCGAACTGCGCCCCGCCTGCCTCCCACCGCCGCCCGGCCCTGTCCAGGTAGGCGAGGGCATGGTCATGCTCGTACGGGTGAGGCAGCGCGGGGAAGAACCGGGCCGTCACCGGATCGCCGCACATCGCCACGATCGCCTCGGCGTCCTCCTTCGCCAGGGGCCGCAGGATCAGGGAACCGGTCAAGATCACGTCACGCGGGAGCATCCCCCATAGATATCGCGCGTCCGGACGCGCTCAAAAGCCCTATACCCTTGCCGCCATGGGTTTCCGCAGGCATGGGCCATTTCAGGCAGGGGATCAGGTGCAGCTCACCGACCCCAAGAACAAGCGCCACACGATCACGCTCAAGGAGGACGGCGTCTTCCACACCCACAAGGGCGCCATCCCCCACAGCGACCTGATCGGGCAGCCTGAAGGCTCCGTCGTGCGCTCCTCCGGCGGCACCCAGTACCTCGCCTTCCGCCACCTCCTCCAGGACTACACCCTCGCGATGCCGCGCGGCGCGGCCGTCATCTACCCCAAGGACGCCTCGATGATCGTCGGCATGGCCGACATCTTCCCCGGCGCCCGCGTCATCGAGGCCGGCGTCGGCTCCGGCGCGCTGACCTGCTTCCTGCTGCGCGCCGTCGGCCCCGAGGGGCACGTCACCTCCTACGAGCGGCGCGAGGACTTCGCCGACGTGGCCCGCAAGAACGTCGAGAAGTTCTACGGCGGGCCCATGGAAGACAACTGGCGCCTGGTCGTCGGCGACCTGGTCGCCTCGATCGACGAAACCGACGTCGACCGCGTCATCCTCGACATGCTCGCCCCGTGGGAGTGCGTCGACGCCGCCGCCAAGGCGCTCACGCCCGGCGGCGTGATCTGCTGCTACGTGGCCACGACCACGCAGATGTCCAAGACCGTCGAGGCCATTCGCGATCACGGGTGTTTCACCGAGCCGCAGGCGTGGGAGACCCTGGTTCGCGACTGGCATGTCGAAGGGCTCGCCGTGCGGCCCGATCACCGGATGATCGGCCACACCGGGTTCCTCGTCACCGCCCGGCGCATGGCCGACGGCGTGACCCCGCCGCCGCGCCGCCGACGACCGAAGGGGACGACTGAAGAACTATGACAATTTGGCCACGAGGGTGCGTTGGTGCGTGACACGGGAACAGACCGCCGTGTTCATATGCTGGGAGTATTAAACGCACTATTGGGGATTATTCAACGAATACTGAATGTCACTCTACGAACACTGCCCGGCCAGGTTACGGAGGGGCCCGAGATAGGTAAGGTCCTAAGTAGTCGCCCTCGACTGGGAAGGAGGTGACGGGGCGTGGCAGCTCGCGATGATGCTGAGGCTCGAGCCGCGCAGCGCGAACGGGAGGTCGCTGATCTTTCAACACAGGTCTCCTTCCTCCAGGAGGAGATCACCGCGCTGAGGCGGAAGCTGGCCGAGTCACCCCGTCAGGCCAGAGTCCTCGAAGAGCGTCTCCATGAGGCACAGGCGAATCTCGCGGCCGTGACAGGCCAGAACGAACGCCTGGTGGCAACCCTCAAGGAGGCCAGGGACCAGATCGTCGCCCTCAAGGAGGAGGTCGACCGGCTGGCGCAGCCGCCATCCGGCTTCGGCACCTTCCTCGAGGCCAGAGAAGACGGCACGATCGAGGTGTTCACCGGAGGGCGCAAGCTCCGCGTGAACGTCAGCCCGGCCGTCGACGTCGACTCGCTGCGGCGTGGCCAGGAGGTCATGCTCAACGAGGCGCTCAACGTGGTCGAAGCCCTCGGCTACGAAGAGGTCGGCGAGATCGTGATGCTCAAAGAACTGCTCGACGAGGGCAAGCGAGCCCTGGTCATCTCGCACGCCGACGAGGAGCGCGTCGTGCGGCTGGCCGAGTCGCTGGTCGGCCAGCCCATCAGGGCCGGCGACTCGCTGCTGCTCGAACCTCGTTCCGGCTACGTCTACGAGCGCATACCCAAGTCCGAAGTCGAAGAGCTGGTGCTCGAAGAGGTCCCCGACATCTCCTACGAGGAGATCGGCGGCCTCATGCGGCAGATCGAGCAGATCAGGGACGCCATCGAGCTGCCCTACCTGCACGCCGACCTGTTCCGCGAGCACAAGCTCCGTCCCCCCAAGGGCGTGCTGCTGTACGGCCCGCCCGGATGCGGCAAGACGCTCATCGCCAAGGCCGTCGCCAACTCCCTGGCCAAGCAGGTCGCGGAGAAGACCGGCCAGTCCGGCAAGAGCTTCTTCCTCAACATCAAGGGCCCGGAGCTGCTCAACAAGTACGTCGGTGAGACCGAGCGGCACATCCGCCTGGTCTTCCAGCGGGCCCGCGAGAAGGCCTCCGAGGGCACCCCGGTGATCGTGTTCTTCGACGAGATGGACTCGATCTTCCGCACCCGAGGCTCCGGCGTCTCCTCCGACGTGGAGAACACCATCGTCCCTCAGCTGCTGTCGGAGATCGACGGCGTCGAGGGCCTGGAGAACGTCATCGTCATCGGCGCCTCCAACCGCGAGGACATGATCGACCCGGCGATCCTGCGGCCCGGCCGCCTGGACGTCAAGATCAAGATCGAGCGGCCGGACGCCGAGGCGGCCAAGGACATCTTCTCGAAGTACCTCGTCCCCGATCTGCCCCTGCACCCCGACGACCTGGCGGAGCACTCCGGCTCCCGCGAGGCCACCATCCAGGGGATGATCCAGAGCGTCGTCGAGCGGATGTACACCGAGAGCGAAGAGAACCGCTTCCTCGAGGTCACCTACGCCAACGGTGACAAGGAAGTCCTCTACTTCAAGGACTTCAACTCCGGCGCGATGATCCAGAACATCGTCGACCGGGGCAAGAAGATGGCCATCAAGCAGTTCCTCGAAAGCGGCCAGAAGGGCCTGCGGGTGCAACACCTGCTCACGGCCTGCGTGGACGAGTTCTCCGAGAACGAGGACCTGCCCAACACCACCAACCCCGACGACTGGGCCCGCATCTCCGGCAAGAAGGGCGAGCGGATCGTCTACATCCGCACGCTGGTCTCCGGCAAGCAGGGCACCGAAGCCGGCCGGTCCATCGACACCGTCGCCAACACCGGCCAATACCTGTAACGAACCCTGGCACGACAGGGCCGAGGCGCACCCCGCGCCCCGGCCCTGTCGCCGTTCCGGCCCCGCACACCCGCCCCGCCGCCCGCCGTTCCGGCCCCGCACACCCCCGCCGCCCCGGCCCCCGACGCCTTCCCCGGGAGCCCTGCCGGACCCCGCCGCCCGGCGCGAGCGTCCCGGCGCGAGCGTCCCGGAGGAGGATCGTCCCGCTCCGGAGGGAAAGGCGAGGAACGTTCCACCCGCCCGCCGGCCCGGCGCGCGGCGACACGGCCGATACGCATGCACGCCACCCCGAACAGGCGCACACTGGCCCTGTGACCACGCTCAAACGAGTAGACGTGCACGTCGAAGGCATCGTCCAGGGGGTCGGCTTCCGGCCCTTCGTCTACTCGCTCGCCAACCGCCTGGGCCTGGCCGGCCGGGTGCACAACGACGTCAACGGCGTGCACATCGAAGTCGAAGGAGCCCACTCCGGCGTCGAGGAGTTCCTCACCGCGCTCGAACGCGACGCGCCCGCCCTGTCCGAGATCGAGCGCGTCACCGTCGTCAGCGCCGAACCCGCCGGGCACAGCGGCTTCACCATCGCCGCCAGCGACCCCGCCGGGCCGCGCCGCGTCCTCGTCGCGGCCGACACCGCCACCTGCGAGGACTGCCTGGGCGAGCTCGCCGACCCCGCCGACCGGCGCCACCGCTACCCGTTCATCAACTGCACCAACTGCGGCCCCCGCTTCACCATCGTGCGCGGCGTCCCCTACGACCGGCTGCTCACCACCATGGCCGCCTTCGGCCTGTGCGCCGACTGCTCCCGCGAATACCACGACCCCGGCGACCGCCGCTTCCACGCCCAGCCCACCTGCTGCCCCGCCTGCGGCCCCCGGCTGCGGCTGCGCGACGCCCGCGGCACCGAGCTGTGCGGCGACCCCATCGCCGGCGCCGCCACCCTGCTGCGCGCCGGCCGCATCGTCGCCGTCAAGGGCCTGGGCGGCTACCACCTGGCCGTCGCCGCCTCCGACGAGCACGCCGCCGCCACCCTGCGCGCCCGCAAGCACCGAGAGGACAAACCGTTCGCCGTCATGGCCGCCGACCTCGCCCAGGCCCGCCGGCTCTGCGACGTCGACGAGGCCGCCGCCGCGCTGCTCACCAGCCGCGCCCGGCCCATCGCGCTGCTGCCCCGCCGCCCCGGCGCCCCCGTCGCGCCCTCCGTCGCGCCCGGCAACCGCAGCCTCGGCCTCATGCTGCCCTACACCGCGCTGCACCACCTCCTGCTCGCCGAACTCGCCGCACCCATGGTCCTGACCAGCGGCAACGTCTCGGACGAGCCCATCGCGTACGAGGACGACGACGCCCTGACCCGCCTCGGCGGCATCGCCGACGCCTTCCTCACCCACGACCGCCCCATCCACACCCGCACCGACGACTCCGTCATCAGGCCCGGCTCCGGCGAGGTCACCGTGCTGCGCCGGGCCCGCGGCTACGCCCCCGAACCGCTCGCCCTGCGCCGCCCCGCGCCCCGGCCCGTCCTCGCCTGCGGCGCCGACCTGAAGAACACCTTCTGCCTTCTGCAAGGACGGCGCGCCTTCGTCTCCCACCACATCGGCGACCTGGACGACCACGACACCCTGCGCACCTACGTCGAAGGCATCGACCACTACTGCGGCCTGTTCGACATCCGCCCTGAGATCGTCGCCCACGACCTGCACCCCGGCTACCTGTCCACCCGGCACGCCCTGGAGATCCCCGGCGTCGAACACGTCGCCGTCCAGCACCACCACGCCCACATCGCCTCCTGCCTGGCCGACAACGGCGACCAGGGCCCCGTGATCGGCGTCGCCTTCGACGGGCACGGCCACGGCACCGACGGCACCCTCTGGGGCGGCGAGTTCCTCCACGCCGACCTGCTCACCTTCCGCCGCCTCGGCCACCTCGCCCACGTCCCCATGCCCGGCGGCGCCGCCGCGATCAGGCAGCCCTGGCGCATGGCCGCCGCCTACCTGCGCGACGACCACCCCGGCCTCGACGTGGCCGCGCGCAACGCCGGACACTGGGCCGCCGCGGTCGCGCTCGCCGCCGCCGGCGCGCCCCTCACCTCCAGCGCCGGACGCCTCTTCGACGCCGTCGCGGCGCTGCTCGGCGTACGCGACAAGATCACGTACGAGGGGCAGGCGGCCATCGAGCTCGAACAGCGCGCCGACCCGTCCGAGACCGGCGTCTACCCCGCCACCGTCACCACCGGCGGCCCGCTCGTCGTCGAGGGCGCCGACCTCGTCCGCGCCGCCGCCGCCGACCTGACCGCCGGCGTCGACCCCGCCGTCATCGCCGGCCGCTTCCACAACGGCGTCGCCGCCGCCATCACCCGCGCCTGCGTCGCCATCCGGCAGGACACCGGGCTCACCGCGGTCGCGCTGTCGGGCGGCGTCTTCCAGAACGCGCTGCTGCTCGGCCGCACCGTCGAACGGCTGCGCGCGGCCGGGTTCCGGGTGCTCAGACACGTCCGCGTGCCGCCCGGCGACGGCGGCATCAGCCTCGGCCAGGCCGCCGTCGCCGCCGCCCGCGACACGTGAACGACCCGCCCCCCGCCGGCCGGGCAAGCGGGTCGCGCGTGCCGGATCCCCGGACGCGGGCCCGGCCGTGCCTAGCATGACGATCATGGAGTACCTCAACCCGGCCAGGTCGCCGTACACCGCACACGACCGCGCGCTCATCGGCGCCGGGCACGCTCGCCAGGCCCGCGCCCGCTTCGCCCGCCACCCCCGCTACCGGCCCACCCCCGTCCACGTCGTCGAAGGGCTCGCCGGGACGCGCGCCGCGTACGTCAAGGACGAGAGCGGCCGCATGGGGCTGGGCAGCTTCAAGGCCCTCGGCGGCGCGTACGCCGTGCACCTGCTCGCCGAACGCGACCCCGGCGGGCCGCCCTTCGTCTGCGCCAGCGCCGGCAACCACGGCATCTCCGTCGCCTCCGGCGCCGCCGAGGCCGGCGTGCCCTGCGTCGTCTACCTCAGCGAGAACGTCCCCGAGGCGTTCGCGCGGCGGCTGCGCGCCCTCGGCGCCGGCGTGCGCCGCGCGGGAGGCGACTACGAGGAGAGCGCCGCCGCCGCCCTGGCCGCCGCCCGCGAGCACGGCTGGCGGCTCGTCGCCGACAGCTCCTGGGAGGGCTACACCGACGTCCCCCTGGACGTCATGCGCGGCTACGGCGTCCTGTTCGACGAACTCGCCGACCCCGGCGCCCTGCCGCCCCCAGAAAGCCCCACAGCCCCGCAGAAACCCGCCCCTGACGGCGAGCCCGGCGGGACCGGGAGCGCGCCGCCGTTCACGCACGTGTTCGTCCAGGCGGGCGTCGGCGGGCTGGCCGCCGCCGCGGCCGGATACGTCCGCGACCGGTGGGGCGAGCAGCCCAGGATCGTCGTCGTCGAACCCGCCGGCGCGCCCTGCCTCGTCGAGAGCGCCCGCGCCGGCCGCCCCGTCCGCGTCGAAGGCGGCCGCACCACCCTCGGCAGGCTCGACTGCCGCGAACCCTCCCTCCTGGCCCACGACCTCCTCCACCACCTCGCCGACCTCTACGTCACCATCACCGACGACCAGGCCGCCGACGCCGCCCGCAGGCTCGCCGCCCACGGCGCCGCCCTGTCCGGCTGCGGCGCCGCCGGAGCCGCGGGGCTGCTCGCCCTCGGCCCCGCCGCCCGCCGGGCCCTCGCCCTCGACGACACCTCACGCGTGTTGCTCGTGGGAACCGAGGGACCGGTGGAACCAGAGTGATCACTGTGACGTCTAAGGGCCGTGCAACGACCCAACCGGCCCAGACACGCCCGAGGAGACGGCCGGTTGGCCGAGCTCGACCTGCTGCGCTTCCTCGCCGCCCTCGCCGTCGTCGCCTTCCACTACCTGGTCGCCTACGCCTCGGTCTGGGGAGATCGCCCCGCCGAGCTCTTCCCCGCCCTCGCGCCGATCGCCGGCCTCGGCATCCTCGGCGTCGAGCTGTTCTTCATCATCAGCGGCTTCGTCATCCTCATGAGCGTCTGGGGCCGCGGACTCGGCGCCTTCGCCCGCTCCCGGCTCGTCCGCCTCTACCCCGCGTACTGGCTCAGCCTGGCCGCCATCGCCGCCGTCTACGGCCTCACCGGCGCCAAGGCGCTCGACCCAAAACTTTCCCCAGGCGAATACCTGCTGAACGCCACCATGTTCCAGCGGCTGTTCAAAGTCACCGACGCCAGCGGCGTCTACTGGTCGCTCTGGGCCGAGCTCCGCTTCTACCTGCTGATCTCCATCCTCGTGATCGTCGGCGTCACCTACGCCCGCGTGCTGATCTTCTGCGGCGTCTGGCTCGCCGCCGTCGTCGGCGCCCAGCTCCTCGGCAACGCCACCGTCAACGAGATCGTCATGCCCGGCTACGCCCCCTACTTCATCGCCGGCATGGCCCTGTACCTCATCCACAAGCACGGCAGCGCCTGGCTCCCCTGGCTCTACGTCGCCGCCGGCTACGGCCTGTCCATCGGCTCCGCCCTCGACCGCGTGCACCGCCGCATCGACCTGGCCGGGTTCAAGAACATGCCCGTCACCGACCTCAGCGTGATCATCACGATCACCCTCATCTACCTCGTGACGGCCCTCGTCGCCCTCGGCGCGCTCCGCCTCAAACCCTCCAGGACGCTCACCGCGCTCGGCGGCACCACATACCCGCTTTACCTGTTCCATAGCGTCATCGCGGTGGCCCTCATCCCGCTGCTCACCGGCGACCTGCCCCCCTGGGCCGTCGCCACGATCACGACCCTGGCGGCGATCCTCGTGTCGTATCTGGTCTACTCCTTTGCCGAACGCCCCATCCAGCGGCTACTCAAGCCCCGCAGACGCACACAAACCCCATCAGCTCCCGCCGTACAGATGGAAAAGACGTCGGTGCCATAACTCTGTGGCCCCGGGGCACTGTGAAGGGCATAGGCTCGGGCATATAAACGGCGGATAGACAGACCCGGACGAACAGAGGGTGTTGCATGACGGTGCGTCGGGTGATGGGCATCGAGACCGAGTACGGCATCTCCGTACCCGGCCAGCCAGGCGCGAACGCGATGGTGACCTCCTCACAGGTCGTGAACGCATACCTGGCCGCCTCGGCGGCACGCGCGCGCAGAGCACGATGGGACTTCGAGGAGGAGAACCCGCTCCGCGACGCGCGCGGGTTCGACCTGGCCAGAGAGGTGGCCGACCCCACCCAGCTCACCGACGAGGACCTCGGCCTGGCCAACGTCATCCTCACCAACGGAGCCAGGCTCTACGTCGACCACGCCCATCCCGAATACAGCGCGCCCGAGTGCACCAACCCCCGGGCAGCGGTCATCTGGGACAAAGCCGGCGAGAGAGTGATGTACGACGCCGCCACCCGCGCGTCCGCCATCCCCTCCAACGCCCCCATCCAGCTCTACAAGAACAACACCGACGCCAAAGGCGCCTCCTACGGCTGCCACGAGAACTACCTGATGCGGCGCGCCACCCCCTTCGCCGACATCGTCAGGCACCTCACCCCCTTCTTCGTCTCCCGCCAGGTCGTCACCGGCGCCGGCAAGGTCGGCATCGGCCAGGACTCCCGCGGCGAAGGCTTCCAGATCAGCCAGCGCGCCGACTTCTTCGAAGTCGAGGTCGGCCTCGAGACCACGCTCAAGCGGCCCATCATCAACACCCGCGACGAGCCCCACGCCGACCCCGAGAAATACCGCCGCCTGCACGTCATCATCGGCGACGCCAACATGTCCGAGATCTCCACCTACCTCAAACTCGGCTCCACGGCGCTCGTCCTCGCCATGATCGAAGAAGGGTTCCTCACCCGCGACCTCGCCGTCGAGAACCCCGTGCAAGCCCTGCGGGCCGTCTCCCACGACCCCACCTGCCGCTACGAGATCGCCATGCGCGACGGCCGCAAGCTCACCGCCGTCCAGCTCCAGATGGAATACCTCGAACAGGCCCGCAAATACGTCGAAGAACGCGGCACCGCCCAGGACGAGATGAACAAGGACGTTCTCGACCGCTGGGAGTCCGTGCTCACCCGCCTCGCCGAAGACCCCATGCAACTGGCCCGCGAGCTCGACTGGGTCGCCAAACTCGAACTCCTCGAGGGCTACCGCAGCCGCGACGGCCTCGCCTGGTCCCACCCCCGGCTCCAGCTCGTCGACCTGCAATACTCCGACATCCGCCCCGACCGCGGCCTCTACAACCGCCTCGTCGCCCGCGGACGCATGCAACGCCTCGTCACCGAGGAAGAGGTCCAGCGCGCCGTCGAGAACCCGCCCACCGACACCCGCGCCTACTTCCGCGGCCGCTGCCTGAGCCAGTACAGCGAATCGGTCGCCGCCGCGTCCTGGGACTCCGTGATCTTCGACATCCCCGGCAGGGAGTCACTCCAGCGGGTCCCCACGCTCGAACCGCTGCGCGGCACCAAGGCCCACGTCGGCGAGCTCTTCGACCGCTGCCACACCGCAGCCGACCTCGTCGCCGCCCTCACCGGCGGCGAATGAGCCACCCGCGCTGAGCCGTCCGGGCTGAGCCGCCCCGGGCCGGGGCGCCCGTGGTCAGCCGGCTGCCGAACGTCCGTGCCGAGCCGGCGGGCCGGTGGCCGCGGGCTGCGCGCGGCGGAGCCGGACCGGCCGCGTGACCGTCACAACAGGCCGATCCCCAGCGTCAGCGTGCCCGCCGCCAGGCACACTCCGCCCGCCACCGCCAGCCAGATCAGCTTGTTCGGCCGCGTGTCCGACGGGCGCGCCACCGACAGGAAGAAACCCAGCGGCATCAGGATCGGGGCCGCCACGAGCGACGCCCTCGTGACTGCCTGCCACCCCTCCGGCAGGCCCGACCGGTCCACGTACAGCAGGGCGACCAGCGCGAACAGCACCAGCACGCCCGCATGCGCGTGCCCCGCCCGCCACAGGCTCCGGCGCACCGGGTTGTCCCGGTAGCCCGGCACGTTCCTCATCAGGAACGTCAGCAGCGAGACGCCGCCGAAGGCGATCGTCGGGACTGTGATGAGGAGCACACCGGCCGTGCTCAGCGACAAAGGGGACATCTGAACCTCCTGTGCGGACGGGGCTTCATTATTGGATAGGACAGCTATCCAGTCAACCGGGCAAGATCGCTGGGCGTTCGGCGCGAAATGTCGGCTCGTTCGGGGAAGATATGCGTAGAGGCAGTCCCCCAAGCGGAGGTAGGACATGGCAACGAAGGACACCGGCGGCCAGAAGCAGGCCGGACGGCGCGAGAGCGAAGTCGAGGAGACCGAGGCCTCGGCGGCGCCCGACGTCCAGGAGCGCCAGGAGAAGCTCACGGACGATGTCGACGCAATTCTGGACGAAATCGACGAAGTTCTCGAAGAGAACGCAGAGGAATTTGTCAGGTCGTACGTCCAGAAGGGCGGACAATGAGGGATAAATCGGACATTTGCTAAGAGGAGAGGGATAGCGGAGGCGGCCGGAGAGGGGAAGCGGTGTCCGGACTGCGGGGAGGTGAAAGACGTCTCGGAGTTCGGGCGCAACAAGCGCATGGCCGATGGGCTGGCGCGTTACTGCAAGGGCTGCTTTCGGCGGCGCTCCACGCAGAGGTACCGCAAGCGCATGGAACAGCAGGGCAGAACAGTGCGCGAGCGCATTGTGGCGCCCGAGGGGCACAAATACTGTCCCCGGGTGTGCTTGCGTCAAGCCGGTCGCGGAATTCGGAAACAACAGGTCGCAGAAGGATGGACTCGCCGACTGCTGCAAGCCGTGTCACAACCAGGTGATGCGGGAAAACCGCATCCAGAATCACGGCAGCACGCGGACTATCATCTGAAGCGGCGTTACGGCATCACAGAGGACGACTTCGCGCGCATGCTCGCCCGTCAGGGCGGGCTCTGCGCCATCTGCCAGGTCGTTCCCGGCACGTTCGTCGATCACTGTCACCGGACGGGCGCGGTCCGGGGCGTTCTCTGTTTCAACTGCAACAACGGGCTGGGGCACTTCGGTGACAACACGGTCCTGCTGGAGCTGGCCGCGCTCTATCTGGGTGGCGAGGTGCTCTGGCCGGAGTTCGTGGTGTTGCCGGGCCGGGCCCGTGACGCGCCGGTGGCGCGGACGCGGAATTATCATCTGGCGCGGCGTTATCGGGTGCGGCACGAGGACGTGGAGCGGATGATCTCGGCTCAGCATGGTTTGTGCGTGGTGTGCTGGGATCGGCCGCCCGAGCACGTCGACCATTGTCATGAGTCGGGAGAGGTGCGGTTCGCGTTGTGCCTGCCGTGCAATACCGGGATCGGGCAGTTCCGGGATGACGCGGGGGTGGTGTGGCGGGCGCTTTCTTATGTGGAGGCGGCCGCGGGGGAGGATGACGACGACGTGGTGGTCTCGGATGAGGAGCTGGCGGAGCTGATCCGGGCCGAGGAGGAGTCGCGTTCGGAGTTCTATCGGAGTGTCACCAGGGTCGGGTGATCGTTCCGGGTGATTCCGGGGGTTCGTGGTGCCTGGCGGGGTTCAGGTCTTGGGCATGGTGTATTCGACGGCCACGCCGAGGAGGCGGACGGGGCGGGTGAGGTCGTGGCGGTCGAGGAGGTTCAGGGCCGTGCGGGCGACCGTGGCGGGGTCGGTGGTGGGGGCGTCGAGTCTGGCCTGCCGGGTGCGGGTGAGGAACGGCGTGGTGCGGACTTTCACGGAGACGCGGGCGATGTCGCGGCAGGCTTCGGCGGCGTCGCGGGCGACGTGTTCGGCGAGGCCGGTGATGTGGCGGGCGATGGCGTCGCGGTCGGTGAGGTCGTGCCGGAAGGTGGTCTCGCGGCTGTGGCCGCGGGCGATCCAGGGGGTGGTGACGACTTCGGCTTCGCCTTTGCCGAGGGCGAGGTAGCGGTACCAGGGGCCGTTGGTGGGGCCGAAGTGGCGGGCCAGCTCGGCGGGGTCGGCGGCGGCGAGCTGGGCGACGGTGTGCAGGCCGAGTGCGGCGAGCTTCTTGGAGATCTTGGCGCCGATGCCCCAGAGCGCGTCGGTGGGGCGGTCGTTCATGGTCTGGGCCCAGTTGTCGCTGGTGAGGCGGTGGATTCCGGCGGGTTTGGCGAGGCCTGAGGCGAGTTTGGCCTGGTGTTTGTTGTCGCCGATGCCGATGGAGCAGTCGAGGTGGGTGCGGGTGCGTACGGCGTGCTGCAGGTCGGCGGCGAGGGCTTCGGGGTCGTCGGTGGTGGCGCCGAGGAAGGCTTCGTCCCAGCCCCAGACTTCGACGCGGACGGGGAACTCGTTCAGGACGGCCATGACGCGGGCTGAGGCGGCCTCGTAGGCGGGCGGGTCGCTGGGGAGGAAGACGGCGTCGGGGCAGCGCCGGTGGGCGGTGCGCAGGGGCATGCCGGAGTGGATGCCGTGGGCGCGGGCTTCGTAGGTGGCGGTGGCGGCGACGGTGCGGGGCTGGGTGGGGTCGCCGGAGCCGCCGACGACGACGGGTCTGCCGCGGAGTTCGGGGTGGCGCAGGAGTTCGACCGCTGCGATGAACTGGTCGAGGTCCACGTGGAGGATCCAGTCCCTGGCGGCCATGGTGTCCAGTATGGCGGGTCAGCCGATGGCGGTGTGGAGGGTGTGGTCGCGGTAGAGGAGGGCGCGGCGGGGGACGGCCCAGGCGGGGGTGCCGAGGGCTGGTTCGGCGCCTTCGGGGACGACGGCCTGGATGAGGGTGGCGGGGGTTTCGAGGGTGGCGGGGGTTTCGAGGGTGACGAGGGTGTGGGTGCCGAGGTTCTCCAGGACGGAGACAGCGCCGGGGAAGGCGTCGGGTCTGTGGGTGGTGGTGAGGTCGAGGTATTCGGGGCGTACGCCGTAGGTGAGGTGGTCGTCGGGGGTGAGGGGGGTCCGGCCGCCGGAGGGCGGGGGGAGGGGGAGCGTGGCGCCGGCGACGTGGAGGGCGGTGGCGGTGAGGCGGGCGGGGAGGAGGTTCATGGGGGTGGAGCCGATGAAGGAGGCGACGAAGGTGGTGGCGGGGCGGTGGAAGATGTCGGCGGGGGTGCCGATCTGGATCATGCGGCCGGTGGACATGACGGCGATGCGGTCGGCGAGGGCGAGGGCTTCGGCCTGGTCGTGGGTGACGAAGACGGTGGTGACGGCGAGTTCGCGCTGGAGTCGTTTGAGGAAGGTGCGGGCTTCGAGGCGGAGGCGGGCGTCGAGGTTGGAGAGGGGTTCGTCGAAGAGGAAGGCGGCGGGGTGGCAGGCGATGGCGCGGGCGAGGGCGACGCGTTGCTGCTGGCCGCCGGAGAGTTCGGCGGGCCGGCGGTGGAGGAGGTCGGTGAGGCTGAGGCGGGCGGCGACGTCGGCGGCTTTGGCGGCGCGGCGGGCGCGGGGGACCTTCTTGATCCGCAGGGGGTAGGCGATGTTGGCGGCGACGTCCATGTGGGGGAAGATCGCGTAGTCCTGGAAGACCATGGCGACGTCGCGCCGGCCCGGGGGGAGTGCGGTGACGTCGGTGTCGTTGATGTGGACGCGGCCGCGGGTGGGGGTCTCCAGTCCGGCGACGGTGCGCAGGAGGGTGGTCTTGCCGCAGCCGGAGGGGCCGAGGAGGGCGAAGAACTCGCCGTCGGCGATGGTGAGGGTGATGTCGTCGAGGGCGTGGACCCCGCCGGGGAAGATCTTGGTGAGGCGGTGCAGGGTGATCACCGTTTGATCCCTCCGTGGAAGCCGTGGCGCCGGGAGACGGGCGGGTCCATCGCGACGGCGGGCAGGGTGCGCCTCGGGGAGCGGGCGGGGATGAGGTCGAGCCTGGGTGCGGCGGGTTCGGCGGCGTCAGCCGGCGATGTTGGCCGCGCCACCGACGAGTTCCTCGAGTTCGCCGCGGTAGGCGGCGGCGGCCCGGTCGGGGCTCTCGCCGCTGACGACGGCGGCGGTCGCCTCCTGCAGCGCGGTGGACACCTGCGGGTAGACGGCCAGGCCGGGCCGGTAGGCGGTGAGGGGGAGCACCTCGTCGGCGATGTACTTGAGCATGGGGTCGACGGTGAGGACCTGGTCGTTGACGTCGGTGCGGGCGCTGATGCGGGTCTGGCCGGCGAGCTGGGCCTTGGTGGCGTCGGCCGAGTGCATGAAGGCGAGCAGCTCCCAGGCGAGCCGGGGGTGCTTGGAGAAGGGGTTCAGGACGCGTACGGCGCCGCCTGACATGCTGACGAAGTCCTGGCCGCGGATGCCGGCGCCGGGTTCCCTGGCGGGGATCTTGGCGTAGCCGACGGCTTCGTTGCGGTCTTTCATGGGGGCGACGCCGGTGCGGGGTTCGACGACGGCGCGCCAGAAGTAGTCGCTCTCGGCGAGGATGCCGATCTTGCCGGCGGCGAACTGGGTGAAGGACTTGTCGCGGCCTTTGGCCTCCTGCTGGAGCTTGGGGTCGCCGAGGCCGCCGCCGCCGTAGATCTGGCGGTAGAAGGTGAGCACGTCCTTCATGGCCTGGGAGTCGCCGGTCCATTTGCCGCCGGCGTAGATCTCGGCTCCGGCGCCGGCGAGGAGGGGCAGCACGCCCTGCATGGTGGTGGCCTCGCCCATGGCGGTGCCGGCGTTGATCTGGATGGGGGTGGGCACTCCGGCGGCTTTGAGCTTGCCGCCGGCGTCGATGATCTCCTGCCAGCTGGTGGGCTGCCAGGTCTCGGGCAGGCCGGCCTTCTTGAACAGGGTCTTGTTGTAGAACAGGACGCGGCCGTCGGTGCCCTGGGGCAGGCCGTACTTCTTGCCGTCGAAGACGCCCAGGCCCTGGACGGCCTGGGGGATCTGGGCCCAGCCCTCCCATGTGTCGACGGCGGGGCCGCCGACGTCGGTGAGGGGTTTGACGTAGCCGGCCTGGGCGAACTCGCCGACCCAGATGCCGTCGACGTCGATGACGTCGGCGCCGGTCCTGGACTTGAGGTCGAGGGAGATCCTGGTCTTGTACTGCTCGTCGTCGACGCCGCTGGGCCGGAAGAGCACCTTGACGCCGGGGTGGGTCTTCTCGAACTCGGGGATCACCCATTGCTTGATCCATTGGGCGGTCTCGGAGTTCTTACCGCCTTCGATGGCGTTGGCCGCGATGGTGAGGCCGATGCCGCCGTCGTCGGCGCCGCCGCCGGTGCCGCAGGAGGTGAGGGCGAGCAGGGCGATGGCCCCGATCAGGGCGGGCCTGCGGGGGAGTCGCGCGGGGAGTCGCATGGCCGGCCTCCCGTTCGGGACGTGCAGACACATCGACCATCGCATGGGTGGTGGCGGGCGTAAAGGAATGACTTGCGCACGGCCCGCGAACCTGGCCTGTGAGTACGGTCCTCCGGGCGCCGCCCGTTGCACCGCGGCCCTTTGAACGGGGCTGTCTACCGCGGCAGCGGCTATTGGTGGCATTTCTGGCGCTTGGGTCGAGGGTGGTTCGCCGTGAGCTGATCGTGGGAAGTGCAGACAGCAACCCAACATGAGTAGGGTCGCCCTAGGAACACTGAACGTTTGGAGGGAGTCGCGTGGCATCGCACAGGGATCTGCCCGCCGGCTTGGTGAACCAGATTTTCCATAACACCGGAAGTTCCTCGTTCACGGAGTTCGTCAGCTCGTACGCGCCTGACTTGTTGCCACGGCGGGACGAGGTGCTGGCCACCCCGATCGGCGACCAGGTTCCGCACGCGACCACGATCGTGGCCGCCACCTTCGCCGGGGGCGTGGTCATGGCGGGCGACCGGCGGGCGACGTCGGGCAACATCATCTCGCAGCGTGACGTGGAGAAGGTGTTCCGCGCCGACGACTACTCGTGCATGGGCATCGCGGGCACGGCCAGCACGGGCCTGGAGTTCGCCCGCCTCTACCGGGTCGAGCTGGAGCACTACGAGAAGGTCGAGGGCCGGTCGATGTCGGTCCAGGGCAAGGCCAACCGGCTGGCGACCATGATCAGGGGCAACCTGGGCATGGCGATGCAGGGGCTGGTGGTGGTGCCGCTGTTCGCCGCCTATGACCCGGACAAGGATGAGGGGCGCATCTTCAGCTACGACGTGGCGGGCGGGCCTTATGAGCGGGAGAGGTTCGACGCGATCGGGTCGGGTTCGATCTTCGCGCGCGGGTCGCTGAAGAAGCTCTATCGCGACGGCGCGTCGGCCGACGACATGGCGATGACGCTGATCCAGGCGCTCTATGACGCGGCCGACGACGACTCGGCGACCGGCGGGCCCGACGTGACCAGGAAGATCTGGCCCATCGTGTCGGTGATCGACGCTGACGGTTTCCGCCGCCTGACCGAGGAGCAGGTCTCGGGATACGTGCAGCAGATGCTCGACGCCCGCATGATCTCGCCCGACGGCCCCATCGCCCCGCTGCGCTAGAAAGGACCACCACACGTGTCCATGCCTTTCGGATATGCGTCCCCCGAGCAGATCATGCGGGACAAGGCCGACTACGCGCGTAAGGGCATCGCGCGGGGCCGGTCCGTCGTCGTGCTGCAGTACGTGGACGGCATCCTGTTCGTCGCGCCCAACCCGTCGCGGGCGCTGCACAAGATCAGCGAGATCTACGACCGCATCGGGTTCGCGGCCGTGGGCCGCTACAACGAGTTCGAGGAGCTGCGCCTCGGCGGCATCCGCTACGCCGACATCAACGGCTACACCTACGACCGCTCCGACGTGACCGGCCGTGGCCTGGCCAACCTCTACGCCTCCAACCTCGGCCGCATCTTCACCGAGTCGATCAAGTCGCTGGAGGTGGAGGTCGTGGTCGCCGAGGTGGGCGACACCCGGGAGGGCGACGCCATCTACCGGCTGACCTTCGACGGGTCGGTCTTCGACGAGCACGGCTTCGCGGCCATGGGCGGCCAGGCCGAGGCGGTGTCGGGCCGGCTGAAGGAGCGTTACCGCGAGTCGATGTCGCTGGCCGACGCGCTGGAGGTGGCGCTGACGGCGCTGACCGAGCCGGGCGGGGAGCGGCCGCCGGTGGGGCAGCTTGAGGTGGCGGTGCTCGACCGCAACCGGGAGCACCGCAAGTTCCTCCGGCTGACCGGGGCGCGGCTGGAGCGGCTGCTCGCCCAGACCACGACCCCGCCCGCCGCCACGCCCCCGTCGTCCGGCGACGCAGGCGAAGCGGGCGGCACGGGAGGCACCGAGGGTGCCGGGGGCTCGGGTGGCGCCGGGGGCCCGGCCGCCTCCGGCGGCTCTGCGGGGTCCGGCGGCGCGCTGCCGCCCACCGGGCCCGAGGGCGACGTGGACGACGGCTCGTCGCCGCTGTAGGGGCGCGCACAGGGGCTTTTCGGCGGGGACCGCTCACCGGGTGGTCCCCGCCGCCGTTTCCCACCTCTCCCGCCCCAGCCGGAGGTTTCCCGCGCCCGGGCGATCGGCGGCACCGGTCGCGGGGCGGCGGTCGCGGGGTGGAGGTGGTGATCGGCGCGGGTGGTCAGGCGGGGCGGGAGAGTGCCGCGGATGTGACCTGTTTCACTCTGCCGTGCCCGAACTCCTTCCGGTGACCGAGGATCTTAAGATCCGTGAACACCTCCCTGCGTGGCCTTCTCGCGGCGGGCGCCGCGGCGGCCGTGATGCTCGGCTCCGGCGTGGCCGCCGAAGCCGCCACCGCCTATCCCAAGTACAAGGCGCCGAAGATCTTCGGCACCACCTTCCAGCCGGACCCGAAGCACGACTTCACCAAGCGCATCCACTCCCGCCGCAACGGCATCCTGCGTGGCCAGATCACGTACGTGCGCGGCGGCGTGGCCGAGTACGAGCCGATCCGGTGGAAGAAGGGCACCCACACCGAGGGCCGGTTCGTGGGCCCGCCGGAGGGTGACGTCATGGCCTACGCCTCGCCCATCGCCAAGGACGTGGTCTACCTGTCCGCGTACGGGTGCAAGTCCACGCCCACGGAGCTCACCGTCAGCCGCAAGACGGGCCTGGGCGCCAAGCGCTGCTCCAGGGAGACGCTGATCAAGCGGCACGGCCGTCACGGGCAGGCGTCGCTCATCACCGTTCACCAGGGGAAAATCGTCCAGGTTCAGGAGATCTACACCCCCTGACGCGACGCCGCGGGACCCGCGCCCCGTGGGGGCGGGCGCGGGGGACGAAGCGGGCATACGGGCACCCGGTGGGAAAACACCCGGGAAGATCCCTCCCGCTCGCCGATCCGTGGGCATAGTGTGAGGTGATGGATCGTCGCATCTTCGGGCTGGAGAACGAGTACGGTGTGACCTGCACGTTCCGGGGCCAGCGCAGGCTGTCCCCCGACGAGGTCGCGCGCTACCTGTTCCGGCGGGTCGTGTCCTGGGGCCGATCGAGCAACGTCTTCCTCCGCAACGGCGCACGTCTCTATCTCGACGTGGGCAGCCATCCTGAATACGCAACACCCGAATGTGACAACGTCATCGAACTCGTCACCCACGACAAGGCGGGCGAGCGCATCCTTGAGGGCCTGCTCGTGGACGCCGAGAAGCGGCTGCGCGAAGAGGGCATCGCGGGTGACATCTATCTGTTCAAGAACAACACCGACTCGGCCGGCAACTCCTACGGCTGCCACGAGAACTACCTCGTCGGCAGGCACGGGGAGTTCGGCCGGCTGGCGGACGTGTTGATCCCGTTCCTGGTGACCCGGCAGATCGTGTGCGGCGCGGGCAAGGTGCTCCAGACGCCGCGCGGCGCCGTCTACTGCGTCTCCCAGCGGGCCGAGCACATCTGGGAGGGCGTCTCCAGCGCCACCACCCGGTCCCGGCCGATCATCAACACCCGGGACGAGCCGCACGCCGACGCCGAGCGCTTCCGTCGCCTGCACGTCATCGTGGGCGACTCCAACATGAGCGAGACCACCATGCTGCTCAAGGTCGGCGCCACCGACCTGGTGCTGCGCATGATCGAGTCGGGCACCGTGATGCGCGACCTGTCGCTGGAGAACCCGATCCGGGCCATCCGCGAGGTCTCCCACGACATGACCGGCAGGCGCCGGGTCCGGCTGGCCAACGGGCGCGAGGCCTCCAGCCTGGAGATCCAGCAGGAATACCTGACCAAGGCGAAGGACTTCGTCGACCGCCGCGGCGGCGACGCCATCGCCCACCGGGTGCTGGAGCTGTGGGAGCGCACCCTGCGGGCGGTCGACACCGGCAACGGCGCAAGTACGACCTGCCGCTGTCCTCGCCCCGGGTGGCCCAGCTCGACCTGGCCTACCACGACGTGCACCGCAGGCGCGGCCTGTACTACCTGCTGCAGAAGCGCGGCTCGGTGGAGCGGGTGGCGTCCGACCTGAAGATCTTCGAGGCCAAGTCGGTGCCGCCGCAGACGACTTCACCGTCGACTGGGTGCATCTGAAGCTGAACGACCAGGCGCAGCGCACGGTGCTGTGCAAGGACCCGTTCCGCAGCGTGGACGAGAGGGTGGACAAGCTGATCGCCGGCATGTGACCCCGGCCCGTGGGCCGGTCTGCGGGCCGGTCTGCGGGCCCGGCATGTGAGATGCGGTGGCTCGGTCGCGGGAGGTGTCCGCCGAACCGAAAGGCGCCGGGCCGGGCCGGGTGGTGTCAGGTGCGTCGTGGCCGGGGCGAAAGGTGCTGGTCGGGGCGGGTTGCGGGGAACGTGGGCGTGCGTTTACCTCGGCCCTACCGCCGGGTCGGGTAAGGTGACGCGAATCTGACGTCTTTTCCGAGGGAACTCCATGCGCCGCGCTCTGGCCGTACTGGCCGCCGTGCCCTTGATCTTGTTCGCCGCCGCGTGCGGCTCCGATGACGGCGCCGACACCGGCACCGCCGCCTCCGGCGGGTCGTCCGGAGTCAAGGTCACCGGGAACGTGGGCGCCAAGCCCACGGTGACCTTCCCCTCCGGCTCCCCGGCGACGAAGTCGTCCTACGAGGTGATCCAGCCGGGCACCGGCGGCGACGTCAAGGCCGGCGACCGGGTGATCGTCAACCTGACCGTCTACAACTGGGACGGCAAGGGCAACGCCGCCCAGGGCTCGTCCTACGACACCAAGACCCCGGAGACGATCGCGCTCAACCAGCAGATCCCGCAGGTGCTGCAGGAGGGCCTGACCAAGGTCAAGCAGGGCGGGCGGCTGCTGGCCGTGCTGGCCAACGACACCCTCCCGCAGGGGCAGGCGGCCACGCCGGCGGCCGAGCCGACGAAGGTGTTCGTGTTCGACGTGGTCGGCACCCTGCCGAAGGCCGCCTCCGGCAAGGAGACCGGCGAGACGATCAAGGGTGTCAAGGTGGACAACCCGGGCGGCGACAAGGCGCCCACGCTGACCACGAAGACCGACGAGAAGGCGCCCAAGGAGCTCGTCGTCAAGACGCTCATCCAGGGCAGCGGCGCGAAGGTGGCGGCCGACCAGACGCTCTCGGTCCACTACACGGGCAAGATCTGGGGCACCGACAAGCAGTTCGACTCGAGCTGGGACCGGGGCGAGCCGGCCGAGTTCCCGCTCGGCCAGGTGATCCAGGGCTGGCAGAAGGGCCTGGTCGGCATCCCGGTCGGCAGCCGCGTGGTGATGAGCATCCCGCCGGACCTCGGCTACGGCAAGCAGGACCAGCAGGGCATCCCGGGCAACAGCACGCTGGTGTTCGTGATCGACGTCCTGAACGCGAGGTGAGCACATCCCGTCCCGCGTCCCGCCGAGGTGGGGTGAGCGCACCTCGTTCCGCTGGCGTGGGGTGAGCGCACCCCATCCCTCCGACGTGGGGTGAGCGCATTCCGTCCCGCGGCCCGCTGAGGTGAGCGGGCTGGTGGGGGCGTGATCGCTGACGCGTGCGGTCGCAGGGCGGTAGCATCGCCAGGCCCGGTGGCACGACGCCGCCGGGCCGCTCCGCGTTGGGAGGACCGATGCGCCGCCATGTCGCCACCCTGCTGCTGCTCGCGCCCCTGCTGCTGGCCGGTTGCACGGAGAGCGAAGCCGGGCGGGCACTGGACCTGAAGGTGGGCGGCCCGTTCGGCGCCCGGCCGACGGTCGTCTTCCCCGACGGGAAACCGGCCGCCGGGCTGCAGGTGGACGAGCTGGCCGCGGGCAAGGGCGAGCCGCTGGCGGCCGACGACGTGGCGATCGTCCAGTACACCGCGCACGTGTGGGACGGCGTGGGCAACCGCCTGGTCGACTCCAGCTTCAACAGGGGCGCCCCGGCGGCGTTCCCGATGGGGGAGCTGCTGCCGGGGCTGGAACGGGCGTTGACGGGCCGCAGGGTGGGCAGCAGGGTCATCGCCGCCATCCCGCCCGCCGACGGGTTCGGCGCCAACCCGCCGCGGGGCGTCGGCGCGGGTGAGGAGCTGTTCTACGTCGTCGACATCCTCGGCGCCCACCACAAGGGCGCCTCCGTCGAGGCGGGCGGCGGCACGCTGGCGGGGGTGCGGGTCGGCGGCGGGGCCAGGCCCGAGCTGACCGTGCCCGCGGGCGCGCCGCCCGTCCGGTTCCAGGTCAAGGTGCTGGCCAGGGGCGACGGGCGCAGGACGCGGGCGGGGCAGCTCGTGGTCACCCAGTACGAGGCCGCCGTCTGGCGGCGGCGCGGCGTCTTCGAGCGGACCTGGGAGACCGGCGGGCCCAAGGCGTTCAAGCTCGGCGACGGCACCATGATCAAGGCGTGGGACCGGGCGCTGACCGGGGTGCCGACGGGCAGCCGGGTGCTGATGATCGTGCCGCCCGCCTACGGGTACGGCTCTGCCGGCCATCCCGCGTACGGCATCAAGGGCTCCGACACGCTCGTCTTCGTCGTGGACCTGATCGCCGCCTACTGATCGCGGCGTTCGTCTGAGGCAGGATGAGGGCATGATCCGCGCATTCATCGTCATGGGGTCCGCGTTAGCCGTTCTGTCCGGCCTCGCGCCCGCCGCGAGCGCCGCCCCTGCCGTCCCCTCCGCCGTCCTCGCCGTCCCCTCCACCGTCCCCGTCGCCGCAGGAGCCGCCTCGGTCGCGGGAGCCGTCCCCGCCGGGGGAGCGGCCACAGGGGGAGCGGCCACAGGGGGAGCGGCCACAGGGGGAGCGGCCGCCGGGGTGAGCGCCAACCCGCCCTTCTGCAAGGGCGTCAAGCCGTGCGTCTTCGGCGGGGACGCCGGGGTCACGTGGGTGCACGCCTCCGCCTCCTCCGCCGCCAAGGCCCGCAAGGCGGCCGCGCGGCTGCAGCGCAACGCCAAGGCCGTGCACCGCCGGTACGGTGCGCCCGAGTGGGTCGACATCCACGTGATCAGGAAGGGGAAGTGCTGGCGCAGGTACGGCTCCGACTCGGGCGAGCCCAGCCGCGCCTGCACGTACAAGCACGTCGAGCGGAAGCTTTCGTAGACTCCCGCTGTGAGTAGCGACGACCTCGAGGCGCTGGCCCTGTTGCACGACCCCGTCCGCCGCAGCCTGTACGACGTCGTCGCCTCCAGCGGCGGCGACGTCGGGCGCGGGGAGGCCGCCGAGGCCGCGGGCGTGTCCAGGACGCTGGCCGGTCACCATCTCGACAAGCTCGTCGAGGCGGGGCTGCTGGAGAGCGGGTTCCGGCGGCAGGAGAAGAAGGGGCCGGGCAGCGGCCGGCCGGCCAAGGTCTACCGCAGGGCCGGGGGCGAGCGGTCGGTGAGCCTGCCGCCGCGCGACTACGTCACCCTCGCCACGGTCCTGGCCGGCGTGGTGGACGAGCTCGGCGCCGAGGAGCGGGCCGAGCGGGCGGCGCGGGCGGCGGGCGCCAGGATGGCCGGGCGGCACCGGGGCGATCCGGTCGAGCGGGTGCTGAGCGAGCGCGGCTACGAGCCGTACGCCGAGGACGGGCGGTTGCGGCTGCGCAACTGCCCCTTCCACCTGCTGGCCGAGGACCAGCCGCTGCTGGTGTGCTCCATGAACCTGGCGCTGTGCCAGGGGCTGCTGGAGGGGCTGGGCGACGACCCGGGGAGGGCGGCGCTGGATCCGCGGCCGGGGGAGTGCTGCGTCTCCCTGGAACGGGCGGAGGCCGCGACCGACCCAGGAGCGACCGACCCAGGAGCGACCGGCCCAGGAGCGACCGGCCCAGGAGCGACCGGCCCAGGAGCGACCGGCCCAGGAGCGGCCCGTCCGGGGGAGGCCGGTCCCGCGGAGGCCGGCCCAGGAGAGGCCGGTCCCGTGGAGGCCGGCCCAGGAGAGGCGGGGCGGGCCGCGGCCGGGCCGGGAGCGGGAGGTTCGCCGTCCTGAGCTGGGCCAGATTTCTAAAACAAACGAATATTGACATAGAAGGCGGGTGATGGTGTGCTGAGTCCCATGCATCTGGCCCAGCTCAACATCGCCCACCTGCGCGCGCCCATCGACAGCTCCGAACTCGCCGACTTCGTCGCCCTGCTCGAACCCATCAACGCCATCGCCGACGAGGCCCCGGGGTTCGTCTGGCGGCTCAAGGAGAGCGAGATCGACCCGACCGCCACCGTGGCGCACGACTACGGCGACCACCTGCTGGTCAACTTCTCGGTGTGGGAGTCGCTGGAGTCGCTGTGGGACTTCGTCTACCGCAGCGCGCACCTGGGCGTGCTGAGGCGGCGCAGGGAGTGGTTCCTGCGCATGGCGGAGCCGTACACGGTGATGTGGTGGGTGCCCGAGGGCACCATCCCGACGCTGGCCGAGGCGATGGAGCGGCTGGAACGCCTCAGGACGTCGGGGCCGGGCCCCGAGGCGTTCACGTTCAAGGACTCCTACACCAGCAGCGAGGCCGCCAGCCTGCCCGCCGCCGCCGAGGCCAGGAAGTAGGGCAGGTCCTCGTCCAGCCCCCGGCCCATCGTCGACAGCCTGACGGGTGACCCCTCCAGCGCCTCGCGCAGGCCGTCCACCGGGACCGGGACGAGCCGGTGCCGTACGGCCAGCAGCTCGGCCTGGTCCCTGACCCGCTCGCCGAACTCGCCGGGCAGCTCCGGCACCGGCACCAGCGCCGGGGACAGCGCGACCCGGCCGTAGGCGGTCAGCGAGTGGTGCGAGACGCCGTAGTGGCGCTCGCGCCGGTCGCCGTCGCTGACCCGCAGCGCCGCCACCGGCCGGCCCAGCAGCACGCCGGCCGCGTTCACCGCCTCGCCCGCGGCCACACCGGAGAAACCCCATTTGGTGCCCGTGCCCAGGTTGCCGGGGCCCTGCGCGACGATCGCCACGTCGGCCTCCAGCACGTGCCTGGCCGCCAGCAGCCCGGTGTGCACGGTGACCGCCTCCAGGTCGCCGCCGAACGACTGCCCCACGGTGACCACGCCGGCCAGCCAGCCGCTCTCCCGCAGCCGGGCCGCCGCCATCGAGAACCAGACCGGCAGCGCCCCGCCGTCCTGCATCACGTACGCCACCCGCGCCGCCCGCCCGCCCGGCGCCGCCCGCAGCCCGCACAGGATCGGGGCCAGCGCCGAGTGCAGGTCGGCCACGATCACCGGCATGCCGTCGAGGGAGTCGGCCTCGCGCAATTTCGCGTGATGCGGGGAGTCCTGCTCGTCGGCGCCCTGCACCGTGGCCTGCAGCGGCGTGTACCTCGCCTTCACCAGGTGCCCGGGCCCGCGCGGATCTTCCGGCAAACGGTTCGGTACGGCCACCACCATGGCGTAACCTCCCGTACCGAGACCCATCGCGAGCGCGGTCGTGTTGAGCAGCACTTCGTCGCCGGGCTCCGGGCGGCCCACCAACGGGGGGTACGCCAGCGCCCGGCACTCCCCCTCGGGGACGGTGACGTCCAGCTCCACCGCTCCCGGCCACTCGCGTCGGATCCGTACAACCTCGCCCTTGCGCCATCTGATCACGGGGGCAGGGTAGCGTCGATGAAGGAGGAGTGAGGCAGATGTCGCGCCGGAAGACAGAACGGTTGCTCAATCTGGTGATCTGCCTGCTCGCCACCAGGCGCCCGCTCTCGGCCGAGCAGATCCGCCAGGCCGTGCCCGGCTACGACCGCGACGGCGACGAGGCGTTCCAGCGCATGTTCGAGCGCGACAAGAACGAGCTGCGCGAGATCGGCATCCCCATCGACGTCGTGCGCGACCCGTGGGAGGACGAGCCGGGCTACCGCATCGAGCGGGAGTCCTACGAGCTGCCGGAGATCACCCTCGAACCCGACGAGGCGGCCGTGCTGGGCCTGGCCGCCCAGGTGTGGCAGCGGGCCAGCCTGGCCGAGGCCGCCTCGGGGGCGCTGCTGAAGCTGCGCGCCGGCGGCGTGGCCACCGACCAGCCCGTCGGCACCGGGGCGCTGGAGCTGCGGGTCGACACCCGCGACCCGGCCTTCCCCGCGCTGTGGGACGCCGTGCGCGACCGGCGCGTGGTCCGCTTCGACTACCGCGGCGCCGGCAGCGAGAGCGTGCGCAGCCGCACCGTCGAGCCGTGGGGCGTGGTGAGCAGGCGCGGCCGCTGGTATCTGGCCGGGTTCGACCGCGACAGGAACGCCCCGCGCGCCTTCCGGCTCAGCCGCATCTCCGGGCAGGTGACCACGGTCGGCCGGGCGGGCGCGGTCGAGGTGCCCCCGGGCGTGGACCTGAAGGCCATGGTGGGCTTCCCCGACGAGCCGGCGGAGGAGCGGGTCGCCGTGGTCCGGGTGCGGCAGGGGGCGTGCGAGGGGCTGCGGCAGCTGGCCAGGGCCGTGCACGCGGGCACCGACGGGTGGGACGAGGCCGAGCTGGCCTTCACCGACCCCGAGCGGCTGGCCGGGTGGATGGCGAGCCTGGGCGCCGACGTCGAGGTCGTCGAGCCGCCGGACGCGCGCGAGGCCGTGATGAGGAGACTGAAGGGGGCCATGGCGTGACCGGACGGGGCGAAGTGACAAGCGGTTGCAGATCGGCAGGACAGGGCGGCGTGACAGGCCGGCGCCGATCGACAGGATGGGGCGAAGTGACGGGCCGGCGCCGATCGGCAGGCCGGGGCGAAGTGACGGCGGCAGCGCCGGCGCGGGCGGCGGGGGAGGGCGCATGAGCGGTTCGGCCGATCGGCTGCCGCGGCTGCTGGCGCTGGTGCCGTACCTGATGTCCCACCCCGGGGCGCAGGTCGGCGAGGTCGCCGCGGTGTTCGGGCTGAGCGAGAAGCAGCTCATCGACGACCTGCAGCTCGTGTGGATGTGCGGGCTGCCCGGTCACACGCCGGGCGACCTGATCGACGTCTCCTGGGACGGCGGCGAGATCATCATCGACAACGCCGACACCATCGCCAGGCCGCTGCGGCTGGGCATCGACGAGGCCAGCGCGCTGCTGGTCGCGCTGCGCATGCTGGCCGCCACCCCCGAGCTGGCCGAGGTGCCGGGCGACGCGCTGCCGCGCGTCATGGCCAAGCTGGAGCGGGCCGCCGGCGACGGCGCGGCCACCGTCAGCAGCCAGGTCGCGGTGGACGTCGACGCCGCCCCCGACGCGCTGCCGCGCGTGCGCGAGGGGCTCACCAGGGGCCGCAGGCTGTCGCTGCGCTACTACGTGCAGGGCCGCGACGAGGTGACGCCGCGCGAGGTCGACCCGATGCGGGTCGTGGTCGTGGACGGCCGCGCCTACCTGGAGGGCTGGTGCTACCGGGCCGAGGCCATGCGGCTGTTCCGGCTGGACCGGGTGCTCGGCGTGGAGGTGCTCGACGTGCCCGCCGACCCGCCGGCCGAGGCCGAGCCCAGAGACGTCGCCGCCGGCGTCTTCCGGCCCTCGCCGACCGACGAGCTGGTCGAGCTGGAGCTGAGCGCGGCGGGGCGGTGGGTGGCCGAGTACTACCCGTGCGAGCAGGTCACCGAGCTGGGCGAGGGGCGGCTGCGGGTGGCGCTGCGGGCCCGCGACGAGGACTGGATCCTGAAGCTGGCGCTGCGCCTGGGCGACACCGGCCGGGTCGTGTCGCCGCCCGACATGGCCGAGACCGTACGCCGGGAGGCCGGGCGCGCCCTGGCCCTGTACGCTCACCAGTCATGACGTGGATCTTCGTGTCCGTAGGGCTGGGCGTGGCCGGGCTGGTCGCGCTCGGCGTCGCCGGTGCCCGGGTCGTGTCCGCGGCACGTAGTCTGAAGAGGGAAATCGCCGTGGCGAAGGCGCAGCTCGAGCCGGGGCGGGTCAGATCGTCGGGCCAAGGGGATGAGACCACGCCCCAGGCAGCGTACGATCGTGGCTGAATCTGGTATTTGCTAGAAAGGGCGTTTCATGCCGAACCTCGGAGTCCCCGAACTTCTGATCATCGCGCTGGTGCTCGTGCTGCTGTTCGGTGCGAAGAAGCTGCCCGAGATGGCCCGGGGCATCGGTCGCTCACTGCGCATCTTCAAGTCCGAGACCGCCAAGCTGCGCGATGACGACGACGACACCCAGCACACCGTGCAGCAGCAGGCGCAGCAGGCCCCGGTCCAGCCGCAGCCGCAGCCGCACCCGCAGCCCCAGCCGGTGCAGCCGCAGCCGCTGCAGGCCGCCCCGGCTCCCGCCGCGGCGCTGACGCCGGAGGAGCAGGCCCGCCAGCTCGAGGAGCAGGCCGCGAAGCTGCGCGCCGGCGCCGCGCAGGCCGACAAGCACGCCTGACCCCCCGTCCCTCCTCGTCACCTGGATTGCTAGATGGCGCTGCTCAAACGGTCCCAGCCCGCGCGTGATCCCGAGGGCCGCATGCCCCTCATGGAGCACCTGCGCGAGCTGCGCAACCGGCTGGTGATCGCGTTGGCCGCGGTGATCGTCGGCATCATCATCGGATATATCTTCTTCGATCCGGTGTGGGCGTTCGTCAAGGAGCCGTTCTGCGAGACGCCGCAGGCCAACCAGTTGCGTCCAGGCGAGTGCACGCTCACCTACAGCGGCATCTTCCAGTCCTTCTTCATCACGCTGAAGGTCTCGTTGATGATCGGCCTCGTGGTGGCCTCGCCCGTCTGGCTCTACCAGATCTGGGCGTTCGTCACCCCGGCGCTCTACCGCAACGAGAAGCGCTACTCGCTCACGTTCCTGGGGATCGCCGTTCCCCTGTTCGTGCTCGGCGCGGCGCTGGCCTACATCATCATGGACACCAGCCTCAGCATCCTGCTGTCGTTCTCGCTCGACGGCACGGTCGCCACGATCGGCATCGACGAGTACATCGACTATGTCCTGATCATGTTGCTGATCTTCGGCATCTCCTTCGAGCTGCCGCTGATCCTGGTCTTCCTCAACATCATCGGGGTGCTGTCGCACACGACCGTGAAGAAGCACCGCCGCACGGTCATCTTCGTGATGTTCGTCTTCGGCGCCGTGGTGACCCCCGGCGGCGACCCGCTCACGATGATGGCGCTGGCCGCGCCGATGATCGTCCTGTACTTCCTGGCCGAGCTGGTCATGTTCCTGCGCGAGCGGAGCGCGCCCGCCGGTGAGGACTTCTCCCACCTGTCCGACGACGAGGCCTCGCCGCTGGCCGAGGACACCTCGCCGGTGGACGCCCCCACGCCTCTCGACGAGGAGCCGCCCGGCACGACCTCCGGCGCCGACAAGCGGTAAAGGGCATTCCGGTTCCGCCCGCCAGGCGATAGGTTCCGGGCGTGTCCCCTCAACTCGCTCTGCTGGTCAACCCCGCCGCCCGCCGCGGCCGCACGCTGCGCCTGCTCGAACCCGTGGCACGCCGCCTGCGCGCCGGAGGGGCGGAGCTGTCGGTGATCGTCGGCGCCGACGCGGCCGACGCGCTCGAACGTGCCTGCACCGCCGTGTCCGAGCGCCCCGACGCGCTCGTGGCCTTCGGGGGTGACGGGCTGGTGCACCTGGCCGTCCAGGCCGTGGCGGGCACCGACGTGCCGCTCGGCATCATCCCCGTGGGCACGGGCAACGACATCGCCGCCGCGCTCGGCCTGCCGGGCAGGGATCCCGTCGCCGCGGCCAGGACCGTGCTGCGGATGAGGTCGCGGCCGGTGGACGCCGTGCGCATCCGCGCGGGAGGCGCCGACGAGCTGTTCGCCGGGGTGGTGTGCTGCGGGTTCGACTCGCGGGTCAACGAGCGGGCCAACCGGCTCACCTGGCCGGCCGGGACCTCCCGCTACCTCGTGGCGATGGCCCAGGAGCTGCGCTCGTTCCGGCCCGTGCCGTTCCGGATCACGCTCGACGGGCACGAGGTGATCGAGCGGGAGGCGATGCTGGTGGCGGTGGCCAACACCCGCTCGTACGGCGCCGGCATGCGGGTCTGCCCGGACGCCAGGTTCGACGACGGGCTCCTCGACGTGATGATCCTCGAAGCGGTGTCCAAGGCCGAGTTCCTGCGCGTGTTCCCCAGCGTCTACCGGGGCACGCACGTCGGGCACCGGGCGGTGTCGGTGCGGCGGGCGCGCAGCGTGCGCGTGGAGACGCCCGGGGCGGCGGGCGGCGGGCCGGGCGACAGGCGGGGCGACAGGCGGGGCGCCGCGCCGGCCGGCTTCGCCGGCGGCGCGACGGACGCCCTGGTGGCCTACGCCGACGGCGAACGGGTGGGGGCGGTGCCGCTGCACTGCGAGGTCCGGCCTGGGGCGTTACGCGTCATCGTATGAAATCTACTTTGTAAAGGCGTCGGGCCGGAGGCGTGGCGGGAACAGGCAGGACGGACCGGAATGGCGATTTCGGTAGGCTGACGGGTATGACAACGCCAGCGGAACGCTACGCGGCCTTCCGTCAGAAGCACGGGGACGACGGGGCCGCTCTCAGATCGTTCCGAGGTCTCTACGACTTCGCGCTGGACGACTTCCAGCTGGACGCCTGCCGGGCCCTGGAGGCCGGCGACGGGGTCCTGGTGGCGGCGCCGACGGGGTCGGGCAAGACGGTGGTCGGCGAGTTCGCCGTCCACCTCGCCCTGGAGCAGGGCCGCAAGTGCTTCTACACCACGCCGATCAAGGCGCTGTCCAACCAGAAGTACAACGACCTGGTCAAACGCTACGGCACCGCCAAGGTCGGCCTGCTGACCGGCGACAACAGCGTCAACGGCGAGGCGCCGATCGTGGTGATGACCACCGAGGTGCTGCGCAACATGCTCTACGCGGGCTCGGCCACGCTGGCCGGGCTCGGGTTCGCGGTGATGGACGAGGTCCACTACCTGGCCGACCGGTTCAGGGGCGCGGTGTGGGAAGAGGTCATCATCCACCTGCCCGAGTCGGTCCGGCTGGTGGCGCTGTCGGCGACGGTGAGCAACGCCGAGGAGTTCGGCGAGTGGCTGGGCGCGGTGCGCGGCGACACGACGGTGATCGTGGACGAGCACCGGCCGGTGCCGCTGTGGCAGCACATGATGGTCGGCAACCGCATCTACGACATGTTCCTGGCCGACGATCTGACGCCGCGCATCAACCCGACGCTGATGCGGGTCACGCGTGACGCCGAGCGGCTGACGGCGGGGCGGGGCCGCCGGGGCTACGGCCGGCCGCAGCGCTCGCGCCCGCCGGACCGGGTGCAGGTGATCGAGAAGCTGGACTCCGAGGGGCTGCTGCCGGCGATCACGTTCATCTTCTCGCGGGCGGGGTGTGACGCGGCGGTGCAGCAGTGCCTGCACGCGGGCATCCGGCTGACCAGCGACCGCGAGCGGCACGAGATCAGGCAGCTCGTGGACGAGCGCACGGCGCACCTGCCCGACGAGGACCTGGCGGTGCTGGGTTACCTGGAGTGGCGCGACTGCCTGGAGCGGGGGCTGGCGGCGCACCACGCGGGCATGCTGCCGGCGTTCAAGGAGGTCGTGGAGGAGCTGTTCACGCGCGGGCTGGTCAAGGCGGTGTTCGCGACCGAGACGCTGGCGCTGGGGATCAACATGCCGGCCCGCAGCGTGGTGATCGAGAAGCTGGACAAGTGGAACGGCGAGACCCACGCCGATCTGACGCCGGGGGAGTACACCCAGCTCACGGGGCGGGCGGGGCGCCGGGGGATCGACGTCGAGGGCCACGCGGTGGTGTTGTGGCAGCCGGGCATGGACCCGCTGTCGGTGGCGGGGCTGGCGGGCACGCGCACCTATCCGCTGCGCTCCAGTTTCCAGCCGTCGTACAACATGGCGGTCAACCTGGTGGGGCAGTTCGGCCGGGAGCGGGCGCGCACGCTGCTGGAGGAGTCGTTCGCGCAGTTCCAGGCGGATCGGGCGGTCGTGGGGCTGGCCAAGCAGCTGCGCAAGCACGAGGAGGCGCTGGAGGGCTACCAGGAGGCGATGACGTGTCACCTGGGCGACTTCCCGGAATACGCGGCGCTGCGGCGGCGGCTGTCGGATCGTGAGGCGGAGCTGTCGCGCCAGCGGGGCGCGGCGCGCCGGGCGGCGGCGGTGCGGTCGCTGGAGGCGCTGCAGCCGGGCGACGTGATCCGGGTGCCGGGCGGGCGGCGGGCGGGGCTGGCGATCGTGCTGGACCCGGGGCGCAATCCGCGCGGTCACGGGCCGAGCCCGCTGGTGCTGACGATCGGCAAGCAGGTCAAGAAGCTGGATCCGGCGGACTTCCCGGTGCCGGTGGAGCCGCTGGAGAAGCTGCGCATCCCGAAGAACTTCAACGGCCGTTCACCGAAGGAACGCGCCAACCTCGTCTCCTCGCTGCTGGCCAAGATCGGTGACCGTGATCTGGGCAAGCCGGTCAGGGCGCGTGACCACGCGGTGGAGGACGACGAGATCAACGAGCTGCGGCGGCGCATCCGGCAGCATCCGTGCCACGGTTGTGACGAGCGTGAGGATCATGCGCGCTGGGCGGAGCGCTACTACAAGCTGCTGCGGGAGACCGAGGGGCTGCGGCGGCGGGTGGAGGGGCGTTCGCACGTCATCTCGCGCACGTTCGACCGCATCTGCTCGGTGCTGGAGCAGCTCGGTTATCTCGACGGGGAGACGGTCACCGACGAGGGGCGCCGGCTGGGCCGGCTGTACACCGAGCTGGACCTGCTGACGGCAGAGTGCCTGCGCAACGGGTTGTGGGAGGAGCTGGACCCGGCGGAGCTGGCGGCGTGCGTGTCGGCGCTGGTGTTCGAGTCGCGGGCGTCGGACGACGCGCGCCGGCCGAAGATCCCGGCAGGGCGGGCGCAGGACGCGCTGTCGGCGATGATCCGGTTGTGGGGCGAGCTGGAGGGCATCGAGTCCGATCACGGGCTGTCGACGATCAGGGAGCCCGATCTGGGGTTCGCGTGGGCGGCGTTCCGGTGGACGAAGGGGCACAGCCTCGACGCGGTGCTGATGGAGGGGGTCAACGGCAACGAGCTGGCGGCGGGTGACTTCGTGCGCTGGGTCAAGCAGCTCATGGACCTGCTCGGGCAGCTCGGCAACGCGGCGCCGCCGGGCAGCAAGATCAAGCAGACGGCGGGCAAGGCCGTGGACGGGATGCGGCGGGGCGTGGTGGCGTATTCGTCGCTGACCTGAGCGCCGGGCCGGCACGGGCGGGACCGTCGGTTTCCGTCCGTGCCGGTCTTCCCGTCCGTGCCGGTCTTCCCGTCCGTGCCGACCTTTTGTCCGGGCGGGCTGCGCTTCGCCCGGTTTCTTCCTCCGTCCGGCCATCCTTCTCCTGCCCGGTTTTCTTCCGGTCTGGCTTTCCTCCCCGTGCCGGGTTTTCTCGCCGTCCGGCTTTCCCGGCGGGGCTTTCGCGGGTGGCTCCGGGAATCGTTTCTCGGGGGTGCCTTTGCATGGGGGTTGCCGCGTCTTGTGCTTTTACTTCTTCGCCGCCGGCTTTACGTGACGCTCTGGATCGCCTTTGCTGCTTGGTTTTACCGGTCAAGTCTCTCTGAAGTCCGCGAATATCTGCTGATTTATCGCAATTCGGGTGCTAGTGTCCGTTTTGTCAGTGTTCCGCCAACGGGGGAGGAATCATGGCGAACACGAAACTGTCGCAGATCGGCTACCAGCAGGGATGGGGCTGTCGCCGTCGGCGCCGCTGCTACCGCAGGTGGAGCTGCTGCGGTCACCGTAGGTGGTGGGGGTGCTAGACACCCCACCTGAGAGCCGGCGGCTGAGCCGCCGGCTCTCATTGAGCGTCTCCGGCCGGGAGCTCGCGCCGGCGGTCACTCTGCGCCGCACCTTCCGCGAGTTCTGGCCGGACACCCGCGGACTGCGGCGGTGGTTCGTGGCCGGGGTGGTCTTCGCCCTGCTGGCCGCGCTCTGCGAGGTCGCCGCGATCCGCCTGTTCGGTCACATCACCGACGAAGTGCTCACGACCCGGAACCTCGGGGCCTTCTGGGCTCCGGCGCTGTCCTGGCTCGGGCTCGCCGCGCTGGCAGGCGTGACGTCCTTCGCCGGCGCGTACGCCACCGCGATCGGCGCGGAACGGTTCCTGCTGGCCCTGCGCGACCGCGTGTACGCGCACCTGCAGACGCTCGCGCCCGACTTCTCCGAGAAGCGGCGCCTGGGCGACCTGATGGCCCGCATGACCGACGACGTCGAGGCCATCGAGGAGCTCGTCGGGTCCGGGCTGGTCCGGGCGGTCACCACGGGTGCCAGCGTGGTCTTCTTCGCGGGGGCCGCGTTCTTCGTCCGATGGGACCTCGCACTGCTGACGATGGCGCTGATCCCGCTCTTCCTGGTCGTCTCGAAGGTCTTCGCGGGCCGGTTCAGGACCGCGGCGGCGCGCGAGCGGGCCAGCAACGGGGCGATGAACAGCGTCCTGGAGGAGGGGCTGGCCAACCAGCCGCTCGTGCAGGCGTACAACCGGCAGGGCGCCGAGTCGCGGCGGCTGCACGGGGAGGGCCGCGGCTGGCTGCGCGCCAACCTCGCCCAGGCCTGGCTGGCCGGGCTCTACAGCCCGGTCGTCCAGCTCATCGAGACCGTCTGCCTGATCGTCATCCTCGGGTTCGGCGCGTGGGAGATCGCGGCGGGCCGGCTGACGCTCGGCGGGCTGCTGTCCTTCGCGGCCTACCTGGCCCTGCTCTACCCGGCCGTCCAGGGCCTGGGCGAGCTGGCCTTGACCGTGTCGGAGGCGGCGGCGGGCTCGGACCGGGTCATCGAGATCCTGCGGGCGTCGCCGTCCGTCACCGACGCCGACGGCGCGCGTCCCGCCGGTCGCGGTCGCGGCCGCCTCGCCTTCGAACGGGTCGGCTTCGCCTATCCGGGCAGGGCGCGGCCGGTGCTGCGGGAGGTGAGCTTCACCGCCGAGCCCGGCGAGGTCGTCGTCCTGTCCGGGCCCAGCGGGGCGGGCAAGTCCACGCTGGCCAAGCTGCTGCTGCGCTTCTACGACCCGGACAGCGGGCGCATCCTGCTCGACGGCGTCGACGTGCGGGACCTGACGCGGGAGTCGCTGCGTGAGAACGTCACGATCCTGCACCAGGAGACCCTGCTGTTCTCCGGCTCCGTCCGCGAGAACATCGCCTACGGCCGGCCCGGCGCCTCGCTCGACGAGGTGATCAGGGCCGCGGAGGCGGCCGGGGTGCACGATTTCGTGAAGCTGCTGCCCCAGGGGTACGACACGCCGGTGGGCCAGCGGGGGCGCCTGCTGTCCGGCGGGCAGCGGCAGCGGATCGCGATCGCCAGGGCCATCCTGCGCGACACGCCGGTGCTGGTGCTCGACGAGCCCATGAACGGGCTGGACGAGGCCACCGCCGCCCAGGTGATGAAGCCGCTGCGGCGGCTGATGGCCGGGCGGACCACGCTGCTCATCACGCACGACCTGCGGCGGGTGCCGGAGGGGGCGAAGGTGGTGGAGCTGGAGCCGGTGCCCAGGCGGGAGCGGATCAGGCTCAAGCGCGTCGGCGTGCCGGCCCGCTCGACCACGCCCTCGTGACGCCCCGCCGGCCGGCCGCACCGCAACCGGCCGCACCGCAACCGGCCGCACCGCAACCGGCCGCACCGCAACCGGCCGCACCGCAACCGGCCGCACCGCAACCGGCCGCACCACAACCGGACGGCGCCCGTCCCACACCAGGTGGGACGGGCGCCGTTCTCGTGGGACGAGCGCCTGGTGAGGGCTGGTATGCCCGGGAACCTCCTCGGTAGAATCGGAGAGGTCTCTCCGTTTGCCCGCAGAGGGCGTTGTAAGGCAGGTCGAGGTCATGGGCGACGACCACAGCGCCGCCAGGCCGCTGCGGGCCGACGCCCGGCGCAACCGCGAGCGGGTGCTGCAGATCGCGCAGGAGGCGCTGGCCAGTGACGGCCTGACCATCTCCTTCGACGAGATCGCCCGGCGCGCCGGGTTCGGGGTCGGCACCGTCTACCGGCACTTCCCGACCAAGGAGGCGCTGTTCGAGGCGGTGCTGCTGGGGCGGATCGAGCGGTTCGTGGCCGACGCCCGCGCGCTGGCCACCGCCGAGGACTCGGGCAAGGCGTTCTTCGGCTGGTTCGCCCGGGTGGTCGAGCAGGCCGCGGCCAACCAGGCGCTGTGCGACATGCTGGACAGCGGCGCGGGCATGGCGCTGCGGCCGGGCTCCACGCTGGCGGGCGACTTCACCGCGGCCCTGGCCCGGCTGCTGGCCAGGGCGCAGCGGGCGGGAGCCGTGCGGGCCGACCTGTCGGCGGAGGACGTGAACGACCTGCTGCGCGCCTGCCTGGCCGCCGAACGCCGGGCCCGCGCCCGGGGCGGCGCGGTGCGGATGGCGGACGTGATCTGCGACGGGATGCGCACGAGGGCGTACTGAGCGAGGGGCGGGGCGTCAGGTGGCGAGGGTGAAGCGGACCTCGCGGGTGGCCGGGTCGGCGCGTGTCAGCCGTACGGTGACCTGCTCGCCCAGCGGGAGGGCGCCGTCGCAGCGGGCGATCACGGCGGGGTCGGCGAGCTGCACCTGCCCGCCCCCGCGCCGCTCGTCCACGTCGATCACCACCGCCTCGAACGCCTGCCCGATCCGGTCGCGCAGCAGGAACGCCTCCACCAGGTCCACGCACGCCCGCTCCACCGCCCCCGCGCGCCGCCCGGACTCGGCCATGAGGTCGGGCAGGAGCGGGAGCGCCGCCCGCACGTCGGACGGGACCGGCTCGCCGGCCGCGATGGCCAGGCACACCTCCGTCGCGTAACGGTCGGCCAGCCGCCGCAGCGGGGCCGTGACGTGCGCGTACGGGGCCGCGACCGCCGCGTGCTCGGCCAGCCGGGGCGGCGCGCCGTCGAAGGCCGCGTAGCCGGCGCCGCGCAGCAGCACCCTCGACTCGTGCAGGAAGGCCGCGTGCCGCCCGGCCTTCGGATCCAGGTCGTGCACCACCGTGCCGTACCCGGCGCCCTCCGGCCACGGCACCTCCAGGGCGCGCGCCACCCGGCGCACCTTGTCCAGGTCGGCCGGCCTGGGGCGGGGCAGCACGCGCAGCAGGCCGATCTCGGCGTCGAGCATCATGGCCGCCGCCGCCATGCCGGTCAGCAGCGAGATCTGCGCGTTCCACGCCTCGGCGGGCAGCGGCAGCCGGAACTCCAGCCGGTGGCCGTCGTCGCCGCGCACCACCTCCTGGTCGGGCGTGGGCAGGGTGACGCCGCCGCGCTCGCGCTCCAGGGCCAGCCTGAGCTCGCCGATCTCGGCCAGCAGCTCCAGCACGCCCTCGGCGGTGCCGGTGTCGTGGACCACCTGCACGTAGTCGTAGTCGTAGCGCTCGCGGCTGCGTACGAGGGCGCGCTGCACGTCGGCGCCCACCATCCGGCCGTCGGAGTCGAGGTCCACCCGCCACACCACGGCGGGGCGCAGCGCGCCGGGCAGCAGGCTGGCGGCGTCCTCCGACAGCACGGGAGGGTGCAGCGGCACCCTGCCCGTCGGCAGGTAGACGGTCTCGCCGCGGGCGCGGGCCTCGGCGTCGATCACGCCGCCGGGGCGCACGAACGCGCCGACGTCGGCGATGGCGTACCAGACGCGGTAGCCGGCGCGCAGCCGCTCCAGGTGCAGGGCCTGGTCGAGGTCCAGGGAGCCGGGCGGGTCGATGGTCACGAACGGCAGGTGGGTCAGGTCCTCGGCGTCCAGCCGTGGCACCCTGGCGACCCACGCGGCCTCGTCCAGGACGGCGCGGGGGAAGGCCGCGGGCAGCCGCAGCTCCCGCCTGATCCGCTCGAACCCGTCCTCCAGCCTGGGAGGTATCTCATCGGGGACCTGAATCGTCGGCACGCGTGCCAACTTACCCGCGCGCCCGCCCCCGCCCGACGGCGGCGTCCCGGGCGAGACGCCACGGCGTGCCCCGGCGGGGCGGTGGCGGGTCAGGTGAGGTGGCGGTCCAGGCCGGTGATGCGGAGCAGGCGGCGCATGGCCGGGGGCACGCCCGCGATGCGCAGCGGGGTGTCCTGTCTGCGGGCCTGGTTCCGGACGGAGACGAGGATGCCGAGCCCGGCCGCGTCGATGAAGGACAGGCGGCTCACCTCGACGACCAGCCCCGGGCGGCCGTCGCGGGCGTGGCCGGCCTCCTGCAGCAGCGCGAGCAGGTGGCCGCGCAGCAACTCGGTGGTGGCGATGTCGAGCTCGCCCGCGACGTTGACGGTCAGGGTCCCGTCGCGGCGGCTGGTGGTCAGGTGAAGAGGATCCATATCCGGCTCCGCGCTCTCACAGGGCCGGGATCATCCTGTCGGTAGCGCGGACCCGCCCTTGTTGCCATAGGCACCAGATGTCATGCATGCGTCACATAGAGCGACTGTGTGCTTCCGGAATGGAGTGTACATGCCTGTCCTCTCACGTCGACAGGGCAGCTCGGGTCCCCGGATGAACGGGAGAATTCCTCAGGAAAACACTTGTGGTCATCGGGCGGAAGAACCTCCACCCGTCAGGGGCGCGGCTCCAGCCCCCGCAGGATGAGGTCGCACACGGCGGTGAAATCGTCCTCGATGCCGGGGCGGGCCCAGCTCTCCCGGTGCGCGGGATCGTGGAAGGGCGTCGTGGAGTGGAAGACGGCGCGCGCCGCGAGGGCCGGGTCGGCCGCGCTCAGCTCGCCCCTGGCGACGCCGCCGGCGATGATCTGCGCCAGCTGGGAGATCAGGTCGTCCACGTGCCGGTCCACGACGCCGCTGGACTCCTTGACCAGGACGACGTACGTCGCGAACAGCTCCGGATCGGCCAGCGCCTTGCCGCGCTTGGCGCCGAACAGCGCCGCCAGCCAGGCGCGCAGCCGGTCGCCCGCCGGCGCGTCGGCGGCCAGGACGGAGGCCAGCTCGGCGTGCGTCTCGTCCAGCCAGCGCTGGGTGACGGCCTCGCGCAGCGCGGCCTTGCTGGGGAAATGGCGGTAGACGCTGCCGTGGCTGACGCCGAGCGCGCGCGCCACGTCCACGACCGTCGCCTTGGCCGGGCCGTAGCGGCGCAGGACGTCTTGCGCCGCCGTGAGGATCTGGTCGGCCGTCAGGATGCCATCTGTCACCTTCACAATTCTGTCAGCCGCCGGTGGCTGATCCGTCTGCCGGGGTTCGCGCCGCATTTCAAGAAATTTCCGCATTTGTCGGGGGTGATCACTACGCTGCTAGCCCTGTCGGATACGAGGGGAAAGCGGACCAACATCGTGTTAATCGCAGTCGCAGTGCTGGCCGCCGCCGTGGTGGGCGCGGTGGCCTGGTGGCTCCGCCGGCAGGCGCCGGTGGACGGTGACGCCTCCGGCGGGCCCGGGACGGGCCCGCTCGGGACGGAACCGAAGCGGGGCTGGGAGCTGCTGCTCACGCCGGAGGCGCAGGCGGCGTTCATGGAGGGCCTGCGGGCCTACCACGAGACGGCCGGCCCCGTACGGGTCGGCGCGGAGCAGGGGGTGCTCACGACGTACGACCCGCCGCGGCTGATCTCCCTGCACCTGCTGGCCGACGCCTTCGCCGCGCGCGGGGACGACGCGCTGCACGATCCGCAGGGGACGGTGGCGACGCTGGTCGAGCGGATCGCGGCGGCCGAGCGGCCCGGCGTGCTGCACCTGAGAGGGGCCGGCTGGCTGGACGGGGAGGTGGACGGGCTGGACGCGGCCCGGTTCGCCGCGGCGGTCGGCGAGATCGTCCGGCCCGGCGGCTGGACGGCCGAGGCGAGCCTCGGAGCGCTGCAGGCCACCGTCCCCGCCACTCTGCCCGCCACTCTGCCCGCCACTCTGCCCGCCGCACCGGCGGACGAGGGCGGGGACTCCGGCACCCCGGCGGACGGCGGCGGCCCGGCGCTCACGCACGTGAACGGCACACCGGTCAAGCCCCTTACCGCGGAGGAGAGCGTGGCCGAAAAGGTCACCGTCGGGGACGCCGAGGCCACGGAAGGGGCCGAGGGCACGGCCGCACCCCAGGCGGGGGCGCCGCGGCGTTCAGGGGCGGAGGGCGAGCGCGGGACGCACCAGTCCGGAGCGGCGCACGAGCCGGGGGCGGTGCAGGAGCCCGGGACCGAGCAGGGGACCGCCGGGGCTGGGGAGGCCAACACGATGATGGTGGATCTCGCCCGGGTGCTCGACCTCTGCGCCGAGGCGCGCGGCGAGCGGCCCGGGGTGGCGGTGGAGGCGTTGCTGCGCGAGGTCGTGCCCCGGCTGGTCGCCGCCGGCGGGCCCGGCCTGACCTGGACGCGGCCGCCCACGCGTGGCGAGCTGCGCACCGTCCTGGGGCAGGACCCGTCCGGGCTGCAATGACGCCGACCGGCGGGGTGGCCGTCAGTTCTCGGGGCGGCCGTCGCGCCAGTAGCCCATGAAGGCCACCGAGCGCCGGTCCATGCCCCGCTCGGCCACCAGGTGCCGCCTCAGGGTCTTGATGACGGCCGCTTCGCCGGCCAGCCACGCGTACAGGGGGCCGTAGTCGACCGGCTCCTCCTGCGGCACCTCCCACAACTCCTCGGTGTCGACGTCCACGTCGACGAAGGAACCGGCCGCCTCGGGCGCGGGGGCCGCGGGCAGCAGGCGGCCGGCGGCGGCGCGCACGGCGGGGATCAGGCCGGCGCCGCGTTCGCCGCCGTTCCTGGCCAGCCAGGTGACCTTGACCGAGGCGGCCGTCTCGACCGGCAGGAAGTCGTCCTCGCAGGGCACCTCCATCAGCACCTCGCCGGCCAGCTCGGCGGGCATGCGCTCGAGGATGGCGCAGATGGCGGGCACGGCGGTCTCGTCGCCGGCGATGAGCACGCAGCCGGTGCCCGCGGGCGGGTGGAACTCCACGCCGCCGTGGCGGTCCGCGTAGCGGGCGTCGGGGCCGAACAGGGCCGCGACGTCACCGGGCCGCACCTGCTCGGCCCAGCGGGCGGCCGGGCCGCCGTCGGGGTGCATGACCACGTCCACGTCCACCTCGCCGGCGTCGGGGCGGACGAGCCGGGCGGTGTACGTGCGCATCGGGTTGCGCTTGTCCTCCTCCAGCCCGCGCCACTTCGTGTACCAGTCGGGGCCGGTCGGCAGGTGGGCCAGGCCGTGCTCGGGGAGCGGGAGGAAGAGCTTGAGCCGCTGGTCGAACCCGTTGTCCGCGAACAGGTGCAGATCGTCGCCGGTGAAGGTGACGCGCAGGAAGGACGGGCTCAGCCGTTCGAGCCGGTCCACGCGGACGTCGAACATGCGAAAAGGCTCGGTCATCCCCGAAATCTCCGATCTAGATAAGGTGAGCCTAACCTAATCGATCGTCGCGATTTAAGCCACCTGTCCGGCATGACGGAGAGTTGCGGAAATATCGCCATTCGTGGGCAGGGGCTGGTCGCGGGCCTCGCTCACCGCACGTGACGGCGATGGTGATGAAAGTTTCACCGGGCCATTGACAGCGGGAAAGCGCTTACCTATGGTGTGGGCAGTTCGGTCACACGTACGGCCGTCACATATGTGAACGGATGCTCGCTGGGGGGACACCCGGCAGGCCGCGCCAGAGCCTGCCCAGGCCGGCAAGGAGCGTGAAACGTGCGAGACAGAATCCACGGCGGCATCAACGGCGGCATCAACGGCGGCATCAACGGCGGCGCGGCCGCCCTCATCGCCGGAGCCGTCGTCCTGGCAGCCACCACCATCGCCGGCGTGGCCGTGACCCCGCCGGCCGCCTCCGCCGCCTCCGCCGCATCCTCCGCCGCATCCTCCGCCGCCGCGGCCTCCGCGTCCGGGGCGCGCACCGTGGTCAGCGACGGCAGCGGCTCGTGCCTCACCGCGCCGGGGGCCACCTCGTCCGGCGGCACGCAGCTCACCCGGGCCGGCTGCGGCGCCGAGACGGGGCCGGTCGGCTGGGCCACGCAGGGCGGCGGCACCACCGGCGGCGGCAACGTGCCGCCGATCACCGTCAGCAGCTCCTCGGCGCTCAGCAGCGCGCTGTCGGCCAGTGGCGCGGCGGTGATCCGGGTGTCCGGCACGATCTCCTGCTCCGGCATGCTCCGCGTGGCCTCCAACAAGACCGTGCTGGGCAACTCGGGCGCGACGATCTCCGGCTGCGGGTTCAACATCTCCCGGGCCGGCAACGTGATCGTGCGCAACCTCACCTTCCGCGGCTGGGGCGACGACGCGATCAACGTGCAGTACTCGACCCGCGTGTGGATCGACCACAACTCCTTCAGCGACGGCAACGACGGCGCGGTGGACGTCAAGCGGGCCAGCGACTACGTCACCATCTCCTGGAACAAGGTCTCCGACCACGACAAGACCATGCTGCTCGGCCACGACGACGGCAACGGCGCCGAGGACCGGGGCCGCCTGCGCGTGACGTACCACCACAACTGGTTCGACGGCACCGGCCAGCGGCACCCGCGCGTGCGCTTCGGCAACCCCGTGCACGTCTACAACAACTTCTACGGCGGCGTCACCGGCTACGGCGTGGCCTCCACCGAGGGGGCGGGCGTGCTGGTCGAGGGCAACTATTTCGAGAACACCGAGGACCCGTTCCACCTCGGCGAGGGCGACTCGGGGCCGGGGACCCTGGTCGCGCGGAACAACCACTTCGTCAACTCCGGCAGCGGACAGAGCGGCGGCAGCGTCGCGTCGATCCCCTACTCCTACTCGCTGGACGGGGCCTCCAGCGTCAAGTCCATCGTGACCGCCGGGGCGGGCGCCGGGCGCATCTCCGTCTGATCCTCCTCCCCTCGGCCCCTCCGGCGCCTGTCCCGCCGGAGGGGCCCTTCTCGTGCGCCGGGCCTTGCGGAGGGGGCCGCGTGCGGGGGCGGGGTGATCGGAGGAGGTAGCGTCGTACGCGCTGCAGACGCGACAGGCGCCCGGGCCCGCGTGCCCCGGGCGGCTGTCTCCCCCCGAGATAGGAGCCCGACTTGTCCCCCGTGATCCTCTCCGCGGCGGGCGCCGCGCTGGTGCTCGACGACTCCGGCCCCGGGCTGCCGCGCGTGCGGCACTTCGGCGCCGGGCTCGGCCCCGTGGCCGGCGCCGCCCTGCTGCCCGCGCTGACCTCGCCCGCGCCGGCGTTGCTGCCCGCCCAGGGAGACGGCTGGTACGGCCGGCCGGGCCTGTCCGGCGTCAGGGACGGCGAGCACTGGCCGGTCCGGTGGACCGTGTCACGTTTCGACGCGGTGGCCGAGCCCGGCTCCGGCGGCGCCGTGACCGTGGTGGCCGCCGACGACCGGGCGGGCCTGGAGCTGGTGAGCGAGCTGGTCATGGACGGCGGCGGCCTGGTGCGCATGCGGCACGCGGTGACGAACACCGCCTCCTCGCCGTACCGGGTGGCGGGGTTGACGTGCGCGCTGCCGGTGCCGGGCCGGGCCGGTGAGCTGCTGGACTTCACCGGCCGGTGGGCGCTGGAGAAGGCGCCGCAGCGCAGGGCGTTCGGGCAGGGGGTGTGGTCGCGGGAGAACCGGCGGGGCCGCACCGGGCACGACGCCACGGGGCTGCTGGTGGCGGGGACTGCGGGGTTCGGGTTCCGCGGCGGCGAGGTGTGGGCGGTGCACGCGGGCTGGAGCGGCGGCCACGTGCACTACGCCGAGCGGATGGCCGAGGGCGTCGCGCTGCTGGGCGCGGGGGAGCTGCTGGAGCCCGGCGAGGTCGTGCTGGGCCAGGGGGAGAGCTACCGCACGCCGTGGGTGTTCTTCACGTGGTCGGGCGGCGGGCTCGACGACGCGGGCGCGCGGCTGCACGCCCACCTGCGGGCGCGCCCGCTGCCGGTGCGGCCGGTGACGTTGAACAACTGGGAGGCCACCTACTTCGACCACGGCCTGGACCGGCTGGTGGAGCTGGCCGAGCGGGCCGCGGCGGCCGGGATCGAGCGGTTCGTGCTCGACGACGGCTGGTTCCGCCACCGCCGCCACGACCGGGCCGGCCTGGGCGACTGGTACGTGGACGAGGACGTGTGGCCGCACGGCCTGCACCCCCTGGTCAGCAGGGTGCGCGAGCTGGGCATGCAGTTCGGCCTGTGGTTCGAGCCCGAGATGGTCAACCCGGACTCCGACCTGGCCCGCGCGCACCCCGACTGGATCCTGGGCCACGCCGAGCGGCTGCCGCCGCCGCAGCGCAACCAGCAGGTGCTCGACCTGGCCCGGCCGGAGGCGTACGCGTACCTGCTGGAGCGGCTGGACGCGCTGGTCGGCGAGTACGCGCTGGACTACATCAAGTGGGACCACAACCGCGACATCGCCGAGCCCGTGCACGACGGCGCGCCCGGCGTGCACGCGCAGACGCTGGCCGCCTACCGGCTGCTGGACGAGCTGCGCGCCCGCCATCCGCGCCTGGAGATCGAGTCGTGCTCGTCGGGCGGGGCGCGGATCGACTACGGCATCCTGGCGCGCACCGACCGGGTGTGGACCTCCGACAGCAACGACGCGCTGGACCGGCAGGCGATCCAGCGCTGGACGGGGCTGCTGGTGCCGCCGGAGCGGATGGGCGCCCACGTGGGCGCGGCGCGCGACCACGTCACCGGGCGGTCGCTGCCGCTGGCCTTCCGCGCCGCGACCGCGCTGTTCGGGCACATGGGCGTGGAGTGGGACCTGACCTCGGTGAGCCAGGAGGAGCTGGCGGAGCTGGCCACCTGGATCGCGCTGCACAAGCGGCTGCGGCCGGTGCTGCACGCCGGGCGGGTGGTGCGCGCCGACCATCCGGACCCGTCGGCGCTGCTGCACGGGGTGGTGCTGCCCGAGCGGGCGGTGTTCGCGTACGTGCAGCTCACCTCCCGTCTCGCCGTCGCGCCCGACCCGCTGCGGCTGCCCGGGCTCGACCCGGCCTCGGTGTACGAGGTGCGCGTGGCCGGTCCCGTGCCGGAGGGGGCGATGCTGCCGGAGTGGGCCGGCCCGGCGGCCGCGGGGCCGCTGCGGCTGACGGGGGCCGTGCTGGGTGAGCTGGGGCTGCCGGCGCCGTCGCTGCGGCCGGCGAGCGCCCTGCTCGTCGAGCTGACCAGGGCGTAGCCCGCGCGGCGGGGCCAGCCTGCGCGCCGCCGAGGCGCGCGGGTCTGTCGGGGTGCGGGCCCGCGGGAGCGCGGGCCCGCCGGGGGCGGCGTCAGTCCAGGGTCAGGCCGGAGCCGCCGAAGCGGTCGCGCAGGAAGCGGCCCTGGTCGCGCAGCGCCTGCTCGTCGCCCCGGTGGATCGCCTCGGCGACCTGCCCCATCCGGGCGTCGAGCAGCGCGAGCTGGGCCAGCAGCTCCTCGTGCGCGCTGCGCTCGCGGCCCGCCCGCCGGGTCAGCGCGTAGCGGCGGGGCAGGTTCGCGTACGCCTCCAGGGAGGTGGGCAGGTAGCTGCGGATCGTCTGGGAGACGACGTGGAGCTGGTCGGGGGAGGCGGCGAGCTGCTCGGCCCGGTCCAGCACGCCGCCGACGACCTCGGCCAGGCCGCGCACGGCGGCGTGCACGTCCTCGGGGAAGCGGCCGTCGACGCGGCGCAGCAGCCCGTCCAGGTCGGCGCGCAGCGCCCGGGTCTCGACCTCGGCGTGGGAGATCGTCAGCCGGACGCGCTCGGGCGGGGCGAGCAGCGCGCCGGCCCCGTACAGGGCGATGACGACGACCGGCCAGTACGCGCCGGCCAGGCCCAGGAAGTGGCCGAGCAGGCCGAGCAGCGCCAGGCAGGAGCCGGCGATGTTCCTGGTGGAGCCCAGGTAGCGCAGGACCCGCTCACTGGTAGCCACGGATCTCCTTGAACGCGCCGGTCAGCGAGGTGCTGTGGGCGTCGAACACGGCGCCGCCGGTCAGCTCGGCCACCCGGCGCATCTCCGCGTCGTCGCTCTCCCCGAACAGCACCACGAACGTGGGCGCGGGCCAGGAGGTCAGGGAATGACGTCGGCCACGATGGTGGCCGAGCCCTTGCGGCACGAGGTGAGCCTGCCGGTCTCCATGCTCCGCGCGGCGGTGTTGCTCACGCACTCCCAGCCGGCGACGGTCGCGATCCCGGCCGTGCCCTGCTTCGGGGTCTGCGGGCGGTAGTAGGCGCGGAGGACGCGCACGGCCTGGGCGCAGTCAGCGCGGCCCCGGTCCACCGCGACGGCCGCGATCTCCCCGTTCGCCGCCTTGACCTGCCCGCACACGGTCCCGGGCCCGTCCGCGGCCGAGGGCCGGGTCGCGCCGGAGGGCGAGGAGCCGGAGGTGCCGGGTGTGGCGTCGGAGGTGGAAGCCGGGGTCTCGCGGGGTGTCGCCGAGGTCGCGGAGGGCGCCGGCGGGGTCGTGGAGGGCGCCGGCGGGGTCGCGGGTGGTGCCGGCGGGGGAGCAGGGGCGCACGCGGCCAGCAGCAGCAGGAGCGGGGCGTGGAGGGCGGCACGGACACGCACGGGGAAGAGCACTCCGGGGGACTTCGACGACAGGACCGGGGCAGTCTCTCACGCCGGCCCCACCGATCCCCGGCCGGGCGGGCGGCGACGCCCGGCGGCGCCGGGTGCGGGTGGAATTCGGGCTGGAGTGAACGGGGTTTAATGCCGGCGCAACGGCAACGCCCGTGATCCCGTAACACGGCGGGCGCAGACTGAGGGTCATGAGCGATGCACAGAAGGTGATGGACATGCGTGCCGGACCCGGCCGTTCCTGGGGGCGGGAGCTCGTCGAGCTCGCCGCGCTGTTCCTCGCGGTCGGCCTGGCGCACCTGCTCGCGACCCTGCTCGGCCACGAGGAGCCCGGCCCGGTCGTCCTGGTCGGGCTGGGCCTGGCGCTGATCGCCGGGGCCGCGCTCCACAAGCGGCTCGCCCACCGGCCCCGGCGCGGACCTCTGGCCGGGGCTCGGCGCGGGTCCCCGGGCGGTCCCTCGCTGGGCGGGTCCCGGCCGGGGATGCTGCGCGGTTTTCGGCGTGGCCCGGCCGGATCCGCCCGGGCCGCGGCGCCGCTGCCTCTGCCGGACGACGGCGCGGCGCGGTCCATGGCGTTGTGGCGCATCCGCATGAGGGTCGTCGAGCGGCCCGGCAGGCTCGCCACCGTGGCCGGCGCGTTCGGGCGGCTGGGGTGCAACATCCTGGCGCTGCACATCGCCCCGACCGGGGGCGGCGCCATCACCCCCGCCGGGTGCGACGCGCTCGACGAGTTCGTCATCGAGGCGCCGCGCGACCTGGAGCTGGACGCGCTGGCCGGGGCGCTGACCGAGGCGGGCGGGCAGGACGTGGTGATCGTGCCCGCGCGGGTCAAGGACCTCACCGACCCCGGCGTGCAGGCGCTGGTGCTGGCGCAGCGGGTCGGCGACGACCCCGGGCGGCTGCCCGAGGCGATGGCCGAGCTGCTGCGCGTGCCCCGGGCCGAGTGGCGGCGGCCCGGCGACACCGTGGACGAGGGCGCCGAGCCCGGCACCACCATGGTGATCTCCGTGAACCCCGACCGGGCGCTGCTCGTCAGGCGGCCGGAGCTGCCGTTCACGCCGACCGAGGCGGCCCGGGCGGCGGCGCTGGCGGCCACCGCCAGGAACGCCCGCTATCCCACCGGCTGACCCGCCGCCCCCACCCTCCCCGCGCACGCCGGCGTGCTGCCCGACGGGTGCACGGTCCCGGGCCGGCCGGTCCACCCTCCCCGCGCACGCCGGCGTGCTCCTCGGGGGAGGGAAGGGTAAAAACCGGGTCCTCCCGGCAGAGCGCCCGCCGATCCAGGAGGAAGATCAGCGGTAGCCCTTGGCGAGGACCGCCTCGGTGTCGCGGGTGATCTGCTCGGCCTGGGCGGGCGCGAGGGGGAGGCGCGGCGGGCGGCAGGCGCCGCCCTTGCGGCCGGCCAGGTCCATCGAGAGCTTGATCGACTGCACGAACTCGGTCTTGGAGTCCCACCGCAGCAGCGCGTGCAGGTCGCGGTAGAGGGGCAGCGCCTTGGCGACGTCCCCGGCCACGGCCAGGTGGTACAGCTCGACGGTGGCGCGGGGGATCATGTTCGGGTAGCCGGCGATCCAGCCGACCGCGCCCGCGATGCCCATCTCCAGCAGCACGTCGTCCGAGCCCACCAGCACGTCCAGGCCGGGCGCGCGCTCGGCGATCTCGTACGCCCTGCGCACGTCCCCGGTGAACTCCTTCACCCCGACGATCAGCCCCTCCTGGTGCAGCTCGGCGAGCAGGTCGGGGGTCAGGTCCACCTTGGTGTCGATCGGGTTGTTGTAGGCCACGACCGGCAGCCCGGCCTTGGCCACCTCCCGGTAGTGGCCGACGACGGCCCGGCGGTCGGCGCGGTAGGCGTTGGGCGGCAGCAGCAGCACCGACGAGGCGCCCGCCTCGGCCGCCTGCTCGGCCCACCGCCGCGACTCGGCCGCCCCGTACGCGGCCACGCCCGGCATGACGTGGAAGCCGTCGGGAGCGGCCTCGACGGCGGTGCGCACGACGCGGGCGCGCTCCTCGTCGGTCAGCGTCTGGTACTCGCCCAGCGAGCCGTTGGGGCAGACGCCGTCGCAGCCGCCCTCGGCCAGGAAGCGCACGTGCTCGGCGTAGGCGTCGTAGTCGACGGACAGGTCGTCGTTGAAGGGCAGCGCGGTCGCGACGTGCACGCCGTGCCAGACGGGGGCGGTCATTTGCTTGTCTCCTTGGTCCAGTTCTCCAGGCCGGTGGCGTCGATGGGCAGCGCGGCCGACAGGACCTCCGCGCCGTCCGCCGTCACCAGCAGGTCGTCTTCGATGCGTACGCCGATGCCGCGCAGCTCCGGCGGCACCGTGCGGTCGTGGGCGTGGAAGTACAGGCCGGGCTCGACGGTGAGCACCATGCCCGGCGCCATCTCCGCGCCGTGGTAGGCCTCGGGCCGGGAGCGGGCGCAGTCGTGCACGTCCAGGCCGAGGTGGTGGCCGATGCCGCAGATCAGGTAGCGGCGGTGGTGCTGGCCGGCGTCCGACAGGGCCTCGTCCACCGACACCGGCAGCAGGCCCCAGTCGTCCAGGCCGCGCGCGATGACCTCCATGGCGGCGTGGTGGAAGGCGGTGAACGGGCGGCCCGGCGCCACCTGCGCCATCCCGGCCCGGTGGGCCCGCTCCACCAGGTCGTGCACCTGCCGCTGGACGGCGGTGAAGGCGCCCGAGACGGGGAAGGTGCGCGTGACGTCGGCGGTGTAGTGGGAGCGCGTCTCCACGCCCAGGTCGAGCAGCAGCAGCTCGCCCTCGCGCACCGGGCCGTCGCAGCGCACCCAGTGCAGGGTGGGGGCGTGCGCGCCGCTGCCCACGATGGAGGCGTAGCCGGGGCCGTTGCCGTACGTCCTGGCGTGCCGGTCGAACGTGCCCTGCAGCCAGCGCTCGCCCCCGCCCGCGACGGCGGCGGGCACCTCGGCCAGCACGGCGGCGAAGCCCTCGACCGTGCGGTCCACGGCCGCGCGCAGCTGCGCGACCTCCCACTCGTCCTTTATCATGCGCAGTTCGGCCAGCGTCCGGCCCAGCTCCTCGGCGGGCAGCGCGTCCCCGGGCGGGCCGGGGTAGTCGGCCAGCGGCGCCACCTCGACGCCGAGCGCGGCCGCCCACTCGGCCAGGGACGGCGACGGGCCCACCCACAGCTCGCCGTAGGCGGCGTCGGCGAAGAAGCCGGTCTCGCCGGGGCGGGCGGGCGGCGGCAGGTACACGGTGGCCGCGCCGTCGCGCACGACCGCGACCGCGTTCTCCACCGCGCAGCCGGTCAGCCAGGAGAAGTCGCTGTCGACGCGGAAGTCGTAGGCGGTGTCGTTGCTGCGGGTCGGCGCGCGCCCGGCGGACACGACGGCCGTGCGGCCCGGCAGCGCCCCGGCCAGCAGCGCCCGGTGCGCGGCGGCTGCCTCGGCGGCGCCGGGCACCAGGTCGGGGGTGCGGGCGGGGGAGTCCCAGCCCTGGGCGATGTACTCGGTGAACGCGGGGATCTCCGTCAGCTTCGGCAGCTTGCCGTCACTCATCGGCGATGCCTCCTCCCAGGTCGTGGACGAGCGTGGTCAGGCGGGTGAAGACGCGTTCCTCGCCGATGCCGTCGTGCTCGTACTCGTTGGTGACCCAGGCCTGCGTGTTGCCGACCTTGGCGGCGGTCTCCAGTTGCAGGCCGGAGTCGACGTACATGTCGTCGAAGTAGACGGCGGCGGCCACGGGCACCTCGTTGGCGGCCAGCCGGTCCACGTCGTACAGGGGCGGCCAGTCCGCGCGTTCGGCGAGGAGCTCGACGGCGGCGCGGAAGGGGCGCAGCGCGCGGATCTCCTCGAACATCCAGGGGTAGATCATCTCCCCGGTGAACAGCAGCGGCCTGGCGTCCTCGGCGAAGGCCGGGTGGGCGGCGCGCTCGCGCTGCGCGGCCCAGGCGGTCGGGCCGGGCCCCGAGCCGTAGATGCTCTCCTGCAGCGCGGCGAACAGCGGGTTGTCGGCGTAGGAGGAGCGGGCCAGCACCTGGTGCAGGAACGTCTCCGGCAGCCCCGCCGACTCGTCCAGCAGCCAGTGCATGCGCTCGTAGCCGGGCTTCATGCCGAAGTCGATGCCCAGCGACTGCAGCCGCCGCACGGTGAGGGTGTCGCCGTCGGGCAGCAGCACGTCGCCCTCGGCCAGCCGGTCGGCCAGCCGCGCCGTGGTCTCGGCGTGGTGCGGGTAGCGGCGGTAGAACTCGGCGTTCTTGGCCGCGACCCGCGGGTAGGTGCGCCGGTAGACCTCGGCGGCGTCGGGGTCGAGCGAGGGCAGCCCGCCGGCCACGTAGCAGGCCGACAGCCCCTCGGGGGCGTTGGACAGGTAGGTCATGGTCAGGAACCCGCCGTAGCTCTGCCCGAGCGTCGACCAGCGCCTGCCGCCGAAGACGGTCTTGCGCAGGTGCTCGGCGTCGGCCACGATCGAGTCGGCGCGGAAGCGCGCCAGGTAGTCGGCGCCCTCCTCGGCGCCCAGCGCGCTCATCACCCGGCCGTCGATGCGCGAGCTGCGCCCGGTGCCGCGCTGGTCGAGCAGCACCACCCGATACTTCTCCAGCGCCCGCCCGAGCCAGCCGGACGTGCCGACCGGCCGCGGCCCCTTGCCGCCGGGGCCGCCCTGGAGGTAGAGCAGGCAGGGCAGGTCCTCGCCGTCGCGGGCCGGGTCGACCAGCTCGCGGGCGAACACCGTGATCGTCGCCTCGGGGTCGGACCAGTCGAGCGGCACCCGTTCGACGTGGTCGCGCACCCGCATCCCGGGGATCGTGTACGTCGCGGTGATCAAGAGTTCTCCCTCCTGCGGCGGTCCCACTCCGGGTTGATGCGGGGGATGGCCGCCAGCAGCGTGCGCGTGTACTCCTCCTGCGGATCGCCGAACACCTGCCCCGTGGGGCCGAGCTCGACGATCCGGCCCTTGCTCATGACGGCCACCCGCTGCGCGATCTGCCGGACCACGGCCAGGTCGTGGGCGATGAAGACGTAGCTGAAGCCGCTCTCGTGCTGCAGCCGCCGCAGCAGCTCGATCACCTGCGCCTGCACCGACACGTCCAGCGCCGAGACGGCCTCGTCGCAGATCACCAGCTTGGGGTTGACGGCCAGCGCGCGGGCGATGCCGATGCGCTGGGCCTGCCCGCCGGAGAACTGCGCGGGGTAGCGCAGCGAGTGGTCGGGGTTGAGCCCGACCCGCTCCATCAGCTCCTTGGCGTGCGCCCGCCTGCCGCCCTTGGGGGCGATGCCCTGGTAGAGCAGCGGCGCCATGAGGATGCGCTCGACGGTGTGGCGGGGGTTGAGCGAGGAGAACGGGTCCTGGAAGACGACCTGGACGCCGGAGCGGAACCGGGCCAGCGCCGCCCCCTTGGCGGTGGTGACGTCCTCGCCCTCGAACTCCAGCCTGCCCTCGGTCGGGTCCATCAGTTTGGCGATCATACGGGCGGTCGTCGACTTGCCGCTGCCGGACTCGCCGACCACGGCCAGCGTCTCGCCCAGCCGTACGTCGAAGCTGACCCGGTCGACGGCGGTGAACTCGGCCCTGGCGCCCAGCGGCCCGCGCGAGACGAACCGCTTGGTCAGGTTCTCGGCCCGCAGCAGGGTCATGCGGTCATCTCCTCGACCTCGTCGTCGATGCGGGGGATGCTCTCCAGCAGCATCCGCGTGTAGTCGTGGCGCGGCTCGGCGAAGACCTGCTCGGCGGTGCCGTACTCGACCTGCTCGCCGCGGCGCATCACCAGCACGCGGGTCGCGATCGAGCTGATCACGGCCAGGTCGTGGGTGATGAACACCATGCCGGTGCCGCTCTGCCTGCGCAGGTCGGCCAGCAGGCGCAGGATCTGCGCCTGCACGGTCACGTCCAGCGCCGTGGTCGGCTCGTCGGCGATGAGCAGCGCGGGCTCGCACACCAGCGCCATCGCGATCATGACGCGCTGGCGCTGCCCGCCGGAGAACTGGTGCGGGTAGTGGTCCACCCGCCGCTCCGGCTCGGGCAGGCCCACCTGCCCGAGCGCGGCGATCGCGACCTGGCGGGCGGCCTTGCGCGTGCCGCCGCGGTGCGCCCGGTACATCTCCTCGATCTGCAGGCCCACCGTGTAGTACGGGTTCAGCGACGACAGCGGGTCCTGGAAGATCATGGACAGCTGGTCGCCGCGGAGCCTGCGCAGCTCCCGGTCGGGCCGGCCGAGCAGCTCGGCGCCGTTGAGCCGGATGCTGCCGGCGGTCCTGGCGCCCTTGGGCAGCAGCCCCATGATCGCCAGGCTGGTCATCGACTTGCCCGATCCCGACTCGCCGACGATGCCGACCGTCTCGTCCCCGGCGACCGTGAACGACACGCCCTTGACCACGTCCACCGGGCCGCGGGTGGTCCGGAAGGTGACGGTGAGGTCCTCCACCTCCAGCAGCTCGCTCATGGGGTCGTGATCCTCACTCTCGGGTCCAGCCTCGTGTAGACGAGGTCCACCACCACGTTGCCGACCACCACGAAGAACGCGGCCAGCAGCGTGACCGCCATGATGACCGGCTGGTCGTTCTTGGCGATCGAGTCGGCGGCCATCTTGCCCACGCCGTTCAGCCCGAACACGGTCTCGGTGATCAGCGCGCCGCCGAGCAGCGCGGCGAAGTCCATGCCGAAGATCGTCGCGATCGGCGTCAGCGCCGGCCGCAGCGCGTGCCTGCGCATGGTCAGCGCCGGGCTCAGGCCCTTGGACCTGGCGGTGCGCATGAAGTTCTCCGCCAGGGTGTCGATCACGTTGGCGCGGGTGAGCCGGGCGTAGAGGCAGGCGTAGCCGGTGGCCAGTACGATCCACGGCATCAGGTACGACTGGAACCACAGCACCGGGTCGTCGCCGAACGCCACGGCCTGCGGGAACGGCAGCACCTGCAGCTGCACGACCAGCACGTACTGCAGGGCCAGCGCCAGCACGTAGTTGGGGACGCTGGAGCCGCCCAGCGCCAGGCCCATCGCGGTGCGGTCCCACCAGGTGCCCTCCTTGACCGCGCTGAGCAGGCCCGCCAGGATGCCCACGAGCAGCCACAGCACCGCCGCGCCGATCGCCACCGTGGCGCTGACCGGCAGCCGCTCGACCACCATGTCCCACACGGACTGGTTGGTCTGGAAGCTGTAGCCCAGGCACGGCGCCGAGCAGTGGATCAGGTTCGCGCCGGAGCCGTAGTCGCGCCCGGCGAAGATGCCGGTCAGGAAGCCGAGGAACTGCGTCACCAGCGGCTGGTTGAGGCCCAGCACGTCGCGGATCTGGTCGATGCGCTCCGGCGTGCACGTCTTGCCGCAGATCATCACCGCCGGGTCCGGCGACAGCGTGAAGAAGATGATGAACGTGAACAGGCAGACCAGGAAGAGGATGAGCACCACCCCGGCCAGCCGTCCGGCCACGTAACGCGCCATCAGGAGGCCTCCCCCGCGTCGAAGGCGGCCCGCAGCCGGTCGCCGAGCACCGTCAGTGACAACACCGTGAGGAACAGGAAGGTGCCGGGGATGGCGAAGTACATCGGGTCGACGGCGTACCAGCCGACCGAGCTGGAGATCATCTGGCCCCACGACGGGGTCGGCGGCGCCACCCCGACGCCCAGGAACGACAGGCCCGCCTCGGTGCCGACGTACCCGGGCACCGCCAGGGTGGTCATCACGATCAGGGAGCTGCGCAGGTTCGGCAGGATCTCCTTGAACACCAGCTGCTCGGTGGAGGCGCCCGAGGCCCGCGCGGCCTCCACGAACTCCCGGTTGACCAGGGTCAGCGTCTGCCCGCGCACCACCCGCGCCAGGTACGGCCAGCCGAACACGCTGATCACCACGACCAGCAGCACCGACCGGTTGCCCTGCGGCAGCGACGACAGGATCGCGATCATGAAGATGAGCGCGGGGAAGGCCATCAGGAAGTCCATGACCCGGCAGATCACCTGGTCGACCCAGCCCTGGTAGAACCCGGCCAGCATGCCGAGCACGACGCCGAGCAGCGTGGTCAGCGCGGTGGCCGCCGCGGCGATGAGCAGCGACACGCGCGCCCCGTAGGCGATGCGCGCCAGGATGTCACGGCCGTTCTGCGGCTCGACGCCCAGCAGGTGCTCGGCGCTGATCCCGCCCAGCGCGCCGTGCGGCACGCCGCCCAGGTCGGTGTTGACCGCGGCGGTGTCGAATTCGTTCGGGCCGTGACCGGTGATCGCGCTGATCAGCGGCGCGCCGATGGCCATCAGCACGATCAGCGCGAGGTAGGCGGTGCTCAGCACGGCCGCGCGGTCGCGCAGCAGCGCGTCGCGCACGCGCCGGCCGGTGGTCTGCGGCGGGGCGGCGGGCGTGCCCGCCACCTGCTGTGGATGAGCTGCGACGGTCATCTACTTCGACGGCTTCGCCAGTCCGACGGAGACGAGGTCGATGCCGCCGGAGTAGGCGTTCGACAGGATGGCGCCCGCGACGTTGGCGCCCGTCACCGTGACGACCTTCTCGTAGGCCAGCGGCACCATCGGCGCCCGCTCCATGATCTGCTTGTCCAGCTCGCCGTAGGCCGCGTTGGCCGCCTCCACGTCCTGCATGGCCGCGATCTCGTCGATCCTGGCGTTGATCTCCTTGTCGTTGATCTGCGCGAGGTTCTGGTTGCCCTTGGCGGTGATGTTGCGGCCGTCGAACAGCGGCGGCAGGAACGTGGTGCCGGACGCCCAGTCGGGGCACCAGCCGGTGATCGCGGCGTCGTGCTGCTGCGCGGGCGTGCCGATCACCTCGTAGAACGTGGAGGTGTCGATGTTGTTGATCTTGACGTCGATGTTCACCTGCTTCAGCGCCTCCTGGATCGCCACCGCGACCGCCTGCATCTTCGGCACCGGCCGGGTGTCCAGCGTCAGCGAGAACCCGCCGGACAGGCCCGCCTCGGCCAGCAGCTTCTTGGCGGCCTCGACGTTGTACGGATAGGGGTCGTGGTCCACCCGGCCCTTGACCGTGGGCGGCTGGATCGAGGTGCCCTTGGCCGCCAGCATCGACCCGCCCATCGCGGCCACCACGGTGTCCTTGTTGACCGCGTGGTTGATCGCCTGCCGCACCCGCACGTCGTCCAGGTTCTTCTTGGTCATGTTCAGCGACATGTACGTGGTGCAGCCGGTCAGGCCGCTCAGCGTGCGCGACTTGATCTGCGGCGTCTGCACCCGCGCCACCGTCGCCGCCTGGATGATGCCGGTGATCGCGTCGGCGTCGGCGCCCTGGCCGGCCAGCATACGCTCGTCGATGGTGGCCGCGTCCAGGCCGAAGGTGAACTCGAAGGCGTCCGGCTTCGCCTTGCGCACCGTGTCGGTCTCGGCCTTCCAGTGCGGGTTGCGCACCAGCCTGAGCGAGGCGCCCCGCCTGTAGCTCTCCAGCTTGTACGGCCCGCTCGCGATCGGCTTGGTGTCGAACGCCGCCCCGGCCCCCGTCCCCTTGGGGAACGGCGTGAAGTTCGGCTGCGTCAGCGCGCTGGGGAAGTCGGGGTAGGGCTTCTTCAGGTGGAAGACGATCGTCTTGTCGTCGGGCGTCTCGATCGTGTCCAGGTCGCCGTCCTCGTACGGGCCCTGGTAGTCCTTCGGCGCGTCCAGCAGCAGCCTGCCGTAGGGCGAGCCGATGCCGGCCTCCGGGTCGAACGAGCGCGAGAACCCGAACTTGACCGCCTCGCTGGTGATCGGCGTGCCGTCCTCGAAGAACAGGTTGTCCTTCAGCGTGAACGTCCACGTCTTGGCGTCGTCGGACGGCGTGCCCGTGTCGGTGGCCAGGTCGGGGACGACCTTCGTGCTCTCCTCGCCGGGCCCGGAGCCGAACGTCGTCAGCCCCCGGTAGATGAGCCGGTAGAAGTTGTTCACGCCGCCGTCCCAGCCGCGGGCCGGGTCCAGGTGGGAGTAGCCCGCGTTGAGCAGCACGCGCACGGTGCCGCCGGTCGCGGCCTCCGACGCGGCGCCGCCCTGGCCGCCGCCCGTGGTGGGCGCCGCGGCGCCGCCGCCTCCGCACGCGGTGAGCGCGAGCGCGGCGGTCATGGTGACGCTCGCGAGCGCCGCCTTTCTCCTCATGTCGCCTTCTTTCAGTTTGTCGCTGGGGTCCTGATCCAGACCCGCATGGCTTCGGGGCGGCGGTTGCCCCAGAGGAAGTAGGGGACGAAGGTCGCCGTGACCCGCGTCTCCGGATGGGGGGCCGGCTCCGCCGGCAGTTCGGGGTAGAGCTCGGGGGAGGGCGGGGGAGCGGCGGTGGCGGTCACGGTGAGCGTGACGGCGCCGTCCTGCCGCCCGAGGCGGGCGGCCGCGATCTCGGGCACGCCGACGACCAGGTCGTCCACGGCCGCGTCCGGGCTGTCCTGCTGCTCCACGCAGTAGACCAGCGGGCCGCGGGCCAGGCTGACCGCGCCCCTGGTGGCGTCCAGGTAGGGGTGCGAGCCGTGCGCCCGGACCGGCATCGGCAGCGTGAGCCGTACCTCGTCGCCGGCCTGCCAGTGGCGCTCGACGGCCAGCCAGCCGTCCACCGGCGCGGCCTGGCGGGGCTCGCCGTTGACGGTGAGCGCCGCGCCGCGCGCCCAGCCGGGCACGCGCAGCATCAGCCGGTACGGGGCCCGCCGCGCCCGCTCCACCGTGAGCCGCACCTCGCCGTCCCACGGGTAGGCGGTCCGCATCTCCACCTCCAGCCCGGCGGACTCGATGCGGGCGTCGGCGTAGCAGGCGACCAGCAGCGCGTCATCCTGCTCGGCCGCCACGTAGTCGGCGAGCTGAGCCATCCACCGCACGATGTTCGGCGGGCAGCACGGGCAGCCGAACCAGGCGCGGCGCAGCGGCTCCCCGCCCGACTCCGCGCCGCTGCGCTGCTCGTGGTCGGGGCGGCGCTGCAGCGGGTTGTCGTAGAAGAACGCCCGCCCGTCCGCCGACAGGCCCACCGCGTAGGCGTTGTAGAGCACGCGCTCGAACACGTCGAGGTACTTCGCGCCCCCGGTGGCCAGGAACATCCGCCAGCCCCACTGCATCACGGCGATCGCCGCGCAGGTCTCGCTGTAGGCGCGCTCGGACGGCAGCTCGTAGCGGTCGCCGATGGCCTCGTCGGAGTGGCGGCTGCCCAGCCCGCCGGTGACGTAGAGCTTGCTCGCCGCCATGTCGTCCCAGAGCCGCTCCAGCGCCTCGAACAGCGACCGGTCGCCGGTCTCCAGGAAGACGTCGGCCGCCCCCGCCGCCAGGTACGCCATCCGCACCGCGTGCCCCGTCACCGACGGCAGCTCGCGGAAGGGCAGGTGGTCCTGGAAGTAGTCGCCGGGGAAGATGCTGTGCTTGAGCTGCCCCGCGCCGCGCCGGTCCACGAACGCGCCCGCCAGGTCGAGATAGGCCCGCTCGCCCGTCTCCCTGAACAGCTCGACCAGCGCCATCTCCACCTCGGGGTGCCCGTCCAGGCCCCCGTCCGCGAACCGCGCCACCACCAGGTCGGCGAAGCGCCGCGCCACGCGCAGCAGCCGGTCGTCGCCCATCCTGCGCGCCGCGGCGACGGCGGCCTGGATGAGGTGGCCCAGGTTGTACAGCTCGTGCCCCCAGGCCGGGTCCTCCCACGGCTTCTTGGGGGCGGCCGGGTCCTGGTAGTAGGAGTTGAGGTAGCCGTCCTCGGCCTGGACCCGCTCCAGGAGGCCGACGACCTCCTCGTAGAACTCCCGCACCGCCTCTCCGCCGCGGCCGTCGCCCAGCTCGTAGGCCAGCCCCTCCAGGGTCTTGTAGAGGTCGGTGTCCAGGAAGGGGTAGCGGCCGCGGTACGGCGCCGGGTCCTCCTCCAGCAGGCGGCTCAGGTTGGCGACGTTGCCCGCCTCGCGGAGCCGCTCGATGGTGTGCGGGATCGTGGCCGTGCCGTTGCGGGTCTGCCAGTGGTGGAGCAGACCACCCGTGATGCGTACCCCCGGCAGCGGCCGTACGGCGCCGGCGGCCGTGCGGATGGCACCGGACAGCGGCTTGACCTGCTTAGACGTCATGAGCCTTCCCAGTAATGTGTGGCATTGCACTGAACCTTAGGTGTCCGGGAGGTGAGTTGCCAAGAGTTACGGAGGGGTCGAAAAGAGAACGTAACCAGCCCGGAATCTCCACCTTCCGACCCGGGAAACCCGCCCCGCGCCCTCCGGACCCCCGCCTCCCGGGTCTGCCGAACCCGCGGAACCTGCGGAGAACGCGGGGCGAACGCGGCGACGCCCGCCCCCTTCCGGGGGGCGTCACGCTTCCTTGCAGCAGCCCCCGGCGCAGTCCGTCTCGTCCGCCGCCGGGGCGTCACCGGCGGCGGCGGCGCGCGGGGCCAGCGGAGGCGGGCAGCAGGCGTCCCCGCGCCAGGCGTCGAGGCCTTCCTTGACCGCGACGGCGGCGATGACCAGGGCGGCGATCGGGTCGGCCCAGGACCAGCCGAACAGGCTGTTGAGCGCCAGGCCCACGAGCAGCACGCCGGACAGGTAGGTGCACAGCAGCGTCTGCCGGGAGTCGGCGACCGCGCTGGCGGAGCCGAGCTCGCGGCCGGCGCGGCGCTGGGCGGCCGACAGGAACGGCATGACGACCAGGCTGAGGGCGGCCAGGATCAGGCCGGGGGTGGAGTGCCCGGCCTCGCCGGCGCCGAGCAGGGCGCGGACGGCGTCGAAGGTGACGTAGGCGGCCAGCGCGAAGAACGAGAGCGCGATGATCCGCAGCGCGGTCCTCTCCCGGCGCTCGTGGTCGGCGGCGGAGAACTGCCAGGCGACCGCGGCGGCGGAGGCCACCTCGACGAGGGAGTCCAGGCCGAAGCCGATCAGCGCGGCGGAGGAGGCGACGGCGCCGGCGGTGATGGCGACCGCTGCTTCGATCACGTTGTAGGTGATGGTGGCCGCGACCAGCAGCCGGATGCGCCGCCGCAGCGCCGCGCGCCGGGCCGGGGCGGGGCCGGGCAGGTCGGGTGCGGCCGCCGGGGGGACGCGGGCGGGCCCGCCGGCGCCGGCGCCAGCGCGGGGGCCGGTCTCACTATCAATCGCCATATGGCGATGATAGTCCGATATCGGCATGTCATGACAGAGCAGAGTGTTGCCCGGTTTCTGTGATCTCGTGGGGGTGGCTCGGGAGCGGGGCCGGGGTCGCTAGATTTGCGCGGTGCGACGTATATCTGTGGTTGGCTGTTCGGGTTCCGGTAAGTCGACGCTGGCCAGGGGGCTGGCCGAACGTCTGGGCGTGCCCTGGCTCGAACTCGACTCGATCTTCCACATGCAGAACTGGACACCCCGGCCGGAGGCGGAGTTCCGGGCCGAGGTCGAACGGTTCACCGCCGCCGACGGGTGGGTGGTGGACGGCAACTACTCCGCCGCGCTCGACCTGGTGTGGTCGCGCGCCGACGCCGTGGTCTGGTTCGACCTGCCCCGGCGTACGGTGATGCGCCGCCTGGCGGTGCGGACCCTGCGGCGCATGGTCACCGGCGCCGAGCTGTGGAACGGCAACAAGGAGTCCTTCCGCTTCCTGTTCAACAAGGACGAGTCGATCCTCTACTGGGCCTGGACGCGGCACGCGTCCGACAGCGAGCGCTTCCGCCGGGCCGCCGCCGACCCGGCGAACGCGCGCCTGACGTTCGTCCGCGTCGCCTCCCGCGACGACTTCGACCGGGCGCTGCGGCTACTGACTGACAAAATTTGAAATCTGTCAGCCCAATGGCCATACTGGTCCCATGAGAACTCTGGGAACCGGCGGCCCCGCCGTGTCCGACCTCGGGCTCGGCTGCATGGGCATGTCCGATCTGTACGGCCCGGCGGACAGGGCCGAGTCGATCGCCACCGTCCACGCCGCGCTCGACGCCGGCGTCACCCTGCTCGACACCGGCGACTTCTACGGGATGGGCCACAACGAGCTGCTCATCGCCGAGGCGCTGCGCGGACGGCCCCGCGAGGCCGTGCGGATCAGCGTGAAGTTCGGCGCGCTGCGCGACCCCGACGGCAACTGGCTCGGCACCGACGGCCGGCCCGCCGCCGTGAAGACCTCGCTGGCCTACACGCTGCGCCGGCTGGGCACCGACCACGTGGACGTCTACCGCCTGTCCCGGGTGGACCCCGCGGTGCCCATCGAGGAGACCGTCGGGGCCATCGCCGAGGAGGCGGAGAAGGGCCGCGTCCGCCACATCGGGCTCTCCGAGGCCGGGCCCGAGACGATCCGGCGCGCCGCCGCCGTGCACCCGATCTCCGACGTTCAGCTCGAGTACGGGCTGCTGACCCGGGGCATCGAGCGGGAGATCCTGCCCGCCTGCCGGGAGCTGGGCATCGGCGTGACCGCGTACGGCGTGCTGGCGAGAGGGCTGCTGAGCGGCCACTGGACCAAGGACCGCGAGCTGGCCGCGGGCGACTTCCGCGCGGCCGGCCCGCGCTTCTCCGGCGACAACCTCACCCACAACCTCGCCCTGGTGGCCGCGCTGCGGACGCTGGCCGAGGCCAAGGGGGTCACGGTCGCCCAGCTCGCCATCGCGTGGGTGCTCTCGCGGGGCCAGGACATCGTGCCGCTGGTCGGCGCCCGCCGCCGCGACCGTCTCACCGAGGCGCTGGGCGCGCTCGACCTGACGCTCACGGAGCAGGACCTGACCGCCATCGAGACCGCCGTCCCGCCGGACGCCGCCGCCGGCTCCCGCTACCCGGAGGCCATGATGGCCACCCTCGACAGCGAACGCTGACGACTCCCGGGGGCGCGCGGGAGCGGGTCAGCGCTCGATGAGGGTGACCTCCAGGGAGTAGTGGGAGGCCCGGTAGATGTGGGAGCCGTGCTCGACGGCCCGCCCCTGGTCGTCGTAAGTGGTGCGGATCATCGTCAGCAGCGGCGCCCCGCGGCGCTCCTCCAGCAGCCTGGCCTCGGCCTGGGTCGCCGCCCGGGCGCCGATGCGCTGGTTGGCCACCCGCATGCGCACGCCCGCGCCGCGCAGCAGCTCGTACAGGCCGCGCCCCTCCAGGTCGGCGGGCGTGAGCGGGGCCAGGCCCGGCGGCAGCCAGTTGTGCAGCACCGCCAGCGGCTCGCCGGCCGCGAAGCGCACCCGCTCCAGGTAGAGGACCGGGGAGCCGGGCTCCACGCCCAGGACGGCGGCGACGCCCTCCTCCACCGGCCGCGACTCCAGCGCCAGCACCTGCGTGGCCGGCTCCTGCCCCGCCCGCCGCAGGTCGTCGTAGAGGCTGGTCAGCTCGACCGAGCGCTTGACCTGGCCGTGCACCACCTGGGTGCCGACGCCGCGCTTGCGCACCAGCAGGCCCTTGTCCACGAGGTACTGGATGGCCTGCCGGATCGTGGGCCGCGACAGGCCGAGCTTGTCGGCCAGGAGGATCTCGTTGTCCAGCCGTGAGCCCGGCGCGAGGTCACCGCGGCGGATGGCCTCGGCGATCTGCTCGGCCACCTGGAAATAGAGCGGCACGGGACTGGATCGATCCAGGTCGATGGCCAGATTCGCGGTCATGCGGACCAGCGTAACCGACGTCAGAATGTCCTGACAAACCGGTCATCTGGGCGAGCCGTCCCGGCGATCGCGCACTATCATCGGCCCGATGAGCGCCAGGAAGAGCGGGCCGCCGATGCCGGCCCTCGCCGAGGTCCGGGCCCGCTGGCTCGGCGCCGTGACCGCCGCCCTCCGGGACGACCCGCGCGTGGCCGGCGCCGCGCTGGTCGGCTCCCTCGGCGCCGGCACCGCCGACGACTGGAGCGACGTCGACCTGCTCGTCGTCGTGGACGACGCGCACCTCGACGACTACGCGACGGCGCAACGGCTTCCCGGCCGGCCGGCGTTCGCCGTCGATGCCCGGCACAACGGCCCCCGCGGCACCAGGGCGGTCAGCGGGCAGTACCTGGTGGCCGGGCTTCCCCTGTGGGCCGACTGGCACGTCCACCCGGCCTCCCGGGCGGGCTGGCCCCGCGACGGCGCCGTCGTCTTCGACCGGCGGGGCATCGGCCGGCTCCCCCTCACCTTCTCCGAACACCTCGACGCGGGCGAGCGCGAACCGGCCACGCGCAAGGGTGACGACGTGCGGCGGGCGATGCGGCTGGCGCTCGTCCCGGTCGCGGGCAAGCACGTCGCCCGGCGCTCACCCGGCACGGTCCCGACGATCGAGTTCCTCGGCGGCGCCTGCGCGCCGGACGCCTCCTGGGAGGAGCACCTCGCCGGCCTGCGCCGGCTCCTCGGCGAGCTGGCCGGCGCCGGGACGCCCGCCGGCGTCGCCGCCACCCGCGCCTACCTCGACCTGGTGGCCGAAGCCCTTCGCCGCCCGGCCTCGTAGCGGAGACCCGCGGGGCCCCGTCGGCGGTGCGGGCGGGTCAGCCGGCCGGGCGGGCGAGGGCGTCGGGCGGCCCGTGCAGGAGCGGGGCCAGCTCCGTCAGCGAGGTGATGCGGGGGAAGCCGGCGGGCGCCCGTTCGGTCCCCAGCCGGTCGAGCCAGACCGAGCGCATCCCGGTCACCGCCGGGCCCGTCACGTCCTTGTCCACGTCGTCGCCCACCAGCAGCACCTCCTGCGGCGACAGCCCGAGCGCGGCGGCGGCCCCGGTGTAGGCGGCGGGGGAGGGCTTGAAGTGCCCGTCCAGCACCTCGCCCGTCAGCACCGGGCCGACCAGCCCGGCCAGCCCGATCGCGCGGACCTTGTCCTCCTGCATCCGCTGCGCGCCGTTCGTCAGCACCCCGAGCGCGAACCCGCCCAGCCCCGCCACCGTCCGCGCCGTGTCGGGGAAGGCGGCCCAGTGACGCCGGTAGCGGACGGTGAAGTCGGCGAAGGCGGCGTCGAGGTCGCCGGGCACCGGCACGGACAGCTCCTCACAGAGCGCGGCCAGGCGCAGGCGCCGCTGCTCCTGCACCGAGCACCGGCCCGCCTGCCACATCGCCAGGTACGGCACCTCCAGCGCGGCCCACAGCCCGGCCGCCTCACCCAGGCGCGGATGGCCGGGCCAGCGGTCCTCCAGCCACGCCGTGATGCCCGCGTCGGCGGCGCGGCGGTGGTCGAACAGGGTGCCGTCGAGGTCGAACAGGATGCCCTTGATCCCGGGCAGCGCCGGCTCGGTCACGTCAGGCCTTCCTTCGCTCTCCCGTGGACGGGGATCGGCACGTCACGTCCTCCTTCGCGGTCCACGGGACACGATCGGCGCCGCACGCCTTCCTTCGTCGTCCACGGGGACGGGATGGGTCACTTCGCGGCTTCCGCGAGGATGCGGGCGGCCGTCTCCCTCGGAGGGTAGCCGAGCGTCAGGCCGCGCACCGACAGGGCGGCCTGCGCGAACAGCGTCTCGGCGTTCTCGGTCAGCACGTAGTGCAGCGCGGGGGAGCGGGACCGGTGCGCGTCCAGCGCCGCCGCCTCCCGCTCGGCCAGGGCGCGCGGCAGCGCCTCCCGGTAGTCGGCGATGAGCGCGTCGAGGTCGAAGAGCTGGGCGTAGCGCTCGAAGGTGCCCGCCACGACCCGCACCAGCCCGCCGTCCGCCCGCGCCTGGTAGACGAGGTTCGTGCCGCCGCTCTTGGCGAACCAGCGCATCGCCTCGTCGGCCGGCAGGGTGAAGGCGCCGTACGGCTTGCGCCCGTACAGCAGGGCCTCGGCGATCCAGCGGTCGCACCACAACTCGTCCTGGTACGGCGACGGCGCCTGCGGGTCGACGGCCAGGCCCTGGGCGAGCACCGGGTTCCAGGCCGACACCATCGGGCTGCTGAACCGGGGCATGCGCGGGCCGCGCCAGTGGCTGAGCGCGTGGCCGTACCAGACGGTCACGACCTCGACCCTGTTCCTGGGGAGGGGGCGCTCGTAGGCGCCGTTCATGATCTGGCCGCCGTCGGGGTGCCGCCAGGGACCGGGGGTGGCGCCTGGGTCTGTGGGGGCCGGGGGAGTCCGGTAGTCGGGGTGGAGTGTCCACGCGTCCGCCACAGTGGTTCTGCCTTTCCGATTGGCATATGCATGACGTGTCAGACCATTAGAGTGGCCATCGTGCATCACCCGTCACTCGGTTGCAATAGACCAGGTCCAAACGCTGATATTTGTCATCGATGGTTGTGACAGACGTATGCAGTTAAGCGTTGTGGCGGCCCGGCTCTCCGCGCTGCGGACCGGGTCGGGGCTGTCGATGAAGTCCGCGGCGCAGGCCGCCGGGCTCAACACCTCGACGATCTTCCGGATCGAGCACGGCCTCGTGGCGCCGCGCGAGGCGACCGTGCGCACGCTCCTGGAGCTCTACGGGCAGGGCGAGCACACGCCGCGCCTGCTGTCGCTGCTGCGCGAGGAGCGGGTGCCGGGCTGGTACGACGCCCCGGGGGTGCCGCTGGGCCTGTCCGGCTTCCTGGAGCTGGAGGACCAGGCGGAGATCATCTACACGTACTGCCCGCAGCAGATCCCGCCGCTGCTGCAGACCCCGGCCTACGCCCTGTCGGCCACGCTGGCCGCGCTGCCGGTCGGCGCCACGTACGAGCGGGCCGCCGACGCGGCCGGGCTGGTCGCGGTCCGGCAGGAGGTGCTCGACCGGCACCGGGGGCCGCGCCTGTGGGCCGTGCTCGACCGGCCGGCGCTGCTCGACCCGCCGCTGAGCCGCCCCGAGGACCGGATCGCCCAGCTCGACGCGCTCGCCAAGGCCGCCCGGCAGCCGCACATCGCCGTGCAGGTCGCCCGCCCCGTCGCCGAGACCGGCTACCTCTACCAGGGGCCGCCGTTCACGTTGCTGCGCTTCTCCGGGCGGGAGCGCCCCGACGTGCTGGTGCTGCACCTGCTGCACGCGCCGGTCGTGATCGAGGACCGGCGGCGGGTGGAGGAGCACCAGCAGGCGTTCGCCCGGTTGTCGCTGTCGGCGCTGCCCGTGGACGCCACCCCGGAGGTGCTGGACGGCATGCGCGCCACCCTCCACGGGTGACGCCCGGCCCGGACCCGCTCTCCGTCGCGAGGGTCACTGGCGCTGGCGGTACTCGCCGGCGCGGCGGACGTGGTCGATCATGATGCGCTCGGCCGTCTCCCCGTCGCCGGCCTCCAGCGCCGCCAGGATGCCCTCGTGGGCCTCCAGCTGCGCCCTGACCTGCGCCGCGTCCAGCCACAACGACGCCCCGGCGGGCACCGGGAAGCTGTTGCGCACCGACCGGGCGTGCCCGCCCAGGAAGGCGGGGCCGCCGATGTCGACGATGCGCAGGTGGAAGAGCCGGCTCTGCTCGCCCAGCCGGTCGTGCCGGCCCTGCGCGAAGTCCGCGGCCATCGCGTCGTGCAGCTCGCGCAGCCCGGCCAGCTCCGCCCCGGTGATCCGCGCCGCCGCCAGCCGCGCGCCCAGGCCCTCGACGACCGAGCGCAGCCCGTAGTACTCGGCCAGCGCCTCGTCCCCCAGGTCCACCACGGTCGCGCCGTGGTGCGCCTCGTAGCTGATCAGCCGGTCCTTCTCCAGCCTGCGCAGCGCCTCGCGCACCGGCGTGACGGAGACGCCCAGCCGCTTGGCCACCTCCCCGGCCCGCAGCGCGGTGCCCCCGGGGATCCGCGCCGAGCGGATGTCGTCGAGGAGCACGCTGTAGACGTAGTCGGCCTTGCTCATGGGCGGCCGCGGCTCGCTGGGTGACATGTCGTCAAGTGTCTCTCACCAGGGTCGCACCCTTGACCTATGACATATTTCTTATAAGTTACATATCCATGACGAGCCTCGACGACCTGCGGGTCATCGACGCGGCGACGCTGTTCGCCGGTCCCTCCGCCGCCATGATGCTCGGCGACTTCGGCGCCGACGTGATCAAGATCGAGCACCCCCGCCGGGGCGACCCCTCGCGCGGGCACGGTGCCGCCGGCCTGTGGTGGAAGACGCTGTCGCGCAACAAGCGCGCCGCGGCCGTGGACCTGTCCAGGCAGGAGGGGCAGGAGATCCTGCGCCGCCTGGCCGAGCGGTCCGACGTGCTGATCGAGAACTTCCGCCCCGGCACCCTGGAACGCTGGAACCTGGACCCGCAGGACCTCCTGAAGCTCAACCCACGCCTGATCGTGGCGCGGATGACCGGCTTCGGGCAGTTCGGGCCGATGGCCAAGCGGCCGGGGTTCGGCACGCTGGCCGAGGCCATGAGCGGCTTCGCCGCCATGACCGGCGAGCCCGACGGGCCGCCCACGCTGCCGCCGCTGGCCCTGGCCGACGGCATCGCGGGCCTGGCCATGTCGTACGCCGTCATGGTCGCCCTGCACGCCCGCGAGCGCACCGGCCGCGGCCAGGTCATCGACATGGCGATCATCGAGCCGATCCTGGGGCTGCTCGGGCCGCAGATGAGCGCGTACAAGGCGCTCGGGCTCGTGCCCCGGCGCACCGGCAACCGCTCCAGCAGCAACGCGCCGCGCAACACCTACCGCACCCGAGACGGCCGCTGGCTGGCGATCTCCACCAGCGCCCAGCCCATCGCCGAGCGGGTGGTCACCCTCGTCGGGCGGCCCGACCTGGTCGAGCAGCCGTGGTTCGCCACCGGGCACGGCCGGGTGCAGCACGTGGACGAGCTGGACGAGGCCGTCGCCTCCTGGATCGCCGAGCGGGACGCCGAGGAGGTCATCGCCAGGTTCGAGGAGGTGCAGGCCGCCGTGGCGCCCATCTACGACGTCACCGACCTGGCGAAGGACCCGCAGTACGCGGCGCTGAACACGTTCGTCGAGGTGCCCGACGAGGAGTTCGGCACGCTCAGCATGCAGAACGTCATGTTCCGGATGTCGGACACGCCCGGCGAGATCCGCTGGCCGGGCCGGCCGCTCGGGCGTGACACCGATGAGGTGCTCGGCGAGCTGGACTACTCCGCCGAACGCATCGCCGCGCTGCGCGAGGACGGGGTGATCGCATGACCCGCCCTCCCGTGACCCGGCTTCCCGTGACCCGGCTTCCCGTGACCTGGCTGTACGTGCCCGGGGACCGCCCCGAGCGGTTCGACAAGGCGGTGGCCTCGGGCGCCGACGTGGTCATCATCGACCTGGAGGACGCGGTCGCGCCCGCCAGGAAGGACGCCGCCCGGCGCAACGCGGCCGACTACCTGCGCGAGCGCCCCGGCCGGCCCGGCGTCGAGCTGCACGTGCGGGTCAACGACCCGGCCGGCGGGCGCGGACGCGACGACCTGGCCGCCGTCGGCGAGCTGGCCGACGCCGTACGGCTGCCGAAGGTCGAGTCGGCGGCGCTGCTGGACGCGGTGGCCGGCCTGGCGGGCGGCGTCCCGGCGTACGCGCTGCTGGAGTCGGCGGCCGGGATCGTCGCCGCCCGCGAGATCGCCGCGCACCCCGGCGTGGCCGGCGTCGCGCTGGGCGAGCAGGACCTCGCCGCCGAACTGGCCGTCACCGACGAGCAGGCCATGAACCACCTGCGGCTGCAGGTCGTGCTCGCCGCCGCCGCGGCCGGGCTCGCCCCGGTGCCCATGTCCGTCTATCCCGACGTCAAGGACGAGGCCGGGCTGCTGGCCTCCTGCCGGGCGGGCCGCGCGCTCGGGCTGTTCGGCAGGACCGCCATCCACCCCCGCCAGATCCCCGTGATCAGGCGGGCGTTCCGGCCCACCGAGGAGGAGACGGCCAGGGCCGCCGAGATCGTCGCCGCGGCGGAGGAGGCCGAACGGGCCGGCGTCGGCGCGGTCGCGCTGCCCGACGGCCGCTTCGTGGACGCCCCCATCGTCGCCCGCGCCCGCCGCACCGTCGCCCTGGCCGAACGCCTCGCCGGCCACCCGCCGGGCTGAGACGTGGCCGCCGACGTGGCCGTGACGTGGCCGCTGACGTGGCCGCTTACCCGGGGACGGGCGCGGTGGCGGGTCAGGTGCGCGGGACCCAGCGCGCGGCCAGTTCCTCGTCCCGCGGCGCGGGGCCCGGCAGCTCGCGGTGGGCCGGCGGGACGCGCAGCGCGTCCATCGCCAGCGCCAGATAGCGATGGCGCAGCTCCCACACCCGCTCCTCGCCGCCCAGCTTGATCGAGGCGATCTGCTCGAACAGCAGCGCGATGTCGGCCACCGTCACGTCGGGCCGCAGCACGCCCGCCGCCACCGCCCGCCGATGCACCTCGACGGCCAGCTCGGAGGCCCTGCCGGACAGCGGGAAGAGCTCCTCCGACGGGGTGAACGTGCCGGCCAGCTTGATCGTCAGCGAGCTGGAGTCGGCGTCCACGATGCCGCGCAGGTAGCCCGCGAACGCCTCCCACGGATCTCCGTCGTCGGCCAGCGCCCGCTCGCTGACCTCGATGTAGAGCCGCAGCCCGTCGCCGCACAACTTCTGCAGCAGGGCCTCCTTGCTGGGGTAGCGGCGATAGAGCGCGCTGATCCCGACGCCCGCCCGCTCGGCCACGGCCGCGATGGGGGCGCCGGGGTCGGCGGTGAAGACGGCCCGCGCCGCCTGGAGGATCAACTCGTCGTTACGCGCGGCCTGCGCCTTACGGCCGCTCATGGGTGCGCTGGTCATCCCCCCAGTCTATGGGAACGTATGGTTCCGTTCTACGATATTGGGCCATTCGCCGGCAGGACGTCGAGTCCCGCGTCGATGACCAGGCGCAAGCACCCTGCCCGCCCCTTCTGCTTTACTCCCCGCATGCGTTCTCGTGTGAGCCGGCCCGGTAGCCTGCGGCCATGACCGAGCCCCCGGCGCAGCGCCGCTCCCTGCATGAGCGGCGGCGGGCCCCGTAGGAGCGGTGACGGGGCAGGCGCTGCTCTGCTCCTCGGCGCAGGGCAGGCGCCGGTTCGTCGCCGGTGTGCAGAACGTGACGAGTCAGAGAACAGTGGAAGGGTTTCAAGGTGATGGCAGGATCCGGTGACATCGACGAGGCGGCCATCGACAGGGCGGCGGCGGTGTTGCGCGGCGGGGGCCTGGTGGCCTTCCCGACCGAGACCGTCTACGGTCTGGGCGCCGACGCCGCGGACGGCGCCGCCGTCACGCGCGTCTTCCAGGTCAAGGGCCGCCCGCCGTCCCACCCCCTGATCGTGCACCTCGGCGACGCCGGCCGGCTGGACGGCTGGGCCGAGGACGTGCCGGCGACGGCCCGCTCGCTGGCCGAGCGCTTCTGGCCGGGGCCGCTGACGCTGGTGCTGCGGCGCGGCCGCCGGGTGCCTCTGGAGACGACCGGCGGCCTGGACACGGTGGCCGTGCGCGTACCCGCCCATCCTGTCGCGCTGGCGCTGCTGGCGGCCTTCGGCGGCGGCATCGCGGCCCCGTCCGCCAACCGCTTCGGCTCGGTCAGCCCCACCACGGCCGGCCATGTCCACGCCGAGCTCGGGGACGCCGTCGACCTCGTGCTGGACGGCGGGCCCTGCCAGGTCGGCGTCGAGTCGACCATCGTCGACGCCACGAGCGACACCCTGAGCGTGCTGCGGCCCGGCGGGGTGACGCGCGAAGACCTCGAAGCGGCGCTGGGACGCCCGCTCGCGGTCCCCGTGACGAGCCACATACGGGTGCCGGGCCAGCATCCCTCGCACTACGCGCCGCGGGCCCGAGTCGTCCTCGTCGAGCCCGGCGAGGTGATCGCCGAAGCGGAGCTCGCGCAGGAGTCGGGGCGCCAGGTGGGCGTGCTGCTGCCCTCCGCCCTCGCCGGGGCCGAGGTGAAGGCGCACGCCGTGGTGACGGTCCCCGCGTCGATCCCCGCCTACGCGCGCGGGCTGTACGGGTTCCTGCGCGAGCTCGACCAGCGCGGCTGCGACCTCATCATCGCGTCCCTGCCCGCGGAGCAGGGGCTGGGCGCCGCGATCGCCAACCGGCTGCGCCGCGCCGCAGGGCCTCGGCCCGCCGCGTGATCGGCGCCGGCACCGGTCGTCATCCGGGCCGTCGAGCGCACCCGCTGGTCAGCGGCCGGAGTGCTGCGCCGGCCGGAGAATGACCCGATCGCCGAGGGTGACATCGCCGTACGCGGCCGCGTACGCCCGACGGGCGGCGCCGTCGGCTGATCCTGGGGCAGTGCGGCACCGTCCGGCCGCTGCCCCGCCTGCTCACCACGCCGGAGGATGCCGCCCGGGGTGAACCTGAAAGGGCCGGCGATGCTACTCACCCGCCGATGAAGAGGACTGATGCGGACGCGCGCGTCCTGTCCAGGGTGGCCGATGGCGACACCGCCGCGCTGACCGAGCTGTACGAGCGCTACGGTGAGCCGCTGTTCGCCTTCCTGCTGCGGCTGGCCGGGGACAGAGGAACCGCCGAGGAGATCCTGCAGGACACCATGCTGGCCGTGTGGCGATCGGCGGGCACGTTCCAGCGCCGGTCGAGCGTGAGCACGTGGCTGTTCGGGGTGGCGCGCAGGCAGGCGCACAACCGGTTGCGGACGGCGGCGCCCCCGCAGGCCGCGGAGCCGTACGAGCGGGCCGACCCGCTGCCGGGGCCGGAGGAGCTGGCGGTCGGCGGCGACTCGCTGGAGGCGCTGCTGGCGCGGCTGCCGCCGGCACAACGGGACGTGGCCGTGCTTCATTTCGTGGTGGATCTGGCGCATCAGGACATCGCCGAGGTGCTGGGGATCCCCGTCGGCACGGTGAAGAGCCGGCTGCACCTGGCCCGGACGAGACTCAGGGAGAGCCTGCATGGACAGTGAGGCAGAGCGCGGCGCGCCGCCGGCGGAGCGGCTGATTCCGGCGGTGCTGGCCGCTTCGGCGCTGGAAGGCGGGCTCGGTGATGTCCGGGCGCACGCCGTGCCGGCGCCGCGACGGGCGTGGCAGCTGCTGGTGATGGAGGCGCGGCTGTTGCACTCCGGGGTGTGGGCGGCGTCGTTCCTGGTCGTGGCGGTCTGCGCGGGATTCGCCGCGATGCGGGCGGCCGTGCCGGAGGTCGCGCTCGGGCTGAGCGTGCCGCTGGTGGCCGGCATGGGTGTGGCGGGGCTCTACGGGCCGGAACGGGATCACGCGTCCGAGGTGGTGGCCGCCACGCCGACGTCGCCGAGGGTGGTGCTGCTCGCGCGGGTGACGCTGGTGTTCGGGTACGACCTGGCGCTGGCGTTGCTGGTCTCCGGGGCGCTGGCGGTGGTGGACGGGTCGCCTGGGGCGGTGACGGGGCTGGTCATGGCCTGGCTGGGCCCGATGGCGCTGCTCGCGGCGGTGGCCTTGCTGCTGTCGGTGTGGTGGCGTCCGGACGGGGCGGTGGGCGTGGCGCTGGCGGCGTGGTGCGTGCCGGCGCTGGCGCAGCTGACCGCTGTGCCGGTTCCCGATGGCTATCGGGTGCTCTGGCAGAGCGGGCCGTGGACGTTCGCGCTGGCCGTGGTGCTGGCGGGGGCGGCCGTCGCACTCGCGGGCCGGATTGAACCCATGCGGCGGGCCGCCGCTACTCACTCAGCATGAAACCTGTCGATCTCTGGCGGCACGAGGCCCGGCGGGCGGGGTTGCCCGCCTTGCTGGGGCCTCCCGTGCTGGCCGCTCTCATTCTGCTTCTCGCCGCTTTCGGCACCCGGCTCGGCTCGCGTGAGGAGAACACCCGCTGGATGCTGATGGGCGCGCTGGAGATGGGCGTGCCGCTGCTGTCGGGGATGGTCGCGGCCACGCTGCCCGGCCGCGATCCGGTGGCCGAGCTGCGGCTGGCCATTCCGCGCGGTTACCGCCCCGCGCTGTTGCGCCGCCTGGCCGTGGCGCTGGGCTGCACGGGCGCGTGCGCGGTGGCGGTCTGCGCCGCGCTGATGGCGAGCGGCTGGTGGACGTTCGCGTACGGCGGCGCGGCCGGGCAACTGGTGTGGCTGGCGCCCGCGCTGTGGCTGGCGGCCCTCGGCTTCTTCGCGGCCGCGGCGCTGCGCAGCACCGCGGCGGCCGCCTCGCTGGTGGCGTTCGTGTGGACCGGGGAGCAGATCGTCGGCGGCGCGCTGGCGGACAATCCGGCATACCGGCTCCTGCACCTGTTCGCGACCACGTCCTGGGGGAGCGACGGCTGGCCGGTCAACCGCCTGTTCCTGATGTCCACCGCCGTCCTGCTGGCCGTCGCCGGCTGGCTGCTGCTCGGGAACGCCGAGCGCGTGCTGCGAGGAGAGCCCGAATGATCGCCAGCCTGCGTTACGAGTTCGCGATGCAGCTCCGCCGTCCATCGCTGTGGATCGTGTACGGCCTGGTCGTGGCCGTGATGGTCACCGTGCTGGACTACTGGTCGCTGGACCTGGGCGTGTACGAGGTCTCGGCGCCCAAGGAGGCGATGGGCGTCGCGGCCCAGATCGTCGTCACCTTGCTGCCCATCGTGTACGGCTGCATGCTGGCCGACCGGCTGCCACGGGAGCGGGTGCTGCGCGTGGACGGGATCCTGGACGCCACCCCGTCGGGCCGGACGGCCAGGCTGATCGGGAAGTACGCGGGCGTGTGCGCGGCCACGGCCGTGCCCCTGGCGATCGCGTACTTCGGGCGGGCGCTGCTGTACGTGTTCGTCGAGGGGCAGCCGTCGGCACTCGGCTGGGCGGCGGTGACGTTCCTGGCCTCGATCCTGCCGGGACTGGTGTTCGTCGGCGCGCTGGCGTTCGCGGGGCCGCTGCTGCTGCCGCCGATGGTGTTCCGCGTGCTGTTCGTGGCGTACTGGTTCTGGGGGAACGTCATCCCGGCGAGCCTGATGCCGACCCTGTCCCACACGGTCTTCTCAGCGACCGGCGAGTACGTCAGGTACGGCCTGCTGACACCGATCCCGCCCGGATACGGGCGAGCCTCGGCCGTGCTCGATTTCCTGCGCCCCGGCTACACCCCCGCCACCGCCTGGCTGTGGATCGGCGTGATGATCGCGCTCGCCGCGGCCGTCCTGTCCCTGGTCCGGCTCCATGCCTCCCGAAGCGAGTCCTGACATGCGTATCGACGTCTCCGACCTGACCAAGACCTACAAGGGTGGCGCCCGCGCCCTGGACGGCCTGAGCCTGGTGGTGCCGACCGGCATGTACGGGCTGCTGGGCGCCAACGGCGCGGGCAAGACCACGTTCATGCGGATCCTGGCCGGGCTGCTGAAGCCGACCTCCGGCCGCGTCGTCATCGGCGGCCACGACCTGGCCACGGCGGAAGGCCGGCTGGCGGTGCGGCGAACGCTCGGCTACCTCCCGCAGGACCTGGGGGTGTATCCGGATCTGAGCGCCCGCCGGTTCCTGGACTACATCGCGCTGCTCAAAGGGCTGCACTCCCGATCGGCGCGGCGGCGCAGGATCGCCGAGCTGCTGGAGGTGGTGGCGCTGTCGGACGTGGCCGATCGCAGGCTGAAGGGCTTCTCCGGCGGCATGCTACGGCGGGTCGGGATCGCGCAGGCGCTGCTCGCCGACCCGCGGCTGCTGATCGTGGACGAGCCGACGACGGGGCTGGACCCTGAGGAGCGCATCCGGTTCCGCACCCTGCTGTCGCAGCTGGCCGGGGACCGTACGGTGCTGCTGAGCACGCACATCGTCGATGACGTGGCGCAGACGTGCCGGTCACTGGCCGTGCTGGGCCACGGGCGGCTGGCGTTCCAGGGCACGGTGAGCGAGCTGGTGTCACAGGCGCACCGCCAGGTGTGGACGGTGACGACCTCCGGGCCGGCGCCGGCGGCGGGACGAGTGGTGTCGGCGCTGCCGGAGGGGGCGGGGATGCGGTACCGGGTGGTGTCGGCCGCGCCGCCGGACCCCTACGCCCGGCCGGTCGAGCCCACCCTGGAGGACGGCTACCTGGCGCTCATGGACGGCCGGGCTCCGTGAGCGCGCCGAGATCCTCAGGATGAGCTGATCGGCCTGCTCCATGAGGCCACCCGCCAGTGGCAGAGCAGGCCGCGCCATCGAGCCCGGCGCGGGAGGCCCCGGTCGGGTCTCCCCCCGGAGGCTGCCCGGACATCTGTCGCCATCCTGGTGCGAAAGATCGCTATCATGCCGTTCGTGACCGATGCAGGGAAGGCGGCGGTGACGAGGAGTCACCCGCCCGGTGCTCTCATGCGGCTGGTGAACCCGATCGTCAAGGCCCTGATCCGGCGCGGCAGAGGCGGGGTCGGCGACAACCTCATGCTGCTGCATTTCACCGGCCGCACATCGGGCAGGCGCTTCGACGAGGGAACAGGCCGTCGTCGTGGTCAGGGTCGGAGGACGTAGCGACCCCGGACGCCGCCCTTGGCCAGGGCCCGGTGGGCGTCGGCGGCCCGGTCCAGCGGCAGGGCCGCGTGCACCCGGGCCGGCAGGCCGCCGGACGCGGCGCGGGCGAGCAGGCCGCTCAACCGGGAGCTGTCGGGGTGGACCATCACGACGGCCACGGTGATCCCCCGCTCGGCGGCCGGCACCGCGTTCGGCCGGACGCCGACGAACGCGCCGCCGTCGCGGACCAGGGCCAGGGCCGGCTCCTGCAGCGTCGCGGTGTCGGCGACCGCGTCCCAGCCCGGCTCGGCGCGCGTGGTGAAGCCGGCGCCGAGGCCGCGTACGAACTCCTCGTCCTCGGCCCTGGCCAGACCGGTCACCTGCCAGCCGCGCTCGGGCGCGAGCGCGGCGAGGTAGCCCCCGACCGCGCCGGCCGCGCCGGTCACCAGCAGCCGGTTCGCACCCGCCGGCGCGTCGCCGAGCAGGTCGAGGATCTGGGCGGCGGTGAGCCCGTTGAGCGGCACCGTCGACGCGGTGACCAGGTCCAGCCCGTCGGGGACGGCGGCCAGCGCGGTGACCGGCACGACGAGCTGCTCGGCGTAGGTGCCGAAGTCGCGGTCGAAGCCGTCCACCAGGCCGGCGACCCGGGTGCCGGGGGCCAGGCCGGCGCCGGGACCGGCGGCGACGACGGTGCCGGCGAACTCCCAGCCCAGGCCGGTGTGCGCGGGCTGGTCGATCAGCCCGGCGGCGTGGAAGAAGCCGCCCGCGACCCCCAGGTCGACCGGGTTGACCGGCGCGGCGGCGACCCGGACCCGGACCTGGCCGGGCCCCGGCTCGGTGACGGGAACGTCGATGATCTCGATCGCGTCGGGCCCGCCCGGGGTGCGGACGACGGCCGTGCGGAAGGTGGCGGTACCGGATGTGGCGGTACGGGATGAGGTGGTACGGGATGTGGCGGTGTTCACGGGGTTCGCTCCCAGTCGCTTGTGCTCGGCGGTTGCCATGCACCACTGTGGGATCTGTAACTCCCCCATGGGAAGCAGGCACTCCGAAGTGCGTAGGTCACCCCTCGGTAGGAAGGAGCGTCGATGCCGACGATGACGGCGGCCCAGCAGCGGGCACAGGCGCGGGCGGATTACGACGCGTTCCTGGCGGGCTGCCCCAGCCGCCAGCTGCTCGCCCGCATCTCCGACAAGTGGGTCGCGCTGATCCTGGCCGCCCTGGGCAGCGACGGTCCGCACCCCTCCGGGCAGGAGGGCGCCTGCGGGCAGGAGGGCGCCGCCGGGCCCCGGGCGATGCGCTACTCCGAGCTGGCCCGCCGGCTGGCCGGGGTGAGCCAGAAGATGCTCACCCAGACGCTGCGCACCCTGGAGCGCGACGGCCTGGTCACCCGTACCGTGACGCCGACGGTGCCGGTCACGGTCACGTACGAGCTGACGGAGCTCGGCCTCTCGCTCCACTCCCTGATGCGCAGCGTCAAGGAGTGGGCCGAGACGCACATGAGCGAGGTGCTCGCCAACCGCGAGGAGTACGACACCCGCACCGCCTGACCGCCCACGCGAGCCGCGGGAAGGTGACGTCGAGACCGGGGTGGGCGGCTCAGGGTGCCGTGGTGGGTCGTGGTGGGTCGTGGTGGGTCGTGGTGATCGCCGGCGCCGCGGGGCCGGCCCGTGCGGGCGACCTGTCGGAGCCGTAGGGTGAGCGGCATGGGGGCTGTTCGGGATTTGTACGACCTGCGGATACCCGCCTCCCCCGGCACGGAGCGCCCGATGCTCCGGCGCGGCCCCTTCGCGGTCCTGGCCGGGATCCTGTTCGTCGGCAATGCGGCGCTCTTCGCGGCGGCCGGGGACTTCGGGGCGCTCGCCGTGCCGGCGGCCGTGCCGGCGTCCCTCCCGGTGCTCCTGGCGTGGTACCGGCCCTTCGCCGCGTGGGTGGTCATGGCGGTGGCCGGCCCTGTCATCACCTGTGCCGGGGTGGTGCTGGGCAGTTCGATGACGCCGTTGCCGTGGTATTTCAATCTGCTGTTCGCCCAGGTGCCCGTCATGTTCGTGCTGGCCCTGTCGGCCCCGCGCCGGGTGACGGTGATCGCCTGTGTCGTCACCGTCGTGGCGGGGGCGGCCACGGTCGTGCTGCTGGACGTCGTGGGCCCGGTCGCCGTGGTGACCGGCGTGGGAAGCTGGTGCACGGTGCTGCTGGCCGCCGTGCTGGTGGGCGATGCCCGCCGGGCGCGGCGTGCCGACACCCTGCGCGCGGCCGAGGAGGTGGGGCGCAGGCGGATCCTCGAGGAGCGGGCCCGCATCGCCAGGGAGCTGCACGACGTGGTGGCCCACCACATGTCGGTGATCGCCGTGCAGGCGGCCAGCGCCCCCTACCGGGTCGAGGGCGGGGTGAGCGAGCCGGCCGCCCGGGAGTTCGCCGCCATCAACGCCGCCGCCCGCGCGTCCCTGCGGGACATGCGCCTCCTGCTCGGCGCCCTGCGCGGCACGGACGGCCCGGCCCGGACCGCGCCGCAGCCCGGCCTGGCCGACCTGAAAGAGCTCGTGGAGTCCGTACGCCTGGCGGGCGTGCCCGTCCGGTTCACGGTCGCCGGCGAGCCGTCGCTGTCGCCGGTGGAGTCGCTCACCGTCTACCGGATCGCCCAGGAGGCGCTGAGCAACGTCGTACGCCACGCGCCGGCCGCCGGCACGACCGTCGTGGTCCGGGCCGGCCCCGACGGGGTGGCGGTGGAGGTGGACAACGAGCCGCCCCCGTCCCGGACCGCCCCAGCGGTGGAGGCGCGGGTCCCCGGCGCTCGTACCGGGCCGGGGCTCGGGCTGATCGGCATGTACGAACGGGTGTCGGCGCTCGGCGGCGAGTTCCGTGCGGGCGCGACGGAAGAGGGCGGCTTCACCGTACGCGCCAGGCTGCCGAAGGGAGATGATGCATGATCACGGTGCTGGTGGCCGACGACCAGGCGATGATCAGAGCCGGGTTCGCGGCGCTGATCTCCGCCCAGCCCGACCTCCAGGTGCTCGGGGAGGCCCGCGACGGCCTGGACGCGGTGGCGGCCGCCCGGGAGCTGCGGCCCGACGTCGTGCTCATGGACGTACGCATGCCCAACCTCGACGGTCTGGAGGCCACCCGCCGCATCATCGGCGCCGGCCGTGACACCAAGGTGCTGATCCTGACCACCTTCGACATCGACGACTATGTGTACGCGGCCCTGCGCGGCGGAGCCAGCGGCTTCCTGCTGAAGGACGCGCCGCCGGAGGACCTCATCACCGCCATCCGCGTCGTCGCCGCCGGCCAGGCGCTGCTGGCGCCCTCGGTCACCCGCAGGCTCATCGAGGAGTTCACCTCCCGCCGGCCCCTGGACGAGGCCGAGTCGCTGCGGCTGAACACGCTGACCGGCCGCGAACGGGACGTCCTGCGGCTGGTGGCGGCCGGGCTGGCCAACGCCGAGATCGCCGGGGAGCTGACCATCGCCGAGGAGACCGTGAAGTCACACGTGGGACGCATCTTCACCAAGCTGGGGCTGCGGGACCGGGCGCAGGCGGTGGTGTTCGCCTATGAGAGCGGCCTGGTGGTGGCCGGCGCTCCCTCTCCGGGGGCACGGCGCGGCCCGCGGCTGCGCTCCTGAGGGGGATCCGCCGCTCCGCGTCCTCTTCCTACCGTCGGCCGCATGATCAGATTGACGGCTACGGCCGCGCTGCTGCGGGCCGGAGCGACGCTCTCCCTCAGCGAACCCGAACTGCTCGGCCTGTCCGCCTTCGTCCGGCCGGGAGCGGTCTGCTTCGATATCGGCGCCGCGTACGGGATGTACACACATCCCCTGGCCCGCCTCGCCGGGCCGGCCGGCCAGGTGCACGCCTTCGAACCGCTGCCGCTGCCGTACCGGCTGCTGGAGCTGGGGGTGCGGGCCTCGGGGGCACGCAACGTGCGGGTCACCAATGCCGCGCTGGGGGCGGCGCTCGGGTGGCGCACGCTGCGGTTGCCCTACCGGCTCGGGCTGCCGATCCACGGCTGGGCGCACCTGGAGGAAGGGCTGAAGCACCCGGGGACGTTCGCCGCCGCCAGGACGCTGGAGGTGCCGCTGTACAGCGTGGACCGCGTGTGCGAGCTGCGGGAGATCGCGCGCCTGGACTTCATGAAGATAGACGTGGAGGGCTTCGAGGCGAAGGTGCTGGAAGGGGCCAGGTGGACGATCGAGCAGCACCGGCCCACGCTCCTGATCGAGATCGAGCAGCGCCACCTGGACAAGTACGGCAGGAGCTCCGACGAGGTCGCCGGATCGCTGATCGAGCGAGGCTACCGGATGCACCTCTGGCACGGGCGCCGCTGGCGGCGTACGGACCGGGTGACCGCCCGCCGGCGCAACTACCTGTTCACGGCAGGGTGAGGCGGCCGCCACACAAGCGTGCGGGCCACGCGCAGCCAGGCCCGCGCCCCGGTTCGAGGCCCAGGGGGTGCGCTACCCCTGCTCGGCGGCACCGGGACCGTTCGCGTCGCCGGACCTGCCGGAGGCCGAGCCGCCCGTCCGGGACGCGGTAGGGCGTGGGCCTGCGCACGCTCACCCGGACCCTGGCGTGACCCTTTCCTGCGCGCCCCGGCCGTCTGGCCAGCCGTGGAAGGCCGTGGTCGTCTCCAGCGCGGCCCGCCCGGTGCTGACCCGGTTGACCGGCGCGCTCTCGTCGGCGTAGCCGAAGGAGATGCCGACCAGCAGCTTTCCCGTGGTGACGCCGAGCTCGCCGCGGACGGTGTCGGCGTAGAAGCTCAGCAGCCCCTGCGGGCAGTTGTCCACGCCGTAGGCGGTCATCGCCAGCAGCAGCGTCTGCATGTACGCGCCGACGTCCGCGGCCAGCCGCGGCCCGCCGTCGCCGGTGACGAACAGGAACGCCACGTGCGGCGCCCCGTAGAAGCGCAGGCTCTCGGCGTCGTAGGCGGCCCGTGCCGCGTGGTCGTCAAGACCGATGCCCAGCGCGCCGTAGAGCTCGGCGCCGAACTCCGCCCGCCGGGCCTGGTGCACGTGTGCGTACATGTCATCCGAGTACGGGAAATCGACTGAGACGCGCTGCGCGGCGTGGGCCCTGGGCAGGGCCTCCGCCAGCCGGTCGCGCACCGCGCCGCTGGCCACCTCCACCTGCCAGGGCTGGGCGTTGGAGTTGGACGGCGCGGCGCCGGCCAGGGAGAAGATGGCGCGCACCGTCTCCTCGGGGACGGGCTGCGGGCGGAACGCGCGCGTGGCGCGTCGGCCGCGGATCAGCCGCTCGGCTGGGCTGCTCAGGTCGATGGTCTCCGACCGGCTCATGAGGCACTCCTCAACGACGACTTAGGTAAACGGATGTGTTTACCTCCTGATGCGAAGCTACCACCGTGCCGGAAGTGAAGTAAACGCGGGCGTACACTTGGGTCATGGAGACGGCGACAACACCTCGGCGGGCCGGGCGCGGCGGGCGCGAGCGCATCCTGGCCGCCGCCGCCCGGCTGTTCGCGACCCAGGGGATCGGCGCGACCGGCATGGAGCAGGTCGCGGAGGAGGCCCCGGTGTCCAAACGCACGCTCTACGCCCACTTCCGGACCAAGAACGACCTGGTGATGGCCCACCTGCACGACCTCATCTCCTCGGGCGACACCCTGGAGAGCGTGCTGACCCGCGAGGACCTCCCGCCGCGCGAGCGGATCCTGCGGCTGTTCGACCTGCCCTCCCCGGACGCGGCCCCGGTGCGCGGGTGCCCGTTCATCGACGCCGCGGCGGAGTTCCCCGACCCCGCGAGCGCGGTCCACTCCTACGCCCGCGAGCAGAAACTGCGGATGGTGCGATTGATCACCACGCTGCTGACGGAACTGGGCTGCCGCGACCCCGCCGCGCTCGCCGAGCAACTGGCCACCCTCGCCGACGGGGCCGCCAGCCGCGCCATGGTGCTGGACGAGGCCGGCTACGGCCGGCACGCGCGGGCCGCCGCCCAGCTCCTCCTCGCCCACAGCCTGCCGGAATGACCGGAACGAGCCACCGCGCCGGCGCGGGCCCCTAGGCGTCTCTCCGCAGGAAGGACACCAGGGCGGCGGCCAGCGCGAGCACCAGCCACCCGGTGAGGACGGCCGCGCCCTGGACGGGGGTGAGACCGTCCTGCGGCGCCGGTCCGAGGGCGTACATGCGCATCCCGGCCAGGCTGGGCAGGTAGCCCGCCGACGTGGTGAGGCCCGCCAGGACGGGCGGCACGACGAGGACGAGCGCCAGCATCGTGACCAGGGCGGCGATGAGGTCACGGAGCAGGGCCGCGACGGCGTGGCCGAGCAGGCCGATCAGCGTGAGATAGGCCCAGGCGCCGGCCGGCCCGCCGGCGTGCCCCCCGCTCCAGCTCATGCCCGGCGTGAGCCGCGCCGCCAGCAGGCAGACGCCGATGGTGAGCAGCGCGGTCAGCGACATGGTCACCGTGCAGGCGATCGCCTTGCCCGCCATGAGCAGCCCGCGGCCCGGGACGGCGGCCAGGGTCGTGCGGATCTGGCCGCCGCCGTACTCGGAGGCGGCGGCCAGGATGCCGAGCAGGACGAACCCGAACTGCGCGTACTCCACGACACCGAGCGCGGCCTCGACCGCCGACGGCGAGCCGCCGAGCCGTTCCCGCCCCGCGGCGAGGACGACCGCGAGCAGGGCCGCGCCGAGCACGGTCGTGACGATGGTGATCAGCGCCGCGGGCAGGGTGCGGAGCTTGACGAGCTCCGCCGACACGACGTTCCGGAAGCCGTTGGTCATGTCAGGCATCCCGCCGGACGAAAACGCGGGCGGCGACGGCGAGCAGCCCGGCGGCCCAGGCGGCCATGACGAGGCCGCCGGGCAGCGGAGCCAGCATGCCTTCCGTGGGCGCGAAGACCCCGACCATCGCCGCTCCCGCCACGTCGGGCAGGTAGTTCGCCAGCGGGGTGAGCCTGGTCAGCAGGAAGGTGACCGACACCAGCGTGGTGTTGGCGATGAACACGATCAGCGGCACGATGCCGCTGCGGGTCATGACGGTGACCGCGAAGGCGATCACCGCGATGAGCACCCAGTACGCCACACCCCCCGCCGCCCGCGGGCCGAGGGCCGCCACCACCTCGCCCGGCGGATGGCCGTGCGCGCCGAGCAGGACCTGGGACAGCGCGATCGTGGCGGAGATCGTGACGGCGGCGAACACGGCGGTGACGAGGACCAGCACGATCGTCTTGGCGGCGAGCAGCAGGCCGCGCCGCGGGGTGCAGGTGAGGCTGGCCAGGATCTGCCGGCCGCCGCCGACGTCCTTGCCGTTGGGCGTGTACTCGCTGCTGACGGCGACGACGCCGAGCACGATCGCGCCGATGGCCCCGGCGGGGATGAGGTTGAAGCCGACCTCCATCGTGGTGGTGTGGGCCAGCGCGGTGGGGTCGCCGAGGTCGAGCTTGCTCCGCATGGAGCGGGTGGACATGGCGGCGAGGCCGAGCGTGGCCAGCGCGCCGAGGGCGAGGGCGATCAGGGCCGAGGGCAGAGCCAGCAGCTTCCTGAGCTCGGCGGCGACGGTGTTCCGCAAGGTCACGGCGTGCTCCGCGCGTCACGCGAGGGGTGGCCCGGGGCCGTCAGGGCGAAGAACGCCTCCTCCAGCGAGGCGTGCCCGGCGGTCACCTCGGACAGGGAGCCCTGGGCGACGATCCTGCCCGCGCTGATCACCACCAGGTCGTCGGCGGTCTCCGCCATCTCGCTCATCAGGTGGCTGGAGACCAGCACGGTGCGCCCGGCCCGGGCGTACGCCCTCAGCAGCCCTCTGATCCACCGGATGCCGTCCGGGTCGAGGCCGTTGACCGGCTCGTCGAGGACGAGCACCTCCGGCTCGCCGAGCAGGGCCGCCGCCACGCCGAGCCGCTGCCCCATGCCGAGCGAGAACGTGCCGACGCGCTTGCCCGCGACGTTCGCCAGCCCGGTCTCGTCCAGCACCTCACCCACCCGCGCCTTCGGGATGCCGTTGCTGCGCGCCACCCACGTCAGGTGCGCCCGCGCGGTCCTGGACCGGTGCGCGCCGCTGCCTTCGAGCAACGACCCCACCGTGCGCAGCGGGTCACGGAGCTTCCGGTACGGCCTGCCGCCGATCAGCGCGGCGCCGGAGTCGGCGTGGTCCAGGCCGAGCAGGATGCGCAGCGTGGACGACTTCCCGGCGCCGTTCGGGCCGAGGAACCCCGTCACGCGGCCCGGGACGGCCGTGAAAGCGGCGTCGTCCACCACCAGCCTCTTCCCGCGGCGTTTGCTGAGTCCGACTATCTCGATCATGGTCTTCAGCGTGGCAAGCGGGCCGCGCCGGGCGCATCGGCCAAAGGTTGACATCGGGCCGTCAGCCCAGGCCGTCCACGTACCCGGACTCGTAGGCGAGGATGACGAGCTGGGTGCGATCCCGCACGCCGAGCTTGAGGAACAGCCGGCTCAGGTAGGTCTTCACCGTGGCCCGGCTGAGGAAGAGCGCCGCGGCGATCTCCTCGTTCGACATGCCCCGCACGACGGCCGCCACCACGTCCCGCTCGCGTTCGGTCAGCGCGCCGAACGGCGACGGGTCCGGCCGGGGCCGGCCTCTGCCCCGGGAGCAGTCGGCGATCAGGCGCCTGGTCACCTCGGGGGCGAGCATGGCGTTGCCGTCGTGGACGGTGCGGATCGCCCGCAGGATGTCCTCCGGGACGGCGTTCTTCAGCAGGAACCCCGAGGCGCCCGCGCGCAGCGCCTCGTAGACGTACTCGTCGAGGTCGAACGTCGTCAGGACCACGACCTTGACCGCCGGCCGCCGCTCGCAGATGAGGCGGGTCGCCGTGAGGCCGTCCATGACGGGCATGCGGACGTCCATGAGGACGACGTCGGGCCGGAGCCGCTCCGCCGCGGCGACCGCCTCCCGCCCGTCGCGCGCCTCACCCGTGGCGACCAGCCGCGGGTCGCTGTCCACCAGCTCGCGCAGCGAGGCCCGCAGCAGGTCCTCGTCCTCGGCGATCAGCACCTCGGCCCGCCCGGCCGCGGGCTCACGCACGGGCTCGCGCACAGGCTCACCCACAGGCTCACCCACGGGCTCGCGCACGGGCTCACCCACGGGACACCGTTTCCGGCACCGGGATGGTCGCGCGCAGCTCGAACCCGCCGTCCCGGCCGGGCCCCGCGGCGAAGCCGCCGCCGAGCAGCTCCACCCGCTCCCGCAGGCCGGCCAGCCCGTACCCCGGCTCGCCCGCGGGCGTCCGCGGCCCCCCGCCGTCGTCCGCGACGGTGATCAGGACCTCGCCGTCCCGGCCGCGCACGGTCACGGCGCAGTGCGCCCCGGCGGCGTGCCGGACGACGTTCGTCAGCCCTTCCTGCACGATCCGGTAGACGGCCAGGCCGATGCCCGGGGGCACGGCCTCCACCCCCGTCACCGTCATGCTCACCCCGACACCCCCGCCTCTCGCCCGCTCGGCCAGGGCCGGCAGGTTCCCGATGCCCGGCATGGGCCGGCGCTCGGCGCCCTCCTCTCCCACCCGGACGGAGGCCAGCGTGGTACGCAGCTCGTCCAGCGCCTGCCGGCTGACCACCTCGATCTGCTCCAGCCTGTCCCGCAGCCGGCCGGGGTCGTCGGCGCCCACCCGGGCCGCCACCCCCGCCGTCACCGCGATCGTGCCCAGCGAGTGGGAGACGACGTCGTGCAGCTCGCGTACCACGCGCAGCCGCTCGGCCACCACCGCCGCCCGCGACTCGGCCCGCGCCGCGTGCTCGGCCTCCAGCACCGCCCGCCGCGTCGTGCCGCCCAGCAGCCAGGACCCGGCCAGCGCGAGCAGGCTCAGCATGACGAACCGCAGCACGCCGCCCGCGCCGTCGGCGGTGCCGAAGAAGGCGATCACCACGACGACCGCGCCCGTCGCCGCCTTGACGACGGTCAGCGACCTCGGGGTCCCCCACGTCACCGCCACGGGATACAGCGTCCACGCGACGGCGACGAACGGATCGGCGGACAACCCCAGAGCCAGGCCAGCGACGCTCGCCGCGGCGACGACGCCGACCGCGGCGAGCGGTGACCACGACCGCAGCAGCATGCCGCCGAAGAGCAGCACGACCAGCCCGGCCGACACGTACGGCCCGAACCGGTCGTCCAGCGGCAGCCAGAAGGCCAGGACGCAGACGAACGCCGCACCGGCGTCCAACCCCGCCGAGCCCCACCTGCCCCGGGACGACGAAGGACGCTCGACCATCCCCTCACCCTAGCCGGGGCCGGGGGCCGCCATCGAAGCCCGCCAGACCTGGGCCGCGATCGCGCCTATGACCAGGCGTTCGACCAGGAAGGGCGCGGCGTCGTGGGGCCGGTTCAGGCGGGGTCGATGCCGGGGAGGATCAGGCCGAGTTCGTAGGCCAGGACGGCGGCGTGGGTGCGGTCACGGGCGCCGAGTTTGCCCAGGACGTTGGTCACATGGGTCTTGATCGTCTCCCGCGACACGTGCAGGGCCTCGGCGATCTCCGGGTTGGCCCGTCCCCGCGTGATGTGCCGCAGCACCTCGTGCTCGCGGGGCGTGAGCGTGACCGGGCGGCGCGGCCGGGCGCTGCCGTGGTGCGGGGCGGCGATGCGGCGCAGCGCGTCGGGGAAGAGCACCGCGCGGCGGGAGTGCACCAGCCGGACGGCTTCCACCAGCTCGCCGGCCGGAGCGCGTTTGAGCACGTACCCGGCCGCTCCGGCGCGCAGGGCGGCCCACACGAGCTGGTCGTTCTCGAAGGTGGTGACCACGATGACGCGGGTGGACGGGGAACGGCGGGTCAGCTCGACGGTGGCGGCGAGGCCGTCCATGCGGGGCATGCGGATGTCCATCAGCACGACGTCGGCGCGCGCGCCGGCCTCGACGGCCTCCAGGCCGTCGGCGGCCTGGGCGACGGGCGCGAGGTCGTCGTGGAGGGAGAGCATCGCGGCCCATCCCTCGCGGATGAGCGGCTCGTCGTCGGCCAGGACGACACGGATCACAGCGGCAGCCTCGCTTCGACGCGCCAGGTCGTTCCGGCCTGCAGAGCGGTGCACGTTCCGCCGGCGAGACGGGCCCGCATGCGCATGCCCGTCAGGCCGCGCCGGCCCCCGGCCGGTGGGGCGGGGGAGCCGGCGGCGGCGTTCTCGACGGTCAGCACCAGCTCGCCGGGGGCGTCCGTGCCGACGTCGAGCGTGACGGGGCCGGACCCGTGGCGCAGGGCGTTGGTGAGCGCCTCGCGGGCGATGGCGTAGGCGGTGCGGGAGGTGGCCGGGGGGATGCGGTCAAGGCGGCCGGCGGTCACGCGGACGTCGAGCCCGCGGGTGAGGGTGTGAAGCGCGTCGAGCGTGGGCGTACGTGCCGCCTGGCCGTCGTCGAGCACGCCGAGCAGCACGTCGAGGTCCTCCTGGGCGGCGCGGGCGGTGTCGAGCAGGTGCTCCAGCGAGCGCGCGGCGTGCTCGGGACGAGGGGCGGGACGCTGGAGCGCGGCCTGCGCGGCCATGCCCTGCACCAGGACGACGCTGAGCGCGTGCCCGACCGCGTCGTGCAGCTCCAGCGCGACGGCCTGGCGGCGGCCGAGCTCCTCCAGCATGCGCGACGGTTCGGCGCGCAGCAGGCGGCGCGCCGCCCACCGCTGCCCGAACCCCGCCGCGACCATGGCGGCCGCCACCGCGAGCACGGCCGCCAGCGGCTCGGCCTGGGCGGCGGGGCTGTCGCGCCACAGCGCCAGATCGCCCAGCCGGACCAGCCCCGGGGACAGCAGGAGCACGCCCGCGCCCAGCGTCGCGCCGCCGTACAGGTGCAGGCTCGTCAGCGCCACCAGGTAGACCCGGTCGGCCCGGTCGGAGACCTGCACGCCGAGCAGCTCGGCCAGCGCGGCGATCTCGATGCGCCGCACCAGCGGCGCCAGGGCGAGCAGCACCGAGGCGGGCAGGCACGCCGCCCACAGGACCAGGACGCGCGCCGGCGTGGGCTCGCTCAGGATGGCCAGGCCGAGCACCACGGCGACCGGGGTCAGCAGCGCCGCGCCCAGCGCCTGGTAGAGGAGCGCCCGCACGGCACGTCCGATCTGTCCGTTCACGTCGGCGATGGTAGCCCGGACCGCCGGGCCGTCCCTTCCCCCATCCGGGGGATGTCCGCCCGCCGCCGGGCTGTGAGCCTCACAGTCATGAACAGCGCAACCACCACCACGACCCTCACGGTGAGACGGCCCGGCACGCCGCCCCCCGGCCGCCCGGAGGCCGGCTTGCCGGCGACGACGGTGTCGAGCCCAGCTCCCGGTCGTCTGGAGGCGAGCCCGCCTCCCGGTCGCCTGAAGGCGGGCCTGCCGGCGGTAATGACGGTGGCGAGCCCGCCTCCCGACGACCGGACGGTCCCCGGGTGGGGAGCCGCCGGGTCCGGCCGGCGGCCGGGGGCGGCCGGCGGACGCGGGATCGGGGGGAAGTGAGCATGCGCCGTCTGACCGCATCGACGATCTCCGCGGCGACGCTGGCGGTGGCGGCCCTGTGGTGGTTCGTCCCCGGCAGCTACCCGTACGGCGCGGCCGCCACGGTCACGGTGGGCGTCAACCACTGGATCGAGCGCGGGCCGGGCGTGGGGCTGATGGCGGCCGCCGGCGTGCTCGGCGTGCTGGCGGCGCTCGCCCTCCGGTCCCGGCCCAGGGCCGCCGGCGCGGTCGCCGCGGCCGAGAGCGCCTTCTTCCTGCTGGTGATGTCCGACGCGTCCGTGCTGTCGTCCATCGGGTACGCGCTGATCCCCGCCGCCCTGCTGGGGGTCGCCGGACTGGTGGCGGCGGGATGCGTACGCCGGCGGCCCGTCGCGTACGTCCTGGCGGTGCTGCTCCCGGCCGGGCTGATCGCGTCGCTGATGATGACCGACGCGGTCCCCCGCTACCTGGTCAACGTGGCCTCCGGGTTCGCCGTGTACGGCGGGCGGATCGCCTGGTCGTGGGCGATGGCGGGCGCCGCGGTCGGGTGGGCGTGGGTCGCGTACGGCTCGTTCGCGCGCGGGCGCGGGGTGACGGTGCCGCGCTGGGGGAGGGCCGTCACGATCGCGGCCGCCCTGTGTCCCGTGCCGTACGCGGTGGCGCGGCTGACGTGGGCGACGCCCTGGCCGCTCGGCGGCTACGACCCGCGGACCGGCCACATCACGCTGATCGCCGCGGAGGCCGGCGACGCGGCCACCCGGATCCAGGGCTTCCTGATCGGCCTGAGCGCGGTCGTGGCCGTCGTGCTGACGCTCGGCCTCATCGGCCGCTGGGGCGAGGTCGTGCCGCGCTGGGTGCCCTGGTCGGGCGGCCGGCCCGTCCCGGTGGCGCTGGCCGTCGGGCCGGGCGCGTTCGGCGCGGTGGCGCTGTGCGTGTCGGCCCCCGGCGTGCTGGCCGGGGCCGTCCAGATGGGCTCGTGGTGGGACGGCGTGCTGTTCGTCCTGATGTTCCCGTGCCCGGTGTGGGGCCCGCTGCTGGGCGCCGCGGTCTTCGCCTACCGGGCACGCCGCAGCGCCGCCGCCGAAGCTGCCACGCCGTCCGCCGGGTGGGCAGCTCCCGTGGCCGTTCCCGGGGAGAGCGACGGCAGGTGAGCCGAGGACGCCGCCGTACGCGACAGGCCCGGCCGCGTGGCCGGCGGGAAGCCGGCGGCTCGCGGCGAGCCCGCCGCCTCGATGACCCCGCGAGCGCTGCGCGCCCTGCCCGCAGCGGCGGGACCGGTGGTCACGCGGCCGGGCCGGCCTCCGTGCGCGGGCGGAGCGCGTCGGTGAGGAGGTCGAGCAGGCGGCCGGCCTGCTCCTGGGAGGCGCCGGAGGCGATGGCGAGGAACACGCCGACGAGCAGCGCGGTGACGTCGTCGGGCTCCACCTCCGCGCGGAGCGTCCCCGTCGCGGCGCCGCGTTCGAGGAAGACGGCGATCGTGGTGGTGACGCGCTCGCGCGAGGGGGGCGCGATGCGCCCGGAGGCGATCCCCGCGCGCAGCGTCTCCATCATGCCGCGCTTGGTGGCGACGAAGGTGGCGTACCGGCCCATCCAGGCCCGGAGGGCGACGTCGGCGGGATGCCGGTCGAGCAGGGCGGGGACGCTCGCGGTGACGGCGTCGAGCTCGGCGGCGTAGACGGCGTCGACGAGGTCCTCGCGGGTGGGGAAGTGGCGGTACAGGGTCCCGATGCCGACTCCGGCCTGGCGGGCGATGGCCTCCAGGGTGACCGGGCCGTCGGCGGCCGTGAAGGCGGCCTGGGCGGCGGCGATGAGCTTGTCGCGGTTGCGCCGGGCGTCGCGTCGTACCGGCTGGCCCGCCGGATCGGGCGGGTCCGCGGGAGCGCCGGACGGTGGCGTCGTGGACGGAGTCAAAACGGAGGCACCTCCGGTAGTGGTACAGTGAACGTAACGGAGGCACCTCCGTTTCTCCTTCTCATTTTCTCATGAGAGCAGGTAGCCCGTGACATCCGAAGGCATCCCCGCTTCCGCCCCGGCCCGCACCGAGCGGCCCGGAGGCGCCGGCCTGATGGCCGGCCGCACCGTCTCGCGCGTCGGATTCGGCGCCATGCAGCTGGAGCGCCTGAGCGGCGATCGCGACGCCGCCGTCGCCCTGCTGCGCCGCGCGATCGACCTCGGGGTCGACCACGTGGACACCGCCCAGTTCTACGGCGACGGCTTCGTCAACGACGTCATCCGCCGGGCGCTCCGCCCCGGGGACGACGTCCTGGTCGTCAGCAAGGTCGGCGCCGTCTCCGACCCCGGCGGCCCGATGCCGCTGCGCCTGGCGCAACGGCCCCACGAGCTGCGGGCCGAGGTCGAGGCCAACCTCGCCGCGCTGCGGGTGGAGCGGATCGAGGTGATGAACCTGCGCCGCGTGGACGCGGGCATCACCATTCCCGTCCCCGGCGACCAGGTCGTCGACCTCGACGACCAGCTCGCGGAGATGATCGCGCTCCGCGACGCAGGCAAGATCGGCGCCATCGGGCTGAGCAGCGTGACCCCGGACGTCGTGCGCCGCGCCCTGCCCGCCGGCATCGCCTGCGTGCAGAACGTGCACAGCCTCGTGGCGCGCGACGACGATGACCTGCTCCGCTTCTGCACCGACGAGCGGATCGCCTGGGTTCCCTACTTCCCCCTCGGCGGCGCGTTCCCGGGCCTGGCGAAGGCGACCGACGAGCCTGCCGTGCTCGCCGCCGCCCGGCACCTGGGCTGCACCCCGGCGCAGGTCGCCCTGGCCTGGCTGCTGCACCGCGCCCCCAACGTGCTGCTCATTCCGGGCACCGCCGACCCGGGCCACCTCGAAGCGAACCTGGCGGCCGGCTCGATCGAGCTCGACCAGGAGACCCTCGCCTCCCTCGACACCATCCCGGCGCGCCCGCTGACCTTCCCGCGCCCCTGAAGGCCTCAAGCCACGGATTGTTCAACGAACTGGAAGGATTTTTTTTGAAGCCGGCCGGTGACGGCACGCGGCGGTGCGGCCACCGCCACGGCTCCGGCCACCGCCGCGGCTCCCAGGACGACCTGATGCCACTCGGGTGCTTCCCCGAAGTTGGAGGCGATGCTGAACAGCATGGTCGCGCCTGAGACGGACGCGAGGAGGCGGCGACCGCGGCTCTGATCGCCGCCACGCCGGCGCCGCGCCCGTCCTCCCATGCATCGAGCCTACGTCGCCGTCACCGCGATCGGGCAGGCCGATCGAGAACCTCCACGCCGATGCCGCGGGCCGTGCAGATCCTTCCGCAGGCCCCGCACCGGGACCGCACGCCGGCCGGCTGATCCCGGCCGCGCGCGGCCCCCGGCTGACGCGCCGCCCGAGATGCCGCGGGCCACGGAAATAGGTGGCTCCGGCGCGTGCGGAGCGTTGTTGCGGCAGGCTGGACGGGGTGAAGCACTGTGAGGATCTAGTACTCTCACAAACCGGCGGCAACGGGACGTTCGAGTCGGCGGCCGTGTCCCCGGCACTATGGAGCGACGGACCCATGAGGCTGGCAGCTCAGGTTGCCGGGCACGACGAAGAGGCGGGACATGAGTGACGCATCGGTGAAGGGCTCGCGTTCCACCACCCCCGGAAACGCGCAAGTCGGCGAGCAAGAGCTGCGGCAGCTCCTGGCGGGGCTGACGGCGGTCAGGGACGGCGACTTCCGCCACCGGCTGCCCGGGGACGCCGACGGGCTGCTCGGCGAGATCGCCTCGGTGTTCAACGGCATGGTGGACCAGCTCGCGCTGTTCACCTCCGAGGTGACCCGGGTGGCCCGCGAGGTGGGCACCGACGGCCGGCTGGGCGGCCAGGCCGACGTGCCGGGCGTCTCGGGGACGTGGAAGGACCTCACCGACTCGGTCAACGCCATGGCGGGCAACCTCACCGACCAGGTGCGCAGCATCGCCCAGGTCACCACGGCCGTGGCGCGCGGCGACCTGTCACAGAAGATCACGGTGGACGCCCGGGGCGAGATCCTGGAGCTGAAGAACACCGTCAACACGATGGTCGACCAGCTCTCCTCCTTCGCCGACGAGGTGACCAGGGTCGCCCGCGAGGTCGGCACCGAGGGCCAGCTCGGCGGCCAGGCCAACGTCAAGGGCGTGGCCGGCACCTGGCGCGACCTGACCGACTCGGTGAACTTCATGGCCGGCAACCTCACCGACCAGGTGCGCAACATCTCCCAGGTGGCCACCGCCGTGGCCAGGGGTGACCTGTCGCAGAAGATCACCGTCTCGGCCCGGGGCGAGATCCTGGAGCTGAAGAACACCCTGAACACGATGGTCGACCAGCTCTCCTCCTTCGCCGACGAGGTGACCCGCGTGGCGCGCGAGGTGGGCACCGACGGCCGACTGGGCGGCCAGGCCGACGTCAAGGGCGTCTCCGGCACCTGGAAGGCCCTGACGGAGTCGGTCAACGTCATGGCCGACAACCTGACGGCGCAGGTCCGCAGCATCGCCGAGGTCACCACCGCGGTCGCGCGCGGCGACCTGTCGCAGAAGATCCGGGTGGACGCGCGGGGCGAGATCCTGGAGCTCAAGGAGACCATCAACACGATGGTCGACCAGCTCTCGGCGTTCGCCGACGAGGTGACCCGGGTGGCGCGCGAGGTGGGCACCGAGGGCAACCTGGGCGGCCAGGCGACCGTCCGTGGCGTGTCGGGCACCTGGAAGGACCTGACGGACAACGTCAACGTCATGGCCTCCAACCTGACGAGCCAGGTGCGCAGCATCGCGCAGGTGGCCACCGCCGTGGCGCGCGGCGACCTGTCGCAGAAGATCACCGTGGAGGCCAAGGGCGAGGTCGCGGTGCTGGCGCAGACGATCAACACGATGGTCGACACGCTCAGCGCGTTCGCCGACGAGGTGACCCGGGTCGCGCGCGAGGTCGGCACGGAGGGCCAGCTCGGCGGGCAGGCGCGGGTGCCCAACGTGGCCGGCACCTGGAAGAACCTCACCGACAACGTCAACTCCATGGCC
>NZ_JOAG01000026.1 GCF_000725485.1 Nonomuraea candida | reverse complement strand
CGGCGCCTGGAGCGGCCGGGGGATCAAGAAGGTCTACACCTTCACCTGCTGGGCCGGCAAGTTCGACAACTGCGGCAAGAAGTACCGCATCTACTGATCCTCGCGTGGACGCGGCCCGGCACCGGAGGGGGAGCCGGGCCGCGTCCATGCTCGCCGGCGGGCTACGGGCGAGGGGCGACGGGCTGCGGGCGGTGTGGCTCACTCCCAGCGGAAGAAGGCGGCCGCGACGACTCCGCCGACCACGGTGCTCGCCGCGAGGGCGATCAGGTGGGCGGTCTCGACGGGCGCGCCGCTCCAGGCGGCGGACAGGGCCTCCACCGCCGCGCCGAACGGCAGCCATTCCCCGATCGTCGCGACCACGTCCGGAAGCCCCTCGCGCCCGCCGAACATCCCGCCCAGCGCGCCGAGCACGAAGTACAGGGCCAGGCCGATGGCGACGGAGGAGTTCGGGGTGGGGGCGACGGCGGCGACGATCAGGCCGACGGCGTACATCGAGACCGTGGCCAGCGCGAACACCCCGATCGCCGTGCCGGTGTGCACGGGCGGGCCGGCGTCGAACGCCAGCAGGGCCACGACCCAGGCCGCCGCGATCCCGGTCACCGTCTGCAGCGCGCTCACGACCATCTGGGCGGCGAGCACCATGGCCGGCGACGCGGGCGTCACGGCGAGGCGTCTGAGTATCCCGGAGCGGCGGTAGTAGGCCAGGAAACTCGGCATGTTGATGATGCCGATCGTGGCCACGACCATCGTGAACACCAGCGGCAGCACGTACACGTCGAGCGCCGTCCTGCCGTTCGCGACCGTCTGCCGCGCGGCGGACGAGGCGTTCATCACCAGGATCAGCACGGGCAGGCCGAGCGGCACGATCAGCCCGGCGATGTCGCGGACGACCATCTTCGTCTCGCAGACCAGCAACTCCACCCAGGACCGCACCCCCGGACGGTGCACGGCCACGTCGGCCACGGCGGTGGTCATCGGGGCGTCTCCTCGGTGGTCTCCAGGCGCCGTCCCGTCAGGGCGAGGAAGGCGTCGTCCAACGTGGCCTGCTCGCTGCGCGTCCCGGTGACCACGACCCCGGCCCGTACGAGCCCCACGCTCACGGCCTGCAGCAGGTCCCCGTGCCCTTCGACGACCACGGTGTCGCCGTCCACGCGGACCCGCTCGACCCCCTCGATGCCCTCCAGCAGCCCGGCGGGCACCGGCTCGGCGGCCTGGAAGATCACCCGCTGGGCGAACCCGACCCTGGCGACGAGGCCGGCGGGCGAGTCGAGCGCCACGATCCGGCCCGCGTCGAGCAGCGCCACCCGGTCGCACAGCCGCTCGACCTCCTCCATGGCGTGGCTGACGAGCAGCACGGTCACGCCGGAGTCGCGCAGGGCCTCGACGGTCGCCCACATCTGGCGGCGCGCCTCCGGGTCGAGGCCGGTGGTGAGCTCGTCGAGTATCACCACCCGGGGCCGCCCGACCAGGGCGAGCGCGATCGACAACCGCTGCTGCTGCCCGCCGGACAGCTTCTCGAAGCGGGTGCGGCGCGACTCCGTCAGGCCCACCGACTCGATGAGCTCGCCGGCGTCCAGCGGGTTCCGGTAGAAGGTGCGGTACAGGCCGACCAGCTCGGCGACCGTGAGCGCCGCGTGCAGGTGGCTGTCCTGCAGCTGCACGCCGAGGACCTGCCGGAGCCTGGCCCGGTCGCGCGACGCGTCCAGGCCGAGCACGCGGACGGCGCCGCGGTCGGGCCGCCGGAGGCCGGCGATCAGCTCGACGGTGGTCGTCTTGCCGGCTCCGTTGCGGCCGAGCAGGCCGAAGATCTCGCCGGCGCCGATCGACAGGCTGACGTCGTCCACGGCGATCTTGGCGCCATAACGTTTGTGCAGGCCGTCGGCCTCGACGGCGGGTGGTGACGATGATCCGGGCATGGCACCGACGCTAGGAGCGGGCCCGTGGCGCGCGCCTGTGCCGATGGTCAGCGTTCCCGCCCATGACTTTCGGCACCCCCGGCCCGGCGCGGCCCGACAGTACAGTGACAACATGCGGCGAATCGACCCGGATGCCTGGGCCGGTCTGGCGGTGCTCCTGCTGTGCGCCGGGGTGGGCGCACCGACCCTGATCAGCGGGGCCGGCACCCAGATCCCCCGGCTCCTGTGGAGCGCCCTGTTCGTGGCGCTGCTGGTCTCCTTCGTGAGCGCCGCCTTCCACAGCGCCGCCCTCCACAGCGCCACCCTCCACAACGGCCGCGCGCTGCTGCGCCCGCGGATCTCGTACGCCCTCTACGTCGTCCTGGCCTGGATCCTCGTCCTGACCGCGCCCGGCGCCGGATGGCTGCCGATCCTGCTCGTCTTCGCCGCGGCGCTGAGCGCGCACCTGCTGCCGGTGTGGACGGGGCCGGTGGTGGTCGCGCTCAACTCCCTGGTGATCGCCCTGGCCGTGAGCCGGGCCGGCGCCGACGGCACCGCCGTCGTTCTCGCCACGCTGATCTACCTGCTGATCCAGGCGGCGACGCTGCTCAGCACCGTCGCGGTCATCAGGGAGCAGCGGATGCGCCGCGAGCTGGCCGAGGCGCACGTCGAGCTGCGCGCGGCGAGCGTCGCGCTGGCCGACTCGGCCCGGACCCACGAGCGGCTGCGCATCGCCCGCGACCTGCACGACCTGGTCGGCCACCAGCTCACCGCGCTCACCCTCGAACTGGAGGTCGCCCGCCACCGCGACGGCGCGGGCTCGGGCGCGCGCGAGCACATCGAGCGCGCCGACCGGGTGGCCAGGGAGCTGCTCGACGACGTGCGCAAGACCGTCGGCCTGCTCCGCGCCGACGCGCCCGACCTGCGCGCGTCCCTGGCCTCGGTCGTACGCGACATCCCCGGCCTGGACATCAGCGTGGACATCGACGCCGACGTGCGCACCTCCGAGGAGCAGACGATCACGCTCATCCGCGTCGTCCAGGAGATCGTCACCAACACGATCCGCCACGCGGACGCGACCTCGCTGCGGATCGCCATCGAGCGGCGGCCGGACGACACCCTGAAGCTGACCTCGGTCGACGACGGGCGCGGCGCGCCGCGCATCGCGCCGGGTAACGGCCTGCGCGGCCTGGCCGAGCGGGTCGGCGCGATGGGCGGCGGCGTGCGCCTCGACGGCAGCGACGGGTTCCGCGTGACCGCCTGGCTGCCCGCGCGATGATCCGCGTGCTGGTGGTGGACGACCAGACCCTGGTGCGGCAGGGCATCCGCAGCCTGCTCGGCCTGACCGACGAGATCGAGGTGGTGGGCGAGGCCGACGACGGCATGACCGCCCTGGCCGCCATCGAGGAGCACGCGCCCGACGTCGTGCTCCTCGACCTGCGCATGCCGCGCCACGACGGCATCTGGGCGCTCACCGCCCTGCGCGACGTCACGGCGTGGCGGCCGCCGCCGGTGCTGGTGCTGACCACGTTCGACACCGACACGCTCGTGCTCGACGCGATGCGCGCCGGGGCCTGCGGCTACCTGCTCAAGGACGTGACGCTCGACCAGCTCACCCGGGCCATCCGCACGCTCGCCGACGGCGGCACGCTGATCTCCCCCTCGATCACCAGCCGGCTGCTGCGGGCCGTGCGGGACCGCCGGCCGCCGGGCGGCGCGGACCTGCCGCGGATCCAGCCGCTCACCGAGCGGGAGCTGGAGGTGTTGCGGCTGGTGGCGGAGGGCTACAGCAACCGGGAGATCGCGCGGGCGCTGTTCCTGGCCGAGGGCACGGTGAAGAACCACGTCTCGACCGTGCTGCTCAAGCTCGGCGCGCGGGACCGTACCAACGCGGTCCTGCGCGCGCTGCACGAGAACGTGCTCGGCTGACCCGCGCCGGCCCCGGGACGGCGGCCGCTCGGGCGGCGGGTCACCCCCGACCCTGCCGCACATTCCGGCCCTACCTCATGTCCTGGCTCTCCCGCGGGTCCTGGTCCTGCCGCACGCCGCGCCGCCAGACGCCGGCGACGGCGCGGGTGGCGGTGATGTCGGTGGTCGGGTCGCCGTCCACGAGCAGCAGGTCCGCTCGCAGCCCGGCGGCGATCCGGCCGCGGTCGGCGAGGCCGAAGCAGCGCGCCGGGACGCTCGTGGCCGCCGCGAGCGCCTGCTCGGGCGTCAGCCCCGCCTGCGTGAGCAGCAGCAGCTCGCGGTGCAGGCCCGCGCCGTGCACCGGCCCGAACGGCGTCGCGTCCGTGCCCGCGAGCACCGGCACCCCGGCCCGCAGCAGCGCCGCCGCCGCGTGGGAGGCGTTGCGCACGCCCTTCGCGTGCATGGGCACGCCCGGGACGTGCCGCGCGAACGTGGCCTTCGACCGCTCCGACATCCGCCCGGCCGTGCGCGGGTCGCGCAGCAGCTCGGCGCCGCCGGGGTCGCCCGTGACGGCCTCGATGTAGACCATGGTGCTGACCACGAACGCGTCGTGGGCGGCGATCCTGGCGGCCGTCTCCTCGGCGCCCTCCTCGGCCACGTCGGAGTAGAGGTGGGCGAGCCCGTCCACGCCCGCGTCCAGCGCGATCAGCGCCTCCCTGGCGGTCACGGTGTGGGCGATGACCTTGAGCCCGGCGGCGTGCCCGGCCGCCACCAGGACGGCGGCCAGCTCGGGGCTGAGCACGGGCAGCGCCATGCCCGACACCGACCCGTCGTCAACGGCGATCTTGAGGTAGTCGGCGCCCTCGGCCAGCCGCGCCTCCACGAACGCCCTGGCCTGGCCCGCGTCGGCGACGGTGTCCAGGCCGGCGTCCACGTCGCTGCCCAGGGCGCGCAGCAGGCCGGGGGTCATGAGCTGGGACGGGTGCCCGCCGGGGGCGGTGGCGATCATGCCGGAGCTGCGCAGGTCGGCCACATCGTCGCGCTCGGCGGCCAGGCGGCGCTGGGCGGCGGTGATGGGCGGCAGGTTGTTCATCTCCAGCTCGGTGGTGACGCCGAACCGCAGCGCCTCCGCCAGGTCGCCGTCGTAGGCGTGCGCGTGGGCGTCGATGAGGCCGGGCAGCAGGGTCCTGCCCGTGCCGTCCACCTCCACGTCCACCTCCACGTCCGCCGGCCCGCCGCCGGCCTCCGCGATGCGGTCGCCGTCGATGAGCACGTCGGCGGCCGGCACGGTCCGCTCACCGTCGAAGACGCGCACGTTCCGGATCAGGGTACGCATGGCTCTCCCCGTCACATTAATTTGATGTCTAACTATCTCGGAGCATACTACTAGTTCTCCTTGAGATAGTACGACATCAAATTAGCCTGCGGAGGGCCCGCGCTCCACGAGGAGAAGCGCGGGCCCCCGCCCGGGAGGAGACGTCAGCGGGAGAACGCCTGGAACTCGGCGGCCCTGACGTGATCGCGCGCCGCGCTCGCGGTGCCGCAGTCCGTCGCCGAGTTCGGGTCGTTGTCCTGCTCACCGGCGTAGAGCGGGTTGCCGGTGCACTGCGTGGTCAGCGCGCGCAGCATCAGATGCGTCGCGTTCGCGGGCCGCACGTCGAACGACTTGATCAGCATGTCGCCGCCCCGGGGCCGCGGCAGCGCCGCGTCGAAGGCGTCCGACCGGCTCGTGTAGATCTTCGTGAAGCTCGCCGGGTCGGCGCAGTTCGCGCTGCAGGCCAGCACCTCGAACGAGCGCAGGCTGGAGAAGCGGTTCTGCGTCCCCGGGTCGGCCGGGTCGGTGCCGGGCCGCAACATGGCGCTCACCTGCACCCGGCGGATCCTGACCGGCTCGTCGCCCGCCAGGTCCACCACCACCGACTTGCCGGCCGGCGCGCCGGTGCGCGAGGCCCAGTTCGTGGCCTCGGTCTCGTCGATCAGCCTGGCCTGGTTGACGCCGTCGCCGCTCGCCGTCGCGCCGCTCGCCGCCGAGGCGTGGTTGCGGGGCAGGGCCAGCGGGAGCGGCAGCGTGACACCGGGGACCACCGCGTACTTCAGCCGCTTGTGGCCGAAGCCGGCGCCCACGACGACGAAGTCGTACACGCCGGGCGTCATCTCGACCGTGTCGCCGAGCGGGGTCGCCGGATCGGTGTCGGCGACGGGGACGACGCGGCTCTCGTAGTCGCCCACGTACAGCCGCAGCGCCGCGTCCTTCGCCTCGCCCAGGGGCTTGAGCCGCAGCGAGCCGTTCTTGCCCTCCGGGTTGACGAAGCTCGGCGTCGGGTCGGGGTCGGCCGGGCCGTTGCTGGCCGCGCCCTCGCCCAGGCCGTGCTCGGCGAACGCGCGCCACATGATGTCCCGGTTCTTGCCGCCGAAGCGGATCGCGTCGGCCGCCAGCAGCGCGTCCCGGTGATCGACGTAGTCCACCGCGCCCGAGGCCATCAGCAGCAGGGCGTCGAACGAGAGCTGCGCCCAGCGCCGGTTGCCCGGGCACTCGTCGACCGGCGTCTTGCCGTCGGCGCACGCGCGCTGCTGCTTGGCCGTGCCGTGGCCGTACCGCTTGATGAAGGCCGCCCGCACGTCGAACTGCGTGGCCGACCAGATCTCGCCGTCCGCGTGCGTCTGGACGCCGACGATGTCGTAGCCGATGTCGCTGTAGTTGAGGGGCGACCTGGACATGTCGTAGTTCCTGATGCCGCGCGACTTGTCGCCGGTGACGTAGCCGCCGACCACGTACGGGGTCTCGCCCACGGGACGGAAGCCGTACTCGTAGAGGTACTCCGTGGAGAACAGGTCGGAGGTGCTCTCGTTCATGGCCCCGGCCTGGGCGCCGCTCCAGCCCGCGGTCGGGCCACCGACCATGCGGCCGGAGATGGCGTGCGTGTACTCGTGCCCGATGACCGACATGTCATAGTCGCCGTCCACGCAGGGCGCGTAGAACGAGCCGGCGATCGGCTGCCACAGGTACATGTTCGTGATCGGCGCGACCCCGTCGGGGCCGGTGATCTGGTTGGCGTTGTCGCGCACGGACAGGACCCGCGCCCCGGCCTGCGCGTTGCCCTGCTCGGGGTCGTTGCCGAGCCCGCCGCGCCCGCCGTTGTCGTCCTGCATGTTCCAGGCGGTCTCGGTGAAGCCGAGCCGGTAGGACCAGTCGTGCATGCGGTTGTGCATGGCGTAGAGATTGGCGATGGCGGCTTCGAGGTCGTTCTCGCCGGGCTGGTCGAACACGGCCGGGTCGCACTTGGCCTCGTACCAGGTGTTCTTCCACGGGTAGAGGTAGTTCCTGCCGGGCGTGAGCACGTTGGGGCGGGTGCCGACGCTGAACGGGTCGCCGCTGGCCCGGTTCTCGAACGTCCTGGCCGCGTTGCCGAGGCTGGTGCCGGTGGGCTCGTTCGTGGTGTGGTCGACGTCCCACGCCTTGCCCGTGGCCGGGTCACCGCCGGTCGCGTAGTCGCAGCCGGGGCCGGGGGCGTGGCACCAGGTCTCGCGGGTGTCCTTGCTGGAGTAGTCGCCGCGCGGGCTCGCCGGGAAGACCGACCAGCGCGGGTTGTCCGGGTCCTGCCCTCCCGCGTGATTCGCGTGCTGGGCGTGGTCGGCGTGCTGGGCACGGTCCGCGTGGTCCGCGTGCTCGGCGTGGTCCGCGTGCTCGGCGTGGTCCGCGTGCTCGGCGTGGTCGACGAGGTTCTCCCTGGTCAGGATCGCGCCGCTGACCGCGTCCACGTGCGTGGTGTAGGCGGCCTCCGCGCCCTGCGCCCCGCCGATCAGCACCACCTGGTACGCGCTGTGCACCCCGTCGGGCGCGGGCACCGCCACCGGCGTGGCCTGCTTGGTCACCGCCGTGGCCAGGTCGATGCCGCCGTCCCTGGCCGCGATCTCCATGGCCCGCTCGGCCGTGATCGCCGCCGCCGGGGGCGCACCGGTCTGGCGCGACAGCGACGAGGTCACGTGCCTGACCTGCCCGCCGGACACGCCGAGCGCGACGAGCCCGTCCACGCCGGCCGGCAGGTCGCCGAAGCGCTGGCGCAGCAGCACCGCCGCGCCCGGCCCGATGGGGTTGACCGCGACCGTCTCCAGCGCGTCCACGGCCTCGGCCGTCAGTCCGAAGACGGCCTCGTTGGCCTTGAGGTAGTCCCGTGCCGCCCGCTCGGGATCGGAGCTGAGGCCCTCGGCCAGCGGCTCGGCGCTGACGATGGCGGCGGGGGTGCCGAGAGCGTTCCAGCGGATCTCCGCGCCGGAGCCCGCGATGCGCCGGGCGGCCGACGCCGGCGGCGGCACCCGTCCCTGGCGGTTGTCGACGTCGGGGACGCCGTGGATCTCTGCCTGGAAGTCGTGGATCTCGGGAGCCTGCCCGCCGGGTTCGCCCCGGGCGGCCCCCGCGAGGGGAAGGACCGTCGCGGTGAGCGCGGTGACGATGAGTGTGCTGCGTAACCAGGATTTGGACGACGACACGTGTTCCCTCCTGCGTGTCAGTGATGCACAGGTTTCGCGCATCTCCGCAAGAGGTAACACCGCCCTTCTCGGACTGACAAGATCTTGTAAAAGGCGAAATATCAGCGTATAAGCGGGCGATAAGTACAGAACGAACGTGGCCGGTCGGGGGGCACGTCGGCCGGGGTGGCGAGGTCACGACCGGCAGCCGCTCCGCGACGGGGGCGGGCGGCACGGGCCGGTCGAGAATCGACCGCGCGAAATGATCGCGACAACCCGCCTTACAGCGCTCTTGACCGTTTCGATCTCCGTGAATCGCCGGGCGGCCGCATTTTCCCTTACAAGATCCGCCGTTCCCCGCCCCCTTACCCGGAACGGATCATTTCCGCGCCACACTTTCCCCGGCCCCGACGGGCGCGGCACTCCCCGGTCCAGCGCTCCCGGGCGCGGCGGTCCCTGGCCCGGCGCTCCCGAGTGCGGCGCTCCCGAGCGTGAGGGCGGCCGCCTGTGGGGCGACGCGGTCCGCCCAGGCGGCCAGGACCTCCGCCAGCCGGGGCAGCTCGGACTCCAGCAGCGCCAGGCCGGGCGTGGGCACGGTCGCGCCCAGCTCGACCAGCAGCGGGCGCAGGTGCACCTCGACCGCCAGCGCGTGCCGGGCGTCCCCCATGACCAGCAGCGGCAGCGCCGCCTTGCCCGCCAGCGCCTGCGGGCGCAGCCGGTCGAGGAACGCCTTGAGCAGCCCGGTGTAGGTGCCCTTGTACGTCGGAGCGGCCACCACCAGCACGTCCGCCTCCGCCACCAGCTCCAGCGCCACCTCCACGGCGGGCGACGGGCCGGGCGCGAGCAGGTGCGGCCCCAGCGCCGCCAGGTCCACCACCTCGTACGGCTCCGCCACCCCGAGCCGCCGCCCGACCACGCGCGCCGCCTCGACGGCCACGGCCAGCGTCCTGGACCCCTCCCGCGGATTGCCCACCAGCGCCACGACCCTCATCGCCCCGCCCCCAGCCAACCCCGCACCCGGCCTTCCCCGCCCGTCTCGCCCCGCACCCGGCCCTCCCTGCCCGTCTCGCTCCGCACCGGCCATTCCTCCTCCGACTCGCCCCACATCGAGCGCTCCCCCGTCGTCCGGGCCCGTATCCAGCGTTTCCCCGTCGTCCGGGCCGGCGTCCAGCGCTTCTCCGTCGCCCGGCCCCGCACCCGGCGGCCCTTGTCGTGGGGCCCGGCGGCCAGTCCTCCTCCGCCTCGTCGTCGGGCAGGTCGTACCAGTGGGTGTCGCCCTCGTACCGGCGCGGGTCAGCCATGGCGGGCCGCCGTGAGGCCGTCGCGCAGCAGCCGGGTCAGGTGCCGGCGCGGATCGCCGGGGAAGGAGCCCACGTCCACGATCTCCTTGACGCGACCGGGGGCCGGCGTCATGACCGCGACCCGCCGCCCCACCCGCACGGCCTCCTCGGCGTCGTGCGTGACGAAGACGACGGTCTTGCCGGTGCGCTCGCAGATCCGTACGAACTCCTCCCCCACCCACGCGCGGGTGCGCCGGTCCAGCCCCGCGAACGGCTCGTCCATCAGCAGCACCTTCGGATCGAAGGCGAGGCTGCGGGCCAGCGCCACCAGCTCCCGGCCGCCGGCGGGCAGCTCGGCCGGATGGCACTGCTCGTAGCGGGACATCCCCACCAGGTCGAGCAGCTCGCGGGCCCGCCCGCGCCGCGCCGCCGCCGGGCCCTCCAGCCCGAACTCCACGTTGCCCAGGGCGGTGCGCCACGGGAACAGGGCGTACTGCTGCACGACCACGCCCCGGTCCAGCGCTGGGCCGGTGACGGGGGCGCCGTCGATGAGGATCCGGCCGGCGGTCGGCCCGATGAGGCCGGCGACGAGGGCGAAGAGGGTGGACTTGCCGCACCCGCCCGGGCCCATGAGCGTGAGCAGCTCGCCTCGGCGCACGTCGAGGTCGAGGCCGGACAGCGCGGTGAACGGCTCGTCTCCGGGGAACGTCTTGGTCACGTCGCGGAGGCTGAGGGTGAGTCCCTGGCTCATGCGTACGAAGCTACGAGCCCGATCGCATGAAGTCAACATTTCCTACATGAGATATAGAGAATTGGCCGTCGATAGTCTCGTCCCGTAACGCAGACGAGCATCGAGGGAGCTCAACCGATGATCTTCATTACCGCGAAGTTCCAGATCCTGCCCGAACACGCCGACCGCTGGCCCGAGATCACCGCGGAGTTCACCGCGGCCACCCGCGCCGAGCCCGGCTGCCTGTGGTTCGACTGGTCGCGCAGCCTGGACGACCCGAACGAGTACGTCCTGGTGGAGGCGTTCAGGGACGACGAGGCGGGGGCCGCGCACGTGCAGTCGGCCCACTTCAAGCAGGCCCAGCAGACGCTGCCGCCGCACCTCGCCGCCACGCCCCGCATCGTGAACACGACCCTCGCCCAGGACGACTGGTCCGAACTGGGCGAGATGGCCGTCCCGCCGCGCGGCTGACCCTCCCACGGCCCGGCCGCCCCACCCCGCGACCGGGCCCGCCAGCCCCCCGCCACACCAGCGCCCGAGCGGGCGTTCCTCCGGCCCGCCACACGACCACCCCGCCGGCCCCCGCACCACGCGCACCACGCCGGCCGCCGAGCCGGAAGTGTCCGCTGATGCCCGTTACGGGAACGTTGCGACCCGTGCGTAACCTTTCGCAGCCACGTTCTCCCAGCTCACAGCCCCGATAACGGCCCAGGTACGTTTTTTTCCGGGTTATTGACGAAAAATGAGGGACGTCGGCAGACTCTCCGTCATGTCACAACCCCGTGGCCCCCTGTCACAACTCCGGCGTGGGCACGAAGAGCTCGTGCTCGGGTTGCTGCGCAAGCACGGCCCGCTCAGCCGGGGCGAGCTGGGCAAGCATTGCGGGCTGTCGCGCACGACCCTCTACGACATCCTCGCCGAGCTGGTCGCCAGTGGCGCCGTGGTCACCGCCACCTCCCAGGAGGGGCCGCGCGGCCGCGGCAGGCCGGCCGAGACGCTCACCCTCAACCCCGACGCCGGCCAGGCGATCGGCATCGACTTCGCCCGCCGCGGCCTGCACGTCGCGGCCGTCAACCTGGCGCACGAGGTGGTCGGCGCGGCCAGCGAGCCGCACGACGCCGACCTGCCGTGGGAGCGGCGGGTGGACCTGGCCGAGCGGCTCATCCGCTCGCTCACCGGCAGCGGCTCCGGCGCGGGCGCGCTGCGGCTGGGCGCGCTCGACGCGATCGGCGTCGGCGTGGTCGGCCCCGTCTCCGGCCAGGCGACCGAGCCGGACCCCGAAGCCGGCGCGCGCCCCGACAACGACGCGGACCCGCCGGGCGGCACGGGCACGCGAGCCGGCGCGGACCCCGGAAGCGGCGCCGGTGAGGCGCCGCATCCCGTGCAGGTCCTGCTGCGCGAGCGGTTCGGCGTCCCGGTGCTGGTGGACAACAACACCCGGCTGGCGGCGCTGGGCGAGGCGATCTGGGGCGCCGCCGCCGGCGGCAAGGACGTCCTCTACCTGCGCCTGTCCCACGGCGTCGGCGGCGGGCTGGTGGTCGGCGGGTCGCTGCACCGCGGCGCGTACGGCCTGTCCGGCGAGTTCGGCCACATCACGGTCGAGCCGGGCGGCGCGCGCTGCGGCTGCGGAGGCACCGGCTGCCTGGAGACCGTCGCCTCGATAAGAGCCGTCCTGGACGCCTACCGCGCCGCGGGCGGCCGGGCGGCGGACGTGCCCGAGCTGGTCAAGGCCGTCACGGCGGGCGACCCGGCCGCCCTGGCCCTGCTGCGCGGCGTCGGCGGCAAGGTCGGCGAGATGCTCGCGGCCCTGTGCAACGCGATCGGCCCCAGCGTGATCGTGGTCGGCGGCGAGCTGACCGAGACCGGCGACGCCCTGATCGAGCCGATCGGGCAGGCGCTGCACGAGCACGTCATGCCCGTCAGCAGGCACCGGGTGAGCCTGCGCCGCGCGACGCTCGGCGAGGTCGCGGGCGCGCTCGGCGGCATCGCCCTGGTGCTGCACGAATCCCCTCTTCTGTCCCGCTATCCGGCAGGCCCGGATCTCGCGGAGGACCTCATCCCCACCATGAAGCAATCGAGGCATCCATGACCGAGCTCACCGCGGCGAGCACCCGGAGTGGCCGGGCGAGCTGCTCGCGGAGTTCCACGGCCACCACTTCCCCTACCCGCAGCGCATGATCCGCGACGACCGCTACAAGCTGGTCGTCAACCCGGAGTCGGTCAACGAGCTGTACAACCTGCACGCCGACCCGCACGAGCTGAGCAACCGGTACACCCATCCGGAGCTGGCCCCCGTCCGCCGCCGCCTCATGCGCCGGCTGTACGACCTGCTGCGGGAGCGCGGCGACAACTTCTACCACTGGATGACCCCGATGTACGACATCGGCTCCCTCGACTACGACCCCACGCTCAGCTCTTTCGAGAAGGAGGCGACCGCCTGATCACGACACCGGGCGCCCTGATCACGACACCGGGCGCCTGACCGTGGCGCCGGGCGCCTGACCGTCCGGTCCCGGGCGCCTGCCCGCCCCGTGCCGGGCGCCTGGCCGCCCCGTGCCGAAACCCGTTCTGCCTAACGCGCCCGCCGGGCACGTTCCATGTGCTTGACTCCGCCCTGGCAACCACACCCTCTGGGAGGGTTCATGGGGGAGTTCGTGGGGATCGACCCCCGAGGGGCACTTGAGATGATCCGCCGGATGGAGGCGGGAGAGTCGCTTCTGAGCAGGACGCGGCCCGGGCTCGACGCGGCCATCGCCGAGGCGGGCGAGGACTGGGCCGGCCACCAGGGCGGCGCGGCGCTGCTGCGCGCCCTGGGGTTCCTCCACGAGTCCCAGCGGGAGCTGAAGTGGCGCGTCGACACGATCGAGCAGCTCGTGCCGGTGCGCGAGCGCGGCATGCTGACGGCCACCTTCCCCTTCTCCGGCGAGGCCGAGGCCGGCCGCGCCGCCGAACAGGCCGCCCGGACCCTCCTCGCGACCCTCGCCCCGCCCGGCCCTGATGACGTGGCCCGCCCTGATGACCTGGCGGGCGCTGACGACCTGGCGGGCGCTGACGACCTGGCGGGCGCTGACGACCTGGCGGGCGCTGACGACCTGGCGGGTGCTGATGACGCGACCGGCCCCGGCGACGCGGCGGGGGCGGGGGCGGGGGTGGGGGTGGGGGTGGTCACGGCCGAGGAGGCGGGTGACCCGGCCTACGCCGGCGCGCTGCTGGCGGCGCTCGGGCCCGGCGCCTTCGGCCGGCTGCTCGGGAGCGGCCCCGACGCGCGGAAGGAGGCGCTGGCCAGGGCCTTCGCCAGCGCCGAGCGCACCGGGCGGCTCGGGGAGGAGTGGCGGGGGTTCCTGGCGACGGCCCCGCCGGACGCCCTGACGGCGCTGGTCACGCGCGCCGGGCAGTCGGGCGCCGTGCTCAACCAGGTGGCCGTCACCCTGCTCGCCCGGCCGGACCCGGGCTGGGACCCGCACGACCTGGTCGCGGCCTACGCCGCCGATCCGCTGGCGTTCCAGCAGTTCCTGGCCGAGCAGCCGCGCGAGGCCGACACGCTGCTCGCCGCCGCCGCCCACGACCCCCTGCTGACGGGCGCGCTGCGCCGGGCCCTCGCCCCGGACGCCGGCGCGGACGGGCTGCGGGAGCGGGCGTGGTCGAACGTGCTGGGCGGCGCCGGGGCGACGTTGCGGATCGAGGACGGCTGACCGTGCCGACCAAGGACCAGTTGTTGCGGGAGGCGGCCGAGAAGGAGTCGCTGGCCGCCGCGTTCATGAGGTACGCCAGGGCGCTGCCGCAGGCGTTCGAGGGCCTGCCGGCCGGGCCGGGCGACTGCGCGCCGTTCTGGACGGGGCCGGCGGCCGAGCGCTTCCTGACGCAGGCGCTGCGGTCGCGCCGCGAGGTGGCCGAGCTGGCGGAGGCGTGCCTGGCCACCGCCGAGAACCTGCGCCGCCGGGCCGGGCGGTTGCGCGAGGAGGCCGCCCGCGTCCCCGACCCGGCCTGAGCTGTCGCAAGCATCGCAAGTCACTTGCGTGGGCAACACAAGAACTTGAGGTACCACTGAAACTAGTTCACAGGGCCTTGTGGAGCGGTGTGCGGGGGGCCTACTGTCACCTCACCCCCTGATGGAGACAGCGAGAAACGAGCACGCATGCCTCGCACCCTCACCGCGGCGTTCCTCGCCGCCGCCCTGGTCTGCGGCCTCACCGCCCCCGCCTCGGCCTCAACCCCCTCCTCGGCCCCGGCTTCCGGCTCCGCTGCGGCACCGGGCTCGGCCCCCGGCGATGCCACGCGGTTCACGTCCGGGAAGCCCGGTTCCGGGGCTCCCGTCGTGACGCGGGCGGCGCTGGATCCGGCGCTGGTCGAGGGGCGGGGCGCGGCGGTGCCGTTCCTGGAGCAGGAGGCGGAGAACGCCGCCACGAACGGCACGGTCATCGGGCCGGACCGCGGCGCGTACACGCTGCCCGCGGAGGCGTCCGGGCGCCGGGCGGTGCGGCTGACGCCGGGGCAGCACGTGGAGTTCACGCTGCCGGCCCGGGCCAACGCGATCACCGTGCGCTACAGCCTGCCCGACGCGCCCGGCGGCGGCGGCATCACGGCGCCGCTCGACGTCGCGGTCAACGGCAGGAAGCGCGCCACGATGACGCTGACCTCGCAGTACGCGTGGCTCTACAACCAGTACCCGTTCACCAACGACCCGAATGCCGGCCTGCTGCACCCCGACTGGTGGACCACCGAGTGCGCGTGCGTGCCGGCCGCGACGACGCCGCCGCCCGAGATCGCCAAGCCGTTCCGCCCGAACCACTTCTACGACGAGCAGCGCCTGCTGCTGGGCCGGACCTACCGGGCGGGCGACCGGGTGCGGCTGACCGTCCCCGCCCGCAGCGCCGCCGCGTGGACGGTCATCGACCTGCTCGACTCCGAGCTCGTCGGCCCGCCCCGGATCGTGCCGCGCGCGGCCGACGTGCTGGCGTTCGGGGCCGATCCCACCGGGCGGCGGGACGCGGCGGGCGCGATCGAGCGGGCCATCGCGTACGCCAAGCGCAAGGGGCTGAAGGTCTACCTGCCGCCGGGGACGTACCAGGTCAACCGGCACATCATCGTGGACGACGTGACCATCGCCGGCGCCGGCAACTGGTACACGATCATCAAGGGCCGCGAGGTCGCGCTCCCGAGCCCCGCCCCCGACGGCTCCGTGCACACGGGCGTCGGCTTCTACGGCAGGGCCGCCGCCGAGGGCGGCAGCCGCAACGTGCACCTGTCGGGCTTCGCGATCGAGGGCGACGTGCGCGAGCGCATCGACACCGACCAGGTCAACGGCATCGGCGGCGCGATGAGCGACTCCACCATCGACGGCCTGCACATCCGCCACACCAAGGTCGGCATGTGGTTCGACGGCCCGATGACGAACCTGCGCATCACCAACAACGTCATCGTCGACCAGATCGCCGACGCCATCAACTTCCACGGGGGCGTCACGAACTCGGTCGTGTCGAACAACTTCGTCCGCAACAGCGGCGACGACGCGCTGGCCATGTGGTCGGAGAAGCTGCAGAACGCGGGCAACACGTTCGAGCGCAACACCGTGCAGACGCCCGTGCTGGCCAACGGCATCGCCGTCTACGGCGGCGCGGACAACACGATCGCGGGCAACCTGATCGCCGACCCGATCAGGGAAGGCAGCGCGCTCCAGGTGGGCTCCCGCTTCGGGGCCGAGCCGTTCGCCGGGCGGCTGGACATCACCGGCAACACCACCGTGCGGGCCGGCACGTACGAGCTGAACTGGAACATCGGCCTGGGCGCCATCTGGTTCTACGCGCTGGAGCGGGACATCGCCGCCGACATCCGGGTGACCGGCAACGACTTCCTCGACAACACCTACAACGCGATCATGCTGGTGAGCGAGTGGTCGGTGAAGGACCTGTACTCGATCACGAACGTGCACTTCAAGGACATCCGGGTGGACGGCGCCGGCACCTCCGTGGTCAGCGCCCGGGTGAAGGGGTCGGCCACGTTCGAGAACGTCGACGCGCGCAACGTGGGCGCGGTCGGGGTCAACAACTGCGGGTCGTTCGGCTTCCCCGCCGGCGGGTCCGAGTTCTCGCTGGCCGATCGGGGCGGCAACGACGGCGGGTGGCTGGCGCCGTGGCTGCTGCCGAACACCATCACCTGCGACGACCGCCCGCCGGTGGTCCCCCCGCCCGCCCCGTCCCCGTGGTGAGCGGGCCGTCCCCCTCACGCGTTCGGCAGAGCCGCCCCTCCGGAGACGCGGTCCGGAGGGGCGGTCCGCGTCATCGGGCGGCCGGCTCCGGCACGCCCCTGACCACGCTGGTCGTCAGGGTGCCCAGCTCGGCGATGCCGATCGTCACCGTGTCGCCGTCCCGCAGCGTGAACGGCAGGTCGGGCACCAGGCAGGTGCCGGTGGCCAGCACCGCGCCGTCGGGGAAGACGTCAGCCCTGAACAGGTAGCCCGCCAGGTCGTCGAGGCGGCGGTTGAGCTGGGAGGTGCTCGCCTTGCCCTCCCAGACCGTCTCCCCCGCCCTGGCGATGGCGAGCGAGATGTCCAGCGCGTACGGGTCGGCGACCTCCCACGCCGGCCTGATCGCCGGGCCCACCGCGCACGCGCCCAGGTAGATCTTGGCCTGCGGCAGGTAGAGCGGGTTGACCCCCTCGATGGTGCGGGAGCTGACGTCGTCCACAATGGTGTAGCCGACGATCTCGCCGTGGGCGTTCAGCACCAGGCCCAACTCCGGCTCCGGCACGTCGATCTCGGAGTCGGCGCGCACCGCGATGCGCCCGCCGTCCCCGGTGACCTTCCAGGCCACCGACTTGAAGAACAGCTCGGGCCGCTCGGCGTCGTAGACCAGCTCGTACACGTCGGCGGCGCGCTCGCTCTCCAGCACCCGGGCCTCGCGCGAGCGCCGGTAGGTCACGCCGGCCGCCCACACCTCCATGCGCCCGTCCACGGGCGGCAGCAGCGCCACGGAGCCGGACGGGTGCCGCGCCCCGTCCGCGGCGGCGCACCGCTCGCGCAGCTCATCGGAGGACAACCGGAGCAGTTCACCCACGCTCGTGACGCCCGTCAGCTCCACCACGTGCCCGCCGTCGTCGACGCCGACGGCATCCGCGCCGGTCAGAGGGCTTGTGAACCGTACGATCTGCATGCGTGCTCCTAGCTCCATCAGACGAGGGGGCTCATGTCATCCGATGAATGTCCCCTATGGGATCAACTTAGTAGTTCGCCGGGATGATCGGGAGGGCCCCGGCGCGGTCAGATCACCTCGCTGTCGGCCATCATCGCCATGTCCTCGTGCTCCGGGTTGTGGCAGTGCGGCATGTACCGGCCGCGACAGCCGTCGAAGCGGGCCGGCACGGGCGGCTAGAAGGCCACCAGGAACTCGTAGACGTTCAACGTCCAGACCAGCAGCCACAGCGCGACGGTCGGGAGCCGGACGAACCCGCGCCCGCCTGAGTCAGTAGGCACCCGCTCTCACAACGCCTTCCCTTGACGGCGGTGTCGTCCTACCAGTGTGCGTCCGGTCCGCCCGCTCCGCGCAAGCCCCGGCTCCTACCCGCCGACCGGTCCGCCCGCCCCACGCGAGCTCCGGCTCCTACCCGCCGACCGGTTCGCCCGCTCCGCGCGAGCTTCGACTCCTACCCGTTGACGGGTTCGCCGAGCGCGCTGCCCGCCAGCCACTCCTGCCACGACCTGGCCCAGGGCGTGGGCCCGTTGCCGAACTCCAGCTTCCTGGAGGTGCCGGTGACCTCGATGATGTCGCCGCGCTGGGTGAACTCGTAGAACCAGCGGGCGTCGGCGGGGGCGGCGTTCACGCAGCCGTGGCTGACGTTGGAGTTGCCCTGCGCGTCGGTCGACCAGGGGGCGGAGTGGAAGAAGGTGCCGCTGTAGGTCATGCGGACGTTCCACTTGGTCCGGATGCGGTACTCGCCGGGCTCGCCGATCGTCGCCGAGTCCATGACCAGGTCGGGGGTCTTCTCCTGGGCGATCATGACGCCGGAGTAGCTGTCGTCGCCCGGTCTGCCCAGGCTGACCGGGATGGTCCTGACGACCTCGCCGTCCTTCCGTACGACCGCGCGGTGTGCCTTGGCGTTGACCTTGGTGATGTGCTCGGGCCCGACGGTGAAGGTCAGGCGGCGGTCCTTGGTGCCCCACAGCCCGGCCCCGGCCCGCAGCCCGGCCAGGTGCGCCACGACCGTCACCTTCTGCCCCACCGGCCAGTACTCGCGTGGCCTGAACTGCACCTCCCGGTCGCTCACCCAGCTCCACGCGCCCTCGACCGGCTGCGACATCCGCACCTCCAGCGAGCGCTCGATCGCGGCCCGGTACTTCCTGGCCGTGATCGGCTTGGACAGCAGGAGCTGGACGGGCATGCCGACGCCGACCTTCTCGCCGTCCAGCGGGGACATGCCGCTCTCCAGCACCCGCTCGGGCTTCAGGGTGGTGAACGTGGAGGTGCCGGTCACCTGCTTGCCGTCGGTGCCGGTCGCCGCCGCGCTGACCGTGTACGCCGCCGACGGCCGCAGCGGCCACCTGGGCCGCCACGTCCCGTCCGCGCCGAGGGCGCCCTTCACCTCGCGGCCCTTGGCGTCGGCGACGCTCACCTGCGTGACCCGGCCGCCACTGGCCTTGACGCTGATCCCCGTGTCGGGGGCGACCTTCTTCGCGCCGTCGGCGGGGGTGATCGACAGTTTCGCCACCGGGCCCCGCGTCTGCTGGGACCCGGCCGGGGCGCCCGCGCCGCCGCCCGATGAGGTGCATCCCGCCGTGACGAGCAGCGCCGCCGCGAGGATGCCGGCCATGGTCCGGCTGGTCCGGCCGTTCCGCATCGTTGATGCCTCCCGTGCCTGACATATTGGCAGTCATTCACATATGACCGTCATCGACGGTCCGCGCCGACCCCTGCCCCGAATCAGCACCCCTCATGCGGGCTCCGGCTCAGCGCGCTCCCGGACCGCCGCCGGCCCCGAGACCGCCGCCGACGCCCAGGCTCCCGTTCACGCCCAGGCCCCCTCGGCGTCCAGGCTCCCGTTCGCGCCCAGGCTCCCGTTCGTGCCCAGGCCGCCGTCGGCGCCCAGGCTGACGAAGGACAGGGCCGACACCTGCGCGGCCGAGTCGTCGGAGACGGACGTCTGGGCGGTGGCCAGGGCCTGCGCGGCCGTCATGCCGGAGGAGAGCGCGCGGTGGAAGGCCATCATGACGGGCGCGGTCGCGATGTCGGGGATGGAGATGACCGGGACGATGATCTGGCGGGTGCCCTGGGCGAGCAGCGTGGCGCACAACCCGAGCAGCTCGTCACCGGCCAGCACGGCGGAGCGGCCGACGTCGCAGGCCGCCAGCACCACCAGCTCCGGCGCGCTGGGCAGGGTCTCCAGGTCGTAGGCCGTCAGCGGGCCGTCGGAGAGCAGGACCGAGGAGAACAGCGGGTTGCTGGAGTGGACGCGCCCGTGCGCCGCCAGGTGGGCCAGCGCGGCGCCGTCCAGCTCGGACATGACGGTGCGCACGCTGGCGTCGGCGCCCAGCAGCGGCTCGACGCCGTGCAGCGCGGCCACGCCCGTGGCCTCCTCGTGCGCCCCGAGCAGCTCGGCCCCGCTCCGGTCGGGCCCGGCCACCACGACGACCCGCTGCCGCTCCCGCCCGGCGGACGAGTCCCGGCCGGCGGACGAGTCCCGCCCGGTGAACGAGTCCCGGCCGGCGGACGAGTCGCGGCCGGAGTGCCACAGGGCCGCCGACGGGCAGACGGTGATCGGGCGGCCGGTGCAGGAGGGCAGCAGCGACCAGGGCACGGACTGCAGCAGGCCGGTCGGCACCAGGACGAGCGGCCGGTCGCCGAGGATCCCCGCCAGCGGCGCGAACAGCGCCTGGTCCATGCGGGCGGAGATGTCGGCGAGCAGGTGGCGGGCGGCCACGCGGCTGGGCTCCAGGGTGCGCGGGCTGATCAGCCGCTGGAGCACGAACGGCAGGAAGGCCATGGAGTCGCGCAGGGGCCCGACCGGGCCGAGCGTGGTCAGCCGCAGCCGCCCGGACACCAGCGTGATCGCGTGGAGGCAGTCGTCGAGGCAGACGAACTCCACCAGCGCCGACTCGCCCAGCGCCGCCTCCAGCCGGGCGACGTCGAGCCCGGGCAGGCGGCCCTGGCCGGTGCGCGAGGGGTGGGTGCGGCAGTGGTCGCGGATGCGCCGCTCCAGCGCGACCTGCTCGTGCAGCAGGCGGGGCGGCGTGGTGCGGCCGGCGGTGTCCCTGATCTCGACCATGACCTGCCGCAGCTCGGCCAGCATGGCGGCCAGCGCCGGGTCGGAGGACGGCCGCACCGGGCGGGACATGAGCTGGCCCGCCCGCCCCTGCTCGGCCCATTCGAGCACCTGTCGCGCCCGCCCGTCCTCCAGCGCGATGCGCAGCCCGAACTCGGCCAGCTCGACCTGGTGGGCGGCGGCGTGGGCGCGCACGTCGGTGGCGCCCAGCGTGGAGCCGTGCTCGGCCAGGATCTTGACCCCGGTGCGCGCGGCCAGGGCGGCGCCGCGCCGGTTGCCGGCCGAGAGCCGCAGCAGCGCCTCCGCGTGCCAGCCGAGCGCCCGGAGCTGGGCGGGCCCGCGGCGGCGGCGGACGCTGACCTCGCGCAGCCGCCGCTCGCCGCGCTCGGCCCGGCCGCGGGCCAGCGCCAGCTTGCCGGCCGTGATCGCCGCCTCGGCCGCGGCCGTCTGCCAGCCGGCGGCGGCCAGGGCCTGCGCCAGCTCCTCGACCTGGTCCAGCCGGGTGCGCGCGGTCAGGCCGTCTCTGCGCAGGCGCGCCTGGAAGGCGGTGAAGCGGGCGAGCACCGCCCACTCCGGCCGCTGCTGGCGGGTCAGCTCCCTGACCGCGCGCCCGGCCTCGCGCAGCGCCGCGTCGGGGTCGCCGTCGAGCGTCAGCGCCTGGGCCAGCTGCAGCCGCGCCTCGGGCAGGCCGATCCAGCGCCGCTCCTGCTCGAACGCGGCCACGGCCGCCTGCGCGCTCTCGCGGGCCTCGGCCGTGAGCCGCAGGGACAACAGCAGCTCGGTGCGGTCCATCAGCAGCCAGGCCACCTGGGCCTTCTGCTCCCGCAGCCGCTGCTCGGCCTCGTCGAGGAGCCGCAGCGCGGGCAGCGCGTCGCCCTGCACGGCCTTGATCCAGCCGTGGTTCTGCAACACGAAGGCGAGCCGGAACCCGAGATCGTGGCGCACGCAGATCTCGCCCGCCTCGACGAGGTCGGCCTCGGCGCGGGCGAACTGGTGGCGCCGGCCGCGGATGACGGCGCGGTTGAGCAGCGTGCGCTGGACCCAGAGGTGGTCGCCGGCGGCGCGCAGGATCGGCAGCGCGGTCTGGTAGCCCTCGTGGGCCTCCTCCAGCCGGCCGAGCTGGGCCAGGATCGTGCCCCGCTGGGCCTGCGCCCGCGCCCACTCCACCCCGCCCAGGGCGTCGAGCGCGGCGTCGATCTCGCGCAGCGCCGCCGCCGGCTTGCCGCGCACGTTGAGCACGAACGCCAGCGTCATGCGGGCCTCGGCCTCGACCACCTGCGAGCCGGAGCGCCGGCCCAGCTTGACCGCCTCGCGCAGCCGCCGCAGCGACGCGTCGGGGTCCTCCAGGTGCAGCTTGGCCAGGCCCACCGCGCGCAGGGCGACGGCGGCGGAGGCCAGGTCGCCGGCGGCCCGCGCGTCGCGCGCGACGCTCTCCGCCATGCGCACCGATCGCGCCGGGTCGGTGTCGGCCAGGCGCAGCGCCTCGCGGGCACGCTCCTGGCCGGGACTCACGGTCACACCTGAGCCAAGCGTGCGGGGCTCTCGGGTGTCAACGGACTTTTTTTCGGCCGCAGGTGTATCAGGAGTCGGCGAGCGCTTTCTGCTTCTGGCGAGGCGGCGACCGACCGTCCCCCCGGAAGGAACGTCAACCATGCGACTTGCATTCGGAGCCCGCGAGATCTACGAGTCCGGCCGGCTCGTGGTGGCTCTGCCGTACGACCAATTCGTGTGCGGAGAGCTGAACAGGCTGGCCGCGCACACCCACGCGTCGGTCGCGGACAGGAGCGAAACGCTCGGGCTCGCGCTCATCGAGATCGACGACCCGGACGCCGTGCCGGACAAGCTCCTCGCGCATTACCCCGATGTCGCGAAGGACGAGTCGTACACCCGTTCGCCGAACGCCATCGACCGCATCCTCGCGCTGCTGCGGCACCACTTCGCCGAGCTGCTCGAAGGTTATGTGCCCGACATGGGCAAGAACCGCGTCGCGCAGGTGCGCGGCGAGCCGTATCTCGACGGCGGCGGCGACGGCGATCCCACCGCGGCGGACGGCGCGGGCTGGGACCTGCACCCGGCGGAGGTGGGCGAGGGCATCTCGGTCGGCGTCTTCGACACCCAGCTCGACGACGCGCATCCGTATTTCGCGAACAAGACCGTCGCGACCCGGCCCCGGGACCGGCTCCGGCCGACGGGCGAGCCGCCCAAGCACACCGAGGGGCACGCGACCATGATAGCGGGGCTCATCCTGAGGCAGGCTCCTGGCGCCGGGGTGACCGTGCGCCAGATCCTCGACGCGGGGGCCTCCGTCAACTCCTGGACCCTGGCCAAGGAGTTGGCGGAGTTCGCGTGGATGAAGCCCGACCTGCTCAACCTCTCGCTGGGCGAGCTGCACACCGACGACGGCAGGAAGCCGCTCATCTTCGACGCGATCGTCCGGATGTTCCCCGACACCCTGATCGTCGCGGCGGGCGGCAACCACGGCAACGTCGACGCGGAGAAGATGCCCGACCTGCCCAAGGGCCTCAGCAGGGGCGCCCCCACGTGGCCGGCGGCCATGCCCGAGGTGATCTCCGTGGGCAGCCTCACCGACGACGGCGAGCTGGCGCCCTTCACCCCGAAGATCTACCCCGAGGGTCCCGAGCGTCCGGCGCAGGCGCCGCCGTGGCTGCGCTACGGCCTGCCCGGCGTCAACGTGCGCGGCCCCTACCTGCGGGGCGAGGTCTCGATCGAGCGCCGCGACCCGCACGGCAACCTGCTGCGCGACCTCAAGGACGGCGACGGCAACCCGATCCCCAACCCCGAGGCCCGCCAGTTCCCCGAGGGCTTCGCGAAGTGGTCCGGCGCCTCTTTCGCCACGGCGACGCTGACCGGGATGATCGCCCGTACGATGGCGGCCAGCGGTCTGAAGGGCCGCGCGGGCGCGCTCACGGCACTGGGGAAACTCGTCGCCGAGGGCAGCGTCCGCAAGCTCAACGCGTAGCAGACCGTCGGGGAGCCCCCATGGGTGATGAATCGGCAGTGAGCACTCTGGTCCTGCGCGCCCGCAACGGGGATCAGCAGGCCTGGGATGCCATCGTCGATCGGTACGCGCCGCTGGTCTGGTCGATCTGCCGTCGCTACGGGCTCGATCGGCTCGACTCCGACGACGTCGGGCAGACCGTGTGGTTGCGGCTGCTGGAGAACCTCGGCCGGCTGCGCGAGCCGGCCGCCCTGCCCGGCTGGCTCGAGCGGACCACGAAGAACGAGTGCCTGCGTGTCGTGCAGACGACGCGCAGGCTCGAACGTACGGAGGAGCGGATCAAAAGAGAACCGTCCGAGCAGGTCGACCCCTTCGACGAGCTGCTCGAGCAGAGCGCCGCCGAGCGGGACAACGCGCTGCTGCGCGAGGCGTTCGCGCAGCTGCCCGACCGCTATCGGCAGCTCCTTCTGCTCCTGATGGCGGATCCGCCGGTCAGCTACGAGGAGATCAGCCGCCGCCTCGACCGGCCGATCGGCAGCATCGGCCCCCAGCGGGCCAGAAGCCTCGCGGCGCTGCGCAAGAAGCTCGCCGAAATGGATATGGCCGGTGTCGGCATGAGAACCACGGGAAGGTGAGAAGCCATGGCGAGCCCGTGGATGAGCGAGAGCGACGACGCGCTTCTGGCCGCCCTGAAAAGGGCGCTGGCCGAGTCCGAGAGCGTCCCGGCCGAGTTCGTGGCGGTGGGCAAGGCGTTGTTCGCCGTGCACTCGCTGGAGGAGGAGCTGGCCGCCCTGACCTACGACTCGGCCTTCGCCGCGCCGGAGGAGGTGTCGGCGAGCCGGGCGGACACCGCGGTGGTGCGGCTGGTGACGCTGTCCTCGGCGACGGCGATCATCGAGCTCGGGTTCGCGGAGGAGGAGGTCGTCGGTCAGCTCATCTCCACGGCTCCGGGGTTCTGCTGCGGTCCCGGCGACGTGGACGTCAAGACGCTGTCCGGCCACATCAGCACCGTCTCCCTCGACGAGGCCGGCCGCTTCCGGGTCAGGCCGATGCCGCAGGAGGCGTTCCGGCTGGTGTGCCGGCCCCTGAACGCCGCGGAGGTCCCGACGGTCTGGATCCCGCGCTGAGCCCGGCCGGTCTCGATCCCGCGGCGGGGCCGGGGTCGGATGCCGTGCCGGGCGCCGTAGCCGTACCCGGTCATGACATTCGTGACGAGACGGGGTGCGGTGGCGCGACATGCCGCCGCGGCGCGTTGCAATGATCTTGATCTGGTGTTCCGCCGCCCACAATCATGGGCCGGTGGATTACTACCTGATCTCCGCGGCGGCGGGCGATCGATCGCCCGCCGGGCTGCTGGTGGAGGAATTCGTCCTGTGTGACGACTACACGGCGGTCGGCATCGACGGCGCCGAGTGGCAACCGGAGATCGGCGCCTGGTCCGCCTCCGCCGAGCTGAGCAGGGCCATCCGCGCCGACACGGCGCTGCGCGCCCGGGTGACGCCGGTGAGCAGGCAGGAGGCGTCCCGGGCCTTCGCGCTGCTCGGCGGCGGTGAGCTGCCGGAGGAGGCGGGGCTGCGCACGCTCTTCCAGGAGCGCCGGTCGTTGCCCACCACGTCCCCGCTCAACCTGGGCGGCGGCTCGGGGGCCCGCCGCTACCGCATCCTGTTCGCCGGGGAGCTCGGCGAGGACGGCCTGGCCAACGCGCGCACGGCGCTGCGGCTGAAGCCCACCGGCGACCCCCGCGTGGTCGGCACCGCCTCGGCCAGCGCCGGCGGCCACGGGTTCACGTGGGAGCTGCGCCGGATCGGGGCGGGCATCGCCTGGTGCGTGGACGTGACCGCGCGGCTCGGCTCGGGCCCGATGACCACGCTGGGAGCGCTGCTGCACCACCACCGGCAGGCGGTGCGCGACCAGGGCCTGATCCCCGTCACCGTGGAGCGCTTCGCCTGAATCCGGAATCCGGGCGCCGCCGCCTGTCACATTTCGCCGCGCTGCTCAGCCGTCCTCAGGATCAGGGGACGGTGACGGCAGGCACGGTGACGGGGGCGCGCAGCGGGTTCAGCACGTCCGCCTGTGACCGGCCCTCGGGGACGATCACGTCGAGCGCCTTGGGCACCGCGCCGGGGTCGGCGGCGCACACCGGATCGGTGCCGCCCTCGGCGCAGACCCCGAACTGGTACGGCTGCGGCGTCGCCGCGAACCCCCTGGCCTGGTCGGCGCTGTAGCCGTCCTGCCCGGTGAGCACCACGGCGAAGCGCCACCCCGGCCCCGGCGTGCCGAAGGCGGCTCTGGGCAGCGCGATCGTGATCGTCCGCGTCGTGCCGGACGCGCGCACCGCCGCCCCGGCCCGCGCCGCGCCGGTCGCCGTCACCCAGACGGGCGCGGCGAAGCCCTGCGCCTCCACCCGCTGCGTCCAGGCGTCCTGCCCGGCGATGCGGTAGTTGCGCTGGGGGTAGGCCGGGTCGGTCGAGCGGGTGGCCACGGCCGGGTCCTGGACGTAGACGTCGAGGAGCTGGGCGCCCAGCCGGCTGCCGAACGTGGGGGTGAGGTCGCGCAGCCCGGCCCGCAGGTAGACGGTGGTCTCGTCCGTGATGACCTGGAACCTGCGCAGGTCGAACGCCCCGTCGCGGAAGTCGGCGGCCGTCGGGTAGGCGTAGGTGCCGGGGCCGTCGTCGTCGCCGTCGGGGTCGGTGACGTCGAGCACGGTCGTGGCGTCCGCGATGTCGCCGACGACCGTGCGGCGCGCGTGCCCGGTGCGGCCGTCCCCCGTGGTGGCGGTCACGGTGAGCACGACCTCGCCGAACGAGACCGGGGCCCGCGCCGAGAAGGCGCCGTCCGCGCCCGCCCGTACCGAGACGACCTGGGTGGGCGCGCCGGTGTCGACCGGGGTGGCCGCCAGGTCCACCCGCGCGCCCGGCGCGGTCGTGCCCGTGACGGGCACCGTCGTGCCGGCGACCGCGTCGCCGTCGGCCGGGGCGGTGAGGGTGAGCGGCGCGGCCCCGGGCGGGTCGGCGTAGCGGCGGCGCACGACGCCGGGCTGCTCGACCGGCTCGTTGCCGCCCATGGACAGGATGAGCCGGAGGGCCTGGGCCTGCGCCCAGGTCAGGGGCGAGGCCGAGCCGGCGGGCCCGCCGTCGCGGAAGCCGATCGACGCGACGGCGGGGTCGGTCCCGTACGGCGACGCGGCCAGGTCCGGGTTCTCCCACGCCTGCTCGGGGATCAGCCCGGTGCCCGACGCCATCGCCCGCATGGCGGCCAGCAGCGACGCCGCCGTGGCCCGGTCGCCGGTCTGCAGCGCCTGTTCGGCCCGCTCCCCCGCCAGGACCGGCCACACGTGGCCCGAGCCGGTGTTGCCGGCCGGCCACGGCCGGCCCGACGGCGCGCAGGAGGTGGGGTCGGGCTCGTGGCAGTCGCCGTAGCCGTCCTCGGTGCCGGGGGTGTCGCTGCCGTAGCGGTACCAGCCGGGGCCGCGCGCCGTCTCGCGCCCGATCACCCGGTCCACCACGGGCAGGCTGGCCAGCACGTCGGGGTCGCCGGGCGGCAGGATGCCGAGCCGGGTCAGCTCCAGGAAGCCCGCGTCCACGACGCGCCGCTGGTCCTCGGTGGGGCCGCCGTTGCCCAGGTTGTAGGAGACGGAGGCGTCCGGGTCGCCGTTCCTGGACAGGCGCAGGAAGTAGCGGGGCGCGTACGGGCCGGTCGTGGTGACCGTCCACTTCTTGACCGAGCGGGCGAAGTGGTCGGCGGTGGCCCGGTAGAGCCGGGCGCGCGCCCGGTCGCCCTGCCGGTCGGCGATCTCCCCCGCCGCCACCAGCCCGGCGATCTCCGCCGCGATCGTGGACGGCGAGTGGCCCGACTGCTCCTCCCAGCGCTCCACGCCGAACGCAGGCCCGCGCGAGAGCACGAAGTCGGCCGCCGCCCGCACCCCCGGCCACAGCCGCGCGTCGCCCGCCAGCCCGGCCTGGTAGGCCATGAGCAGCGGGTAGGCGGTCTCGTCGAGCTGGTCGCCGCCGGAGTCGGGCGCGAGCTCGCCGTTGAGCAAGGAGTTGCGCGGCATGCGGCCGTCGGGCAACTGCTGGCGCTCCAGCAGGAAGCGCACGGTGGCGCGGGCGGTCGCCACGTCGCCGGCGGCGAGGAAGCCGGTGAACGCCTCGTACAGGTCGCGGGCGAACACCTCGCGGTAGGAGCCGAAGTAGACGGGCCGGCCGCCGGGCAGCTCGTTCGCGCGCACGGCCTGCCCCCACGGGCTGGCCAGGGACGCCACGACGGCGCCGGGGAAGGTCTTGTCCTCGCCGGCCTTGAGCACGTTCGCCGACAGCCGGTAGAAGCCGGCCTGCTCCTTCGGCGGCCGGCGCAGCCCGGCGTCGTAGGCGGCCCAGCCGGCCTCGTACCGCGCGCGGGTGCTCGCGAAGGGGCGGGCCACGGCCGCGCCGGCGGTGCGCAGCGCGGCGGCCCGGTCGCGGCCGAAGCCGAGCGCGAACGTGACCTCGCCCCTGGCGTCGATCGGCAGCCGGGCGGTGGCGACCACGTTGCCGGCCGGGGCCTCGGTGTACGGGGTCAGCGCGCGAGCCGCGTCGAGCTGGGCCAGGCCGTCGCCGGGCGTGCCCGCGTAGCCGACGCTCGCCTCCGGCAGCCGGCGCTCCGCGCGCAGCGCCAGGTGGGTGGGGACGGCGTAGTCGCGGGCCGGGGCGGAGGTCTCGGTGGTGTCGTCCCAGACGACCGGGGCGCCGGTGGCGCCGTCCACCGCGCCGCTGTCGGCGCCGCCGTTGGGCGCGCCGCCGCCCCCGTGGCCGTTCACGCTCGCGTCGAGGCGCGCGTACAGCCGCAGGGTGGGCGGCTCCAGCCGGGTGCGCACGACCACGGCGTTCCGGTCCGGGTCGGTGACGTAGGTGGTGGTCAGGCGGTAGCGGCCGGACCTGTCGGTCGAGGTGATGGTGCAGGTCATGCCGGAGCCATCGGTGGCGACCCGGTAGGTGGTGTCGCGGGACTGCAGGCCGGTGAACGTGCGGCCGTCGGTCACCACGAACTGCAGGGTCTCGACGTTGGTGTTGTCGATCGTGGGCTCGTACACGTCGGACAGGACGCCGCCCGCGACCGTGTACCAGACCTTGGAGGCGCGGCCGGCGGAGGTGCCGAGGCAGTCCTTGCGCGCCAGGCCGAAGTGCGCGGCCGCGCCCGGCCCGCCCGGTGCGGGCGCCCGGGCCGGCGCGGCCGCGGCGGGGACGGCGACCAGCCCCGCGGCGACCAGGACGGCGACGATCAGGGCACGGACCGACCGGCGGATCGCGGACATGCCAGGACTCCCCTCCCGACCCCGGCGGGCCGGGAAGGAGTCGCGGACGTGCCGGGTTTCCCGGGAATGTCCGCGAGGGCTCCCCTTCCGGCCCCGATGGGTCGAGAGAAGACCAGCCCCGGACGGCTGTCAAGGGCCCGCGCCGCAGTGATCCGAAATGCCGTCTTTCGCGAACCAGGTGCGGAAGACGGTAGTCCAACCCGTTGGAACGGTCCTGTCCGGGGGTGGCCAGGACCGTCATTCAGGGGGACGCACCGGGGGCGGTGCGTGGAGGGGGACGCATGAAGATCGGCGCGCGGCCGCGCCGGCCCTTGACGGCCGGCATGCGACGGGGGACGGCCGGGACCGTCGCGGTGACGGCCCTGGTGGCGGCGGTCTGCGGGACGGGCGGGCCTACCGCCGCACCCGACCCGGCCTCGGCCACCACGAGGACCGTCGCGGCGTCCCGGACCAAGGCGGCCGGCGCGCCCACCGTCAAGGACGCCAAGCCGGTCGCCGGCGCGGCGGGCGAGAGGGTGGACTGCAAGCGTGCCAAGTGCGTGGCGCTCACCTTCGACGACGGCCCCGGCCGGCACACGGACGCGCTGCTGCGCCACCTGGCCGCCTACCGGGCGCGGGCCACGTTCTTCGTCGTGGGCCGGAACGTGGCGGCGAACCAGGCCATCGTGCGCAGGACGTACGCGGCGGGGCACGAGATCGGCAGCCACACCTGGTCGCACCCGGACCTGACGACGTTGCCGGCCGCCAAGGTGCGCGCCCAGTTCGCGCGTACCGACCGGGCGATCAAGGCGGCGATCGGGGTCCGGCCCAAGCTGGTGCGTCCGCCGTACGGGGCGTTCAACGCGGCCGTACGCAAGCAGACCAGGCGGCCACTGGTGATGTGGAGCGTGGACACCCTGGACTGGCTGCACCGCGACAGCTCCCGGGTGGCCCGCAAGACCCTCAAGTCGGTACGCCCCGGCAGCGTCATCCTCTTCCACGACATCCACCCCACGACGGTGGCCGCCATGCCGAAGGTGCTGAAGCGCCTGTCCGCGCGGGGCTACACGTTCGTCACCGTCAGCCGGCTCTACGGAGGCAGACCCCCGAAGCTCGTCTACGGCCGCTGACCGCCCTCCTCCCACCCGTCACCGCTTGAGACGGTCCGGGGCAGGTGGTCGTGGAGGGTCGCCTGGAGGGTGGCGGGGGATCGCGGGGTTCTTTCGTGTTCGGTGAACCTCGGTCGAGGGGTCGCCGTATCTGTCGGTGTGAGCGGTGATCGCGCATGAGCCCCGACCTCCCCCGCCTCCTCTCAGCGCTCCCAGGACGTCCGTGGCGCGGCGGGGCGAACCCCACCGCGCCACACCGCGCGAACCGCGCCGCGCCACACCCGCACGCGCCGCGCCGCACCGCACGAACCGCGCCAGACCGCGCGAACCGCGCCGCGCCAGACCGCGCCCGCGCGTCAGAGCAGGGTCAGGACAGCAGCCCCGCCACCGCCAGCGCCGGCTCCGGATGCGCGGCCAGCAGCGCGCGCACCTCCCGATGCCCGGCGGGGCCCTCCCCGGCCACGCGCCACTCGCCCTCGCATCCGAGCAGCCCGGCCACCGCGTCGCAGGCGGCCGGATGCTCCCGCAGCAGCGAGGCCACCGGCCCGGACGCCACCGGCGCGGCGCTCGCGGCGGCGAGCGGCTCGGGGCGCTCGCTCCACGGCGGCACCCAGGCGTCCACGGCGGTCAGCGAGCCGGGGAACGTGCGCCCGGCCTCGCGGACGAGGACCGGCACCAGCTCCGCCGCCCCGTCGCGCAGCACGGTGATCAGCTTGGGCAGCCACGGCAGCAGCACGTTGTCCGGCAGCCGCCCGAACGCCTTCGAGATCACCTCCACCACGAACCCCGACAACCCCGGCGCCGGCTCCATCGCCTGCACGAACCCGGTGATGTAGAGCGGGAACGACGGGATCACCAGCGGGTTGGCCAGCAGCTCGTCGACCCGGGCGCGCAGCTCGGCCAGCGGCAGCAGGCCGAGCTGGTGGTGCGCGGCCCACAACAGCGCCACCTTGTCGGGCGCCTCCGGGTGGGACTGCTGCACGGCCAGTTCGAGCTGGGCCCGGTCGCAGCCCAGCGCCAGGGCCAGGCTCTCCATGCTGAACAGGAAGCCCAGCATGGCCCCCACCTGCCGCACGCCGGTGTCGTCGGCCACGAAGGCCGTCGGCAGCAGCGTGCAGTAGTGCGCGTAGCCGGCCGTCACGAACGCCTCGCACCAGGCCGGCAGCTCCGGCTCGGTGCTCCGGTAGTAGGCGAGCAGCCGCCGGATCCGGCGCAGCACGTCGGGCGCGTCGTCCACGGTGCGCTCGGCCGCGAGCAGCTCGACCGCCCGCACCCCCAGCTCGTCGGTGAAGCGGCGGCTGCCCAGGAACAGGATCGAGTCCTCCACCGCCGCCAGCGCGGTGGCGGCGGTGGCCTTCTGGTCCCACACCGAGCGCCGCAGCCGCTGCTCGACCACCTGCTCGATGGTGACGCCCTCGTAGCCGAGCTCGATGATCGAGCGCTGGTGCTTGCCGAACGCCAGGTCCCAGCTCTCCTGGATGGAGCGCTCGCCGAGCCGGCGCTCGCCCATGATGGGCCGCACCGCGTCGGACGGCAGCAGGTAGCGCAGCATCCACAGCAGGTCGGAGCAGGGCACCAGCTCGGGCTCGGCGTTGAGGTCGAGCAGCGCCCGCTGGATCGTGCGCTTCTCCAGGTCGAGCCCGAGCGGCGCGAGCCGGTCGTAGACGTTCCTGGCCAGCGGCGGCATCGCGTCGTAGCCGACCTCGCCGATGCGGTCGCCGCCGAGCAGGATCTCGCACAACCGCCGCACGTCGCGCCGCCCCGGCACGACGTCCTTCTCGATGCAGGTGACGGCGGCGTCCTGGAAGTCGTACGGCGTGGGCCTGGCCCGGTTGCGCATGCCCGCCAGCAGGATCGAGGTCTCGTAGACCGCGATCGCGTCGGCGGTGCTGGCCAGGTAGCCGTTGCGGCGGGCCAGCCGGACGATGTCGACCGACCAGCCGAGCAGCTCCGCCTCGTCGAGCGCGTCGAGCGCCGGCGGGCTGGACAGGAACCCGGTCAGCTTGTCGGCGACCTCGCCCTTCGGCTGCGGCGGGGGCAGCTTGGCGGCGCTCTTGCGCGCGCCCTTCTGCCCGGCCAGCCTGAACGGGGTCAGCCGCCCCCGGGTCAGGGCCTTGGCCCAGGTCGCCGCCGCGATCGACACCGAGCCCGAGGCCAGCCCGAACTGCGCCTCGATCGCCGAGTGGCTGGACGGGATGAGGCCGTAGAGCCACTTCGTGCCGGTGCGCGGGCTGATCTCGTAGGGGGCCGTGGAGCGCACCCCGAACTGCTCGACGTGGCTGGCGGCGTGGAAGGCGCCGCACACGTAGAGGCAGTCGGCCGGGTCGGCGCCGGAGGCGGCCAGGTGCTCGCGCATCCTGGTCCACATGTAGCGCTCGCGCTCCTCGTCCACCCGCAGCCGGTCGCCGCCGGGGCCGAGCCGGCGGAACAGGCTGCCGATGAGCACCATGACCTGGCGGTAGGTGTCGTAGTCGGCGCCGGACAGGGGCTGCTCGACGTACTGGTCCCACCACTCCGACCAGTGGCGCACCTTGCCGTGGTGCAGCAGGTGCTCCTCCAGCTCGGCGAAGCGGGGGCGCAGGTCGCCGATCTCGACGCCGACGGCGTCGCCGTGCAGGCCCGCCTCCTCCTCCTTGGGGGCGCCGGACGGGTCCTCCTTGGGCGCCCACTGAAAGACGTGGTCGGTCGAGCGGTCCACCAGCACCAGCTCGACGCCGGGGGTGTCGAGCGCGTACGCGATGGCCTGGTACTCGGCCGACGCCTCGGTGATGGGCGCCACCACGCTGAGCGGCGCCCACGTCTGCGGGAACCCGTCGATGTCGGTGGCGAACGCCTGCACCGCCACCGGCAGCGTGCAGTTGCGCAGCTCGGTCAGCAGCGGCTGGAGGTCCTCGCACAGCTCCAGGTAGATGACCTTCGGCTGCTTCTCGCGCAGCCTGCGCACCATCGCCAGCGCGGAGGCCGGCGAGTGGTGGCAGACGGGGAAGATCTCCAGTTCCTCGCGCAGCGCCCGGTCCACGTCGTCGACCAGGCCCGACAGGATGCCGGACACGGCGACGGGGCCGCCCGCGAACTTCTCGGCGGCGTCGAGGAGCTGGCCGCGGAGCTCCCCGAAGGGGCCCGCCTGGCCGCGGTCGTCCCGGACGCTCGTCTGGCTGCCGGTCATGAGAGGGTCTTGATGGCCTCGCGGCCGCCCTCGAGGAACTCCGGCCACTCCCCGCCGTCCTTCTTGCTGCGCGGCTCGACGACGCCGTGCCAGTACTTGTTGAGGATGGCCAGGTCCTCGGGGCTGCGCCGGGCCAGCGAGCCGACCAGCGACCCGGCCAGCGTCTGGGCGCGCAGCACCCGGTCGCCGAAGAAGTGGCTGTGCAGGATGGCGTCCTCCAGCACGCCGATCTGCTCGGCCGTGGACAGCGCCGACTCCAGCTTGTCGTCGTCGCTGGTGGCCGAGGCCGCCGCCGAGCGCAGGTCGGCGAAGCTCTGCAGCAGGATGTCCAGCAGCGTGGGCGGCAGGTCCAGCTCGATGCGGTGCCGGCGCAGCAGCTCCTCGGTGCGGAAGCGGACGATCTCCGCCTCGCTCTTCTTGTTCGTCACCACCGGGATGCGGACGAAGTTGAAGCGCCGCTTGAGGGCCGAGGACAGGTCGTTGACGCCACGGTCGCGGCTGTTGGCGGTGGCGATGATGGAGAAGCCGGGCTGGGCGAAGACGATGTTGTCGTCGTCGAGCTCGGGGATGGAGACGTATTTCTCCGACAGGATCGAGATCAGCGCGTCCTGCACGTCGCTGGTCGAACGCGTCAGCTCCTCGAAGCGGCCGATCACGCCGCGCTCCATCGCCGTCATGATCGGCGAGGGGATCATCGACTCGCGGGACTGGCCCTTGGCGATGACCATGGAGACGTTCCACGAGTATTTGATGTGGTCTTCCGTGGTGCCGGCCGTGCCCTGCACCACGAGGGTCGAGTTGCGGCTGATCGCCGCCGACAGCAGCTCGGCCAGCCAGCTCTTGCCGGTGCCCGGGTCACCGATGAGCAGCAGGCCCCGGTCGGAGGCCAGGGTCACGATGCTGCGCTCGACGAAGCTGCGGTCGCCGAACCACTTCTGCGGGATCTCCCTGTCGATGCCGTCCGAGCGCTCCGAGCCCAGGATGAACAGCCGGATCATGCGGGGGCTGAGCCGCCACGAGAACGGCTTGGGGCCGTCGTCGATCGACTCCAGGTAGTCGAGCTCCTCGGCGTACTTCACTTCGGCCGGGGCGCGCAGCATGTCGTCACTCATTTTCACGTTCTCCTAGGTGAGGAAGTTCTTGAGCTCGAAGACGAGCTTGCGGATGTGGCCCGAGATCACGGGGGTGCCCAGGCCCTTGAGCTTCTGGCGGTACCACGGGTCGACGCTCGCGTGGCCGGAGCTGTTGACCGAGCCGACGGGGATGAACTTGACCCCCGAGCGGTGGATCGCCTCGAAGTCGTTGATCAGTGAGCGGTTGTCGTAGAAGTCGGAGATCCACACCATCACGGTGTTGCGCGGATCGCTGATCTTCGGCCGGGCCAGCGCCATCGCGGCGGTGCCGTCGGTGCCGCCGCCGAGCGTGGTGCGCAGCAGCACCTCGAACGGGTCGTGCACCCAGGGGGTCAGGTCGAGCGCCCTGGTGTCGTACGCGATCAGGTGCACGTCCACCTTCGGCAGCCCCGCGAAGATCGAGGCCAGGATGGTGCAGTTGACCATGGCGTCCACCATGGAGCCCGACTGGTCGACCACCACGATCAGGCGGGCCGGGGTGGTGCGGCGGGCGGTCTGCTTGTAGAAGAGCCGGTCGACGTAGAGCCGCTCGTCCTCGGGGCTCCAGTTGGTGAGGTTCTTCCAGATCGTGCGCTCGACGTCGAGGTTGCGGTAGACCCGCTTGGGCGGCACCGACCGGTCGATGACGCCGGCGCTGGTCTTCTCCACCTGGGTGCGCAGCACCTCGGCGACCTCGTCCACGAACCTGCGGATCAGCGCCTTGGCGTTGGCCAGGGCGACGCCCGACAGGTTGGACTTGTCGTGCAGGAGCTGCTCGATGAGCGACATGCTGGGCGTGAGCTGTCTGGCCAGCGCCGGGTCGTTGAGCACCTCGCGCAGGTGCATGCGCTTGACCAGGTCGCCCTCCAGGCCGGCCAGGACCTTGGCCAGCTCCTCGTCGCCCACGCGGTGGCGCAGGCCGCCGGGCTCGCAGCCCATGCCGCGCTCGAACCAGCCCGCGTCGGCCTTCCAGCTCTCCAGCCGGGTCGCGGTGACGTTGCCCGTGCCCGTGGCGAACACGTTGAGCAGCAGCTTGGAGACCAGCGCCGCGCGGCGCACCTCGTCGCCCGCCTCGTGCTCCTGGTCGGCCATCAGGCCCTGGAACTCGGCGGCCAGCTCGGGGAAGCGCTGCACCAGGTTGTCGATCGAAACTCCTGGGTCGAGCAGCGCGTGCGGCAGGTCGAGGTCGCCGACGATGCCGAGGCTGGCGTTCTCCAGCGCGGGCTGCTCGTCCGGGCCGAACAGCCGGGACAGCAGCCGCCAGTAGAGCACCTGACGCCTGGTCTGGTCGGCGCTCTGCACGTCCGCCACGGCCCCGCCCTGCGTCGTGCCGCCCTGCGTGGTGCCGCCCTGCGTGGTGTCGCCGGTTTGCGGGGTGCCGCCGGTTTGCGTCGTGTCCGTGATCTCGGTCATTTCCGCAGCAGCCGTCCCGCCCGCTCGCGCAGCACGGCGACCACGTCGCCGTTCTTGGTCTCGGCCTTGGCCGCCTTGGGGTCGGTGGGGCCCAGCGCCCAGTCGCCGGTGTGCACGGCGACCGGCTGCTTCTTGACCGCCGTCTGCACGGCCAGCGGCTGCAGCGACCACTGCCCGGCGTCCCAGCGCACCAGCCCGATGCAGGCCGTGGACGCCTTGACCAGCGCCGGGGTGAGCGGGCCGCAGGACGGCAGCCGGTCGAGGTCGAGCGCGAGCCGGTCGCCGCCCAGGGTGAGCGTCTGCCCGTCGCTCTTGTAGCCCTCGACGAAGACGGGCTCGGCGATGCGTACGGGGTGGCGTTCGAGCGGCGTCACCGCCGGCGCCGTCACGGAGGCGAGCTGCACCCGGGCGACGGCGAACGGGTCGGCCTCCTCGCCCGCGCGGGCCCGGTCGTCGTGCCACACCAGGTCGCCGCCGGGCAGCAGCGGCATGTCCGTGATCTCCAGGCTGCGGCGCCCGGCCAGCGCGCTCATCAGCACCGGCTGTCCGCCGAACAGCCGCCACAGCGTCGGGCCGACGATCGTGTCGACCTTGGCGGCGGCCACGCTGGTGCGGACGAGCCCGGCCGGCCCGCCGTTGCGCTCCAGAATGCCGTGAACCTGCACGCGGACGACCGTCGCGTGCTCGTGCACGTCGGCGCCCAGGATCAGCAGCCGGCCCGAGACCTGCTCGGCGCCGCCGTGCCACGGGCCCTGCTGGGCCAGCAGCAGGGCGCGCGTCCACAGGTCGGCCCACCTGCGGGCGGGCAGCCGCGCCATCGTGGCGACCGGGGACGAGGCCCGCAGCTCCGCCGCCAGCCCGTCGAGCAGCACCGCCAGGCCGCGCAGCTCCGGCACGGCCAGCAGCGCCTCGATCGTCCGGTCGGCCGAGGAGACCAGGTCGTGGTCCACGCCGCGCCAGCCCACGATGGCCAGCTCGCGCAGCCAGTCACGGCAGCCGGCCAGCAGGTTGCCGGGCGTCTCCGCCCGGCCCGGGCCGGCCTCCCAGGCGGCGCGCGGGCGGCCCAGCGCGGCGTCGAGGCGGCCGAGCAGGGCGTCGTGCACCGATCCGAACAGCGCCGCCCGCGCGCCGGCCAGCGCCGCCAGGTGCTCGTCGGCGACCGACCCGGCGCTCACCTTCGCCACGGCCTCGCTCACGCGCTCACCGAGGGGGCTGCCCGCCAGCGCGCCCGCCAGGGCGGCCAGCGCCGCGCCCGGCTCCTCGCCGATCCGGGCGAACCCGTGGGCGAGCGCGTCGTCGAACCCCGCCACCAGGTCGAGCGCCTCGCCGACCCCGGCGGGGGCGTCGCCGAGCAGCTCACTCAGTTGTACGTCGAGCATCACCACACCGCCTTCCCTGTCACGACCGGCCCCGGCCCGCGCGTCTCGTCTCCCGTCACCGGCCCCGTAAGGCGGGCCGCGCCTCCGGCGGCCCGCCTCCGTGCGCCGGCCGGCCCGCGCGTCTCGTCTCTTGTGGCCCGCATCACCGCACCGCCCCCGTCGCCGGGAACCAGTGCAGCTCGGCCAGCGGCTCGGTGCTGTCGGGCACCTCCAGGTAGGCCAGGTGGCGCAGGAACCGGCTGAACACGACGGCCGCCGGGGTGCGCTCGACGGGCCCCTTGACGTGACTCATCAGGTCGCCGCCCTCGGGCACCTCGACCCGCAGGTAGCGGGCCACCCGGTCCAGGCCGTACTGCACGACGGCCTCGTCGGCGAGCATGCAGATGTGCTTGCACGCGTAACCGTGCAGCGCGCCGCACGGACGGTTGTTGTTGGTGCTGCAACTCAGCGTGTGGGTGCCGGCGGTGATCGACGAGACGTAGACCCGCTCGATGTCGGACCCGCTCGACACGACTCCCTGCAACCGGCCGTCGGCCAGCTCGACGAAGGGCACCTTCGCCAGCTTGCGCGGCTGGACCGGCGGCACGACCCGCACCGAGCTGCGCTGCTCCCACGCGGTTATGTCCGCGTCCACGACTTCAGAACCTCCCGCCCGCCGGCTCATGAGCGCAGGCGGAAGTGCCCGTGCCCGTACGGCCGGCTGATCAATTGATCCGGGAACTTACCGGAGCGGGCCGACAGAACAGGGGCGAATGATCAAAGCGTCAGGAAGGGGAGATCACCGGCGATTGACGGCCTCCCAGGCGGGCTGCTCGCCGGGCGCCAGCTCGACGAAGTCGGGCAGGTCGCGCAGCGCGTCCTCGGCCCCGCCCGGGGTGTACGTGGCGATGATCCGCATGGGGCGCCACCCGGTGTTGAACGTCGAGTGCACCGTCCCCATGGGGATGTAGACGGCGTCGCCGGCGCGGACCGCGAACTCGGGCCCGTCGCCGACCGTCTGCCGGCCCTCCCCCTCGACGATGTAGAGCACCTCGTCGGAGAAGGGGTGCCGGTGGCGGTCGTGCCCCTGGCCGGGGTTGATCACGACCTCGCCGAACGTGGACGACGCGCCGGGCACGGTGCCCGGCGTGATGTGCCACTTGATCGAGCCCCAGCCGAACTGCATGGTCGGCACGGCGTCCGGGCGGCGGTGCATGGCGTGCTCCTTCGGGGTCGGCGGGCTTCGGGGCCGGTCGGTGGTCCACCGGCCACGGGCCGCGCGGGCCCGGAGCCGGTCGGTGGTCCACCGGCCACGGGCCGCGCGGGCCCGGAGCCGGTCGGCGGTCTCGGGTCAGAGGGCCTTGAAGGCGCGCAGCTGGTCGGCGATGGCGCGTTCGGCGGGCAGGCGCTCCATCGAGGAGGCTCCGAAGAAGCCGGCGATGCCGGTGGTGTGCTCCTGGATGTGGCGGACGTCGTCGGGCTCGGCGATGGGGCCGCCGTGGCACAGCACGATGACGTCGGGGTTCACCGCCACGGCGGCGTCGTGCATCTCCTGGATGCGCGCGGCCGACTCCTCCAGCGTGAGCGCGGTCTTGGCGCCGATGCTGCCCTTGGTGGTCAGGCCCATGTGCGGCACGAGGATGTCGGCGCCCGCCTCGGCCATGGCGGTGGCCTGCTCGGCGGTGAAGACGTAGGGGGCGGTGAGCAGGCCGCGCTCGGCCGCCAGCCGGATCATCTCGACCTCCAGGCCGAAGCCCATGCCGGTCTCCTCCAGGTTGGCCCGGAAGACGCCGTCGATGAGGCCGACGGTGGGGAAGTTCTGGACGCCGGTGAAGCCCATCGCCTTGAGCTGGTCGAGGAACTGCGGCATCAGCCGGAACGGGTCGGTGCCGCACACGCCGGCCAGCACGGGCGTGTCCTTGACGACCGGCAGCACCTCCCCGGCCATCTCGACCACGATGGCGTTGGCGTCGCCGTACGGCAGCAGCCCCGCCAGCGAGCCGCGCCCGGCCATCCTGAACCGGCCGGAGTTGTAGATGATGAGCAGGTCGACCCCGCCCGCCTCGGCGGCCTTGGCGGACAGCCCGGTGCCCGCGCCGCCCCCGATGATCAGCCGGCCGGCCTTGCGTTCGGCGCGCAGCCTGCCGAGTGCCTCTTCGCGGTTCATGCCGCCCCCTTCTGGATCAGCTCGTGCAACCGGTCGGCGGCGGCGACCGCGAACCGGGGCTGGTTGATGTCGTCCTCGCTCTCCACCACCTGCACGTCGCCGCCCGCCACGGCGGCCAGGGCGGCGGCGAAGCAGGCGGCGTCGGCGTCGGGGTCGTGGAAGGGGCCGCCTTCGACGTCGACGGCGGAGACGCCGCCGCGCGGCACGAACAGCGCGACGGGCCCGGTGGCGGCGGCCAGTTTCGTGCCGAGCTCCCGGCCGATCGCGGCGCACTCGCCGGCGGTGGTGCGCATCAGCGTCACGGTCGGGTTGTGCACGAGCAGCCGCCGGTCCCGGAACCTCTCGGGCACGGTCTCCATCGGCCCGAAGTTCACCATGTCCACCGCGCCCAGGCTGACGACCTGCGGCACGCCGGCCGCGCCCGCGGCGGTCAGCCGCGCCGGCCCGGCGGACAGGACGCCGCCCACGAGCTCGTCGGCCAGCTCGGTGGTGGTGAGGTCGAGCACCCCGGCGAAGTATCCGTCGGCGATCAGCGCCTCCATCGCGCGCCCGCCCGACCCGGTGGCGTGGAAGACGAGCACCTCGTAGCCCAGCTCTTCGAGCCGGGCGCGGGCGGCGTCCACGGCGGGGGTGGTGACGCCGAACATCGTGGCGGCGATCCGCGGGCGTTCCCGGCCGGCGGCGCGGGCGTCGTAAGCGGCCGCCATGGCGGCGATCGCGGCGGCGGCGTTGCCCAGGATGCGGCGGGAGATCGAGTTGAGCCCGGCGATGTCGACGACGCTGTACATGACCGTCACGTCGCGCTCGCCCACGTAGGGGGACACGTCGCCGGCGGCCATGGTCGAGACGAGCAGCTTGGGCAGGCCGACGGGCAGGGCGCGCATGGCGGCCGCCGCGACGGAGGAGCCGCCGCTGCCGCCGAGGGCCAGCACGCCGCTCACGCGCCCGTCGCGGTGCAGCCGGGCCGCGATCCTGGCCGCGCCCGCGGCCATCGTGCGCAGCGCCGCGCCGCGGTCGCCGTCGCTCCTGAGCCGGGCCAGGCTCGTCCCGCCCGCCTCGGCGACCTCCGCCGCCGCCACGTCGGGGACGAGCGCGGGCGCGCCCTCGGGGGCCGGCTCGCCCCGCACGCCCGTGTCGAGCAGGACGACCTCCTGCCCGGCCGCGGTGACGAGATCGCGGACGTAGGCGTATTCCTCGCCCTTGGTGTCGAAGGTCCCCACGAGCAACACGGCCATGCCGGCCCTCCTTCCGAACCACGGTGCACGCCATCCAGCAGCCTCCCCCGCGGGACGGAGGGTCACGCCTCCACGGGCACGTGCTCCTTGATGGCCACGCTCGTCAGGGCGAACAGCAGCTCCAGGTCCGGCTCGGCGTCCACCTGGACGGCCACCCAGGCGCCGTCGGGGCACTCCTGCACCTGGGCGCACGCGCGCAGGTACGGCCCGAGCCGGTGGATCGCCGGGGCGGTCAGGCGCACCTGGACCTCGGCGGCGCCGGTCAGCCGGAGGATCTCGGTGCCGCGCACGGCGAAGCTGGTGCCGCGCCGGCCGTCGCTGATCACCAGTGCGGGCCAGGACCGCAGCTCCGCCACCGCACGGGCCACGTAGGGCCCCCGACGTTCAGCCGCCCGCCGCCAGGCGGTCATACCTGCCACACCTCAATGCTGAGGTATGGGCGTACGCGGCGTCACCGTCCGTTCCGCAACCGTTATCAGCCGGGGCCGGCCGGTCACGGGAGCGCCCCCGGAAGGCTCGCGGGCCTTACCACCTGATTTCACGATCTGCGCGCAACGTATTGACTGCCTCCGCCGGGTGGGGATACCGTCGCCCCATAACTAAAAGGAAACTTTACTAATAGTTTCCTAGGCATCCCACCCCCTGTACACCCCCCAACCGGATGTCGGAGCGTCATGAGACACACCATCCTGAGCAAGGTCCTCGCCGGGCTGGCGGCGTTAACGCTGCCGCTCACCGCGGCCGTCGTCGCCCCGCCGGGAGCCCTCGCCGCCCCCACCGCCTCCCAGGCCGCCTCCCAGGCCGCCGTCCAGGCCGCCGCCTGGGCGCCGTGGACGGCGTACGCGGCGGGCGCCCGGGTCACCCACAACGGCGTCGAGTACGAGTGCGTGCAGAGCCACACCTCCCAGCCCGGCTGGGAGCCCCCTAACGTGCCTGCCCTGTGGAAGGTCGCGACCGGCGGCGAGCCCGACACGGCCGCGCCGAGCGTGCCCGGCAACCTGCGCTCGACCGGCGTGACCGCCACCAGCGTCACCCTGGCCTGGAACGCCTCGACCGACAACGTGGCCGTCACCGGGTACGAGATCTACCGCGGCGGCACCCTCGTCACCACGGTCACCGGCACCACCCACACCGACACCGGGCTGACCGCGAACACCGCCTACACCTACACCGTCCGCGCCCGCGACGCCGCCGGCAACCGCTCGGCACACAGCGCCTCCGTCACCGCCACCACCACCGGCGGCAACGGCAACGGCGGGGACAAGGTGCTCGGCTACTTCGTGCAGTGGGGCGTCTACCAGCGCGGCTACCACGTCAAGAACATCGACACCAGCGGCTCGGCGGCCAAGCTGACGCACATCAACTACGCCTTCGGCAACGTGCAGAACGGCCAGTGCACGATCGGCGACAGCTACGCCGACTACGACCGCTTCTACCAGGCGGGCGAGAGCGTGGACGGCGTCGCCGACACCTGGGACGCCGGCGCGCTGCGCGGCAACTTCAACCAGCTGCGCAAGCTGAAGAAGAAGTACCCGCACCTGAAGGTGCTCTTCTCCTTCGGCGGCTGGACCTGGTCGGGCGGCTTCGGCCAGGCCGCGCAGAACCCGGCCGCGTTCGCCGAGTCCTGCCACCGCCTGGTGGAGGACCCGCGCTGGGCGGACGTGTTCGACGGCATCGACATCGACTGGGAGTACCCGAACGCCTGCGGCCTGACCTGCGACAGCAGTGGCCCGGCGGCCTTCAGGAACCTCATGTCGGCGCTGCGCACCCGCTTCGGCCCCGACTACCTGGTCACCGCCGCGATCACGGCCGACGGCACCGACGGCGGCAAGATCGACGCGGCCGACTACGGCGGCGCGGCGCAGTACCTGGACTGGTACAACGTCATGACCTACGACTTCTTCGGCGCCTGGGCGGCGCAGGGCCCGACGGCCCCGCACTCGCCGCTCACCTCCTACCCCGGCATCCCGATCGCCGGCTTCCACTCCGACAACGCGATCCAGAAGCTCAAGAGCAAGGGCGTGCCCGCGAGCAAGCTGCTGCTCGGGATCGGCTTCTACGGCCGCGGCTGGACCGGGGTGACGCAGGCCGCGCCGGGCGGCACGGCCACGGGTCCGGCGCCGGGGACGTACGAGCAGGGCATCGAGGACTACAAGGTGCTCAAGACGCGCTGCCCGGCCACCGGCACGGTCGCGGGCACGGCGTACGCGCACTGCGGCAACCAGTGGTGGAGCTACGACACGCCGGCCACGATCGGCGGCAAGATGAGCTACTCGAAGAACCAGGGCCTCGGCGGCGCGTTCTTCTGGGAGCTCAGCGGCGACACGACCAACGCGGAGCTGCTCACGGCCATGAAGAACGGCCTGAGCTGACCCCCTGAAGACCGGGGACCGGCCCTCCGCGCCTGGGGGCCGGCCCCTCTCTTTGTCTCCGCCGCCGGCCGCGGCCGGTCCTGCCCCCGCCGCGGCCGGTCCTGCCCGCCGCTCAGCCCAGCTCGGCCAGCTGCTCGGCCGTCAGCGACACGGTCGAGGCCCCCAGGTTCTCCTCCAGGTGGGCGATGGACGAGGTGCCGGGGATCGGCAGCGTCATCGGCGACCTGGCCAGCAGCCAGGCCAGGCTGACCTGGGCCGGCGTGGCCCCGGTGGCCTTGGCGACGTGCTCGACGGGGCTGCCGGGCCCGGCCAGCGCGCCCTTGGCGACGGGGCTGTAGGGGATGAACACGATCCCCTGCCCGGTGCAGTGGTCGAGCACCGGGTCGGAGAAGCGGTTGCTGAGGTTGTAGCGGTTCTGCACGGAGGCGATCGCGGTGACCCGCCGCGCCCGCTCCAGCTCCTCGACGCCCACCTCGGACAGGCCGATCGCGGCGATCTTGCCCTCGTCGCGCAGCGCGGCGAGCTCGCCGACCTGGTCCTCCAGCGGCACCTGCGGGTCCACGCGGTGCAGCTGGAGCAGGTCCAGCCGCTCGACGCCGAGCCTGCGCAGGCTCATCTCGACCTCCTGCCGCAGGTATTCGGGCCGTCCCACGGCGTGCCACTGGCCCGGCCCGGTGCGCACGAACCCGGCCTTGGTCGCGATCAGCAGCTCCTCCGGGTAGGGGTGCAGCGCCTCGCGGATGAGCTCCTCGTTGACGTACGGGCCGTAGGAGTCGGCCGTGTCGATGAAGGTCACGCCCAGCTCGACCACCCGGCGCAGCACCCGGACGGCCCCGTCGTGGTCGCGCGGCGGCCCCCAGACGCCGGGCCCCGTCAGGCTCATGGCCCCGAAGCCGAGGCGGTGCACGGTCTTGCCGCCGACGGCCAGCGTGCCGGTGGACGGGAGCGATATGGACATGCGGTTCCTCACCTTGCCGAGTGCGACGTTCCCACTTCCTGACACGACGGATAAGTGGTCGTTCCTTCCCTATCACGCGGCGCCCGCGGGACGCGGACCAGGAGGCCCGGCCCCCGGGGGCCGGCCCCGAGGACCCGGACCCGCAGGCACGGACGCGCAGGCCCGGACCCGCAGGCCCGGACCCGCAGGCGCAGAGGGTCAGGAGGCGAAGACGGTCAGGAGGCGGCGCGGGGCTGGTGGCCGAAGCGGACCGGCTTGGGGCCGTGCAGCCGCACCTCGGGGTCGGGCATCGCCTGGTGCCGCCCCTCGCGCGGCAGCGCGGGCTCGACCACCGGCGCGGCCCCCTCCGCCGCGGCGATCCGCGCCACCAGCCGCTCGCGCAGCTCCGCCGCGACCCGCGCGTGCGAGGCGTGGCCGGCCAGGTTGACCAGCTCGTGCGGATCGTGCTCCAGGTCGTACAGGGCCTGCTCCCGGTAGCGGCCGGCGGCCGGGTCGTCCCACGGGTGCGCGTCCTCGGCCACGGCGTAGTACTTCCACCGCGAGGTGCGGATGCCGCGCCCCACCTCCGACTCGCTCACCTGGAAGAACACCTCTTCGGGCCAGGCGGCGCGGGGGTCGCGCACCAGCGGCAGGAACGAGCGCCCCTGCATCCCGGCGGGCACCGGCAGCCCGGCGGCCTCCAGCAGCGTCGGCGGCAGGTCGAGGGTGCTGACCGGCCGGGAGATGGCGCCGCCGCCGTCGAAGCCGGGGCCGCGCAGCGCCAGCGGCACCCGCAGGGACGCGTCGTGGCAGGAGCGTTTGTACTCGCCGTTGCGGGTCTTGAAGTGGTTGCCGTGGTCGGAGGTGTAGGCCACGATCGTGTCGTCCAGCAGGTCCATGCTGCGCAGCGCGTCCAGCAGCCGGCCCAGCCCCTCGTCCAGGCGCTTGACCTGGCCCAGGTAGCCGCCCATGTGCCGGTGGGCGGTGCCGCCGAGCGCGGCCAGGTCCGGCGGCATCCAGCGGCCCTGGTAGCGCTCCTCGTAGCCGTCGGGGGCCGGGTAGTCGTCCACCTCGTTCTGGTGGTGCGGCTCCAGCAGCGACAGGAACAGGTAGAACGGCTCGTCGGCGTGGTCGGCGACGAATCGCACGGCCGCGTCGATGAGCGCGTCGGAGCGGTAGCCGGGCAGCAGGACGGGCTCGTTCGCCTCGTCGTAGACGATCGTGCGGTAGGCGTCGGAGGTGTGCTCCAGGGCGTTGGCCGCCAGCCACGAGCGGTAGCCGCCGCGCTGCTCCTCGGGCACCGGCTCGCTGCCCGCCAGGTGCCACTTGCCGATGTAGCCGGTGGCGTAGCCGGCCGCGCCGAAGTGGTGGGCCAGCGTGCGCTCGCCGGGCGGCAGCACGCGGCCGTTGCGGTAGACGCCGGTCGTGGTCGGGTAGCGGCCCGTCTGCAGCGCGGCGCGGGCCGGCGCGCACACCGGCTGCGGGGTGATCGCGACCGTGGCCTGGGTGCCGTGCCTGGCCATTCTGTCGAGGTTGGGGGTGAAGGGGCCGACGGTGTCCCACCGCTGCTGGTCGGTGAAGACGACGATCACGTTCGGGCGCACGACAAGGAACTCCTCACTTGAGACCGGTCAGGGCGATGCCCCGGACGAAGTATCGCTGGGTCAGGACGAACAGGACGGCGGTGGGCACGAAGAGGATCACCGAGCCGGCGGCCGTGAGGTGCCACAGGGTGAAGTACTCCTGGTTGAACAGGGTGAGCCCGACCGGGATGGTGCGCATCTCGGGCGTGGTGGTGGCGACCAGCGGCCAGAGGAACTCGTTCCACTGGAAGACGAACGTGAACAGCCCCAGCACCGCCAGCGCCGGCCGCGTCTGCGGCAGGATGACGCTGCGGTAGATGCGCAGCTCCGAGGCGCCGTCGATGCGGGCGGCGTGGATCAGGTCGTCGGGGATGGGCTGGATGAACTGTCTCATGAGGAAGATCCCGAACGCGTCCATGAGGAACGGCGTGACCAGCCCCTGGTAGGTGTTCAGCCAGCCCAGGTTGGCCATGAGCACGTACAGCGGGATCATCCGCACGAAGAACGGCACCATGAGCGTGGCCAGCAGCGCCACGAACAGCGTGTTGCGCAGCGGGAAGCGGAACTTGGCGAAGACGTAGCCGACGAGCGGGTCGAACAGCAGGTGCGCCAGCGTGATCGCGCCGGCCACGACGAGGCTGTTGACGATGAAGTCGCCGAACGGCGCCCTGGTGAACAGTTCGGCGTAGTTGCCCCACTGCGGCGTCTGCGGCCACAGGACCGCCTCGGCCGACAGTGTCTCGGTCTCGGTCTGGAGCGACAGCGAGACCATGTAGAGCAGCGGCACGACCGTGACGAGCGAGGCCAGTGTGAGCAGGGTGTAGAGCAGGGCCTTGCGCATCAGTACTGGACCTCCCCGCGCCGCCCGGCCCGGAGCTGGACCAGGGTGAACGCCACGATGACGATCAGCAGCAGCACCGACTGGGCCGAAGAGTAGCCGAAGTCCCTGGCGCGGAAGGCGACGTTGAAGATGTGGAAGACCGACAGGTCGGTGGCGTCGCCGGGGCCGCCGTTGGTGATGATGTAGGCCTGCCCGAACGCCTGCAGCCCCGAGATGACCGCCATGACGGAGACGAACAGCGTGGTCGGGGCCAGCAGCGGCAGCGTGATCCGCCAGAACCGGTGCCAGGCGTCCGCCCCGTCGATCCTGGCGGCCTCGTGGTAGGTCTCGGGGATGCCCTGCAGCCCGGCCAGGAACAACACCATCGTGTAGCCGACGTTCTGCCAGAGCGTGACGGCGGCGATGGTGAGCAGCGGCGCGGTGTTGAGCCACTGCTGCCCGGGCAGCCCCAGCTCGGCCAGCAGCCGGTTCAGCACGCCCAGCTCGGGGTCGAGGATGTTGCGCCACAGCAGCCCGACGATCGCCACCGACGTCAGGTACGGCACCAGCAGCAGCACCCGGAAGGCCACCCGCCCCTTGAGCGGCTGGTCCAGCGCGAGCGCCAGGGCCAGCCCGAGCACGATCGAGCCCGCCACCACGAGCACCGAGAAGCCGGCGGTGATCAGGAACGAGTGCCGCACGGCCGGGTCGCCCAGGGCCTGGGCGTAGTTGCCCAGGCCCGTCCACTGGTCGGCCATCGGGCCGGTGCGCAGGCTGGTGGCCACCACGTTGCCGATCGGCAGGTAGAAGAAGGCCGCGAAGAACAGGATCGCGGGGAGCAGGAAGAGGTAGGCGGTCCTGGCGTAGCGGCCGGAGAGCGTGCGCGGCCTCACTTCAGGAAGCCCTCCGCCGCCTTGACGAAGTCGGCCAGCGCCTCGGCGGCCGGCTTGTTCTGGATGAGCACCTGCTGGTACATGACCTTGAGCTGCTCCTCCCACCTGCCCAGCTGCCCGGTCAGGCGCACCTGCTGGGAGGAGTCCCTGGCGGTGGGCAGGGCGTCGGCGAAGACCTTGGTGACGGGGTCGTTCTGCACCTCGGGCAGGTCCACCCACGACTTGCGCGGCATGAGCATGCCGGTCTCCTTCGTGGCGGCCCGCTCGACGTCGAGGGCGGTGACGCGCTTGATGAAGTCCCAGGACAGCTCGGGCCTGCTCGCCTTGGCGGGCACGAACAGGCTGACGCCGGCCGCCTGGGTGGCCGCCGTCCTGTGCTTCAGCGGCGGCGCGACGCCCAGCTCGATGCCGGCGCTGGTCTTCCTGATCGGGTCGAGGTCCCACGGACCGGTGAAGATCATCGCGGCGCGCTCGGCGGAGAACAGCTTCTGCGGGCCCGAGTAGTCGGTGCCGGTGGTCGGCACGGGTGCCACCTTGTGCCTGTGGACGAGGTCGGCCTGGAACTGCAGGGCGGCGACGGCGTCGGCGCGCGGCTCCATGATGGCCTTGGTCTCCAGGTCGTAGGGGGTGACGCCGGCCTGCACCATCCAGGGCCACATGTAGGTGTAGTCCTGGTTGAGCGCGGCGCCGTACACGCCGTCCCGGGTCAGCCTCCGGGCCGCCTCCAGGAACTCGTCCCAGGTGGTGGGCGGCTCCACGCCGGCCTCGCGCAGCATCCCCCGGTTGTAGAAGAGCGTGTTGCAGGTCAGGTGGAGCTGCACGCCGTACACCTTGCCCTGGTACGAGTTGCGCTCCACGGTCACCGGCTGCCAGTCGGCGGGGAAGCCCATCGCCGCGCCGTCGCGGTCGACGTAGTCCTGCAGCGGGCGGGCGTTGCCGGAGACGGCGAACTCCTGCACCCACCCGCCGGGCTCCTCCACCAGGTCCGGCACGGTCCCGGAGGCGAAGTCCGCCAGCAGCCTGGTCCGCAGGTCGGGCCACTGGTACTTCTGGAGGTTGACCTTGACCCGGTGGGCCCGCTCGAACTCGGCGATCACCGCGCGGTACGCCTGGTAGTCGTGGCCCGCGTTCCAGTAGACGGTGAACGTGCCGGGCGCGGCGGCGGGTGCGCTCGGCGCTCCGGCGCAGGAGGCCAGGACGGGCACGGCGGCGGCCGCCCCGGCGAGACGGAACAGCTCGCGGCGTGAGGGGTGGGAGGACATCTGGCGGATTCCCTTCTAGGACGAGCCCCGCCGCACGAAGGTCCACGAACGGACGATCTCGCGGGCGGGCGGCGGCTCCTCGGCCCGGAGGCGGTCGAAGAGCAGGCGTACGACGTCGGTGTAGTCGTGCCGCAGCGGGCCGACGGTGCTGAGCTGCGGGTTGCTGATGAGACCCTCGTCGATGTTGCCGACGCCGACGACCGCGACGTCCTCGGGCACGCGCAGCCCCAGGTCCCTGGCGGCCCAGATGGCGCTGATCGCCGCCCGGTCGGAGGCGGCGAAGATCGCGTCGGGCCGGTCGGGCGAGCGCAGCAGCTCGGCGGCGGTCTGGTAGGCCGCCACGCGGTCGTCCGCGCCCCCGGTGACGATGCGGTCGGTGACGCCGTGGCGCTCCAGGGCGGTGGTGTAGCCGAGCAGCCGGCCCACGGGCTCGTCGCGGTAGAGCTCGTGCCGGTGCGCCAGGAACGCGATCCGCCGCCGCCCGGTGGCCAGCAGGTGATCGACGGCCTCGGCGCACGCCTGCGTCTCGGGGGTGCGGACGACGTCGCACCCCTCCAGCCCGCTCTCGTTGCTCAGCACCACCATCGGCAGCCCGGTGGCGGCCAGCCCGGCGAGCAGGTCGTGGGCGAGGTGGTCGCCGGCGACGTTGATCAGCGCCCCGTCGGCGATGCCGCCGCGCAGCGCCTCGACGGCGGCCTTGGCCCGGGCCTCGGAGTAGACGGCGAGCGAGACCACGGAGTAGCCGCGCGCGTCGGCCATCTCGTGCAGGTCGGTGGAGAGCCGCTCGTCGGTCGGCACGCCGCCGAACGAGCTCAGCACCAGGCAGACGCGCTGGGTGCGGCGCCTGCGCAGGCTTCTGGCGGCCTGGTTGGGGGTGTAGCCGAGCTGCCTGGCGGCGTTGAGCACCCGCTGCCTGGTCTCGGCGGACACGGGCCGGTCCTTGCCGCTGAGCACGTAGGAGACGGTCGCCACCGACACGTTCGCCAGCTCGGCCACTTGTCGCGCTGTGGGTCTCATGTTAGTCGAATAACCTAGCATTTCCTATAGGATTATGGGGTAATTGTCCGCGGCGATCTCGGCCTTCAGCTCTCATGCGGGGACATGTCACCTCCCGGCCGCTCGCCGGTGTTAAACGATTAACACCATATTTCCCGCTTTCCGGCCGATCAAGGGGTGAGCGCGGCCGGACGGCGCACCGCGGGCCCGCCACCGCCTTCCGGGCCGCTCACCCGCGTGGCGCACGGGTTCGCCGGTCACTGTCCGTTACCTTGCCAGGTGGATGGGGGGATCTGCAGTGAATGGTTCGTACGGGGGCGTGTCCCGCAGGTTGTTCGTCACCGGCATGTTCAGCACTCTCGCGGGCGCGGGAACGGGCCTGGGCGCAGGCGCGGCCCCGGCCGTCGCCGCGGCGGGCCGGCCCGAGCGCGGCGGCGTGGTGTTGCGGGCCAGGCCCACGACGATCCGGCTCGGCCACCGCACTGTCACCACCTGGGCCTACGACGATGCGATGCCCGGCCGGACCATCCGGGCCACGGCCGGCGAGGTGGTGCGCGCCAGGCTCGTCAACGAGCTGCCCGCCACCACCACCGTGCACTGGCACGGCATCAGGATCGCCGCGGCCATGGACGGCGCCCCCGGCTTCTCCCAGCGCGCCACCCCGCCCGGCGGGACGTTCGACTACGTGTTCACCGTCCCCGACCCCGGCACGTACTTCTACCACTCACACGTCGGCATGCAGAGCGACCGCGGCCTGTACGGGCCGCTGATCGTGGCCGACCCGCACGAGCCGCTCTCCTACGACCAGGAGTACACCGTCGTGCTCGACGACTGGGTCGACGGCGTCAACGGCGACGCGGACGCCGCGCTCAAGCGGGTCAACACCACCCCGCACGACGAGAGCCTCACCAGCCACGTCCTCGGCGGCACCTCGGGTCACGTGCGCTACCCGTACTACCTGGTCAACGGCAACACCGCCGACGACCCCACGACGTTCGTGGGCCGCCCGGGCGCCCGCGTCAGGTTCAGGGTGATCAACGCGGCCGCCGACACCGCCTTCCGGGTCGCGCTCGGCGGGCACCGCATGACCGTCACCCACACCGACGGGTTCCCGTGCAGGCCCGTCACCGTGGACACGTTCCTGATCGGCATGGGCGAGCGCTACGACTTCCTCGTGACGCTCGACTCGGGCGCGTTCCCGCTGATGGCGCTGGCGGAGGGCAAGAGGGGGCGGGCGTTCGCGGTGGTGCGGACCTCGCGCCGGGCCGTCACGCCGCCGCCGGACGTCAAGGTGCCGGAGCTGCACCGGCGGATGCTGAGGTACCAGGACCTGCAGGCGCGGCGCGCCGACCGGCTCGACGCGCCGTCCAGGACCGTCACGGTCAAGCTCGGCTTCCGCGAGCGCCCGGGGGGCAACCAGTGGACGCTCAACGACCGGCTCGCCGACGACCCGCTGCGCCTGCGGGTGGACCGGGGCGAGACGCTCCGGATCGTGCTGCACAACGACACGCACATGTGGCACCCGATGCACCTGCACGGCCACACCTTCCAGGTCGAGACGACGGGCCGGAAGGGGCCGCGCAAGGACACCGTGAACGTGATGCCGTACAAGAAGCTGAACATCGACGTGCTGGCGGACAACCCCGGCGAGTGGATGTTCCACTGCCACAACCTCTACCACCAGGAGCTGGGCATGATGGGCGTGCTCGGCTACGGCAAGCCTCCGCGGCGCGGCCACGGCATGGGCCACTGACCGGCGGCCCCGCCCCGGCCGCTGCCGGTCACGCCCGGCGCCGACGGCGCGGCGGCTTCCGGGGTCAGCCCGAGGCGGCGTTCCCGCGCGTGGCGATCTTGACCACGCTCTCGGCGGCGGCGTGCCTGGCACGTCCTGCGCTCTTGCGAGGCGGCCCCGGGCTACGAAAGGATCTCCGAATCGAACCCCCCGCCCCTGCATGACGACTGGAGAGGCCTGTCGTGCGCACACAACAGAACATCGAGCAGTTCGGGTACCGGCAGGAGTTACGTCGCGGGGTCGGGCTGGCCGACCTCGTCTTCTACGGCCTGGCGTTCATGGTGCCGATCGCGCCGTTCGCGATCTTCGGCAGCGTCTATGCCGCCTCCGGTGGCATGCCGGTCCTGGCCTACCTCGTCGGCATGGTCGCGCTGCTGTTCACCGCCGCGTCCTACGCCCAGATGGTCAAGGCGTTCCCCCTGTCGGGCTCGGTCTACAACTACGCGGGACGCGGCATCGCCCCGCCGGTCGGGTTCCTGACCGGGTGGATGATCCTGCTCGACTACCTGCTCGTGCCCTGCCTGCTCTACCTGGTGGCCTCCGTCGCCATGAACGCCAGCGTGCCGCAGGTGCCCGTCTGGGCCTGGCTGATCATCTTCGTGGCCGTCAACACGCTGATCAACCTGCGCGGCATCAGGATGACCGTCAAGCTCACCAGGATCATGATCGTGGTCGAGCTGGTGGTCCTGGCGCTGTTCCTGCTGATCGGCCTCTGGGCGCTGCTCCAGGGCAAGGGCAGCGGCTTCAGCCTCTCGCCGCTGTTCAACGCCGAGACGTTCTCGTGGCCGGTGGTGTTCGCCGCGGTGTCGGTGGCCGTGCTGTCCTTCCTCGGCTTCGACGGGATCAGCATGCTGGTGGAGGAGTCGAAGGGCGGCTCCGCGGAGGTGGGCCGGGCCATGCGGACGGCGCTCCTGCTGGCGGGCGTGCTCTTCATCGTCCAGGTCTGGGTGGCCGCCCTGCTGGTGCCCGACCCCGCCGGGCTGCTGGCCCGGCCCAGCGACACCGCCTTCTACGACGCCGCGGCCGTCGCGGGCGGCGAGTGGCTCAGGCACCTCACCTCGTTCGCCACCGCGCTGTCCTGGGGGCTGGTCAACACCATGGTCGCGCAGGTGGCCGTCTCGCGCCTGCTGTACGCGATGGCCCGCGACAGGCAGCTCCCGTCCTTCCTGGCCAAGGTGTCGGTCCGGCACTCGGTGCCGGCCAACGCCATCCTGCTCATCTGCCTGCTCTCCATGGGCCTGGGCCTGTGGATGTCCACCCGCGCCGACGGCGTCACGCTGCTGTCGAGCCTGATCAACATGGGCGCGATGGTGGCGTTCATCGTGCTGCACGTCTCCGTCATCGTGCACCACTCGCTCCGGCAGGGCTCGGACGACGTGTGGCGGCACCTGGTCGCGCCGCTGATCGGGGCCGGCATCCTGGTCTTCGTGGTGATCAACGCCAACCTGCTGGCGCAGGTGCTGGGCCTGATCTGGCTCGGCGCCGGCGTCCTGGTGCTGATCGCCCTGTACGCCCTGGGCCGCCGCCCGACCCTGACCGGGCACCTGTAGGAGCGGCCCGATGACCAGGCTGCCGCTCCACCACGACCTCTATCTCCTCGCCCACGACCAGTCCGGCAAGCCGCTGGTGCACGCGTCGTCGCTGGCGCTCGGGCTGGCCGGCGCGGCGCTGCTCGACCTGCTGCTCGCCGGCCGGATCGTCCCGTCGGCCGGCCGGCTGGCGGTCCGGCCACTCCCCTCCGGCGACGACCCCGCCGCGGGCCGGGCCGGCGGCGACTCCGCCACGGGCCGGACCGGCGGTGACGGGCCGTGGTCCTGGCCGGCCGGCGACTCCGGGGCGGGGCAGGACGCCGGTGACGCCGTCGCCGACGGCCTGGTGGCGCTCGCCGCCCGGGGCCCCGACGCCAGGTCCCTGCTCAAGCGGGCGGCGGCGGCCGACCTGTGCGGTCTGACCCGTGACGGCCTGCTCGCCTCGGGGGTGCTGGTGCGGGTGAGCCGGCGGCGCCTGGGCATGCTGCCGTACACGCGCCACGAGCTCGCCGACATCGCCTCGGTCGTCCGGGCCTCCTCGGGGGTGCGCTCGGCCGTGGAGGGCTGGAAACCGCCGGACGCGCGCTGCGCCGGGCTGTGCGGGCTGGTCGCGGTGCTGCGGCTGGAGGAGCAGCTCTACCTCGACCAGCCGGCCGGCCGGCTGGTCGCGCGGCTGCGCGAGATCGCCACGGCCGCCGATCCGCCCGTCGGCGAGCTCGTGGAGATCGTGGACGTCCTGGTCGCGGAGGCGGCCGTCGCCGTGTACCGCTAGAAGCCTTTTGCCGTGGTACGTGGACGATGCCCTCTATGCGAGTTACGCTCCGCTGGCTACCTGTCGGGGGGACGGCCACGTGGATGGGGGGCATCGATGAGCTACACGCTGTTACGCGGCAGCTTCGTCATCCGGTATCCGGATCTGCCGCGCCAGGGCCCGGAGCCCGACGGCGACACCGTCAAGTTCCTGCCCGACTCGCCGGCCCTGGTCGAGGCGCTGCCGCGGCGCTCCGGCCGGCCGCCGGACCTCAACGCCCGCGGCGTCTCCGTCCGGCTGGAGGCGATCGACGCGCTGGAGACCCACTTCTCGGAGACCCACCAGGAGCTCGACGGCGCCAACGCCGCCCGCGACGAGCTGCTGCGCCTGCTCGGCTTCACGAACGTGCGTTTCTGGGAGGACCTGCCGAACAGGGTCGAGTCCGCCGACCAGGACTCCATCCGGGGCCACGCGCTGGCCAACGGCATCGACGCCAACGGCCGGCTGATCGCCTTCGTGTACGCGGGGGACCACCCGGGCACCGACGGGACCACCGTGTTCGTGGACGGGCCGCTCGTGGACCAGTCGGTGAACGGCCGGCTGCTCGCCGCCGGGCTGGCCTACCCGGCCTTCTACGCGACGCTGCCGGCGGAGCTGCGCACGCATCTGGCGGAGGTGTCGCAGGCGGCCCGGCGCAAGGCGGGCGGCCTCTGGCCCCGCTCGGCCGCCGACCCCAACGGCGCGGCCACCGTGCGGGACCTGGCCGGGCTGGAGCGGCTGGTGATGTGGCCGAAGCTGTTCCGGCGGCTGGTGCCATACCTGGCGGCCGGGTTCACGGACTTCGACGGCTTCGACGGCTGGCTGCGCGCCGACCCGGTCAACCGGGACGACGAGCTGTTCCTGATCCCCACGCTGGAGCGCGGCAACCTGCACGACGTCGTCAGGGGCGCGGGGCAGCAGATCCAGCTCACGACGTGGCCGGAGGACTTCATCATCAGCCCGGACCCGGCGGGGCCCGGCACGCCGGTGAAGCCGCCGCTGGTCAAGGCCGGTGACCTGCTGATCGTGGCCGCGCTGCCCGACCCGGCCGGCGCGGACCTCGGGCGCGAGAGCGTCACGCTGCTGAACCTCACGCCGGCGGCGATCGACCTGGCGGGCTGGGCGCTGACCGACGCGGCGGGCGGGCGCAGGGAGCTGACCGGCACGATCGAGGGCGGCGCCGCGCTGCGGGTGACGCTGGACGGGGCGGTGCGGCTCGGCAACCGGGGTGACACGATCATCCTGGTCGATCCGCAGGGCGGCTCGGCGGATCGGGTGACGTACAAGGAGGACCAGGTCAGAGCGGGCCGGACGATCTGCTTCGGCCGCTGAGCCCGCGCAACCGGTGCGATCGAAGGAGTGCGCATGTTCATGACCCGCTCGCTGTTCAGGCTGGCGGCCGGCGCGGCGGCAGGCTATCTGCTCGCCGTCCGCCCGTGGCACCTCCGCTGGGGCGCCGACGACCGGGAGGTCCACGCGGAGATGCCCGGCGACGACCTCATCCGCCTGCCCCAGCACCAGGCCACCCGGGCGGTCACCGTCGGCGCGCCCCCGGCCACCGTCTGGGCGTGGCTGGTCCGGCTCGGCGGCTACCGCCCGGGCGGCACCCCGGCGGCGACCGGGCAGGAGGGGCCGCCGGCCGAGCCGCAGGGGCTGAAGGTCGGTGACGTGCTGCACGGCGAGGCGGACGGCGGCTTCGCGGTGGAGCTGCTCGACCCGCCGCACACGCTGGTGCTGGCCATGCGCGGCGCGGACGCCACCGCCACCTGCTCGATCCGGCTGCGCGAGCTGGAGGACGGCAAGACCCGGATGATCTTCCGCCTGCGCGTCCGCGCGCAGCCGACCGTGCGCGGCACCGCCTACCTCGCGATGACGGACGTCGGCGACTTCCTGGCCATGCGCCGCCAGATGCTGGCCATCAAGGAGCGCGCCGAGTCGGCCCGCTGACGGTTCCCCGAAGTTCCCGCGGATCGCCCCGGACCGCCCGGTCCGGGGCGATCGCCGTTCCCGGCCCGCGTCGCCCCCGGCGGGAAGGCCGCAGGCCGGGGAGGCGCGGGCCCGATCGCCGTTCCCGGCCGGCGTCGCCCCGGCGGGAAGGCCGCAGGCCGATCGATCACTGGTTGACGGGAGTGCCTCCTGACGCTTACGGTCGCGGCGTTCGACGAAATATATCGTCACCTGTCCGAAACTTTCGGAGGCGCCATGTTGCGAGGTCTCGTCGCCCTCACCCTGCTCGGCTCGCCGGCCGTCGCCCCCGAGCAGCTCGCCGCTCCCCCGGCCATCACCGTGAACGAGCGCGTCAGGCACCAGGAGATCGACGGCTTCGGCATCTCCCAGGCCTTCCGCCGCAACGAGCTGCTCGCCGCCCTGTCGGAGCGGCAGCAGCGCGAGGTCCTCGACCTGTGGTTCGACCGCAGGAAGGGGGCCGGGCTGAGCATCCTGCGGCTGGGCATCGGCTCCTCCCCCGCCGGCAGCCCGTACGACCACATGGTGTCGATCCAGCCCGAGAACCCCGGCGGCCCGGACGCCCCGCCGAAGTACGTCTGGGACGGCGACGACAACAGCCAGGTCTGGGTCGCCAAGGAGGCCAGGAAGTACGGCGTCGAGCGCTTCTTCGCCGACGCCTGGAGCGCCCCCGGCTACATGAAGGACAACGGCGACGACAAGAACGGCGGCACGCTCCTGCCCGAGTGGCAGCGCGCGTACGCGAGGTACCTGGTGGACTACACCAGGTTCTACGCCAAGGAGGGCATCAGGATCACCGATCTCGGGTTCACGAACGAGCCCGACTACACCGCCCCGTACGCCTCCATGCGCTTCACCCCGGAGCAGGCCGCCGAGTTCGTCAAGGTGCTCGGCCCCATGGCCAGGGGCACGAAGCTGGTCTGCTGCGACTCGTTCGGCTGGAACCAGGCCAAGGCGTACACGGCGGCGATCGAGGCCGACCCCGAGGCCCGCCGCTGGGTGAAGACGCACACCGGCCACACCTACGCCAGCCCGGTGGACGGCCCGCTCCCGACGGCCAGGAAGAGCTGGATGTCGGAGTGGAACCCCAACGGCAACACCTGGAACGAGGCGTGGGACGACGGCAGCGGCTATGACGGCTTCACCGTCGCCTCGGCCGTGCACGACGCGCTCACGTTGGGCGACGTCAGCGCCTACATCTACTGGCTGGGCGGCTCGCGCGGCGCGACCAGGGCGCTGCTCCAGCTCGACGACGTGGCCAAGGAATACCACGTGTCGAAGCGGTTGTGGGCGCTGGCGGCGTACAGCAGGTTCATCCGGCCCGGCGCGGTCCGCGTGGAGGCGAGCGCGGCCGATCCGGCGCTGAAGGTCTCGGCCTTCCGCAACCGGGACGGCTCGCGGGTGATCGTGGCGCTCAACACCGGCACCGCCCCGATCATCTGGCAGGGCGTGCGCGGCCGGGCGACCGCGTACGTCACCGACAGCGCCAACGACCTCACCCCGTCCGCCGTGACGGGCCGCACGGTGACCCTGCAGCCGCGGGCACTCACCACGATCGTCGTCAAGTGACCCCGCGGCCGCTCACCCCGGCCGCCGGCGGTTGACGCGGGCCCCGGCGGGAGAGAAGGCTCCCGCCGGGGCTCATCGTGGCGCCCGGCGCAACCGGCGCGCGGGAGCGGCCGTGTCACCGGCGGACGCGGGCGGCGGCCGGCCGGGTCAGCCCCAGACCTCCTGGGCGGTCTCGACGATCAGGGCGAGCTTGGCGAACTGCTGGGCCTCGGTCAGCTCGTTGCCCTCCACGGTGGAGGAGAAGCCGCACTGCGGCGACAGGCAGAGCTGGTCCAGGTCGACGAACTTGGCCGCCTCGTCGATGCGCCGCTTGAGCGTGTCCTTGGACTCCAGCTCTCCCCGCTTGGTGGTGACCAGCCCGAGCACCACCATCTTGCCGGGCGGCACGAAGCGCAGCGGCTCGAACCCGCCGGAGCGCTCGTCGTCGTACTCCAGGAAGAACCCGTCCACCTTGAGCTCGTTGAACAGCGCCTCGGCGACGAAGTCGTAGCCGCCGGAGGCGGCCCAGGAGGAGCGGAAGTTGCCCCGGCACATGTGCGTGGTGATCGTCATCCCCGCCGGCTTGGCGGCGAGCGCGGCGTTGATCTGCTTGATGTAGCGCAGGTGCATGTGCTCGGCGTCGTCGCCGCGCCCGGCCAGCTCCGCGCGCTGCGCCGGGTCGTTCAGGTAGGCCAGGCTGGTGTCGTCGAACTGCAGGTAGGTGCAGCCGAGCGCGCCGATCCTGCGCACCTGCTCGGCGTAGGCCGCGCTCAGGTCACGCCAGAACTCCTCGATGTCGGGGTAGACCTTGGGGTCGATCGCGGCGGGGCCGCCCCGGTAGTGGACCATGCTGGGCGAGGGGATGGTCAGCTTCGGCACCAGCCCCCCGGAGCCGCCCGCCGTGTCACCCGCCGTGTCACCCGCCGTCTCACGTACCGTGTCGCGCAGGAACGCGAAGTCGTCGGCGAAGATCGGCTCGTTGAGCCGGATCCGGTCGTGCACGCGCAGCGCCGCCGGGGTGAACTCGATGTCGCCGCGCGCGTTGTGGAAGCGGACCGTGATGTGCTCGTCCGCGGCCTGGCCGACGCCGCCGAGGCGGTAGATGAAGTCCATGTGCCAGGAGGCCCGGCGGAACTCCCCGTCGGTGGCGCTCTGCAGGCCCGCGTCGCGCTGTTTGCGCACCACGTCCCTGATCGCCGCGTCCTCGGCCGCGCGCAGCTCGTCGCCGGTGAGGGTCTGGCGGGCGCGCAGCAGCGCGGGCGGCCGGAGCAGGCTGCCGACATGGTCGGCGCGGAAGGGCGGTGAGGTGCGCAAGGGGATCATCCTCCTCCGTAGAGCTTTCTCAGCGGGGCCTTGAGGAGCTTGCCCGCCGCGTTCTTCGGCAGCTCGGCGACGAGCTCCAGGTATTTCGGGATCTTGTAGCGGGCCAGCCGGCCGTCCAGGTGCCCGAGCAGCTCCTCCGGCCCGGCCGCCGCGCCGGGCCGGAGCACGACCAACGCCTTGCCAACCTCGCCCCACTTGTCGTCCGGCACGCCGATCACGGCGCACTCGGCGACCGCGGGGTGCTCGTGCAGGGCGCTCTCCACCTCGGCGGGGTAGATGTTCTCGCCGCCGGAGATGATCATGTCCTTGACGCGGTCGGAGATGCGCACGTACCCGTCGGCGTCGGCCACGCCGATGTCCCCCGAGCGGAACCAGCCGTCGCCGGACAGCACCTCGGCGCTCTCCTCCGGCCGCCGCCAGTAGCCCTTCATGACGTTGGGGCCCTGGACGTACAGCTCGCCCGGCTCCCCGGGGGCGGCGGGCGAGCCGTCGGGCGCGACCAGCCGCACGTCGGAGAAGAAGCACGGCACGCCGGCCGTGCCCGCCTTGCCGAGCGCGTGCTCGGCGGCCAGGAACAGCGCGCCGGGCGAGGTCTCCGTCATGCCGTAGCCCTGGAGCAGCGCCAGCCCGCGCTCCTGGTAGGCGCGGATCAGCGGCAGGGGCAGCGGCGCGCCCCCGCACACCAGGTGGCGCAGGCTCGACAGGTCGGCCTCCGGCCAGCGCGGGGACTGGGCGAGGAAGGCGAACATCGTCGGCACCCCGGCGATCAGCGTCACCCGCTCCGACTCGATCAGGTCGAAGGCGCGGTCCACGTCGAACGACGGCTCCAGGATGGCCCGCGCGCCCTTGAGCACGCCGGGCACCAGCGCCTGTCCCAGCGCCGCGATGTGGAACAGCGGCGCGGCGACCAGCGCCACCTCGTCGTGTCCCAGCGGCACGTCCACGAGCAGGTTGACCGCGTTCCAGGTGAGGTTGCCGTGGGTGAGCATGGCGCCCTTGGGGCGGCCCGTGGTGCCCGACGTGTACATGATCATCGCCACGTCGTCCCTGCTCACCGGCTCGTCGACGGGCTCGGGCGAGCCCGAGGCGAGCAGTTCCTCGTAGTCGGCGGCGCGCAGGTGGCGGCCCGGCAGGCCGCCGTCGTCGCGCTCCTCGCCCAGCACGAGCAGCGCCGGCTCGGCGTCGTCCAGGATCCGGCGCAGCTCCGGACCGGCCAGCCGGGTGTTGAGCGGGACGAACACGGCCCCCAGCAGCCCCGCCGCGAAGAACGTCTCCACCATCGCCGGCTGGTTGGCCCCGAGGAAGGCCACCCGGTCACCCCGCCCCACGCCCGCGCGGAGGGCCGAGGCCAGCCGGTTCACCCGGTCCCGCAGCTCCCGGTACGTGCGGTCGACCCCCCGGTACGAGATCGCCACCCGCTCGGGCGTCATGCGTGCCCTGCGCGCCGGCCACGAGCCGATCCCCTGATTCCTCATGGGCCTCCTTGAGACGCTCAGGCCCTCAAATTAGGCCACTATGCGACTGCTGTCACCGTTCTGCCGAACTTTCCTGCGGGACGGCCGTGCCCGGCCAGGTCTCGTCGGGAATGGCGTCGAGCAGCCCGGCGACGACGCGCGCCGCCTCCGGCCGGAAGCGTTCGTGCAGCGTGTGGCAGACCCGCTGCGCCTTGTCGGCCGGCCAGTCGTGCGGCAGGTAGCGCAGCGGCAGCCGCGGGTCGCTCCTGATGATCTGCAGCCAGCCGGTGAGCAGCATCAGCGAGCGCGCCAGGTCGTCGGCCGCGTCCGGCGCCGGGTCGGCCCGGTCCCAACGGCTCAGGAACTCCCGGTAGCGGGCGCCCAGGCCGTCCAGGTCGTAGGCGTCGCCGATCAGCGCCTGCATGTCGGTCGGGCGGCGCGGCTCGGCGGAGAAGACCTTCACGTTCGCCCCGAGGTCGTCGATCACCCCGGCGGCGTCCACCTCGCCTGGAGCGATCCACAAGCCGTTCTGCAGCGGCCCGAACCCGGCCCAGACCAGCCGGGAGCGCAGCTCGTGCCGCTCGCGCTGCCAGGACTCGGGCAGCGAGAAGCCGATCAGCGTCCACCGGTCCTCGTCGGCGTCGTTGACCACGCCGCTGTGCCAGATCCGCCGCTCGCCGTCCCTGAGCACGTCGGCGCTGGTCGGGGTGAGCCCGAAGTACATGCGCCGGCCCGCCCTGCGGCGGCGCAGCAGCCCGCGCCTGACCATCCGGGTCAGCGTCGAGCGCGTGGCCTGCTCGGAGATGCCCACCTTGCCGAACGCCTCGATGAAGCTCCGCGACGAGACGCAGATCCCGCGGCCGTAGACATGGTCGCCGAGGAAGGTGAGGATCACCGATTGAGGCCGCATAACAGCTTGTCTCCGGATGTTAGGCACTCTATTGACAGCCGTAATGTACCTGCCTACTTTTGGGGCCACCCGGCCCAGGAGGTCCTGATGCGCAGGTTTCTTCCGTCCCTGGCTTGCCTGTTGGTGGCCGTGACCGCGTGCGGGGGCGGCGGTGGTTCGGGGGGCGCCCAGGAGCCGATCAGGGTGGGCCTCATCGTCTCGCTGACCGGCAACTACACGCCGCTCGGCAGCGAGGACAAGAAGGCCGTCGAGATGGCCGTCGAGCAGGTCAACGCGCAGGGCGGGCTGCTCGGCCGCAAGGTGGAGCTGGTCACGCGCGACGACAAGACCGCCCCCGACCAGGGCATCGTGGCCTACAACCAGATCAAGGGCGAGATCGACGCGCTGATCGGGCCGGTGTTCTCCAACTCGGCGCTGGCGGTCGAGCCGCTCGCGCAGCGCGACAAGATGCCGTACCTGTCGCTGGCCCCGGCGCAGGAGCAGGTCGAGCCGATCAAGTCCTACATCTTCGTCACCCCGGCCCTGTCCAGCATGTACGCCGAGCGCTACCTGCAGTACATCCAGGCCGAGGGCATCAAGACGATCGCGGTGGCCTGGGACTCCAAGAGCGCCTACTCGGTCTCCGGCCACGAGTCCATGGTGGAGCTGGCCCCCAAGTACGGCGTGACGATCGCCGTGGACGAGCCGTACGAGACCACCACCTCCGACTTCAGCCCCCTCTTCCAGCACGTGCGCGACTCCAAGGCAGAGGCGCTGGTGTTCTGGGGCTCGGGCGCGCCCGGCGTGACGGCGGCCAAGCAGTACGTCGCCTCGGGGCTGAAGACCCCGCTGTTCCTGACCGCCTCCCAGGCCAGCAAGCTCTGGCTGGAGCCGATGGGCGCCGCCGCCGAGGGCATGACCGTGCAGAGCGCCATCGGCGTGGTGGGCGACCACCTGCCTGCCGGCAAGCAGAAACAGGTCATCGACCAGATGGCGGGGCCGTACGAGCAGAAGCACGGCTATCCGCCGCCGCAGTTCGCGCAGGACGGCTACAGCGCGTCGCTGCTGCTGTTCGAGGCCATCAGGAAGGCCGGCAGCACGGACAAGACCAAGATCCAGCAGGCCCTGGAGAAGATGGACCTGATCACGCCGAACGGCCGCTTCCGCTACTCCCCCACCGACCATTCCGGGCTCTCCCCCGAGTACATCTCGGTCAACACGGTGAAGAACGGCCAGTTCGTCCCGACCGAGTGGGCCATGGAGCAGCTCACCAAGACCGTCACCGCGCAGGGGTAGACAGGGTGCTGACCGTCACCGGGGTCTCCCGCTCCTTCGGGGGCGTCTACGCCGTCCGCGACGTCTCGCTGAGCGTCGCGGACGGCGAGGTCTGCGGCGTCATCGGCCCGAACGGGGCCGGCAAGTCCACCCTGTTCAACCTGATCACCGGGCACCTCGCCGCCGACCACGGCCGGATCTCCTTCCTCGGGCAGCGGGTGGACCGGCTCGCGCCGCACCGGCGGGCCCGGCTGGGCATGTCGATCGTCTTCCAGGCGGCCCGGGTCTTCCGCGGCATGACCGTCAGGGAGAACGTCATGGTGGGCGCGCACGGGCACACCCGCGCCGGGTTCGTCTCGGCGGCGCTGCGGCTGCCCCGGCACCGGCGCGACGAGCGCGAGATCGCCGCCGCGGCGGACCGCGCGCTGGAGCGGGTGGGACTGGCCGACTGGGCCGACCGGCCCGCCGACCTGCTGCCGATCGGCCAGCAGCGGGCGCTGCAGCTCGCCCGCGCCCTGTGCGCGCGGCCCCGGCTGCTGCTGCTCGACGAGCCCGCCTCCGGGCTGCGCGGCGCCGAGCGCGAGCGCCTGGCGGCGCTGGTGGAGGAGCTGCGGGCGGACGGGCTGACGATCCTGCTCATCGAGCACGACGTGGCGTTCGTGACCCGGCTCGCCGACCGCGTCGTGGTGCTCGACCTGGGCCAGGTCATCGCCGACGGGCCGCCGGCCGAGGTGCGGGCCGACCCGCTGGTGCTGGCCGCCTACCTCGGACAGACCTCATGATCGAGGTCCGGGACCTGGTGGTCTCGTACGGCACCGCCACCGCGCTCGACCGCCTCACGCTCACGGTCGGCCGGGGCGAGATGGTCGCCCTGCTCGGCCCGAACGGCGCCGGCAAGTCCACCCTGGCCGACACCCTGGCCGGGCTGCTGCGGCCCGCGGCCGGCACGGTGCGGGTGGACGGCCGGCTCGCGCTCATCCCCGAGGGCCGCCAGCTCTTCCCCGACCTGTCCGTCGCCGACAACCTGGCGCTCGGCGGCTGGCGCTCCGGGCAGCGCGACCCCTCCTTCGTGTACGAACTGCTGCCCCGCCTGGCCGAGCTGTCCTCCCGGCGGGCCGGCGTGCTGTCCGGGGGCGAGCAGCAGATGGTCGCCTTCGGCCGGGCCATGATGTCGCGGCCCGACGTCCTGGTCGTGGACGAGCTGTCCCTGGGCCTGGCCCCCAACGTCACGGCCGACCTGGCCGCGCACCTGGCCGGGCTGAACCGGTCGCACGGGCTGACGGTGCTGCTCATCGAGCAGAACGCGCGGCTGGCCTTCGAGCTGTGCCGGCGGGCGTACGTGCTGGAGTCCGGGCGGCTGGTGACCGAGGGGCCGTGCGACGAGCTGGCCGGCGACCCGCGGGTGGCCAGCGCCTACCTGGGCGGGGCGATCACGTGAACGGGCACCTGAGCAGACCCTTCGGCGGGTCCCCGGGCCGGTCCTTGAGCGGGTCCTTGAGAGGGGAGGCGGCGCCCCGATGAGCGCGTTCCTGACGTACCTGCTGAACGGGCTGGCGGTCGGGTGCGCGATCGCCCTCATCGCCAGCGGCCTGGTCACCATCCACCGCGTCACCGGCGTGGTGAACTTCGCGCAGGGCACGTTCGCCGTCGTGGCCGGGCTGTGCACCTCCTCCCTGCTCGGCCTCGGCTTCCCGCACGGGCTCAGCGAGGTGTCCGCCGTGCTGGCCGCGGGGGTGGCGGGCCTGCTGACCGGCCTGGCCGCCATCGGCAGGCGGGGCACCACGCCGCTGTCGTCGCTGATCGTCACCCTGGGCGTGGGCGTGCTGGCGTACGCCGTGGAGATCGTGCTCTGGGGCGACCAGCCGCGCTCCGCGCCGGGCCTGGCCGGGTCGGTGACGCTCGCGGGGGCGCGCATCCAGACGCACTACCTGCTGGTCATCGGGGTGACGGCGGCCACGTTCGTGCTGCTGGCGCTCTTCTTCGGGCGCACCTACCTGGGCAAGGCGCTGACCGCGTGCGCCTCCAACCCGTACGCCGCCCGCGTCGTCGGCATCGACGTGCGGCGGATGGGGCTGCTGGCGTTCGCGCTGGGCGGGGTGCTCGGCGGCATCGCCGGGGTACTGGTGACGCCGCTGCGGCCGATCTCGTTCGACACCGACGTCACGCTGATCGTCAACGGCTTCGCCGCGGCCGTCTTCGGCGCGCTCACCCGGCCCGTGATCGCGCTGGCCGGGGCGCTGCTGCTGGGGGTGGCCGAGACGATGGCGGCCGGGTACGGCTACGGCTCGCACCAGCTGGAGGTGGCGCTCGGCCTCATGATCCTCGTCATGATCGTCCAGGCGAGCCGCCGCTCGGCCATCTCTGAGGAGCCCGCATGAACAACAGGGCCGGGCTCGCGGCCGGTGCCCTGGTCGCCGCCGTCACGCTCGCGCTGCCCGCCGTGCTCGACGACAGCGCCCTGGCCGTCTACATCCTGCTCGGCCTGGCCGCCATGGTCACGGTCGGCGTGTCGCTGCTCATGGGCTACGCCGGCCAGGTGTCGCTGGGCCAGGGCGCCTTCTACGCCATCGGCGCCTACACCGCGGCCCTGCTCGCCCTGGCCGGGGTCCCCCCGCTGGCCGGCCTGGCGGCCGCCCCCGTGGCCGCCGCGCTCTCCGCCCTGGTGATCGGCACGCCGCTGCTGCGGCTGCGCGGCCACCACCTGGCCTTCGCGACGCTGGCCGTGCAGCTCATCCTGCTCTCGCTGGCCGGCCAGCTCGAGTTCACCGGCGGCGACATCGGGCTGCAGGGCATCCCGCAGTTCGGCGTGGGCTCGTTCGAGGCGGGCGGCGCGGCCGTGTACGCGTACCTGACGTGGGCGGGCCTGGCCCTGGTGATGCTGGTGACGCGCAACGTCATCACCTCCCGCCCCGGCCGCGCCCTGCGCGCGCTGGCCACCAGCGAGACCGCCGCCGCCTCGTCGGGCATTCCCGTGGGCCGCTACAAGCTGGTGGTCTTCGCCCTGTCGGCCACGTTCGCCGGCCTGGCCGGGGGCATCTACTGCTTCTACACCGGCTACGTCGCGCCGGGCTCGTTCCCCGTCCTGATCTCGATCCAGTACATCGTGATGGCCGTGGTCGGGGGGCTCGGCACGATCTGGGGCGCCGTGGTGGGGGCCACCGCGATCACGCTGCTGGTGCAGGGCCTGGACCGGCTCGCGTCGCTGCCGGGCATGCCGACGTACGCGCCGAGCGTGTTGTCGTACGCCGTCTACGCCCTCGTCCTCATCGTGGTCGTCCTGTTCATGCCCCGCGGCCTGGTCCCCGCGATCTCCGCCCGCCTGGCGAAGAACCGGAAGGAGCTCCCCTATCGGTGAAATCACCGGCCCCTGCGTGACACGCCCTTTCCGTCCTGACATCCGCGGGTGACACTTGACGGCGTGTCCCCTGACAAGCCCCCACCCGTGTTACGTGGCCGCGGCGAGGAGGAACGCGCCCTGCGGCGGCTGATCGACGACGCCCGCGCCGGTTCCGGCGGCGCCCTGCTGCTGAGAGGGGCGCCGGGCGTGGGCAAGACGGCGCTGCTCGACCTGGCCGCCGCGCTGGCCGGCGCCGCGGGGTGCCGGGTGTTGCGGGTCTCCGGGGTGCGGTCGGAGTCGCGGCTGCCGTACGCCGGGCTGCACGGCCTGCTGCGCCCGGTCGCCGCCGGCGCCGCCGTCTCCCTGCCGGGCACGCAGGCCCGCGCCCTGGTCTCGGCCCTGGAGTCCGGCACGGCCGCCGCCGGGCTGGCGCTGCCCGCGGCCGTGCTCGGCCTGCTGTCGGCGGTGGCGGCCCAGCAGCCGGTGCTGGCCTGCGTGGACGACGTGGACCTGCTCGACCCGGCCAGCCGCGAGGTGTTGTCGTTCGCCGCCAGGCGGGTGCCGGGCGAGCCGGTGGCGCTGCTGTTCGCGGCGCGGGAGGACGGGCTGGACGGCGTGCCGGTGCGGCCCGTGGGCGGGCTGGACGCGGCGGCGGTGCGGGAGCTGGCCGGCGACCTGGCGCCGGGGAAGATCGCCGAGGACCTGCTGGCGGCGCTGGACCAGATCGCCAGGGGCAACCCCCTCGCGCTGGCCGAGCTGATCGGCTCGCTCACCCCCGACCAGCTCGCCGGGCTGGCCGCGCCGCCCGTGACGCTGCCCAGGGACGGCCGGTTGTGGCGGGAGCACGCCGACCGGCTGGCGGCCCTGTCGCCGGAGGCGCAGCGGCTGCTGCTGCTCATCGCCGCCGACCCCGGCCTCGACGTGCCCACGCTGATCCGCGCCGCCGCGCCCGCGTGCCCGCTCACCACGCTGGAGCCGGCCGAGCGGGCGGGCGTCCTGCACTCCACCGGCGACCGGTACGACTTCCGCGACCCGGCCCTGCGGGGCGTGGTGTACCACGGGGCGTCGCTGCTGCGGCGGCGCAGCGCCCACCGCCTTCTCGCGGGCCTCCTGGAGGACGGGCCCGGCGGGGAGTCCCTCCTGGAGGACGGGCCCGGCGGGGAGTCGCGGCGGCTGCGCCGGGCCTGGCACCGCGCCTGCGCGCTCGACGGGCCCGCCGCGCGGCTGGCCGACGACCTGGCCGCCGCCGCGCTGGAGGCCCATCCCGCGCACACGCATCCCGAGCCGTACCTGGCGCTCGAACGCGCCGCCGAGCTGACCGGCCCGCACGACCCGGCCAAGGCCGAGCGGCTGGCCGCCGCCGCGCGCTACGCCTGGGTGACCGGCCATCCGCAGGCGGCCAGGTCCCTCCTGGCCCGGCTGCGCGACCTGGCGGCGCCCGACGAGCTGCGCGGCCGCGTCCAGCTCCTGCACGGCAGCCTCGAACTGCTCGGCGGCGAGACCGGCAGCGCCCGCGAGGAGCTGCTCGCGGCGGCGGCCTGGCTGCTGGACAGCCATCGCATGCTGGGCGTGCGGGCGCTGGTCAGGGCCGCCGACGCCAGCTACCGGGCCGGCGACAACCGGGCGTTCATCGCGATCGCCCGCCAGGCGGCGGCGCTGCGCCGGCCGGACGAGACGGTGCCGACGCAGCTCATGTTCGAGTACCTCGCCGGCATGGCCTCCACCTTCAGCGGCTCCCACCGGGAGGCGGCGGCCCCGCTGCGGCGGGTCGTGGAGCTGGCCGGCGCGGTGCGCGACCCGGCCGTGCTCGTCTGGGCCTGCATCGCCAGCATGCTGCTCGGCGAGGAGGCCACCGCCCACCGCCTGTCGGCCCGGGCCGTGGAGACGGCCCGGCTGCGCGGCGTGGTGTCGGCCATGCCGCAGCTCCTGGAGTACACGATCTACCCGGAGATCTGGATGGGCCGCTACGCCTCCGTGGCCGCCACGGCCGCCCAGGGGCTGCGGCTGGCGCAGGAGACCGGCCAGCTCAACACGGCCGCCCAGCATCTGGCCTGGCTGGCGATCACCGCGGCCGTCGAGGGCGACCAGGAGACCTGCCGGGTGCGCGCCGACGCCGCCATCGGCCTGGCCGACGCGCACGACCTGGGCATCGCGGGCGCGATCGGCAACTGGGCGCTGGCCTACCTCGACCTGGCCGCCGGCCGCCCGGCCGACGCCGCCGGGCGGCTGCGCGCCGAGCGCCGCAACAACAACCACGTCGTGATCCGGGTCATGGCCACGCCGCACTTCATCGAGGCGTGCGCGCGCACCGGCGACCACGAGGCGGCCGGGGCCGCGCTGCGGGTGCTGGAGCGCTGGGTGGGCAGCACGCGCAGCCCCGACCTGCGCGCGCTGGTGTCGCGCTGCCGGGCGCTGCTGGCCGCCCCCGGGGAGGCGGAAGAGCTGTTCAGGGAGGCGCTCGACCTGCACGGGCAGGGGGTCTACGAGTTCGAGGCGGCGCGTACGCGGCTGCTGTACGGCAGCGCGCTGCGCCGCGACCGCCGCCCCGGCGCGGCCCGGGCCCACCTGCACGCGGCGCTGGAGACCTTCGAGCGGTACGGCGCCCGCCTGTGGACCGAGCAGGCCAGGACGGAGCTGCGCGCCTCCGGCGAGCCCGTGCGGCCGGCCCAGGAGGCGACCACCGGGCAGCTCACGGCCCAGCAGTTGCAGATCGCCCGCATGGTGGCCGAGGGCGCCACCAACAAGGAGGTGGCCGAGCAGCTCTTCCTGAGCCGCCGCACCGTCGAGCACCACCTGCGCAACATCTTCAGCCGCCTCGGCATCCGCTCCCGCGTCGAACTGGTGCGGCTCATGTCCTGATCGCCGCACCGCCGATCCCCGCCGGACCGGCGAGACTCCCGTACAGGACCGCCGATCCCCGCCGGACCGGCGAGGCTCACGTGCGGGACCGCCGATCCCCGCCGGACCGGCGAGGCTCACGTGCCGATCGCAGGACCGCTGATTTTCGGTCGAAGCGGTAAGCCTCATGTCCCGATGGCAGGACCGGTGATTTCACCGATGCACGGCTTACTGCGCGTCCGAACAATGGCCACAGACAGCTGTCACCCCCCAGCGAACCCCCACATGAGCAGGGAGTATGACGACGTGCAGCTTCCCACCCCCCGATCAGGCGCGCGAACGTTGACCAAGCTCGCCCTCACCGTCTCACTGATCGCCGGCGCCCTCGCGGCCACCTCCCCCGCACAGGCGGCGGCCGGCCCGTACGACCGGGGCCCGGACCCGACCGACGCCATCCTCGAAGCCTCCCGCGGCCCGTTCTCGACCGCGCAGACCAGCGTCTCCTCGCTGAGCGTGAGCGGCTTCGGCGGCGGCACCATCTACTACCCGACCGACACCAGCCAGGGCACGTTCGGCGCGATCGCCATCTCGCCCGGGTACACCGCCAGCTGGTCCAGCCTGGCCTGGCTCGGCCCGAGGATCGCCTCCCACGGCTTCGTGGTGATCGGCATCGAGACCAACAGCCGCTACGACCAGCCCGCCAGCCGGGGCCGCCAGCTCCTGGCCGCGCTCGACTACCTGGTCGAGGACAGCTCCGCCACGGTGCGCAGCCGCATCGACGGCTCGCGGCTCGCGGTCGCCGGCCACTCGATGGGCGGCGGCGGCAGCCTGGAGGCCGCCAACGACCGCCCGTCCCTGCAGGCCGCGGTGCCGCTCGCGCCGTGGAACCTGCAGAAGAGCTGGTCGGGCATCCGGGTCCCGACGATGATCATCGGCGGTGAGAGCGACAGCGTCGCCTCGGTCAGCACCCACTCCGAGCCGTTCTACAACAGCATCCCGTCGTCGTCGGAGAAGGCGTACCTGGAGCTGAACAACGCCAGCCACTTCTTCCCGCAGACGACCAACACCACCATGGCGAAGTCGATGGTGGCCTGGCTGAAGCGCTTCGTGGACGACGACACGCGCTACGAGCGGTTCCTCTGCCCGCCGCCCAGCGGGCTGGCGATCGAGGAGTACCGCCACACCTGCCCCAGCTCCTGATCACCGACCCGATGGCGGCCGCGGGCGAGCGGCCGCCATCGGCGTGCCCGGGGTCAGGTGCGAATCTCGCCAACCGGGCGACCGACCGGACGACCCGGCCCATCTGCGCTACAAGGTCATGAACCGGCGCCGGGTGCTGACCCCGCGCGACTCTCCCGCGCCGTGACCGCTCCTCGTGACGCGGACGAGAGGGTGGCCGGACATCGGGTTGAGACGCCACAACGCGGCCACCCCCTCATTCCGCACGGTACGAGCATCGGCCCCGGCCCGCAGGAGCCCCTGCGGCCAGATGCGGCTTACGGGCCCGGCACCTGGGCGGCCTTGACGCAGCGCAGCACCAGGAACACGGGGAACCGGGCGGCGTCAGGGCGCCTGGCCGCCCACTCGGAGGGCGGCTCGGGCTCGGCCAGCTCGTCCAGCCACAGGCCGTGGCGGCGCAGGGTGTTGAGGTAGGTCGAGAGCGTGCGGTGGCTGGCGCCCACCCGCCGGCGCAGCGAGGACTGCTCGCCGCCGGCCCGCCACCAGCCCTCGGCGTGGTAGCGGGCGCCGGCCGGCCAGGAGCCCGAGACGTCCCGGCCGCCGGGAAAGCAGGGGTGCAGGATCGAGCAGGCGAGAACGCCGCCCGGGCGCAGGGCCGCGGCGGCGGTCGTGACGGCGCCGTCGAGGTCGTCGATGTCGGAGAGGCCGAAACTGCACACCACGGCGTCGAACGGGCCGAGGTCGCCGAGCGCGGCGGCCTCGGTGACGTCGGCGTGCAGGTAGCGGACGCCCAGCGGGGTCTCCCGCTCGGCGGCCTCCGCCTTCTCCAGCAGCGCGGCGGACAGGCCGGCCCCCACGACCTCGGCGCCCCGGCGGGCCAGCTCGCGGCTGATCCGGCCGTGACCGCAGGCGAGCTCCAGCACCCGCCGGCCCGCGACCGGCCCCAGCAGGTCGAGCAGCCGCAGGGAGGCCGGGTCGCCGATGTCGTCGGTCCAGCCGGACGCGTAGAAGTCGGCGATCTCGTCGTAACGCGCAACGCCTGCCATGCCCACGACTCTAAGCACCCGCCGCCACGCGCCCGCCCCTTGTTCGTCCAACGCGGAACTCCGACGAGGAACTCCGACGCGGAGCTCCGACGCGGAGCTCTGACGCAGAACCAGCCTCGCCCCGCGCGCCGACCCCCGCGCCGCCTCGCACCCCGAACCAGCATCGCCCCGCACGCCGAACCAGCATCGCCCCGCACGCCGACCCCGCATCGCGCCACACGTCGAACCCGCATCGCCACGCACCTGAACCCACCGCGAGGGCAAAGACTCCGCCACGGCGGCGCATGGGTGCGGTCTGACCGCACTCGCGGGTCACCTGCCAGGAGGAGGATCGACCCCGGGTCGAGCAGGCACGACGGCAGCACGCGGGGGTAGGACATGGGTGTCAGGCCCGGGATCGCGGCGCTCACCGCGCTCTGCGCACTGAGCACCGCCTGGGCCGACACCCCGGTCCGGGCCCACACGCCGGTCCGGGCCACCGTTCCGGAGCGGTCCGCCGCTCCGGACCGGTCCGCCGCTCCGGACCGGTCCGCCGCTCGGGAGCGGTCCGCCGCTCCGGAGGGGTCCGGCCTTCGGACGGGGGTGACCCAAGCGGCCGGCGTCGCGGCGTCAGTGGCGCGGGCCCCGGCCGGTCCCAGTCTGCGTGTCACGGGCTCCGTCACCCCGGACCCGATGATCATCGGTGCGGAGTCCGTCTACGCCCTGACCGTCGCGAACACCGGCGGCCAGGACGCCCACGACGTCGTCCTGGCCGGCCTCCTCGACCGGAACGTCATCCCCGGCCGCCTCCCGGACGGCTGCCTGCTCACCGGCCGCGCGACCGTCACCTGCGGCGGCCCCGGCCTGACGATCCCGGCGGGCCGGAGCACCACGTACGAGCTCCCCGTCACGACCGACCCCGCGCTCCAGGACGGCACGACCCTCACCAGCCGCGTCCACGTCGCCTCCACCGCCGCGAACGGCGACGAGACCCAGCTCATCACCCGCGCCCAGGCCAGGGCCGAGGTCGAGCTCCGGATGAGCGCCCCGCCGGCCGCGAGCGCCGGCGACACGATCAGGTACACGCTGACGGTCGTCAACCACGGCCCCTCCCGGGCGGCGAACGTCACCGTGCACGCCCCCCTCCAGGCCCCCATCGCCGAGCGCCCGCCCGAGTGCCCGGGCGGGGAGGGCCAGACCCTGTCGTGCCCCATCGGCGCGCTCGCGCCCGGCGAGAGCAGGACGTTCAGGTTCGCCACCACTTTCGACAGCACCGGCACGGTGACGGGCTGCGCCACCGTGCACGCCGCCGGCCGCGAGACGCGTACCGCCGACAACCGCTCCTGTACGGAGACCGTCGTCGAGCCCGCCCCCAGTCCGAGCCAGGCCCCCGTCCACACCGGCGCCGCGCAGGTCCAGGTACCCGGCCGGGGTGAGAAGCAGGGCCGGCGCGAGGGCAAGGGCGAAGGCCCCGGCCGTCCCGAGCCCCGTCCCGCCGAAGCCCCCGCCCCGGACCCGGACCCCGGCCCCGGCCAGGTCCCCGCCGCCGCCGACGTGCCGCCTCCCGCGCACCACCGGAGCGAGGAGCTGCCGCTGACGGGCGCCTCGGTCTGGATGCTGGTCCTGGGCGTGGCGGTGCTGCTGTCGATCGGCCTGCTCGTCGGCTACTTCTCCAGCCACGACCGCCTGCTGGGCCACCGCGACCGCCGCAGAAAACGCGACCGGCCCCACAGCGACCGGCCCCACAGCGACCGCCCCCACAGCGACCGGCTCCAAGGCGGCCGGACCCACGGCGGCCGGCCCGGCACCGACCGGCCCGGCTTCCGCGACGACGCCCGGCGCCCCGGCTGACGCAGCGCCCGGGGCCATGCGGCCTCAAGAGTCCGCCATGCGGCGTCAAGAGTCCGCGAACAACTCCGCTCGCACCCGGTCGCGGGCCACCTCTATGGCGCCGATGGTCACCGCGTCCTCGCCGAGGGTGGAGATCTGCAGGTCGGGCACCTCGTAGCAGAGGGAGGTCAGGTGCCGGGCGATGGGCTGGAGGACCGTCGTGCCCGCCTTGGCCACGCCGCCGCCGATCACGATGAGCTGCGGGTCCACGGCCAGGACCATGGCGCCGATGCCGTTGGCGAGCGCCTGGGCGAAGCCGTCCACGGCGCTCAGCGCCTTGGGCTCGCCTTGCCGGGCGCGGGTGAAGACCGCTTCGATGGCGTTCGCGCCCGCCTCGGCCAGGAGCCGTGCGGGGGCCTGCTCCCAGCCGAGGCCGGGATGGCGGCCGATCTCGCCCGCCGCGCCGGTGCCGCCGGTGAAGGGGCGGCCGTCGATGAGCAGGCCGACGCCGAGCCGGTGGCCCACGTGCACGTACAGGACGTGGGAGACGTCGCGGCCGGTGCCGTGACGGTGTTCGGCCAGGACGGCCAGGTTGGTGTCCTTCATGGCCACGATCGGGCAGTCCAGTTGCCCGCCGATCTCCTCGGTCAGACGCATCCCGCTCCAGCCGGGGACGGCGACGCTGAGCCGTACCGCTCCACAACAAAAGCCTCAACCTGTCGCTCGCCTCCGACCAGGCGCCGGACATCGCGCTGCTCAACTCGGTGGGCACCACGGTCAAGGACGGGCTGGTGCGCAGCCTGGCCGCCTACGAGAAGGCCTACGGCTGGGACAAGACCTACCCCAGCACCCAGCTCGCCCAATGGCGGGTCGCCGCCGACGGCAGCACCCTGGGCAGCGGCGACCTGTACGCCGCCCCGGCCGGTTTCTCCCTCGTCGGCGTCTACTACAACAAGGCCAAGGCCGCCAAGCTCGGCATCACCGCCCCGCCGGCCACGCTGGCCGACTTCGAGACCGCCCTCGCCAAGGCCAAGGCCGCCGGCGAGCTGCCGTTGCAACTCGGCAACGCCCAGGGCCACGCCGCCTTCACCGTCCAGCTCATCGGCCAGTCGCAGGACGGCGCCGCCAACGCCGCGAAGTGGACCTTCGGCCAGAAGGGCGTCAGCTTCGACACCGCCGGCAACCGCGCGGGCGCGCAGAAGCTGCTCGACTGGGCACAGAAGGGCTACCTGCCCAAGGACGCCAACGGCGTCGACCTGCAGGGCGCGGTGACCAAGTTCACCCAGGGCGAGGGCGTGTTCTTCATCGACGGCAACTGGGACGCCGCCAAGATCGGTGACGGGCTCAAGGCAGAGGCCGGCTTCTTCGCCTTCCCCGGGGCCAAGGCCACCGCGATCGGCACCTCGGTGGCGTACGCGATCTCCGCCAAGAGCAAGAACCCCGACGCCGCCGCGGCGTTCCTGGACTTCCTGCACTCACCCGAGGCCTCGGCCGAGGAGTTCAAGGCCGGTTTCTTGCCCGCCGACCCGGCCGCCGCCAAGCCCGGGACCGGCACCGTGATGGCCGACATCGTGGCCGCCTGGACCAAGGTCAACACCGACGACGGGCTGGTCGGCTTCAACAACAACGCCACCGCCACCATGAACGACAAGCTGACCGCCGCCACCCAGGAGCTGATCGGCGGCAAGAGCGACCCGGCCGGCTTCATCACCGCCGTCCAGGACGAGTGGGCCAAGACCCATGGCTGACACCGCCGTGCTGCCGGCGCGCCGGGCCGGGCGGGAAACCGCCGCGCCGGCGCCGCGGCGCCGCCGGGGCAGACTGACGCCGCTGCTGTACGTGCTGCCCGCGCTGCTCTTCTACGCCGCCTTCGTCATCGTGCCGTGGCTGCACAGCCTCTGGATCTCCCTGTGGGAGTGGAACGGCATCGGCGTGGCCACCTGGGCCGGCCTGGCCAACTACATCGAGGTCTTCACCGACGCCGCCCTGCGCAGCTCGCTGCTGCACGCCTTCGGCTTCATCGTCTTCTACTCGGTGCTGCCGATCGGGATCGGCCTGGTGCTGGCCGCGCTGGTGGCCGCGACCCCGTGGAAGGCCATGCCGTTCATCCGGACGATCTTGTTCCTGCCGCAGATCCTGCCGCTGGTCGCGGTCGGCGTCATCTGGAAATGGATCTACAGCGCCGACGGGCCGCTCGGGCTCGACAGTTCCTGGCTTGGCGACTTCACCCTCGCCTACCCCGCCGTGGGCCTGGTCGGCACCTGGGTCAGCACCGGGCTGTGCTTCCTGCTGCTCCTGTCGGGCATCGGCAAGATCGAGCCATCGCTGTACGAGGCGGCCAGGGTCGAGGGCTGCGGCCCGGTCCGCGAGTTCTGGCACGTCACCGTGCCCGGGCTGCGCAAGGAGATCGCCGTGGCCGCGACCGTCACCATCATCGCCGCCCTGGCCAGCTTCGACGTGGTCTACGTGATGACCGGCGGCGGCCCCGGCTACGCCACGATGGTCCCCGGCGTGCAGATCTACCAGCTCGTCTTCACCGCCGGCCGGGTCGGCACCGCGTGCGCGCTGGCCACCGTGCTGAGCCTGCTCACGTGCGCGGTCATGTACGGGCTCAACCGCCTGACCAGGGAGCGGTGAGGGGATGAACCGACACCTGACCCGGCTGGCGCTGCTCGCGGCCGCTGCCAGCGTCGTGCTGCCGTTCCTGGCCATCCTCAGCGCCGCCCTGCAGCCCGAGTCGAACCTCACCCCCGGCTTGGAGTGGCCGAGCGACCCGCACTGGGAGAACTTCGCCACCGCCTGGAGCAGCGCCGGGTTCGCCACACTGCTCAAATCCAGCGCGATCATCGCACTCGGCGTCGTACCCCTGTCGCTGGTGCTGGCCACCCTGGCCGGCTACGGCATGGCCACCATGGACCTGCGCGTCAAGGGGCCGCTGTTCGCGCTGCTCATGCTCGGCCTGGCACTGCCGTACGAGGCGATCGTCATCCCGCTCTACTACGACCTGCGCTCGATCGGCCTGCTCAACAGCTACTGGGCGGTCATCCTGCCGCTGATCGGCGCGTTCATGCCGTTCGGCGTGTTCTGGATGCGCAGCCACTTCGAGTCGCTGCCCAAGGAGCTCACCGAAGCCGCCCAGATGGACGGCGCCTCCAGCGGACGGGTGCTCACCCGGGTGCTGCTGCCCACCGCCGGGCCCGCGCTGACCACGCTCGGCCTGCTGTACTTCATGTGGGCGTGGAACCACTTCCTGCTCGCGCTGATCCTCATCCAGGACCCCGCCATGCGCACCGCGCCGTCCGGGCTGGGCAAGTTCGTCCAGCAGTTCGGCAAGAACATCCCGCTGCTGTCCGCTGGCACGATCATCGTCATCACCCCGATCGTCTTGCTCTACCTGTTCTTCCAGCGCCACTTCGTCAAGGGCATCCTCGCCGGCGCCGTCAAATAGGGGGAAATCTTCATGACTGTCACTCTGGCGATCGTGGGCGCCGGAGCACGCGGCACCGCCTACGCCCGCATCGCCACCGCCGAAGGCACCGGCAAGGTGGTGGCCGTCGCCGACCCGGATCCGGCCCGCCGCGCCGCCGCGGCCACCGAGTTCGCCATCACGGCCGAGCACGTCTACGCCGGTTGGGAAGACCTGGCCGCCCGGCCGCGCCTGGCCGACGCCGCCATCATCGCCACCCCGGACCGGCTGCACGCCGACCCCGCTGTGGCGCTGGCCGAACGCGGCTACGCGCTGCTGCTGGAGAAGCCCATGGCGCCCACTCCGGCCGACGCCGAGCGCATCGTGGCCGCCGTCATCCGCAACGACGTGCTGCTGGCCGTCTGCCACGTGCTGCGCTACACCCCCTACTCCCGCCGGCTGAAGGCCATCGTCGACTCCGGTCGCGTCGGCCAGATCGTCAGCGTCGAACACCTCGAACCCGTCGGCTGGTGGCACCAGGCCCACTCCTACATACGCGGCCAGTGGGCGATCGAGGCCGAATCGTCGCCGATGCTGCTGGCCAAGTCCAGCCACGACATCGACTGGCTGGGCCACATCATCGGCCGCCCCGTCACCCGCGTCTCCTCCTTCGGGGGCCTGTTCCACTTCCGGCCGGAGAACCGCCCGCCCGGCGCGACCGCCCGCTGCCTGGACTGCCCCGTGGAACGCTCCTGCGCCTACTCCGCCGTCCGCATCTACGAACGTTTCCTCGACGACCCGGTCTACCGGCAGTGGCCGCTCGGCGTCCTGACCGACGACCCCACCCTGGAGGGGCTGCACAAGGCGCTGCAGGACGGACCGTACGGCACCTGCGTCTACACCGGCCGCAACGACGTCGTCGACCACCAGGTCGTCAACCTCGAATACGACGGTGGCGTCACCGCCTCCTTCACCATGACCGCCTTCACCGCCCTCGACTTCCGCAAGACCCGGATCTTCGGCACGCTCGGCAGCATCGACGGCGACGGCCGCACCCTCACCGTCCACGACTTCCTCACCGACACCCGCGAGACCATCGACCTCGCCCCAGAGGGCGGCGCCTCGGCCGCCGACGGCCACGGCGGCGCCGACACCGAGCTCATCCGCGCTTTCCTGGCCGCCGTCGCCACCGGCGACCACACCCTCATCACCTCCGGCCCCCAGGAGTCGATCGCCTCCCACCACATCGTCTGGGCCGCCGAACACGCCCGCCACACCGGCACCGTCGTCGAGGTCTCCGCGCCCGGCGAAGAGGTCCGGCGTGTGCACGGTGTGCCCGGCCTGGCGTAGCTCGTCGGCGAAGCCGAGGAATCCGGTCGTCTGCCCCTGAATGTGGTGAAACTACAAGATCTCCGCCATAGGCGCCCCGATGCCGCTGGACTTCAACGACTTCGAGGTCGCGGCCGAGGAGTCCGCCGCGGCCTTCCAGGCTCGCCAGCTGTATGCGTTCATCCGGCATGCCCGCATCTCGCCGGACCAGGCCACCGAGTTCTGGCACCGGATCAAGGACCTCGTGCAGGAGTTCGACCTGCTGCCCCGCTCCGGTGAGACGACCTACGGATTCGCCGTCGGCCTGTATCCCATGACGGACTATCCGGCCCTGCCGGTCGAGGAGGAATGACGGCGTGATCACCGCGCGCGAACTCAACCGGTCCACCCTCGCCCGCCAGTTGCTGCTGGGGCGGGAGGCCCTCGATGTCGCCGAGGCGGTGCGCCGGGTGGTCGCCCTGCAGGCGCAGCATGCGGCTTCGCCGTATCTGGCCCTGTGGAATCGGATCACCGCGTTCGACCCGGCCGACCTGGACGCGGCCTTCGCCGAGCGCAAGATCGTCAAGGCCACGCTCCTGCGGATCACGCTGCACGCCGTACACGCCGACGACCACCCCCACCTCCATGAGGCGATGCAGCCCTCGCTGCGCGCCGCCCGGCTCGGCGCCCCGCGCTTCACGCGCAGTGGCATCACCCCCGCCGACGCAGACGCCCTGGTCGGCGACCTGCTGGCCTTCGCGGATCAGCCCCGGTCCGCCGACGAGATCCAGTCATGGATCCAGACGCGGCTCGGCGTTCCACCGAAGGGCGTGTGGTGGGCGCTGCGGACCTACGCCCCGCTCCTGCACGCAGCCACGGGAGCGCCGTGGTCGTTCGGCACCCGCCCGGCCTACGTCGCCGCCGGAATCCCGCCGACGCTCGGAGCGGAAGCCGACCAAGCCCTGCAGACGCTGGTCCTGCGCTATCTGGAGGGGTTCGGCCCGGCATCGGCTGTCGACGTGGCGCAATTCGCGCTGGTGACCCGCAGACGCGCCCGCAGCGCGATGGATGCCCTCGCGGGCACACTCCAGCGGCTGACCGGGCCGGACGGCTCGGAGCTGTTCGACCTGCCAGGCGCGCCTCGCCCGGCCGAGGACACGCCCGCCCCGGCACGGCTGCTGCCCATGTGGGACAACGTCCTGCTCGCCCACGCCGACCGCAGCCGCATCATCCCGCCGCAGTATCGCAAGCTCGTCACCCGGACCAACGGCGATGTCCTGCCGACCCTCCTGGTCGACGGCTACGTCGCCGGCGTGTGGCGGCCGGCCGAGAAGGGGATCGAGGCCACCGCGTTCCATCCGTTGCCCGGCCAGGTGTGGGACGAACTGGCCGCCGAGGCGCAGGCGCTGGCGGCGCTGCTCGCCGGCCGCGAGCCGGGGGTTTACCGCCGCTATGACCGCTGGTGGTCCGACCTACCCGGTGCGGAGGTGCGGATCATCCGGTAGATGGATCGTGGCTTGGCGGGAAACGGCGCTTCGAGCTCTTCGGCGAGCGCCAGGACGATCTCCATGCCGCGCAGCTCCATCACCCCCACCGATCATGAACCACCGTGTTAACCGGTGTTGCGAAAATGGCCGTTGTTCCCCTCCGTCCGGCCCGCAATGCTCCCCTTTGTTGGGGTTTGCGTGGCGGACGCTACGGCGCGCATCGCCACGCCACAGCATTCGCATCTCGCAAATCGGACAAACGGCACTAGCTGGCGCCATTTCCTGCGCCAGCCGCATGGTGCGGGTGGCCCTGGTCGTCCACACCGGCGCCGCCGTTCGCCGGGAGCCGTGATCGGGGTCGGACGCTGCCGACCTTATGGAGAGGAACGAGACGGTTGTGAAGGACCTTGCCTGGAGGGCAGCGGCCGGAACGCTCATCGCGGCGAGACGGGGGACACGGACGGGGACACGGATGAGGGCCGCCGGAGCTGACCTGCGCCCTGGCGGGCGATCTCCAGGGCGACATGACCGCGGCCACCAGCCCGGACAAAGGCCTCGGCCCTCGGCTGCGCCCCTCCCAAGCAAGGAGATCTGATGAGACGTTCCAGCGACACCCGCCTCCACCCGGTGAAGGCGCAGCGCGCGAGCGCCGGAGGACGGTGATGGAGCCCACCGAGGTCCTGCCGATCGTGGCGATCCTGTCGATCGTGACGGTCGAGTTCGGCGGGCACGCGCTGCTGCGCTTCGTCACCACCGACCCGGACCGGCTGGGAGCCTTCCGCGAACGTTTCTTCCGGGCCGGTCACGCCCATGCCGGCGTGCTGTTGATCCTTTCCCTCGTCTACCTGCTGTACCTGCCCCGCGCGGGCTTCGGAGACGGCCTCGAATGGGCCTGCGGTGCCGCTCTGCTGGCCGGGGTGCTGGCCCAGTCGGGCGGGTTCTTCCTGCATCTGGGCATCGGCCGGCAGGGCCGCAGCTCGCCCGGCACGCTGCTCACGCGGACCGGCGCCCTGCTGCTGGCGGCCGCGCTCATCACCCTGGCGGCCGGGCTCATCCAGGCCCTGTAACTCCTCAAGCGACAGAAACCCTCCATGCGATGACCGGCGTGGCGGCAACCATCGGCGCTGAAACCGGCCGGGACGCTGACCGAAACGGGGGAGCGTCCCGGCACGGCGCCTCCCCCGTCACCGCATGGCGCTTGCACTGCTGGACGCGCGTCGTCGCTGCCCAGCCCCGCAGCCGCCGTCGCGGAAACACCCTTGACGACCTGAACCGGAGATCGACGTGCCTCCCTCCCCCACCCTCAGCCGGACCCGCGGCAACCTTGCCCTGATCTCGTTGTTCCTGGCCACGTTCGTGCTCGGCAGCACCGAGCTGGTGGTCGTCGGCGTGCTGGACCTGATCGCCGCCGATACCGGCGTGACCGTCAGTACTGCCGGCACCCTGGTCACCGCCTACGCCTTGGGGTTGTGCCTGGGCGGGCCGGCGCTGACCGCGGCGACCATCACCCTGCCCCGGCGGACTCTGTTGTGGGCCTGCATGCTGGCCTTCCTGCTGGCCACCCTGGCCATGGTCGTCACGACCAGCTTCGCGCTGCTGCTCGTAGCCCGGGTGGTGGCCGGGGCACTGCATGGGGCGTTCGTCGGGGCGGCCTTCGCCGCGGTCGGCGCGCTGTTGCCGGTCGAGCGACTGGGCCGGGGCATCGCGGTCGTGCTCGGCGGGATCGCGGTCTCCACCGCCATGGGCGTGCCGATCGGCACCCTGGTGGGCCGGTCGCTCGGCTGGCGAGGCGCCTTCATGGTGATCGTCGCCGTCGGCGTGATCGTTCTGGCCGGGCTGCTGCTGGCGATGCCGGCCATCGCCGCCCCCGCGGGCGGCCAGGCGGCGGGGCTGCGCGCGCAGGCCCGTTCGGCGTTCGCGCCCCGGGTGCTGGCCATGCTGGCCATCGGCGTGCTGCTGCTGGGCGGGCAGTTCACCGTCTTCACCTACATCACCCCCTTCCTGCTGCAGGTGACCGCCATCTCCGATTCGGCAGTGAGCGGTTTCCTGCTGGCCTACGGGGTGGCCACCGCGATCGGCACGTTCGCCGGCGGATGGGCGGCCGACCGCGACGCCTCCCGCACGCTGCTGGCCGCCAACGTGGTGCTGGTGCTGGCGCTGGGCCTGCTGTATCTGACCGGGACCGTCCCCGTCCTGACGGCGCTGGCGCTGCTGGTGTGGGGGCTGGTCGGCTTCGGGCTGGTGCCGGCGTTGCAGTACCGGGTGGCCACCCTGGCCGGCCCGGCCCGGGACCTGGCCGCCAGCCTGCCCGCCTCGGCGGTCAACGCCGGCATCGCCGCCGGCGCGCTGCTCGGCGGCTGGGCCCTGACCGGCAGCGGCCTGTCCGCGGTCGTCATCGCCGGCCTGCTGATGTGCCTGGCCTGCCTGCCGCTGACCTGGCTGACCGGACGCTGGAGCGCGAGCCGATGACCGCCAGGCCGGCCGCCGGACGCGCTTTCACCTGTCAAACCGCATCGCCACCTCGAAAGGGCCGACCCGCGTGAAGAAGCAGGCCATGACGACTCTCGCGGTCACTCTGGTCGCCGTGCCCCTTGCCGCGGCAGGCCCGGCAGCGGCTGAACCATCCCTGTCCTCCATGACGGGCCGTACGGCGGCGGACCTGCGCGTGCAACGCTTCGCCTCACCCAACCCCGGCTCGGTCAACGCCTACTGGCTCCACGCACCGCAGGGGCTGATCCTCATCGACACCCTGCGCTCGCCCGCCGATGCCCGCAAGGCCCTTGCCCGCGTCCGTGACACCGGCCAACCGGTGGTGGCCATCTTGCTGACCCATGTCCATCCCGACCATGTCGGTGGGGCGGGCCTGTTCCACCGGGCGTTCCCGCAGGCGCCGATCTACGCCTCCGAGGCCAGCGCCAAGGCCATGCGGCAGGACTCACGCGGGCTCTACGCCCTGACCCGGTCCCTGCCCGGCTCCGACTTCCCCAAGAAGCTCACCTACCCCACCAAGATCTTCCGCGCGGGCACGACGTTGAGGATCGCCGGGCTGACGATACGCACCGCCGAGTTCCCCGGCGGCGAGTCGGACGCGGCCACCGTGTACCACGAGCCGCGAAGCCGATCCTTGTTCGTCGGCGACCTGCTGGGCAACCGGGTGACGCCCGCTCTCATAGAAGGCAACAGCTGCGGCTGGCTCAGCCAACTCGAGCGGCTGCGCACCTCATCCCTCGCGACGGGCCGGGCCTATCCCGGCCATGGCGCTCCCGCTCCGGCCCGCGGCCTGATCACCTGGCAGCAGACCTACCTCAAGCGCTTCCGCAAGCTGGTCAAGCCCGCCGTGGCCGAGAACTCCCCGGCAGGCCCTCGTGTGACCGGCGCCGAACGCCGGACCATCATCGCCGCGACGAAGCGCGCCTACCCCGGCCACCCCCTTGTCGCCTCCCTTCCCACGCTGATGGAGGAGAACGTCAAAGCGGTAGCCGCGGAGATCGCCTCGACCGACCCGGCCAAGCTGCCCCGCATCTGCCGCTGACCTTCCGCCGGCTCCCCCCTCGAAGGAGTGTGACACCCATGCGGTTGGGTGCGATATTCCCGCACAATGAAATAGGCGCCGACCCCGAGGCGATGAAGATCTGGGCCACCGCGGTGGAGGACCTGGGCTATCACCACATCATGGCCTTCGACCACGTCCTGGGCGCGGGCACGGCAAGCCGGCCCGGCTGGCGCGGGTACACCAGCGCCGACTCCTTCCACGAGGTCTTCGTCCTGTTCGGCTACCTGGCCGGCCTGACCACCTCCACCGAATTGGTCACCGGCGTCCTCGTCCTGCCCCAACGGCAGACCGCTCTGGTGGCCAAGCAGGCCGCCGAGGTCGACATCCTCAGCAAGGGCCGGCTACGGCTGGGGATCGGCGTCGGCTGGAACGACGTCGAATACGAAGCACTGGGCCAGGACTTCACCACCAGAGGACGACGCGCCGAGGAACAGGTCGAGGTACTGCGCGCGCTGTGGGCCCACCCTGAGATCACCTTCCAGGGCCGCTGGCACACGATACGGGAGGCCGGCATCAACCCCCGCCCCGTACGCGGCCACATACCCGTGTGGTTCGGCGGACATTCACACGCGACGCTCCGCAGGGTCGGCCGGCAAGGGGACGGCTGGCTGCCGCTGATCGAACCCGGCCCCCAGGCCGAGGGCATGCTGCGCCACATTCATCAAGCCGCCCAGGAAGCCGGCCGGAACCCGCGGCACATCGGCATCGAGATCAAGGTCAGCCTCTCCGCCGGATCGCTGGACAGCCGGCTCTCCTACGTCCACCACTGGCGCGAACTGGGCGCGACCCATGTCACGATCGAGACCCACGGCATGGGCCGGACGGTCCATGAGCACATAGCCATGCTGGAGGAGGCCGCCAAGACCTACCAGCGGCAATCCTGGTAGCCGCACTCCGCTGCCGTGACGCAGGTCAGGCGGGCAGCCGGCCCGACGGGGACTTCGACGGGCACCGTCTCGCTGCGCTGGGTGTTCGTTCATCCGGTCGAGGAGCACGCCCGGCACAACGGGCACGCCGACCTGCTGTGCGAGCGGATCGACGGGGCGATCGGCCTGTGGGCGCACACGAGGGCCTATGCTGTCGCCGACACGCCCTGAGGTTCCCCCGATGGCCCTGTGACGGACGAGTCCGCGCCGGTGGGCCGCAAGGCGCGGTCCGCGACGGACGGGTCTGCCGAGGCCGCTTCTCGGTGCGGGCAGCAGGGGGAGCCGCAGGGGAACAACGGCTGTTGCCCCATGCCGGTAACACTGCGGTTCATGATCGGTGGGTGTGATGGAACTGCGCGACATCGAGATCTTTCTGACACTCGCCGAAGAGTTGCACTTCACCAGGACCGCCGACCGGCTGCACGTGAGTCCGGCGCGGATCAGCCAGGCGATCAGGAAGCAGGAGCGCGAGGTCGGCGCCAAGCTGTTCGAACGCACCAGCCGCAGCGTCCGCCTCACCACCGTCGGCGAACGGCTGTACAGCGATCTGCGGCCCGCCTTTCGCGAGCTGCACGAGAGCGTGCGGCGCGCCAAGCTGGCCGCGCGGGACGAGAGCGACGCGCTGCGCATCGGCATGCTGTGCAGCAACGCCTACGACCTGCGCCCCTATTGGGAGGCGTTCCGCGCCCGCCACCCGCGGTGGCAGCTGCGCATCCGCCACAACCCGTTCATCGACCCGTTCGCCCCCCTGCGTCACGGCGACATCGACGTCCTGGTCTGCTGGCTGCCGGTGGAGGAGCCCGACCTCACCGTCGGCCCTGTCGCCTTCACCGAGCCCCGGGTCCTGCTCGCCGCGCCCGGCCACGAGCTGGCCGCACACGCGTCCGTCTCGATCGAGGCCCTGGGCGACTTCGGCGCCCTGCGCGCGTCGGAGCCCCTGCCCGACTACTGGGAGGACGCCTTCATCCCGTTCCAGACCCCCAGCGGCCGTCCGGTCGAACGCGGCCCGGCCGTCCGGCAGATGGACGACATCCTCACCATCGTCGGCGCCGGGGAAGCCGTCCACCACCTGGGCGCCCACGCCGCCCGGTACCACGTCCGCCCGGACGTGCGGTTCCTGCCCGTCCGCGACGCCCCACGCCTGCGCTGGGGCCTGGTCTGGCGCAGCGGCACCGAGTGCGAGCGCATCCTGTCCCTGGCCCGGGTGATCCGCGACATGGGCACCGCCGATCTCTGAACCCCGTCCGGCGGTTCGCTGGAGGCATGGCCACCGCCGGCGACCCGGCTGACGCAATGCCCGGAGCCAGGGCTGACACGACGCCCCGAGCGAGGGCTGCCACGACGCCCGGCGGCCCGGCCGGTGAGCCTGTCACGGCACCGGCGCGTCCCGCGTCCACGAGCCCAGCACCAGCAGCGTCTTCGTCCCCGTGACGTCCCCCGCCCGGCGCAGCCGGTCGATGACCTGCTGGAGGTGCCCGAGGTCCCGCACGCGTACGTGGAGCAGCGCGTCCGGATCGCCGGCGATGGTGAACACCTCCTGCACCTCCGCCACGTCCGCGGCCGTGCGGATGATCTCGGAGACCGGCGTCGTGCCGGGGTAGCGCAGCTCGGTGAACGCCTCGATGCCCCACCCCAGCTTGGCGTAGTCGATCTGCACGCTGAACCCGGTGATCACGCCGATCTCCCTGAGCCGGTCGACCCGCCGCTTGACCGCCGCCACCGACAGCCCGATACGCTCGGCCATCTCGGAGAACGTCCGGCGTCCGTCCTCCCTCAGGAGCCGCAGCACCTGGTGATCGATCTCGTCCACGTCAGGCACGGAGAACGCCTCCTTCAGGCGCAAATAACGTCATGCTCGCAGCCCATGAACTCACATTGTTTGCGTCTTTGGCATGCTTTCTCATCTAATACTTGCGCACAACATGCCCCGATTGCTGTGCTGGAAATCACCATCGAGCACGTATGACGCCCAGGAGGTCCGCGTGAGCGTGAGCGAGTCTCCCGCCCCCGTGTCGCTCGACGACAAGTACACGGCGCACGACGGCCGGGTGCTCATTTCCGGCATCCAGGCCCTGGTCCGCCTGACGCTGGAGCAGCGCCGCCTGGACGAGGCACGCGGCCTGGACACGCGGGCGTACGTGACCGGCTACCAGGGCTCGCCGCTGGCCGGCGTGGACCTGGAGATGGGCCGCGCCAGGCGCTTCCTGGAGGAGGCGGGCGTGGTCTTCCAGGCCGGCCTGAACGAGGAGCTGGCCGCCACGGCGGTGGCCGGCACGCAGTTGCTGGAGCAGGTGCCGGGCAGGCGCCACGACGGCGTGACGGGCTTCTGGTACGGCAAGAACCCCGGCCTCGACCGGGCCGCCGACGCCATCAGGCACGCCAACGTGGCCGGCACGGCCCCGCTCGGCGGCGCGGTGGCCTGGATCGGCGACGACCCCGGCTGCAAGTCCTCCACGCTGCCCAGCTCGTGCGAGCCGATGTGCCAGAGCCTGTCCATGCCGCTGCTGGCGCCCGGCACGGTCGCGGAGATCATCGAGTACGGCCTGCACGCGGTGGCCATGTCGCGGGCCAGCGGCCTCTGGGTGGGCCTGAAGATCGTCGCCGACATCGCCGACGCCTCCGCCACGGTCGACCTCGGCCCGCTGCGCGCCGGCATCCCGGCGCCCGAGGGCGGCGCCAGGGGCCCGGCGCCCATCCTGCTCGGCCCGGCCGCCCTCGACGCCGAGCACGACATGCTCACCCGCCGCCTCGACCTGGCCCGCGCGTACGCCCGCGCCCACGGCCTCAACCGGGTCGTGTCCGGCGCGGCCAACACGGCGCTGGGCGTGCTCGCCTCCGGCGCCACGTACACCGTGGTCGAGCGCGCGCTGCGCGATCTGGGCCTCGACGCCGACGCGGCCGGGATCCGGCTGATCAGGCTGGGCATGCCCTTCCCCGTCGCGCCCGACGAGCTGGCCGCCCTGACCGCCGGGCTGGACAAGGTGCTGGTGGTCGAGGACAAGGTGCCGTTCCTGGAGGGGCAGCTCAAGCAGGCCCTGTACGGCGGCGCGCGCGTGCCGGACGTCGTGGGCCGCGAGCTGCTGACCGCCCGGGGCACGCTGGGCGCCGAGGACGTCGCCACCGCCATCGCCGCCTGCCTCGGCCTCGAACCGCCCAGGAAGCCCCGGCGGCGCGGCCTGCTGCCGGTGGTCGCGGCGCGCACCCCGTACTTCTGCTCCGGCTGCCCCCACAACACCTCCACCCGCACCGCCGACGGCACCCTGGTCGGCGTGGGCATCGGCTGCCACGCGATGATCGCGCTGGACGGGCACGGGCGCGGCACCCAGGTCGGCATCACCCAGATGGGCGGCGAGGGCGCCCAGTGGATCGGGCTGTCGCCGTTCACCGAGGACCGGCACTTCGTGCAGAACCTGGGCGACGGCACCTTCCACCACTCCGGCTCGCTGGCGATCAGGGCCGCCGTCGCGGCCGGGGTGTCAATGACGTACAAGCTGCTCTACAACGACGCCGTCGCCATGACCGGCGGGCAGCGCGCGGAGGGCCGGCTGGACGTGCCCGCGCTCACCCACGAGCTGGCCGTCGAGGGCGTGCGCCGGATCGTGGTCACCACGCCCGAGCCCGAGACGTACCGCGGGGTGCGGCTGGCGCCGATCGCCTCCGTCCGCCATCGCGACGACCTCCCCGAGGTCGAGAAGGAGCTGGCCGCGCTGGGCGGCGTGACCGTGCTGATCCACGACGACCGGTGCGCGGCCGAGGAGCGGCGGCTGCGCAAGCGCGGCAAGCTGCCCACGCCCGTCCGGAAGGTCGTCATCAACGAGCGCGTCTGCGAGGGCTGCGGCGACTGCGGCGACGTCTCCACCTGCCTGTCCGTGCAGCCGGTCGAGACCGAGTACGGCCGCAAGACCCGCATCCACCAGGCGTCCTGCAACTCCGACCTGAGCTGCCTCAAGGGCGACTGCCCCTCGTTCCTGCTGGTCGAGCCGGGCACCAGGAAAGAGCGGCGCACGCCGCCCCCGCTCCCCGTGGAGCCGCCCGACCCGGCGCCGTCCCGCGCCGAGGAGGTGCTGATCCGGATGCCCGGCATCGGCGGCACCGGCGTCGTCACCGTCTCGCAGATCCTGCAGATGGCCGCCCACCTCGACGGGCTGCACGCGGCCGGGCTCGAACAGACCGGGCTCGCGCAGAAGGGCGGCCCCGTGGTCAGCGACGTGCGGATCGGGCGGCGGGCGCCGGCCGGGTCCGTCCGCGCCTCGCGGGGCGGGGCCGACGTGCTCATCGGGTTCGACGTGCTGGGCGCGGCGGCCGACGCCACCCTGGCCGTCGCCTCCCCCGAGCGCACGGTCGCCGTGCTGAACACCTCCGTCGTGCCCACCGCCGCCATGGTGACCGGGCGCGTCCCCGTCCCCGGGCACGCCGACGCGGTGGCGCGCGTGGCGTCGGCCACCCGCGAGCAGCACGGCGTGGACGCCCACGCGCTGTCGGAGGCGCTGTTCGGCGACCACATGCCGGCCAACCTGCTGCTGCTCGGCGCCGCCTACCAGCACGGCTGCCTGCCGGTCGGGGCCGCCTCGATCGAGCGCGCCATCGAGCTGAACAGGGCCGCCGTCGAGCAGAACCTGGCCGCCTTCCGCTGGGGCAGGGCCGTCGTGTCCGACCCGGAGGCGGTGCGCAAGGCCCTGGGCCTCGACGACCCGCTGCCGCAGGAGCGGGGGCTGGACGACGTGGTGGCCACCCGGGTGGCCGACCTGACCGGCTACCAGAACGCCGCCTACGCCCGTACGTACGCCGACGACGTGCGCCGCGTGCGGGACCTGGCGGTCGAGCGGGCCGGCGAGCCGGCGGGCACCGCGATCGCCCTGGCCTACGCCCGCGGCCTGCACAAGCTCATGGCCTACAAGGACGAGTACGAAGTCGCCCGCCTCCACCTCGACCCCGCCGAGGTGGCCCGGCGCGAGCGCGAGTTCGGCGCGGACGCCGTCGTGTCGGTGCTGCTGCACCCGCCGGTGCTGCGCGCGATGGGCATGAAGCGCAAGATCAAGGTGGGCCGCTCGGCCGGCGTGCTGTTCCGCGGCCTGCGGGCGGCACGGGTGCTGCGCGGGACGTCGTTCGACCTGTTCGGCCGGGCCGAGGTGCGCAGGGTCGAGCGCGAGCTGGTCACCGAGTACCGCGCGCTGATGCGCACGGCCCTGTCCCGCCTCACCCCGGAGACCGCCGCCGGGGTCGAGGAGATCGCGGGGCTGCCGGACGTCATCCGCGGGTACGAGGACATCAAACTCGCCCGGGTCGCCGAATTCCGCGAACGGGCCCGTAAAGCCATGGAAAGCCTCACCCCCACTCAGGAGTGACCGTGACAGTCGACCGCCTGCTGCCCGACCGCGACGCCGCCGACCTCATCGAGCTGACCAGGGAGATCGCCGACAAGGAGCTGGCGCGCCGGGTGGACGAGCACGAGCGCGCGGAGACGTACCCGGAGGGGCTGTTCGCCACGCTGGGCGCGGCGGGCCTGCTCGGCCTGGCCTACCCGGAGGAGTACGGCGGCGGCGGGCAGCCGTACGAGGTCTACCTCCAGGTGATCGAGGAGCTGGCGATGCGGTGGGCGGCCGTCGCGGTGGCGACCAGCGTGCACACGCTCGCCTGCCACCCGGTGGCCGCGTTCGGCACGCCGGAGCAGCGCGCGCGGTGGCTGCCCGACATGCTGGCCGGCCGCCTGATCGGCGGCTACAGCCTCTCCGAGCCCCAGGCCGGCTCCGACGCCGGCGCGCTGACCTGCAAGGCCGAACGCGTCGAGACCGGCTACCGGATCACCGGCAACAAGTCGTGGATCACCCACGGCGGCATCGCCGACTTCTACGCCCTGTTCGCCCGCACCGGCGCCGGCTCGCGCGGCGTCTCCTGCTTCCTCGCCCCGGGCTCCGCCGACGGCCTCACCTTCGGCCGCCCGGAGGAGAAAATGGGCCTGCACGCGATCCCGACCACCAGCGCCCACTGGGACGGCGCGGTCCTGGAGTCCGACCGGCTGATCGGCGAGGAGGGCCAGGGCCTGCAGATCGCCTTCAGCGCCCTCGACGCGGGCCGCCTCGGCATCGCCGCCTGCGCCACCGGCCTGGCCCAGGCCGCCCTCGACGAGGCCGTGTCCTACGCCAAGGAGCGCCAGACCTTCGGCAAGAAGATCATCGACCACCAGGGCCTCGGCTTCCTCCTCGCCGACATGGCCGCCGCCGTGGACAGCGCCCGCGCCACGTACCTCGACGCGGCCCGCCGCCGCGACGCGGGCCTGCCGTACAGCCGCCAGGCGAGCGTCGCCAAGCTGGTCGCCACGGACGCCGCGATGAAGGTGACCACGGACGCGGTGCAGGTGCTGGGCGGGTACGGGTACACCCGGGAGTTCCGGGTGGAGCGCTACATGCGCGAAGCCAAGATCATGCAGATCTTCGAGGGGACGAACCAGATCCAGCGGCTCGTGATCAGCAGACACTTGGCCAAGTAGCCGTTGACATGCGGAAACCCCGCTTCCCTGTGGTGGGAGGCGGGGTTCTCTGTGTGGGGATCGGGCGTCTAGATGATCACTGTTCCGTGCCTGTTCCGTGGGAGACCTCGCGTGGACGGAACAGGCGGTCGTCGATCGCCTTGCGGGCGCGATCGTGGGAGCCGGGCATCAGGTGGGCGTAGACGCGGAGAGTGAATCCTGGGTCGGCATGGCCGAGGTATTCGGCGAGTTCCCTGACCGAGACGCCGCCGGCCAACATGACGCTCGCGTAGTAGTGGCGGAGCTGATGCAGGCCCTCCTTGCGGGAGGTGACGTAGCGCCTGCGCTGGCGGGAGTCCTTGCCGGGTGGCGGGATCACCCCCGCTTGGACGAGTGCGGGCTTCCATACGATCTCGCTGTAGGTACGGGACCTGATGTGGCGGTCGTCCGTCCAGCGGAAGAGCAGGTTGTGGGTGCGCGGCTTGCCGTCCAGCTTCTCCCAGGGCAGGGAGCAGACCAGCGGGCGGTAGACCGAGACGTGCCGCTTGACTGCCTCGGCCGCCCAGTCAGGTAGTGGGACGACGCGCTCCCGGTCGTTCTTCGGCAGGGCGTAGACGTGGTTGGTTCCGAGCTTCTTGATCTGCCGACGTACCCGGAGGACACGTTCCTCGAAGTCGAAGTCCTCCAGGGCGAGGCCGAACAGCTCCCCCTGCCGCAGCCCGCAGGCGGCCCCGATCATGGGCAGCAGGCGGAACAGCACAGGGTGGGCGTCGATCACCGCGTTGACCCTCTCGTCCGACCACGCGGTGATCTCTTCGCCAGCACGCTTGGGCACCTGGACTACCGGCGACTTGGCGGGGCTGCGCTTGATGACCTCGTCGGCGACGGCGAGGCTGAAGACGCCTTGGAGGACGAGGAAGGCCGTCTGGACGGTCGAGGTGCCGAAGCGACTGCTCAGGTCACTGATCCACGCTTGTACGTGCGACGGCTTGATGGTCTTCACCTGGCGCTTGGCGAAGGCCGGCGCGACGTGGAGCCGGTGGATGTACTCGTAACGGATCTTCGTCGCCGGATCGACGATGCGCGAAGCGAGCCAGCGTTCGGCCAACTCGCCGAAGAGCACCTTGCCGGCGTTCGGGTCGATGTAGTCGCCGCGGGCGATGTCGGCGCCCATGGTGGCGATCTTGCGCTCGGCGTCGGCCTTGCGGTCGTAGGCGGTCGAGCGCTCGTTGCCGTCGGGGTCCACCCAGACGGCGAGCCAGCGCTTGCCCTTGCCGTGGCGTGCGGTCTTGACCTTCCGCGGCTTGCCGTCCTGGTCCCGGACTGTCTTGGTCCACAGGTCCTTCACGAAGGCCATGGGCTACTCCTGGTCCTGGACCCAGGACATGACGTCCTCGGGCACGTAGCGCAGGTGTCGGCCGATTCTGTGGCCTCTGGGGCCGGTGCGGTGGTGGCGCCATTGGTAGAGCGTGGCGATCGGGACGCCGAGGAAGGTGGCTACGTCCTCCACTGTCCAGAGCTTGGCGAGGGTGCTCATATGCACCCTCCGGTGATGGCGACGACGAGGAGTTGGTCCCCGAGGGAATGGCCCTTGCCTGCGTACTGCCATTCGCTGATGACGAGGACGGTGTCTTCGTCGAACAAGGGCAGGCGTCCGTGGGTGACCTCTTCGGTGTGAACGAAGCGCTCTCTCGCTGCTCGGAGTTCGCCGAGGGTGGTGGAGTAGTGGCGGGAGCGGGTGGAGAAGTGGCCGCGGAAGCCGAGCATGTGGGCCCAGTCGGCGAGGCGGAGGTCAGCCAGGTCGGGTTCGGTGCCGAGATGTAGGCAGGTGGTGATGAGGCGGCGTGCGTGGTCGCGCAGGTTGTAGGCGTCGAGGTTGTCTAGAGGGTTGATGCGGCGGTCGAAGGTGCCGACGCATTCGGCGGCTTTGGTGGCGTACTTGGCGATGTAGCCGGCGACGGCTTGGTCAGTGAGATCACCGTCCAGGGTGATGGGGCGGATGTCGAGCTGGTCGCCCCAGCGCAGAGCTCGTTCGGGCTGGTCGGCGTAGGCGGGGGCCTTGGCGGAGACTGCCTTGGCGGCGTGCTGGATGGCCTGGGTCAGCACGGCGGTGGTGGCCCAGGGTGGTGGCGGTGCCTCGGGGCCGCCGGGGCCGTCGAGGCGAATGACGGCGTGGAAGTGGACGACGCCGCGTCGCTGGTATTCGGCGACCTTGGCGAAGGAGAGAGTGAGGTGGTGGCGGAGTTCCTTGAGGAGGAGTCCGCCGAGTTTGGCGAGGTGGCGGCGTACGGAGTCGGCGAACCGCTTCCACAGCAGCGGGGCCAGGGCGTTGAACAGGACGGAGCCGGTGTAGTCGTAGCAGTCGGGGCAGAGTGGTTCGCCGAGACGCGGGTCGTCCTTGCTGTGCCGTTCGGTGCAGGATATGACGCGCCCGTGTGGGCACTCCTGGGCGTCGCGGCGGGCGCGGCAGGGCGCGGGCTTGCCGTTCTTCTCATGCCGTGCATGGACCGCTCCAAAGCTAGGCGCGGTGAGGGTGACGAACAGGGTCGGGTGGCTGGTGACGGTTTCGGGGACGCCCTTGCCGCCGACGAGGCCGGCGCGGATGAGGTGGTAGGTGTCGGCGCGGTAGGTCTCGGCGCACGCAGGGCAGCGGGAGGCGCGGCGGGTCTTGCACGGGACGCGCAGGATGCCGTCGGGCTCGTGCTTGGTGGTGTAGCGGTGCAGGAGTTGGCCGGTGGCGCGGTCGTAGTGGTCGATCTTGCCGCGTAGGTGGATGGGCTGGCGGCAGCCGCCGGTGTTGCGGACCTGAGCGGCCCAGCGGTCGTAGTCGGGGTGGTTGAGTCGGGCGATCATGCCCGCTTTGGCGTGCGCGGTGGCGTGGGTTGTGGGCAAGATGGTGTCCTCCTTTCGCTCGTCCGGGTGAAGGGATGGCCCTCGACCTGGCAGTCGTCTTGGCGGATGTGCGGCCAGGCCGGGGGCGCTGCGCTGTTAGGCGCCGTGGTTGTCGATGCCGGTGCCGTCGCAGTCGCGGCAGCGGGCGTCGTCGGAGTCGATGCCGGTGCCGTGGCAGGTGCAGCAGCGGTAGTGGAGCACCTCGTTCATCTCGGCTGCTTCCTGTCTCGGGCTGTGGTGGTGAGGTAGACGCGCCAGTGGTGGGGGCGGGCGCGGTCGGGGTAGGCGCGTGAGACGCCGATGACGGTGAAGTGCAGGCGTAGACGGAACAGGGCGTCAACGATCTCGGCTCGGGTGCCGTCGATGCGGATGCGCATGGTCGGTTCTCCTGTTCAAGAGGCGGGTTCGATGCAGCCGCGGTAGCTGGTTTCGGCGTCGTAGCGGGCGCGGGCGGCGGCCAGGATGGCGACGGCGCGGTATTCGACCGGGCCGAACAGGCGCGAGGTGGCGTGGTGGTCGTACGGCGAATCCTCGTGGTCGATCTCCGAGCCGAGGAAGGCGGCGATCTGGTCGATCTCGGCACACTGGTCGGCGTCGCTGGCCTGGCCGGGAAAGTGGTGGACAGTGACGCTGGGCGGTACGGGGACGTCGGGGTGGGCTTCGAGGAAGGCGGCCAGGTCGAGCAGGCCGTTGATGAAGGCGGTGCGGTGGTTGGTGGTCATCGTCGGTTCTCCTTTCAGGCGGTGCGCAGGGCGCATAGAAGGTCGGAGGCGAGTTGGCTGGACACGCCCAGGTGGGTGCGTAGGGCGTCACAGGTGATGGGCTTGCCATGTTTGGCGTGGTGGTCGTCGGCGACACGGCGGGCGTAGTCGACGAGCGCGGGCGCGAGGTCGCCGTTCCGTTCTTGCTGGCCGCGGTCCTCGTCCTGGGCATGGTGTGGGACAAGTTCCGGGGTCGTGGACGAGGCCAGAACGGACGACGACGACGCCACTGACGTGACGGACCGTGCGGGTCTCGCCGCACGGCGTTCGAGCATCGAGATGGCGATGAGGAAGGCGGCGGCCGGGGTGGCGGCGGTGATCCAGCCCCAGATGGTCGGGTCGGCTTGGGCGAGGTTGGCGGCCAGGGACAGGACGATGCCGCCGGTCAGGACGAGGACGGGCCAGGTGAGGCGGCCGGGCCGGGGTCGGCTGTGCTTCTTGTCGCGTTGGCGTTCGCGGGCGGCCATGACGCAGGTCAGGTCGATGCAGACGGCGACGGCCCAGGACATCCAGCCGGTCTGGCCGTGCTGGCTGGCGGTGTCGCGGATGTGGGTGAACGATCCGGCACCCGCGATGGCGGCCAGGACGAGGACCGGGCCGGTGTCGAGTAGTCGGCAGGCGAAGCGTCGCATCGTTCCTCCCTTCGTGGTTCAGGCGTTGATGGGCTGAGGTAGGTGGGCGGTGATCTCGTCCCAGGTCGGGGTGAGGTGGGCGTGGGTGCGGGCGGCGTGTTCGGCGGTCTGCTCGGTGACGTAGAAGGAGCGGGCGCGGTACCACTGGCCGTCCTGGCTGGCGACGATGGCCACGCCGGGTGTCTCGGCCGGGATGGCGCGAGCCGAGACCAGGGCGGCCGGGTCGAGGTCGCCGAGGGTCATGGTGGCGGTCTCGGGGTCGTTGACGCGGTGGCAGATGCGGCCGGAGCACTGGGCGCGTAGGGCGGTGACGCCGGGGCCGAGGTCGGAGCCGATGCGCTGGCCGCAGCAGAACAGGTAGATGCCGAACGCCCGTCCGAGCTGGGCGACTCGCAGCAGCGCCGTTGAGGTCTTGGCGATCTCGTCCTTTTCCGACTTGTCGGCCATCAGGTACAGCTCGGCCAGCTCGTCGACCAGGACCACGACCGGGACCGGGCGGACGCCGGGCGGGAGCTGCCAGATGTTGCGGGCACCGGCCTGGCGGCACAGGCCCATGCGTTCGACCATCAGGCCGACCAGGTCATCAAGCAGTACGCCTGATTCGGCGCGTGAGGTGGCCAGCGCGGACAGGCGCGGGCTGTAGGGCGTGAACTCGACCCCGCCTTTGAGGTCGAAGCCGACCAGGGCCACGGGTTGCGGGGCCAGCCCGACGATCAGGGCGTTGGCGAGGTTGGACTTGCCGGATTGCGTTGCGCCCGCGTTGAGCCAGTGCGGCACGGTGCGGAAGTCGATAGTCCAGGGCTTGCCGGTCTCCAGGCGTCCCACGGTGACCTTGAGCAGTTCGGATGAGGGCGGGAGTTCGTCGACCTTGACCAGCGGGTCGCGCATGGTGGCCATGAGGACCACCCGGCCAGGCCCGGGTGAGGAGACGCGTATCGCATGGACGCCCCAGGAGTGGGCGAGGCGTTCGGCGGCATCGGCGTAGTCGCCGGGTGTCTGACCTTCCAAGGTGTGGACGGTCACGCGCCACCCGTGCCGGGTCGGCAGGGGCAGCCACATGAACGGCTTGGTGTCGACGGCGACCCGCTGGAAGCGGCGGCGGACCTTGACCAGGCCGGTGGAGGCGATCGCCCCTGGGACGGTGGTGAACCACCAGCGTTGCCGTTTCTTGGTCAGGTTGCAGCCGAGGGCGACCCGCCGCCAGGACGCCCGTACCGACAGGGCCACCAGCGGGAAGCCGAGGACCAGCCAGAAGGACGGGTAGTGGTAGCGGCGCCAGGCCCACGCCCCGGCCGCGAGAGCGGCCAGGACTGCGAGCACGTCCAGCGCGTCACGCATCGGCGGCCTCCCGCACGGGGAGCAGGGCGTTGGCGCGGTAGGCGATGCCCCATCGGCCGGCGATCTCCCAGACGTAGCCGAGCAGGCCGATGGCGTTGACCTGGTCGCCGACGCTGATGGGCGGTTCGCCGGTGATGCCGATCTTGACGAGTTCGATGCGGCCGAACTCGTCTTCGACGGAGACGGTGACCTCGTAGACGGTGTTGCCGTTCTTGTCGGTCTTGATCTCGCCGGTGTCCTTGTTGAGGACCCGCGGGCGCGGGGCCTTGACGCAGGTGATGGCGAGCTTGCTGACATCCACAGGGATCGGGACGGAACGCATGGTCTGTGACCTCCTCTTTCGTCGTTCACCAACATAGTTAACCTAGTTGGCTTGGTTGTCAATGTGCTCTCGGTTGGCTTGGTCGAACTTTCGTGGTGTGATGGACGGCGATGGTCAAGAACACCGGGCGTCCCGGCTACCTCCAGATCGCCGACGATCTCCGCGCGCAGATCCGCGGCGGCTCTCTGGCGCCCGGAACCCCGTTGCCGTCCACCGCGCAACTGGCCGAGCAGTACGACGCTTCGCTTTCGGTGGTGAAGATGGCCGTCGGCATCCTGCGCAACGAGGGCCTGGTGATCGGCCAGCAGGGCAAGGGCGTGTTCGTCCGCGAGGCCGAGGAGCCGCCGCCGGCTCGCGATGACGAGGTGGCCGAGCTGCGCGCCGCCGTCCAGGACTTGTCGGTGCGCCTGGCGAAGGTCGAGGAGCAGTTGGCTACGTCCACGACACGCCGTTCCGGACGTAGCAGCCGGTGACCTTCCGCGCCAGCGACGCCGACGCCCCGTCCGGCGCCTGACGCAGGCTCAGCCGCTTGTCCTCCCGGCGGATGCCGACCAGCACCATCACGTACCCAACGAGCAGCGCGACGCCGAAGAGCCCGGCGATGATCAGGGGAATCGCGGTCATGACCAGCTCACCCCCGCCTCAGCCAGACCGCGAGGGGCGCGCGGGGGACGCCGACTCCCCGAGCGCCGCCGGCCGCGCCGGTTCCTGGCCCGTTCCTTACGCGCCCAGCGATCCCGCCCCAGGCACTTGGAGCAGCGGGTCTGTCCCTCGGCCAAGGCGTTGCCGCACTCGCAAGCGGGCGTCTCGCCCAGGATCGTGATCTCGATGTTCATAAGTGCATCTCCTCCTTCGGTCGGTGCCGTTGTGGCGTTGTGCAACCGAGGATGCGACGCAGCGTTAGGACGAGATCACTACACGACGGGACATGTTCAAGACGTCCGGCCTACGATGGCCAGGTCCCCGGACGTCCTTGGGAGCAGGTGAGATGGCGAACGAACGGCTACGCGCGGCGCTGTTGCAGAAGGGCGTGAGCGTCGCGGACCTGGCCGAAGCGATCGAGGTCGATCCCAAGACGGTCGAGCGGTGGATCACCAAGGGTCGCGAGCCGTACCGTAAGCACCGCTTTGCCACGGCTTCGTACCTGGGTGTGGACGAGACGTACCTGTGGCCGCAGGCCCTGTCCCGCGAGCAGGTGGTCGCCGCGTCCGAGAGCGAGGTCCTGGCGATCTATCCTCACCGCTGGGCCGTCCCCCGGGACACGTGGGGACGTCTGTTCACCGCCGCGTCCCAGGAGATCGGCGTCCTGGTCTACAGCGGGCTGTTCCTCGCCGACGACGCCGCAATGGTGCGCCTGCTCGGCGAAAAGGCGCGGGCGGGTGTGCGGGTGCGCATCCTGCTCGGCGATCCGGACTGTGCCGAGGTCGCGCAGCGGGGTCAGGACGAGGGTGTCGGGGATGGCATGGCCGCGCAGATCCGTAGCGTGCTGGTCTTCTACCGGCCGCTTCTTGGACTGGACAACTTCGAGCTGCGGCTCCACCAGACGATCCTGTACAACTCGATCTACCGGGCCGATGACGACTACCTGATCAACATGCACGTGTACGGCACCCGTGCCGGGAATGCGCCCGTGCTGCATCTGCGCAGGGTGGCCGGCGGCGAGATGGTCACCACCTACGCCGACAGCTTCGAGAAGGTCTGGGCCGCAGCCGTCCCGGTGGAGTCCTGACCATGGCCAAGCGCATCGACTTCTACGACGACCCCACCGCGCCCGAGCCGAACAGCCTGGTGCCGTCCGTGAACGTCATCGTCATCAATACGGCCGGGGACGTCCTGATGATCCGCCGCAGCGACAACGAAAACTGGGCCGTGCCCGGCGGCGCCATCGACCTCGGCGAATCCATCCCAGAGGCGGCCGTCCGCGAAACGGCGGAGGAGACCGGCATCAGGTGTGAGATCACCGGCCTGGTCGGCACCTACAGCGACCCCCGGCACGTGATCCTCTACACCTCCGACGGCGAGGTCCGCCAAGAGTTCTCCATCGTCCTGACCGGCCGCGAGATCGGAGGCGAGCCGACCCCGAGCGAGGAGTCCCGGGAGGTCCGCTGGGTGCCCCGGGACGAGGTCCTGTCTCTGCCGATGGACCGGTCGATGCGGATGCGGATGGAGCACTACCTAACCGGCGCCGGCCTGCCGTACATCGGATAGCGCCGCCTCCACCGATCGCACCGAGGACACGATGCACGGGGTGGCGTCCGTGATCGACCGGCCCACCACGTGCTCGGGCCCGTACCGGGAGTGGATCTCGGCCAGCCGGTCGAGCACGTCCACGTGCCTGCCGTCCGGGCCGGTCGTCATGTCGCAGTACGTCAGCGCCCGCGCCAGGTCCGGCCGCTCCTGATCGAACTCCTTGGCCAGCACATCGAGCAGATCCCGCTGCCGCGCCTCGTTGTCCGCACACGAGTGGTACGCCACCAGCCGGCACAACCGCTCATCCGCCCCGGCCACGTCGCGAAGGTAGCGGGCACCGTCGAGCTGGTGCATGCCGGTGTCGACCAGATCAGGGGCGTAGCCGATGTCATGCAGCAGGCAGGCGGCGATCAACATGTCGGTGTCCGCACCGAGGACCACCGCCAGGGACTCGGCCTGCTCAGCGACCCCCTGAGTGTGCGCCCACCGCCGGGGCAACGTCGTCTCCAGCAGGCCTTTGGCCACGCCATATGCCCATTCGGTATGTACCATGCAGCTCACGATAGGCATGGCGGTCGGCGGATAACGCCATGGCGAGGCTAGACGTCCTGGGACGTCCTCGGGTCCCATTTCTGGACGAAACGCCCCCGGCCATGCTCCGCCGCCACCAGCCCTTCCTGCTCCAGCAGAGCCAGGGCCCGCCGAACCGTGTTTCGCGACGCCCCGAACCGCCGCCGCAACGCGGCCTCACTCGGCAGCAGATCCCCCGGCGCGAACTCACGCCGCTCGATCCGCTCCCGCAACCACCCAGCGATCAGCCGATACCGATACGAGGCAGCCGCGCCTTCCCCGAGCACCACGCGCCCCTTGGACGGAACCGTGACCAGCAGCCTCTCCTCCTCCAGGATCGCCAACCCACGCCGTACCGTGTTCCGCGCCACCCCGAACTCCCGGCACAGCTCCGCCTCCGAGGGCAGCACCTGACCGGGGGCGAACTCACCCGACCGAATCCGCTCCCGCATCCGATCAGCGATCCGCACGAAGACCCGCCCGCCGGTCAGCCATCCCCCCGCACTCATCGGCTCAGCGACGGTAGGCATCAAGCAGCTTGTCCAGGTCAACCCGCAGGTCTCCCTGCTCACCATCCGCCCACCCCTCCCGCGCGGCCTCCTCGATCCGGTCCACCGCAGTGGCCATCCTCAGGAACGACACCCGCTCGTCCTGCTGATCACCCCAGTAGAACCAGCAGAACGGCAGGTGCACGAACACCCGCCGCACCCGGCACTGGCTGTCCGTCACTTCCAGCGCCGGCCGCCCATCCTGGGCGACGACCAGTACGTGTGTGACGCCCCGTTCGCCGAGCTGCTCGCCCAGCGCGACCAGTAGCCTCTTCGCGTACGCCCGCTGCTGCTCCTTGATGCTCTGGCTCTTGTGCACTCTCACCCTCCCCGACGTCCCGTGCGGTTCCGTGCGTCGAGCTTGACTCCGCGGCCTGGGTCGAGAACACCGCAACTCAGGGACGTCTAGGGACGTCTAATGCTAACGTCGCAGCACAGGGTCGTACTGCGAGAGGAGCAGGCCGGTCATGAACAACAACCTCCGCTACGCGCTGGCCGCAGCCCGCCTCAACACCACTGACGTCGCCGCCGCCTTGGCCGTCGACCCCAAGACCGTCAGCAGATGGCTCAACGGCCGCATCCCCTACCCCCGCCACCGCTGGGCCGTCGCCGACCTCCTCAACGTGGACGAAGTCGACCTATGGCCAGAAGCCGCCCCGAAACGCCGGGCACTCGCCGAGGGCATCCACACGATCTACCCCCATCGCTGGGCCATCCCCCAGACGACCTGGCGCACCCACTTCACCACCGCCACGAAGCAGATCGACATCCTCGCCTACAGCGCCCTCTTCCTCGCCGAAGACCACGCTACCCAGCGCATCCTCACCGAACGGGCCGAAGCCGGCGTCCAGGTCCGCATCCTCCTCGGCGACCCCGACAGCCCAGAAGTCGCCGCAAGGGGAGTCGACGAAGGAATCGGCGCCGAGGTGATGGCGGCCCGCGTCAAGAACGCCCTCACGCTGTACCGCCCTCTACTCGACGTTCATGGGGTGGAACTCCGGCTCCACCGCACGATCCTCTACAACTCCCTCTACCGCGCAGACGACCAACTCCTGATCAACACCCACGCCTACGCCACCCCGGCCGCCAACGCCCCCGTCCTGCACCTCACCAACACCAACGACCAGGGACCGGCAAGCACCTACCTCACCAGCTTCACCCGCATCTGGACCACCGCCCAGCCCCACCACTAGTAGCTCAAACCTCAGCAGACACAGCTCCGGCCAGACCAGAAAGCAACTTCTCTCCACGTCATTCAAGGGCAGCCCGCCTGCGGCGGCCTGCCGCGCGTCGGGCGATCGCTGGCCGCGCTGCGGCTCTCCGGCCGGTCGCAGCCAGCGCCGCCCGCGCTCGATATCCAGCCACTTGCGAGGACCCTGGCGGGCGTCAAAGCCTCTGCCGGAGCCCTCCAGGAGAGCAAGTTGATCTGTGATGTTCGTCACACACTCATCAGGTTGCCGACCCGCCAATTGGCTCCGCTGACTCAAGCATGGGCGTCTCTACGCAGAGGCCGGCCGATCGTTCGATGGCTCAGGGGAGGGGGGCTTGGGCATCCTGACTTCCTTGATCAAGTCCTCCAATCTGGTGATTGCATACAAGACCACGACAGCTACGAGCCTGCGTAGGCATGAGATCTGCCTCACCGTCCCGGGCCGACACGTCCAGCTTGTCCGAGTTACTTGCTCACTCCGCCTCGTTGAGGTTTCAGGAGAGGTGGGGCATATCGGCTCGGTCCGGAGCAGCAATCCGATGGCTCGCTATGGGCGTTCTTGACGCCCAGAAGAGAGCCGCTCACTGCTATGAGACGGTACGCGTGTTGCTGCATCTACGGCTCACGGGTGCTACGCATAGTGACCGAGGACGGTTCTCCTGGCCAGTCCTGCTTGATCGTATGCCGATGCACCGACCGCCTCCGGCCGCCATCGGTTCGGCTAGGGGCTGAGGCCCTGCAACTCTGTCAGAGGGCTCATGCGAAGAGTTAGACGAAGCCAGACGAGGGAACCGGACCGTACGTCTGGGAACCGGACCGCGCGGGAACCGGACCGTACGTGCGGGGACCGGACCGCCCGTACGTGCGGGGACCGGACCGCGCGGGAACCGGACCGTACGTGCGGGGACCGGACCGCGCGGGAACCGGACCGTACGTGCGGGGACCGGACCGTCCGGGAACCGGACCGTACGTGCGGGGACCGGACCGTCCGGGAACCGGACCGTGCGGAAGCAGTGGACGGAACACCGGACGGGACACCGGAAGCGGCCGACGGGACACCGGACGGGACACCGGATGGAACACCGGGCAGGACACCGGGCAGGACACCGGACGGGACACCGGACGGGACACCGGGCAGGACACCGGACGGGACACCGGAAGCGGCGGACGGGACACCGGGCAGGACACCGGATGGAACACCGGATGGAACACCGGACGGGACACCGGGCAGGACACCGGACGGGACACCGGACGGGACACCGGACGGGACACCGGACGGGACACCGGACAGGACAGCCGAAGCAGCGTCCCGAAAGCAGCGAGTGGTCCGGGGCTTGTATGACAGGGCCGGGGAGGGAACCGGACCGCACGGGAACCGGACCGCACGGGAACCGGACCGCACGGGAACCGGACCGCACGGGAACCGGACCGCACGGGAACCGGACCGCGCGGGAACCGGACCGCGCGGGAACCGGACCGCGCGGGAACCGGACCGCGTGGAGGGACGGGGCCGTACGGGCGGCGGCCATTCTGTGTCAAGGCGTGACTATCCGTCCGTACGAGAGAACCGGACCAGCCTCGCGAGTGACAGGACGACTTCGGTGGCGGGTCGCCGATGCGGCTGAGTGCCTGATCTCGTCACTGACCGGCGGGTCGTGGAACATGCCGAGGCGGTCCGGATCACGTTGCGTAGCGCATTCCTGGTGATGCCATCACTCAGGTTTGCTGGCGCCGTCACTTGCAATACGCGAAACTTGTCTCTCTCGGATTAAATCTGAGAGTTGCGCACCTGGATTAATGCCGAGATCGAAAGGCGGGCAGGTGGTGTGTCGGCATGCCGAAAGTGTGGTGTTCAGGTCGCGACGCGGCGGCCTTTTGCGGGATAGATGCGCATTCCAATCTCATTCGATCCGGCTTCGTTGCTGGTCGTCCTGGTTCGGACATGACGTCAGCGGGTGGCTTGTTGTGCCGAATATTATCGACACCTATTCGGATAGCATCTTGGAATGAGTGGGCCTTTTTCGGCGAGAGAGAAAGGTCTAATAGATGCCCCATTTTCGACCTTCTCTTGTGTGGAAGGCCAGGTAGCGCAGCGTACGTCGCGCAGGCGTCTAGGCGCCCGCCAGCGCCGCTCTCGCGCTACATTGGCCTCATTCCCTGACTCTGCCAGCGTGGAGCAGGAGACGGCGAGGGTCGTCGCAAAGACGACGGCCCCCCGCTCGCAACGGGAGGCCGTCATTTCCTCAAGCAGGCACACCCTAGGAGGTGCACTTGTTCAACAGATTACGGCAAGTTGTCGTCTTGAGCGATTCTGGCGTCTGGCCGGGGGAGAGCCATGCGCTCATAGTTCAGGAAGCCGTCAACGCTAGTCGCACGGTGGTGTCTGGCATGACTTCTATGGCGCTGATTTTCGGGGTCGTATGCGTCCTCTTGGGAGCCGTAGTGCTCCCTGCTATCTGGTCGCGGAAGAAGTACAGGCGTCAAGCTGCGTTAGAGGTGCTGGACCGGGTTATCAAGGTGTTGCAGCGCCGCCGCTAGAGCACGGCCGCAGAGTTCCGGGGACATGAGTTGGGGATTCTGCGGCCGGATGCGCCGTACCAACCGACGCTCAAGCTGCCGCGCCGCCTCGCACAGCCTGATCGTCCCGTACGCCGTCACACGATTGGGCAGCAGCGCCGGCCCTCGACCATGGGTCCCCGCTTCACTCGTAAGGGGATGTTCGCGGCGGAGGCCGTGACGATCGCTGACTTCGGACCTCCCCGTAGGCGGCTGGGGCGATCGGCTGCCGCGGCCCTCCTACGTCGGGCCTTGCCACCGGATATCTCTGGCCGAGGTGACAGCAGGGTTGACAGCAACGTCCCCGCACGCCGACGCATCCAAGCCACCTTCTACACGCATCTGACCAGGGTGGCGATCAGCTGAGCAGGATGATCGGTCCGCCTGAAAAAACGGAAGGTCGGCGCTTGTCGAACAGCATCCGACAGTAGATCTCGCGAGAGTCAGGGAAGGGGGAGCAAGAGCCCGGATCAGGCTCATGTTTGCGAACGTCACGGCCGGACCACTGTCGCGGAGTAACAGGACCCCTGGACCTGCGTCCGGCGTCGGCTAGGTACGAGATCGGAACGTAACCCCCGGTTCCAGCATCTTCGATCGGAGGGGGAGAAATTGTCGGAGCTGGCCGATAGTGTCAGCGGATCTCCTCCGCCCCCAAGCCCATGGAACGGACCCGATGCCAGCGCGAAACCGCACACCTCTGCCGATAGGTACACATCTGGGGATCTTCGAGGTCGTCTCGGTTCCATTTCCCCGGCTGGTGCCGGGTCGCAGCGGGCAATCCCAGATGCGCAACCGTTACTTCGTACGGCTGCGATGCACAGGCCCTGGCTGCGGATGGGAAGACGATGTCCGGGAGGACGATCTGGAGCGGCGCAAAACCGCAGCATGCGGTTTCTGCTACATCAGCCCCGACGGAGACCCCGAGGCGAGGATTCACGTAGAGCGCGTATGGAAGGGCCGCCAGCAGACATACGACCGCTACCGCTATCACGGGAAGTCCTATGACCGGCTTCATAGGATCTGGGCGAACATGCGCGAGCGCTGCTCAAACCCAACCTCTGAGAAGTGGAAGCGTTATGGCGGCCGCGGGATAACGGTGGATCCAGGCTGGAAGAACTTCCGTGCATTCGAGGCATGGGCCTTGGAGAACGGCTACGCAGACGGTCTTACCATCGACCGGATCAACAACGACCGCGGGTACGAGCCCGGCAACTGCCGATGGGTCACTGATCTGGAGAACCTACTGAACCGTGCCAGGTATCTCCCAATGCCACTCCACGAAGCGCTTGAGGCACGTGCCGCCGCGGATAACGTCGATACCTATTCCGTGATCCGAGCGGCCCTCGAAGCCCTGCGCGCTGAGAGGGAGCAAATCTCATGACGACCTCAGCGACGCCGACCGGCGGGAGTGAGGCGCTTCCGCGCCCTGGCCGTGGTGCCAGGGTCGGGTTCACTTCCGGACGCCTGACAGTCGTGGAGGTGCTGGACCTCCGACCGGCGCTCTCTGGGCGAGGAAGCGAGCGCTGGGTCCTGGTCGAATGCTCCTGCCACGACCGGACCCGAAAGGAGCTCCGATGGAGCAGCGTGCGCAGCACCAACACGCGAAGCTGCGGATGCCTCGACACCGAGAGCCGGCGGACCAGGCGCCGCACCCACGGTGAGTCTGGGACACCGCTCTACCGGAGCTGGTCTGCTATGAAGCAGCGCTGCTCCAACCCCAACATCAGGGGAGCCCATCGTTACTCCGGACGGGGGATCACGGTCTGCACGGAGTGGGCCGACAGCTTCGAGAAATTCCGGGACTGGGCAATGGGGCACGGCTATGTCGAAGGCAAGGAACTCGACCGAATCGACAATGATCTCGGCTACTCGCCCGACAACTGCCGCTGGGTCACCAAGCTGGAGAACCTCGACAACCGGTCGAAGTACCTCCCTCTCGACTTGGAAGTATGGCTCCATGAGCACGCACGACAGCTCGACTACACGCCGTACGAGGTCATCAAGCAGGCACTGGAGTCCTACCTCGGGGTTTCACGGACGGATCGTGCTGGTCCTTCATGAATGTCACGACCGCATCGCTTAAGGTCATAGGTTCCCAACTGTTTCCCCGGGAGTAGGTGGGCTTGGACGTATCCGCGGTCGATGATGCTGTCGACTGTGGTGAGCCTGAGCCCTGAGTCCTTCTCGTGCATCGCCATGGGGCGACCTCCTCCTTTGTTCCGTTCCTGTTCCGTGGGAGCACCGAAACCAGCGACAAGCGATGCGAAGCGTCCGCAAGCGTAATCCCTGCTGAGCCACATGATCGACTCGGTTTCCCAGGTGGCATGTCGTGGGATCGGAGATCATGCAGATCTTCGAGGGCACCAACCAGATCCAGCGCCTGGTCATCAGCCGCCACCTGGCCAAGTAGCGGCTGACAAGCGAGAACCCCGCCCGGAGGCCCGCCGCGTGTTGGCCGGCCTCCGGGCCGTCGCCATAGTGATACGTATGCAAGGTTGGTGGGCCAATCTGTTGCAGGGGGCCTTGTCCGCGATCATCGGCGGCATCGTGGCGGCGATGACCGCGTGGGGCGTGGTCGTGGCGACGCGACGCCACGAGAGACGAGTCGCGCTTGAGATCGAAGCCCGGACGAGCGCGATCGAGTTCTTCGTGCTCTTGGCCGACATCGATACACAGCTGACTCGATCGCTCGACAACGGCACTGCGCTGCCGCACATAACCGACAGCAAGAACTGGACGGTCAACGTGTTGAAGGCCGAGATCGCGATGTTCTCCCTCGGGCGGGAGACGGGAAACGCGTTCTCCCGGCAGATCGGCGATCTGAGACGAGCCCTGGAGTTGGCCGAGGGAGATGATCCTCCCGACGCCGCTTTGGTGACGGCCGCCGTGGCGGCGCTGCATGTGCTCACCGAGCATCTTGCTGATTGGCTGATGCAAGGACGGCACCGGCCGGACCTTGACGACTCCATCCGCAGCGCCGGCGCGCGGCGGCGACTTCACCGGCCTCCACCTGCTGGTTGATCAGGCGAAAGGCCGCTCGGCCTGGTTGACCGGCTTCCCTTGGGAGCGGGATGCCAGGAGGCGCCGGTCATCGACGTGGGGACTCATCGATCGGCGGCAGAGTTCAGGCCGGGGAGTCTCTCCAATCGTCCCGTCCCGCCGTCTCGTCGTCGGAGGGCACGGCGATGTCGGTCTTGGCGCCCCAGCCGGTCAGTCGGGCGTCGCGGAGGTTGGTGATCAGGCGCTGACCGAGTCGTTCGGGCCAGGATGTCCGGACCCTTCGTACCAGTTGGTCCCTTCCCAGCCACAGCCGCCACGAGAGTTCTTTCTTGGCGTATTTCCCGGTTGGCGCTTTCCCGCCGTGTTGGTCGCGGAACGCGGGAGACACCTTGTAGAGCTCGCCGAAGGTGAGCGTCCCCCGGTAAACGGTGGTGCGAGTGCCGTCATAGACCCCTCCGGCGTGCCTGGCCTCGGCCGTCGCCAGAACTGCGCGCAAAGTGTCTGGATTGGCGAGGTCGATTCCACCGGACTCCAGGAAGGGACGAATCTTCTCCTTCTCGGAAGACAGGACCCAGGTCTTTCCCTCGGGGGCGGGACAGATCCAGCCCTGGCAGTACCTCCGTCCCTTGAACGTGAGGAACCGTGGGGCGGGTTCCGGGACGTCGGTGGAAGGGACGTCTCTGATGTCGGTGGCCGTCACCATGCCCTTGCCGAACTCGGCCCGGATCTTCTTCCGGTAACTCACCTTGTCCCCGACTTCCCACCATGTGGTGACCTCTGACATGGTCACACCACGGTTCTCCGCCAATTGACTCCGGAGCGCCTCGGCCGGACCGGTCAGCGGCGCCTGAGCATGCGCGGCGCCGCCGAGTCCGGTGAGCACCACGGCGGCGCTCACCCCGACGGCCATCGTCGTCACCCATCGCCTCATCGGAGCCGTCCTCTCTCGATCCTCCCCCATCGGGATGGCATCCCTGAGAATCTCGCCGCGCGGTCTCTTTCCGATCACTGATGGGCGGCAGGTGATCGACTGGCCCGGCACGACACCATGCGACGCCGAGTTTCCTCGCCTCCCGGGCCGGCTCGGCAAGTGACCCTTGGCATGTGGGAATCCCGCTGTGGGCGGGCATGCCGCTGGGTATGGGTCGTACCTTGATCTTCTTCAGGCGGGCAGCCGCCGTCGCCGTGCTGGCTCTCGTGCTCCTCCCGATCACCGCCGCCCTCACCGCCCCGCGGGCGGTGGCCGAGCCGCGCGAGCGGTCGCAGGCCGAGGGGGCGGCCCTCGCCCGGCGCATGCTGACGCAACTCAAGGTCGCCGAGCCGTTATCGATCCGCGGCTACAGCCGCAAGCGGTTCCAGCCGCTCTGGGCGCGGCACAAGGGCACGTGCAGCACGCGGGAGTACGTGCTGGCCCGCGACGGGCGGCAGGTGCGCAAGGACAAGACCTGCCATCCGGTCAGGGGCCGCTGGTACAGCCCGTACGACGGCAAGGTGCTCAAGAGCGAGAAGCAGGTGGACGTCGATCACGTGGTGCCGCTCGCCTACGCCTGGCGGTCCGGGGCCAAGCGCTGGAGCCCGGCCAAGCGGCGGGCGTTCGCCAACGACGTGCGGCGGCCCGAGCTGATCACGGTCAGCCACTCCGCCAACATCGCCAAGGGCGGCCAGGGGCCCCAGAGCTGGCGTCCGCAGCGCCGCGCCCACTGGTGCCGGTACGCCACCTCGTGGATCAGCGTCAAGCACCACTACCGCCTCTTCGTGACCCGCAAGGAGAGGACGGCCCTGCTCAACATGCTCCGCACCTGTTGACCACCCGCCCGGGAAGCGGCCGCTGCGTGCCACCGTACCCGCTCCCGCCTCCTACCCCAGGTACGGCGGGAGGTTGAAGCGGGTGCGGATGGCGCGCTGGACCGTGGCCTTGTCCTCCCGGGCGTCCACCGTCATGACGTACTCCTTGCGCCGGAACAGCTCGATCACCGGGTCGATCTTGCCGTGGTAGTCGGCCAGCCGCCGGGCCAGGGCGTCCGGGGTGTCGTCGGCCCGGGTGACCAGCTCCCCGCCGCACACGTCGCACCGGCCCTCCACCTCGGGCCGGTGGGCGATGAGGTTGTAGTCCATGCCGCAGCGCGAGCACAGGCGGCGGGCCAGGACGCGCCGGCGCACCTCGTCGTCCGGCAGGTCGAGGTGGATCACCCCGTCGAGGTCGTAGCTCTCCAGGAAGAACTCCGCCTGCCGCCGGTTGCGCGGGAAGCCGTCGATGACGAACCCGTAGTTCCAGTCGTGGAGCTGGAGGCGGTCCTTGACGACGTCCGCCACCAGGTCGTCCCCGACCAGTTCCCCGGCCGCCACCAGCCGGCGGACCTGGGCGCCGAGTTTGGTGTGGTTCTTGACGTGCCAGCGGAAGATGTCGCCGACGCTGATGTGCACCAGATCGAGGTCAGTGGCGAGCAGCGTGCTCTGCGTGCCCTTGCCGCTCCCCTGCACACCCATGATCACGTATTTCCGCATGTCCCACTTCCCGGGGAGAATGATTCACGTTCTGAGCATCGTCACCATCCCATCCGGGTTCATGCCTACGAAGGCGATCGGATGCGCCGGGACGGCGCACAGCGCGGGCTGCGGGGCCGATACGTAGATTTGCCGATGCCCAGGTGGGCCGGGGTGCCTAGTGTCGGGCGCGTCGAGTGCCTGCGATGAAGGTGGGGCCATGCCCGGGCTGTCCGTGATCCTGTCCACCGCGCTCCTCCTGGCCGCGGCCTTCGCCGACCCGGCGGGCCCGAAGACCGGTGCCGCCGGGCGGGAGGCGGAGGCGGCCGGGCGGGTGGTGCCGGAGGTCGTGTTCCAGCGGGCCGACTTCACCGCCGGCACCCCCGAGGGCACGACGGCCGGTGACGGGCTGGCGTTCGGCGCGGCGGCGGGCACGGTGTCCCACACCGACGCGCTGGGCACCCGGACCTGGGAGTACGCCCGCTGGACCGGCCCCGAGCAGGCGATCGGCTTCGGGGCGACGGAGCTGATCGCGTCCTGGACGGCGGACGTGCCGCAGGGGAGCTGGATGCAGGTCGAGGCGCGGGGCAGGAACGCGGAGGGCCTGACGAAGTGGTACTCCCTGGGCCGCTGGTCCTACGCCGAGGGTGACATCATGCGCACCTCGGTGCCGGGCCAGGGCGACGCGGACGCCACGGTGGCCGTGGACACGCTGGTCGCGGCGGCGGGCAAGCCGCTGAGCGGCTACCAGTTGCGCCTGACCCTCTACCGGCGGCCGGGCTCGGCGGTGACGCCACGCGTGCGCACGTCCGGCGTGATGAGCTCCAACGTGCCCGAGCGCAAGACCGTGCCGGTCAGCCCCGGCGGCGGCGCGTGGGGCACGGAGCTGGCCGTGCCGCGCCGCTCCCAGAACGTCCACGAGGGCCACTACCCCGAGTGGAACGGCGGCGGCGAGGCGTGGTGCAGCCCGACCTCGACCACCATGGTGCTGGGCTACTGGGGCAGGTGGCCGAGCGAGCAGGACACCGCGTGGGTCGATCCGTCCGACCCGAACCCGGAGGTCGACCACGCCGCCCGCCACGTCTACGACCACGCCTACGGGGGCGCGGGCAACTGGCCGTTCAACACGGCCTACGCCGGGCGCTACGGCATGGACGGCTTCGTCACCCGGCTGCGGTCGCTGACCGAGCTGGAGCTGCTGATCAAGGCGGGGGTGCCGGTCATCACCTCGCAGTCGTTCAAGAAGAGCGAGCTGCCCGGCGCCGGGTACGGCACCGAGGGCCACCTGATGGCCATCGTCGGCTTCACCGAGTCGGGGGACGTGATCGCCAACGACCCGGCCTCGGCGAGCAACGCGGCGGTGCGGCGCGTCTATCCGCGGGCCGCGTTCGAGAACGTCTGGCTGCGCAGCTCCAGCAGCGGCGGCGTGGCGTACGTCATCCACCCGCCGGACCATCCGCTGCCGCCCACGACGCCCGGCCTGCCCGCCAACTGGTGAGCCAGGGCCGGGCGACCCGCCCCCAAAATCTGGAGTTCCAGATGGCATTCCGCGTTGTCATGATCTGCCCACAAATGTGGTGATCTTTGGCCCTAAATCGGGGTGTGTGGGCGGGTAGCACGCCGTACATGTCCTGGTAGTCCACTCGACGACCGGCGGAGACCTGCGTACCCTGGCAGCGCCGATTGACCGTCCACTGCGTGGAGCGCCGGATGACTGAGGAAGATTCAGCGACGCTCGAGAAGACCCGGGTCGTCCGGGCCTCCAGGTGGAACGGTCCCCCTCTGTTACTGGCCGCCGAGGGCGCCAGGGCGGTGGTGGCCGGCACCGGCGCCCACCGGCCCTCCTCGCGGCTGCCGCAGGTGCCCGCCGTCCCCGCCACCGTCACCGACGTCGGGCAGTGCCTGGTGGAGCGGGCGGGCCTGGCGCCCGCCGGCCTGACCGTGCTGGTCGACCCGGCCACCCCCGCCGACCTCGGCGAGGCGCTGGAGCGGGCGGCGCGCGAGGCCACGAGCGTGCTGCTGTTCCACTTCGTCGGGCACGGCCTGTTCAGCGCCGGCAACGAGCTGCACCTGGCCACGCACGCCACGGTCGACCTGGGGCAGGGGCCGCCCGGCCACCAGGCGCTGCCGTGGACGATGGTGCGCCGGATCCTCTCCGGGTCGCGGGCCGGGCTGGTCGTCGTGGTCCTCGACTGCTGCTTCACCGGCGGCGCGCGGCCGGTGCCCGCCAAGGCGATGGAGCAGCCGCTCGACGCCTCCTGGCGGGGGGCGTACGTGCTGGCCTCCGCCGGCAGGGACGAGAACTCCTGGGCGTTGCCCGGCGTCCGGCACACCGCGCTCAGCGGCGCGCTGCTCCGGCTGCTGAACGAGGGCGACCCCGACGGGCCGGCCGCGTTCACCCTGGACCACGTGCACCACCACCTGGCGCGCGCCCTGCCCGGGGCGGGGTTCCCGCGGCCCCGGCGGCAGGCCGGCGAGCTGAAGGAGCTGCCCCCGCTCGCCGCCAACCCGGCCCACCAGGCCCCCCGCACGCGCCCGGGCCCGCCGCTCTCCTCGCCCGGCGACCTGAACAGCCCCTACCGGGGCCTGGCGGCGTACGGTGCCGGGCAGGCCGCCCTGTTCTTCGGCCGCGACGAGCCGGCCAGGTCCCTGGCCACCCGCGTACGCCAGGCGCTGCGCGCCGCGGGCCCCCCGGCGGCCATCGGCGGGCAGGAGCCCGGGACCGGCGGCCCCCTCGTCCTCACCGGCCCGTCCGGCTGCGGGAAGACCTCGCTGCTGCAAGCCGGGCTGATCCCCGCCCTGGGTGACGACGTGGGCGGGACCGTCACGCTGACCCCCGGCGCGTGGCCCATGGCGCGGCTGGCGCGCGAGCTGGCGGCGCTCACCGGCGGCGACCCGGAACGGCTGCGCGCGGTCATCGAGTCCGACCCGGGCGCGGTGCGGCGCGGGCTGCCCCGGCGCACGCTGGTGCTGGTGGACCAGTTCGAGGAGCTGTTCACGCTGTGCGCCGACGAGACGGCCAGGCGGCGGTTCGTGGCGGCGCTGGCCGAGCTGTCCCGGTCGGCGGCCGTGGTGATCGCGGTGCGCGGCGACTTCTTCGGCCGCTGCGCGGCCTTTCCGGGGCTGCTGGAGACGATGCGGCGGCCCGAGGTGGTGCCGCCCCTGTCCGCGGCCGAGCTGCGCCAGGTGATCGAGGAGCCGGCCGTGCGCTCGGGGCTCTCGCTCGAACCCGGCCTGGCCGACCTGATCCTCGACGACCTGCGGGCCCTGGAGGGCTCCGACGACCTGCTCGCCCTGCTCTCGCACGCGCTGCTGGCCACCTGGCAGCGGCGTACGGGCGGGGTGCTGACCATGGCGGGCTACCGCGCGGCCGGCGGCGTGGCGCGGGCCGTGGCGCTGAGCGGCGAGGAGACGCTGCGCCGGCTGGGCGCCGCCTCCGAGCCGGTGGCGCGGGCCCTGCTGGTGCCGCTGGTCCACGTGGACGAGCGGGCCGGCGGCATGCGGCGGCGGGTCCCGGTCGCCGAGCTGAGCCCCGGCCCCGCCTCCGTCGAGGGGCAGGTGCTGGCCGAGTTCGCGCGGGCGCGGCTGGTCACCGTGGACGGCGAGGAGGCGGAGCTCGCCCACGACGCGCTCATCCGGGCCTGGCCCCGGCTCGCGAACTGGGCCGAGACCACCCGGGCCGCGCTGCTCGTACGGCGCCGCCTGGCCGAGGACGCGGAGCTGTGGCAGCGCGACGGCCAGAACGCGTCCTACCTCTACACCGACGACCGCCTCGCCACCGCCCAGGCCGCCGTGCCGGCACTGCCCGCGACCGCGCGGGCAGCCACAACCACACAGGCAGCCACAACCACGCGGGCAGCCGTGACCGCACCGCCCGTCACCGCGCACGCCGCCGTGACCGCACCGCCCGCCGCCTCGAAGAGCGCTCCGGGGATCACCCCTGTCGAGCGCGAGTTCCTCGACGCGTCCCTGCGCAGGCGGTCGCGGCGCCGGACGATCACCCGCGGCGTCATCGCCTCCCTGTCCGTGCTCTTCCTCGCCGCCGCCGCCGGCGCCGTCGTGGCCCTCGTCCAGAGCAGCGGCTCGGCCCGCCTGGCGGGCGAGGCGGCCAGGCAGCGCGACGAGGCGCTGTCGCGCCGGCTCGCCACGGCCGCCAACGCCGCCGGGGACACCTCGCTCGGCGCCCAGCTCGCCCTGACCGCCTACCGCCTGTCGGCCACCCCCGAGGCGCGCGGGGCGCTGCTCGGCTCGCTGTCCCGCCCGGTGGGCGCCCGGATGATCGGCCACACCGGGCCGGTCGAGCGGGTGGCGTACCGCGCCGACGGCCGGGTGGCCGTCACGGCCTCCGGCGACTTCACCGCCCGGCTGTGGAACGTCGCCGACCCGCTGCGCCCCGCGGCCCTCGGCGTCGTCAGGGGTCACACCGGCCCGGTGCTGGCGGCGGCGTTCACCGCGAACGGCAAGATCCTCGCGACCGGCTCCGCCGACGGCACGGCCCGGCTGTGGGAGGTCTCCGACACCGCGGGGCCGCGCGCCCTGGCCACCCTCAAGGGCCACGCGGAGCAGCTCGGCTCGGTGTCGTTCAGCCCGAAGGGCGACGTGCTGGCCACCGCGTCCACGGACGGCTCGATGCGGCTGTGGAACGTCGCCGACCCGGCCAGGCCCGCCCAGGTCGCCGCCGTGGAGCAGGACTCCGACGTGACCAGGGCCGCCTTCAGCCCGGACGGCCGCCTGGTGGCGCTGGCCACCACCGGCGGCGCCATCCACCTCCTCGACGTGCGCACACCCGCCAAGCCGGCCCGCCTGGCGACGCTGACCTCGGCGGAGGGCGCGGTCAGGAGCGTGGCCTTCGCCCCGGACGGCTCCTCCCTGGCCTCCTCCTCGGCCACGGGCGCGGTGCAGCTGTGGGACATCACGGCCACCAAGCTCGTCGGCACGGCGCGCGGCCACTCCGGACCGGTCGACGACGTGGCGTTCAGCCCCGACGGCGCGGTGCTGGCCAGCGCCTCCGCCGACGGCACGGCCGGCCTGTGGAGCGTGGAGAACCCGGGCGCGCCCGAGCGGACCGCCACGCTGGCCGGGTTCCCCGACGGGGTGACAGGAGTGGCGTTCAGCCCGGACGGCCAGAACCTCGCCACCGCCGCCACCGACGGCGTCGCCCGCCTGTGGAACGTCTCCAACGCCTCCCGCACCTCCCCCTACGCCCGGCTCGCCCGGCACACCGGGCAGGTCAACGGCCTGGCCCTGGCCGGGGACGGCCGCACGCTGGCCACCGCCTCGGCCGACCGGACCGTCCGGCTCTGGGACGTCTCCGACCCGGCGGTGGCCACCCCGCAGTCCACGCTGTCCGGTCACACCGGGCCGGTCCTGGCCGCCGCGTTCAGCGCCGACGGCCGCCGCCTGGTCACGGCCTCGGCCGACAAGACGGCCAGGCTGTGGGACGTCTCGGAGACCGCGACCCCGAAGCTGCTCGGCACGCTGACGGGTCACACGGACGACGTGCTGTCCGCGACGTTCAGCCAGGACGGCAAGCTGGTCCTGACGGCCGGCCGCGACGGCAGGCGGATGGTGTGGAACGTCGCCACGCCCGCCCGTCCCACCCGGGTGTCCGCGCCCGGCGCGGCCGACGGGCAGGCGAGCGTGGCCGCGTTCCGGCCCGACGGCCGGCTGATGGCCGCCGCCGTGGGGTCCGGCGCCGTACGGCTCTGGGACATCTCCACCCCGGCCGAGCCGCGCGGCCTGATCACGTTCGCCGCCCATCCCGGCCGCGTGCTCGACCTGCGCTTCAGCCGCGACGGCAGGACGCTGGCCACGGCGTCGTCCGACGGGACCGTCCGGCTGTGGAACGTCGCCGACACCGCCCGCCCCACGCGCCTGTCGGAGCTGGCCGGGCACTCCGCCGACGTGACCGGGCTCGCCTTCGGCGCCGACGGCCGCACGCTCGTCACCTCCTCCGCGGACACGACCGTGCGGATCTGGAACGTCGTCACCCCGTCCAGCCCCGCCCTGTGGGCGGTGCTCGGCGGCCGGAGCGCGGCCGCCGACGTGGAGCTCGGCCCCGACGGCACCATGCTGGCCGCCGCGTCCGGCGCCGGCGCCCAGCTCTGGGGCCTGAACGTGGAGCAGGCGACCGCGAACGTCTGCGAGACGTCGGGGACGCCGATCACCCGGGCCGAGTGGGCCCGGCACGTCCCCGGCCGCCCCTACGCGCCGCCCTGCGCCGCCGCCACGGCGCCCGCGGCCCCGTCCGCCGACTGATAGGTGATGTCCTCGAAGACGGCCCGGCCTCCCTCGCCGGCCAGGTCCTGCACCCACAGCCCGACGAACGCGCCGGTGAAGCCGAAGGAGCGCACCAGCCCGTCGACGATCTCGTCGGCGTGCTCGTCGGACAGGATCGTGGCGTCCAGCTCCACCGGCACGACCTCGCCGTCGCAGGAGAAGCGCAGCACCGGGCCGTCGAACTCCAGCCCCAGCCGGCGGGCGGTGCCCCCTGCGGTGAAGTGCACGGTGCGGTGGCCGCGATCGCTGCCGGTCAGCACGAGGCCGTCGGTGGTGAGCGCCAGGTGGTACCAGTTGCGCGAGTTGTAGTAGGCGGTGATCCCGGCCGACTGGTGCACGGTGACCGGCTCGAACGTCACGTTCGCCGCGAACGCGCACCTCTTGCCCGTCACCCGGCGGGCGACCAGGCTGGGGGCGCGCCGCCCGTACGGTGACTGCCCGCCGGTGATCGTCACCCGGTCGCCGTCGAAGCTCACCCAGTCGGGCGAGGCCGGGCGGCGCAGCGTGCTCCAGTCGTCCCCCGCGTCCGGCCAGGGGTGCGGCGGCAGGCCGGGCGCGGGCACCTCGACGGCCGGCACTCCCCCGGCCACGCGCGGCCACCCGTCCACCCACTCGACCTTCTGGATGGCGCTCTCCCTGCCCAGCACGCACCGCCCGCGCGGCCCGTGGGGCCGGGCGGCCAGATGGGCCAGGTACCACTCGCCGCCCTGCGTCCGCACCAGGCACCCGTGCCCGGCCTTCTGCAGCTCCAGGCCCGGGTCGTGGCGGGAGGTGAGCATCGGCCCGGCCGGGTCCTCCTCGTACGGGCCCTCCAGCGACCGCGAGCGCAGCACGCTGACGCGGTGCTCGTAGCCGGTGCCGCCCTCGGCCACCATCAGGTAGTACCAGCCGTCCACCCGGTAGAGGTGCGGCCCCTCGGTGACGTTGCGGTTCTCCAGGATGAGGCGCGGCGGCGCGTCCAGGGCCAGCGGCTGCAGCTCGATCCCGGCGAACCCGCGCCCCGGGCGGGAGTCGAAGACCATGGTCAGCAGGTACGAGCTGCCGTCGTCGTCGTGGAAGAGCGCGGCGTCGAACCCGCGCCCCGGCAGCCGCACCGGGTCCGACCAGGGGCCCTCGATGGCGGGCGCGGTGACCAGGTAGTTGGCGACGTCCTTGTAGCCGTGCGCGTAGTGGTCCATCACGCTGTAGACCAGGTGGAACAGCCCGTTCGCGTACGTCAGGTCGGGCGCCCACACCCCGCCCGAGTCCGGCACGCCCGACAGGTCGAGCAGCCTGCGCTCGTTCAGGATGCCGCCCAGGGAACGCCAGTTGACCAGGTCCCGCGAGTGGTGCACGCGCACGCCCGGATACCACTCGAAGGTGGAGGTGGCGAGGTAGTAGTCGTCACCGACCCGCAGGATGGACGGGTCGGGGTGGAAACCGGGCAGGACGGGGTTACGGATCATCGATTCTCCACAGGAAGCTGACGGCCCACGACCAGGCCGCCCCCATGATCCCGCACCCCCGTCCGCGGCCCTCCACCAGGACGGACGGCGCACGGCCGATCCCGGTGCCGGACGGGGCCACGCCCGCGATTCCGCGCACGTCAGCCCGGTGCGATCGCTAGGGTTGGCAGGGTTAAGAGCGCGGGAACACCAGGTGACCTGGCCCTCTCGTCCACCCCACCGGCAGGTGTCACCGCCACGCCATGCCGAGCGCCGCACGTCCGGAGAGTTGATGTCCAGCCAGAAGAGCACCGTGGACGTGGTGGTCCTCACCATGAACGACCGTCCGGAGGCGTTCCCCCGGGCCATGGCCAGCGTCCTCGCTCAGCGGGACGTCGACCTGCGCGTCGTGATCGTCGGCAACGGCGTCGAGCCCGACCACGTGCCCGCCGGCGTCCGCACGGTGACCCTCCCGGTCAACGAGGGCATCCCGCAGGGCCGCAACGTCGGCGCGGACGCGCTGGGCGGCCAGGACGCGGGCGAGTTCGTCTTCTTCTTCGACAACGACGCCGTCCTGTCCGCCCCCGACACGCTCGCCCGGCTCGTCGCGGAGGCCCGGCGCCACCCCGAGGCCGCCTACGTCCAGCCCCGCATCGCCGACCCCCGCACCGGCGTCACCCTGCGCCGCTGGGTCCCGCGCCTGCGCGCCGGCGACGCCACCCGTCCCGGCACCATCACCGTCATGGCCGAGGGCGTGGTGCTCGTGCGCCGCCACGACTACGAGCGGGTCGGCGGCTGGCCCGGCCACTTCTTCCTCTTCCACGAGGGCATCGACCTGAGCTGGAAGTTGTGGGACCTCGGGCGCACCGGCTGGTACGCGCCCAACATCGTCATCCACCACCCCGCCACCGACCCCGCCCGCCACGCCGCCTACTACCGCCTCGTCGCCCGCAACCGGGTCTGGCTCGCCTACCGCCGCCTGCCCGCGCCCCTGATCCCCCTCTACCTGATCACCTGGACCCTGCTCAGCGTCGCCAGGATCAGGTCCCGCGCCAACCTCGCCGTCTGGTTCGCCGGCCTCCGCGAGGGCCTGAAGGGCGGCCACGGCGGGCGCCGCCCGATGTCGTGGCGCACGGTGCTCCGCCTGACCCGCGCCGGCCGCCCCCCGATCGTCTGACCCCGGGCCGGGGTGGGCGAACACGGCCCACCCCGGGGAAAGAGCTAGCGAGTCAGGCGGAGCACGCCCCAGTGGCTGGTGTCCAGGTAGCTGCGGCCCGTGGCGTCGTTCCAGGTCACCGCCCCCGTACGGGCCCCGCCCGCCGCGTCGTTGACCTGGATGTCGAAGCCCAGCAGCGACCCGGCGGCGAGCGTGACCGTGGGCAGGTCGATGGCCGCCTCCACCACGTACCCGCCCGGCGCCGTCCGCGCCGCCGCGCGCACCTTGTCCTTGACCCCGCCCGCGTCGAAGGTGCCGCCGACCGTGACGCGGCCGGAGAAGCTGACGCGGTACTGGCCGTCCTCGTCGCCGTACCCCTTGGTCTTGCCGTTCTCGGGGTCGACGAAGATCTCGACGGAGTCCTGTTCCCAGGGGTCGGCCGACTCCTCGCTCAGCTCCGGGTCGGTGACGCGGGCCAGGACGTACAGGGTGGAGCCGTGCCAGAGGGAGCGGACCTTGGCGGTCGCGCCGGAGGAGCCCTCGATCCAGGTCCCGGTGCGCACCTCGGGCACGCCGGCCCACACCCGGTCCACCGCCCCGTCCAGGACGGGGGCCGTCCGCCGCGGCGCGGTGGCGCGTTTGACGGCGGGCGCGGCGGTCACCTCGCCCGTCCAGGTGATCTCCGTGTCGCCGTCGCGCACGGTCACGGTCACGTCCGTGCCGCCGGGCAGCAGCGCCTCGACGCGGTAGCCGGCCGGGGTGGGCCTGACCCCGGGAGCGGTGCGGGTGACGGTGCGCGTGCGGCCGTCCACGGTGAAGGTGACGCGGTCGTCCCTGGCGAAGGTGGCGTCGTTCACCTCGGCCAGCAGGTAGAGGCCGGCGCGGGACGTGCGGGCCTGGAAGCCGGCCGACACGTCGCCGACCCGCGCGATCGGCGCGTCGGGCAGCAGGTCCCATTCGAGGTCCCGCCGGCCGTCCACCTGGATCGTCGCGGCGGGCGCCGCCAGCCTGCGCTGCGCGGGCTCCAGCCTGGACGGGTCCACGACACCCCAGTACGCGGGCTTGGCCTGGAGGTCGTCGTCGAAGAGCAGCGGCGCGTTGAGCCGCGGGATCGGCCAGGAGCGCAGCCAGCTCACGTCGTCCGACCCGCCCCACACGGTGACCGAGCTCAGCCGCCCGGCCTGCCGCCGGAAGACGTCGAACAGCTCCTTGTACCGGTGGCCCTGCCGGACCAGCAGCTCGGGCGGGATCGTGTCGTAGGTGGAGACGAAGTCGGTGTAGACGCTCACGTCCAGCTCGGTGACGTGCTGGTCGAGGCCGAGCGGGGCGAAGCGTTCGATGGTGGCCTCGACCTCGGAGGCGGGCGGGTGCTCGATGTTGAGGTGGAGCTGGTGGCCGACGCCGTGGATCGGCACGCCCTCGTTCCTGAGCCGCTCGACCAGCCTGTAGAGGGCTTCGCGCTTGCGCGGGAACTCGGTGTTGTAGTCGTTGATGAACAGCTTGGCGTCCGGGTCGGCCTCGTGGGCGACGCGGAAGGCGGTGCGGATGAAGTCGAGCCCGGCGATCTCGTACCAGGGGGAGCGGCGCAGCCCGTCCGGCTGGTTCTCGTCGATGACCTCGTTGACGACGTCCCAGACGGCGATCCGGCCCTTGTAGCGGGTGACGACGGTGCGCACGTGCCGTTCCAGGCGTTGCAGCAGCACCTCCTTGGTGGCGTTCTCGAACACCCAGGCCGGGGTCTGGCTGTGCCAGGCGAGCGTGTGGCCGCGGACGGTCATGCCGTGCCCGGTGGCGAAGCCGACCAGGTGGTCGGCGTCGGCGAAGGCGAACTCGCCCTCCCTGGGCTCGGTGGCGTCCCATTTGAGCTCGTTGCCGGGGGTGACCCCGTTGAAGTGCTTGGCGAGCAGTTCGCCGTGCACGCCGAACGTCCCGGCACGGGTGAAGGCCGAGCCCATGGTGAAGGGCACCTCGTCCTTGAGCGAGGGGAGGTCGGTCTGGATGGGCTTGGGCCGGACGTACGTCATCGTGAAGTCGTCCAGGTAGAAGGGGAAGGTGCCGGCGTCGGACTCGACGTAGAGGCTGAGGAAGTCCACGTCGTGCGCCAGCGTGTACGTCCCCGCGAGCCGCACCCACTCCCCCGCAGGCACGTCCTTCGGCGCCACGACGCGCTCGTAGGTGGGGGTGCCGCCGGTGCGGCGCTCGATCGACAGGCCGAGCCGGCCGGAGGCGGTGCCGGGGCCGAGCCGCACCCAGGCCGACAGGGCGTACTTGTCGCCCTTGCCCATCCGGCCCAGCACGTTCCGGGCGGGCCCGTCCCAGGAGGCGGAGCGGCCGGTGACGGCGAGGGCGTGGGTGCCGGCGTGCGCCGCGTCCGTCCCGGCGGAGAGGGACGCCGAGGCGCGCGGCGACCAGTCCTGGGCGGTGCCGTCCTCGAAGTCGCTGGTGATCGGCTCGCGCGTGGGATCGCCGAGCGGCGTGATGACGATGTCGTCGAGGTGGTAGCCGGCGGCGGCGTCGGAGCTCTCCACGTAGAGCTGCACGCCGGTGGACTCGGTGGTGAACAGGTAGCCGCCCGACAGCCGCACCCACTCCCCGTCGGTGACGGTGGCGGCGGCGACCCGCTCGTACGTGGTCTCGCCGCCGGCCGGGGTGCGCTGCACGGTCATCGCGATCGTGCTCGCCGCCTGCCCCGGGGCCAGCCGGGCGTAGGCGGTCACCGTGTAGCCGAGGCCGCGGGCGAAGGGCGCGGGGAGGGACGCGCCGTGCCAGGTGGCCGTGCGGCCGGCGGTGAGCAGGCCCCCGGTCCCGGTACGGGCCGCCTCGGCGGAAACGGTGACGGAGACGCCGTCGCCGCGCGGCCCCCATCCCTGGGTGGTGCCGTCCTCGAAGTCGTAGACGAGGTCGGCCGCCGCGCGGGCCGGGAGCCCCGGTGTCACGAGGCATGACAGGACGGCGACCAGCAGGGCTGTCAGGGCGCGCACGGGGCTCCTCGGGCATCCGGAGAATGAAAGTTTCAGGGAAATGCCGATAAATATCAGGCGGACTGTAGAGCGCCCCCGATGCCCGGTCAATACACCCCACCCGAACCAGGAGTGCACTGCAATCGCTTGTTCCAGCAAGGGTGCAGTTTCACTGCAGGTCCTTGACGGAGTGAACGGATTGGGCGAACGTTTCATGCAACCGATTGCCGCACTCTGTGTCGAGGCCCGCGCATGCGACTTCCGTTACTCCCTCCGATGATCGCCCTGGCCCTGTTCGCGACCACGATGGTCCCCGCGATGATCCCCGCGGTGACCCCCGCGGCGGCGGCCGCGGCCCGCACCACGATCGTGGTGGCCGCCGACGGCTCGGGCCACCACACGACCGTGCAGGACGCCGTCGACGCCGTGCCCGCGGGCAACACCCGGCCGGTCACCATCCTGGTCCGCAAGGGCACCTACAGGCAGCAGGTGGTCATCCCGGCCGACAAGCCGCACATCACGCTGGCCGGTGACACCCGCGACCCGCGCCAGGTGGTGCTCACGTTCGACGCCGCCGCGTCTCAGCAGAAGCCGGACGGCTCCGGCCCGTACGGCACCTCCGGCAGCGCGTCGTACGTGATCAGCGCGCCCGACTTCACCGCCCGCAACCTCACCTTCGAGAACTCCTACGACGAGGCCGCCCACGGCAACAGCCAGGCGGTGGCGGTCAGGACGACGGGCGACCGGCAGGTGTACGACAACGTCAGGTTCCTCGGCAACCAGGACACCCTGTACGCCAACACCGCCTCCGCCACCACCACGGCCCGGCAGTACTTCCACAACTGCTACGTCGAGGGCGACGTCGACTTCATCTTCGGCCGCGCCACCGCGGTGTTCGACCGCTGCGTGATCAAGTCGCTGAACCGGGGCAGCACGGACGACAACGGCTACGTCACGGCCGCCAGCACGGAGCTCGCCAACCCGTACGGCTTCCTGATCCACCGCAGCCACCTGATCAGCGACGCGCCCGCCCGCACCGTCCACCTGGGCCGCCCGTGGCCGGCCGGCGGCTCCGCCACGGCACGCGGCCAGGTGGTGGTGCGCGAGTCGTGGCTGGGCCAGCAGGTCAAGGACGCGCCCTGGACCGACATGTCGGGGCTGAACTGGCGCGAGGCCCGCCTGTCGGAGTACCGCAACCACGGGCCCGGCGCGGCCGTCGGCGACGACCGGCCGCAGCTCACCGCGGCGCAGGCCAGGGCGTTCACGCCGGAGCGGTACCTGGCGGGCGCCGACGGCTGGAACCCGGTCCGCCGCCCCGCCCACGCCCCCGCCCCCGGGCACGAGCCGGGCCGCGAGGTGCTGCCGCGCGGCGACGGCTGGGCGGCGGCCACGACCGGCACCACGGGCGGCTCGGCCGCCCGCCGCGAGGACGTGCACACCGTCTCCACCAGGGCCGAGCTGCTGGCGGCGCTGGGCGGCACCGCCGACAACAGGCCGCGGATCATCTACGTCAAGGGCGCCATCGACGCCGACACCGACGCCGCAGGCAACCCGTTGACCTGCGACGACTACGCGGTGGACGGCTACAGCCTGCCCGCCTACCTGGCCGCCTACGACCCGGCCGTCTGGGGCAGGGACAGCGTGCCGTCGGGGCCGCTGGAGGAGGCCCGCAAGGCGTCGTACGCCAAGATGGCCGCGCACGTCACGGTCACCATCGGCTCGAACGTCACCCTCATGGGCCTGGGCAGGGATGCGGCGCTGAAGAGCTTCGGGCTGCGGATCAGCAACGCCGACAACGTCATCGTGCGCAACCTCACCATCACCGACACCGCCGACTGCTTCCCGCAGTGGGACCCGACCGACGGCGCCGAGGGCAACTGGAACGCCTCCTTCGACAACGTGGAGGTCTCCGGCTCCACGCACGTCTGGCTGGACCACAACACGCTCAACGACGGCGACAACCCGGACTCGGGCCAGCCGCTGTACTTCGGCCGGCCGTACCAGGTGCACGACGGCCTGCTCGACGTGGTGCGCGGCGCGAATTACGTGACGCTGTCCTGGAACCACCTGAGCGGCCACGACAAGGTGACCCTCATCGGCAACACCGACAACCCGGCGCGGTACGCCGAGGCGGACAAGCTCAAGGTCACCCTGCACCACAACCACTTCGAGTCGCTCGGCCAGCGCACGCCGCGGGTGCGGTTCGGCCAGGTGCACGTCTACAACAACTACTACAAGGGCGGCGCGGGGGACGGCTACAGCATCGGGGTCGGCTTCGGCTCCAAGGTCTACGCCAACGCCAACGCCTTCGACGGGATCGCCGCCGAGAAGGTGCTGACCGTGTTCAACGGCACGGCGATCACGGCGATGGACAACCTCGTGGACGGCGTGCCGGTGGACGTCGTGGCGGCGTACAACACGGCCAACGGCACGGCACTCGGCACGGACGCCGGCTGGACGCCGGCGCTGGTCACGCGCGTGCACCCGGCCAGGGCGCTGCGGCACCTGGTCCCGGCGGGAGCCGGCGCCGGCCGCCTGCGCTGAGCGCCCGGCACTGAGCGGCCGGCACTGAGCGGCCGGCGCCGAGCGGTCTCCGGGCCGGGCGGACCCCAGCGGGTGGCCGTCCGGCCGGACGGGCTCCAGCGGGTGGCCCGTCCGGCCGGACGGGCCCCGGGCGAGGCGGGCGGCTCACTGGGGGACGGGAGAGTAGGAGTACCTCACCCACCCTGGACACCCTTTGCAGCCCCATTTCTCCCCTAGCCTCGAAGGCATGGAGCTTCAGGCGATCGAGACCGGCAACCCGCTCGGCCAGTTCCTGCGCGCCCGCCGCGAGCTGGTCGGCCCCGAGGACCTCGGCCTGCCCGCCGCCACCCGCCGCAGGGTGGCGGGGCTGCGCCGCGAGGAGGTCGCCCAGCTCGCCGGCGTGAGCATCGACTACTACGTACGGATGGAGCAGGGCCGCGAGCGCCACCCCTCGCCGCAGGTGGTGGACGCGCTGGCCAGGGCGCTGGCGCTGGAGGAGGACGCGACCGCGCACCTGCACCGGCTGGCCCGCCGCCCCTCCTCCCGCAGGCGCCGCCCGGCCGCCCGGCGCGAGGAGGTCGGCCCCGGCCTGGTGCGCATGATGGCCGCCTGGCCGCACACCCCCGCCGTGGTGCTGGGCCGCCGCCTGACCGTGCTGGCCGCCAACCCCCTGGGCAGGGCGCTGTTCGGCGGCCACGAGCACAGCGGGGACCTGGTCCGGCTGGTCTTCCTCGACCCGGACGGCCGCGACTTCTACCCCGACTGGGACCTGGCCGCCCGCAACACCGTCGCCGCCCTGCGCGCGGCGGCCGGCGCGGACCCCGACGACCCGGGCCTCATCGAGGCCGTCGGGGAGCTGTCGCTCAAGAGCGAGACCTTCCGCCGGCTCTGGGCCCGGCACGACATCCGTCAGAAGACCCACGAGACCAAGCGCTTCCGCCATCCGCTGGTGGGCGAGCTGACCCTGCACTACGAGTCGCTGACCGTGAACGGCGCCCCCGGCCAGCAGCTCGTCGTCTATCACGCCGACCCGGGCAGCCCCTCGCAGGACGCGCTGTCCCTCCTCGGCAGCCTCACCGCCTGACCGCCTGACCGGGGTCCGCACCACCTGAATCCGGACTCTCACCGGCCGATCCGGGCCTTCACTGCCCGATCCGGCCCACACGACTCCCGCACGTCTTCTATCATCACGTACCGTAACCAAGGAGTAGCACCATGTCGAAAGTCGTCCTGATCACCGGCGCGAGCAGCGGCATCGGCCGGGCCACCGCGATCCGCCTGGCCGCAGCGGGCCACCGCGTCGTGCTCGGCGCCCGCCGCGAGGACCGCCTCACCACCACCGCCAAGGAGATCGAGGCGGCCGGCGGCACGGCCGACGTGCGCCGCCTCGACGTGACCGACCGCGCCGACGTCGCCGCGTTCGCCGACGAGGCCGCCGAGCGGCACGGCCGGATCGACGCCATCGTCAACAACGCGGGCGTGATGCCGCTGTCCCGGCTGGACGCGCTGCTGGTCGAGGAGTGGGACCGGATGATCGACGTCAACGTGCGCGGCCTGCTGCACGGGATCGCCGCCGCGCTGCCGCACTTCCGGCGGCAGGGCGAGGGCCACTTCGTCACCGTCGCCTCGATCGGCGCCCACGAGGTCGTGCCGACGGCCGCGGTCTACTGCGGCACGAAACACGCCGCGTGGGCGATCACCGAGGGGCTGCGCCTGGAGCTCGACCCCGGCATCCGGGTCACCACGGTCTCCCCCGGCGTGGTGGAGTCGGAGCTGGCCGACAGCATCAGCGACCCGGAGGCCAGGGAGGCCATGCGCGCCTACCGCGCCAATGCGATCCCGCCGGAGAGCATCGGCGAGGCCATCGCGTACGCGCTGGGCCAGCCGCCCGGCGTGGACGTCAACGAGCTGATCATCCGCCCGGCCCAGCAGCGCTGAGCCCCACCGCGGTCAGGCCCGGCCCCGGCGGGGGCTCAGGCGAAGCCGTTGTGCATGCCCTCGCCCTGCGGTTCGAGCGCGTACGCGATGCCCGCGTCGATGTCGCTGTCGAACCCGGTGCGGTAGGCCGCCTCGTAGGCGTTGTCGCCGAGCAGGTCGCGGGCCTGCGCCTCGCACTCCTCCCGCGCCGCCACCAGGGCGGGCACGCTGGCCTGGGCCTGGCCGTGGGTGCTCCAGATCCGCTGCGCCAGGCCCAGCAGCCGGGCCGCGCGGTGCGCCCGCCCGGCCGCACCGGCGGCCAGGGCCAGCAGGTCCACCGTCAGGCCGATGCCGAAGTTGTCGTGCAGCCGCCGCTTGGTGCGCAGCGCCTCCTGGGCGTAGGCGACGGCCGCGTCCAGCCGCCCGACGTTCAGCTCGGCCTGGCCGCGCAGGTAGTCGGCGTGGGAGCGCATCGACTGCTCGCCGCGCCGGTCGCACAGGGCGCGCAGATCCTCCAGGACGCCGATGGCGTCCTGGATCCGGCCGTCCACGGTGAGGGCGTGCGCCCGGCACAGGACCGCGATCAGCCGGGCGATGGTCAGCGGCTCGTCGTCGTCCCAGCGGGTGACGTAGGCGACCTCGGACTCGGCCATCGCCTGGATCAGGTCGCCGCGGATCACCCCGGTCATCGCCCTGAGCGCCCGGACGCAGCTCGCCGCGTAGGCGTCGCCGGCGTCGGCGACGAGGTCGATCTGCGCGGCCCGGGCGTCGGCGGCGTCCGCGTCGCCCTGCGTGGCGGCCAGCAGGCCGTCGGCCCAGAACGCCTGCACCAGCGCGGGGCCGGGCCGGGCGCCCAGGGCGAGGGCCTGGCCGAGGTAGTGGCGGCCCTCCTTGGCGTAGCCGCAGCCGTACCAGAAGAACGCCAGCGTGCCGGCCAGCTCCAGCGCGGGCAGGCCGTGCTTGGTGCCGAGCGCCACCTCCAGGGCGGCGCGCAGGTTGTCGTGCTCGCCGACCATGCGGTCGTACCAGGAGATCTGGCCGGGGCCGAGCCAGCCGACGGCGCCGCGCGTGGCCATCGACAGGTAGTGCTCGCGGTGGCGCTGCTTGAAGCGCTCCTCCTCGCCGAGGTCGCGCAGCCAGCCGGCGCCGTACTCGCGCAGCGTGTCCAGCATCCGGTAGCGCTCGCCCGCGCCGGTCGGCAGCCAGGTCAGGATCGACTCGTCGGCCAGCGCGTCGAGCAGCAGGCCGATGTCCGCCTCCGGCAGCCGCTCGTCCGTGCACACCTCGCGCACGGCCTCGGCGTCGAAGTCGCCGGCGAACACCGACAGCCGCGCCCAGAGCAGGCGTTCGGCGGGCTCGCACAGCTCGTGGCTCCAGCCGATGGCGGTCCGCAGCGCCCGGCGCCACGGCAGGCCGGCCTCGGCGGGCCCGGCGGCTCCGGCAGGCCCGGCGGTCTCGGCTCCCCCGGCGGCCTCGGCTCCCCCGGCGGCTTCAGCGGCTTCGGCGGCTTCGGCCTCCAGGGCGGCGAAGCGGTCGTCGAGTCGGTCGGCCAGCTGCGCGACCGGCAGCTCGCGCAGCCGCGCCGCGGCCAGCTCGATCGCCAGCGGGATGCCCTCCAGCCGCCGGCACAGGCGGGCCACCGCCTCCTGGTCGTGGTCGGCGAGGTCGAAGCCGGGGATGGCCTCGGCGGCGCGCTCGGCCAGCAGCGCCACCGCGTCGCCGGTGGCCGGGCCGGTGGCGCCCGCGGGCGGCACCGGCAGCGGGTCGACCACGAGCACCAGCTCGCCCGGCGCCTCCAGCGGGCGGCGGCTGGTGGCCAGCACGCGCAGCCCCGGCACGGCCGCCAGCAGCGTGCCCACGGTCTCGGCGCAGGCGCCGGCCAGGTGCTCGCAGGTGTCGAGGACGAGCAGGACCTCCCGGCCGAACAGGTGGTCGGCCAGCACCTCGATCATGGGCCGGGTGGTCTGGTCGCTCAGCCGCAGCGCCTCGGCGATGGTGTGCGGCAGGAGGGTGCCGTCGGTCAGCGGCGACAGCTCCACCAGCCAGGCTCCGCCGCCGAACTCGGGCCGCAGGTCGGCAGCGGCGCGCAGGGCCAGGCGCGACTTGCCGACGCCGCCCACGCCGGTGAGGGTCACCAGGCGCGAGCGCCGGCAGGCGCGGCGGACCTGGTCGAGCTCGTGCCGCCGCCCGACCAGGCTCGTCAGCTCCGCCGGGAGGTTGCCCGCCTGCCACTTTCCTGCCATCGTGATCGCCTGCCCATCGGCCGAAGGTGTGACAGCAGCCTGCCTGCTTCCGCTGCGCTCCGTCACTCAAAGTGAGAAAGTAACTACTCCGTCGCACCGAGATGGTGCGCCCGTACGCCCGGTGACGTCAAGAGCGGCAGCGTGGCGGGGGTGCGCCCGGCCCGGACGCACCCCCTCGATCTCACGTTCCGTAGGCCCTGACCTCCAGCAGGCCGACGGAGCCGGCGCCGTTGCCGGTGAGCAGCACCCGCAGGCGGGTCGTGCCGGTGGCGGTGAAGGTGACGGTGTTGTAGGCGTTCTTCGCCAGCGTGTACGCCGAGGCGCCCGGCATGTCCACGTACGCGCTGCCGTTCCAGTACTGCAGCTTCCACGACGCCGGCATGTCGATGCCCTGGTCGTCGTCGAAGAAGTACACCTCGGCCCGGTTCAGGGTGCGGGCGGAGGACCAGGTGAGGTCCACCCACTGCTGCCCGGTCTCCGGCCAGCAGCCCCAGCGCGGGTTGACCGTGTCGTTGGAGGAGGGCGGGGTGATGCCGTCGTTGACGGCGGCCACGCTCTCCCAGGCGGAGGTGTAGGAGGCGGTCGGGGTGGCCGACAGCGCCAGGTTGGACGGGGGCTGCACGCCGCCCCGGTTGAAGACCTTGATCTCGGTCAGGCCGGTCCTGGCACCGGCGGCGGCCGTGGCCAGCACCCGCACCCGCTGGGCGGTGACGGCGGGGAACTGCGCCACGTTGTAGTTGCCGCGCGGCGTGGCCGGGGTCTTGGCCTGGGAGGGCACGCTCACCCAGGCGCTGCCGTTGTGGTATTGGACGTCGTAGGAGGCCGGGGCCCGGTAGGTGGCGCCGGCCGGCCGGCTGTCCTTGACGTGCAGCCGCACCTCGTTGAAGGTGCGGGCGGCCCCGAAGTTCAGCTCGTACCAGTCCTGGCCGGCGGTGGTGCCGCCCCAGAACGGCTCGTTGGTCGGGAGCCCGTCCACCGCGCCGGCGACGGAGCTGCCCGAGGCGGTGGTGGAGGCCGTGGCGGTGGCGCCGGCGGCGAGGTTGGTGAGGTCGGCGGTCAGGTCCACGCCCGCCTTGCCGAGCAGGTCCACCATGCGGGCGCCGGTGTGGGCGACCTGGGTGGGGGCCTGGAGGCCGGGGACGGCGGCGTTGTGGGTGACGGTGCCGGAGGTGGTCACCGCGCCGGTGGCCGGGTCCCAGGTGAACGGCACCAGCGTCGAGACGGTGGCGGCGCGGGTGCCGTTGACGTAGATCGAGTAGCCCTGGGGCACGCCGGGGTAGCGGGTGACGCCGTCGGCGGGGTCGTCCCAGACGATGGTCAGGTCGGCGTTGCGGTAGCGCAGGTTGTTGACGGTGAAGTGGCTCCAGCCGACGTTGATCGGCGACAGCTCGACCTTGGCGTCGTTGCGCGGGCGCAGCCCGGCCACGTCCTCGATGACGGTCCAGTTGCCGCTGCCCAGGATGTTGTGGTGGATCCAGGAGCGGTAGGTGATCGAGGAGCCGTTCCAGTCGGCCCAGAACTCGTTGGCGTCGGGCCACTGGGTGTTGCCGTTGACGTACTGGGCCCAGACGTTCCAGTAGAGCAGCTTCTTGTACCAGGTCGCGTCGATCCACTCGTTGGGGTAGGTGCGCAGCACCGAGGAGAGCAGGCGGAACTGCACGGTGGAGTTGATCGTGGAGAAGTTGTTGCTGCCGGTGCCCGAGGCCGCCTTGTCGGCCTGGTTGGCGGTGTAGAAGGGGAAGATCGGATACTGCGCCGGGTCGTCGAACAGGCGCAGGGCCTGCTTGTACGTGGCCGTGTTCGGGATCGCGCCGACGGCGAACGGGTAGTAGTTGTTGATCTCCTTCCACGGCACCCATTCGTTGGTCGACTTCAGCCGGTGCTCGAACAGCTGCCTGCCGGGGTTCCACAACACGGTGAGGATGGCGTTCTGGATCTGGCCGGCCAGCGTGCGCATCTCCGCGGCCTTGGCCTGGTTGCCCACCGCCTCGTACGCCTGGGCGGCGGCCAGCGCGCCGCTGTACTGGTAGGCGGCCTCGGCCCGGTCCATCCGCCCCGGCTTCCAGTGGAAGGAGACGGCGTCGGCGTCGTTGCCGGTCAGGGCGCCCCAGTCGTACTCGATGAGCTTGTTGCCGTCGGTGTCGTAGTGGGCGAGCTGCCCCTTGACGTCCTGCTCGGCGTAGCGGGCCAGGCTCGCGGCGATGGCGGGCTGGCCGCCGTGGATCTGGTAGCTCTTCCAGGCCGCCTCGGCGATGTACTGCGTGTAGCTGTTGGACCAGTTCTCCGGGTCGCCGGGGTTGTCGAGGAACCGGCCGCTCTTGGAGGTCTGGCCGACGCTCAGCCAGTCGCCGTAGGCGTAGATCGGGTTGCGCAGGTACTTCAGGTCGTCGATGTGCATGGGCTGGGTCAGCGCGATGGCGTTGTTGTAGCCCAGCACGCCCTCGATCGAGGTGGGGAACTGGAAGGTCTGGCCGGGGATGTCGGCGTCGAGGTGGTTGAAGCGCATCAGCCACCAGCGGTAGTAGATGTTCTTCTTGATGGCCGGTTCCGGCACGTCGATGTAGGGCACGTTCTCGGCCCACCAGCGGTTGTAGGCGCGCACGTGGGTGGCGAACGCGGTGGCGGGCGCGTAGCCGGCGTAGGCGTCGTACTCGGTGCGGGAGGCCGGGATCTCGGTGGTGACGAAGCCCATGACGACCTTGACCGTCACCGTGGCGCCGGCCGCGACCGTGACCGAGCGGTTCAGGCCGCCGCCGGAGACCGTGCAGCCGTCGCAGGTGAGCCGGGGGTAGAGCGTGGTGAGGTTGTTGTAGGCGTTGACCTGGCCGGTCAGCTCGCTGCCGGTGCCGCTGGTCGCGTACGGCGAGGTGGCCCGCAGTTGCAGCGTGGTGGCGGCGGAGCCGCCGTTGGTGATGGCCAGGTTGGCCACGGCCACGTTGTTGTCGGTGATGAACTTCGTCTGGTCGATCGTGATCGAGCCGCTGGTGTGCCGGCTCTTCCAGTGGCTGGGCGCCTGCCGGCGCGAGCCGACCTGCTCGGTGAACGTGCCGGGCGTGACCGCGACGGTGAAGGCGTTGTTGTCGCTGATGCTCTCCCAGTACGCGGCCTGCCCGGCGAAGCCGAGCGTGCCCGGGGTGTGCGTCTTCATGAACAGCGCCCGGCCGCGCGTCATGAGCCACGTGCCGGCCGGGTCGTTGCCCGGGCGGGCCAGCAGCCGGTCCATCCAGAAGTCGGTGCCGGAGCTCTCGGCGTCGTAGATGGCGCGCATCTGGTCGCCGGTCGTGTACGAGCCGGGCGGCGCGGGGATCGCCGGGCCGCTGAAGGCGGGGTAGCCGATGGTCTGGTCGGCGTACGCGGCGGCGGGGGCCGTGACCAGGCCGGCGACGAGGAGCAGGGCTGACAGGGCACGCCTCATGAGAAGGCTCTCCATTCGAGCACGCCGGTCGAGTAGCCGGATCTGGAGGTGATGTTCAGGCGCAGGCGGGTGGTGCTGACGGGGGTGAACGTCGTGGCGTTGAAGGTGCCGGCCGCCACGCCGCAGCCGGACGCGCCGGGCACGTTGACGTAGGCGCTGCCGTTCCAGTACTGCACCTGGCAGGAGGCCGGCAGGTCGATGCCCTGGTCGTCGTCGAACCAGTACACCTCCGACCTGCGGATGGTCTGCGCCGTGGGCCACCGGTACTCGATCCACTCGGTGCCCTGGCGGTTCCAGTTGCCGTAGGCGCCGTGGCTGCGGTCCTGCGAGCCGGCGGGGGTGTGGCCGTCCTTGATCGCGCCGAGGGTCTCCCACGGGGAGACGTAGGAGGTGGACGGCGTGGCGGTGGCGGCCAGGTTGCCCGGGGTCACCGGCCCGCCGGTCTGCACGACCTTCCGCATGGTGCCGTCGGCGTTGAAGAAGAGCTGGTCGATGGTGACCGAGCGGCGGAAGTTCCCCCCGCCGGGGGCGGCGGCGTTGTGGTAGACCATGTACCACTGGCCCTTGAACTCGATGATCGCCGGATGGTTCGTGGTGGAGCTGACCTGGTCGAGCACGACGCCGCGGTGCGTCCACGGGCCCAGCGGGTTGCTCGCCGTGGCATAGCGCACGCAGGCGTAGCCCGGCTGGGAGCAGCCCGAGTCGTTGGCGGCGTAGGCGAGGTAGTAGACGCCGTCGCGCTTGAACATCCAGGGGGCCTCCCAGAAGTTCGACACGCCGCTCGGGGTGATGACCGGGCCGGTGGTCGAGGTCATGTTCGCGTTGAGCCGGACGGCGCGCAGGCCGTAGTAGGAGCCCCAGTACATGTAGACCTGGCCGTCGTCGTCGGTGAAGACGGTCGGGTCGATGTTCAGCGGCGACGAGTTCGGGGTGGCGTCGCTGATCAGCGGGCCGCCGATGGCGTCGGTGAACGGGCCCGTGGGGCTGTCGCCGACGGCCACGCCGATGTTCATCCAGCCGGGGCCGTTGCCGTTGACCGAGGTGAACCAGTAGTAGCGGCCGTCGGCGCCGCGCTCGACCTCGCTCGCCCAGGCGTCCGCGCCCGCCCAGGAGAAGTTCGAGATCGACAGCTTCGCGCCCTGGTCGGTGAAGGTGGCGGCGTCGGTGGAGCTGAAGACGTGCCAGTCGCGCATGACGAAGTTCGTGCCGCCCTGCGGCGCCTCGTCGTGGCCGGTGTAGAGGTACAGGGTGTCGCCCACGACCAGCGCGGCCGGGTCGGCCGTGTAGATCGCGGTGGTGATCGGCGGGCCCGCCAGCGCGGGCCGGACGCCGGTGAGGAGGGTGAGGAGTGCCGCGGCGAGGGCGGCGGCCCATCGTCGTCTCATGCGTTCGCCCCTAGAGTGATGTGAGCGCTAACACCGTTGACTCGGGTCTACCTAAAAGGTTTTCGGGAAGGTAGACCGCCCCCTGGGAGCTGTCAATCGGGGTTTGCAACCCGCTGCACCGCTCCTGACGTGGGGCGGGCCGACGTCATGGCCGCTGATCAGCCAGCGAACGCTTGGTCACATTTTCGTATCGAGCGAAAAGGATTTCGGCACCTTTGGCCTGGCGTCAGACCCGGCGCAGGACGTGCAGCAGGTACTCCTTCCTGTCCAGCGGGTTGTGGTCGGTGCGGGAGCGGGCGGGGATCGGGCCGCGTACCGGCTCGTAGCGGTCGAACTCGCTCTCCAGCATGCCCTCGCCCCGCGTCAGCCCGGGCAGCCGCCGCTCCAGCGCGTGCACCCGGGCCGCGGGGATCTCCCCCTCCACCAGCCCCGCCCGCCGGGCGCGCGGGACGCCGCCGAGCCCGGCCAGCACCGGCAGCACCGCGCCCACCGTGTCGGGGGGCAGCTCCAGGACGAAGCGGTGCAGCGGCTCGCACACCGTGGTGCCCGCCCGCCGCAGCGCCTCCATCAGCACCAGCGGGACCAGGCCGCGGAAGTCGCCGGCCGTGCTCGACATGCTCTTGTCGAAGACGCCCCCCGAGTGGCTCTGCTTGGCCCAGTAGCCCGAGTGGGTGAGCGTGACCACGCAGTCCGGCACCTCCCAGCCGTGCAGGCCCTGGTGCAGGGTCTCGCGCACGGTCTCCTCGATCGTGCGCATGAACGCGTACGGCAGCGACCCCAGCTCCACCTCCAGCCGGAACTCCACCCCGCCGCCCACCGGGCCCGGCTCGACCCGCAGGCCGACCGTGGCGAGGAACGGGTTCGGCGCCACGGCGATCACCTCGACGGCGGCGCCCGTGCCCGACACCCGTTCCACGCAGATCGTGGTCGTCTCGCGGAAGGTGACGTCGAGGCCGTAGTCGGCCGCCAGGGTCGCCTGGATCACCTCCTTCTGCACCTCGCCGTAGAGCGAGACGGACACCTCCTGGCGCACGTCGTCCTGGCGCAGCCCGATCAGCGGGTCCTGCTCGGCGAGCCGGCTCAGCGCCAGGTGCAGCGCGCCCCTGTCCCCCGGCCGGCCGGGCACCACGACCGTCTCCAGCGTCGGCGGCGCGAAATGCCCCGCCGCCCCGGCACGCCCCGTCGAACCCGCCACGGCGTCGGGCGGGGCCGGCGCGGCGCCTGCGCGGGCCGGGGAGCGCGTCGTCGTGCGGGCCTTAGGGGGCGGGTCGCAGGCGGCGGCGTCCGGCGGGGCGACGGGGTCGCCGATGCGGACGTCGGTCAGGCCCCACAGGCGGGCGATGCGGCCCGCGGCCACCTCCTGGCTCCGCACGGCCGTGCCGCCGTCGAAGACCGTGATCGCGGTGACCTTGCCCGACCGCCCGCCGCCGAAGCTCACCCGGTCGCGGACGCGCAGCGTGCCGCCGAACAGGCGCGCGTACGCGATCTTCTCGCCCGCCGGGCCGCGCTCCACCTTGAAGACGGTCCCCGACACCGGCCCGGCGGGGTCGCCCTGGGCGGCGGGCAGCAGCTCGCGGATGCCCGCGACCAGCGCGTCCACCCCGGCCCCCGTGATGGCCGAGCCGAAGAAGACCGGGTGCGCCACCGCCCGCCCGGTCTGGGCGACGAGCTCGGCGCGCAGGCGGTCGCAGGTGAGCGCGTCCTCGTCCGCCACGTACGCGGCCAGCAGCGCGTCATCCTGCGCGGCCAGCACGTCCAGCAGGTCCGCGGCGAACGCGGGCGAGTCGCCGGACGGCGTGAAGGCGGCGGCGGGGCCGCCCAGGCCGGTGACGCTCCCCATGGCGACGACCGCCGGGGAGAGCTTGGCGGCCAGCTCGCGCAGCACGCCGTCGTAGCGGGCGCCGGCGCGGTCGATCTTGTTGACGAAGACGAGCGTGGGGATGCCGAGGCGGCGCAGCGTGCGCATGAGCACGCGGGTCTGGGCCTGCACGCCCTCCACGGCGGAGACGACCAGGACCGCGCCGTCGAGCACGTTGAGCACCCGCTCCACCTCGGCGATGAAGTCGGGGTGGCCGGGCGTGTCGATCAGGTTGACCGTGGTGTCGCCGACGGCGAAGGACACGACCGCGGACTTGATCGTGATCCCCCGCCGGCGCTCCAGGTCGAGCGTGTCGGTCTGGGTGTTGCCGTCATCGACGCTGCCCACCTCGTCGATGACCCCGGCGGCGTGCAGCAGCCGCTCGGTCAGGCTGGTCTTACCGGCGTCTACATGCGCCAGGATTCCCAGGTTGAGCATACGCAACGAACGTCATGTCCTTCGATGAGAAGACTTCTTCCGGCTCGGGTGACATGAACGTCGTCCGCATTCTCCTGCTCCTTCTGGATCGTCCTCGGCGTGCGGTCAGCCAGCACATCAAACCGCCCCCCACGAGGCAACCGATTTTCCCCGCCACGCTGCCCGCCCCCCGGCGGGCGCCGCCTGTTCGCCGGCGCGCTCAGCCCCGGCGGCCACACCCCCTTCACCCCCGATCGGAGCTGCTGGAGAGCGTGCGCCGGGGCTGACCGGCCACCGCTACCGGCTCATCCGTCAAGCCGCCGGGTCCGCCTCGCCGGGACGGCGCCGTCCGGCGCGTTCGTCGGAGTCCTCCTCCCCGCCTCCCCGCGCCGGCGCGAGCTGGGCGGACCTGAAGCGGGCGCAGCGCGCCTCCAGCTCGCGTTCGTCTTCCAGAATCCACTGTTCGATCATGGTCATCACAGTGATCACAGGCGGGACCGGCGGGCGGCCGACTTGACGTGATCTTTTCACCCCGGCAACTCGACCGTGCCCCGCTCGCCGTCCACCCTGATGCGATCGCCGTCGCGCAGCCGCATGGGTGGCGTTGCCGGCGCCGGCCACGCGCCGGACGGCCCGCCGGCGCAGATCACGGGTCCGCCCGCGAGAAGCGGGGCCGCGCCGTAGCGTAGGGGGCATGGGCAAGGCGTTCTGGACCGACCAGGAGTTCGACAGGGACCGTGACGGGCGCTATGCCGTGCACGTACGCAAGAGTCTCGACGAGTTCGAGTGGGGTGACATCGCGCCGGTGCGCTTCGCCTGCACGGCGTGGCGGCTGGCCACGCCGCCGTCGCTGACCCCCGGCTTCGTCCGCTGGGACCGCCGGATCCTGGAGGCCACCTGCCACCGCAACACCTGGGACGGCTCCCTGTTCGCCCGCGTCAGGCTCGCCTCGCCGCTGCCCGAGGAGCTGCGGCGCTCGCGGGCGTGGTGGCGCGACCGCGGCTGGCAGGGCTGGCAGCGCACCTTCGGCCAGTACGTCGAGCCGACCCAGCAGGACCTGGCCCGCAATCCGTTCCTGCGGGCCTCGCTGCTCGTGGAGGCGCCGCTGCCGCTCGACGACCTGCCGCCGGAGCCGGAGGGCCCGCACGAGCGGGTCGAGCAGAGCGCCCACCGCGCGGTGACCGTGCTGGCCCGCGAGCTGAACGCGCTCGTGTCACCCGTGCTCGACCAGCTCGGCTGACGCCGCGCCCGCCCTCCCCCGGCGGGGAGGGCGAGCAGCGTGGCGCGGTCGTCCCAGGTGCCGGGCACCTCGCTCCTCCGCATCGGGACAGCATGCATGATTCTTCCGTGGGTAGCAGGGGCCCATGAGATTCCCGCTCATCGTGACGGCGCTCGCGCTGACGGCCCTGACTACTGTCGGTTGCGCCGTGGACACGGCGTCCCCCGCGCGGGCGGCCGAGCAGTTCCACGCCGCGCTCGCCGCGCGCCAGGAGGCCGCCGCCTGCGGCCTGCTCGCCCGCGAGACCGCCGACAAGCTGCCCGACCCCGGCCAGGACTGCGCGCAGGCGCTGCGTGAGCTGCGGCTCGGGCCGGGCGGCCGGGCCACGTCGGTGTCGGTGTGGGGGGAGGACGCCCAGGTGCGGCTGGCCGGCGACACGCTCTTCCTGCACCGCTTCAGCGACGGCTGGCGGATCAGGGCCGCGGGGTGCGAGCCGGTGCGCGACCTGCCGTACAAGTGCGAGGTGGAGGACTGATGCGCACGATGTTCACCCTGACCGCGCTGGTGATCGTGGCCGGGCTGGTGTGGTTCTTCGCCATCGGGTGGTCGCACCTATGAGATGGCTGAAGGAGAACTCCCTGGCCCTGGCGTTCCTGGTGATGTTCCTGCTGGCGGTGGGCGGGCAGGCGGTGGCCGGGATGCTGCAGTACAACGACCAGCAGCTCGCCCAGGGGACGGAGCCGGTCTCGCTGCTGAAGTACGTGGCGTCGTCCACGTTCGCGGTGGACGTGGCGGAGAACTGGCAGTCGGAGTACCTGCAGTTCTTCCTGTTCATCATGCTCACCGTCTGGCTCGTGCAGAAGGGCTCCCCCGAGTCCAAGGAGCCGCACAAGGCCGGGGCGGAGTCGGACGAGGACCAGCAGATCGGCCGCTACGCCGACGCCGACTCGCCGGCCTGGGCCAGGGTCAGGGGGATCAGGCTCTGGTTGTTCAGCAACTCGCTCGGGCTGGTGATGGGGACCATCTTCCTGCTGTCGTGGCTGGCGCAGTCGGTGGCGGGGCAGGCGGCGTACAACTCGGAGCGGCTCGGAGACCTGCGCGACCCGGTCTCCTGGGGCGCGTACGTCACCTCGCCCGAGTTCTGGAACCGCAGCCTGCAGAACTGGCAGTCGGAGCTGCTGGCCGTGCTGTCGATGGTGGTGCTCTCGATCTACCTGCGCCAGCGCGGCTCACCGGAGTCGAAGCCGGTCGGGGCGGCGCACACCTCCACCGGGGTCGAGGGCTGACCGGTGACGACGGCGACGACGCGGGTGCCCGGCGCGAAGGCGCCGCGCCGGGCCAGGTCGACGATCCCGTAGAGCATCTTGGCCACGTAGACCCGCTCGACCCCGTGCCGGGCGGCGAACTCGTCCAGGACGGGCGTCGACCTCGCGTAGCCGCCGAAGTGGTAGTCGAGGTTGACCTCCCAGTTCGGCCGGGCGCGCACGCCGGCCTCCCGCTGCAGCCTGGCCACCTCGCCCGCCAGGAACCCGGCCCCCTTCAGCACCGCGAACCCGAGCGCCCGCTTCCCCTCCGGCAGCCCCGCCGCGATGCCGGCCAAAGTGCCTCCGGTGCCGACGGGGCAGCAGACGACGTCGTAGTCCTCCCCGATCTCCCCCGGCAGCTCCGCGCACCCCCGCACGGCCGCCGCGTTGCTCCCGCCCTCCGGCAGGATCACCGTCCCGGCGCCCCAGCGCGCCCGCAGCTCCGCCAGCACCTCCTCGGTGTGCTTGCGGCGGTAGGCGGCCCGGTCGAGGTAGGTGAGGGTCATGCCGCAGGCCGCCGCGCGGGCCAGCACCGGGTTCAGCGGCAGGTGCTCCTCGCCCCTGATGACCCCGACCGTCTCGACGCCATGCCGGGCGCCGGACTCCGCCACCGCCCTGATGTGATGGGAGTAGGCGCCACCGAACGTCAGCACCCGGCGACCCCTCAGGTCGGGGCCCAGGTTGTACTTGAGCTTGCGTGGTTTGTTGTCGTCGGGCATCAGGAACACCCGGGTCTCGCCCAGCCCCGGATCCAGGAGTTCCTCCATGGCGCTAGTCTACGGTCGGGCCTATGTTCAGGAGTGTTGGGTTATGCGCGTTGTTGAAGCTTTCCGTGCCGCTTACGGCGCGTCCCCCCGGACCGTCTGGCATGCTCCCGGCAGGGTCAACCTGATCGGCGAGCACACCGACTACAACGACGGCTTCGTCCTCCCGTTCGCGGTGCCGTGGGGCGTGACGGCGGCCCTCACGCCGCGCGACGACGACACCATCCGCCTCCTTTCGCTCCAGTCCGACTCCGGCGAGCCCGTCACCATGGCCTCCCGCGAGGAGTCCCGCGGCTGGACCCGCTACGTCGTCGGCGTCCTGGCCATGCTCGGCGACCGGGTCCGCGGCGCGGACATCGCGATCGACGGCGACATCCCGGCCGGCGCCGGCCTCAGCTCCAGCGCCGCCCTCGAGGTCTCCATCGCCTCGGCGCTCAACGAGGTGTACGACCTCGGCATGACGCCCATGGAGCTGGCCCTGCTCAGCCAGAAGGCGGAGAACGACTTCGTCGGCATGCCCTGCGGCATCATGGACCAGGCCGCCTCGGCGCTGTGCGAGGAGGGCCACGCGCTCTTCCTCGACTGCCGCTCGCTCGGCTCCCGCAACATCCCGCTCGACCTGGCCGCCCACGGCCTGAGCGTGCTGATCATCGACACGCAGGCGCACCACGAGCACGCGGGCGGCGAATACGCCAAGCGCCGCGCGGAGTGCGAGTCCGCCGCCCGCAAGCTGGGCGTCCCGGCCCTGCGCGACGTCACCGACCTGGCCGCGGCCCTGGGCCGGCTGCAGGGCGACGAGCGCAAGCGCACCGAGCACGTCGTCGCCGAGAACCACCGCGTCGAGGCCCTCGTCGGGCTGCTGCGCGCGGGCGCCGTCACGGAGATCGGCGCCCTGCTCAACGCCTCCCACCTGTCGCTCAGGGACCTGTACGAAGTCTCCTCGCCGGAGCTCGACGTGGCCGTGGAGGCCGCCATCAGGGGCGGGGCCCGCGGCGCGCGCATGACCGGCGGCGGCTTCGGCGGCTCCGCGATCGCGCTGGTGCCGGTGGAGCGGCTGGACAGCGTGCGGGATTCGGTCTCGGCCGCCTACGCCGAGCGCGGCTTCAAGGCCCCCCGCTTCCTGCCCGCCACCCCGGCCCGCGGCGCCCACCGCGTGTCCTGACCCTCGTTCCCGCCGGGCCGCGCCTCCGCCGGGGCACGGCCCGGCGGGTCACAGCGGCGCATCACGGGGCGCATCACGGGGCCCCGGGTCGCGGGGGCGGGTCACAGGGCCCCCGGTCGCGGGCGGGGGCGGGGGCGGGTCACAGGATCACAGGGGCGGGAAGTTCGGCGGGCGGCGCTCCAGGAAGCTCGCGACGCCCTCCGCGAAGTCCGGCCGCCCGAACGAGGCGATCATCTCCTGGGTGGCCGACTTGGCCGACTGCTCCAGCGTGACGTCCCAGTCGTGCCACACCTGCCGCTTGATCACCGCCATCGACGCCGGCGAGCAGTTGGCCGCCAGGTCGCCGGCGTACTCCCGCGCCCGCGCCAGCAGCTCCTCCCCCGGCACCACCCGGTTGGCCAGCCCCAGCTCGTACGCCTCCCGCCCGGTGAACACCCGCCCCGACAGCAGGACGTCCATCGCCCGCTGCTGCCCCATGATCTTCGGCAGCACCCAGCCGAGCCCGTACTCCGCGATCAGCCCCCGCCGCACGAAGGCCGTGGTCCACTTGGCCTCCTCGGCGGTGAAGACGAGGTCGCAGACGAGCGCGTGCACCATGCCCAGCCCCGCGCAGGCCCCGTTGACGGCGGCGATGATCGGCTTGCGGATGGTCGTGGGGAAGGTGTTGGGCCGCGGGTCGGGCACCTGGTCGTAGGAGCCGCTCTGGATGGCGTTCAGCGTCTTGAAGTCGGCCCCCGCGCAGAAGCCCTTGCCCGCGCCGGTGACCACCACGGCCCGCACGGCCGGGTCCCGCTCGGCCTCCGCCAGCAGGTCGAAGTAGCGCCGCCCCATGGCGTCGGTCCAGGCGTTGAGCGTGTCCGGCCGGTTGAAGGTCAGAGTGAGCACGCCCTGGTCGTCGAGGTTCGAGAGCACGAGGTCCACCATGCCCCCAACAGAACCATGTTCTAGCGGGGAAAGGCAAGGATCAGCGGAGGACGCGCCCGCCCCGGACGGCGCGCCGGCGGCGAGTTGGCCGGCCGGTGGCGAGCTGGCCGGCCGACCGCGAGGGGACGGGTCAGTGGCGGGGGACGAAGTTGGGGGTCAGGACGGAGGTGTCGTAGTAGCGGTGGAAGACGGGGGTGGCGCCGCCCGAGAGCGGCGGCACGATCCACGACCAGTCCGCCGGGCAGACCCGTCCCGCCTTCTCCTCCTTGGCCAGGTGGGTCAGGAAGCGGCGCGACTCCGTGTGGTGGTCGGTCATGGTGACCCCCGCCTCCTCGAACGAGTGCAGCACCGCCACGTTCAGCTCCACCAGCGCGTGGTCGCGCCACAGGGACCGCTCGGTGGAGACGTCGAGCCCGAGCCGCTCGGCGACGATCGGAAGCTGGTCGTAGCGGTCGCCGTCCGCCAGGTTGCGGGCGCCGATCTCGGTGCCCATGTACCAGCCGTTGAAGGGCGCGCACGGATAGCAGATCCCGCCGATCTCCAGGCACATGTCGGAAATAGCCGGTACGGCGTGCCAGCGCAGCCCCAGCTCCTCGAACCACGGGTAATCCGGATGCCTCAGCGGCACCTCCAGCACGGCGTCCCCCGGCAGGTTGGCGAGGAGCGGGCGGCCGAGGCCCGGCTGGATGACGACGGGCAGCACGTCGAACCGGCCGCCCCGGCCGCGCCAGCCCAGCGCCCGCGCGGTCTCGGTGAGCGCGACGTTGCGCGGATCGCCCACGACGCCGTGCTCGGTGCGGTATCCGGCATAGCGGATGAGCTGGTCGTTCAGAATCCGGGGGCCGCGCAGGGCGGGGGTGTCAGGGGGGAGGACGGTGACGGTGGGCCTGATCTTCCCGTCGCCCGTGGCCTCGCGCAGGTGGGCCACGCACTCCAGCGCCACCCCCTCGGCCGTGCCCACCTCCCTGCGGTCGCGGACCCTGAGCGAGCGCCAGTACAACCGGCCGATGCACCGGCTGCTGTTGCGCCACGCCACCCTGGCGCCGAACTGCAGCTCCTCGTACGTGTGGGTGTAGGCCCCGTAGCGGGCCACGTCACGGGCGACGTCGCGCAGGCGGGCGGCCATGCCGCCCGCGGAGGGGTTCTCGGCGTGGAAGAGCCTGATGAAACGCTCCGCCTCGCGGAGGTCGGTGGTGCGCCCGGGCACCGCCCGGGTGGCGGGCGCGTCGAAGGGACGAAGGGACCTGATCCAGGTAGGCACGCGGCGACCAGCACTTCTGCGTCATCGGAGCACCCCGCCGATTCCGGGTCGGCGGCGTCTCCTGGCGGTGGCGCCCTCTCCTCGCCACGCCCCACGACTTCCCGCGGCGCCGGCCCCGCGGACCGGCCCTCCCATCCTTCCGCGCCCGGCCCGCCTTGTCCTGCCGATTCCGCGATATGACGGCAAACAAGGACGCGCCACCGGGCCGATCCTCACGTACGCCGCCGCACCAGCCCCAGGTCCAGCGCGGCCGGCACGGCGGAGGTGCGGTCGGAGACGCCCAGCTTGCCGTACACCCGCAGCAGGTGCGTCCCTGACCACCGAACCTGACCACCGAACCTGGCCGCTGACCAGTAGGCACGCGCGATCCGCATGGCCGTCATCGTCCACGGTGCGAGCCATGGATGCGGTGTTCGGGACCGACAAGCCAACTGGATGGTGGCTCCCCTATTGGCTCCTGGAACGACTCAGGCCCTCCCACCTGTTACCGGTGAGAGGGCCTGAGCTGCCAACCTCTTGCTTGAGAGCAGCTCCCGCGATAGGACTCGAACCTATAACCTGCCGGTTAACAGCCGGCTGCTCTGCCGTTGAGCTACGCGGGATCGAACTGTTTGCCCACTTCGTCGGGGCCGTTGGGCCCCTCCGTCGTGCGCAGGAATAGATTAGCGCACTCCGGGAGTGCGTGTCGCATCGCAAGCGGGGTAGGCCCGGAGACAGCGGAGGTGCAAAATGCGTTATCGGATGACATTCGCCGTTGGTCTGGCCGTCGGTTACGTGCTGGGCAGCCGGGCCGGACGGGAACGGTACGAACAGATCAAGCGGACGGCGCAACGCGTCGCCGACAATCCACGGGTGCAGGAAGTGGCCGGGATCGTCGGGGCGCAGGCGTCGAAGGTCGCGGGGATGGCCAGGTCGAAGGTGGGGGGCACGCTGCAGCAGCGCATCCCGTTCCTCAGCGACGACGGCCACAAGCCCGAGACCGGCACCGGCTGGCCCGGTAAGGAGGACGTGGACCAGAAGGCCCGCGAAAGCGGCATTCCCTACTGACCCACGCCAGGAATCAGCCCGGCGATGGGCCTGAGTGTGGGGCACTTCACACGCCCGTACCGCACCCCCCAGGGCCTCGTTCCACGCCCATGCCGCACCCCCCACCCCCCACGGGCAGTCGCGTGCCTCACGGGCAGGTCACGTGCCCACGCAGGCCCCCGCAGGGCGGTCACGCGCCGGCCGCACCCCTCACGGGCGTGGTCAGACGCCCATGCTCCGGCGCACCCCTTCCAGGGCCTGTTCGGCCTGGGCGCGGAGGCCGGGGTCGGTCGGGTCGAGCCCGTCGTCGAAGACGAACGTCCACCCGAGCACCTCGCCGCCGGGCCGCCGCCGGGCCACCAGCCGCACGCCGCCCCTGCCCGGCAGGTTGACGTGCTTGTTCACCACGATGGTGGAGTTGACGCGCTCGCGCAGGGTCTCGGGCAGCAGGCGCGGCTCGGCGATCCGCTCGAAGTGGCGCACGCCGTCCATGGTGAGCAGGCGCACTCCCTCCTCGTCCCATGACGCCTTGTCGACCTCTTCGTACGGCACCCGCGTGCCGTCCGTCAGGTAGAGGGCGAGGTTCGTCGCCACCACGTGACCGGCGTCGGTGCGGGCGAAGGTCAGCACCCGCTCGCCCTCCTCGGTCTTCAAGGACTTGCGTACGTCGGCGGGCAGGCGGCGGAAGAGGCTCATTCCTCCACGGTATCGGCGAGCAGATCCAGGGTGAGCGCCGCGCTCCATGAGAAGTCCCGGCAGCCGCGCCCGCTGCCGTCGAAGGGGTCGAAGCACTCCCGGAAGCCGGCCTGCCGCACCAGCCGCAGGGTGCCGTTGGTGAGCTGCCGGCCGAGATGGTCGAGCGAGTGCACGGCGGCGGCCCTGCGCAGCAGCCAGTTGGTGTTCACCCAGGAGGGGCCGCGCCAGTAACGCGTGCGGTCGAACTGGCTGGCGCGGATCTCGCAGCTCGGCACCGGGTAGCCGGTGGCCCCCATGAACCTGGCCGACTCCAGCATCTCCACGGCGGCCTGGAGCCGGTCGGCGGGCAGGCCGGGGTCGAGCAGTGGCCCGAACGCGCCGACCGTGCAGACCTTGATCAGCCGGTCGGTACGCAGGTCCCTGGCGTAGTAGCAGCCGTCCCACAGCCGGTCGATCATGGCCTGCCTGAGCCGTTCGGCCTGCTCGGCATGGGGCACGGGGTCGGCGCCCGCCAGCGGGGCCAGCTCGGCCATGGCCTGGCAGGAGGCCAGCCAGATCCCGTTGAACATGGGGTCCTCGATCGCGAACGGATGCTCGTCGCGCAGGTAGCCGGCGCTGTATCCGGCGTCGCGGTAGCGCATGGCCAGCCAGACGTAGCGGTCGTGGTCGCTGCCGGGGTGGCGCTCGTCCAGCTCGACGTTGCGGTAGCCGTACCTGATCGTCGGCAGCGCGTCGAGGGCCGCGTCCCAGGCCGGGCTGTCGTCCATGCCCGACTCCCACGGGTGCACGATCGCCGCCAGCCCGGCGCCCCCGAGGTCGCGCGCCGTGGCGAGGTAGTCGTGCTGGGCCGCCAGCGCCGGGTACGCCTTCCTGACGAACGCGGCGTCCCCGGTGTGCCGGTAGAGCCACCACAGCGCCAGCGCGTGCAGCGGCGGCGCGGTGAGCCCCGAGGTGAGCACCCGCGGCGCGGCGTCGTGCTCCTGCGACCGCCACACGGACGGTCCGGGGAAGTACGCCTCGCGGGTGTGGAAGACGATGTGCGGCACCATGCCGGTCGCCCACTGCCCCCGCAGCAGGCTGAGCAGCTCGTCGCGGGCCCGGTCCGGCCGGTGCCTGGCCAGGCCGATGACGACGAACGCGGAGTCCCAGCTCCATTGGTGTGGGTACAGCCCTGGCGCGGGCACGGTGCCAGTGCCCGTCCAGTTCGCCTCGAGCACGGCGAGTGCCTCGCGCCCGAGCGCGACGTCGTCGACCGCGGGCCGCGCCTCCATCACTCAACTATGACTGGGGAAGTATCAAGAAGCTATGTCCTCTTGAGCCACTTCGACAGGAAGGCGACGCCCAGCACCACGGCGCCGATGACGAGAGCCCACTTGAGCAGCGAGAGGGCGAAGCCCACGAGGGGGCCGAGCAGCAGGAGCGCGGCGACGACGGCCGCGACGATCAGAAGAATTCGTCCCATGTCCTGAAACGCTAAGAGATCGTTAAGCGGATTGCAGGCGATCCGGGGTTGAATCAGGGACAAGTCAGGGGCCACCCCGAGCCAAAGGAACCAAACCCCGGAGACCCTCCGTTCGGGAGGTATAACCGGGGTGTCGGGGGGCCTCCTCACGGGGAGCGTGATGAGCCTGGGACCACCAATGAGCAGGGAGGGCGCGGAGCACGCGTTACGCTCGCGCGCGGACGAGCGCGACCGCATCTCCGGCGACCTGCTCGACCTCGAATCCCACACCACCTACCGGCTGCTGAAGGGCGCCTCCTTACGCGGGGCGACCCGGCTGCGGTGGGCGGCGGCGCAGGAGTCGCTGGCGGCGCTGTGGGCGCTGAACGACGCCTACCGGGCCGTGCTGCGTGACGCCGAGCAGGTCAGGGCGGCGCGCGGCAGGCTCGGCGCGGAGCAGCTCGCCCGGATCACGGAGTTGCTCATGGGCCCGTCGGTGGTGTTACCGGCCGCCGTCGCACCGGTCGAGCAGCGCTCGCTGCTGCCGCGCTCCGACGAACGGCTGACGCTCGACGCGACGGTGGCGCGGATGGACGCCGCCTTCCGCGAGGTCACGGCGGCGCTCAACGACATCGACGCCGTCTGGAACACCGTGCTGCCCCGCCTCGACGAGGCCGACGCCGACCTGCGCCGGGTCAGGGAGCTGGAGCGCGAGCTGGGCGAGGCCGCCGATCTGGCCGGGCCGGAGTCGGAGCTGAGACGCCTGCGCGCGGCGGTCGTGGAGGACCCGCTGGGCCCCTCCGCCGAGCAGGACCTCGACCGCCTGGCCCGCCTGCTGTCCGGCCTGCGCGCGGAGGCCGAGCTGGCGGTCGTGGTCAAAGGCGAGTACGCCAGGCGCCGCGAGAACCTGGTGGCCGCGCTGGATCTGGTGCGGGCGGCCGAGAGCGAGGCCCGGCTGGCGCACGGCGCGGTCGTCGTCAAGATCGCCCTGCCGCCGCAGGCGCAGCCGCGCGGCAGGGTCGAGGAGCTGAGCGCCGGCCTCGCCGGCCTGGACGCCTCCGCCGACCCCTGGGTGGTGCGCGCCAGGCGGCTGGCGGCCCTGGAGGAGGAGACCCGCCGGGCGGCCGAGCAGGCGCGCGCCACGGCCAAGGCGCTGTACGGCCTGGTCGGCAGGCGGGACGAGCTGCGCGGCCGGCTCGGCGCCTGCCAGGCGATGGCGGTGCGCAAGGGCCTGGCCGAGGACCCGGCCACCGGCGAGCTGTACGAACGGGCGCGCACGCTGCTGTGGAGCGCCCCCTGCGACCTGACGAGGGCGGCGGCGGCCGTCGAGACCTACCAGCGCGCGATCTCCGGAGGTAAGGCATGACCCGCTGCGCGCAGCCCGGCTGCACGGGAACGATCGAGGACGGCTACTGCGACCTCTGCGGCCACGCCGAGAGCTCTCCTCCCCTGCCCTCGGCCGTCACGCCATCGGCGTCCCAGTCCGCATCCCAGTCGGCCCCGGCGTCACGGCCGGCGTCGGCGTCAGCGTCGTCGGTGCCGTTGCGGACCCAGCCCGTGAGCAGGTCGATGAGCGGCCCTTCGAGCAGCGGCCGGTCGCGGGCCGGCGTGCTGGCCACCATCGCCGACCTGCCCTCCGTGCCCTACCGCGACCCGGCGACCGCCGTGCTGGCCGATCCGCAGGTGCCGGAGAGGAAGCGGTTCTGCGCCAACCCCGACTGCGAGAAGCCGGTGGGCCGCTCCCGCGAGGGGCGGCCGGGGCTGACGGACGGGTTCTGCCCGCACTGCCGTACCCAGTTCTCCTTCACCCCGAAGCTGGGCAAGGACGACCTGGTCGCGGGGCAGTACCGGGTGCTGGGGTGCCTGGCGCACGGCGGGCTCGGCTGGATCTACCTGGCCTCCGACGAGAACCTCGACGGCCGGTGGGTGGTGCTCAAGGGCCTGCTCAACACCATGGATCCGGAGGCGCTGGCGGCGGCGGAGGCCGAGCGGAGGTTCCTGACCGCGGTCGACCACCCCAACATCGTCAAGATCTTCAACTTCCAGCGCTCGGCCGGGCTCGGCTACATCGTCATGGAGTACGTCGGCGGCCAGTCGCTGCACGAGCTGCGCCGCCAGGGCCCGCTGCCGCTGCGCGAGGCGCTGATGTACGGCCGGGAGATCCTGCACGCGTTCGGCTACCTGCACGAGAACAACCTGGCCTACTGCGACCTCAAGCCGGCGAACGTGATCAGGGTCGGCAGGCGGCTCAAGCTCATCGACCTGGGCGCGGTGCAGCCGTTCGGCTCGCCGGTGGGCTCGTCGTGGGTCACGCCCGGCTACCACGCCCCCGAGCTGGACCGCCGGCCGTCGTCGGTGCCCTCCGACCTCTACACGGTCGCCAGGACGCTGGCCGCGCTGGCGATCCCGGGGTGGAGCCCGGCGACGGGCGGCGTGGCCAACCCGCTGCCGGACGACTGCGGGCACCCCTCGTTCACCCGGCTGCTGCGCAAGGCGACCGCGCCCGACCCGGCCGCCAGGTTCCAGAGCGCGTGGGAGATGGAGGAGCAGCTCGTCGGCGTGCTGCGCGAGGTCAGCGCACTGGAGGAAGGGGTGCCGTACCCGGCGCTGTCGACGTTGTTCGGGCCCGAGCGCGCGGCGGTCGGCACCTCGCTGTCGGAGGACGGCGGCGAGGTGTTCCCGCCGCTCGACCCGGCCGCGGTGGCGCGAGCGCTGCCGACGCCGCTGGTGGACCCCTCCGACCAGGCGGCGGGCGCGCTGGCCGGGCTGGTCGGGAGGGACGGCAAGGAGCTGATCGACCAGCTCGCCGCGCTGCCCCAGACCCCCGAGACCAGGCTGATGCGGGTCAGGCTGCTGGCCGAGTCCGGCGCGCCCGACGCGCCCGTCGCGCTGGACGAGCTGGACCGCGAGCTGGCCGGCGACTGGCGGGTCACCTGGTACCGCGGGGTGCACGCGCTGGCGGCCGGGCGGGCCGGCGAGGCGGTGCCGATGTTCGACGCGTGCCTGTCGGCGCTGCCCGGCGAGACGGCGCCCAAGCTGGCGCTGGCCTTCGCCCTGGAATGCGCGGGCAAGCCCGCGACCTCCTGGTACGACGTCGTCTGGCGCACCGACCACGCCTACGTCAGCGCCGCCTTCGGGCTGGCCAGGTCGGGCCGGATGAGCGTGCTGGACGAGGTGCCGGCCACGTCGGTCTACCGGGTGGCGGCGCAGGTGGCGCTGGCGGCCTCGGTGGTGCGCCGGGCGGACCTGAGCGCGCTCGCGCCGGCCGACCTGGTGGGCGCGGCCGAGCGGGTGACGAGCCAGGCCGATCTCGACCCGCGCCGCCGCGACCTGATCGTCGCCGAGGTGCTGGACGGGGCGCTGACCTGGCTGGAGAGCAGCCCGCCGCCGCCCAGGGACGTGCGGCTGGCCGGCGCGCCGTTCACCGAGCAGGGGCTGCGCAGGCGGCTGGAGGGCATCTACCGCAGGCTGGCGGTGGCGGCGGAGTCCCGCCAGGAACGCCACGCGCTGATCGACCAGGCCAACGCCGTGCGGCCGAGGACGTGGATCTGATGGGCCCCGCGACGCCCCCCGGGACGGGCGGCGAGCCGGGCCCCGAGATGGTCCCCGGGACGCTTCCCGGGGCGGGCGGCGAGGTGCGGGGGCGGGCTTGTCCCGTGTGCGAGGCGCCCGTCGTGGCGGGTGACGCCTACTGCGAGGCGTGCGGGCACGCGCTGGGCGGGCCGGCTTGTGTGTCCTGCCGCACGGCCGCCGTGGACGCGGAGGGCTACTGCGAGCGGTGCGGCATGCGGCAGCCGACCGGCAGGGACCACGCCGAGGTGGTGCTCGGGAGCGGCGCGGCGGCGGTCACCGACAAGGGCCTGCGGCGCGCCAGGAACGAGGACGCGGTGGCGCTGCTGGAGGCGGACGGGTCGGTCGTGGCCGTGGTGTGCGACGGCGTGGGCAGCTCGCCCAGGGCCGACGAGGCCTCGGCGGTGGCCGTGGAGACCGCGGCGGCGGCGCTGGCCAGAGGGCTGCCGCAGAAGGAGGCGTTCGCGCTGGCGGGCCGGGCCGTGAGCAAGCTGGCCACCTCGGTGCACGACGCGCCCGCGTGCACGTACGTCTCGGCCGTGGTCGCGCCCGACGGGCGGGTGACGGTCGGCTGGGCCGGTGACACGCGGGCGTACCTGCTGCCCGCCGGCACCCTGCTGACCGAGGACGACGCCGTGGAGACCGGCGAGATCACCGCGTGGCTGGGCGCGGACGCCGAGGACGTCTCCCCGCATGTGCGGACCTTCGTCCCCGAGGAGCCCGGGCTGCTGCTGGTGTGCAGCGACGGCCTGTGGCGCTATCTGGACGGCTACGCCTTCCCCGCCTCCGGGACGCCCCTTGAGATGGCGCGCCGCATGCTGCGCCACGCGCTGGCCCGCGGCGGCCAGGACAACGTGACGATCGCCTTGATCCCCTTAGGAGAGTCGCATGGCTGACCAGCCCGCTTTCACGCTGAACATCGACCAGAACAAGTACCTCCCCCTTGACGGCCGCGAGGTGCACGCCATCCTGACGGTCGGCTCGGCGGGCGGCGCGCCCGTCCGCTCCGGGCCCGCGGAGGCGGCCGAGGTGATCATCATCGACACGTCGGGCTCGATGAGCGGGAGCAAGATCCGTGAGGCCAGGCAGGCGGCCGCGACCGCCGTGCAGACGCTGCGCGACGGCGTCCACTTCGCCGTGATCTCCGGAACCGACCAGGCCAAGGTCGTCTATCCGGGCCGCAACGCCGGCCTGGTCAGGGCCGACCCCGCCACCCGGGCCGAGGCGGAGCGGGCCATCGGCCGGCTGAGCGCGCACGGCGGCACCGCGATCGGCGAGTGGATCAAGCTGGCCGGCCACCTGCTGACCTCGCACCCGTCGGCGATCAGGCACGCGCTGCTGATGACCGACGGGCAGAACAACGAGCGCGCCGAGGTGTTCGCCTCCGTGCTGGCGGGCTGGAGCGGCACGTTCGTGTGCGACAGCCTGGGCGTCGGCGACGACTGGGTGCCGGCCGAGCTGCGCAAGGTGGCCGAGGCGATGCTGGGGACGTTCGACTACGTCCGCGACCAGGGGGACCTGCCGGAGTACTTCCGCAGGCTCACGCAGGCGTCGATGAGCAAGACCGTGGCCGAGCTGTCGCTGCGGGTGTGGGTGCCGCAGACCGCGCGGCTGAAGTTCGTCAAGCAGGTCTCCCCCACGCTGCTCGACCTGACCGGCAAGCGCACCGACGTCAATCCGCTGACCGGCGACTACCCGACCGGGTCGTGGGGGACGGAGGATCGCGAGTACCACGTCTGCGTCGAGGTGCCGCCGGGGCAGATCGGGCAGGAGATCAGGGCGGGCTGGGTCAAGCTCGTACGCCCCGACACCCAGGAGGTCCTGGCCAGCGGCAACGTGCTGGCCCAGTGGACCGACGACCTGGCCCAGTCCACCCGCATCAACAGGAAGGTCGCCCACTACACCGGCCAGGCCGAGCTGCACGAGCTGATCCAGGACGGGCTCAGCGCCCGCGCCATGGGCGACGTCGACACCGCCACGGCCCGGCTGGCCAAGGCGCGGCAGATCGCCACCGAGTCGGGCCGGGAGGACACGGCCAGGCTGCTGGAGAAGGTGGTGGAGGTCGATCCGGCCACGGGCACGGCCCGGCTGCGCAGGCACGTGGACAAGGCCGACGAGCTGGAGCTCGACACCGGCTCGGTGCGGACGAGCCGGCTGCGCAAGGAAGGAAGCTGATGGCGACCTGCCCGCAGGGGCACCCGTCGGGCGCCGACGACTACTGCGACGTCTGCGGCACCCAGATGGCGGCCCCGCCCCCACCCCGGCCTTCGGCGCAGGACCCCGCGCCGTCCCAGGCGCCGGCCGCCGAGAGCTGCCCGATCTGCCGGACGCCGCGCGCCGGGCAGTTCTGCGAGGTGTGCGGCCACGACTACAGCGGCAGCGGCGCGCCGCTCCGGCCGCCCGTGACGGGAGCCCGGTGGGAGGCCGTCACGGGCGCCGACCGCGCCTACTACGAGAAGGTCATCGCCGAGGGCGGGCCCGACGCCGCCGCGATGGCGTTCCCGCCGTACTGCCCGGAGCGGTCGTTCGCGCTGCACGGCGAGCAGGTGCGCATCGGGCGGCGCAGCCGGGCCAGAGGCGTGCGGCCGGAGATCGACCTGACCGGTCCGCCCGAGGACCCGGGGGTGTCGCACCTGCACGCGGTACTGCTGTCCCAGCCCGACGGCTCATGGCTGCTGGTCGACCCGGGCTCGGCCAACGGCACGCAGGTGAACGGCCGGCAGCTCAAGGTCAACGTGCCGGTCCCGGTCGGGCCGGGCGACCGCATCCACCTCGGCGCGTGGACCGTGATCACGATCAGGGAGGGCACGCCGTGACCGTGGTGCAGACCCCCGGCGCCGCCCCCGCCCCGGCGGCGCAGGCCGGCGGGCAGCCCCCGCAGCCGGCGCAGGCCGGGCCCGCGGCGCCGGCCCGGCGCAGGAGCGTGCCCGGCAGGATCCGGGTCATCTCCGGCGTCACGGTCGCCTCGCTGGCGCTGCTGTTCGCGGCGCTGGCGGTCGGCAGCTCCAGCGCCCGCGAGGGGCTGCGGGTCATCGGCCGCGACGCCGGGCCGCAGGTCGTCGCGACCGCCGGGCTCTACCTGGCGCTGAGCGACATGGACGCCCAGGTGGCGAACGTGCTGGTGATGGGCAACGGCTATCCCGAGCAGCGCAGGGAGGCCCTGGCCCGCTACGACGCGCGGCGGGCCGAGGCCAACCGGTCGCTGCTGGAGGCGTTCGAGCTGTCGGGCGACAACCCGGTGGAGCGCATGACCGTGCAGTCGGTGCTCGACGGGCTCGGCCGCTACGAGCGGCTGGCCGGGCAGGCGCTGCTGCTGGACGAGCGGGCGGCGCACGCTCCCGGACCGCCGCCGGGCGAGGTGGTGCGGACCTATCGCGAGGCCACCGACCTGATGCGGATGGTGCTGCTGCCGCAGGCGTACAACCTGACCCTGGAGAGCGGCACGATCGTGCGCGCCACCTACGACGACAAGAAGTTCACGGTGCCGCTCCTGCGGGCCGCGGTGCTGGTGGCCGGGCTGGTGGCGCTGGCCTGCCTGATCTGGCTGCAGGTGTTCCTGGCGCGGCGCTTCCGCCGGGTGTTCGGGCCCGCGCTGGTGGTGGCGACCGTGACGACGGCGGTGGCGCTGTTCTCCGGGCTCGCCGTGCTGGACCAGGACGAGCGGGCCCTGCGCACGGCGAAGGCGGCCGGGTTCGACTCGGTGCTGACGCTGGCCAAGACGCGGGCGATCAGCAACAGCATGCAGGGCGACCAGAGCCGCTATCTGCTGGACCGGGAGCGGGCCGACACCTACGAGCACACGTTCCTGGACAAGTCGTTGTCGGTCCTGTACTACAACGCCGGCAACCTGGCCAAGTATCACGCCGCGGTGGCCGCCGGGTCGAGCACCGCGCTCGGCATGCTGGGGCCGGAGCTCGTCGGCAGGCAGGGCAAGGAGGTCTTCCAGACCTACCAGGCGTTCCAGGCCGCCGACGCGGACCTGCGGCGGCTGGCGGCCGGCGGGCAGACCGGCAAGGCCGTGGCGGCGCGGCTGGAGACGGCCACGACGGCGTTCGCCGGCTACGACCAGGCGCTGGTGCGGCTCTCGGACTCGCACTGGAAGGTGTTCGAGAGCGCCGTCGAGCGCGGCGAGCGCGCGCTGGACAACCTGTGGCGGCTGCTGCCCTTCGCGATCGGCGCGATCGGGCTGCTGGTGATCGCCGGGGTGTGGCCTCGACTCAAGGAGTACCGGTGAAGCGGGTGCTGGCGGTGGTGCTGGTCCTGGCCGCGATGGCGGCCGCGGGCTGCGGGGTGAGTGCCCAGGAGTCGATCCTGGACAAGGAGAAGCTCGTCATCGGGGTGCGCACGGACCTGCCCTCGGTCGGATTCCGCCGCTCCGACGGCAGGTTCGAGGGCTTCGACGTGGACGTGGCCCGCTCCCTCGCCGACCGGCTGGGCAAGGAGCACACGCTCCTGGGCGTGCTGGCCGCCGACCGGGAGAAGGTGCTCCGCGACGGGCGGGCCGACCTGGTGGTGGCCACGTTCACGATCGACCAGGAGCGCAAGCGCAGGGTGCTGTTCGCGGGGCCGTACCACATCTCCTACCAGGACATCCTGACCCGGCCGGACGACACGATCACGAACGTGCGCGACCTGGCCGGGCGGAGGATCTGCGAGGTCCAGGGCGCGAACGCGGCCAAGCGGGTGGTGGAGGAGCGCGGCGTGGCGGCGCGGGTCGTGCCGTTCCCCGACTACAAGCGGTGCCTGGCGGCGCTGAAGAGCAGGCAGGTGGACGCGGTCACCACCAACGACGTCATCCTGGCGGGCCTGGCCGGGCAGGACGGGTCGGGGCTGCGGCTGGCCGGGGTGCAGTTCAACGAGCAGCGCACGGGCGTCGGCCTGGCCAAGGGCGACGTGCCCGGGTGCGAGGCGGTCAACCGGGCCATCACCTCGATGTACCAGGACGAGACCATGGAGAAGCTGCTGCGCAAGTGGTTCGGGGCGGAGTGGCTGAACCGCGGCGTCGTCGCGGTGCCGCAGTTCGAGGGCTGCTCCTAGGCCCGCCCCGGAAGGGGCCTGCTCCCGGCCCTCAGGGCCGCGCTCCCGAGCCGCGCGACTGGAGGAGGCGGGGGTTTCTGGCGATGCGCCGGAAAGGGGGCGGCCCGGGCGCTCAGGCCCGGGACGCCCCCTTTCGCAGCGGTCAGTCCAGGTAGTCGCGCAACATCTGCGCCCGCGTCGGGTGACGGAGCTTGGCCAGCGTCTTCGACTCGATCTGGCGAATGCGCTCCCGGGTGACGCCGAACTCCCTGCCCACCTCCTCCAGCGTCCGCGGATGCCCGTCGGCCAGGCCGAAGCGGAGCTGGATGATGCGCTGCTCGCGGTCGGACAGCGTGGCCAGGATGTCGTCGAGCTGGTCCTGCAGCATGATGAAGGCCGCGGCCTCCATGGGCACGACGGCGTCGGCGTCCTCGATGAAGTCTCCGAGGTCGGAGTCCTCCTCGCCGATCGGCGACTGCAGCGACACGGGCTCCTGGGCGATGCGCTGGATCTCCACCACGCGATCGACAGGGAGGTCCATCTCCTTGGCGATCTCCTCGGGAATCGGCTCGCGGCCGAGGTCCTGGTGGAGCTGGCGCTGCACTCTGACGAGCTTGTTGATGGTCTCCACCATGTGCACGGGGATGCGGATCGTCCGCGCCTGGTCGGCGATGGCCCGAGTGATCGCCTGCCTGATCCACCAGGTGGCGTAGGTGGAGAACTTGTAGCCCTTTGTGTAGTCGAACTTCTCGACCGCCCGGATGAGCCCGAGGTTGCCCTCCTGGATGAGGTCCAGGAACAACATGCCGCGGCCCACGTACCGCTTGGCGATGGACACCACGAGCCTGAGGTTGGCCTCGATCAGCCGCTGTTTGGCCCGGGTGCCCTGCCAGACGAGCTCCCTGAACTCCGGGAAGGCCAGACGCGAGACCCCGTTGGCCAGCTTGTCCTCGGCGAACAGGCCGGCCTCGATCGACTTGGCGAGCTCCACCTCCTCCTCAGCGGTCAGCAGCGGCACGCGGCCGATCTCCCGAAGGTAGATACGGACCAGATCGCTGGTCGGCGCCCGCTTGCCTACGTCTTCCTCATCGGCGCGGGTGGACTCCTCGTCGCCCTGGGGCTCGAGGACCTCCACGCCGTTCTCGGCGAGCATCCGCACGACGCGTTCCAGCGCGTCGGACGGCAACTCGGATCGGTCAAGCGCGGCTGCGACGTCATCGACGGTTACGCTCCCGCGCTCCCTTCCCTTCGCGACGAGGTCCGCCACCTGATCTACGGATGGCGGACCACTTGGCAGCACCGATGCACCCACGGGAGACAGTCTGCAGTATTGGTTCCAGCAAATGGCAGACCCATTTTTGTCACCGAAGGTAAGACGATCGTCTTTGCCGAATTGAGATCACATTAAGGTTTGGGCGGAGTTTGATCAGGATAGTAAAGTCAATTACGCGCTCTTGATTCACGCGCCCGGCGACACCGACTGGTCGGACGCAACTGTTTGGCTGCCCGCATGCCGTTATCCTGCCACTTTGTCGCCCCTTGGACCGCGCCAGGTTTCCTGGTCAACCACCCTGGTTTGCCGCTTGGGATCGCCGCCGAACCGTTATCTCCGGGTGTGCGATCCCGTCAGCCGGACGGGGTCCCGGGGCCCGGCTCGGGGGCCGGAGATGATCGCCGAACACCGATGACACCTGCCGGGCGTCCGTTCCTCCCGGGTGGCGGGGCGTTCGATCGTGATGCGCGGTGGGGTGACCACTCATTTCGATCTTTATCGCGAACTTATGGGGCGGCCGGTGTCCGTGCGTTTCTTCCTGTTCGACGGAAGTCGTACGGGCGGGCGTATGCGGTTTAGACGGACGTGAATTCAGGAACGGTTCCCCGGGCGGCGGCGGGCCCGGGATTCGAGGGGCGCCGGGACCCGGGCGTCCTCGGGCCGGCGGGCGGGAGCGGGCGTCACCTCACCCGGTTTCGGCGGCCCCCGCAACCCGCATTCCGCTTCCCACGACGAGGCCGGGAGGGCGTCGTCAGCTTCCGGCGGCGCGGTCTCTGAGCACGCGGCGCTGCTGCTCCAGCGCCACCAACTCCCCGAACAGCTTGTTGTACTCCTGCTGCTCCTCCACCGGGTTGAGCCGCTGGATGCGCGACTTGACCTGGGCGATGGCCCGGTCGACGGCGATGGCCTCGATGGCCGCCAGCATCGCCCCGGCGTAGCGCTCCTCGGCGTGGGCGTCGGCCTGGATCGGCTCCACCGCGAAGCGGGTCACCAGCCCCCGCGCGCCCTCCTCGTGGGCGTGCTCCAGGAGCAGGTCCACCCACTCGCGCCCGCCGTGCCCGGCCGCCGCGAGCCCGCCGGCCGCGACGATGATCTTGTGCAGCATGACGTGGTCGGGGGCGGTGAACGCCTGCGCGTCGAGCGCGTCGAAGCGGGGGCCGAGCAGGGCCGGGCGCTGCACGGCCAGCTTGAGCAGCTCGCCCTCCACGCGCACGCCGGGGTCGAGCGGCGCCGCCTTGGGGGCGCGCCGGCTGCGGCCCTGCTGGGCGCCGGAGACCTCGGCGATGCGCTGCATGACGAAGCGCTCGTCCATGAAGCCCAGCCACCGGTCCAGGTCGATGGCGTAGCGCTTGCGCAGGCCGACGTCCTTGATGCCGGCCACGATCGGCGCGGCGGCGTCGAGCGCGGCGATCTTGCCTTCGTTGCTGCGCAGGTCGTAGCGGGAGATCGTGCTCCTGATCGCGAACTGGAACAGCGGCTCCCTGCTCGCGATCAGGTCGCGCACGGCGGCGTCGCCCTGCTTGATGCGCAGGTCGCACGGGTCGAGGCCGTCGCTCTGCACCGCGACGTAGGTCTGCGTGACGAACTTCTGCTCGTCGGCGAAGGCCCGCAGCGCCGCCTTCTGCCCGGCCGCGTCGCCGTCGAAGGTGAAGATGACCTCGCCCCGGAACTCGGCCTGGTCGAGCAGGAAACGGCGCAGGATCTTGATGTGCTCCTCGCCGAACGAGGTGCCGCACGTGGCGACCGCGGTGGGCACGCCGGCGAGGTGGCAGGCCATCACGTCGGTGTAACCCTCGACGATCACGGCCTGCGCGCGCTTGGAGATCTCGCGCTTGGCGAGGTCGATGCCATAAAGCACCTGGCTCTTCTTGTAAAGCGGCGAGTCAGGAGTATTCAGATATTTCGGGCCTTCGTCGGAATCGAGCAGCTTTCGCGCGCCGAAGCCGATCACGTCGCCCGTGGCGTCCCTGATCGGCCAGATGAGCCGCCCGCGGAAGCGGTCGATGGGCCCGCGCCGCCCCTCCTTCGCCAGGCCGCCCTTCACCAGCTCGTCGGCGGTGAACCCGCGCCCCATCAGGTGGCGGCTCAGCGCCTCCCACTCGGCCGGCGCGTAGCCGACCCCGAACGCCTCGGCGTCGGCCCGCTCGAAACCCCGCTCCGACAGGAACCGCCGCCCGGGGGCCGCGTCGGGGCTCATCAGCTTGTCGGCGTAGAACTCGGCCGCCGCCCGGTGCGCCTCGATCAGCCGGGCCCGCTCGCCGTGGTCGCGCCGGGGGACGTAGCCGCCCTGTTCGTACTGGAGCTGGATGCCGGCCCGCTGGGCGAGCCGCTCGACCGCCTCGGCGAACGACAGGTGCTCGATCTTCTCGACGAACGTGATCACGTCGCCGCCCTCGGAGCAGCCGAAGCAGAAGAACATGCCGCGCTCGGGGGTGACGTTGAACGACGGGCTCTTCTCGTCGTGGAACGGGCACAACCCCTTGAGGTTGCCGCCTCCGGCGTTGCGCAACTGGATGTGCTCGCCGATCACATCGGCGATGGGTGAACGCTCGCGTACGAGCGCGATGTCGACGTCACGGATCCGGCCAGCCACGCCGGGAAGTCTATTCCGCCCCACCGACGGTTCGGCGCCCCGCGTGTCCCCGGCGGCGGGAGCGGGGAGGAAGGCGAGGGTCACCTCGCGGCGGCGAAAGGGGGAAAGCGGCTATGCGGGGGCTCCGGGTCGGCTACAAAGGTAAAGGTTGTCGGTGGAAACGGTGACACGGGTGGAGATCATGCGATCGGGGCATTTCGGACGATGGGCGGCCGTCGTGGGCGCTGTGCTGTTGACCGGTGCCTGCACCCAGGCCAACGGGCTGGCGGGAGTCGGCGCCAAGCCGCCCTCCACCGCCCCGATCACGGGCACTCCCCCGGCGACGGCCACCAGCCCCGCCCCGACCCCGGTGCACCAGTCGGCCGGCCGGCCGCCCAAGGGCGACGACCCGGTGCAGGTGCCGCCGCCGAAGCTGTCGAAGTACACCTACGCCTTCCCGGTGAAGGGCTGCAAGAGCAGCTACCAGCGCAAGCTGCTCGTGCTGCCCAAGACGACGATCTGGGCCAAGCGGGGCTGCACGTTCGTGGCGCCCGTCGACGGCGTCGTGGACGAGGTGAACCTCCAGGACCGGTGGTCGCCGGCCACCGACGCCGGGGAGCACCGCGAGGGCAGGTTCGTCACGATCATCGGCGAGGACGGCGTGCGCTACCTCGGCGGCCACCTCGACTCGGTGGCCGACGGGATCAAGCCGGGCGTGCGCGTCAAGGCCGGCCAGGCGCTGGGCAAGGTGGGCAGGTCGGGCAACGCCCGCGACACCGGGTCCAACCTCTACTTCGCGATCTCGTGGAAGACCGGGCCCGCGTTCTGGTGGGTGCGCAGGGGCATGGTCAAGCCGTGGGACTACCTCGACGCCTGGCAGAAGGGCAACCGCACGCTCTCGCCCAGGGACGAGACGCTGAAGCTGCGCGGCGAGCTGGGCGAGACGCCGGGCTGCACGGTGCAGTGCTCCTCCAGGCAGCTCCAGTCCCAGCCGGAGCCGCAGCAGAGCCAGACCCCGCGGCCTCGGAAGACGACCAAGAAGAAGGACGACGACGACGTCATCATCCTCAACCCGACGACAGCTCCTTTGGGTCAACGGTGACGCCCGACCTGATCAGCTCCTGGATCTCGGCCACGACGTCCCAGACGTTGACGTTCATGCCGGCCACGACCCGGCCGCCGCGCAGCCAGTAGGCGATGAACGCACGCCGGTCTCGGCGAAGCGCCGCCCGCCGGGCGGGTCCGGCGACGCCCTTGTCGGCGGGAGGGGCGGTCAGCGGGAGAGGCGGCGGTGCCAGGCGACCGCCGAGGTGTCGGTGAGCGAGGCGATCTGGTCGATCACCACCCGCACGCGGGCGGCGTCGTCGCCCGCCTCCAGGAACGCGGGCCGGAAGGCGGGCTCCAGCGTGCCGGGCGCGCCCAGCATGATCATGGAGGCCAGCTCGGTGATGAGCTCGCGCTGCCTGGCCTGGGTGGCGTGGTGGTCCTCGGTGGTCATGACGTAGTGCGCCGTGACGCCCTTGAGCAGCGCGCACTCCAGCCTGGTGGCGTGCGGCACCACGAGGTCGGCGCGGTGGCGCGAGCCGTACGCCGCCTCCTCCTTGGTGGCGGCCTGCGCCGAGCGGCAGAAGCGGCCGATGAGCCCGCTGGTGAGCGCCTTGAGCCCGGCCAGGTCGGCGAGCGTGGCCTCGAAGCGGCGCGGCCAGAGCGGGTCGTCGATCAGCTTGGCGAAGACCTCCTCCAGCTCGTTCAGGTCGGCGCCGGGGGCGTACCAGGTGCGGGTGATCTCGCACACCTGGGCGCGCTCCACGGGCGACTGGAGCGCCTCGGGGGTGACGTGACCGAGGTTGAAGGCGTCCTCCAGGTCGTGGACGGAGTAGGCCACGTCGTCGGCCCAGTCCATGATCTGCGCCTCGAAGCTCACCCGGCCCTCGGGCGCGCCCTTCCTGATCCACTCGAACACCGGCAGGTCGTCGTCGTACACGCCGAACTTGGGTGATCTGTCGCACGTCCACGGATACTTGATGGCGGCGTCCAGGGCGGCGCGGGTCAGGTTGAGCCCGGCGCTGCGGCCGTCCTCGGTGAGCACCTTGGCCTCCAGGCGGGTGAGCAGGCGCAGGCTCTGCGCGTTGCCCTCGAAGCCGCCGCACGACTCCGACAGCGCGTTGAGCGCCACCTCGCCGTTGTGCCCGAACGGCGGATGCCCCAGGTCGTGCGCCAGGCAGGCGGTCTCCACCAGGTCGGGGTCCACGCCCAGCGTGGCGCCCATCTCCCGGCCCACCTGGGCGCATTCGAGCGAGTGGGTCAGCCGGGTGCGCGGGATGTGCTGCCCGCCGCCGAACGTCTCTCCCGGGCCCACCACCTGCGTCTTGGCGGCCAGCCTGCGCAGCGCGGCGCTGTGCAGCACCCGCGCTCTGTCGCGTTCGAACGCGGAGCGTTCCGGATTGCCGGGAAGTTCCGGAACCCAACGCTCCTGGTCATGCTCGTCGTAATACGGCATCAGTGAAGTGATTTTATCCAGTTTCCCGTCTCCGCTAGTGTCAAGCCTCGCGAGAACCCCTTCCCCGGGAGCCCTCCCCCATGACGACAGCGTTCCGAGCAGTGCTGGCCTTTACCCTGCTCGCCGGCTTCTACGTGCTGGTCGGCCTCATCCTGGTGGCCGCCATCTTCATCGACGTCATGCTCGTCGTCGACTTCCACGCCAACACCGTCAAGTTCGCGGTCGTGCTCACGCTGGCCGCGATCGCCCTCGTCCGGGCCCTGATCATGGTCAGCCGCCGGCGCGGCGGCGAGGAGCCCGGCGTGGCCGTCGGGCGCGAGCACGAGCCGGTCCTGTGGCAGACGGTCGAGGAGCTCGCCCAGCGGGTGCGCACCGCGCCGCCCGACGAGATCCGCCTGGTCGCGGAGGTGAACGCGGCCGTGTCGGAGGACACGCGGTGGCTGGGCCTGCGGGCCACCCGGCGGCGCATGTTCATCGGGCTGCCGCTGCTGCAGACGCTCACCGTGGACGAGATGCGCGCGGTGCTCGGGCACGAGCTCGGCCATTACAGCGGCGCGCACACGCGGCTGGGCGCGCCGGTCTACCGCGGCCGGGTCTCGCTCATCGCCACCGTCCAGGGCCTGCGCAACCATCCGTTCGTGCAGCGCCTGTTCACCTGGTACGCCAAGCTCTACCTGCGCGTCTCGCAGGCCGTCTCCCGCAAGCAGGAGCTGGAGGCCGACCAGTTCGCCGTGGCGATCGGCGGCCGGCAGGCCATGGCGGGCGCCCTGCGCAAGATCCACTCCACCGCGGCCGGCTGGGACCTGTACGTCGACAACTACCTGGTCCTGGCGGGCGCGGGCGGCTCCCGGCCGGCGACGGTGTTCGGCGGGTTCCACGAGCTGATGAGCGACCCCGAGCGCCAGGCCGAGCTGGCCAGGCTGGCCGAGCGGCCCGAGGAGGTCTCCCCGTACGACTCCCACCCGAGCCTGGCCGAGCGCCTGGCCGCCATCGAGCACCTGCCGGAGCCGCAGCACGTGCCCGACCCGCGCTCGGCCCTGACGCTGCTGATGGACGCCAACGTGGCGGTGCAGGCCGTGGAGCGGACGATGTGGTCGCCCGACGCGCTGCGCGAGCTGCGTCCGGTGCCGTGGGAGGAGCTGGTCGCGCACGGCATGTACGCCGCGCGCAACGCCGACGCCCTCCACGACCTGGCGACGGCCGGGCAGCAGGTGATGGGGGCCGCGCGGCCGTACCTGGACGCGGCGTTCGAGGCGATCGCGCGGGGGCGGCAGGCGGAGCTGGAGGCCAGGCTGCTGGAGCAGGGCTGGAACCCGTCCCCGACGCTGCTGGCGGGGGTGCTGGGGCAGGCGCTGGAGGCGGTGCTGATCCAGCTCGGCCAGGCCAGGTGGACGCTGTCGTGGTCGGGGCCCGCGCGGCTGCTGTTCGACGACGGCGAGGAGGTGGCGCTGTCGGAGTACGCGGCCCAGGTGGCGGCCGATCCGGCGGCCGTGGCGGGGCTGCGGCGGTGGCTCGGCGATCACGGCATGCGCCACGACTACGTGCCGCTGGACGCGCCCGGCCGGCCCGCCCTGACTGACCCGCCCGCGCCCGGCCCGGCCTTCGACCCCAGCCTTCGCCCAGCCTGACCTTCGGCCGGCCCGATCTTCGGCCCCGGCCTTCGACCGGCTCGGCCTTCAGCCGGCCCGGGCCGCGTGCGGGCCGGTCAGCGGAGGGCGCGGGCCAGGTCGGCGCGGTGTGCGGCGACCCAGTCGCGGGCGGCGCGGACCTGCTCGACGACGCCGTCCGCGCGCAGCCTGACCGCGTGCGGCATCCCGGCCGCCCCGTCCGCCTCGATGCCGCGCCGGCACCGGTCCTGCCACCACAGGACGCCGTCCACCACCTCGCCGCGGTCGGCCAGGCCGTAGGCGTCGCAGATCATCCGGAGCCGGCCCGCGGCCGCCCCGGGCTCGGCGCCGGGGCCCAGGGCGGCGTACTGCCAGCAGACGTGCGCCACGTCGTGGAGCCGCCGCCCCGGCGCGGCGAGGTCCCAGTCGATGAACGCCACCGGCCGCAGCCCCGCGCCGCCGTCCCGGTAGACGGTGTTCTTCGGGGAGAGGTCGTTGTGGCAGGCCACCTCCGACTTCCCGGCCAGCGGGGTGCCCGCGGTCAGGTCGTGGAATCGGCGCACCAGCTCGGCGACGCGCGCCAGGCTCTCGTCGGAGGTGACGCCGTCCGGCTGGGCCTCCTCCCACGCCACGTGGCCGTCCACGTACTCCAGGATCTCGCGCCCGCGCTCGTCGAGGCCGAGGAAGCGCGGCGCGCCCGGCCAGCCGTGCCGCTCGAACAGGCGCAGCAGCTCGTGCACGTACGCGGCCCGCGGCCCCGGGGCACGGCGGACGGTGTCGCCGACGCGGACCACGGCGGTCACGAAGCCGCCGGGCAGAGGTGTCTCGGACATGTGATCCAGCATGCCCGAGGCCGATCACGGGCGGCGTCCCCGCCGGCGCGCGGAGGCCGGGCGCGCCTGTGCGGCGCGCGGAGGCGCGCCCGCCGGCCCGGGGCGTCCTCCCCGGCTTGAGGGTTCCGACCCGCTTTCCTCGGCACTGTCGCCGCAAACCCTCAAATAGCACTTCAATGAGACGATTGAAGGCAGGAAACCTGTGAGAAGGAGTCGTGGTGAACGAGAAGGACATCATCGAGTTCGTGAGCGGCCTGCCGGAGACGTTCGTGCAGACGGCCGGGCCGGGTGACGGCTCTCCCGAGCTGGCGTGGGGGGACACGTTCATCTTCTACGCGCCCGAGGGCCGGGTGCCGACCGACGGCCGCCTGCCGTACGCGACGATCGTGACCAAGGACTACGAGGGGTTCGACACCGAGTCCGACCTCAACCGGCCCGGGGTGTTCCGGCTGAACGTGGCGGTCGGGCGGGCGGAGTTCGAGCGGCTCGTCGGCTACCCGCCGGCCGCGCACCGGGAGCACCGCGCCGAGCACGACTACACCGTGATCAACCGGATCATCCCCAACCCGAACTACGCCACCCAGGGGTGGATCGCCATCCTGAACCCGGCGGGCGACGAGGAGACCGTCGAGCGGGTCCGTGGCCTGCTGAGAGGGGCCCACGAGCGCGCGGCCAAGCGCCACCGGCCGCGCGGGCCCCGGCAAATGTGAGCGATCGGCTGCGGTTTTCCGCAACGGCCTTGCCAGGCCGCGATGCGTGGCCGTACGGTCACCCTTAGCATTCGCCCGGCCGAAGGAGGCGCTGTGAGCAGGCATGACGGCGGAACCCGGCGAAGCTCACCGACCCTTCCCCATGTGGCGTGGCGACTTGAGGCGATGATCGCGACCATCACCGAGCGCCGCGCGCCGGCCACGGGTGCCATCATGCAGGCGCTGCGGAAGGTGCCACGCCACTGGTTCGTGCCCTCCCTGGGGCTCGCGCTCGACGACGACGGCGGCGCGGTGCCGATCGACCGGGAGGTCGATCCGCCCGGCTGGTGGGACGCCGTCTACTCCGGCAAGCCGATCGCCACGCCGCTCGGCCCCGGCGGCACCGCCTACACCTGCGTCAACCCCGCCCCCAGCGCCGTCGTCGACCTGCTCGAACTCCTCGACCCGCATCCCGGCAACCGGGTGCTCGAAGTCGGCACGGGCAGCGGGTGGATCACCGCGCTGCTGTGCCGGCTGACCGGCGAGTCGGGGCGCGTGACGTCGATCGAAGAGGACCCGGTGGTGGCGGAGACGGCCCGCAGAAACCTGGCCGCCGCCGGGGTCCGCCCGCACCTGGTCGTCGGGGGCAGCTCGCTCGGCTGCCCCGAGCGGGCGCCGTACGACCGGGTGCTCGCGCCGTCCACGGTGCCCGACTACTGGGTCGATCAGACGGGGCCGGGGGCGGTGATCGTGGCGGGGGTCGACCGGGCGGTGCGGCTGGTGGTGACGGCGGGCCACATGGACGGGCACCTCAGGTGAAGGCCCCGGACCCTTTCCGGGAAAACGACCGGCCCTAAATAGGTTGGCGGCGGTTCGGCGCCGTCTGCCAGGATCGGGAGTCGTGCAGATCGAGTTCCCGAGATTCTCGCCCGACGAGGCGGACGCGCTGGTCGGTTTCCTGACCGGCGAGGAATGGCCCTACCACGCCGGTGTCCAGGAGGCGCGGGCCATCCGGCAGCGCGTCGCCGACGGCGTCTATGACGACGAGGAGAACAGGACGTTCTGGGTGCTGGCGGACGGCGAGCGGGCCGGCCTGATCCGGCTGCAGGACCTCGCCGACGACACCCCCATGTTCGACCTGCGCATCCGCGCCGCCCGTCGCGGCCAGGGCCTGGGCACGACGGCCGTCACCTGGCTGACCCACTACCTGTTCGACGAGTTCCCCGAAGTACGCAGGATCGAGGGTCACACCCGGCAGGACAACCGCGCGATGCGGGCGGTGTTCCGCAAGTCGGGATACGTGAAGGAGGCGCACTACCGCGAGGCCTGGCCCGCCCCGGACGGCACGGTGCACGACGCGGTCGCGTACGCCATCCTGCGCCGCGACTGGCAGTCCGGCACCGTGACCCTCCCCGAGTGGGACGACGAGCCCGCGCTGCCCTGAACGAGCGCTCCCCGGCCGGCGAGCGAGGGAAGGCCGGGGGGCGTGCCGGGGTCAGTCCATGTCGACGTCGTCGAGGAAGTGGAGGAGGCGCGAGAGGACGCGGAGGCAGGAGTCGATCTCGGCCTCGGTCAGGTCGCCGCCGGCCTGGCGCAGCAGCCGGCGCTCGCGCTCGACCACCGCGTCGATCGCCGCCCGCCCCTCCGGAGTGAGCCGGATGAGCGAGGACCTCTTGTGCGCCGGGTTCGCGGCGAGCTCCACCAGGCCGCGCTCGGCCGCGTCGTTGACCATGCGCTGCACGAACTGGCGGCTCAGCGCCTGGGCGCGGCCCATCTGCGGGACGGTCATCGGGCCCTGCTCGCGCAGCAGGTTGAGCACCGCCCGCACCCCGACCGACAGCCCTTCGCGGGGCACGTCCTGCTCCACCTTGCGCTGGGCGCGGCGGTAGAGCGGGCCCACCAGGTCGAACACCTCGGCCAGCCGGTCGGCCGGCGCCCCGGCGGCCGGGCCGGGATCTGTCTCTCTCACCTCTCCATCATGACACCTTGGTTGTCATTCTCGGGCCAATATGACACCTTGGTTGTCATGAAAGAGCTGTTCTGGATTGATCGCGGCACCGGCCGTCCTCTTGTCCTGCTGCACGGCGGCTTTCTCGACCACGGGATGTGGGAGGACCAGATCCGGCACTTCTCCTCCCGCTACCGCGTGATCGCCCCGGACGCCCGCGGGCACGGCCGCTCCGCCAACGCCACCGCGCCCTACCGCCTCGCCGACGACGTCGCCGCCCTGCTGCGTCACCTGGACACGGGCCCCGCCGTCCTGGCCGGGGTGTCCATGGGGGCGGGCACCGCGGTCGACACCGCGCTGGAGCATCCTGAGCTCGTCAGCGCCCTGGTGGTCACCGGCGCCGGGTCGAGCGCGCCGCGTTTCGAGGACCCGTGGCTCATCGAGGTCATGGGGGCCTGGCACGCGGCGATGGCCGCCGGCGACCTGGACGCGTCGGTGGAGACGTACGCCAGGCTCCTCCCGGGGCCGCACCGCACGCTCGACGATCTCGACCCCCTGGTCGTGAGCCGGCTGATGCGGATGGCCAGGAGCACCATGTCCAAGCACTCCCTCGGAGAGCCCGACCATCTCGTGCCGGCGCCCGACCCCGGGGAGCGGATCGCCTCGATCGGCGTGCCGGTGCTGGCCGTGCACGGGGCCGAGTCCTCGCCCGACCACCTCCGCTCGCCCGAACGGCTCGTCCGGGCCGTCGCCGACGGGCGGTCGGTCTCGATCGCGGGCGCTGCCGGCTATCCCAACGTGGAGCGGCCGGAGGTCTACAACCGGGTGCTGGAGGAGTTCCTCGACGGCCTCTGATCACCCGATCCCGCAGTCACATGAGCGTGTAGTCGAGCAGGGTCGGCGGCCACAGGGCCTCCTCGTCCGCCATGGCCGCGGGGTCGTAGGTGTGCAGTTCGAGCGAGAGGTCCTCGGCGCACCAGCCCGCCGCCTCGTACGGCGCGCCGTGCCCGCACCACAGCTCCCGGTCCCGCTGGATCACGTAGGCGAAGTAGGCGTACGACTCGACGCTCCGATGGGCGACCCGGGCGGAGTCCAGCCCTTCGTGCACCTCGTGGACCAGGCCGGTGGCGCCGTCCAGGAAGAGGTACCAGGTGTGCAGGTCGTCGAGCGCGAACACCGCGCCGAGGTCGCAGGGCAGGGTCGCGCGCAGCTCCTCCACGGCGTCCCCCTCCGGGTCCTCCGACTCGCCGACGGACACGGCGAAGTTCCGGACGTCCCTCGGCCCGCCGTGCACGCCCTTCGCCGGCAGGCCGACCTCGGTCAGGAAGCGGCGGGTCGGCTCGTGGGTGATGGCGGGGTGCAGGTCGCCGGGGGCCGGCCTGATGACGCCGTTCTCGCCGTACACGCTCTCCAGCAGCTCGCGCGTGACGGCGACCCGGGGCCGGCGGAGCGGGAGCGGCTCGACGGCCTCCAGGTCTGCGCCGCTCAGCCGCTCGTGCGCGGGCAGGTGCCTGTCCACGTACGAGGGCGGGGGCAGCTCCGCCGCGACCGGCCAGCCGCGTACGACGGCCACCAGCTCGCGGTGCGCGCCGGGAGGCGGGGCCACGGCCGCGGCCAGGGCGGGCAGGCCCACGTCGTACGCGGGCAGGCCGGGCTCGGCGAGGGGCAGCAGGGCGGCGGCCTCCGCCACGCCCCGGGCGGCCGCGTCCGGGTCGTCCCGGTCGCGGCCACAGTGCAGCAGCCGCCACGTGTACGGGCCGATCGGGGCGAACACGAGGGACAGCGTGCCGACGGCGGCGCGGGCCTGCGGGGACACGCCGTCCAGCCACGCCCGGGCCACGCGCTCGGCGATGGGCAGAGCCGGCCCCGGGTCGGCGCCCCTGGCACGGGCGGCGATGGCGGCGAGCCCCGGGGAGGGGTAGAGCTGGTCCGCCTCGAAGGCCGGATGCCCGGCCGGGTGTGGCCCGCCGGCGCCGGGGGTGGTCCTGGTCAGCTCGGCCGCGTACCAGCGGGTGAACGCGCTCCGGTCGGTGCAGCGCGGATCGTCCAGATCCAGCACGAAGACCGGCTCCCCCGGCTCCGCCGGGATGGCGGGGTCCGGGCACTCCACGAGCAGGCGCACCCGCCTGTCGGCGGCCAGGGGCCGGATCAGCGCGGCGAGCACGCCCTCCGGGTCGGCGGCCCGGTGCGGGTCCGCGATCGTGATGAGCGCGGGCCGGCCGCTCTCCCCCGAGCCGGGGCCGTTCAGGTCGAAGCCGGCCGGCTCGCGTGCGGCCTCCTCGACGCTCAGGCCGCGCAGGCAGACGGCGGCCTCCCTCTGCCTTTCGTACCCCGCCCATCCCCGCACGCCGGAGTGGCTGAACCAGGCCAGCAGGTGAGTCTTACCCGAGCCGGGTGAGCCGGTGACGACGCAGAGGCGCGGCCCGTGGGGATCTTCGTACCAGCGCAGCAGAGCCTCGGCGGCGGGCGCGCGACCGGCCGTGACCTCGCGCCGGATGCCGTGATCGGGCCGCCGCTCCACCCAGGCGGGCAGGTCGTCACCGAGATAGTCGGGCACCACGGGCAGCTCACCGCGCGCCCGCAGCCCCGAGACGGCCGCCCGGGCGAGCCGCTCGGCCGCCGCGTGCTGCTGCGCCGCCCGCGCCGCCGCCTCCGCCCACTCCTCGCGCACCTCGTGCACGCAGGAGCGGTCCTTGTGCCTGAGCAGGCGCATGGGGTCGCCGCCGTGCCGGTCGGCCAGCTCCCGCAGCCGCGCGAAGAACTCCCCCTGGGTCGTACGCAGCCCGCGCACCCGGTCCCGCAGCACCCGCGCCTCGGTACGGTCGCCCAGCTCGGCCAGCACCCCGTCGAAGCGGCCCGGCCGGACGTCCGGCCAGGGCAGGCCGACCGCGCGGAAGGCGACGTCGAGGTCTCGGGGCACGTCGTGCGGCACATCCATGATCTCGGGATGGTACCGGGCCTCCCATGGTGGGGCATGATCGGAGGCATGGTGTCCATAGTGCAGAACGTGGCGATCGACTGCGCGAACGCCTACGAGCTCGCCCGCTTCTGGAGCGAGGCGACCGGCGGCCCGCTGCATCCGGAGGACCGGCCCGGGGACGAGGAGACGCAGGTCCTGCTGCCCGAGGGGCCGGTGCTGCACTTCAACCAGGTGCCGGAGCCCAAGACGGCCAAGAACCGGCTCCACCTCTGCCTGCGCCCGCGGAGCTCCAGGGAGGAGGAGGTGGAGCGCCTGCTGGCCCTGGGCGCCACCCTCGTCGCCGACCGCCGCCGGGCCGACGGCACGGGCTGGGCCGTGCTCGCCGACCCCGAGGGCAACGAGTTCTGCGTCCTGCGCAGCGAGTCCGAACGAGCCGCCACGACTCCCTGAACGGCCGGCCGGTACCCGGGATCGGGGTGGGCGTCCTGGGACAGGACGCCCACCGGGCCGAAGGCGGGGCCCCTTCGCCGGGGCGGCCGAAAGGTCAGCGGGTGTCGGAGTCGGTTTCGGCGAGGGCGGCTCTGCCTGCTTCCAGCCGCGCCACCGGGATCCGGAACGGCGAGCAGGACACGTAGTCCAGGCCCACCTCGTGGCAGAAGTGCACCGAGTCCGGGTCGCCGCCGTGCTCGCCGCAGATGCCCAGGTGCAGGTCGGGCCGGGCGGCCCTGCCCTCCCTCACGGCGATCTCCATCAGGCGGCCCACGCCCTCCCTGTCCACGGTCTCGAAGGGGGAGACGCCGAAGATGCCGAGGTCGAGGTAGCGGGAGAAGAAGGCGGACTCGACGTCGTCGCGGGAGAAGCCCCAGGCCATCTGGGTGAGGTCGTTGGTGCCGAAGGAGAAGAACTCGGCGGCCTCGGCGATCTGGCCGGCGGTGAGGGCCGCCCTGGGGGTCTCGATCATGGTGCCGATGAGGGCTTCCGCGCCGGCGTCCGCGAGGATCTTGACGGCCTCCTCGCGTACGGACTCCAGCTCCTGCACGGCCGCCACCAGCGGGATCATGATCTCCGGGCGGGCGCCCGGCACCTCGGCGGCGGCCTGGGCGATGGCCCTGACCTGCATGGCGAACAGGCCGGGGATGACCAGGCCGAGGCGGACGCCGCGCAGGCCGAGCATGGGGTTCTGCTCGTGCAGGCGCTTGACCGCCGCCAGGAGCCTGCGGTCCTTGTCGGTGGCCTCCTCCGTGGCGACCTTGACCGACAGCTCCACGATGTCGGGCAGGAACTCGTGCAGGGGCGGGTCGATGAGGCGGATGGTGACGGGCGCGCCGTCCATGGCCCGGAAGATGCCGATGAAGTCGGTCTTCTGCAGGGGCTCCAGGGCGTCCAGGGCGGCCTGGCGCTCCTCGTCCGTGGCGGCCAGGACGAGGTCCTCGACGAGCCGGCGGCGCTCGCCCAGGAACATGTGCTCCGTACGGCACAGCCCGATGCCCTCGGCGCCGAAGCGGCGGGCGCGGGCCGCGTCCTCGGGGGTGTCGGCGTTGGCGCGCACGCCGAGCCGGCGGGCCGCGTCGGCGTGGCGCATGAGCCGGTCCACGGCCTTGACCAGGTCGTCCGCCGGCTCCTGGGCGCCTTCGAAGTACTCGACCACGGCCGAGTCCACGACCGGGACCTCGCCGAGGAAGACCTCGCCGGTGGTGCCGTCGATGGAGATGACGTCGCCTTCGCGGACCTCCACGCCGCCGGGGGCGACGAAGCGGCGCTCGGCCGTCAGGACCTCCAGCTCCTCGGCCCCGCACACGCACGTCTTGCCCATGCCGCGGGCGACCACGGCGGCGTGGGAGGTCTTGCCGCCGCGGCTGGTCAGGATGCCCCTGGCGGCGATCATGCCGGCCAGGTCGTCGGGGTTGGTCTCGCGGCGGACGAGGATGACGTCCTCGCCCTGCTCCGCCAGCTCGACGGCGCGCCCGGAGGAGAAGACGGCCTTGCCGACGGCGGCGCCCGGGGAGGCGTTCATGCCCTTGGCGATCTTCTTCTTCTCGGCGCCGCCGTCGAAGCGGGGGAACATGAGCTGGGCGAGCTGGTCGCCGGTGACGCGGGTGACGGCCTCGTCCATGGTGATCAGGCCCTGGTCGACGAGCTGGGTGGCGATGCAGAACGCGGCCGCCGCCGTGCGCTTGCCGACGCGCGTCTGCAACATCCACAACTTGCCGCGCTCGATCGTGAACTCGATGTCGCACAGGTCCCGGTAGTGGTTCTCCAGGGTCTCCATGATGCCGACGAGCTGGTCGTACGAGGGCTTGTCGAGGTGTTCGAGGTCCTGCAGGGGGATGGTGTTGCGGATGCCGGCCACCACGTCCTCGCCCTGGGCGTTCTGCAGGTAGTCGCCGTAGATGCCCTGCTGCCCGGAGCCGGGGTCGCGGGTGAAGGCGACGCCGGTGCCGGAGTCGTCGCCGTAGTTGCCGAAGACCATGGCCATGATGTTGACCGCGGTGCCGAGGTCGGCGGGGATGCGTTCCTGGCGGCGGTAGAGGATGGCGCGCGGGGCGTTCCAGGAGTCGAAGACGGCCATGACGGCCAGGCGCATCTGCTCGCGCGGGTCGGCGGGGAAGTCCTTGCCGGTCTGCTCGCGCACGATCCCCTTGTACGTCTCCACGAGCTGCTGCAGCTCGCCGGCGTCGAGGTCGGTGTCCTGGCGGCGGCCCTTGAGGTCGTCGAGCGCCCGCTCGAACAGGTCGCCGTCGATGCCGAGCACGGTCTTGCCGAACATCTGGATCAGCCGGCGATAGGAGTCCCAGGCGAAGCGTTCGTTGCCGCCCGACTGCTTGGCCAGGCCGTGGACGGACTCGTCGTTGAGCCCGATGTTGAGCACCGTCTCCATCATGCCCGGCATGGAGAACTTCGCCCCCGAGCGCACGCTCACCAGCAGCGGGTCGTCGGCCTGGCCGAGCTTCCTGCCCATCCGCGACTCCAGCGCCCGCAGGTGCTCGTCGACCTCCCGCTCCAGCCCTTCCGGTACGGAGCCTTCCGCCAGGTAGTGGCGGCACGCGTCGGTGGTGATCGTGAATCCATGGGGCACGGGCAGCCCGAGGTTGGTCATTTCGGCGAGGTTCGCGCCTTTACCGCCGAGAAGATCCTTGAGATTCCTGTTGCCCTCGGTGAAGTCGTAAACGTACTTGGCCACCACAGCTCCAATCCTGCGCTTCTGTCCCGGACTCTACCGGTGAAATTGATGATGAAACTGCACTCCTCCGTTAAGTCAGTGTTTGCGCTGCTAAACGCAGCATCACAGGTCTAATCCAATTATACGACCAGACAACCGAAAATTGGATTAGACCAATTGGTTTACACCAATTCTTGAGAAAGCCGGGCAGCGGGTGCAGAATCAGATCACACCCCCATCAGGAGGCCCCCATGGCCACTCCTACCAAGCCCAAGCGCCGCCCTCGTTTCGTGGCCGGTTCCGCCAAGGCGGCCGTGGACTCCGCGATCTACCTCGACGAACGGCTGCCGTTCGCGCGCTGGCTGCGGCCCCACACGCTGGGGTTCATCGCGCTACCGGCCACGGGCCCTGCACGCCCACTCGTCCGGGTCAACCCGGCGCGGGAGCACGGCGCGTACCGGCCGCAGGGGCATCCGCCCTCGGCGCGGCCTCCCGGCCGTCAGGCCGGCCGGGAGCCCTGAGCGCCCGTCAGGCCAGGGGGTTGCCGTGCGGTGGCGTGCCGGGCGCGCCGTCGCGCGGGGGCAGCCAGAGCACGAACGTCGCGCCCTCGCCCAGCCGCGAGAACACCTCCACGCGCCCGCCGTGCGACTCCACGATCTGCCGCACGATCGCCAGGCCCAGGCCCGTGTGGCGGTCCCTGCGGCTGGCCTCGCCGCGCCAGAAGCGGTCGAACACCCGCGCCTGGTCGGCCTCGCGCAGCCCGGGGCCGTCGTCGCGGACCGCCGCCCACAACCAGCCGTCCGCCCGGCCCGCCCCGACCCGGATCGTGCCGCCGGACGGCGACAGCCGCACGGCGTTGGACAGCAGGTTGGACACGGCGCGGCGCAGCGCGTCGGCGTCGCCGGTCGTCTCCAGCCCGGCGCCCAGCCGCCGGCCGATCGTGATGTCGCGGGCGGCGGCGGGCGCGGTGTACTCCTCGCACGCCTCCCCCACCACCCTGGCCAGGTCGAGGTCGGCGTCGGCGAACGCGGCGCCCTGCCGGCGCGCGGTGGCCAGCAGGTCCTCCACGAGCCGGGTCATGCGGGTCGTGGCGCGGTCGATGATGGCCACGGCCCTGGCCCGCTCCTCCTCGCTGGCGCCGGGATCGGCCAGCACGGCGTCCACGTTGGCCCTGATGATGGTCAGCGGGCTGCGCAGCTCGTGCGAGGCGTCATCGATGAGCTGGCGCTGCGCGCTGAACGCCTCCTCCAGGCGGTCGAGCATCGTGTCGATGGTGTCGGCCAGGTCCTTCAGCTCGTCGCGCGGGCCGTGCAGCTTGATGCGCCGGTTCAGGTCGGTGGCCTGGATCTCCTCGGCCGTGTGGGTGATCGACCGGACCGGGCGCAGCACCCGGCCGGCCAGCACCCAGCCGATGCCCAGACTGGCGACGTACAGTCCGGCCAGGGTGAGGAGCGAGTAGTTGCGCAGGGTGGCCATCGTCTCGACGTTGACCGCGTTCTCGACCTCCTCCATGAAGACCACCTCGCGCTTGCCGAGATACTGGTTGGTCCTGCTGTAGGTCTTGGCGATCTCGGTGGTGACCGGGCGCTGGTCGGTGGTGTTGGACACGGTGAAGTAGATGCCGCCGAGCACGAGCGCGGCCAGCACGAACAGCAGCCCCGAGTACAGGACCGTGATCCGGAAGCGGATGGTGTGGATCACGTGGGCTCCTTCAGCCGGTAGCCCCGGCTGATCACGGTCTCGATCAGGCCGTCCTCCTGCAGCTTGCGGCGCAGGTTGCCGACCGTGACCCGGACGGTGCTGGTGAACGGGTCGGCGTGCTCGTCCCAGACGTGTTCGAGCAGCTCCTCGGTGGACACGACGTGCCCGGGCCGGGTCATCAGGTAGTGCAGCACGCCGTACTCCTTGGGGGTGAGCGCCAGGGACCTGCCGTCGAGCGAGACCTCCAGGCGGGCCGTGTCGATGCGCAGGCCGCCCACCTCCAGCACGGAGGTGCCGCCGCCGGTGTCCCGGCGCAGCAGCGCCCGCACCCGGGCCAGCAGCTCGGGGAAGGCGAACGGCTTGACCAGATAGTCGTCGGCCCCCTCGTCGAGGCCGCGGACCCGGTCGTCGAGCCGGTCGCGGGCGGTCACCATGATGATCCGCACCCCCTTGCCGGCCGCGCGCACGCCCCGGCAGAGCTGGAACCCGTCGCCGCCGGGCAGGTTCAGGTCGAGCAGGACCAGGTCGTACGTGTTGACCTGCAGTTTCTCGTGCGCGGAGGGCGCGTCGTAGGCGACGTCCACCGCGTACCCCGCGCGGACGAGGCCGACGCGCAGCGCGTCGACCAGGTCCTCCTCGTCCTCCACCACTAGCAGTCGCATGTGCAGCACCCTAGTTTCGGATGATTCGTTCTGCGATGGGCGCCGCCCGGTCGATGGGGATGGCGAAACCGATGCCGATGTTGCCGCCTCCCCGGCTCGCCGCGATCGCGGTGTTCACCCCGACGACCTCGCCCCGGGCGTTCACCAGCGGGCCGCCGGAGTTGCCGGGGTTGATGGAGGCGTCGGTCTGCACGGCCGTGCGCCGGGAGCCGCCCAGCCGCACCTCCCTGTCCAGGGCGCTGACGATGCCGCCGGTGACCGTGCCGGACAGGCCCAGCGGCGAGCCGATGGCCAGCACCTGGTCGCCGACGGACAGGTCCGCGGACCTGCCGAGCGTGGCCGGCGTCAGCTCCGCCGGGTAGGCCACCTCCAGCACGGCCAGGTCCTCGTCGTCGTCCGCGCCGATCACGTCGGCGGAGAGCCGGCGGCCGTCGCTGAGCACGACGGTGACCGAGCTGCTGCCGCTGACCACGTGGGCGTTGGTGACGATGTGGCCGCGGTCGTCCACCACGAAGCCGGAGCCGCCCGAGCGGCGCGTCTCCACGGAGACCACGCTGGGCAGCACGCGGGCCGCCGTCGCGCTCAGCCCGGTCAGGCTCGCCGGCGGCGCGGGGGCCGCCCTCGGCAGGGCCGCGGCGGGGGCCGGCTCGGACCCTTCGAAGAGCCGGGCCCCCGCCGCGCCCGCCGCCGCCCCGGTGAGCGCCGCGACGAGCGCGGCGGCCACCAGGAGGCGTCCCCGGGGCGGCGACGTCCTGGGCGCCTTCTGCACGGTCTCCGCCACCGGACGCGGCGGCACGACCGGCGGCGGCACGACCGGCGGCGACCCGGCCGCCGGTCCGATCAGCGGCGGCCCGATCAGCGGCGGCAGGGCCGGCGCGGGCGCGCCCTGGGGCGGGGGCCGCTCCCCCGCGCCCACCGGCACCGTACGGAACTCCGGGCCGCGCGGCCTGCCCAGACCTCTCATGGGAGCCTCGAGAACCACACCATGGACGTCAGCGCCGCGATCATCGCGAAGATCAGCCCCGCCCCCACGAACCACTGCCAGACCTCCTGCCGCTCGGTGCGGTAGCCCACCGACGTGCCGATGTCCTCGTAGACCGCCTGCAGCTCGCTGCCGCTGGCCGCCTCGTAGAAGCCGCCGCCCGCCGACTCGGCCAGGCCGCGCAGCGCGGGCCCGTCCACCGGCACCGGGACCTCGCGGCCCGACAGGCTGATGGTGCCGTCGGCGGTGCCGTACGCGATCGTGGTGACCGGGACGCCCCGCGAGGTCGCCTCGCCCGCCGCGTCGCTCACCGTGCGGCCGGTGGTGTTGGAGCCGTCCGACAGCAGCACGATGTGCGCGGGCGGCGCCTCCTCCTCCGAGTCCAGCGCGGCGATGGCCTCCAGCGAGGAGTAGACGGCCTCGCCGATGGCGGTGCCCGAGTCGAGGCTGAGCCGGTCGATCGCGCCCAGCACCGTCTGCCGGTCCGTGGTGGGCGGCACGGCGACGGACGCCGCCGACGAGAACGACACCAGGCCCAGGTTGAACCGCTCGGGCAGCCCTCGGACGAACTCCCTGGCCGCCTGCTTGGCCGCCTCGAACCGGTTGGGCGAGACGTCGGTCGCCCCCATGGAGGCCGACACGTCGAACGCCACCATGATCGTCGCCCGTTCCCGCGGCACCCGCACCTCGGCCGTCGGCCGCGCGAAGCCCACCACGAGCAGGGCGAACATGAGCAGCAGCGCCGCCGCCGGCACGTGTCTGCGCCAGCCGGGCCGCCGCGGCGCCACCTTGTCGAGCAGGTCGAGGTTGGTGAAGCGGACGGCGTAGGCGGTCCTGCTGCGCAGGGCCATGAGCACGTACGCCAGGGCGAGCAGGGCCACCGGGACGAGCAGCAGCAACCAGACGGGCGCGAGAAGCGTCATGCGGCCCCACCTCCTCCCGGGGGGCCTCCCCAGCCCCCCGCCGGCGGCCCCGGCTTTCCGGGACCTGTCCGGCCCTCCGCCCGCGGCCTTCCGGGCTCTCCCGGGCCTTCCTGGCCTGCTGCCTGGATCGGCGCGGCTTCGCCGTTCCCCGCGGGCGCCCCTCCTCGCCGCAGGGCCGGGCTCGCCGCCAGCGTGGCCAGGCGGCGCTGGCGCATGACGTGCTTGACCAGGTCGCGCACCCAGTCGCGGTCCGTGCGCAGCCGCAGGTGGGTGGCCCCGGCCCGGCGCAGCGCCTGCTCGATGGCCGCGCGCTGCCCGGCCGCGGCCTCGGCGTACCTGCGCCGCAGCCGCGCGTTGCCGGTGGCCACCTCGCGCCGCCGGCCCGTCTCCGGGTCGATCAGCGTGAGGATGCCCACGTCCGGCAGCGTCAGCTCGCGCGGGTCCACCACCTCCACGGCCAGCAGCTGGTGGCGGGCGGTGAGCCGGCGCAGCGGCAGCTCCCAGGTCTCCGGCGTGTCGAGGAAGTCCGACACGACGACGACCAGGCCGCGGCGGCGCACCACCCGGCCGAGCTGTTCGGCCGCCACGCCGAGCAGCGGCTCGGCCACCCCCGGCGGGGTGCGCGGCAGCGCGAAGGCCGCCTGCAGCAGCGCCATCAGGTGCGGCCGGCCCGTCCTGGCGGGCAGCGTCCTGACGCCGCCGCCGTGCAGCAGGTGGGTGCCGATGCGGTTGCCGGTGCGCTGGGTGAGGAAGCCGACCGCGGCCAGGGCGGCCACGGCCAGCTCCCGCTTCTCCATCGCCGCGGTGCCGAAGTCCATGCTGGCGGTGGCGTCGAGCAGCGCCCAGATCTCCAGCTCCCGGTCCGCGACCAGGTCACGGACGTGGGGCTCGTTCGTGCGCGCGGTGACGTTCCAGTCCATCCGCCGCACGTCGTCCCCCGCCTGGTACGGCCGCGACTCCGCCGGTTCGCTGCCCGGACCTGGCACCAGGCCGAGGTGTTCACCCTGGAGCAGCCCATCCAGCCTCCTGGTGATCGTCAGTTCGAGCCTGCGCAGCGCGGGCTCGGCCATCAGGTACGGCTTCATGCCACCGCTTCCTGCTGCTGGGGGGCGATGACGGGCAGCGGCACGGCCGCCAGCACCCGGTCCACGATCTGCCGGGGCGCCACCCCGTCGGCCAGCGCGTCGAAGGAGAGCACGAGCCGGTGGGCCATGACGTCGTGCGCCAGGTCCCGTACGTCCTCCGGCAGCACGTAGTCGCGCCCCCGCATGAGCGCCAGCGCCCGGCCGGCCGCCAGCAGGCCGAGCGTGGCCCGGGGGCTGGCCCCGAACGCCAGCAGCCGGCCCACGTCCGGCACCCCGTACCGCTCGGGGTCGCGGGTGGCGTAGACGATGCGGACGGCGTACTCGGCGACCGCGTGGTGCACGAAGACCTCCTCGGCCCGGCGCTGCAACGCGACGACCTGCTCCGGGCCGAGGACGTTCTGGGGGGCGGGCGGGTCCACGCTCATGCGGTAGACGATCGCCAGCTCCTCCGATTCGCTGGGATAGTCCACGTCGATCTTCATCAGGAAGCGGTCACGCTGCGCCTCGGGCAGGTGGTAGACGCCCTCCGACTCGATCGGGTTCTGGGTGGCCAGCACCAGGAAGGGCCGCGGCACCTCGTACGTGACGCCGCCGATGCTGACCTGGCCCTCGGCCATGATCTCCAGCAGGGCGGACTGCACCTTCGCGGGCGCCCTGTTGATCTCGTCGGCGAGCAGCAGGTTGACCATGACGGGACCGAGCTCGACGTCGAACGACTCGGTGGAGGGCCGGTAGATCCTGGTGCCGACGATGTCGGACGGCACCAGGTCCGGCGTGAACTGGATGCGGGAGAACGTGCCCCCGACGACCGTGGCCATGGTCTCGGCGGCCAGCGTCTTGGCGATGCCGGGGACGCCTTCGAGCAGGCAGTGCCCCTTGGCGAGCACCGCCACGAGCAGCCGCTCGACCATGTGGTCCTGCCCGACGATCACCCGCTTGACCTCGAACAGGGCCCTTTCGAGCAGGGCCGGGTCGGTCATGGCTGCACGCTGCCGTGCGGGCAGTCGTCCACGACCACGCGCAGCTCAAGAGCGCTCGGCTCGGGGTCGGCGAACGCCGCGCTCCCGGTCATGAGCAGCGCGCCGGCGGCGAGCAGTACTAGTGCGAAACGTGATGCACGCATAGATTCCTCGTCCCTCGTGTTGGCGTACACGAATGACATCAAGGGAGCGCGAAAACCTGCGTAACCGTCGCCTTTACACGATTTTTCGGTTCATGGGCAGCGCGCGAACAGCGGGCGGGTGCCGGTCGCGTACGCCGACGGGTCGGTGAAGCGGCAGCCGTAGGCCGGGTCGGCCAGCACGGAGGGGCGCGTCACGTCGTCGCCGGCGGGCCGCTTCCCGGTGCGCTGCCAGCGGACGAGGTCGTCCCACGCCGCGCCGGCCTCGGCGGGGCTGAACTCGCAGTGCCCGACCGCCCGGATCACCCGCTGCACCAGCAGGTGGGAGCGGCCGTGCCGGGCCACGTCGGCCCGGTAGTGCTGCTCCATCGAGAACGGCACGAAGTTGTCGCCCAGGTCGTGCAGGGTCAGGACGGGCACCTCGATCCTGCCGGACACGGAGGCCACCTCGGTCAGCCGCCGCGTGTGGCGGGCCCGGGGGTCGGCGGGGGGCACCCGCCGCACGCTCGCGTTGACGTCCACCGGCGTGGCGGGCCGGTAGACGGTGCCGCGGTTGGTCGCCACCCTGCCGGGCTCCTCCGCCAGGCTGCCGCCGCCGTCCGCCTCGGCCAGCCCGAACAGGAAGTCCTGCCAGTACGCGAACGCCGCCGCGGCCCCCGGGCGCTCGCCGCCGCTGAGGTTGACGACGAGGGAGCGGAACTGCCTGCCCGGCTCGCCGGTGGGCTCGGGCCCGCCGGTCAGCCCCAGCCGCTCCTTGATCCGGGGCACGACCGAGGTCGCGTAGTCGGCCGGGATCGGGTAGGCGGGCACGTCGGCCAGGTCCTGCGCGAGGAGCTGATAGTCCAGGAAGAAGTCGAACAGCTCGTGGTCGCCGATCGCCCCGCACATCGGCAGCGCGGCGGCGTACCGGCCGGGGTACTGCTCGATCGAGCGGACCGTGACGTGACCGCCCATGGACACGCCCGCGATGTACGTCCGGCGCGGCCGGCCCACGGTGTCGGCGAAGCGCTCGGTGAGCGCGTGGGTGCTGAGCACGCCCGCCCGCACGTCGTAGCCGTTGGCGTAGTAGGAGGAGGCGGCCCAGGCGTAGCCCTGCTCCAGCAGGCGCCGGCGCAGGCCGTAGCCGGGCGGGTCCACGGTGAGCACCCGGCTGTCGCCGCGGTAGCCGTGCGCCCACATGACCAGGTCGCCGTTCCAGCGCGGCGGCACCTCGATCTGGAAGGCGGCGTGCCGGTGCACGCCCTGGTGCACCCGGCTCGGCTCGCCGCGCACGACGGCGGGGGTCAGCGGCGGGTTGTCGATGGTGTAGCCCGGTAAGGGCTGGTCGTCGGGCACGTCGGGGCTCGCCGCCGCGGCGGGCACGGACAGGATCGCGCACAGCGCGGCGGCGAGAACGACCGGGAGGCGGGTACGCATGGGCGGTCGCCCTTTCTTCTCAGGCGCTTCGGGTCCTTCGTCGGGCGCCCCGGGTTCTTCGCGGGTGCCCCGGGTGTTTCTCAGGCGCGTTTTCTCAGGCGCTTCGGGTTCTCAGGCGCTTCGGGTTTCTCAGACGCTTCGGGTTTCAGGCGCTTCGGGTTTCAGGCGCTTCGGGTTTCAGGCGCTTCGGGGGTGCGTGCCGGGCATACAGACCATGACGATATGCCGCCCGCCGCCGGGACTCCATGCCCTTAGATCGACATTATGCGGCGCCTTTTATGGTGACGCCCGAGACCGTACTCGGGAGCAGCCATGTCACAGCGAAAGGTGAAGCGCAGGCGCGCCGCCATGCGGCGCGAGGAGGCTCTGCGACGGGAACAGCGCAGGCGTCTCAGACGCAGGATCGGCTACGGCGCCGCGGCGGTGGTGTCGGTGGTGTTCGTCGCGATCGGGGTGCTGGCGTACATGTCGGTCGGCCGGCCGTCCACGCCGGCCGCCGGGACGACGCCGCCCTCGGCCACGGCCCAGCCCACGACGACGCCGTCGATCGGCCCGAGCGCCCCGACGGGCACCCCTTCGGGCACCCCGAAGGGCAGCACGCCGGATGCCGGGTCGAGCAGCGCGGCCACGGCCTCACCCAGCGCGCCGGCCGGCCCCGAGGCGTCCGCCACCGGCGCGGGATAGCGCTGCGGCGGGTTCCCCGCACATGAGAAGACGGGCCGCCCGCGAAGGGGCGGCCCGTCTTCGGCAGGACCGGTCAGTCGTTCAGGTCTTCGGCAGGACCGGTCAGTCGTTCAGGTGCTGGCGCAGGTAGGACTCGACGCCATCGATCGAGATGCGCTCCTGGGCCATCGTGTCGCGCTCGCGGATGGTCACCGCCTGGTCTTCGAGCGTGTCGAAGTCGACCGTGATGCAGAACGGCGTGCCGATCTCGTCCTGGCGGCGGTAGCGGCGGCCGATCGCCCCGGCGTCGTCGAACTCGACGTTCCAGCGGCGGCGGAGCTGGGCGGCCAGGTCACGCGCCTTCGGCGACAGGTCGGCGTTGCGCGAGAGCGGCAGCACCGCGGCCTTGACCGGCGCGAGCCGGTGGTCGAGCCGCATGACCGTGCGCTTCTCCATGACGCCCTTGGCGTTGGGCGCCTCGTCCTCGGTGTAGGCGTCGATCAGGAACGTCAGCGTGGCGCGGTCGACGCCGGCCGCCGGCTCGATGACGTAGGGGATGTAGCGCTCGCCGCTCTCCTGCTCGAAGAAGCTCAGGTCGGCGCCCGACGCCTTGGAGTGGGAGGACAGGTCGTAGTCGGTGCGGTTGGCGATGCCCTCCAGCTCGCCCCACTCCGAGCCGGTGAAGTTGAAGCGGTATTCGATGTCGACGGTGCGCTTGGAGTAGTGGGACAGCTTCTCCTGGGGGTGCTCGTAAAGGCGCAGGTTGTCCTTGTTGATGCCCAGGTCGGAGTACCAGCGGAAGCGCTCGTCGATCCAGTACTGGTGCCACTCCTCGTCGGTGCCCGGCTTGACGAAGAACTCCATCTCCATCTGCTCGAACTCGCGGGTGCGGAAGATGAAGTTGCCCGGGGTGATCTCGTTGCGGAACGACTTGCCGACCTGGCCGATGCCGAACGGGATCTTCTTGCGGGCCGACTGCTGCACGTTGAGGTAGTTGATGAAGATGCCCTGCGCGGTCTCGGGCCGCAGGTAGGCCAGGCCCGACTCGTCCTCGACCGGGCCGAGGTAGGTCTTCAGCAGGCCGCTGAACTGCCGCGGCTCGGTGAAGGTGCCCTTGTTGCCGCAGTTGGGGCAGGTGATGTCGGCCAGGCCGGCCTCGGGCGCCCGGCCGTTCTTCTCCTCGTAGGCCTCGATCAGGTGGTCGGCGCGGAAGCGCTTGTGGCAGGACAGGCATTCGGTCAGCGGGTCGGTGAAGGTCTCGACGTGGCCGCTGGCCCGCCACACCTCGGGCGCCAGGATGACGCAGGAGTCGAGGCCCACCACGTCGTCGCGCGACTGGACCATCGACAGCCACCACTGCCGCTTGACGTTGTTCTTCAGCTCGACGCCCAGTGGACCGTAGTCCCACGACGCGCGCAGTCCGCCGTAGATCTCGCTCGACGGGTAAACGAGCCCGCGGCGCTTGGCGAGGCTGACGATGGTGTCCATGACGTCGGTGCGTCGTGCCATTTTGGTTGATTCTCTTTCCGGCTGGAGGTCGGCGAGGGAAATTGTGAGATCCCAGCTTAGGGGACGGGCCCCCGCTCTCGCGCGCGAGTAATGCTACGCCCCGTCCCGCGTGTAGACGTCCTCGTACGCGCTGGGCTCGTTGAGCATCAGGATCATCAGGGGATACATCACCATCCGGGCGGCCGACAACGCTCTTCGGTAGAACCCGGCGCCCTCCCATTCCGTGACCAGCGCCCACAGATTGGGCTCGTCGACCGAGCGGGCCAGCCTGCCCCGCAGGTAGCCGGGCTGGGTCGCGAACGTGTCGAGGATGGTGTGGCCCTGCTTGACGAAGTCTTGGGACTGGGACTCTGGAACGGTGTATCGGATCACGGCGAGCACCCGACCAGCCTAAAGGCGCGCACCCCACGCGTGGCCCGAACTCCCGTAGGCTCTGGGCGTGGCCCCTGACAACAAGCGCCGCCCGCAGCCCCAGGGCGAGCAGTTCTTCACGCCGGGCGCGACCGGCCTGCGCAAGGCGGTCGAGGCGCGCAGCGCGGTGCCGATGACGTTCCTGTTCACGCAGGTGCCCCGGTGGGTGGCGCCGGCCGTGCTGGTGGTCCTGCTGCTGGCGGGGTTCGCCGTGACCAACCCGCTGGGCGGCGTGGCCGTGCTGCCGGTGCTGGCGTTCGTCGGCTGGCTGGCCTACCTGTCGTGGCCGTCGCTGGGCGTGGCGGGCAAGGTGTTGCGGGTCGCCATGCTGACCTTTCTGGTCCTGCTGGCGGCGACCCGCTTCGGCGCCTTCTAGGCGCATCCGCCTCCACGCCGTCCGGGCGCACCCGCCCGGAAGGCCGGTGCGCGCGAGGGCGGCGCGGCCCGGTCGGGGCGCGCCGCGGCGGGGCTACGGCAGGAGCGTGTAGCTCGGGAAGTTGCCCGGGAGGCGTTCGCCGTCCGGGCCGGTGGTGGCGGCGCGCACCAGCAGCTCGCCGCCGACGAACGCGCCGCGCCACGACGCGCCGAGCCCGCCGAACAACTCCTCGCGGTCCCCGCGCGAGCGCGGCCTGTTGTGGCCCACCTTGAACGCCCGCACCTCCGGGGCCAGCCGGCGGAAGGTCTCCTCCTCCTCGCACGACAGCGTGGCCACCAGGGCGCCGTTGCTGGCGTTCATGGCGGCCAGCAGCTCAGCCTCCGTGTCCACCAGCACGATGGTGTCCACGGGGCCGAACGGCTCGGCGTGGTGCAGGGGTGAGGAGGGCGGCGGGTTGAGCAGGGCCGTCGGAGCAAAGTACGCGGAAATATCCTGACCGGGCAGGAAGTGTCCGGAGTCGAGGGACGCCCGGTGCACCGGCACGCCGCCCCGCGCCACGGCCTCGTCCACCTGGTCGGCCAGCTCCTTGGCCTTCGAGGCGTTGATCAGCGGGCCGAAGTCCAGCTCCGGCAGCGGATCGCCGGGCCGCGCCACGGCCAGCGGATGCCCGAAGCGCAGCGAGCCCACCGCCTCCAGGTAGGCCGCCAGGAAGTCGTGGAAGCGCGAGCGCTGCACGACGAAGCGCGGGTAGGCGGTGCAGCGCTGCTTGCCGTAGTCGAAGGAGGCGCGGATCTGCCGGGCGAGCAGGTCCCAGTCGCCGTACTCCCACACGCCCCAGCAGTTGAGGCCCTCCTGTTCCAGCACGTGCCGCCGCCCGAGGTCGGCCAGCGAGGTGGCCACCTTCGCGCCGGCGTCCCTGCCGCCCACGAACGACACGCAGCCCAGCGAGCCCGAGCCGACCAGCACCGGTGACAGCTCCGCCCCTCCCCCGCTGACCAGCGTGAACGGCAGCCCTTCCCGCACCGCCAGGGCGCAGGCCAGGGTCAGGCAGCACAATCCGCCGTCGGTGGGCGTCTTTGCGATCACCGCGTTGCCGGCCAGCGCCTGCACGAGCATGGCGTGCATGAGCACGCTCATCGGATAGTTCCAGCTCGCGATGTTGCTGACCGGGCCGGGCAGCGGCGCCCGGCCCTCGACCATGCGGTCGATCTCCGCCACGTACCAGCGCACGCCGTCCAGGCAGCGGTCCACGTCGGCGCGGGCCGTCTTCCACGGCTTGCCGATCTCCCAGACCAGCAGCAGGGCCAGCAGGTCGCGGTGGGCGGCCATCGACTCCACGGCCGCCGAGACCATGGCCTTGCGCTCGGCGAGCGGCGTGTGGCGCCAGCGCCGGTGCTCCTCCACCGCGCCGGCCACGGCGCGGCCCGCCCCCGCCCGGTCGAGCCGGGGCGGACCCGCGATGGCGGTGCCGTCCAGCGGGGAGAAGCCGGGCACCGGTCGCCCGTCGCGGTGCCAGATGCCGCCCCAGTGGTTGAGCACCCGGTCGTCGTGGAAGGCCTCGGGGGCCGCCTCGCAGCAGCGCTGGTAGGCGTCCCGCCAGGACGTGCCCGGCTTGAGCTGCATACGCTCCTCCTCCATCGGGGGGTCAGTCGGACCAGTCGGCGGTGATCAGCTCGGGCAGCGGCTCGTACTCGGTGATCGCCTCCAGCGAGGACCCCATGGCGGCGTTCGCCTCGCGCTCCACCATCACCTCCACCAGCACCGGCAGCCGCTTGGCCGCCGCCTCGGCGCTCGCCCAGGCCAGCGCGTCGCGCAGGTCTCCGGGCAGCTCCACCCGGCGCGCCGGGCAGCCGAACGCCTCCATGGCCTTGACATGGTCGATGCCGCCCTCCCCGTAGTGCAGGTCCACGGCGTAGTTCATGTCGTACGGGAGCTCCGCCTGCCTGATGAGCCCCAGGTACTCGTTGTTGATCATGACGATGACGAACGGCACCCGGTACTGCGCCGCCACCGCCACCTCCTCCATCAGGAACTGGAAGGAGTAGTCGCCGACCACGGCCACGACCTGCCGCTCGGGGTGGGCGAGCTTGACGCCCATGGCGGCCGGCACCTCCCAGCCCAGCGGTCCCGCCTGCCCGCACACCAGGTAGCGGCGCGGCAGGTACGTCGTCTGGAACTGCCCCGACCAGATCTGGTAGAGCCCGATCGCGGTGACGAACGTCGTGTCCCTGGGGAAGTACTCGTTGATCTCCTTGAACACCCTGGGCGGCTTGATCGGCACGTCGTCGAAGTCGTCGCGGCGCGCCATCGTGCCGCGCAGCTCGCCCACCTTGGCCACCCACTTGCCGGGCCGCCGCGGCCCGCCGCGGCGGCGCGCCTCGTCGCGCAGGTCGCCCAGCACGGCGCGGGCGTGGCCGACGACGCCGAGGTCGGGCTCGAAGACCCGGCCGAGCTGCAGGGGGTCGATGTCCACGTGCACGAACGTGCGGCCGCGCCGGTAGACGTCGAGGTCGCCGGTGTGCCGGTCGCCGAAGCGCGCGCCCACGGCCAGGACCAGGTCGCTGGCCAGGAACGCGGCGTTGCCCCACCGCGTCTGCGTCTGGATGCCGGCCATCCCGGCGAAGAGGGGGTGGTCCTCGGGGAAGGCGCCCTTGCCCATGAGCGTCACCTGCACCGGCACCTGGAGGTGCTCGGCCAGCGCGCGCAGCTCGTCGCACGCGTCGGCGATGATCACGCCGCCGCCGGCCAGGATGATCGGCCGCCTGGCCTCCTCCAGCAGGTCCATGGCCGCCCGCACGGCCCTGGGCAGCGGGCTGGGCACCTCGACGGGCAGCGGCGCGTCCAGCTCCGGGTCGTAGCGGCACGATCCGCGCTGGACGTCGATCGGCAGGTCGATGAGGACCGGCCCCGGCCGTCCCGAGCGGGCGATCCGGAACGCCTCCCTGAACACCCACGGCGCCTGGGCCGGCTCCTTGAGCTGCACGGCCCACTTGGTCACCGGGCGGGCGATCTCCACGATGTCCACCGCCTGGAAGGCCTCCTGGTGCAGCTTGGAGGTCATGGCCTGGCCGGTGACGCAGATGATCGGGATCGAGTCGGCCAGCGCGGTGTAGAGGCCGGTGATCATGTTGGTGCCGGCCGGCCCCGAGGTGCCGATGCAGACGCCGACGTTGCCGGTGACCCTGGCCCAGCCGTCGGCCGCGTGGGTGCCGCCCTCCTCGTGCCGCACGGTGATGTGCCGGATCGAGCTGTTCCGGAGCGCGGCGTAGAGCGGCAGGATGGCCGCGCCGGGGATGCCGAAGACGGTGTCGACGCCCTCCGACTCCAGCACCTTGACCACGGCCTCCATGCAGGGGACTCTGTTCACGCGTTCAGCCTTTCGATCACCTTCAGCAGGGCGGAGTGGTCGAGCGAGCCGTGGCCCTGCGCCCTGGCCGCGGCCACGAGCTGGGCGACCTGCCCGGTGAGCGGCAGGCTGACGCCGGCCTCGCGCGCGGCGGCCAGGGCGATGCCCATGTCCTTGTGGTGCAGGTCGATGCGGAAGCCGGGGACGAACTCCCGCTTGACCATGGTGTGCCGCTTGAGCTCCAGGATGCGGGAGCCGGCCAGGCCGCCCGCCAGCACGTCGAGCCCGGCGGCGGGGTTCACGCCCGACGCCTCCAGCAGCACGATCGCCTCCGAGACCAGCCCGTAGATGCCGCCGACCACGAGCTGGTTGGCCGCCTTGACGGTCTGGCCGGCCCCGGCGGGGCCGACGTGCACGATGGTGACCCCCAGGCGCTCCAGGACCGGCCTGGCCTCCTCGACGTCCTCGGGCGCGCCGCCCACCATGATCGACAGGGTGCCGTCGATCGCGCCGCGCTCGCCGCCGCTGACGGGGGCGTCCAGGGCGCGCACGCCGGCCGCCGCCGCCTGCCTGGCGACCCGGCGGGAGGTCTCGGGCTTGATCGTGCTCATGTCGATGTAGAGCAGGTTCGGCCGGCCGTACTCGATGACGAGCGGCGCGACCTCCTCGACCTGCGGCGAGTCGGGGAGCATGGTGATCACCACGTCGGCGCCGGCGACGGCGTCCACCACGCCGGTGGCGCGCTTGCCGCCGAGCGCGGCGAGCTGCGCGACCCGCTCGGCGGACACGTCATACCCGGTCACGGCATATCCGGCCTTGAGGAGGTTGGCCGCCATCGGGCTGCCCATGATCCCCAAGCCGACGAACCCGATGGTCGTCCCGCTGTTCATTCACTGCCTCCAGTCGAACGCGCCCGGCCCCTCGTGCCGGTACTCCAGGCCGACGTGGCCGCGGTAGCCCGCCGCCTCCAGCCGCGCGAAGATCTCCGGGTACGGCATCCGCCCGCTCCCCGGCCGCCCCCTGCCGGGATCGTCGGCGATCTGCACGTGCCCGAACCTGGCCGTGTGCCGGTCGATGAGGGCGAGCACGTCCTCCCCCATCCGGTGCAGGTGGTACAGGTCGGCCAGGAAGGCCACGTTCTCCCTGTCCACCTGGTCGATCAGCTCGAACGCGGCCCCGGCCGAGGTGATCGGGTACATCGGGTTCTCGTGGGAGTTGAGCGCCTCGACCACCACGGTCGCGCCGATGCCGGCCGCCGCGTCGGCCGCCCTGCGCAGGTTCGCCACGGCCAGGTCCCTGTCGGTGCCGGGGCCGTTGCCGTACAACGCGTTCAGCACCGTGCAGCCCAGCTCGCCGGCGAGCTGGACCGCGACGTCGATGTTGCGCCGGAAGCGGGCCGAGCCGTCCGGCCTGGCCAGCAGGCCGCGCTCGCCGGCCGCCATGTCGCCGGCGTCGAAGTTGAGCCCCACCAGGCGCACCCCGGCCTCCTCGACGGCCTGGCGCAGCTCCGCCAGCGCCGCGCCGCCCGGGTCGGGGCCGTCGAACGGCCACCACAGCTCGACGGCGTCGAACCCGTGCTTGGCCGCCGCCGCCGGGCGCTCCAGCAGCGGCAGGCCGGTGAAGAGGATGGAGAGGTTGACGTCGAATCTCATGGCGCCGGATCTCATGGCGTCGAGTCTCATGACGTCGAATCTCATGACAGCGCCGACCGCATGAGGCGGGCGGTCTCCGAGGGCGTCCTGCCGACCCGGACGCCGGCCGCCTCCAGGGCCTCCTTCTTGGCCTGCGCGGTGCCGGACGAGCCGGACACGATCGCGCCCGCGTGCCCCATCGTCTTGCCCTCGGGGGCGGTGAACCCGGCCACGTACGCGACAACGGGCTTGGTGACGTGCCGCTCGATGTAGGCGGCGGCCCGCTCCTCGGCGTCGCCGCCGATCTCGCCGATCATCACGATCGCGTCGGTGCCCGGGTCGTCCTGGAAGGCCCGCAGGCAGTCGATGTGCGTGGTGCCGACGACCGGGTCGCCGCCGATGCCGACGGCGGTGGAGAAGCCGAGGTCGCGCAGCTCGTACATGAGCTGGTACGTCAGCGTCCCCGACTTGGAGACCAGCCCGATGCGCCCGGCCGAGGTGATGTCGGCGGGGATGATCCCGGCCGAGGACTGGCCGGGGCTGATCAGGCCGGGGCAGTTGGGCCCGATGATCCTGGTCCGGCCGCCGGCCAGGGCGCGCAGGCGCACGGCGTCGTGCACCGGCACGCCCTCCGTGATCACCACGCAGAGCGGCACCTCCGCCGCCACCGCCTCCTCCACGGCCGCGGCGGTGAACCTCGGCGGCACGAAGACGACCGACACGTCGGCCCCGGTCTCCGCCACCGCCTCGGTCACCGAGCCGAACACGGGCACCGTGCGCTCGCCGAAGTCCACCGAGCGGCCGCCCTTGCCCGGCGTCACGCCGGCCACCACGTCGGTGCCGGCGGCCAGCATGCGCGTCGTGTGCCTGGTGCCCTCCGCGCCCGTCATGCCCTGGACGAGGACCCGGCTGTCCTTGGTCAGAAAGATCGCCATTTACGCACCTGCCGCGAGTCTGGCCGCCATCTCGGCGGCGCCGTCCATGGTGGAGACCTGGCGGACCGCCGGGTGCCGGGCGTCGCTCAGGATGCGCCGGCCCACCTCGGCGTTGTTGCCGTCCAGCCGTACGACGATGGGCCTGCCGAGGCCGCGCTCGCCGAGCAGCCCGAGCGCGGTGACGATGCCGTTGGCCACCGCGTCGCAGGCCGTGATGCCGCCGAAGACGTTGACCAGCACCGAGCGCACGTCGGGGTCGGCCAGGATGATCTCCAGCCCGTCGGCCATGACCTGCGCGGAGGCGCCGCCCCCGATGTCGAGGAAGTTCGCGGGGTCGGCGCCGGCCCCCGCCACCACGTCGAGCGTGCTCATCACCAGCCCGGCGCCGTTGCCGATCACGCCGACCGTGCCGTCCAGCTTGACGTAGTTGAGCCCCTTGGCCCTGGCGCGGTCCTCCAGGCTGTCCGTGCGCTCGGCGTAGCCCTCCCACGCGTGGCGGAAGGCCGCGTTGTCGTCGAGGGTGACCTTGCCGTCCAGTGCCATGATCCGCTGGTCGGTGGTGCAGATCAGCGGGTTCACCTCGACCAGCAGGGCGTCCTCCGCGACCAGCACCCGCCACAGCCGCTCCAGCACCTCGGCCGCCTGCCCGGGCAGCCCGGCCTTCTCCGCCAGCAGCCGGGCGACGTCGGCGTCCACGCCCGTGACGGGGTCGATCGGCAGCTTCACGAGGGCGTCGGGGTCGGTGGCCGCCAGCTCCTCGATCTCCATGCCGCCCTGGCCCGACACCATCGCCAGGAACCCGCCCTCGGCACGGTCCACCAGGAAGGCCGCGTAGTACTCCTCGAACGGCACCGTCGCTGCCTCGACCAGCACGCGGCGCGCGATGTGCCCCTTGATGTCCATCCCTAAGACGCGATCGGCCTCCGCCTCGGCCGCGACCGGCCCCGCCGCCGGTCTGATCCCGCCTGCCTTGCCCCGTCCACCGGTCTTCACCTGGGCCTTGATGACAACGGGCGTGTCCAGCTCGGCCGCGATCGCGCGGGCCTCGGCCGGTGTGGCCGCGATCCGGCCTGCGGGAACCGGGATCCCGTGACGCCCGAAGAGCTCCTTCGCCTGGTATTCGTACAGGTCCATTCGAGCCTCCTTTGTAGACGGTATACCGTATGGAGTATCCTTCGTCTAGAGCTCGACAGGCGGTTGTGTTCTGGATATTCCATACAGTATGGAGAATGCAATCAAGGATTGGCGGGGGCGCTCGTACGCGCCCGGTCCCGTCCCGCCCGACCGCGCCCGCATGTTCCGGCTGGCCCTGGCCTCGATGGCGGTCATCGGCCCGCTCCAGTACGGCTACGCCGCCCTGCACGCCGGCGAGCCCGGCGGCCTGACCCTGCTGGCGGTCTGGATCGCCTGCCAGGCGGCGGGCGCGCTGCCCGCCCTCCACCTCGTGCGGCGGCGCCGGCTGAGCGTGCGCGCCTGCCTGGCCATCGGCGCGCTCCTGACCGGCCTCGGCCTGGCCGCCGCCGCTCTCTCCCCCGACGCCCTGGCCGCGTCGGCGCTCGGCGCCGCCGGGCCGTCCCTCGCGACCGGCCTGCTGGTCTTCGCCGGTTACGCCGTGCTGGGCGGGCTGGGGGCCGGGCTCGTCTACGGGGTCTGCGGCGAGGTCGTCTCCTCCTGGTACCCCGAACGCCCGGCCGCCCGCGTCGGCCTCATCACCGGCGCCTTCGGGTACGGAGCCGTGCCCCTGCTGCTGTGGGCCGGCATCGCCCCGGCCGCCACGCAGGCCGGCTTCCTGATCTGCGCCGTCCTGGCCACGGCCGTCATCGCCACCGCCGCCCGGCGCCTGCGGCTGCCGCCGCCCCTGTGGTGGCCCGACGACGTGGACCCGCGCAGGCACGCCCTCGACGCCGACCGGCTGCGCACCTCCCCCGAGGCGGCCAAGCAGTACGGGCTCGCCCAGGCCCTGCGCACCCGCACGCTGCCCGCGCTGGCCCTGATGCTGGTCTGCGCCGGGGCCGTGTCCGTGTTCGACGTGATCGTGGTGGCGGGCACCGGCGCGTGGGGCGCGCTGGCGCTGCTGGTGGCGCTGAACGGCGCGGGCAGGTCGGTCGCCATGCGCGCCGCCGAGCTGTTCGGCCGCCGCCGCGTCCTGGCCGCCGTCTTCGGCTCGCTCGCCCTCGGCCAGCTCCTCCTGGCCGTCGCCGTCCAGAACCCGGCGGCCCCGGCAGCGGCCCCGGCGGCGGCCCCGGCTGCGACAGTGGGCGGTCCCCTGCTGTGGCTGGGGGCCGTGGCGGCCGGGCTGGGCGGCGGAGCCTTCTACCCGCTGCTCGCCAGCCTCGTACGCGAGCTGTTCGGCGGCGAGCGCGCCACCGAGATCCACGCGGTCGTCTACAGCGCCAAGGCCGTGGCCGGGGTGGCGGCCGTCGCCCTGGCGGTCACCGCGTTCACCGCCCCCGGCGCCGCCCTCGTGACGGCCGCCGCGCTCGCGGCGCTGCCCGCCCTCGCCACGCCCCGCCTGCGCATCCCGGGCCTGCCCGCCACCATCCCCCTCTGAGCAACACCCCTCCGAGCCGCGTCCCCTCCGAGCCGCGTCCCCTCCGAGCCGCGTCCCCTCCGAGCCGCGTCCCCTCCGAGCCGCGTCCCCTCCGAGCGGCGTCCCCTCCGAGATCGCCGTTCGCCCCTCTGAAGTCGTTCGGGAGCAGGCCCCTTGGCGAGCCCGGGCCAGGCTTTGAGACGCTTGAACCCCTACCTTGCCCCCCGCACCCCCTAGGAGTGGTCTCCTGTGATGAGACTCACGATCGTGCGGAACACCCAAACGGTATGCTGTAGGCAGTCGACCAAAAACCATAACGCAGCCCTGGAGACGTGACCATGTTGCTGTCGGATCAGGCCGGTCAGACGGCGGCCCCCAAGATTCCCCGCCCCGCCACGCTCAGGGAGAGCGTGATCGAGGCGATCCAGGAGCTCATCGTCTCCGGCCAGCTCAAGCCCGGCCAGCATCTCGTCGAGAGCGAGCTGGCCGAGCTGCTCGGCGTCTCCAGGCAGCCCGTCCGCGAGGCGCTGCAGCAGCTCAGCGGCGAGGGCTGGGTCGACCTCCACCCCGGTCAGGGCGCGTTCGTGCACGTCCCGACGGTGGAGGAGGCCGACCAGCTACTGGCGGTCCGCGCCCTGCTGGAGACCGAGTCCGCCAGGCTCGCCGCAAAGCACGCCGGCGAGGACGGCGTGCGGCGGCTGCGCGACCTGTGCGCCCGCGGGATCGCCGCGGTGCAGTCCGACGACGTCGACGGCGCCGTGGCGACCAACTCCGAGCTGCACGCCCTGGTGACGGCCCTGTCGGGCAACAAGGTCCTGGCCGAGCTGGCCGCCCAGGTGGCCAGGCGGGTGCGCTGGTATCACACGCCGGTGGCCCGCCAGCGCGGCATGGCCTCGTGGGACGAGCACACCTCGCTGATCGACGCCATCGAGGCCGGTGACGAGCGCCGGGCGGCGAAGATCATGCGCGAGCACACCGAGCACACCCGCGCCTCCTACATGGAGCAGCGGGAGAACGAGCCGGCAGAACCGGCTCCCGCCCCGGTGCGCAGGCGCAGACCGCGCCGCCTCGGCTGACCACCGTTTCACGCGGGCCGGGCCGACCGGCCGGGCCCGCGCCGGCCGCGCCGGATCGGGCCGACCGCCCGACGGCCGCGCCGGATCGGGCCGACCACCCGACGACCGCGCCCGACGACCGCGCCCGAACGGGCGCGCCGGACGACCGCCACCGGGCCGATCGAACCGAGCCTGCGCGTGCCGGCTGGGCCGACGGGTCAGGTTGACGTGACTGTCACAGAAGGCCACATGCTCCGAAACGCCTCGGGTAGAGGATGGAGCCGTACCGATCGGAGGTGCACGATGAAGGCGTTCTTCCGCTTTCTCCTTGGTGATCCGCTGGGCCAGGCGGCGGACGGCCGCGCCATCGGCGTCGGCCTGAGCGCGGCGCTCAGGAAGCACTACTCGGCCGACGACGCGGACCGTTACCTGCGTCAGTGGCGCGCCGAGCACGACGTCCGCAAGAGGAGCCCCCGCCACTGAGAGCCGCGGCAGGGGGGCGGCCACCCGTGAGCAGCCACCGCCCCCGCGCGCGGCCCCGGCTAGCCCCGTTTTCCGCACGTGAGGTGGTTTGAAGATCGCCGGGTTGCTGTGGTGATCGTTGTCGCGGTATGACCTGGCTGGTGAGACAGCGCGCGCA
>NZ_JOAG01000025.1 GCF_000725485.1 Nonomuraea candida | reverse complement strand
CGCCCGCCCCGCCCGCCCCGCCCGCCCCGCCCGCGCCGGGGCGGGCGGGCCGAGGACGGTCACCGGCACTGGGCCAGCATCGTCCTCTTGTCGGCGGGCGTGACGGGCAGGTCGTACTTGAGGGCGACCTGCGCGAAACGGGTGACGTAGGCGCAGCGGATGTCCCGGCGCGGCGGCAGCCAGCCGGCCGGGCCCGAGGCGTCCTTCTGCTCGTTGGCGTCGCCGTCCACCGGCAGCAGGTTCAGCGGGTCGTTGGCGAAGTCGAGCCGCTTCGACATCGGCCACCGCGGCGCCCCCATCCGCCAGCCGTAGTTGAGCGGCACCACGTGGTCGACCTGCACCTCGTCGGCGTCGTCCTTGCGCCAGTGGATCAGCCGCCCGGTGTAGGGGTCCGCCAGCACCATCGAGACCACCTCGCAGGTCGATCCCGCCCGGTACTTCACGTCCTGGCCGTCACGGGCCAGCAGGTCGTCACGGGTGCGGCAGCCGTTGCGCGCGTACGGCACGCCGGTGGCGTCGTCGGCCCAGTTGTCCCCGTACCGGGTGCGCCGGTAGCCGGTGTTGGGGCCGAAACCCCGCACGCGCAGGTCCTTGATGAGGCCGCGTGCCTCGGCCTTCTCGGCGTCGGAGATGATGGGGGCCAGACCCGGCAGCGTTCCGCTGACGTTGCCGAGCGGGCCGGCGGCGGTGGCCGGCTGGATCTTGGCGCTGCCGACGAGGGAAACGATGATGATGGCTCCGGTGAGGACGGCGACCGCGTCCTTGGTGCTCAAGCAGGCCTCCCTGAGCTCCAGGTTGTCTAGAGAAATTCCCGGCATCGACGGTTTTGACACAGGGAGGGTCAGGTGACCGATCGCCCGATCGACCCGGACGTCGATCTCCATGTGCCTGCGCAGCGTACCGAGCCGCTCCGGCAGGTGCTGCCGGTGATCGCCGCGGGCGGGGCGCTCGGGGCGCTGGCCCGGTACGCCGCGCAGGTGGCGCTGCCCGCCGGGCCCGCCGACTTCCCGTGGGCGACATTCCTGGTCAACGTGTCGGGCTGCCTGCTCATGGGGGTGCTCATGGTGGTGATCACCGAGGTGCGGCGGGCGCACCGGCTGGTACGCCCGTTCCTGGGGGTGGGGGTGCTGGGCGGGTACACGACGTTCTCCACCTACGCCGTGGACGTGCAGCGGACGATCGCGGAGGGGGCGCCGGTGACGGGGCTGCTCTACCTGGCCGGGACCCTGGCGGCGGCGCTCGCGGCGGTTACGGCGGGCATGTGGCTGACCCGGAGGGCGGCCGCCCTGACCCGGACGGGCGCGCGGTGACAGGGGCGATGATCGGGGCGGCGACCAGGGCGGCGACCAGGGCGGTGACCAGGGCGATGATCGGGGGGTGACCGGGACGATGATCGGGGCGGTGGCCGCAGCGGTGGCGGGGCCGGGGAGCGCGGTGCGGGCGCGATGACGGTGGTGCTGATCGTGCTGGGGGCCGCGGTGGGGGCGCCGCTGCGCTACCTGGCGGACCGGGCGGTGCAGGCGCGGCACGACACGGTGTTCCCGTGGGGGACGCTGACGGTCAACGTCGCGGGGTCGGCGCTACTGGGGTTCCTGGCCGGGCTGCCGGCGGGGGACGGGGTGATGGCGCTGCTGGGGACGGGGTTCTGCGGGGCGCTGACGACGTACTCGACGCTGGGCTATGAGACGGTGCGGCTGGTGGAGGAGGGGGCGCGCTTCCACGCCGTCGCGAACGCGGCGGCCAGCGTGGTGGCCGGGCTCGGCGCGGCCTCCTGCGGGCTGGCGCTGGCGCAGACGATGACCTGACGGGGGCCGCCCGGCCGGCGGGTCCCGGACCAGGACCCGGGATCAGGGCCAGGCCAGGACCCGGGATCAGGGCCAGGACCGGGGATCAGGGCCAGGACCCCGGATCTGGGCAGGACCCCGGATCTGGGCAGGACCCGGGATCGGCGCCGGCAGCGAGATCTGAAGCAGGAGCGGGGCTGCGACCGGGCCGGCGCCGGGCCGGGTGGAGACGCGCGGGCCGGCGGGAGGCGGTGGGGTGGAGGAGGGCTGCTGCGCCGGCGCGGCGGCGTCCGCTGAGGTGTCGCATGTGTTCCTCCAGGTCGTGCGGTCGTGCCTGGTGCCAGTCTGGGCGAGGCCCGCCGGGCGGGCTGTGCTCCGGATGACACGTAGCGTGTGACCCCGGTGACAGCCCGAACCGTCCCCAGGTCACGCGCCGTGCCGGATGGAACGGGACGGAACGCCCCCGAAACACCCCCGGAACCCTGCGGAACGCCATGGAACGCCCTCCGCCATGACACAGCACTCCTCACCGGGGGACACCATGCGCAAGACCCGCCGCCCTGCGCGTGGTCGAGGTCGTGCCCGGCTCGCCCGCGCACCGGGCCGGGCTGCGCGCGGGCGATCTCGTGCTGAGCGCCGGCCGCAGCCCGGTGGCGGACGCGCAGAGCCTGCAGCGGCTGATGTTCGCCGAGGCGATCGGGCGGCCCCTGCCGATCACCGTCTACCGCAACGGCGCACTGGTGGACGTCATCGCCGAGCCGGTGGAACTCACCGGCTCGGGCGTCTGAACCCGCCGCGCCGGCACTCACCGACCCCGGCATGCACTCACCGAGCTCGGAGGCACTGACCGACGCCGGCACTCACCGACGCCGGCACTCACCGAGCCCGGCTGCGCTGACCGAGCCCCGCGGCGGTCACCGGCGAAGACGGCGGTGACCGGGAGGGGTCACGGGTGCGGGGGAGCGGGGGGCTCCGGCGTGGCGGGGCGGGACCTGCCCTGGCGGCGGGCCAGCAGGTCGGCCAGCAGCTCGTCCCACTTCTGCCCGATCACGTCCACGTCGTAGTTCCGGGCGGTCTCCACCGCCCCGGCGGCCAGGTCGCGGCGCAGCTGCTCGTCCTCGATGACGCGGATGATCGAGGCCGCGAGGTTGTCGTTCGTCCGCGGCTTGACCAGCAGCCCGTCCACCTCGTTCGTGATCATCTCCTTGGGCCCGTGCGGGCTGTTGAAGCTGACGATGGCCAGCCCCTTCGCCATGGCCTCCAGGATCGTCATGGGGAAGCCCTCGTGGCGCGAGCTGAGCACGTAGATCGAGGCCTTCTCCAGCTCGGCGCCCACGTCGGTGGTCGGCCCCGGCAGCTCGACCTTGCCCTCCAGGCCCGCCTCCACGATCTGCTTGGCCAGGTTGTCGTGCTGCGGCCCGGCGCCGTAGATGCGCAGCTTCCAGTCGGGGTGGGCGGCGGCCACGGTCTCCCAGGCGGTGATCAGCCGGTGGAAGCCCTTGATGCGGGTCATCCGGCCGACCGCCACGGCGACCTTGGCGTCCAGCTTGGACACGCCGCCCGTCATGGGGGGCACGGCGTTGGGGATGCGCGCCAGCCTGCGCGGCTTCTTCGGCAGGGTCTCGCGGTAGTCGCGAAGGTCGGCCTTGGTGAGGGTGACCAGGGCGTCGAGGCGGCGGTAGCGCCACTTGATCAGCTCCTGCACCGGCTCGGGCTGGGTGGCCAGGGCCACGTGCTCCTGACCGATCGTGATGACGCCCGGCAGCGCTAACTGGGCCATCGCGAGGTTGAGCCCGGGGCGGGTGGCCATCAGCACGCCGGTGTCGAGCGAGCGGATGTAGCGGGCCAGCCTGAGGTCGGTCCACAGGTTGAACCTGTGGTAGGCGTTCTCCTCCTTGGGGATGAGCTTGCTCGGCATCTTCGACAACATCGCGCGCACCGGGTCGGAGCCGGGGTCGAGCCGGTCGTCCAGGAAGCGGAACTTCACGCGCGGGTCAATGGGGAAGAACGGCTCCTCGGCCTCCTTCAGGATGCTGACGATCTCCACGTCGTGCTTCTCGGCCAGGTAGCTGGCCAGGTTGAACACGGTCCTGATCGTTCCGCCCATCCCGTAGGCGTGCAGCAGCAGGATGCGGACCTTCTCGGTCGACGGTGGCGGCGCGTTGCGTATCTTGCGCCGGTTGTATCCCCGGTAGAGCCGTACCACTGCCGACTTGCCCTTGCGTGCCAATGCGCGCACCTGACAAATCCCCCTTAGTCATGGAAGGTCACAACACACATGGCCGGTGGCGAGAACGGTTGCCTCACCACCGGCCCAATGTCTTTCCGTCGGTGGGTGCATTTTGTTCATCCCCGATGCACTAACCCCACCTATGATCTTTAGACGCCAGAAAGGTCATTAAGGTTGCATGCGCGGCCTGTGTCGGGGATCTGGAGTGTGCGGCGGGTGCTCGGCCAGCAGGTCCAGCGCGACGTCGATGGCCCGTTCGAGCTGCGTGTCCACGCCGGCGGCGTAGTCCTGCGGGGTGATGTCCACCTCGATGTCGGGGTCGGTGCCGTAGTTCTCCACCTGCCAGCCGACGTCGTCGAAGGCGAAGGAGAACTCCGGCTGCGTCGTCACCGTCCCGTCGGCCAGCCGGTGGCGCGGCCAGATCCCGATCACGCCGCCCCACGTGCGCTTGCCGACCAGCGGGCCCAGCCTGAGCAGCTTGAAGGTGTGGCTGAAGATGTCGCCGTCGGAGCCGGCCCACTCGTTCGTGATCGCCACCAGCGGGCCGCGCGGCGACTCCGGCGGGTACGGCTCCGGATCGCCCCACCGCGGATAGTCGTAGCCGAGGCGCCGCCTGGCCAGCTTCTCCAGCAGCAGCGCCGAGACGTGCCCGCCGCCGTTGAAGCGCACGTCCACGACCAGCGCCTGCCGGTCGTACTCGGCCAGGAAGCCCCGGTGGAACTCCCCGAACCCGTCGGCCCCCATGTCCGGCACGTGCAGGTAGCCGACCCGGCCGCCGGAGCGTTCGTGGCACCGGGCGCGGTTGAGGTTCACCCAGTCGCGGTAGCGGGCCGGCTGCTCGTCGGCCAGGGCGCGCACGGTGACGGTGAAGACCCGCTCCCCGCGGCGCAGCGTCAGCTCGACCTCCTCGCCGGCCTGGTTGACCAGGCGCTCGTTCGGGGTGGCCGTCGCCGCCCCGATGGGCGCGCCGTCGATGGCCAGGACCGCGTCACCCGTACGGACGTCCAGCCCGACCCGGTTGAGCGGCGAGGTCGCCCGCGGGTCCCACGGGTCACCGGTGACGATGGCGGCGATGTGGTAGACCCCGTCGCGCAGGAACCAGTCCACGCCCAGCTTGCCCTGGCTGTAGTCGGGGCCGGGACGGTACTCCCCGCCGCTCTCGTACGCGTGGCTGGTGGCCAGCTCCCCGTGCAGCTCCCACAGCAGGTCCGAGAACTCGCCCCGGGTCGTCACCCGCTCCACCAGCGGCCGGTAGCGGTCGTAGACGGCCGGCCAGTCCACGCCCGCCATGTCCTCGGTCCAGAAGTTCTCCCGCTGCAGCCGCCACGCCTCCCGGAACATCTGCCGCCACTCCGCCTCCGGGCAGACCGACACCTTGATGCGCGACAGGTCGATCCAGCCGCTCTCGCGCCCCGGCGTCTCCTCCTCGCCCGGCACCTCGCCCGCCTTGACCACGCGCAGCCTGGCGCCCGCCCGGTACAGCAGCGTCCGGTGGTCGCGGCCCAGCTCGAAATCGGTGACGCCCTCGGCGAACGTCTCGCTCTCGCCCTTGGCGAAGTCGAACAGGTGCAGCGTGCCGTCCCCTTCGAGCGGGCTGGTCAGGATCAGCGCCTTGCCCTTCAGCCCCGCCACCCGCTCGTAACGGCCCTCCGGCAGCGGGAACGCGGTCACCCGGCGGGCCAGGCCGTCCAGGTCCACGCGCAGCGGCCCGGGCCCGCCGCCCTCGCCCCCGTCCCCCGCGCCGCCCCCCGCCCCGTCCCCCGCGGCGTCCTCGCCGTCGCCATGGTCATTGCCGTCGTCGTCATCCTCGTCCTTGTCCGCCAGCGGGCGCTGGCGGGGCACGAACGGGTCCGGCACGTCCGCGCGCAGCGCCACCGCGTACGGCCGGGTGCCCAGCGGGAAGCCCAGGTCGAACTGGAGCTGGTCGTAGACGGGATTGAAGACGCGCTGGCCGATGAAGTACAGGTAGCGGCCCCGCGGGTCGAAGGCCGGCATCGAGTCCTGGAGCACCGGCTCGCTGGCCTGCACGGTCCGTCCCGTCTCGGGGTGGTGCAGCTTGATCGCGGTGGTCTGGGCGTTGAGCGGGCTCGCGTACGCCAGCCACCGGCCGTCGTGCGACCAGGCCGGGTTCCCGGGCGGGCCGTGCGGGTTGGCCTCGACCAGCTCCGACCGGCCCGTGGCCAGGTCGAGCAGGTGCAGCTCGCTGCGGTGGTTGACGACCGCCACCCGGTCGTGCGCCGGGTCGGGCACCAGGTCGTTGATCCGGCCCAGCCGGGCCACCTCCGTGCCGGGGCCGCCCTCGCCGCCCTCCAGGACGACCAGCCGCTCCTCGTCGCCGTCGTCGCTGGCCGCCGCGATCAGCCGCACGCCGTCGTTCAGCCAGGTCAGGAAGCGGTAGCGGACGCCGTCGGGGGAGCCGTGCTGGCGGACGGGGCCCTCCCAGTCCGCCATCGCGTACGCCTTGCCGCGTGAGGTGATCGCCAGCGCGCTGCCGTCCGGGCTCAGGGTGGCGCTGTCGAGGTAGTCGGCGGCGTCGACGAACCGGCGGTTGCGCTGCGTCCTGGAGCTGTCCAGCCGCACCTCCAGCCGGCGCGGCCGCTCGCCGGGCTCCAGCAGGTAAAGGTCCGCGCCCGCGTGGTAGACCAGCCGCCGGCCGTCGCCGGACAGGTTGCGGGCGTAGTAGTCGTCGTGATGGGTGTGCTTGCGCAGGTCCTGCCCGTCCGGGGCGCACGAGTACACGTTGCCGACGCCCTCGTGGTCGGAGATGAAGCACACCCGCCCGCCGCTCCAGCAGGGCGAGGCCAGGTTGCCCGGCAGCCTGATCAGCCGCCGGAACTCGCCGTCGCCGCGCGGGTCGATCCACAGGTCGCCGACCGTGCCGCCGCGGTACCGCTTCCACCGCGCCGGATCGGCGGTGTTGCGGCCCAGCACGATCATGCCGTCGGGGCCGTACGCGATCGAGTTCGCCGGTCCGTACGGCAGCCGCTCCGGCACCCCGCCGGGGGCCACCCGGTGCAGCCACTTGCGGCCCTCGAACGGCTGGGACTGGTCGCTGGCGTACAGGATGCGCCCTTCGGGGTCCCATCCGGTCACCGCGCAGCGGGCGCCGTGGAAGGTCACCCGGCGGGCCGCGCCGCCGCCGGACGGCATGACGTACACCTCTTCCGGGCCCTCCTCGCGCCCCACGAACGCGAGCCGGTCGCCGCGCGGCGAGATGCGCGGATAGCCCGCCTCGGCCAGCCCGGCGGTCAGCCGGAAGGCCCGCCCGCCCTGGGCGGAGACCATCCACAGGTCGTCCTCGGCCGCGAAGACCACCACGTCCTGGAAGACGGCGGGGAAACGCAGGTAAGCCGACATGACAGCTCCACGGGCGGGTCCACGGGCGGATCCACGGGCGGATCCACGGGCGGGTCCACCGGACGATCGGACGGCCCGGACTCTCTGCGGGGCCGCGGCCGTCCGATCACGTCACCGTCGGGCGGCCGTCGACGGCCGCCCCCGGGTCACCCTTCGTCGGTCGTCTTCCGGCTTTCCCGCTTCGTCTCCTTGGCCTGCCGGTTGGTCTTGATGGCGGCCTTCTTGGACTTGCCGGACTTGGACGCGGGTTTCTTCTTCGTGTCAGCCATTTTCGAGATTCCCCCCTGTACGGATGAGATGCACCGGATTGGTGCACTAAGCCCGTTACTACCCATCTAACGGCGAAACCCGACATACCACCTATCAGTCCGGATTGGCTGGCTTAATATCCCGACGGATGCGATCTCCGGCTCTCGTCGGTGCTGATCTCTATACTCGCCGCATGTCCGAATCACCCACGGCATTCGACCTCGCCTACGGCCTGCTGCGGGAGGGCCGCCTGATCGACGCCGAGCAGCTCCTGCGAAGAGAGCTCCAGCGCGTCGAGCACGCCCACGGCCTCGAACCCCGGGTCAGAGCAGGCGGAGTTGTTCGGGTTGGGGGGAGGGGCGGGCGATGGGGCGGGGTGGGACGCGGCGGGCCCTGGCGGGGGTGGCGCGGCCGACCCCGTGGCGCTCGGCCAGCTCCCTGACCAGGCTTGTCACGCGCTGCTGGTAGGACTTCGGCGCGTAGGCGCCCCGGCCGTAGAGCTCCAGGTAACGCGGCACCAGCCGGGGATGCTCGCGCGAGAGCCAGGTCAGCCACCACTCCCGGGCCCCGGGCCGCAGGTGCAGCACGATGGGGGAGAGGTGGGTCGCGCCCGCGTCGGCGATCGCCTTGACCGTGCGGTCGAGCTGGGCGGGGGAGTCGGTGAGGTAGGGCAGGATGGGCGCCATCAGGACGCCGCACGCGACGCCGTTGTCGTTGAGCGTCGCGCACGTCTCCAGGCGGCGGCCCGGGTTGGGCGTGCCGGGCTCGACGGCGCGCCAGACGTCGGGGTCGACGAAGCCGACCGAGACGGACGCGCCGACGTCGGTCACGTCGGCGGCCTCGGTCAGCAGGTCGAGGTCGCGCAGGATCAGGGTGCCCTTGGTGAGGATCGAGAACGGGTTGGCGGCGTCGCGCAGCGCGGTCAGGATGCCGCGCATGAGCCGGTAGCGGCCCTCCGCGCGCTGGTAGCAGTCGACGTTGGTGCCCATGGCGACGTGGTGGCCGCCCCAGCGCGGCGAGGCCAGCTCCTTGCGGGCCAGCTCGGCGGCGTTGACCTTGACCACGATCTTGGAGTCGAAGTCCGCACCGGCATCCAAATCTAGATATTCGTGCGTTTTTCGGGCAAAACAGTAAATACACCGGTGGCCGCAGCCCCGATAGGGATTGATCGTGTAGTCGAACGGCACCCGGCTCGCCCCGGGAACCCGGTTGATGATGGATCTGGCCTGAATCTCATAGAAGGTCATCCCTCTGAATTCGGGCGTGTCGAACGTTCGGGTCACCGCGCCGCGGGCGAAGAGCGGCACGGCCGGATCGTCCCGGCCGGGCCCGGCCAGGCGCAGGTTGTCCCAGCGCATGCCATGATTAGAACAAGGGTTCGATCTTGATCGCAAACTGAAAAGAGGTGGCAATTACCTGGCAAGGCGGGGGCTAATGATCTTCAGGGTTGGGCAGAAAGACGCCACGGAGCTTGCGTTCGGGAGGTTCATCTATGGCCTGGTCGCAGGACGAGGAGCGGATGCTGGCCCAGATCGAGCAGCACCTCGTCGATGACGATCCGCGACTCGTCGCACGGCTCGAGTCGTTCAACGAGCGGGTTCGTCGCAGCGAGGCGAAGTCGAAGGGGCAGCCCGCCCCCAAGAGCCGGCCGCGCCGCTCGACCGTCATCATCCTGATCAGCTGGCTGCTCATCGCCACGCTCGTCGCCACTCTCCTGATCATGGTCCTTCGCAACGAGGCCGCCGCGGCGCTCGCGCTGACCGCCGCCTTCTGAGCACCCGCCTTCTTAGCACCCGCCTGCTGAACACCCGCCTGCTGAACACCCGCCCCGCCTCTCGACGCCTCTCACCTCACGTCCGCCCGCCGCCGCACCACCTGCCATCGTGACCCTGGTGCCCTGGTGCCCTGGTGCCCTGGTGTCTGGTGCCCTGGGCGCGGGTGGGCCTCGGTCCGGCGGGTCAGACAGGCCGGTTCGCCGCGGGGCTCAGTGCAGGCCGCGCTTGCCCGGCGTCCAGAACGGCTTGACCTTGATGGACTTGCGCGGCCAGTTGCGCTCGCGTACCAGGAAGTCGCGGATCAGCCGGCACGTCCGGGCCTCCCCCGCGACATAGGCGGCGCCGCCGTTGCCGGGCAGCTCCAGGCCGGCCACCGCGGAGAGCAGCGTCTTCGACGAGGCGGCCGGGGCGCCGTGGCGGTGCGCGCGGCGCAGCTCGTGCGGGCCGGGCATGGGCAGGTCGTGCTCGGCGGACTCGCTCTCCAGCACCCCGAGCACCCGCGCGTCCCGCCCGAGCGCGCGCAGCATCGGCCCGAACGCCGCGGCGGCCGTCTCGTCGCCGGCGAACAGGTGGAAGGGGGCGTCGTCGCTGGTGAAGAAGTCGCCCTGCGGCCACCAGAACGTGACCGCGTCGCCGGGCGCCGCCTCGCGGGCCCAGCGCAGCCCGATGCCGTCCCCGTCGTAGAGGTGCGCCCGCAGCTCCAGCGCGCGCCGGTCCGGGGCGAGGTCCCAGATCGTGTACGTCCGCAGCGTGTCGGCCGGCCGCATGATCCCGTGGAGGGACAGCGGGTCGTTGAGCTGGACCCGGATGTGCTGCCCCGGCCGGTACGGGAACGCGATCGGCGCGTCGGTCGCCAGCCGGATGCGCCGCATGGAGGCCGTGACCGGCTCGGCGTCGGTGACCCGCGCCTCCATCACGTATTTGGCGAAGGCGCCCGCCAGGGGGTTGCGTGCCATGCCCATCTCCCTAATGAGGGTAAATTTGCTTAGAGGCATTAAGGAAACATAGATGCTTTAGAATGTCAACGCAGGTTCCCGGAGGAAAGGTGGGCGATGGCCGCGCAGGGTGTCAGCAGGCGTGAGCGGATCCGGCAGACGACGCTCGCGGAGATCCGCGCCGCGGCCCGCAGGCTGCTGATCGAGCAGGGGCCGCAGGCCGTCACGATCAACGCGGTGGCCAGAGAGATGGGGATGAGCGGCCCCGCGCTCTACCACTACTACGGCAGCCACGAGGAGCTGGTCGGGGCGGTGACCGCCGACTTCTTCCGCGAGCTGACGCAGGCGCTGGAGTCGGCGCGCGACGCGTACCCGGCGGGGGAGCACGGGCGGCGGCTGCTGTCGGCCTGCCGGGCGATGCGGCAGTGGGCCATCACGCATCCGGCCGAGTTCAGGTGGGTGTTCGGCAGTCCGATCACCTCCGAGCGGCGGCCCGGCTCGGCGCGCGAGCTGGCCGGGCGCGACTTCGAGCAGGTCTTCCTGGAGGAGGTCGCCGCCCTGTGGCACAGCCGCCCGTTCCCGGTGCCCGCCCCCGAGGAGCTGGACCCGTCCATCAGGAAGCAACTGGCGGCGTACGCGGCCTCCGCCGGCCTGGAGCTGCCGGTGGAGGTGATCCACGTCTTCATGTCGTGCTGGATCAGGCTGGACGGCCTGCTCTGCATGGAGATGCTGAACCAGCTCGACTTCCTCTTCACGGACATGGAGCCGGTGTTCGAGGAGTGCCTGCGGGAGATCGCGCCCAGGCTCGGCCTCGCGTACGAGCCCCCGCCCGGCGGCGCCGCGCGTTAGGCGGCGCGGGCGGCCCGCAGGATCGTGTCGGTGAGCCCGTCGAGATAACCGGGCCCGGCCGGCGCGCCCCGCACGGTCAGCCGCCAGTGGATCGGCGCGGCCACGAGATCGAGGACGCGCTCCAGGTCGGCGTCCGCCGGCAGCTCGCCGCGCCCGATCGCCCGCTCGAACACCACCCGGGCGACCGGCGGATCGGCGAGCCATTCGAGCTGCGCGCCGAGGAGGGCGCGCAGGTCGCCCCGCAGTGAGCAGACGCCGCACAACACCGACCACATCCTGACCGGCCCCGAGGCGCTGAGCTACGACGACGTCGCCGCGCTGCTCGCCCGGCGGACCGGCCGGCCCCTGCGCCACCGGCCGGTCTCCGTCGAGGAGCTGGCCCGGCACTTCGCCGAGCGGGGCCTGTCGCCGGAGTACGCCGCCCTGCTGGCCGCGCTCGACGACGACATCCGCGGCGGCTCGGAGGGCCGGGTCACCGGCACCGTCGAACGCGTTACCGGCCGGCCGGCCCGCCGCTTCGAAACGGACGCCGGCCTCAGAGGTTCTTGAGGAACGTGGCCGCGATGGGGGCGGCGACCGCGCCGCCGCCGCCCCCGCCCTCCACGACCACGGCGAAGGCCACATCCCCCTTGAAGCCCATGAACCAGGCATGGGAGTCGAGCTTCTCGCCCGTGCCGTACTCGGCCGTGCCCGTCTTGCCGTGCGTGCCCGCCGGCAGCCCCGCCGACTTGGCGGTGCCCTTGGTCACCACGGCGGACATCATCGTGTGCAGCCCGGACTTCACGCGCGCGGGCAGCCGCCGCTCGGCGGCCTGCTGCTTGATCGAGGGCACCAGCGTGGGCGGGCGCCACGTGCCGTCGGCGATGGCGGCGGCGACCGAGGCCATGGACAGCGGGCTGGCCGTGATGCGGGCCTGCCCGAACGACTCCGCGGCCAGCTCGGCGTCGGACTCCGCCTTGGGGAAGCTGGCCTGCGTGGCGGGCACCCCGATGTTCAGCGGCTGGTTGAAGCCGACGTCCTCGGCCGTGTCGAGCAGCTTGTCCGCGCCCAGCTTGGCCTGGGCCAGCGGCGCGAACGTGGTGTTGCACGAGTGCGCGAACGAGTCGAGGAACGACACCGTCCCGAACGACTCCTTGTCGGAGTTGCGGATCTTCAGGCCGCCCACCGTCGCGTACTGAGGGCAGGTCACCTTGTCCTGCGGCGACACCCCCGCCTCCAGCAGCCCGATCGCCGTGACGGCCTTGAACGTCGAGCCGGGCGGGTAGCGGCCGTCCAGCGCCCGGTTGAAGCCGCCCACGTTGTTGACCACAGCCAGGATCTCGCCCGTCGAAGCCCGGATCGCCACCAGGGACGCGGGCTTCTTGACCTTCTTGATCGCCGTCACCGCGGCGGCCTGCGCCCGCGGGTCGAGCGTGGTCCGCACGGGCTCGCCCTTGGCGCCCTCGATCGTCTCCAGCGTCTTGTCGCCCAGCCGGATCTCGGTCGTGGGCGTGCCCGCCAGCCGCTCCTGGAAGGTCTCCTGGAGCCCGCCGCGCCCGACCGCCTGCCCCACCTTGTAGGAGGAGCCGAGCTTGGCGACGTCTTTCCTGGTCGCCTTGTCGAGGTAGCCGACGAGCTGCTGCACGGACCCGCCGACCGTGCCGGTGTCGATGCGGTCGCCCTCGGCGTCGGTGATCTCGGCCCGCTCGGGCCAGCGCGTCTTGATGGAGAACGTGGCCCCCTCGGTCATCGACGGGTGCAGCGTGGCGGGCTTCCAGTCCACCTTCCAGGTGCGGTCGGCCACCACCAGGTCGATCTTGCCCTCGTAGGACCACGCGCCGATGTTCTTCAGGCCGAACGTGGCGGTGTAGGGGACGCTGGCCCGGCCGTCGCCCTCGGTCACCCGGCCGAGCCTGATCGCGGCGGACTCGACCGAGAGCGCGGTGCGCTGCTGGTCGTACGCGCCGAGCTGCTTCGGCGTGGCCAGCTCGGCCGTCATGGCGGTCTTGTCACCGGCCTGCCACGCGGCGGCGAAGCGCTGCGCGGTCTCGGCCGGGGTGCCCCTGGTGTGCAGCACGTAGTACGCGCCACCGGCCGCGGCCCCCACCGCGAGCACGGTGGCGCCGGAAATGATCGCGATGGTACGGCCCCGCGCCACTGATCAGCCCCCTGCTCTTCGACGACGAGTGTCCGAGCTTAGCGGTGTGGAATGAACTATCGGATCAAGTGTGACGAATCACGACATGCCATTTGACGCCTTGTAACTGGCGGCGTACGTCGGCACGTACTCCTGGCCGGACAGCCGCTGGATGGCCGTCATGATCTCGTCGGTCACCCGCCGCCGGTCGCGCGCGCTGCGGTGGTCGCCCTCGAACCGCATCGGCGCCCCGATCGTGATGCCGATCCTGGCCGGCCTGGGCACCTTCGACCCGAGGGGCAGCACCTTCTCGGTGCCGTTGAGCGCCACCGGCAGCACCGGCGCGCCGGTCTTGAGCGTCAGCCAGGCCACCCCGATCTTGCCGCGGTAGAGGCGGCCGTCGGGGGAGCGGGTGCCCTCCGGGTGGATGCCGAACAACTCGCCCCGCTCCAGCAGCGCCGCGGCCTCGTCGAGCATCGCCTGCGCGGCGTGGGCGCTCTCGCGGTCGATCGGCAGGCTGCCGCCCAGGCGCATGAAGAACCCGGAGACGGGATTGCCGTCGAAGTACTCGTTCTTCGCGGTGAACGTGACATGCCTGGGCAGCAGCGCCGGCAGCAGGAACGAGTCGAGGACCGACAGGTGGTTGGCGGCCAGGATCGCCGGGCCGGACCTCGGCACGTGAGCCGCGCCCGAGATGTGCGGCCGGCACATCGCGTGCGCGAGCGGCGCGGCGGCGAACTTGACCACTTGATACAGCAACGAGCTCTCCTGATCATCGGAGCGGGCGGCCACCCCACAATAAAGCAGGCGCCCCGCCGGTGCGGCAGGACGCCTGGGAAAGCTGTTAGGCCGATGTGGCGGTCGCCTCCTCGGCGAGATGCACAACACGGCTCCAGCCGAACGGTATTCCGTGAAGGCGGTAATTTGCGGCCCGGGGGACACAGACCACATCGGCAATCTTGAGTTAACCACATGTCCGCGGCAACGAGGTACTCGTGGCGTCACCGCGGGGCCAACATCAGGGAAAGCGATCACGCCCGGGGGAAAGCCCGCGCAACGCCGCCCCGCCCGCCCGGCCCGGTCACGTCCTGGTCCAGTGGGGTTGCGCCACGTCGAAGACGCGCAGCTCACGCCCCCGCAGCGCCACCTCCGCGAACTGCCACAGGATCGCCCCCGTCGGCGCGTGGATCACGATGGACGGCCCCAGCGGCATCTGCAGCAGCTCGCCCTGCCAGCGCGGCACCCCCGGCGCCAGGAGCCACTCCAGCGGCACCTCGTGCACCGAGGCCACCTCGCGCGGGTCCGGCACCGGCTCCTGACGGCCGCCGAACGCCACCACCGGCGTGATCACGAACCCGGAGTCGGTGACGAAGTCGTCGAGCAGCCCCGCCACCTCGACCCCGGTGATGCCCGTCTCCTCGGCCAGCTCGCGCAGCGCCGCCGCCACCGGCTGCTCCCCGTCGTCGGCCCGCCCGCCGGGCAGCGCCCACTGCCCCGGGTTGCGGCCCCGGGCCGCCCTCCTGATGACGACGACGTACGGGTCGTGCCCGGTGTCCTCCAGCACGCACACCGTGACGCCCGCCCTGCGCACCCCTCCGGCCGGCGGGACCTGCCGGCGCTCGAAGGCGGCCAGCCGGGCGGTGACCTGCTGGCGCAGCAGCTCGATCGGCGGAAGCACCCTTCAAGGATCGCACGCCGGGCTTCGCGGGGAGTGCGGGAGGGGCCTGCGGCGCGGGGCCGGCGCGGGAGCGTTCAGGCGGCGGTGAGCAGGATGCTGAGCAGCGTGCCCAGCAGCATTCCCGCGCCCGCGGCGGTGGCGGCCCACCGGCCCAGGGGCTCGCCGCGGAGGTGCCCCACGACGCCCAGCACGACCCCCGCCAGCCCGAACACGACCGGGCTGAACAGCACGGCCACCGCCGCGCAGGCGAACCCGGTGACCGCCAGCACCTGGTCGGCCGGCCGGGGCCGCGGCGCGGACGGCGCCCTGGGCGGCGGCCGCCACCCCACCCGCAGCACGGGCCGGGTGCCGGAAGCGGAGGGCGGGGCGCCCGAGGCGGGCGGGGGGTCGTCCGGGGGCGGAGGCGGGGAGCCTGAGGCGGGCCGGGGGCCGTCCGAGGACGGGGGCGGGGGAGAGGTCACGGCCGGGCTCCTCTCGGCGCGGGCACCCTCATCACACACCGGCCCGGCGCGTCCTGTCGAGCGCGCCCGCACGGGTGTCCGCGCATCTCAGATGGCCCGCGCCGGAAGGGAGAGCGGGGGCGGGAGCGGGCGGGCGTGCACGACGTCGAGGCGGGAGACGGCGCGGGTGAGCGCGACGTACAGGCGGTTGAGGCCGCGCCGCTCGGCCTCGGCGATGGCGGCCGGCTCGGCGACGACGACGTGGTCGTACTCCAGGCCCTTGCACATCGAGGCGGGCACCACGGAGAGCCGGCCGCCGAGGTCCAGGCCGTCGTCCCACAGCGCGGACGTGACCGCCTCCACGTCGGCGTCGGCCGCGATCACCCCGATCGAGCCCTCGAACGCCAGCGCCTCCCGCGCCGCCGCGGCCACGCCCTTCTCCAGCGCGCCCACGCGCGTCACCCGCAGCCGCCCGTCCGAGCGGTACGAGCGGGTCTCCGGCACCCGCGCGTCCAGCGCCGCCAGCAGCGAGTTGGCCAGCTCCACCACGGCCGCCGGGACCCGGAATCCGGTCGTGAGGGCGATGACCTCGGCCTCCGGCTTGCCGAGCAGCGCCATCCGCTCCGGCCAGGACGTGGCCGCCCACGGCGTGGTGCCCTGGGCCAGGTCGCCCAGCACGGTCAGCGAGCCGTGCTCGCTGCGCCTGGCCACCGCCCGGCACTCCATCGGCGACAGGTCCTGGGCCTCGTCCACGATGACGTGGCCGTAGCCGCGCGGGCGCTCGATCAGCGCGGCGATCTCGTCGAGCAGCACCAGGTCGGCCGCCGACCACCGGGCGCTCTTGACGCTGCGCGGCGGCCGGGCCCAGGTGATGGCGGCCCGCTCGGCCTCCGTCAACAGGCCCGTCAACAGGCCCGTCAACAGGCCGCGCGCGGGCTCCGCCGCGCCGCGCAGGACCTCGTACAGGACGTCCTGGGGCGTGGCGGACGGCCAGACCGTGTCGAGCCAGGCGGTGACGCCGCGGCCGATCCTGCGCAGCCAGGGCGCGCCGGCCGTCCGGCCGCGGGCCTCCGCCTGCCGGCGGATCGCCTCGACCACCCGCGCCCTGACGCGCTCGCGGCCGACGGCGTACGGGACGGACTCGCGCCGGGTGTCGTCCACGAAGCGGCGCAGCTCGTCCTCGTAGACCCGCCAGGTGGTGGAGCCGTCGGGCACCGCGACCGGTTCGACCGGCTTGCGGACCCGCCCGTACAGCGCCCGGCGCAGCACCTCCGCCATGCGCGCGTCGTGCTTGACCACGGCCGCCGCCTCGTCGTCGGCCGCCGTGACGGGGACGGTGGACAGCAGCGCCTCCAGCGTCGTCTGCTCGACGTCCACCTCGCCCAGCGCGGGCAGCACGGCCGAGATGTAGCCGAGGAAGGCCCGGTTGGGGCCGAGCACCAGCACGCCGGTGCGCTGGAGCCGGTGGCGGTGCGCGTAGAGCAGGTAGGCGGCCCGGTGCAGGCCCACCGCCGTCTTGCCGGTGCCCGGCGCGCCCTGGACGCAGATCGAGGTGTCCAGGCCGGCGCGGACGAGGTCGTCCTGCTCGGGCTGGATGGTGGCCACGATGTCGCGCATGGGGCCGACGCGGGGGCGTTCGATCTCGGCGGCCAGGATCTTGCTCTCGCCCTCCTCGCCCTGCCCGAGCCGCTCGTCCTCGAAGCCGGTGAGCGTGCCGCCCGACCAGCCGAAGCGGCGGCGCACGGCCACGCCCTGCGGGTCGCGGGCGCGGGCCCGGTAGAAGGCGCGCGAGACCGGCGCGCGCCAGTCGATCACCACGGGCGGGCCGCCGTGCTCGCCGCTGATGTGCCGCCTGCCGATGTGGTACGAGCGGCCGGAATGCTCGGCGGAGCCCGGGCCGAAGTCGAGCCGCCCGAAGAACGGCGGGCCGTCCGGCTCCTCGCTCAGCTCCTTGGCCAGGCTCTTGAGGTGGCGGCCCAGCCGTTCGGCGCTGTAGCGGTCGCCCGCCACGGTCTCACCGACGATGACGTTGTCCCGCGCGCCCGCCAGCATCCTGCGCAGGCCGGCCCGGCAGCGTTCGACGTGCTCCCGCTCCTCGTCGAGCGTGCCCATCACACCTCCCAAGTGTTAACTCAGTCAAGAATTTAACCAGGTTAACACTTTGGTAGGGTGTGCTCATGACGGGACTGCGGGAGCTGCAGCGGCAGCGCGTGCACGAGGCCATCTCCACGGTGGCCATCCGGCTCTTCCTGGCGCGGGGCTTCGACGAGGTGCCGGTGACGGAGGTCGCGGCGGCGGCCGGGGTGTCGAAGCCGACGCTGTTCAAGTACTTCCCGACCAAGGAGGACCTCGTCCTGCACCGCATCTCCGATCACCTGGGCGAGTCGGCCCGGGTGGTGCGGGGGCGCGCGCCGGGGGAGGGGCCGGTGGAGGCGCTGCGCCGGCACTTCCTCGACGGGCTGGCCCGGCACGACCCCATCACCGGGCTCAACGACGACCCCGAGGTGGTGGCCTACCACCGGATGGTGTTCTTCACCACGCCCAGCCTGCTGGCGCGGCTGCACCAGCACATGGCGATGGACGAGGACGCGCTGGCCGAGGCGCTCGCGGAGAGCGCCGACGAGCTGACGGCCCGGCTGCTGGCCGGGCAGCTGGTGGCCACGCAGCGGGTGCTGGCGCGGCGCAACTGGCAGTGGCTGGCGGACGGGCGGCCGATGGCCGAGGTCGAGCCCGAGGCGGTCCGCGCCGCCGAACAGGGCTTCGGCATGCTCCCCGCCGGCTTCCCGCCCCGCCTTCGCCGCACCTGACGCCCGTCCTGCCCGCCTCGGGGTGAGGCCCGCCCCCGCCCCGGTGCGGTCCGCGCCGATCGGCCGCGTGCGTTCGCGTTCCGGCTCCCGCGTTCCTCAGGGGCGCGGGAGCCAGGTCTCGTGGAGGTGCAGCCAGCGCCAGCGGGGCGCGCGGCGCAGGGCCGCCGTCGCGCGGCGGCCCCGCCGTCCGGTCGCGGTGTGGTGCCACTCCTCGTAGGTCACGACCAGCAGGTCGCCCGACTCCGCCGCCACGCGCGCGTTCGTGATCGTGATCGTCAGGTCCGGCGCGGCCCCGTGGGCGGCGCCGAAGCCCTTCAGCACCTCCTCGCGGCCCAGCACCGTGCCGTCGGGCCCGGCCAGCGTGAACTCCGGCGCGTGGGCGTCGGCGAAGGCGGCGAACTCCGGCCGCTCCGCGACCCCGGTCAGCCAGCGCTCGATCATCCGATGATGGCGCTTCACCTCCTCTGCCGCGCTCATGCCAGTCCCCGGACCCAGTCCCGCACCCCGCCGATCCGGACCCCGAGCCGCTCCTGGACGTCACCGGCCGTGCCGAAGAACCCGCCGCCGTCCCGGGCCGGGCCACCCGCGCGGGAGAAGTCGTCGCGGATCCACCGGTACGTCGCCGCCACCTCGGCCGCCATCCGCGCCCCCGCGACGCGCGCCAGCCCGGCCTCGAACTCGGCCACGTCCATCTCCTCGTACCGCACGTCCGGGCCGAACAGCGCCGCCAGCTCCGGCCCGGTCACCGTGTCCGGCCCGCCCACGTCCAGGGTGGCGCCGTCGAGGCCGTCGCGGGTCAGCGCCGCCGCCGTGGCCGCCGCCAGCCCGGCGTGCGGCAGCCACGGCACCGCCAGCCCCGCCGGCAGCGGATACCGCACCACCCCCGCGCCCCGCACCCACGGCGCGAGCAGGTTGTCGGCGTAGATCGGCGGGCGCAGCACCACGGTGGGCACCCCGCTGCCCAGCAGGGCCGCCGCCGCGTGCCTGCGCGTCTCGAACGCCGCCACCCCCGTCACCGTCCCCGGCAGCCGGTTGCCCGTGTTGAACACCAGCCGCCGCACCCCGGCCGCCCGCGCCCCGTCGATCACGTGGCGCACGTACGCCGAGACCGTCGCCGCGTCGTACACCATGGGCAGCAGCACCGCCGCGTGCGTCACCCCCGCGAACGCCTCCTTCACCCGCGCCGCGTCCCCCAGGTCGCCGGGGAACGGACTCACCCCGGGCGGGACGGCCGCCGGCGTGCGGGAGAAGCCGCGGACCTCGTGCCCCTGCCCGGCCAGGCGGCGCGCCACCGCGCCGCCCTGGGCGCCCGTGGCGCCGATCACCAGAACTCTCATGAACGGCAGTCTGTCCGGGAGGCGGCCGTAGTCTCCATAAAGAGAAGGCTTCCGATGGTTAAGGATCGTCCGGTGGATGGTGACCTGCTGAGCGAGTTGCTCGCGCCGTTGCGGCTGCGCGGGGTGTTCCACAGCCGGTGGCTGGCGCGGGCGCCGTGGGGCGTGGAGGGGGAGCGGGAGAGCTGCGCCCTGGTGCACTACGTGAGCGAGGGCCGGTGCGTGATCGAGCTGCCGGGCGCCGCGCCGGTGTGGCTGGAGGCGGGGGAGCTGGCCGTGTTCCCGCACGGGGCGGCGCACCGGGTGGCCGACGCGCCGGGGCGGCCCGTGGTGCCGCTGGACGGCCTGCTGCCGGGGCGGGAGCCGGGCTCGGCGCGCACGGTGTCGATCGGCGGGTCGGGGGAGCCGGTCGCCATCCTCTGCGGCGGGCTGCACTACGACCCGGCGGGGGCGGCGCCGCTGTACCGGGCGCTGCCGCAGGTGCTCGTGCTCGACCGCGCCGCGGTGGCCGGCGAGCCGCTGCTCGGCGACCTCCTGCAACGCCTGGCCGGCGGCGCCGCCACGACCGCGCCGAAAGGTCCGGGGGCGCCGAAAGGTCCGGGGGCGGCGGAAGGTCCGGGGGCGGCGGAAGGGCGGGGTGCGGGGGAGTCCGGGATGGAGATCGTCGCGGTACGGGCGTTCGAGCTGGCCTTCGTGCTGGCCCTGCGCGCGGCCCTGGCGAACCTGGCCGACGGCGAGCCCGTGCTGCGCGCGCTCCGGCACCCGGCGATCGGGGCGGCGCTGCTGGCCGTGCAGACGAGGTACGCCGAGCCGTGGACGGTGGAACGGCTGGCCGCCGAGGCCGGGATGTCGCGCTCGGCGTTCGCGGCGACCTTCAGGCGGCTGGTCGGCGACTCACCGATGCGGCACCTGACGGCCCGCCGCATGCAGGAGGCCGCCCGGCTGCTGTCGGAGACGGGGCTCGCGCACCATTCCGTGGCCCGGCGCGTGGGTTATCACTCGACCGTGGGTTTTCATCTGGCATTCAAACAATGGCATGGTCTCACACCCGGCGAATATCGCAGGGTCAGGGAAGTTTAACCAGGTAGGAGAGGGTGTACTTGATATTCTGAAAACCTTCTTCTTCCCGCATGCAAATTTCTCCGATTTGGGACGATGCGGGGTTGTTCTTGACGTAAGGGAGTGATGGTGACAGGACCTTTCACGGGCATATGTGATCACAGAAACGACACGATCGGCGACACAACGTGAGCGCCCTGCTCTCCGCCGGCTGGGGCCGCGTCCGCATGGTGCTGCCGGAGCGGGCCGCGCTGGCGGCCATGACCCGCCACCCCCGCAAAGACCTGATGGCCGGCCTCACGGTCGCGATCGTCGCGCTGCCGCTCTCGCTCGGCTTCGGCATCTCCTCGGGGCTCGGCGCCGCCGCCGGGCTGGCCACGGCGGTGATCGCCGGGTCGCTGGCCGCGCTGTTCGGCGGCTCGGCGCTGCAGGTCACGGGCACCAGCGGCGCGATGACCGTCATGCTCATGCCGATCATGAGCAGCCACGGCGCCACCGGCGTGCTGACCGTCGGCCTGATGGCCGGGCTGCTGCTCATCGGGCTGGCCCTGGCGGGCGCCGGCCGCTACATGTCCCTGGTGCCCGCCCCCGTGGTGGCCGGCTTCACCGTCGGCATCGCGTGCGTCATCGGGCTGCAACAGCTGCCCCACGCCCTCGGCGTCCCCCCGCGCATCAGCGACAAGGTCGCCGTCGTGGCCTGGCACGCCGTGCTCGACTTCCTCGCCCGGCCCCACTGGTGGGCCATGTCCGTCACCCTCGTCGTGGCCGCGGTGCTGCTGGTCGGCGCGAGCCTGCGGCCCACCGTGCCGTTCTCGCTGGTGGCCGTGGTGGTCGTCACGATCGTCGCGGAGGTGGCCGGGCTGCCGCTGGCCACGATCGGCCACCTGCCCCCCGGGCTGCCCGCGCCGTCCCTCGACTTCCTCGACCCGGCGATGGTGTCCTCCCTGCTGGCCCCGGCCATCGCGGTGGCCGCGCTGGCGTCGCTGGAGTCACTGCTGTCGGCGGCCGTGGCCGACAACATGACCGGCAAACACCGGCACGACCCCGACAGGGAGCTGTTCGGCCAGGGCATCGCCAACCTCGTCACGCCGCTGTTCGGCGGCATGCCCGGCACCGGAGCCATCGTGCGCACCGCCGTCAACGTGCGCTCCGGCGCCTGCTCCCGGCTGGCGGCGCTGGCCCACGCGGTGATCCTGGGCGGGATCGTCTACCTCGCCGCCGGGCTCGTCGCCAAGATCCCGCTCGCCGCGCTGGCCGGGGTGCTGCTGGCCACGTCCGTACGCATGATCGAGCGCGACTCGGTGCGCGCCATGTTCCGCTCCACCAGGGGCGACGCCACCGTGCTCGTGCTGACCGCCGTGGCCACGCTCACCCTCGACACCGTCCTGGCCGTCATCATCGGGCTGGTGGTGGCCGGGGCGCTGGCGCTGCGGACGATCGCGCGCAACGTGCGCACCCACCGCGAGCCGCTCCGCCACGACCTGCAGCCGCACCACACCGAGCACGAGCACGCGCTGCTCGCCGAGCACATCGTCACCTACCGGCTCGACGGGCCGCTGTTCTTCGCCGCGGCCCACCGGCTGCTGCTGGAGCTGTCGGAGGTGACCGGCGTGACGGTGGTGGTGCTGCGCCTGCGCCGCGTCACCACCATCGACGCCAGCGGGGCGAAGCTGCTGGCCGACACGATCGAACGCCTCCAGAGGCGCGGCATCATGGTGTACGTCTCAGGCATCCCCGACGGGCACCATCAGCCGCTGGAGGCGCTCGGCGTGCTCGCCCGGCTCCACGCGGCGGGGCAGGTGTTCGCCACGACCGACGCGGCCATCGCGGCGGCCCGCGAGCGCCTGCACACCACCGGCATCGTGCCCCGCCTGGCCGGCTGACCCCCGCCCGGCCCGCGCGTCACGGGCACGGTGACGCGTAGGGGAGGTCCTCGCCGACGTGGGCCTGCCACTCCCACCGGGTGAACAGGGCCCGGGTGAGGGCGCAGATCCGCTCGCCGACCCGGCCGGCGTCCAGGTCCCACGTCCACACCTGCCCATCGGCGGTGGACGTGGCCAGCCTGGCGCCGTCCGGGCTGAACGCCACCGACAGGACGTTGTCGTCGTACCCGCCGAGGGGCCGGCCGCGCGGGCGCGGCGCCGCCGCGCTCACGTCCCACAGCCGCGCCGACCGGTCGCTGCCGACACTGGCCAGCGTCCTGCCGTCGGGGCTGAACGCGAGGTCGCGCACGGCGTCGGCGTGACCGGTGACGGGCCCGCCCCGGGGCGCGGGAGCGCGCACGTCCCACACCCGGAGCGAGCCGTCGGCGCCGCCGGTGACCAGGGTCGCGCCGTCGCGGCTGAACGCCGCCGCGTAGACGGAGCTGGTGTGGCCGGTGAGGAGCTCGCCGCGCGGGGCGGGACGGGCGGGGTCGCGCACGTCCCACAGCCGCACCGCCCCGAAGGCGTCGCCGGCGGCCAGCGTCGCGCCGTCCCGGCTGAACGCCACCACGTCCACGTCGTCGATGCCGTCGGTGAGAGGACCGCCGAGGGAGGCGGCCGCGCCGGGGTCGGCCACGTCCCACAGCCGCACCGTACGGTCCCAGCCGCCGCTGGCCAGCGTCCTGCCGTCGGGGCCGAACGCCACGGAGATGACGCTGCCCACGTGCCCGGTGAGACGCTTGCGCAGCGTCGGAGGGCCGGGGCCGCCCACGTCCCACAGCCGCACCGTACGGTCCTCGCCGGCGCTCGCCAGGGTCCGGCCGTCGGGGCTGAACGCCACCGCGAAGACCAGCCCGGTGTGGCCGGTGAGCGGATCGCCGCGCGGGACGGGGCGGTCGGGGTCGCTCAGGTCCCACAACCGCACCCACCCGTCGGCGCCGGAGCTGGCCAGCGTCCTGCCGTCCGGATGGTAGGCCACCCCGGTCACCCCGTTGCCGTGGCCGGCGCCGTGCCCGAGCGGGAGCCGCCACAGCCGGGCGGTGCCGTCGTCGCCGGCCGTGGCCAGCGTCTCGCCGTCCGGGCTGAACCGCACCGCGTCGATGGTGCCCTTGTGGCCCCGCAGGGGAGCGCCGCGGCGGCCCGGCAGATCGGGGTCGCTCACGTTCCACAACCGCACCGACTGGTCGCCGCCGGCGCTGGCCAGCGTCCTGCCGTCGGGGCTGAACGCCACGTCGCGCACGGCGTTGAAGTGGCCCGTGAGCGGGCTGCCCCGCGGCGTGGGCCGGCGGCGCGGATCGTGCACGTCCCACAGGCGCACCGAGCCGTCCGCGCCCGCCGTGGCCAGGGTCGTGCCGTCCGGGCTGAAGGCCACCTCGTTCACGGTCCCGCTGTGGCCCGTGATCGGCGCGCCGCGCGGGACCGGGCGGCCGGGGTCGCTCACGTCCCACAACCGCGCCGCCGCACGGGTGTCGGCGGTGGCCAGCGTCTCGCCGTCCGGGCTGAAGGCCAGCGCGTGCACGATGTCGGCGTGGCCGGTGAGCGGACGGCCGCGCGGCGCCGGGCGGGCCGGGTCGCGCACGTCCCACAACCGGACCCGGCGGTCCTCGCCCCCGCTCGCCAGCGTCTCGCCGTCGGGGCTGAACACGACCGAGATGACGGGCTTGGCATGGCCGGTCAGCCGGCCGCGCGGCGCCGGGCGGGCGGGATCGCGCACGTCCCACAGCCGCACCGTCTCCGCGCCGGTGCTCGCCAGCGTCCCGCCGTCCGGGCTGAACGCCAGCGCCCAGATGACATGGGTGTGGCCGGTCAGCGGGCGGCCGCGCGGGACCGGGCGGGCCGGGTCGCGCACGTCCCACAGCCGCACCCCGTCCGCGCCGGCCGTGGCCAGCGTCCTGCCGTCGGGGCTGAACGCCAGCGTGTGCACCTCGCCGGTGTGACCGAGCAGCGGCGTGGGCAGCGGGACGTGCTGGGTGGCCAGCAGCCGGGTGTACGTCTCGTCCGGGTGCCGGCCGGCCGGCCGCCTGCGGTGGGCCAGCAGGGTGAGCTGGGCGGACACGGCCGTGTCGGTGTCGGCGGTGCGGTCGGCCTCGGACAGGATGCGCTGGTGGACGGCGATGTCGCGCTGGCGCTCCGCCTCCCGCTGGTTGACCAGGGCGAGGCCGGCGGCGGCGGTGGTGGCCAGGGCCAGCACGGTCAGCGCCGCCGTGACGGTGGTGCGCAGCCGCTGGTTGCGGCGGCGGTGCCGGTCCGAGGCGGCCAGGAACGCGCGCGCCGCCGGGCTGAGCTCGTGGCGCAGGCGGTGCGGGCGCGCCTCGGCCCAGGCGCGGGCGGCCTCGAGGCGGCTGCCCCGGTACAGCAGCGCCGTGTCGTGGCGGCCGCGCGTCCAGGCGGCGGCGTCCTCCTCCAGGTCCTGGTGGAGCAGGTGGCCGGCGCGGTCGTCGTCCAGCCAGCGGCGCAGCCGGGGCCAGCCGCTCAGCAGCGCCTCATGGGTGATCTGGACGGTGCCGTCGTCCTGGGTGAGCAGTCTGGCCTGGGTGAAGGCGTCGAGCGCGGCCGCGGTGGCGGCCGGGTCGGCGGCGGCGTCGAGCAGCCCGGCGCGGGGCAGCGTGCGGCGGGTGTCCTCGGTGCCGTCGCCGATCCTGATCAGGCGCAGGAACAACGGCCGGGCCGCCCGCCGCGCCTTCCTGGACAGGGCGGTGTGGACGTTCTCGGCGGTCCTGGCGAGGGCGAGGTCGATGCCGCCGCTGTCGCGATAGCCCCGCACGGTCAGCGTGTTGCCGTGGCGGTGCGCCCAGGTGGTGTAGAGCGCGTGGGCGAGCAGCGGCAGCCGGCCCGCCTCGTAGCCGCCCGGCTCGTACGCGCCGAGGCGGGGCCGCCTGTCCTGCGCCTCCGGCCCGTCCCCGTCGTCCCCGTCGTTCTCGTCGTTCTCGTCGTTCTCGTCGTTCTCGTCGTCCTCCGTGTCCGCGTCGTCCCCCGGGATCCGGGCGCCCGCCCGCGCCTGGGTCGCCGGGTCGTGGACGCCCAGGTCGCGCAGGAGCAGCTCGACCAGGCCGGGCTCGACGTCCAGGCCCGCCAGCGCGGCGGGGTAGAGGATCGCCTCGCGGACCTGCGCGGTGGTCATCGCGCCCAGCAGCAGCGGCCGGTCGGCCAGCGCGGCGCGCAGCTCCGGGTGGGCCAGGCAGGCGGGGTAGAAGTCGGCCCGCAGCCCGGCCACCACCAACGCCCCCGGCCCCGCGCCTGGTCCCAGCCCTGCGCCTGGTCCCAGCCCCAGTCCCAGTCCCAGTCCCAGTCCCGGCTCCGCGCCCGCTCCACGCGCCGCTCCCGGTCCTGCGCCGGGTGCCGCTCCCGGGGCCGGGGTGGTCAGGTGGGTCAGGACCTGGATGAAGGCGGCGCGGGCGGACGGGTCGGAGCACTGGGTGAACAGCTCCTCGAACTGGTCGACCACCACCAGCGCCGGGGGCCGGGCGGCGCCCCCGCACCTCAGCCGGTGCACCAGGGCGGTCGCGCGGCCGGGGTCGGCGGCCAGCTCCCCCGCCACCCGGCCGGCGTCGGCTCCGGTGCCCTCGCAGAGCTGTACGGCCAGGGCGCGCAGCGGGTCGGCCGTGGGAGTGAGGAACAGGACGGGCCGGCCGGCGGAGCCGGGCAGCTTCCCGCCGGCCAGGCCGGGCAGCAGCCCGGCGCGCAGCAGGGAGGACTTGCCCGCGCCGGAGGGGGCCACGACCATCTGCAGGCCGCCGCCGGTGAGGCGGGTGCCCAGCAGGGCGAGCAGGTCGCCGACCGCCGTCTCGCGGCCGAAGAACCACTGGGCCTGCTCCGGCCCGAAGGCCGCCAGCCCCGGATAGGGGCACTCGGTCGCCGGGCGGGCCGTCCGGGTGTGCCGCGTGCTCTCCACCCCGTGCTGGAGGATGACGTGCAGGTCCCGGCCGGCCGCATAACCCCGGCCGTCGCCGGAGATCTGCAGGTGCACCTCGGTGCGCGGCTCCTGCCATTCGACCGGCTCCCGCCGGGCCCCCCGGCTCTCGGCCGGCTCCCGGCCGGACGCCGGGCTCTCGGCCAGCCGGCGTCCGGGAAGGCCGGTTCCGTCTTCGGTGGGCTCGTGCCCGGGCGGAGGGGTCATCGCGGGGTGGAGCGCCGGTCGCGGGCCGTCTCCGGGGTCCCTCGCCCGTTCCCCGCCGTCACCGCCAGCGTGTTCATTCCCGGCCCTCCCTCGTCCGCGGCCCCGATCCCCGTACCCACGGTAACCAGTTCGGTCACGTACTGTGCAAGATTGGGTGCGAAGAGTGTGCGGGTGTGGAGCGGCACGGTCGGGGGCGGGTGACTGTGCATGGTGCACGGTGGAGGGTGCGGGGCTGTGGGATATGACCACTGACACCTGTCTGACCAGCGCATACGGTGAGGCGGGTCAAGCAAACGTCCCGCTTGCGAAGGAGCTCGGCATGACCTCGGCTGTCGGTGTCGACGATTACGCGCTCACCAGGGTCCCCCAGAGTGCCCGCCACTCCTGGTGGTCGGTCGCCGTGCAACGGTTCGGCCAGGTCTCCGCGCTGAGCCAGTTCCTGCTCGGCGCCACGCTCGGCTTCGGGATGGGGTTCTGGGAGGCGTTCCTCGCGCTCACCCTGGGCGCCGTCATCCTGGAGGTGGTGGCCGTCTTCGTCGGCGTGATCGGGGTGCGGGAGGGCCTGTCCACCTCGATGCTGGCCCGCTGGACGGGCTTCGGCCGGTCCGGCTCGGCGCTGATCGGGCTGGCCATCGGCATCAGCCTGGTGGGGTGGTTCGGCATCCAGTCGGCGGTCTCCGCGCAGGGGCTGGCCGCGCTGGTGGGCGTGCTGCCCGAGTGGGGCTGGTCGCTGGTGTTCGGGCTGCTGGTCACGGCGATCGTGTTGTGGGGCTTCAACTCCATGGCCTGGACCGCGTACATCACCGTGCCCGCCTTCCTCGTCCTGGTCGGCTGGTCGATCGTGAGCGAGCTGTCCCGGCACGACGTGGGCGCGCTGGTCGCCTCCGCCCCGCCCGGCCCGCAGCTCAGCCTCTTGCAGGGCACGACGCTGGTCGCGGGCGGGTTCATCGTGGGCTCGATCATCACGCCGGACATGACCAGGTTCAACCGGAGCGTGGCCGACGTGGTCAAGCAGACGGTGCTCGGGGTCACGCTCGGCGAGTACGTCATCGGCCTGGCCGGCGTGCTGCTGGCGCACGCCGTACGCACCAGTGAGATCACCACCATCGTCACCTCGTCGGTCGGCTGGGTCGGCATCCTGGTCATCGTCGCGGGCACCATCAAGATCAACGACTGGAACCTCTACTCCTCCGGCCTCGGCCTGGTGAACTTCGTCGGCACCGTCTTCGGCCGGCGCGTGCACCGGGGCCTGGCCACCGCGATCATCGGCGTGCTGGGCAGCGTGCTGGCCGCGGCCGGCATCCTCGACGCCTTCACCGAGTTCCTGACGCTGCTGGGCGTGGCGTTCCCGCCGATCGCGGGGATCATGGTGGCCGAGTACTTCGTGGTCCGGCGCTGGCGCGGCGACCTGGAGGCCGCCAGGGCGGGCGGCGGGCTGCCCGAGCGCGCCCCCGACTGGGTGCCGGCCACGCTGGTGATCTGGCTGGTCGCGGCCCTGGTGGGCAGGTTCGTGGAGATCGGGCTCGGCAGCATCAACGCCCTGGTCCTCGCGTTCGTGCTGTACGTCGTGGCCGGGAGACTCGGCCTGGTGCGCGGCGTGGGCACGAGCCGCACCGCGGACACGCGCGTCACCACGGCCGCCTGAACCCCGGCCGCCTGAACCCCGGCCGCCTGAACCCCGGCCGCCTGAACCCCGGCCGCCTGAACCCCGGCCGCCTGAACCCGGCCGCCTCACTCCGGCCGCCTCACCCCGGCCGTTCGGAGGCGGCCGTCCGGCACATCCGGCCGACCGAGAGAAACAAAGCCGCAGAGAGACAAGGGAGATCCCGTGCGCATCGGCATAGACGTGGGCGGCACCAACACCGACGCCGTCCTCCTGGACGGGCGGCAGGTGCTCGCCGCCGTCAAGACCGGCACCACCGCCGACGTCACCTCCGGCATCGTGGCCGCCATCGCGGGCCTGCAGGAGCAGCGGGCGTTCGAGCCGGCGGACGTGCGGGCGGTGATGATCGGCACGACGCACTTCATCAACGCCCTGGTCGAGGCGCGCCGGCTGGCCCCGACGGCGGCGCTGCGGCTGAGCCTGCCCGCAGGGGCGTCGCTGCCGCCCATGGTGGACTGGCCGGGACGGCTCATCGAGGCCGTGTCGGGGCGCAGCTACCTGGTGCACGGCGGGCACGAGTTCGACGGCAGGCACATCGCCGAGCTGGACGAGGCCGAGGTGCGCAGGGCCGCCGCCGACATGGGCGCGGCCGGGGTGCGCAGCGTCGCGATCACGTCGGTGTTCTCGCCGGTCAACGCCGAGTTCGAGACCCGCGCCGCGGAGATCGTCGCGGCGGAGCTGCCGGACGCGGCGATCTCGCTGTCCTCCGAGATCGGCCGGATCGGGCTGCTGGAGCGGGAGAACGCCACCATCGTCAACGCCGCGCTGCGCGAGCTGGCCGCGCACATCGTGGACGGCCTGGCCTCCTCGGTCAGCGGGGCGGGCATCACCGCGCCGCTGTACCTGAGCCAGAACGACGGCACGCTCATGGACGTCGACTTCGCCCGCCGCTACCCGGTGGCCACGTTCGCCTCCGGGCCGACCAACTCCATGCGCGGCGCCGCCGTCCTGTCCGGCCTCGACATCTGCGCGGTGGTCGACGTGGGCGGCACCACCAGCGACGTGGGCGTGCTGCGGCACGGCTTCCCGCGCGAGGCCACGACCGACGTGACCGTCGCCGGCATCCGCACCAACTTCCGCATGCCGGACGTGCTGTCCATCGGCATCGGCGGCGGCAGCCTCGTCCGCGAGGCCCGCAAGGTCCGCGAGGCCCGCGAGGTCACGGTCGGCCCCGACTCCGTCGGCTACGAGCTGACCTCCAGGGCGCTGGTGTTCGGCGGCGACACGCTGACCGCCACCGACATCGCGGTGGCCGCCGGCCGCGCCGAGATCGGCGACCCCTCCCTCGTCGCGCACCTGGACAAGGAGCTGGTCGCGGCGGCGCTGCGGCGCGTCGCCGACGACGTGGCCGACGTCGTGGAGCGCATGCGCACCTCCGCCGAGCCGCTCCCCGTCGTGGCCGTCGGCGGCGGCTCCATCCTGCTGCCGGACGAGCTGGCCGGCGCGGGCGAGGTGCGGCGGCCCGACCACTACGCCGTGGCCAACGCGATCGGCGCCGCCATCGCCCAGATCGGCGGTGAGGTCGACCGCGTGTACGCCGTGGAGCCCGGCCGCCGCGACGCCGTCGTGGACGCCGCCAAGCAGGAGGCCGTGGACCGGGCGGTGGCGGCCGGCGCCTCCCCCTCCACGGTGCAGATCGTGGACTTCGACGAGGTGCCGATCCCGTACCTGCCGGGCAACGCCACCCGCATCAGGGCCAAGGCCGTGGGCGAACTGCAGCTCACCGACGCGAAGGGACGCTGACACATGCGCGAGATCACCCTGGCCGACCTGGACGACATCGCCACCGGCGCGGCGATCCTGGGCACGGGCGGCGGCGGCGACCCGCACATCGGCCGCCTGCTGGCCGCCTCCGCCGTGCGCGAGCACGGCCCGGTGCGGCTGTGCGCGCTGGAGGAGCTGCCCGCCGGCGCCGCGCTCGTGCAGGTCGCCATGATGGGCGCGCCGACCGTGATGGTGGAGAAGCTGCCCTCGGTCGAGCAGGTCTCCGCCGCCGCCGGCGCGCTGGCCGGCTACCTCGGCAGCGGCCTGACCCACATCGCCTGCGCCGAGGCGGGCGGCGTCAACTCGCTCATCCCGGTCGTCGCGGCCGCGCAGCTCGGGCTGCCGCTGGTGGACGCCGACGGCATGGGCCGCGCCTTCCCCGAGATCCAGATGGTCCTGCCCACCCTGTACGGCGTGCGCGCCACCCCCATGGCCATCGCCGACGAGAAGGGCAACCGCGCCGTCCTGGACACCGTGGACAACCGCTGGGCCGAACGGCTGGCCCGCTCCGCGACCATCGACATGGGCTGCTCGGCCATGATCAGCTCGTACGCGATGACCGGCGCCCAGGCCCGCGAGTCGCTCGTGCCCGGCACCCTCACCCTCTGCGCCGAGCTGGGCCGGCTGGTCCGCCAGGCGCGCGCCGCGCACGCCGACCCCGTGGCCGCCGTGGTCGCGCGGCTGGGCGGCGGCACGTTGTTCACCGGCAAGGTGACCGACGTCGAGCGCCGCACCGTGACCGGTTTCGCCCGCGGCACCGCCACCCTGGCCGGCCTGGACGGCGACGCCGGGGGCGAGCTGGTGCTGCGCTTCCAGAACGAGTACCTGGTCGCCGAGGTGGACGGCCGGGTGCGGGCGACCGTACCGGACCTGATCTGCACCCTCGACCGGGAGACCGGCGAGGCCGTCACCACCGAGGCGCTGCGGTACGGGCAGCGGGTGACCGTCATCGCCGCCCCCGCCGACCCGCGCTGGCACACCCCCGAAGGGCTGGCGCTGGCCGGGCCGCGCTACTTCGGCTACGACCTCGACCCGGTGGGAGCGCCCCGGTGAGCTGGGAGCTGACCGAACGCGACCTGCCCGACCTGGCCCGCGGCGCAGCCCTGCTGGGCACGGGCGGCGGCGGCGACCCCTACGTCGGGCGGCTGCTGGTGCGCCAGGCCATCCGCGAGCACGGCCCCATCACCGTGCTCGACCCGGACGACCTGGACGACGACACGCTGGTGATCCCCACCGCCCAGATGGGCGCGCCGACGGTGGTGCACGAGAAGCTGCCGCGCGGCACCGAGCCGGTCGCCGCGCTGCGCGCGCTGGAGGCGCACCTGGGCAGGAAGGCCGGCGCCACCATGCCCATCGAGTGCGGCGGCGTCAACTCGATGATCCCCCTCGTCGTGGCCGCCAGGACCGGCCTGCCCGTCGTGGACGCCGACGGCATGGGCCGCGCCTTCCCCGAGCTGCAGATGGAGACCTTCGCGGTGTACGGGGTGCCCGGCTCGCCGATGGCCGTGGCCGGCGAGCGCGGCGAGACCGCGGTCATCGACACCGGCGCCGACAACGCGCACATGGAATGGCTGGCCCGCGGCCTCACCATCCGCCTGGGCGGCGTCGCCCACATCGCCGAGTACCCGATGAGCGGCGCCCAGGTGAAACGCACGGCGGTGCCGCGCACGCTGTCCCTCGCCCGCACCATCGGCCGCGCGCTCGGGCAGGCCCGCGACCGCGCGGCCGACCCCGTCGAGGCGCTGGCCGAGACCCTGCGCGACACCCTGTACGGGCACCTGCGCGTGCTGTTCCGCGGCAAGGTCACCGACGTCGAACGGCGCACCGAGGCGGGCTTCGCGCGCGGCCGGGCGGCGGCGGTGTCGTTCGACGGGCGGCACGAGCTGGAGCTGGTCTTCCAGAACGAGCACCTGGTCGCGCTGGTGGACGGCGAGGCGCGCTGCGTCGTCCCCGACCTGGTGTGCGTGCTGGAGGCGGAGCAGGCCGAGCCGATCACCACCGAGAGCCTGCGCTACGGCCAGCGGATCACGGTCGTCGGCATCTCCACCCCCGCCCTGATGCGCACCCCCGAGGCGCTCGCGGTGTTCGGGCCCGCCGCGTTCGGCCTCCCGCACCCGTTCCGGCCCGTCGAGGAGGGCACGTGGACGGCCGCACGGCCGTGATCATCGGCGGCGGGGCGGGCGTCGGGCCGCCGGTGGCCAGGCCCGCCGTGGCCGCCGGCGGCCGGCGGCCGGCGTTCTACCCGGACGGCGGATACACGCTGTGCTGAGCGCGTACGGCAAGCTGGGGTGCATGCTGCGCATCGACCTGCCGGACGTCGCCGCGCTGGAGCGGGGCGTGGCCGTGCTGGGCTCCGGGGGCGGCGGCGACAGCCGGACCGCGGCCACCCTGCTGCGGCGGCGGCTGGCCGACGGCCTCGACGTCGCCGTGCGCCCGCTGGCCGCCCTGCCGCCGCGGGCCCGGGTCGTGCCGGTGGGCGTGGTCGGCGCGACCGCCGTCTTCGCCGAGAAGCTGCCCGGCGGCCACGAGGTCGCCGCCGCCGTGGACGCCATCCAGCGCTGGACGGGCGAGCGCGCCGACGCGCTGGTCTCCATCGAGATCGGCGGGCTCAACGGCGTCATGCCGCTGGTCGCCGCCTGCGACCTGGGCCTGGGCGCGGTGGACGCCGACCTGTCGGGGCGCGGGCTGCCGCGGCTCGACCAGCTCTCCCTGGCCGCCGCCGGCCGCCCGATCACCCCCGCCGCGCTGGCCGAGCCGAGCGGGCAGGTGCTCGTCCAGGGCACCGGCGCGCCCGCCGACCTGGAGCGCACCGCCCGCACGTTCCTGCCGGGCGCGGGCGGGTGGGCGGCGCTCGCGCTCGCGCCGGTCCCGGCGGGCGAGCTGGCCGCCTGCTGCGTCACCGGCTCCGTCTCCGCCGCGGTACGGCTGGGGCGGCGCCTGCTCGCCCTCGGCGACTCGCCCGACCCGGACCGGCTGGCCGCCGCCACCGGGGGCCGGGTGCTGTCCGTGGGGCGGGTGGCCGAGGTGGCCCGGCGTCCCGGGCCGGGGGCGCACGGGCGGCCGGGGTTCGCGCGGGGCAGCGTCACGGTGACGGGGCACGGGACGGACGAGCTGCTGCGGCTGGAGATGGAGAACGAATACCTGCTCGCCCTGCGTGACGGGCGGGTCGTGGCGTCCACGCCCGACGTGATCGCGGTGCTGGACCGCCGTACCGGGGCGCCGATCGCGGGCGACACGGTGCGGGTGGGGATGGAGGTGCTGGTGCTGCAGGTGGCGATCGCGCCGTTCTGGACCGAGCCGGGCCGGCTCGCCGTCCTCGCCCCCCGCGCCTACGGCCTCGACGCCGACCCCGCCCTCCTCCTGCCACCCGGCCCGGGGGAGGCCAGATGATCGGCGGGGGCGTGCTCCGGGGGCAGGCGGTCCGCGCGTGCTCGGGGGTGAGGGGATGAGCAGCGTGCGCAGGCTGCTGGCGCTGCCCGAGTGGAGCGGCGCGGTGCGCGTGCTCGCCGGGGCGGCCGGGCTCGACGCGCCGGTGCGCGCGGTCCGGCCGGTCGCCGACCCCGGCGCGGGCGATCCCGTCGCGGCCGGCGAGCTGATCGTCGTCACGGGACCCCCACAGCCCGCCGACTGGCGGCTGGACGCGCTGCTGCGCCGGGTCGCGGACGCCGGTGGCGCCGGCGTGCTCGTCCCCTTCGGCCCGCCGGCGGGCTCCGGAGCGCCGGTGGCCTCCGCGCCCGAGCCGGGTTCCGGGGCCGTAGCGGGTTCGGGCATGACGGCCGGCTCCGGGGCGGTGATGGGTTCCGGGGTGGTGGCGGGTTCCGGGGCGGCGCGGGCGACGGTGTTGCTGGCCGAGCGGCTCGGGCTGCCGCTGCTCGGGGCCGCCGGCGGTGACCCGCTGAACCTGGTCGTCACGGCCCGCCTGCTGCTGGCCGAGCCCGAGATCGACCGCGCGCGGCTCGTCCTGGCCGCGCACCGGGCCTTCGACGACCGCGCCTGCGCGCCCGAGGACGTGATGCGCAGGCTGGGCGACCTGCTCGGCGTGCCGGTGGCGCTGCTCGACGACCGGGGGCAGCCGCTGGCCGGCCGGCTCGCCGAGCCCGGCGCGGTGCGCGTGGACGAGTTCGTCCCGCAGCGGGTCGCGCTGGCCGACGGGGTGCTGCTGGCCCACCCGGCGATGCTGCCGTATCCGGCGCGGCCGACGTTCTGGCTGGTGGCCGAGTTGCGCGGGACGGCGGCGGCGCGGGCGGAGATCGTGCCGCCCGCCCTGTCCGTGGCGGCCGTCGCGGTGCAGCGCTGGCTGCTGGCCCACCGCCTGGAGCTGGAGCGCGACGCGCGGGCCCGCACCGCGCTGCTGGGCGACCTGCTGCGGCTGGACGGCGAGCCCTCGGCCCAGCTCCGCAGGCGCGTGGCGGACGCGGGCTGGCAACTCGGCGGCTGGCACGTCGGGCTGCGCATCGGCGCGGTCTCCACGCTCGACCTGGTGCCCAGGACGGCGGAGATCTCCCGCGTCCTGCGCGCGGAGGGTGTCGAGGCCGTGGTCGTGGAGCACGGCGAAGGATGGACCGGGTGGACCTCGTTCGCCCAGGAGCCGACCCCGGCGCGGGTCCGCGCCCTGGCGGGCCGGCTGCGCGCCGCCCACCGCAAGCTGCGCGGCGCGATCGCCGACCACATGGGCGTCGGCCGGCCGCACCCCTGGCCCGAGGGCCTGGCCGGCACGGTCGCCGAAGCCACCGACGCGGCCAGGCTCGCCGCGACCCGCCCGGAGGCGGGGTACTTCCTCCAGGTGGACCAGCTCGGCATGGCGCAGCTCCTGCTGGAGTGGACCAGGACCGACACCTTCGAGCCCGCCGCCCGCGCGCTGCTGGCGCCCCTGCGCGACCAGCCGGGCGACCTCGTCCGCACCCTGTCGGCCTACCTCGACGCCGAGTCGTCGATCGCGGAGACGGCGGCCGTGCTGGGCGTGCACCGCAACACCGTGGCGGCCCGCATCGACCGCGTCGAGCGGCTCCTGGGCGTGGACCTCGGCCACCGGGACGAGCGCCTCGCCCTGCACCTGGCCTGCCGCACGGTCACCCTCCCCGGCCGGTAGGCACGCCCGGCCGGTGCCTTCCGCGGCCGGTAGGCGTGCCGGCCGGTGCCTTGCGGGACCGGTAGGCGTGCCGGCCGGTGCCTTGCGCGACCGTTGGCCGGGCCGGCGGGAGCCTTCCGCTATCCCGCCGTGTCCCCTGCGGGGGCGACCCAGTGTGCCGTGAGATAGGTGCGGCCGTCGAGGTTGCTCACCACGGCCGCCGATCCGGCCGTGGTGGTGCGGCGTGCGGCGAGCCGGATGGTGTCCCCGGCGTCGAACCCGTGCATGAACTGCCGCGAGCCGGTCGCCTGGACGTGATTGCCCGGGCCGCCGCTCGGCTCGCTGATGTGGACGACCATGAGTTCCGTGCCGTTGACCAGCGTGCCGTTCTTGTACATGCCGGCGGTGACTCCGGTCGCCTGGGCGCGTACCGGTGCCGGTAGGGAGACCCAGCCGCGCACCTGGAAGTTGACCTCCCAGACGCCGGCGCGGGGGATGGTGAGGGTGGGAACCTCGGTGAGGATCTCCCATTCCCGGGCACCGGAGGTGAGGTCGTGCCGGAAGGCCAGCGTGGCGCTGGTCTGCGTCCACGCGCCGTTCACGTCGACGCGCCACACCTGCGGGCAGTCGCCCTCCTCCGGGGGCGTCACGCGCAGGCCCGGCCCGGCCTCGATGCCTGTCTCCGGCACGAGCAGGCCGTCGGCGGTGCAGCGCAAGGCGTTGCACGTCTCGGGGCTGAGCACCGGCTCGGCGGTGATGGGGTCGTCGGGGCGCCCGGTGCCGTTGAAGGCGATGCACGCCGTGTCCGCGAAACGGATTCTGCGGCCGGGCGGGTCCCAGGGCTGGGCGGCGAGGTCCGCCGCCGCGGCGGGGGAGCCGTGTTCGTCGTCGTGGGGGTGGTTGATGTCGTCCACGTGCTGGGAGGGATCCATGGCGGGGCCTTTCTCGTGGGGGGTGGAGGAACCTGATCCATCACGAGCTGATTTCGTATGCGATGGATGTCCTCTGTCATGCCCTCGCGACCTGCTATAACTACATAAAGTAATTGAGCTATAACAGATGGTGTATAGTCATGCCGGGATATAGGACTTTCTGGCGCTGAGACCGGCTTGACGTGCCCAGGCCGTCCCGGTACGAAAGGCGGCCGCATCCGAAGTCAGCCCCAGCACTCCCAGGAGCGGGGGCCGTTGAAGTCCTGGAAGCGGCTGACCGCCGGGGTGGAGTAGAGGGCGGAGCAGGCGGCCAGGGTGTCGATCAGGTCGTCGTCGCACGTGCCCGCAGGGCTCCCGTCCCCGCCGACGGCGTGAGCAGGACCCAGCCCAGGGTCGCCGCGCCCGCGGTCCCGGCCGCCAGCACGGCCACCGCCGGCCACCGGGGCGCCCGGCGGGCCGGCGGCGTCTCCGGCGCGGCGGTCTCTCGCGGGGCGCGGTGGGCCAGGATCGTCTGGTAGAGCGACAGCGGCCGTCAGGAGCCCGGCGGGGCCACCGAGGCGCGCTCGATCAGGCGGGAGCGCAGGGTGTGCATCTCGCGGGCGGGCTCGGCCCCGCCGAGGATGTCGAGCAGCACCTGCGCGGCCTTGGCGCCCAGCTCATGCACCGGCTGGGCGATCATCGTCAGCGGCGGGTCCATCACCGCCGCCCACGAGCTGTCGTCGAACCCGATCAGCGCCACGTCACGCGGATAGGACAGCCCCGCCTGGCGCAGGGCGCGCAGCGAGCCGGTCATGCCGTCGGTCTCGGTGCAGAACACGGCGGTGACCCGGTCGGGCAGCGCGAGCATCCGGCCGACCTCGGTGACGACCCGCTCCTCGGTCTTCGGGCCGACCATCACGAGCCGCGGGTCGAACGGGATGTGCGCGTCGTCGAGGGCGTCGAGGTAGCCGCGCAGCCGCTCGCCGTCGGTCCACAGGTTGCGCGAGGCCGCCGCCAGCAGCTCGCGCCTGGTGGCGGGGGCCTGCGCCACCGGCGGCCCCCAGACGAAGCCGATGCGCCGGTGCCCGGCGGCGATGAGCCGCTCCACGGCCTCGCGGGCCGCGTCGCGGTTGTCGATGACGACGGCGTCGAGGTCGAGCGCGGGGACCGCGCGGTCCACCAGCACCACCGGGATGCCCCGGTCGATGGCGGCCCGCAGGTGCGCGACCTGGTCGCGGCCGAGCGCGGCCGAGGCCACGATGACGCCGTCGACCCGCTTGTCGATCAGCACGTTGGTGGCCGCCACCTCCTCCCGCAGGTCTTCGTACGTGCTCAGCACGATCACGTCGAACCCCCGCGCCCGCGAGGTGTCGGAGACGCCCCGCAGCAGCCCGGCGAAGAACGGGTTGCCGATGTCGGCCACGATCACGCCCAGCGTGTGGCTGACCCCCGTGGACATGCTGCGGGCCAGCCTGTTGGCGCGGTAGCCGAGCTTCTCGGCCGCCGCCAGCACCCGCGCGCGCAGCTCGGGGCTGACGTATCCGTAGCCGCCCAGCGTGCGGGCCGCGGTGGCGCGGCCCACGCCGGCCTCCGCCGCCACCTCGGAGATCGTCGGCCCCGCCTGGCCGCGGTCAGTCGGCATGCGTCCCGTCCCTCGTCACCTTGATCCGGACAGGATACTGTCCCGGCCGTGCCCGAAGGCGCCCTCGACGAAGCACTGCGCGTACGCCGCCTCGGCCCCCTGGCGCAGCGCCCGCTCGATCGCGGCGGGCCTCGCGGGCGCGCCCACCGCCCAGCCGTCGCCCAGCAGCGACACGGCGAACCCGGCGAGGAAGGCGTCGCCGCAGCCCATCGTGTCCACCAGGCCCTCGGCGAGCCGGGCGGGGGCCGGCACCGTCACCCGGCCGTCGTGGGCGAGCGCGCCGGCCACGCCACGGGTGCCGAGCGCGAGCCCGGCGCCCCGCCCCACCACCTCGGCGAGCAGGTCCGCCGTGGCCCGCTCGTCGAGGTGGGAGCAGGACAGCAGCACCAGGTCGGCGTACGGGCAGATGCGGTCGAGGTAGGCCGCGTCGCGGAACTCCTCCTCGCTGGACAGGTCGAAGCTGACCAGCGGGCCGCGCCCGGCCAGCTTGGGCAGCTCCGGCTCGCTGCGCGAGTAGACGCTGGAGTGCACCAGGTCGAAGCCCGCCACGTAGCCGAGCAGGTCCGCGTCGAGCACCAGCGGCTCCCGCACGGTGACGCCGCCGCCGTTCCAGCCCAGGAAGACGCGGTCGCCGTCGTCCACCCGCAGGCGGGAGAGGCCGCTCTCCCCGGCCCGTACGACACAGCGGTTCACGGCCACGCCCTCGGCGGCGATCGACTCGCGCAGGAACCCGCCGAGCCCGTCGTCACCGAAGACTCCCAGGTAGGCGGCCTCCACGCCGAGCCTGCGGGCGTAGACGGCGACGTTGACGCTGTTGCCGCCGGGGTAGTCGATGCCCCGGTCGACGAACCGGTCGACGATGTTGTCGCCGAAGCCGAGCACTCTCATCGGCTCAGTAGTCCATGACCCGGTAGTAGCGGCGCAGGTCGAGCGAGTGGTCGCGGACCCGCTCCAGGTGCTTGCTGACCCGGCTCATGACGGTGTCGAGCACGAGCGGCGCGAGCAGGCCGCGGAACTCGGGGCTGATCCCGGTCAGCGGGTAGTCGCGGGTGTCGAAGACCGTGACGTCCTTGGAGACGCGCCGCGCGAACGCCTCGGCGCGGTCGGTCAGGGCGCGGGTCTCGTCCTCACCCTGGAAGACGATCACGCTGGTGTCCTCCTCCAGCAGTTCCAGCGAGCCGTGGAAGAACTCGGCGCTGTGCACGCGGGTGGTGCGCAGCCACTGCATCTCCTCGAGGATGCACATCGAGTAGAGGTAGGTGAAGCCCCACAGGTTGCCGCCGCCGATGAGGAAGTAGTAGTCGCTGTCCTTGTGGGCCTCGGCGAACGCGGCCGCCACCGGCTCGGCCTGCCTGGCCACCTCCACCAGGACCTGCGGGATCCCGGCCAGCTCGGCGGCGAGGCGCTCGTAGCCGTCGAACTCGCCGCGCCGGGCCAGCAGCCGGCCCATGAACAGCAGCAGCTGGAAGTCGAACGGCCACGTCTTGGGCTCGGAGATCAGCGCCGTGTCCGCCTTGGCGGCCACGGGGGAGTCGGGGTGGCCGGTGAAGGAGATCGTGTACGCCCCCTTCGACCTGCAGTACTCCATCGCCCGCACGCTGTCGTCGGTCGTGCCCGAGACGGAGGTGAACAGCGCCACCGTGCGCTCGCCCAGCCGGGCGTCACCGGAGGCGACCAGCTCGGCCGCGATCACCGCGCGCACGTCGAGCGTCGAGCTGCGCCGGGCGAGGTGCTCGTACGGCCACATCTGCGCGTAGGTGCCGCCGGCCCCGACGAGGAGCAGGGTGTCGAACCCCTCGTCCACGAGCCGGTCGACCAGCTCCTCGATGCGCGGGCGCAGGGCCACCGCGCTGGCTGCCTGGGAGAGAAATTCCGGCTCGTCGAATCCGAGCATCTTCGTGTCCTTTCCGGGATTTCCGGCGTCCGTTCAAATGGGACCTGATACCGGTATCACGCGGGGGTCACGTTGGCACACCGTCCCGGACGGCGTCAACCTCCCTTCTCGTACAACCGGTTCTGAGCTGGAGCCTTGTCGGTGTCGCCAGGTCACGCCGGGGCAACGAAGAAAAGATCTTGGCTTACGGGTCTGGTACCGGTATCAGGTGAGCTGTAGGGTCGGCCAACACCACGCACGGCTTGCCGGTAGAGAAAGGAAGCCCATGCGCCCTCGCGCCCTGCCGACGTTCGCGGCACTCCTCGGGACACTCACCCTGGCCGCCTGCTCCGGCGGCGGAACCCCCCAGGCCCCGGCGGCCGACGCCGCCGCCCCGCCGGAGTTCTCCGGCACGCTGAGCATCCTCACCAAGTTCGCCGGCGACCCCACGGGGCCCTACTTCGAGAACCTCGCGGCGGCGTACCAGAAGCAGCATCCGCAGGTGAAGGTGGAGCTGATCCAGGAGACCGACCAGAGCGTCAAGGACAAGCTCAAGACGCTCACCGCCTCCGACGCGCTGCCCGACATCTACTTCACCTGGACCGGCAACTGGGCCGACAACTACATCCGCGGCGGACGCGCGGCCGACCTGACCAAGGTGATCGGCCCCGACACCGCGTGGGGGAAGACCTTCAGCCCCGGCTCGCTGGCCGCCTTCGCCCGCGACGGCAAGTACTACGGCATCCCGCTCTACGGCAACGGCAAGTTCATGGGCTACAGCAAGAGCGCCTTCGCCAAGGCGGGCGTCGCGGTGCCCAAGACGTTCGAGGAGCTGATCGCCGCCTGCGGGCCGCTGCGCAAGGCCGGGTACGAGCCCATCGCCTTCGGCAACAAGGACGGCTGGCCCGCCCTGCACTACCTGCAGCAGCTCTTCGCCTACAACGTGCCCGACGCCACCCTCCAGGCCGACTTCGACCCGGCCACCGCCAAGCTCGCCCACCCCGGTTACGTCACCGCGCTCAACCAGTTCAAGACGCTGGTCGGCCAGTGCACCGACACCCGCGAGGGCACCAACGGCGTGCTCTACAGCTCCGCCCAGGAGGCGTTCGCCGGCGGCAAGGCCGCCATGTACTACCAGGAGATCCTGGAGTTCGACAACGCCACCTCCGGCGGCAAGCTCGAACCGGACGACTTCGGCATCTTCCCGCTCCCCGTCCCGGCGAACGCGGCCGGTGACCCGGCGGTGCTGGAGGGGTCGCCCGAGGGCTACCTGATCAACGCCAGGTCGCCCAGGGTCGCGCTCGCGGTCGACTTCATGAAGTTCGCCACCAGCCTGGAGAACGCCAAGACGCTGTCCGCCCCGCCGTACGGACAGCCGAGCACCGTCGTCGGCGCCGTCACGGAGGAGACCTCCAGCAAGGCCGTCCACGAGGGCATGCAGCTGGTCAACAAGGCGCCGAAGCTGGCCGTCTGGCTCGACACCGTCACCGTCCCCGAGGTGGCCGACGCGTGGCTGGCCGGCGGCGAGGCGCTGGTCAGCGGCGGGAAGACGGCCGAGCAGGTGCTCGACAGCGTGCGCCGGGCCTCGGAATCGGCCAGGTAGGGGAGTCCTCGCGTGCGCGCCACCCTGCGAAGGACGCTCGGGCTCGCGTGGGTCCTGCCCGCCCTCGTGCTCGTCGGAGTGTTCGTCTACCTGCCCCTCGTGCAGAACCTGGGCTTCAGCACGCTGGAGTGGGACATCTACAGCGGCAGCCAGGAATTCGCCGGCCTGGCCAACTACGCCAAGCTGGCCGGGGACCCCGTCTTCTGGTCGTCCCTGGGCAACAACGCGCTCTACGCGGCGATCTCCATCGTCTTCCAGGTGCTCGGCGCGCTGCTGCTCGCCGCGCTCATCGAGGGCGTGCGGAGCCAGCGGTGGCAGCGCGCGCTGCGGGCGGTCTACTTCATCCCGTCGGCGATCTCGCTGACCGTCGCGGGCCTGCTGTTCTACTTCATCTACGAGCCGAACCTGGGCCCGCTCAACCACGCGCTGAGGGCCGCCGGCCTCGGCGAGCTCGCCCAGGCCTGGCTGGGCCAGGAGAGCACCGCCATGTCCGCGATCATCGCGATGAGCCAGTGGCAGGGCTTCGGCTACTCGACGCTGCTGTTCGCGGTGGCGATCCAGCGCATCCCGGCCGAGATCTACGGCGCCGCCGCCATCGACGGCGTCGGCCCGGTCGGCCGCTTCTTCCGGATCACGGTGCCGCTCGTGCGCGAGATGACCGGGCTGATGGCGATCGTCACGCTCTCGGGCGCGTTCCAGGTGTTCAACGAGGTGATGGTGATGACGGGAGGCGGGCCCGACAACTCGACCCAGGTGCTGGGCACCTGGCTGTACCGCAGCGGGTTCGTGCGCAACGACTTCGGGTACGCCGCGGCGATCGCCACCGTGCTGTTCGTGATCACGCTCGGCGTGGCGGTGGCGCAGCTCTGGTTCACCCGCAGGAGAAGGGTGGAATGGTGACGCGCCTGAGCTTCCTCGGGGTGATCGCCCGCGTCTTCATGTGGGCGTTCCTGCTGGCCCTGGCGGTGGTCGTGCTCTATCCGCTGCTGTGGATGACGCTCAACGGGTTCAAGACCAACGCCGAGCTGTTCGGCGACCCGTTCGCGCTGCCGCTGGACTGGAGCTTCGACAACTACGCCAAGGCGTGGAACCGGGGCGTCAGCGACTATCTCACCACCAGCGTGCTGGTCACGGTGACCTCGACGGTGGCGACCGTGTTCGTCAGCGCGTGGGCCGCCTACGGGCTGACGCGGGTGGACGTGCCGATGAACCGGACGCTCACGGCGGCGATCCTCGGCGGGCTGATGCTGGCCCCGACCGTGGCGCTCGTGCCGCTGGTGAAGCTGTTCCAGTCGATGGGCCTGTACAACACGTTCTGGGCGCTGCTCATCCTCTACACCGCCTTCCGCATCCCGTTCACCACGTTCCTCATCCGGGCGTACATGATCGACCTGCCGCGCGAGGTGGACGAGGCCGCCGAGATGGACGGCGCGGGCCGGTGGACGGCGTTCTGGCGGGTCATCCTGCCGATGTGCAAGCCCATCCTCACCTCGACGGTGCTGCTGCACATCCTGTTCACCTGGAACGAGTACCTGTTCGCGATGATCTTCACCAGCGGGTCCGGCGTGCAGACGCTGCCGGTCGGGCTGACGAGCCTGATGAGCAAGCACGGCACCGACTATCCGGTCGTGTTCGCCGGCATGGTGATCGCGGCGCTGCCGGTGGTGCTGCTGTTCTTCCTGGGCCAGCGCTACATCGTGAAGGGCCTCGCCGATGGGATCGGCAAGTGAGCAGCGCCGATGGGATCGGCAAGTGAGCAGCGCCGATGGGATCGGCAAGTAGACGATGAAGGAGTTGTCGTGACGTTCCCGCTCGACCGGTTCACCGGGTCGAACTTCGCCTACCAGCACCTGCCGTTCGAGCGCTTCCTCGACGACGCGGCCGACCTCGGCAGGCAGCGGCTGGAGCTGTGGGGCATCGCGCCGCAGCTGCACGTCCCGGAGCTGAGCGACGCCGGGGCGCGGGCCGTGCGGCGCGCCGCCGAGTCGCGCGGCCTGTCCGTCGCCTGCCTGACGCCCGAGCAGGTGATGTACCCGGTCAACCTGGCCTCGCCGGACACCGGGCTGCGGGCGCGCAGCGTGGCGATGTTCCGGCGGGCCGCGGAGCTGTGCGCCGAGCTCGGGGCGGGCCTGCTGCTGCTCACGCCGGGGCGCGGCTTCGAGGACGAGCCGGTGGCGGACGCCTGGCGGCGCGCGGCCGACGCGATCGGCGAGATCACCGCGTACGCGGGCACGCTCGGCGTGACGTGCGTGCTGGAGGCGTTGCAGCGCGCCGAGTCGAACCTGGTCAACGACTCCCGGGCGCTGGCCCGGATGATCTCCGAGATCGGCGCGCCGAACCTGGGCGCGGTCCTGGACACCGTGGCGATGGCGGTGGCGGGGGAGAGCGTGGACGACTACTTCGACGCGCTCGGCGACCGGGTCCGCCATGTCCACCTTATCGACGGCCGGCCCGCCGGGCACCTGGCGTGGGGCGACGGCGAGCTGCCGCTGGCCGATTACCTGGAGGCCCTGGAGCGGCGGGGATACGGCGGGCTCATGACGTTCGAGCTGTTCGGGGACGGCACGTACGCCATGGCGCCGAGGCCCGCCGTGCGGCGCTGCCTCGACGCCGTGCGCGCGCTCTCCTGATCACCCCAGGCGGGCCACCCCGTCCAGGAGGCGGTCCACGTCGGAGCGGTCGTTGTAGTGGACCAGGCCCGCGCGCACCGCGCCGCCCGAGTCGCGCACGCCGAGGGCGGCGGTCAGCTCCCAGGCGTAGTTGTGGCCGTTCCACACGTTCACGCCCTGCTTGGCCAGGTGCTCGGCCACCCGGCGCGGGCTGTGCCCGGCCACGTTGAAGTAGACGGTGGCGGTGCGCCTGGCCGGCTTGCCGTACACCGTCACGTGCGGCATCGTCTCCAGCCCTTCGAGCAGCACCGCGAACAGCGCCTGCTCGTGCTCCTCGGCGGCGGCCATCGAGGCGAGCAGGCGCTCGCGGCGGTTGCCCGGGCCCGGCACCATGGCGGCCAGGTGGTCCACGGCGGCGGTCACCCCGTCGAGGTCGGCGAAGGGCAGCGTGCCCGTCTCGAACCGCTCGGGCACCGTGTCGGACGAGCAGGCCAGCTTGTCCGGGGCGAGCGTCTCCAGCAGCGCCGGGTCGGCGACCACCGCGCCGATGTGCGGGCCCGACCACTTGTAGGCGCTGGTGGCGTAGAAGTCGGCGCCCAGCGCGCGCATGTCGACCGGGCCGTGCGGGGTGGCGTGCACGCCGTCCACGTACGTCAGCGCGCCCGCCCGGTGCGCCAGCTCCGCGATGGCGGCCACGTCGGGGCGGGTGCCGAGGATGTTGCTGGCCGCGGTGACCGCGACCACCCGGGTGCGCTCGTTGACGAGTCCGGCGTACTGCTCGACCGGCAGCTCGCCGGTGACCGGGTCCACCTCGGCCCACCGGACGGTGGCGCCGGTCTGCGTCCAGGGGCGGACGTTGGCGTCGTGGTCCAGCCGGGAGACCACCACCTCGTCGCCGGGGCCGGCCAGCGCCCTGGCCAGGCGGTAGGTGAGGGTCGTCATGTTGGGGCCGAGGATCACGCCGCGGGCGTCGCCGCCGACCAGGTCGGCCACCGCGGCGCGGCAGGCGGCCACGATGGCGTCGGAGCGGTGGCTGGCGGGGAAGGCGCCGCCGACGTTGCCGATCCCCGTGCGGTAGGCGGTGGCGATGGCGTCGATGACGGGGCGGGGGGTCTGCGTGCCGGCGGCGCCGTCGAGGTAGGCGTAGCCGTCGGAGAGCGCGGGGTACGTGGCGCGTACCTCTTTGATGGGGAAGGGCATGATATGTAGATGCTCAGCCTGCGCGACCTCAACCGTGCCACTCTGGCCCGCCAGCACCTTCTCTCCCGTCACGAGGGGGACGTGACCGACGTCGTGCACCGGCTGGCCGGGCTGCAGGCGCAGGAGCCGCGGCCGCCGTACCTCGGGGTGTGGGCGCGGCTGGCCGGGTTCGGGCGCGACGACCTGCACGCGGCGCTGCACGCGCGCACGCTGGTGCGGGCCACCATGTGGCGGGGCACGCTGCACCTGGTGACGGCCGCGGACTTCGCGGCGTTCCGGCCGGTGGTGGCGCCCGTGCTGGCCGCCGCCGCGCGCCGCTTCGACGGGATCGACGCCGACGCGGTCGTGGCCGCCGCCGGCCGGCTGCTGGCCGCGGGGCCCCTGACCTTCAACGAGCTGCGGCCCCGGCTGCTGGCGGAGTTCCCCGGCGGGTACGACCGCGCGCTCGGCTACGTCGTGCGCATGCTCACCCCGCTCGTCATGGAGCCCACCGGCGACCGGTGGAGCTACCCGCGCGACCCTGCCTTCGGGCTGCCCGGCATCGAGCCGCGGCCGGCCGGGGTGCCCGCGCTGATCGAGCGGTACCTGGCCGCGTTCGGCCCGGCCACCCCCGCCGACGTGCAGACCTGGTCGGGGCTGGGCGGGCTGGGGAAGGTCATGGCGGGCATGGAGCTGGAACGGGTGACGGACTTCGCCGGGCGCGAGCTGTTCGACCTGCCCGGCGCGCCCCGGCCGGGCGGTGACGTGCCCGCGCCCGTTCGCTTCCTGCCCGACTTCGACACGCTGATCCTCGGCCACGCCGACCGCACCAGGGTGCTGGCCGACGAGCACCGGGGCCTGGTCACCACGAAGAACCTGCGGGTGCGGGCGGTCTACCTGGTGGACGGGTTCGCCGCCGGGACCTGGCAGATCAAGCGCTCGGGCAAGAAGGCCAGGCTGCTCGTCAGCCCGTTCGGGGAGAGCCGGCTGGACGTGCTGGAGGAGGAGGGGCTGCGGCTGCTCGCCTTCGCCGAGCCGGACGCCACCTCGCTGTCCCTCGAAACCGCCCCCTCCTGAGGCTGCTGCTCGACCGGCCCGGACGCCGGCCCGCCACCGCTGCCCTCGCCGGTCTCGTCCTCCCCTGTCTCGTCTTCGCCGGCATCGCCGTCGCGGGGGTCGTCCGTCCCGTCTTTCCCGCCCGCGGAATTGTCGGTGGCGTGTGGGACCTTGGAAGCGGCGTGCCGGGGCCGGGCCGTTCCCTCCGCTGTTCGGGCGGGGTGATGGGGGAGCCGGCCGGGGAGGCGGCATGCCTGGTGGCCTTCGGCGCCGAGGGGAGGGGGATCGCTTGGCGGCCGTCCAGGCGTTTGACCACGCCCTCATGGCGGGACATCCCGGAGGGTGCGTAACAGGGCGCCCCGCAAGGCTCATGCCCCGCGGGGCTCATACCGGGTTCCTCGGCAGGCTCGTGGCCTGGAGGGTTCGTGCCGGGTTCCTCGGGAGGCTCGTGGCCTGGAGGGCTTGTGACGGGGTGTCACGGACGTCCCGGAACGGGAGGCCCCGGAGGGCGCGCGCCGGACGGTCAGCGGACGGCGTATGCGCCGATCGCCGGTTCCAGGAGGTCGAAGACCTGACGCGCGATCCCGTCCAGCTCGGCGGCGATGGCGTCATCACCGCCGCCCCCGCCGCGCTCACCGCCGGCCTCCCCGTACCCGGGACCGGGGGCGCCCGTCAGCATGCGGGCCTGCAGCTCGCGGAAGAGCAGCCGGTCGGCCGCCGCGAGCTGCGCCGCCACGGCGCGGGCGGCGACCGGGTCGCCGGAGGTCTCGGCGGCCTCCGCCGTGAGCTGCCGGGCCAGCGCCTCCTCGCGCTGGTCGTGCAGGTCGCGCAGGCGGGCGACGAGCGTCGGGCTCTCGGCGATCATCCGCGCGAAGGCCGGGCCGGTGAAGCCGATGACCGGGTCGCGCCGCTCCAGTGCCGCCAGATACTCCCGCCGCACCGCCGCCAGCGCCGACTCGCCGGCCGGGCGGCGCGCGACCGTGCGCGCCAGGCCGGCCGCGAACTCCTCGTGGTGGTCGAGGGCCAGATCCTCCTTGCGGGGGAAGTAGTTCGTCACGGTCATCTTGGCCACCCGGGCGGCGGCGGCGATGTCGGCGATCGTCGTACGGTCGAAGCCGCGTTCCAGGAACAGTTGGGTAGCGTGGTCAGAGATGGCCTGCCGGGTCTCTCGCTTCTTCTGTTCCCTCAAGCCCAAGGTGTCGGTGTCCATGGCCGCAGTCTTCCACAAATTTTTAGGTTCGACCTCATTTTAGGTTGCTTCTTACTTCAAGAGGTCCTAAAGTTAGGTGCGACCTAAAGTTAGGCCGCCGTCCACTATCCAACGCGAGCGAGGAGAGTGTTTTGTCCCAAGCAGCAGAGGTTCTCGAACTGGACGACAACCGCGCCGGCGGCGCCCCCGCCGTCGGCGCCGACTCGGTCAAGGCCTACCTCAAGGAGATCGGCCGGGTGCCCCTGCTCACCGCCGAGCAGGAGATCGACCTGGCCAAGCGCATCGAGGCCGGGCTGTTCGCCAGGGAGCGGCTCGACAGCGAGCCGGGCCTCACCCCCGACCTGCGCGCCGACCTGGAGTGGGTCGCCGAGGACGGCCTGCGCGCCAAGCGCCGCATGCTGGAGGCCAACCTGCGGCTGGTGGTCTCCATCGCCAAGCGCTACACCGGGCGCGGCATGCTCTTCCTCGACCTGATCCAGGAGGGCAACCTGGGGCTGATCCGCACCATCGAGAAGTTCGACTACCGGCTCGGCTACAAGTTCTCCACCTACGCGACCTGGTGGATCAAGCAGGCCATCACGCGGGCGATGGCCGACCAGGCGCGCACGATCCGCATCCCGGTGCACATGGTGGAGCTGATCAACAAGGTCGCGCGGGTGCAGCGCCGGCTGCAGAGCGACCTGGGCCGCGAGCCCACCCCCGAGGAGATCGCCAAGGAGAGCGAGCTCGACGCCGACCGGGTCGTCGAGATCCAGGGCTACGGCCGCGAGCCGATCTCCCTGCACACGCCGCTGGGGGAGGAGGGCGACAGCGAGTTCGGCGACCTGATCGAGGACACCGAGGCGGTCTCGCCGGCCGACGCGGTCTCGTTCACGCTGCTGCAGCAGCAGCTCCACGCCCTGCTCGACCAGCTCAGCGAGCGCGAGGCGGGCGTCATCAGCATGCGCTACGGCCTCAACGACGGCAAGCCGATGACGCTCGACGAGATCGGCCGCATCTACGGCGTCACCCGCGAGCGCATCCGCCAGATCGAGGCCAAGACGATGTCCAAGCTCCGCCACCCCTCCCGCTCCCTGGCGCTGCGCGACTACCTGAGCTGACCGGCGGCGACCGGCGCCCGGCGACCGTTCCGGGACGCACCGGCACGCGCGCCGGGGACGAGGTGCGGACTGAAAGGCTGCGCAAACGGAAAATCAAGAGTGTCGCCACAGCCCTATGGATCCCGGGGCGGCTGACCTAGATTCCAAGGCGTGAAACGCTCTCGTTCGAGCCTCGTCCACCAAGCGACCTACGCGATCAAACATCCGCACAAGATCATCCCGCACGTGCGCCGGCTGGCCCGCGACACGTGGTTCAGGCTGCGTACGCGAGACCACGTCGCCTACTACCGCGCCGTCATGAAGTCCGACACCGCCCGCGACCCCGAGGGCGCCGTCGGCTCGCACAACCACCGGCGGTGGCTGGCGCTGGGCCGCATGCAGTTCGACTACCTGGTCGAGCACGGGCTGAAGCCGGAGTGCCGGATGCTGGAGATCGGGTGCGGCAACCTGCGGGCGGGCCACCTGTTCATCGACTACCTGCACACCGGCAACTACTACGGCATCGACATCTCGCCCGACATCCTCATGGCCGCCCAGGACACGATCGTGCGGCACGGGCTGGCCGACAAGCTGCCGCACCTGACCCCCGTACGCGACCTGCGCTTCGCCTTCCTGCCCGACGCGCACTTCGACGTCGTGCACGCGCACAGCGTCTTCTCGCACTCCCCGCTGGAGGTGATCGAGGAGTGCTTCGCCCACGTGGGCAGGGTGATGAAGCCGGGCGCGTGGTTCGACTTCACCTTCGACCGCACCGAGGGCAAGGAGCACCAGGTGCTGCGGGAGGACTTCTACTACCGCACCGAGACGCTCGTCGCGCTGGCCGGCCGCTACGGCTTCGACGCCGCCTTCATGGACGACTGGGAACGGCTCCCGCACAAGCAGTCGAAGATCCGCCTCACCAAGCGCCGCCCGGCGTAGGCGCACCGCGCCGCCGGGTCGCGGTGGAGTTCTGCGCCGACGAGGCCGCCCAGGGCACCCGGTACGCCGAGGTCACGTTCACGGCGGCCGCCCACGGCGAGCGCGTCGGGGACCTGGGGCTGCCGCTGGAGGCGGCGCTCGACGGGCTGGCCGAGGGGCGGGCCAGGCACGGCATCGAGTGCCGGGTGCTGCTCGACCACTCCAGGCGGCGGCCGGTGGAGCGGATGTGGCGGACGTACGAGCTGGCCACCCGCCACGACGAGGCGATCACGCTGGGGCACACGGAGCGGCTCGGGCACGGCATGCGGGTGCTCGACGACGACGCGCTGGTGGCCGAGGCGCGCGAGCGCGGCCTCCCGCTGGAGGCCGGCCTCAGAGCCGGGGTGGACGCCTGGCCGGCGACCCCGCCGGCTCCCTGAAGGCCAGGGCGGACGCCACCCGGCCACCACGCCGGCTCCCCTGAAGGCCGGGCTCAGCGTCACCTCACGCGCGGGGGAGCCGCACGACCGCCGCGCCCAGCGGGGCCAGCGTCACCTCGCCCGCCACGGCCTGCCCGGTGAGCAGGTCCGTCCCCTCCCCTTCCAGGGGGACGGACGCGCCCTCCTCGGCGCTGTGGTTGAGCAGGAACACGTAGTCGTGCGCCGAGTCCCCGCGTACCGTGCACTCCACGTGCGCGGGCACGCCCTCGAAGCGCGAGCGCACGCCCGCCTCCGCCACCACCTGCGCCAGCGTCGTGTCGAACGCCTCCCGCTCCAGCAGCGTCGCGAAGTAGACGACCCGCCCGGAGCCGTAGCGGTTCTCGACGACGGCGGCGCGGCCCGCGAGCAGCCCGTCCGCGTACGTCGCCAGCGCCTTGCCGGTCTCCAGGTGCAGGTCGTCGCGCCACCAGGTGGCCGTCGCGCGCCGCCCGTCGGCGAAGTCCACGGCGAACTCCTCGTGCGGGCGCGCCGGCCAGTACTCGTCGATCTTGGCCCCGATGAGCTCGCGGAACGCGCCGGGATAGCCGTCGGGCCGCACCCGGTTGTCGCCGTCCACCACGCCGGAGAAGAACGAGATGACCACGGTGCCGCCGTTCTCGGCGAACTCGTGGATGCGCGCCACGGCCTCGTCGGAGATCAGGTACGCGTTCGGCACGATCAGCACCTTGTACCCGTCGAGCGGCGAGGCGTAGGACACCACGTCCACCGCGTGGTGCCGCTCCCACAGCGGCGTGTAGTGCCGCATGACCGTGTCGGTGTAGCTGAAGTCGCTGCGCGGCAGGCCGAAGACCTCCTCCAGCCCCCACCAGCCGTCCCAGTCGAACATGATCGCGATGTCGGAGCGCGAGGTCGTGCCGGCGACCGGGGCGAGCAGCTTGACCTCCCGCCCGAGGTCGGTGATCTCCCTGAACGTGCGCGAGTCGGGCCCGGAGTGCGGCAGCATCGCCGAGTGGAAGCGCTCCTGGCCGCCCCGGCTGGCCCGCCACTGGAAGAACATCACCGAGTCGGCCGCCCGCGAGAGCGCCTGCAGCGAGCCGAGCCGCATCCGCCCCGGCTCCTTGACGATGTTGAGCTGCCACTGGCTGACCGCGCTGCTCGACTGCTCCATCAGCATCCACGGCTGCCCGCCCTTGAGCGAGCGGAACAGGTCGTAGTTGAAGGCGGCCGAGACGTGGGAGTCGGCGTCGGCGGGGTTGGGGTAGATGTCGAGCGCGGCGGCGTCCTCCTCCGGCGCCCACTTCCAGTAGTCGGCGTGGCGGAAGAAGCGCATGAAGTTCGTCATGACCGGGAGGTCGTCGCGGAAGGAGCGCACGATGTCCCGCTCGGCCAGATAGCACTCCAGCAGCGCGTCGGAGGTGAAGCGCTTGAAGTCGAGGCGGCGCGTGGGGTTCATCCAGGTGCGCGGGATGTGCGGGACGTCGATCTGCTCCCAGTCGGTGTAGACCTGGCCCCAGAAGCGGGTGGTCCACGCCTCGTTGAGCCGCTCCAGGGTGCCGTACCTGCGCTTGAGCCAGGTGCGGAAGTTCGCCGCGGCGGCCGGGCCGTACGACGTGGGGCCGTACTCGTTGCTGATGTGCCACATCGCCAGCGCCGGGTGGAAGGAGTAGCGCTCGGCCAGCTTGGTGGTGATGCGGGCGGCGTACTCGCGGTAGATCGGCGAGGACGGGTCGTAGTGCAGCCGGTTGCCGAAGCCGAACGGCTGCCCGTCCTCCCTGATCGGGAACACCTCGGGGTGCAGGTGCGTGAGCCAGACCGGCGGCGCCGCCGTGGGGGTGGCCAGGTTGACGCTGATGCCGTTCTCATGGAGCAGGTCCATGATCTCGTCCATCCACCCGAACGCGTACGTGCCCGGCTCGGGCTCCAGCGACGCCCACGCGAACACGCCCAGGCTCACCGTGTTGACGCCGGCCTCGCGCATCAGCCGGACGTCCTCCCGCCAGACCGCGGGCTCCCACTGCTCGGGGTTGTAGTCGCCGCCGTAGGCGAGCCCGCCCACGCGCCGCCTGAAGTTCTCCATGCGTGACATGTCCATCGCTCCCGTAGTCGTGTTGCTCAAACCGTTCGGATCCCGCCGCGGTCAGGCGGGCTCGACCGACACGCCGGTCAGCCGCTGCTCGTCGCCGGTGCAGGCGTACACCTCGCCGGTCAGCACGACCGTGCGCTCCTCGACCACGTCCGCCACCGAGCGGCGCACCGACACGCCGACCTCGCCCGGTTCCACCACGCGCCGCCCGGCCCGGCCGGTGAACGACAGCAGCCGGGCCGGCACGTCGAACGAGACCCGCGCGCTGCGGCCCGGCTCCAGCTCGACGCGGGCGTACCCGGCGAGCTGGGCCAGCGGCCGGGTGACCGAGGCGATCCGGTCGGAGACGTAGACCTGCACCACCTCCGCGCCCGCCCGCTCGCCGGCGTTGCGCACCACCACCGAGCAGCGGACCGGCTCCCCGGCCGCGACCCGCGCGTCGGCGGTGAAGCCGGAGTAGTCGAAACGCGTGTAGCTCAGGCCGTGCCCGAACGGCAGGACGGGCGCGGGGTCGAGGTTGCTGACCGAGGAGGCCGCCCCGAGCTTGGGGTGCAGGTAGCTGTAGGGCTGGCCGGCGGCGCCGCGCGGCATGCTCATCGGCAGCCGGCCCGAAGGGTTCACCGCGCCGCTCAGCACGCGGGCGATCGCGCCCGCGCCCTCCTCGCCGGGGAAGTACGCCTGCACGACGGCGGCGGCGTCCTCGACGAGCCCCGGCACGGCGTACGCGCGGCCGGTCATCAGCACCACCACGGTCGGCGTGCCGGTGTCCAGCACCGCCCGCGCCAGGTCGAGCTGCGCGCCGGGCAGGTCGAGGCTCTCCACGTCGCAGCCCTCGCCCGAGGTGCCCCGCCCGAACAGCCCCGACCGGTCGCCCAGGACGACGACGGCCACGTCCGACTCGGCGGCCAGGCGGGCGGCGGCGGCGATGCCCGAGCGGTCGCCGTCGTCCACGCCCGTGCCCCGCTCGGCCCGCACCCGCGCGCCGGGGAACTCCGCCCGCAGCGCCTGCAGCAGCGTGGGCGCCTCGATGCCGGCCGCCACGCCGGGGTGGTGCGGCAGCACGTGCTGGACGAAGGAGTAGCAGCCGAACAGGGCGGCCACGTCGTCGGCGTTCGGCCCGACCACCGCGATGCTCTTGCCCTCGGCCGGGCCCAGCGGGAGCAGGCCGTCGTTGGTGAGCAGGATGACCGACTCCTCGGCCAGCCGCCGCGCCAGGTCCCGCGAGGCGGGGTCGTCGAGGTCGATCGGGCCGGCCGCCGGCTCGGGGTCGTAGTCGTCGTCGAGCAGGCCCAGCTCCGCCTTCTGCCGCAGCACGCGGCGCAGCGCCCGGTCGATCAAAGACTCGTCGATCCGGCCGGCGGCGACGGCCTCCTTCAGCGGCTCCAGGTAGGCCACCCCGGTCGGCAGCTCCACGTCGATGCCCGCGCTCAGCGCCTGCACGGCCGCGTCGCCGGCGTCCTCGGCCACGGCGTGCAGGGTGTGCAGGAAGGCCACGGCGAAGTAGTCGGCGACGACGGTGCCCTCGAAGCCCCACTCCTCGCGCAGGACGGTGGTGAGGTAGTGGGCGTCGGCGGCGACCGGGATGCCGTCGATCTCGGCGTAGGAGTTCATGACCGAGCCCGCGCCCGCGTCGCGCACCGCCACCTCGAAGGGGAACAGCAGCGTGTCGGCCACCTCGCGCGCGCCCGCGTGCACGGGGGCCAGGTTGCGGCCGGCGCGGGAGTTGGAGTAGCCGACGAAGTGCTTGAGCGTGGCGATCACGCCGGTCGACTGCACGCCGCGCACGTAGGCGGCGCAGATGGTGGCCACCTCGTACGGGTCCTCCGACACGCACTCCTCGACCCGGCCCCACCGCTGGTCGCGGATCACGTCGAGGACGGGGGCCAGGCCCTGGTGCACGCCGAGCGCCCGCATGCTCGCCCCGATCCTGGCGCCCATCTCCTCCACCAGCGCCGGGTCGAACGACGCGCCCCACGCCGGCGGCACCGGGTAGGTCGTGGCCCGCCACGCCGCCAGCCCGGTCAGGCACTCCTCGTGCGCGAGCGCGGGGATGCCGAGCCGGGTGCTGTCCCGCAGCCACTTCTGCCGCCCGGCCAGCGCCGAGCGCGCCCACTCCGGATCGACCGGCCTGGTGCCGTAGTGGCGGGTGATCTGGCCGACGCCGTGGCGGGCGAACGCCTCGAACTGCACGTCCTCGCCCTGCATCGCGTCCTGCAGCGGCGCGACGACGCCCTCCTCGCGGTTGACGTTGAGCCACACGCCCACGAGTTGCGCCAGCTTCTCGTCGAGTGTCATCTCCGCCAGCAGCTTCTCGACCCGCCGGGACCGGCGCTCGGTGATTTCGGGCTGCTCAACACGTGCAGGCATACATCCTCGTTCTCAGAATGAATGGATTTCCGGAAAGGCCTGCCGACTCGCGATATCCGGCGAAGCTCGTCCGTACTGGGTCAGAAAGTTTCCGGATAACTTTCCGAAAGGTTACCGTGACATTGCCGATCAGTTACGGTAGGCTCCCGCCATTGACCCTGTCAACAGGCTGTATCAAATGACGACATCTCCCTGATTAATGCAGGTCAAAGGGATGTCTGGCTTTTCAGGTGGTTTTCCGAAAGTTGTCATCAGCCGGTGCCGCCGGACGGCGGCGCCACCGCAAACAGGAGGTCCTGTGCCTCGCGCCACGCTGGCCGACGTCGCGGCAGCCGCCGGAGTGTCGGTGCCCACGGTGTCCAAGGTCCTGAGCGGCAAGAAACACGTCTCCGCCGCCACCAGGGACAAGGTCCTCGAAGCGGTCAGGGCCTCCGGCTACGAGGCCCCGCGCCCGCCCACCGCCCCCCGCGTCGGCGTGGTCGACCTGCTCATCGACGGCCTCGGCTCCCCCTGGGCGCAGGTGCTCATCAGCGGCGCGGAGAAGGCGGCGGCGCGCTGGGGCTTCTCCCTGGTCGTGACCTCCTCCGCGCGGGCCGACTTCGACCTGCGGCGCTGGATCGGCATGGTGCGCAAGCGCAACACCGACGGCATCGTGCTGGTGCTGTCCCGGGCCGACCAGCGCGAGATCGCCGCCATCGAGGAGCTGCTGCACGTGCCCCTCGTGCTGCTCGACCCGGTCGGCCAGCGCGATCCGCGCCTGTCCACCGTCGGCGCGACCAACTGGCTGGGCGGGGTCATGGCCACCACCCACCTGCTCGAACTCGGGCACACCAGGATCGCCTTCATCGGCGGGCCGCTCGACACGCAGTGCACGCTCGACCGGTACGAGGGCTACCTGGCCGCGCACCGCACCTTCGGGATCGACTCGGACCCGGCGCTGACCCGCTACGGCGACTTCCTGGTCGGCGGCGGCAAGGCGCTGACCGCCGAGCTGCTCGACCGCGACGACCCGCCCACCGCCTTCTTCGCCGGCAACGACCTGCAGGCCGCCGGCGTCTACCAGGCGGCCACCGAGCGCGGCCTGCGCGTGCCCGACGACCTGTCCGTGGTCGGGTTCGACGACTCGCTGCTGTGCGAGATGCTCTCGCCGCCGCTCACGACCGTGCGCCAGCCGCTCGACGACATGGCCAACGAGGCGGTCCGGCTCGTGTACGAGGAGCTGACCCATCCCCGCGGCCCCGCCGGCACCCGGATCGAGCTGGCCACGACCCTCGTCGTCCGCAGCAGCACCGCCCAGCACGGCGAAAGGCGCACCCGCCCCGTCCGGCACCCGTAGCACGGCCCGCCCCCGCCGGGCACTCCTGGACGGCTCACCTGGACCGGGGCGGGCGGCGGTCTACCGGCTAGTCACCGGTGATCACGAAGGCCGAGCCCGGCTCCCTGACGATGTCGCCGGTCGCCGAGTTCGTGATGGTGACGTCGGTCAGCGTCGCGCTGCCGCGCGCGCTGCTCTGCGCGAGGATGCCCGCGCCGTTGTTGGACCTGTCGATCCTGACGCCGGTGATGGCGACGCCCGGCATGTTGCCGCCGCCGGACTTGAACTGGATGCCGTCGTACGTCGAGTCGAAGATGTCGGTGTCGCGGATGGTCACGCCGGTGATGTCGCGGTTCTGGGCGTACAGGGTGATGGCGCCGAACTTCTGCGCCTCCCGCCAGAAGACGCCGCCGCACCGGTGCAGCGCGTTGTCGGCGATCAGCGTCTGGCCCGAGAAGGGCAGCGGGTTGTGGTCGGGCGGATGGCCGAACCATAAGAGGACGAACAGATGGCCGCAATATTTCGACGAGTTTTCGCAAAGGAATAACTGCCGATCGGGCGCGGATGGAGACCATCGGGCTGGTGACGCCGTATCTTCCTGGATCGGGCGGCCGTTGACCCGGCGCAAGGGATGACGTCAAGGAAGCGCAAGAGCGCGCAAGTCTTGCGTTCGTTTCCCTCCCCTTGCGAGCCCTTGCGTAAAGGACCGGCGGCAACGCAGAGGATCAGGCAACTCACGGCGTCACGGCCGGCGCAGCCCCCGTCATGTCGGGGTAACCCATGCCGGGGTAACCCCATGCCGGGTCAGTGCAGCCCGTGCCGGGTCAGTGCAGCCTGTGCCGGTCAGTGCAGCCCGTGCCGGGTCGGGACGGCTCGTGTCGCGTCAGGACAGCCCGTGTCGCGTCAGAGCAGTCCGGCGTCGCGTACCTTCATGGCCACCAGCACCCGGTTGTCGGTGCCGAGCTTGGCGAAGATGCGGGTGATGTTGGCCTTCACCGTCGCCACGCTCACCGACAGGTCCCTGGCGATCTCGGCGTTCGAACTGCCCCTGGCCACCTCGATCGCCACCTCGCGCTCGCGCTCCGTGAGCGCGGCCAGCTCGCGGACCGCCTCCGGGCGGCGCGGCTCGTAACGGCCGGTCGCCGCCGCGATCACCTGCTGCGTGACGGTCGGCGACAACACCGGCTCGCCCTTCGCCACGGCCCGCACCGCCTCGATCATCTTCGGCGGCGGCGTGTCCTTCAGCAGGAAGCCGTGCGCGCCCGCCTGCAGCGCCCGCAGCACCAGGTCGTCGGCGTCGAACGTGGTCAGCACCAGGATGCGCGGCGCGTCAGGACGGCTCAGCAGCAGCTCCGTGGTGACCAGGCCGTCCTGCTCCGGCATGCGGATGTCCATCAGCACCACGTCGGGCCGCAGGTCGCGGATCACCGCCATCGCCTGCCTGCCGTCGCCCGCCTCGCCCACCAGGTCGAGGTCGGGCTCCCCGCCCAGGATGAGGCGCAGCCCCGTGCGCACCATCGGGTCGTCGTCCACGATCACCACTCTGATCACGGGCTCAAGCCTCCCACGGCAGCAGGGCGTCGAGGACGAACCGCCCGTCGCGTACGTCATGGGTGATCGTGCCGCCGGCCATCCGCGTGCGCTCGGCCAGGCCGACCAGCCCCAGCCGCCCGCCCGGACCGGCGGGTGCGCCGTGCGGGGCCGCGTTGCTCACCCGGATGCGCAGCCCCGACCCCGGCCGCCCGCCGATCTCGGCCCGCACCGGGCTGCCCGGCGCGTGCTTGCGCGCGTTGGTCAGCGCCTCCTGCACGATCCGGTACGCGTGCCGCCCCGTCTGCGCGGGCAGCGACTCCCTGTCGTCCACGGTGTCGTCCACCTCGACCCGCTGCCCGGCGGCGCGTACCTCTTCGAACAGGGCGTCCAGGTGGGCCAGCGTCGGCTGCGGCGGCTGCGGGCCGCCGTCGCGGCGCAGCGTGCCGAGCACCGCGCGCAGCTCGTTGAGCGACTGGTGGGCGTTCTCCTGGATCGCCAGCGCGGCCTCGCGCGTCTGCTCGGGGCTCAGGTCCTTGCGGTAGGCCAGGCCGCCCGCGAGCATCGCCAGCAGCGAGATCCGGTGCGCCAGGACGTCGTGCATCTCCTGGGCGATCTTCAGCCGTTCGGACAGCTTGGCCTGCTCCACCCGCTGCGCCTGCGCCGCCTCCTCCGCCGCCCGCTGGGCCTCGGCCAGCTCGGCCCGCCCGCGCAGGTAGAGGCCGAGCACGGTCAGCGCGGTGAGCAGGATGGCCGCGATCACCCCATAGACGGCCGTCAGCACCCAGTTGCCCACCAGCCGGGTGTAGACGATGACGCACAACCAGAACACGACCGCCGCCGGCACGACCTGCTGCCAGCGGCGGTGCTTGGCCAGCGAGGTGAACGCCACGACGGCCGGGCCGGTGACGGAGTAGAGGCAGGCCGAGGGCAGCGCCGTGAGCAGCGCCACCTGCAACGGCCACCGGCGCCGCCAGCGCAGCGCCACCAGGCCCGCCGCCCCGACGCCGATGTCCAGCAGCCAGTAGACCAGGAAGCCGGCGGCGCCGTCGGCGCGGTCGGAACGGGTCACCAGGATGACGACGGAGACGAACAGGGGCACGGAGGCGACCAGGTAGAGCAGCAGGCTCCCCATCCGGTCGGGGGACGTCCGCATGACCCTGGCCCACCCGCCGGACCGATGCTCACGGTGGCCGGGCCCTGCGGCGTGGTCGCCGTCGTCAGGGTGGTGAGGTCGTTCGAGAGGGTGGTCGTGCACGGCCTCCAGCCTAGAAGAGCACCTGGCCTGCCCTTTAGCTCCCCAGGTCCACCCCGTTACCGACCCGGGTCCGGTGCCTTGCAGACCCAGGTCGAGGACCTTGCGGACCCGGGTCGGCATTGACTGGCGGGCCGGCCGTCCTGCCCAGACCCAGGTCTGCACCGCCCGGGGGATCCGTCCAGCCCCGGGTACACGATCGTGCCGACCCTGGGCGGGTGGAAGGCGTGCGGGTCTGGCCCTGGGGACCGCAACACTCGCCCCAGGTCCGATGAGCCGGGGCCGCCCCTTCCGATGAACTTGGCCACGTGATCGAATTCCACCGCGTCACCAAGGCGTACAACGGGGTGAAGGCGCTGGACGACGTGTCCTTCACCGTCCGGCCGGGGACCGTCACCGGCTTCCTCGGCCCCAACGGGGCAGGCAAATCGACGGCCATGCGCATCCTGGCCGGGCTGACCCGCCCGACCTCGGGCTCGGCCACCTTGCTCGGCAGGCCGTACACCGAACTGGCGCGTCCCGGCTTCGAGGTCGGCACGCTCCTCGACGCGGGCGCCCAGCACCCCGGCCGCACCGGGCGCGAGGTGCTGGTCCTGGGCGCCATGATGCTCGGCCTGCCCCGGTCGCGCGTCGGCGAGGTGCTGGAGCTGGTCGGCCTGACCGGCAAGGAGGCGGGCCGCGCCGTCGGCGGCTACTCGCTGGGCATGCGGCAGCGCCTCGGCATCGGTCACGCGCTGCTCGGCCGCCCCAGGGCGCTCATCCTCGACGAGCCGGCCAACGGCCTCGACCCCCAGGGCATCCAGTGGATGCGCAGCTTGCTGCGCGGGCTGGCCGGATCGGGCTGCGCGGTGCTGCTCAGCTCGCACCTGCTGCACGAGGTGGAGCAGGTGGCCGACCACATCGTGATGATCGGCGCCGGCCGGGTGCTGGCCCAGGGCACGCTCGACGAGCTCGGCCGCGGCCGCACCCTCGAACAGACCTTCCTCGACCTCACCTCCCGCACCGACCGGAGCCCGGCATGAGCACTGACACCCCGGCCACCACCCCTATCCCGGCCGCCGCCGCTGACACCCCTGCCGCGCGGGGGCGCATCTCCTTCGGAACGCTCCTGCGGGTCGAGACGCGCAAGCTGGTGGACACGCGTACCAGCCTGATCCTGACGGCGGCCCTGGGCGCGCTGACCCTGGCGTTCGTCGTCGGGCGTGGCCTCGTCATGGGGGTGGCGGACCTGTTCACCCTGGCGGGCACGGCGGCGCTCGCGCTGGGCACGCTGCTGCCCGTGCTCGGCATCCTCTCCGTCACGGGCGAGTGGAGCCATCGCACGGCGCTGACCACGTTCACGCTGGAGCCCAGGCGCGGCCGGGTGCTGGCGGCCAAGTGCCTGCCCGTGCTGGCCATGGCCGTGGCGGGCTGCCTGCTCGCGCTGCTGGTGGCCGTGCCGATGACGGCCGCCTCCGCCGCCGTGGCGGGCGTGGAGGCGACCTGGCGGCTGGAGCCGGCCCTGGTGCTGGGCTGGATCGCGACGCTGGTGGTCACCACCGCGGAAGGGCTGGCCCTGGGCCTGTTGTGCCTGAACGCGCCGGCCGCGATCGTGATCTACCTGGTCGCGCCCATGGTGTGGGGGTTCGCCCGGTCGCTCGGCCCGGTGGGCGAGACCCTGGCGGAGTGGCTCGACCTGAACGTCGCCACCAACGCGCTGATGGACGGCGCCCTGACGGGCGAGACCGTCCCGCGGTTGGTCACCGCGGTGGTGGCGTGGATCGTCGTCCCCATGGCCGTAGGGGTTCTGCGGGTGCTGCGGAAGGACGTGCACTGACCGGCTTTACCGGCAACGTAGATCTTTGCCCGGTTTATGGGGTTCCGTTTGCCTTTGTCCGGTTTGGGGGGTAACTTAGTAAGCGTGACCGGCCAGTGACCTGTGCCTTACCTTCAGCAAGCAGGCCTGCCGGTCGTCCGAGATCTCCGATCGCGGGGATCCTCCGCGCTCCACGTAGCGTCCGTATGGCGATGCTGCCCGGCTACGTCCGTCAGCGAGCGCAAGTTCCCGTCCCCTAACAAAGGACCTGAATTTTACATGTCTGCTCGCCTGCGTTCCATCGCCATGCTCACGGCCTCCGCTGCCGCGGCGCTGACCCTCGGTTCGACCGTGGCGCACGCCGACTCCGGTAACACCGGCCAGCAGGGCGTGCTGCAGGGTTCGACCACGGCCTCCTACTTCTGGGACGACTCCTCGGGCCGCGCCGGTGACACCGGCCTGCCCGCCGCGGGAAAGCCCATGCAGAAGGGCCTGGCCGCCAGCCCGAGCTGGCCGCTCATGACCGAGGGCTACGTGATCTACAAGGGCAAGAAGATGCCGTTCTTCGTGGGTGACCGCGGGCCCGGCGACCCCTCCAGCCGCGGCGTCATGCTCGACCTCGACGCCAAGACCTTCGCCGAACTCACCGGTGGCACGTTCAACCCGGACACCCTGGGCGTGGACGGCAACGGCGGCCAGGGCCACATCAAGATCCAGTACGTCGTCACCAAGTGGGGCGACGGCGTCGGCAAGAAGAACTACCCGGTGGCCTTCTCCAGCGGCGCCTGGGCCGAGAAGGACGACAGTCCCATGGTCCAGCAGGTCTCGGTCAAGAACCACTGATCTCGTCCACCCGGCGTCCCCCGGCTCGCGGAGCTTCCGCGGACCGGGGGACGTTCGCGTTTCCCGGTCCGCGTTCGCGTACCCGTGCGTCCGTCACGGGGCCGGCTCCGGCCCCGCGGCCCGCCCCCCCGTCAGAGCGTGAGGCAGCCCACGAGCGGGACCTCGGGCGGGACGGCGACTGCCCCCACGGGGTTGGCGACGGTGCCGCTCGTGCAGTTGGTCATCAGGATCGGGTCGATCCTCTGGGCCGACTCCAGGAAGGAGACCTTCGAAGGGTCGATGACCGTTGTGGGATCGATGATCGCGTGAGCGGCTGTGCTCGGCAGGACCAGACCGCCACCCGCGACGGCGATCATCGCGGCGACGGCGATCCTGCGGGGGGATGTACGCACGGAAACTCCTCCGATGTAGACGAAACCTCAACAGTGCGCAGCCGCCGCGAGACGAGGCCGGCCCCCTTCCCCGGGGGGCCGAGATCGTCCGCGGGGCTGCGCACCCCTCGGTGATTACCGTCCGCGATCGTCACTCAACGTAGCTCGGAGTCACTTTCTGCTAACCCCACGGTCACCATTACCGTGACTCAGCCCCTAGAGCCTCATCCGTGACGCAGCCCTCCCGCCGTCCGGCGTCCTGCGACGGGGGCCTCCACCGCCCGGCGAGGAATCGGCCACGCCCGGCCGGGGACCGGCCCCAGCCCGACCGGCCCCGGCCCGACCGGAGCCGGACCGTCCGGCCTTGACCGACCCGTGCGACCGGGCCCCGTGCGACCGGTCCGGGGCCGACGGGTCCGGGGCCGACCGGACCCGGGGTCGGGCCCGGACCGGGCCGCCTCACCTCTTGCCCGGTACGGGCACCTTCGACCAGTCGATGTCCGAGCCGAAGTAGAAGCTCGGGTAGGCCGGCTGGTTGTACCCGGTCTGCTGCCTGGCCACCTCGACCCGGTACTGCGGGTCGTGCATGAGCGTGTAGAGCTTGCGGTCGGTCACCTCCGTGCTGAGGAACATCCGGATCGCGGTGCTGTCGGCGGTGCGCGTCAGCAGCTCCTCGCGCCAGTCGCCGAACACGTCCGCGACCAGGCCCGGGTTGCCCTTGGTCCAGTTGTTCGTCAGCGTGCCCTCGGCGGTCAGCAGCGTGCCGCGCCGGTGGTCGTCGATGGTCGGCGTCTGCAGGACGGTGGTCGCGGTGCCGTTGACGAGCTGGGTGGTCATGTCGGCCGCCCAGCGGATGCTCATGTTCGTGCCGGGCGCGTTCCTGCCGAGGTACTCGCCGCGCGCCGACCACAGCCCCGCCTGGACCGCCTGGTCCGGCGGCATCGAGGACCACGTCTCGACGCCGCGTACGGACGGGTCGACGTCGCCGGTCATGCCGCGGCCGGTGTCCAGGCCGCTGTAGCCGCCGTGCACGACCTGGCCGGTGGCCGCGTCGCGGAGCGCCCAGCCGTACGGGGCCGAGCGGCCGCCCTCGTGCACCGTCCAGATCTCCAGGCCGGGCCGGTCGGGGTCGAAGTCGCCGACGTGCATGGCGTCGCCGTGGCCCAGGCGGATGCTCTGGCCGGGGAAGTTGCTCTGTGGCGGCGCCTCGGCGAACGACGAGTACAGCAGGTCGCCGTCGTCGTCGATGGTGGCGGCGCCGTAGACGACCTCCTGCCTGCCGTCACCGTCGACGTCGGCGACGCTCATCGAGTGGAAGCCCTGGGTGGTGAGCCGGCCGTACTCCGGGTCGCTCCCGTCCACGCCGTGCGGGCCCGCGTTGAACGGGTTGGCCATCGGCACGTGGCCGCTGTCGACGTACCAGCGCTCCTTGAGGCGCCTGCCGTTCCAGTCATAGGCCACCAGCGTGCTGCGCGTGTAGTAGCCGCGCGCGAAGACGGCCGACGGGCGCTTGCCGTCGAGGTAGGCGACCGAGGACAGGAACCGGTCCACCCGGTTGCCCGGCTCGATCCTGGCCATCGCGTAGTCGCCCCACAGCAGGCCGTCGTCGCCGCGGCCCGGCTTGTAGTGGATGGTCTGCAGCTCCCTGCCGGTGGCGCCCTCGAAGACCGACAGGTACTCGGGGCCGGTCAGGATGTAGCCGTTGAACTCGCGCAGCCGGTTGTTGCCGCTGCGGGCGGGCGCGTAGACGTCGACGAAGTAGGTGGCCAGCGCCTCGGCGTCGGCCTGCGAGAGCGGGTAGCGGTACTTGGGCTCGATGCCGAACGCCTGCTCCAGCGTGGCCGGCCAGCGCCCGGCGACGACCTCCGGATGCTCGTGCCATTTCGCGAACGTTGCAGCAACATAGTCGAAATAGTCTGCTGCGCTTTTGCGGTAGTCGTCGGTGTTGGCGTATCCGGCCTTGCGGTCTTCGCGCGGCATGGTGATAAAGCGCTCGGAAACGACGCGGCCCCGGTCGTCATATCGCATGACCTTCGTGCCCGGCGCGGTCTTGAGCATCATCTCCGACCGGCCGTCACCGTCGAAGTCGTAGACCAGGAACTGCGTGTAGTGGGCGCCCGAGCGGATGTTCACGCCCAGGTCGAGCCGCCAGCGCAGGGTGCCGTCCAGCTCGTACGTGTCCAGGTAGGTGTTGCCGGTGTAACCGCGCTGCGAGACGTCCTTGGAGTTGGACGGGTCCCACTTGACCACGTACTCGTACTGCCCGTCGCCGTCCACGTCGCCCACGCTCAGGTCGTTGGCCGTGTACGTGTACGCCTCGCCCATCGGGGTCACCCCGTCGGCGGGCTTCTGCAACGGAAGATCATAAAACGATTTAAGCCAAGGGGTGGCAACAGCGCTGCGTCGCCCTTCTCGTCCCTTGACGATCGGGGCGACGCGATACTCGGACGCCGCGGTGCCGGCGGCGTCGCGGTAGTTGGTGCTGTTGGTCACCGTGGCGATCGGCCGGCCGTCGCGATAGACGCGGAAGTCGGCGCCGATCATGCCGGAGGCGCCGTGCCCGGACACCTCGTTGCCGAGAAGTCGCCAGCTCAGGAAGACTCCTTCGCCGGTGGAGGCGGCCACCAGGCCGCGGTCGAGCTGTTCCAGCCTGATGCCGGGACGGTGGCCGCCCTCGGTGGCGGCCGTGGGGGCGGCCGTGGCGGCCATGGCGGTCGTGGCGGCCCGGGCGGGCGACGCCGCGAGCGGCGCGCAGAGCAGGGCGGCCAGCCCGGTCGCCAGGGCGCGGCGGATGCTGCTGGGGGGTCTCATCGTGAGGAGCTCCGCTGATTAAATCGATATAATTTTAGGCTGGAGAGTATTGGGCGATTGTGCTGTTTGTCAAGGGTTTGTCACCTGTCGATGTCCTGGCTGGAAAACGGCCTCATCGCACGTATGGCACCGAATGCGGTCCGTTATGGAAAAATGCGATCACGCGCCCGGATTTATAGTGACATCGCCGAGGTCGGCACCTGGGCGAGCGCGCGAACCAGGAGTGACTCCGCAAAGTCAGCGAAACGGGAGCTCCATGACCTCCAACTCGGACCCCGCCGCCTCGGACCCCACCGCCTCGGAAGCGGTCGCCTCGGGCGTTCCCGCCCTGGAGTCGCTGGCCCGGCCCTCCGGTGGGTTCGTGATGGTGGCGATGGACCAGCGGGAGAGCCTCCGGCAGATGTTCCGGGCGGCGACCGGTGAGCGGGTGGGGGATGAGCGGCTGACGTCGTTCAAGCTGGCCGTGGCGAGGGAGGTGGGGCCGTACGCGTCGGGGTTCCTCATCGACCGGGACTACGGGTTCGGGCGGGTGGCGGCCGAGGGCGTCGTGTCGGGCGGGCTCATCGTCGCCGTGGACGCCCTCCGGCAGGACCCGGATGGGCCGGTCGAGGACACCGCGATCGACGAGCGTGTCGACCTGGCCGCCGCCAGGGAGGCGGGCGCCGTCGCGGCCAAGCTCCTGGTCATCTGGCGCGACGACGAGCACCGGGCCCGGCGCCTGGAGACCGCCGCCGAGTTCGTACGGCGCTGCGCCGCCGCCGGCCTGCTCTCCGTCCTCGAAGGCGTGGCCAGACCCCCGCCCCCGCCACCGGCCCGAACGAGCTTCTTGGTGTCGAGGGTTTCGACGAGGTTGCCGCGATCAGAGCGGCGGCGGCGGAGTTGGCCGAGCTGCGGCCTGATCTCTACAAGGCTCAGGTGCCGCTCGGCGGGGCAGCACCGGAGGAGCGGCTGGTCGAGGAGTGCGCGCGCCTGGACGAGATGATCCCCGTCCCGTGGGTCGTGCTCTCCCAGGGCGTGGCGCGCGACGACTTCCCCGCCGCCGTACGGGCCGCCTGCCGGGCCGGCGCGTCGGGCATGCTCGCCGGCCGGGCCATCTGGAGTGACCTGGTCGGCTCCGCCGAGCCGGCCGCCGGCCTGCGCGCCCGCTCCGTTCCCCGGCTGCGGCGGCTGGCGGCCATCGTGGACGAGCACGCCCGCCCCTGGACCGCCCGCTGATCTGCCTGTCCGCCCGGGCCCCCGGCCAGGGCCGGTCGCCCTGCGGGTGGCGGGGACGACGACGGCCGTCCGTCGTCGTGGCCGAGATCTACAAAGTACAGGCGCCCGGATGACAGAAGGGTTTGTGGGGATAGGCGGGGATTTACTGGGTCTTGTCGGTAGGTGATTGTCGGCTTTCAATGAGCCCCATACGGGATCTTCCTGGAGGGGTTCATGCGTGGCTTACGGGCGTCCGCAGTTGTTCTGTTGATCGTTGTCGCGACATTCATGGGAATGCAGCCATCCGTCCCCGCGGTGGCCGGGCCGGCCGACCCGGAGCCGGTCTCCCTGGTCACCCTGTCCGTGCCGGACCGGGCCGCCATGGAGCGGTTGGTGGCCTCCGGCGCCGACCTCACCGAGCGGGTGCGCCCCCAGCCGGACGGCAGCGTCCAGATCGACGCGGTGCTGACGGCCTCCCAGCTCGCCGGCCTGAGTGCTCTGGGCGTGAGCGAGGCGTCGAAGGCCCAGGCCGCGCCCCGGCCCAGGACGAAGGCGGCCACGCCGCAGGACCAGGTCGTGATCGAACGGGCGGTCTGGTACAAGTCCCGCGACGGCTACTTCCTGTCCGTCGAGGCCTCCAGCAGCGCCGCCCAGGCGGCCACGCTCACCGTCACGTGGCGGGGCGCGCGCGGCACGACCGGGCAGGCGGAGATGGTCGCGTACGTGGACGCGGGCGCGTACCTGGGCCATCAGCTCAGCGCCCCGGTGCCCGCCGGCGGCCGCCCGCACGCGGTCACCGTCACCTCGACCGGCGGCGGCAGGGCCGACGCGCGGGTCAGGGAGTGGCCCGACGGTGAGCGGCCCGACCGCGCCGGGCACGGCTACCAGAAGGACTTCATCACCCAGTACATGCCGCCCGCGCAGCTCAACGAGCGCATCAAGAGCCTGCACCAGCGGTTCCCGAGGCTGACGGATCTGATCGCGCTGCCGTACCGGACGAACGGTTACCGGCGGCACGCGCAGGCGGTGGTCGGCACGCCGCCGGGCGCGGCGGTGGTGTTCACCTCGAACGCCTACGGCTCCGAGGGCGGCAACGACCTGTCGGTCGAGCTGGTGGGCCCGGGCGCGCCGGACCGGCCGCTGCGGGTCGGCGTGGACGGCAAGCTGGTCACGGTGAGCCTGGCGACGGACGGCTCCGGCGCGCCGGTGAGCACCGCCGCGCAGGTGGTCGCGGCCGTCAATGCCGCGGCGGGCGTGCCGCTCAGGGCGGCGCTGTACCGGACGGACCCGGGGGCGGGGGTGATGGCGCCGGCGCCGCGTACGCAGCTCGACGACTTCCTCAACGCGCCGGCCGACGTCTCCCGGGCGCCCGCGCAGGTGCTGGCGCTGCGGATCGGCGTGCGGCGGGACGGCTCGCGCACCGGGGTGCTGGCCTACGCGCAGGAGCACGCGCGGGAATGGGTGACGCCGCTGGTGACGATCGAGGCGGCCGAGCGGCTGCTGCGCAACTACGCCCGTGACCGGGCGACCCGCCGGCTGCTGGAGCGCACCGACATCTTCATCGTGCCGACGGTCAACCCCGACGGGGCCAACTACAGCTTCTACGACTTCAACAGCCAGCGGAAGAACATGACGAACCACTGCCCGGCGCAGCAGTCCGACCCGGCGCTGCGCAACACCTGGGGGGTGGACGTCAACCGCAACTACGCCGTCGGCTCGTTGTCCGACGGTTACTTCGGCGCGTCGGCGAACTGCCAGAGCGGGACCTACGCGGGTCCCGGTGAGCACTCCGAGCCGGAGAGCCGCAACGTGATCTGGCTGGCGCAGAAGTTCCGCAACATCAAGTTCGCGATGAACGTGCACAGCTACGGCGGGTACTTCATGTGGCCGCCGGGGGCGTACAAGCTGGACGGGCGGGTCACGCTGCCGCGGCCGGCGCCGGCGGAGGAGGCGTACTTCCTACGCTCGGCGCGCACGATCGAGCAGGCCATCGCGGCCGAGCGGGGGACGGTGATCTGGCCGCAGCAGACCGGGCCGGTGACGGACGTGCTGTACTCGGCGGCGGGGAACTCGGCCGACGAGCTGTGGTACGACTACGGCGTCTACGGCTGGGACTTCGAGGTCGGCGCCGACCTGTGGAACCCGGAGACGCGCACGTGGGAGGGCGTGGGCTTCCAGCCGCCGTTCGAGGAGGGTCATGCCGAGGCGATGGAGTTCGCGGCCGGCCTGATCTCGCTGATCGGGATCGCCGCCGAGTACAGGGAGCGCTGATGCGCCGCCCGGCGGTGGCGGCACTGGCCGCGTTCCTCGGCGTGTTCCTCGGCGTGTTCCTCGCGTTCCCGCAGCCCGCCGCCTTCTCGGAGCCTCCGGTGGCCGAGCCGTCGTCGCCGGTGCGTGACTTCGGCAACGGGCCGGAGCGGAACGAGGTGGCCGCCGGCGTGCCCGGGCAGGCGGGCGCGCTGCGGGCGGCGCCCGGCGGGCAGCCCTACGGTCACTCCCGTGAGCGCGGCTATCCGAGGCGGACGTTCCTGCCGGTGCCGCCGGAGAATCCGGCCGACTCCTCGATCAAGCTGGGGCTGGTGCCGTACCACGGGATCGCGCCGAGGCTGAACGAGGTGCAGCGGCGCGGTGACCGGGTGAGCGTGGAGGTGATCGGCCGTTCGCACCAGGGGCGTGATCTCTATCTCGTCACGGTGACCGCGCCGGAGAGCGCCGCCGAGGCGCGCGAGCAGGCGCGCATCCGCGAGCGCATCGAGAACGACCCGGCCGGCGCGGCCCGGGACCGGCGGCTGGCCGGGCGGTACAAGGCGCCGGTCTTCGTCAACGCCAACATCCACGGCAACGAGTGGGAGGGCACGGACGCCGCGCTGCGCACCATCGAGCACCTGGCGACCAGCACGGACCCGGCGGTGGCGGCGTTGCTGGCGCGCACGCGGCTGTACTTCAACGTCACCGCCAACCCCGACGGGCGGGTGAACGGGACGCGCCAGAACGGCGCCGGGTTCGACCTGAACCGGGACTTCGTCACCGCCTCCCAGCCGGAGGTGCGGGCGATGCGGCAGGTGATGATCGACACGCAGCCGGTCGCCATGATCGATCTGCACGGTTACGTCAACGGCACGCTGATCGAGCCGACCACGCCGCCGCACGGCACGAACTACGAGTACGACCTGTTCATCACGAACACGTACGCCAACGGCCTGGGCATGGAGGCCGCCGTGAACGGCCTCGGGTACACCTTCGAGCGGGACGGCGTGCGGCCGGCGCAGATCCCGTTCCGGGACGACGCGGAGGGCTGGGACGACTGGCCGCCGATCTTCACCCCGCAGTACGCGCCGTTCCACGGGGCGGTGGCCGCGCACACGGTGGAGATCCCGCTGGACGTCAACGAGCCGTACTACAGCCAGGCGAGCGTGGCGGAGCTGCGCCGCCGGTCGGCGATCAACACCGAGGTGGCCGCCGCGGCGATCCGGGCGACGTACGAGTTCGTGCGGTCGCGGCACGGCCGGCTGGTCGCCGACCAGATCGAGGTGTTCCGGCGGGGCGCGGCGGGTGAGCCGGCCAAGGAGGTGCCGCTGGGCCTCGTGCCCGGTTTCGGCCCGGAGGACGTCTACACGACGACGTTCCCCCGCGCGTACGTCATCCCGGCGGGGGAGGGGCAGCGGTCGGCGACGGCCGCGGCGCGGCTGGTGGATCATCTGGTGGCCAATGACGTCCGGGTGGAGCGGGGGCGGTCGGCGTTCCGGGCGGGCGGCGCGACGTATCCGGCCGGTTCGTACGTGGTGGATCTGCGTCAGCCCAAGCGCGGGCTGGCCAACGTCATGCTGGAGCCGGGGGCGGACATCTCGCCGCGGGTCGACGCCATGTACGACATCTCCGGGTGGAGTCATGCCCTGCTGTGGGGCGCCACGGTCGAGCCCGTGCGGTCGCTGCGGGCGCGTACCGTGCCGGTGAGCGCCGCCGCCCCGACCGGGTCGGTGCCGCGCACGCCCGGGCCGCTGGCGCTGGAGGTGGCCGACGCCAAGGAGGTCAGGGCGGTCAACGACCTGCTCGGTGAGGGGGTCGCGGTGCGCTGGGGGAGTGACGGCGCCGCGATCGTCCCGCCCGAGGCCGGGCGGGCCGCCAGGGTGGTGGCCGACCGTCACGGCGTGGCCTTCACCCCGGCGAGGACGGGGAGCGGCGTGCCGCTGGCGCCGGTGCGGGTGGCCGCCGCGGCCTCCGCCGACGAGCTGTTCACGCTGCGCGAGCTGGGCTTCACCGTGACGCCCGTCTCCACCAGGGTGCTGGACGGCGGCTTCGACTGGAGCGGCATCGACGTGCTGTACGTCTCCAGCGGGCTCGACCACGCCGCGCTGGGCCCGGCGGCCAGGGCGGCGCTGGAGGCGTTCCTGGCCACGGGCGGCGTCGTCACCAGGGGCGAGACGGGCGCCGCGTTCAACGCTTCGGCCGGTCTGCTCACCGTCACCACGGTGGCCGGCCGTGAGGACGCCAACGGCGTGGTCCGCACGGTCGCGGGCGACGGGCCGGTGGGGGCGGCGTCCCACGCGTTCGTGTACTCGCCGCTCTGGTTCACCGGGCTGGGGCCGGAGGTCACGGTCGAGCAGACGTACGCGGCCGACGGGCCGCTGGTCGCCGGCCACTGGCGGGCCGGCGCGTCCGGCGCGGGCGGCCAGGAGGCGGCCAGGGGGCAGGCGGCCGTGGTCAGCGGCCGGGACGAGCGGGGCGCGGCGGTGGTGCTGTTCGGCACCGAGCCGATGTTCCGCAACCATCCCAAGGGCCTGTTCGCGCAGGTGGCCAGGGCGCTGTACTGGTCGGCCGCGGTCACGGGGGCTCCGGTCGCCAGGACCGCGGTCACTGGGGCTCCGGTCACCGGGGCCGCGGTCGCCACTCCTTGATCAATCTGGTAGATTTTCCCTTCCGGCCGGATTTGATCCCGGCCGGAAGGTCGTTTTATGACCCTTTCTCAGCTAACCGTCCGGCCGGTGAACGCCGGAGACCACCCTGTCGTCGAACGCCTCTGGCTGATGTTCCGGCACGACATGGCCGACTTCCAGCCCGGGCTGCCCAGCCCCGACGGCACCTACCACCAGCACCGGCTGCGCGCGGCGCTGGAGGACGACGACTGGGCGGCCTACCTGTTCACCAGCGGCGAGCACCCCGTCGGTTTCGCGTTCGTGCGCGGGCTGTCCGGCCCGGGGCGCGTGCTGAACAGCTTCTTCGTCGTACGCGGCGCGCGCCGGGGCGGCATCGGGCTGGCCGCCGTGCGCGAGGTGATCTCCCGCCACCCCGGCCCCTGGCAGATCGCCTTCCAGGACGCGAACACGTCCGCCGTCGCGTTCTGGCGGCGCGTGGCCGGCGAGCTGGCCGGCGCGGAGTGGACGGAGGAACGCCGGCCCGTGCCGAACCGGCCCGACGTTCCCCCGGACGCGTGGATCTCCTTCACCACCTTCCCCCGGCGGGAGGCTCAGGCGGGGGCGTAACCCGCCGGCCGGGTGGTGAACGCGCCCCGGCCCTGCGTACGGCTGCGCAGCCGGGTCGCGTACCCGAACACCTCGGCCAGCGGCACCACGGCGGTGATCACCACCGTGCCGGCCCGCGCCGTGGAGCCCGACACGCGCCCGCGCCGCGCCGCCAGGTCGCCCAGCACCGTGCCCGCCATCTCGTCGGGCACGGTCACCGTCACCTCCACCACCGGCTCCAGCAGCACCATCGCGCACGAGCGCAGCGCCTCGCGCAGCGCCAGCCGGCCGGCGGTGCGGAAGGCGAGCTCGGAGGAGTCCTTGACGTGGGTGGCGCCGTCGGTGAGCGTCACCCGCAGGCCCGTCACCGGATGGCCGCCGAGCGGCCCGTCCGACAGCGCGTCACGGCAGCCGGCCTCGACCGCCCGCACGTACTCGCGCGGCACCCGGCCGCCCGTCACCGCCGAGGCGAACGCGAACCCCTCGTCCAGCGGCTCGACGTCGATCACCACGTGCGCGAACTGCCCGGCGCCGCCGTCCTGCTTGACGTGCCGGTACAGCAGCCCGGACACGCCGCGCACGACGGTCTCCCTGAACGACACCTGCGGCCGCCCGAGGCCGACCTCCAGCCGGTGGTCGCGCCGCAGCTTCTCCGCCGCGACCTCCAGGTGCAGCTCGCCCATGCCGGACAGCACGGTCTGCCCGGTCTCGGCGTCGGTGCGCACGGCCAGCGAGGGGTCCTCCTCGGCCAGCCGGGCCAGCGCCGCCGCCAGCCGGCCGGCGTCGGCGCCCCGGCGCGGCTCGACGGCCACCGACACCACCGGCTCGGTCGCGCCAGGCGGCTCCAGCAGCAGCGGCGCGCCCGGCGCGCACAGGGTCGTCCCGGCGCGGGCCGCCTTCGGCCCGGCCACCGCGACGATGTCCCCGGCCACCGCCCGGTCCGTCTCGGCGTGCCGGTCGGCCTGCACGCGCAGGATGCGCCCGACCCGCTCGGCCCGGCCCGCGCCCGCGTCCAGCACCGTGTCCCCCTTCCGCAGCGTGCCCGAGTAGAGCCGCAGGTACGTCAGCCGCCCGGTCGCGCCCGCGCTCACCTTGAACGCCAGCGCGGCCAGCGGCGCCTCCGGGTCGGCGGCCCGCTCCTGGCCGTCCTGCCCGCGCACCGCCGGCACGTCCAGCGGCGAGGGCAGATACCGTACGACGGCGTCCAGCAGCGGCTCGACACCCCGGTTCCGGTACGCCGAGCCGCACAGCACCACCACGCCCGCGCCGCTGCGGGTCAGGTCGCGCAGCGCGGCGGCCAGCGTCGCCTCGGAGATCGACGGCTCGGCGCAGAACTCCTCCAGCGCGCCGGGATGCAGCTCGGCCACCGCCTCCTCCAGCGCCCGGCGCCGCCGCCGCGCCTCGGCCAGCAGTCCGTCCGGCACCGGACCGGCCTGGCACTCGCCGCCGGACCACACCAGCGCCCGCATGGCGAGCAGGTCGACCACGCCGGCGAAGCCGTCCTCGCGCCCGATCGGCAGCTGCACGACCAGCGGCGCCGGATGCAGCCGCCGCCGGATCGACTCGACCGCCGCGTCGAGGTCGGCGCCGGCCCGGTCGAGCTTGTTGACGAACGCCACGCGCGGCACGCCGTGCCGGTCGGCCCGCCGCCACACCGACTCGCTCTGCGGCTCGACGCCGGCGACGCCGTCGAACACCGCGATCGCGCCGTCGAGCACCCGCAGCGAGCGCTCCACCTCGTCGGAGAAGTCCACGTGGCCGGGGGTGTCGATGAGGTTGATCCGGTGCCCGTCCCACGCGCAGCTCACTGCGGCGGCGAAGATGGTGATGCCGCGGTCGCGCTCCTGCGGGTCGAAGTCGGTGACGGTCGTGCCGTCGTGCACCTCGCCGCGCTTGTAGGTGGCGCCGGTCAGGTACAGCATGCGCTCGGTGACGGTGGTCTTGCCGGCGTCCACGTGGGCGAGGATGCCGAGATTACGGACGGTGGCCAGGGGGTTGGAGACTTGAGCACGCACGGCCCATGACCCTTTCGGGATGATCGTGGACAGGACGGCGCGATTGGCCCGCCGAAAGTGAGGTCTTCGTCAGGGCAGCGTCCAGTGACGGCCGCGCAGCCGGCACCGGGGCGACGAAGACACCAGGATCACCTCGTAACGCGACGGGGAGACCACGGCAGCGGTGCTGTTGCGCACGGCCGGCTCCCTTCCCTCGTCACGTCGCCGATCGCCTCTCGGCTCGCGCCCTGCCGGCGCGTCGATGGCTGTCGGTGGCTGTCAGTGGCTGTCGATGGCTTCGGGTGGCGACTGTAATGAGGCGGGCGGGGCGCGGGGAAACGATTTTTCCGGATCTTTGCCGGCCGCCGGAAGGGGGAGCTTCACCACGCGGACGCCTGGCTGCCCCCGACGCGAGACTCGCTCGTCATTTCGGCGTGTCGACATAGGCGGCGAGGCCCTCTGCAGGGAAGGACGCGCGCCCATGACGATCTCACTCGACACCGGTTCCCCCGACACCCGTCGCTACACGGTCGGCATGGCGACCGGCGCGGCCGACGTCCAGGCCGCCCAGCGGCTGCGGCACGCGGTCTTCGCCGGGGAGATGGGGGCGCGGCTCGACAGCCCGGTCTCCGGCCTGGACGCCGACCGGCTCGACGCCTACTGCGACCACCTCCTCGTACGCGACGGCGCGCAGGTCGTCGGCACCTACCGGCTGCTGCCCCCGGGACGCGCGGACCGGCTCTACGCCGAAGGCGAGTTCGACCTGGCCGGCCTCGCGCCCCTCAGGAAGGGCCTGGTCGAGGCCGGCCGCACCTGCGTGCACCCCGACCACCGCGACGGCACCGTGGTCGCGCTGATGTGGGCGGGGATCGCGCGGTACATGGTGTCCGGGGGACACCAGTGGCTGGCGGGCTGCTGCTCGGTGCCGCTCGGCGACGGGGGCGCGGTGGCCGCCGGGGTGATGGCGCACGTGCCGCTGGGGCCCGAGGAGCACCGGGTCAGGCCGCTGCGCCCGTGGCGGCCCGGCCGCGCCGCGCCGCCCGACCGGTTCGTGCCGCCGCCGCTGCTGCGGGGGTACCTGCGGCTGGGTGCCTGGGTGTGCGGCGCGCCGGCGTACGACCCGGACTTCGGCACGGCCGACTTCTTCCTGCTGCTGTCCATGGCCCAGGTCAACGCCCGCTACCTGCGTCACTTCCTCGGACAGCCCCTGTGAGCACCCTCCTCCCACCCCCCGCCGGGCACCAGACGCCTCCGCCCGGGACTCCGCCGCCGGATCACGCCCCCGCCCCCGCCGTCGCCCCCGCCCCCGGCCGCGTCTCCGGGACGCGGGGAACCCGTGGCGGCCGGTGAGCCCGTGCACGCCCGGCGCCTGCGTGGGGGAGCCGGTGGCCGCTGCTCAGACCAGGCCCGCTGCTCAGACCAGGCCCGCTGCTCAGACCAGGCCCGCTGCTCAGACCAGGCCCGCTGCTCAGACCGGGCCCGCTGCTCAGACCGGGACCGGTGGCGCCGAAACAGGGGCCGGCGCCGCCGCGGGCGCGCAGGTCCACCCGGTCACGCTGCGCTACCGCGAAGGCGCCGCGCCCTCCGCGCCGGCTGGTCGTCGAGGTACGCCTGAGTCCCCCCATACGGGCCACCGCCGCCACCCGGGCGGAACTGGCCGAAATGTGCGGATCCCAGGTGCGCGGCGGCCTGCCGGGCCACCACGGGCCCCCGCCGGGAGGAGAAGGCGTTTGATGCCACCAGGACGATGGTAGGGGCCTATTTAGCAGGGGATATGGAGATCGCCCCGCTAGTAGGAGCCTTCTACAGGAGAAGGCATGACAGGCGGTCTCCGCGGTTGAACGAGACCGCCGGATCGGGGGAACCCAATGCGCAAGACGCTCACCGGGCTGGGCCTGGCGTTCTTCTTGACGCTAGTCCCGGCCTCCGCGGCGATGGCCGACGACCAGCCGGTCGCGCCCGTCGCGCAGAGCCAGGTAACACCCGCACCGCAGGACAACAACCGGGACGACGGTGGCGGCAACGCGGGTCTGTGGGGCCTGCTGGGCCTGCTCGGCCTGCTGGGCTTCGCCGGCATGCGCAAGCAGCGCAACCACGTCGGCACCGCGGAACACATGGGCCACCGCACCACGCGCCCGTAACGGGTAGCGCGGCCCCGGCCGCCGGCCGGGGCCACCATCCGGCGTGGCACGGCTGCCGGCAGGTCGGCCGTGCCACCTGATGGCGTCCGCCCGGCCGCTGCCCGCCGGCCGGCGTCCGGGCCGACCGGCTTCCGGGCTGACCGGCTTCCGGGCTGACCGGCTTCCGGGCTGACCGGCCGGCTTCCTATCCAGCCGGTCCGTTTCCGTCTGAGCCGGTCCGTTTTCCGTACGGGGGCAGTCAGCGGAGCACGTGATGGAGCCCGGCGAACGCCCGCTCCAGCACGGACGGCGCCAGGACGGAGCCGGGCGGCCCCTCGGCGACGAGCAGTCCTCCGTCGAGGAGCAGGCAGTGGTCGGCCCGCCGGGCCGCCGCCAGGTCGTGCGTGACGTGCACGATCGTGACGCCGCGCACCTTCGCCCGGTCCAGCACGTCGGCGATGTGCTGCTCCGCCCGCACGTCCAGCCCGGTCGCGGGCTCGTCCAGCAGGAGCAGCTCCGGCTCCTGGGCCAGCCCCTGGGCGAGCAGGACGCGCTGGCGCTGCCCGCCCGACAGCGTGCTCAGCCGCCGCCCGGCCAGCGCCGCGACGTCGAGGGCGGCCATGCACTCCTCGACGATCGACCGGTCGTGCGCGGTCAGCCGCCGCCACGGCCCGCGTGACGCCCAGCGGCCCATCGCCACCGTCTCCCGCACGGTGATCGGCAGGGCGTCGGAGACCGCGTCACGCTGGACGACGTATCCGGGGCGGCCCGTGACGCCGAGCCGGACCGTGCCGTGCGACGGGCGTACCGTCCCGGCCAGCACTCCCAGCAGGGTGGACTTGCCCGAGCCGTTCGGGCCCACGACGGCCGTCACGCCCGCGCGGGGCAGCCGGGCGGACAGCCCGCGCAGGACCGTCCTGCGGCCGTAACCCGCCGTGACCTCGCTGATCACGACCGCCTCGCCGTCCTCCACGCGACCTCCACCTGACCTCGGCTCGAAGACTCGGCTCGCGAGCCCGACTTGAAAGTGACAACGGTTTTCATTGTAGAGTCTTGGGTCATGGATTGGTTGTTTGACCCCTTTCAAGTGACTTTCGTGCGGCAAGCGCTCTGGGCGGGCATCCTCGTGTCGCTGCTCTGCGCGCTCGCCGGGACGTGGGTGGTGCTGCGCGGCATGGCGTTCCTGGGCGACGCGATGTCCCACGGGATGCTGCTGGGCGTGGCGCTCGCCTCGATGGCGGGGGTGAACATCCTGATCGGCGCGCTGCTCAGCGCGGGCGGCATGGCGCTGGGGGTGAGCCTGCTCGGCCGCTCGCCGCGCCTGTCGCAGGACACGAGCATCGGCCTGCTCTTCGCCGGGATGCTCTCCCTGGGCGTCATCGTGGTCTCGCACTCGCAGTCGTTCGCGGTGGACCTGACCGGGTTCCTGTTCGGCGACGTGCTCGCGGTCGGCGGGCAGGACCTGGCCGGGCTCGGCGCGGCCCTCGCGGTCACCGCCGCCGTCGCCGCGCTCGGGCACCGGCTGTTCGTCGCGCTCGCCTTCGACCCGCGCAAGGCCCACACGCTGGGCCTGCGTCCCCGGGTGGCGCACGTCCTGCTGCTCGGGCTGGTCACGGTGGCGATCGTGGCCTCGTTCCACATCGTCGGGACGCTGCTGGTGTTCGGCCTGCTCATCGGGCCGCCCGCCGCCGCCGCGCTGTGGGCCCGCAGCATCCCCGGGATCATGCTCGGCGCGGCGCTGCTCGGCATCGCCGCGACCGTCATCGGGCTGGTCGTGTCGTGGCACGCGGCCACGGCGGCGGGCGCCACGATCGCCGCGGTGGCGGTGGGGCTGTTCTTCCTGTCCGCCCTGGGCGACCTGCTGCGCCGCCGGCCCGCCCGCCTCGCCGGGGCGGTGGCGCGATGAGGCCGGGGACGACGCCGGGGACGACGCCGGGGACGACGCCGGAGACGCGGCGAGGGTCGAGGCCGGGGATGAGGCCGGAGACGCGGCGGGGGGCGAGGCCGGGGCTGCAGGCGCTGGCCGTCCTCGCCGCCGGGCTGCTGCTCGCGGGCTGCGCGCCGGGAAACGGTGGCGCCGCCCGGGAGGGCGCGGGAAGCGGCGGCCCAGCTGCGCAGGCGGGTGGCGGCGTGGCCACGCAGGAGCCGCAGGCGGGCGGCGGCACGGGTGAGGCGGTGCCGCACGGTTACGTCGAGGGCGCCGAGGAGATGCCCGAGCAGCAGTCCCGCCTCGTGCTGGCCGACGGCGGCCCGGACGGCCGGGCGCACGTGCTCGACCTGCTCACCGGGCGGACCACCGCGGTCGCCGACGCGCCCGACGTGCGCGACATCACCGACGACGGCCGGTACGCCTACCTCACCACGGGCGCGGGCACGCTGCGCGTCATCGACGGCGGCGGCTGGACCGTCGACCACGGCGACCACGTCCACTACTACCGCACCGCGGCCCGGGAGCTCGGCACGGTCACCGGGCGGCCGCCGTACGAGGTCCATGGGGACCCGGCGGTCACCGCCGTCCGCTCCGGCGACGGCACGGCCACGCTGTTCGACCGGGCCCGCATGGACCAGGGCGAGCTCGTGGAGACGGGGCGGCTCACCGGGGTCGCGGCCGTCGTGCCGTACCGGGAGCGGCTGCTGGTCGCCCAGGACGGCGCCGTACAGGTCCGGGACAGGACCGGCGGGACGGTCGCCGAGGCCGGCACGTGCGCGGACGCGGAGGGCACGGCGGTGACCCGGCGCGGCGTCGTCTTCGGCTGCGCCGACGGGGCGCTGCTGGTCACCGAGAAGGACGGCGCGTTCGAGGGCGTGAGAATCCGCTACCCGCGCGGCACGGAGGCGGGGGAGCGCGCGAAGGCGTTCCGGCACCGGCCGGGCAGCTCGACGCTGGCCGCGCGGGCCGGGAAGGCGGGCACCTGGGCGCTCGACGTGACCGCCCGGACGTGGCGGCTGCTGAAGACCGGGCCGGTGGTGGCGGTGTGCGCCACGGGCGAGGACACGCCCGTCCTGTCCCTGACGGCGGACGGCGTGCTGCAGGCTCACGACCCCCGCTCGGGCGAACGCACCGCCACCGGAAAACTCCTCACCACCCAACCTGCCGGTTCCGCACCACGCAGTCCCACACCAGGCGGTGATGCGGCGGGCGGCTCCCACGGGGAGGCGGTCGCCGGGGCGCCGGTGATCCAGGCGGACACCAGCCGGGCCTACGTCAACGACCCGGCCGGGCGGACCGTGCATGAGATCGACTACAACGACGACCTGCGGCGCGCCCGTGCCTTCGAGCCCGGCTTCGCGCCCGCGCACATGACGGAGACCGGCCGATGAGCGTGCTGACCCGGCTCCTGGCGGCGATCGCGCTCGTGGCGGCGGCGGCCGGCTGCGCGGGCGGCGCGGGCGGCGCGGCGGGCGACCGGACCCCCAGGGTGGTCGTGACGACCAACATCCTCGGCGACGTCACGCGCGCCGTCGCCGGCGGCGAGGCCGAGGTGACGGTGCTGATGAAGCCGGACTCCGACCCGCACTCGTTCGGCGTCTCGGCCAAGGAGGCCGCGCTGATCGAGGACGCCGACCTGATCGTCTACAACGGGCTCGGCCTGGAGGAGGGGGTGCTGCGCAACGTCGAGGCCGCCCGGCGGGCGGGCGTGCCCGCGCTGGCCGTCGGCGAGGGCGTCGGCCCCATCCGCTTCGCCGCCACCGCCGGCGAGACGGCCGGGCAACCCGACCCCCACTTCTGGACCGACCCCGGGCGCATGGCCAAGGCCGTGGACCTGATCGCGGAGCAGATCGTCACGCACGTGGCCGGCGTGGACGCGGCCGCCGTGCGGGCCGCGGCCGGAGCGTACCGGGCGCGGGTCGAGCAGCTCGACTCCTGGGTCGGGCAGCAGGTCGCGATCCTCCCGCCCGCGTCCCGCCGGCTGGTGACCAACCATCACGTCTTCGGCTACTTCGCCCGGCGGTACGGCTTCGAGGTCGTGGGCGCCGTGATCCCCAGCGGCACCACGCTGGCCTCTCCGAGCGCCTCGGACCTGAAGTCGCTCAAGGACGCCATCCGCCGCACCGGGGTCAAGGCGATCTTCGCCGACTCCTCGCAGCCCGACCGGCTGGCCCAGGTGCTCGCCACCGAGGCCGGCGTGGACGTCAAGGTCGTCCCCCTGTTCTCGGAGTCGCTGAGCAGCAGGTCACCGGGCGCGGCCACGTACCTCGACATGATCCGCAGCAACACGCGCGCCATGGTCGACGGCCTCGGCGGCCGTTGACATCCCCTCTTGCAGAAAGGTGCACCACACATGACCGTCCGCTCACGGATCGCCCCTCCGGCGGCGCTGCTCGCCGGAGCCCTCCTCCTCACCGCCTGCGGCGGCGGCGCCCAGGAGTCCGCGCAGGCCGCCCCCGCCACCTCCCCGGCCGCCCCCTCCACCCCCGCCACCTCCGCGACCACGGCGGCCGCCTCGGTGACGGCTCCGGTCGTCATGACGTACGACGGCGGCCTGCTGGTCGTCGACGGGCAGAGCCTGGAGGTGGTCAAGGACATCCCGCTGGCCGGGTACAACCGGGTCAACCCCGCCGGGGACGACCGGCACGTCCTGGTCTCCACCTCGACCGGGTTCCGCGTCCTCGACGCCGCCTCCGCCACGCTGAAGGCCGACGAGTTCAAGGGCGCCAAGCCGGGCCACGTCGTCAGGCACGCCGGCGTCACGGTCCTGTTCGCGGACGGCACCGGCGAGGTCACGATCTTCGACCCTAACGAGCTGGCCGCGGGCCTGCCGCAGGGGGAGACGTACAAGTCGGCCGCCGCGCACCACGGAGTCGCGATCAAGCTGACCAACGGCGAGCTCGTCGTCACCCTCGGCACCGAGGAGAAGCGCACCGGCATCGTCGTCCTCGACGCCGGCCGCAAGGAGATCGCCAGGAACGAGGACTGCCCCGGCGTGCACGGCGAGGCCACCGCCAAGGACGAGGCCGTGGTGATCGGCTGCGAGGACGGCGTCCTGATCTACCGGGACGGCCGGATCAGCAAGGTCGACAGCCCCGACGCGTACGGCCGGATCGGCAACCAGGCCGGCTCGGACTCCTCGCCCGTCGTCCTGGGCGACTACAAGAAGGACCCCGACGCCGAGCTGGAGCGGCCCACCCGGGTCTCCCTCATCGACACCGCCACCGGCGCCTTGAAGCTGGTGGACCTCGGCGCCAGCTACACCTTCCGCTCCCTGGCCCGCGGCCCCGGGGGCGAGGCCCTGGTGCTGGGCACGGACGGCGCCGTGCACGTGATCGACCCGGCCACCGCCAAGGTCGAAAGGCGCATCAAGGTGCTCGACGAGTGGAAGGAGCCCCTGGACTGGCAGCAGCCCCGGCCCAACATCTTCGCCCGTGACGGGCTCGTGTACGTGAGCGACCCGGCGGGCAAGCGGCTCCACGCCGTCGACCTCGCCTCCGGCAAGGTCACCAGGACGGCCACCCTGCCGCGGACCCCGAACGAGCTCACCGGCACGGCCGGCGCGCACTAGACACCACCTTCCGGGATCCGGCGAGGAGTGCCGCGCTTCCCCCCGGCGCGGGGCGGGCACTCCTCGCCCCTCCCCGTGACGGGCGCGCACCGATCGCGGGCCGCAGGCCGGCGGGCGTGCGAGGCGCCGGCGTTCACGACGGGATCACGTGGCCGACGCGGAAGAAGGCGTCCGGGTCGTAGGCGCGCTTGACCTCGCGCAGCCGCGCGTAGTCGGCCCGCGTGTACGCCGCCGCCGTCCGCGCGGGGTCGGCCAGGAAGTTCAGGAACGTGCCGCCGCCGGCGTACGGGCGCAGCTCCTCGGCCAGCCCGGGCACCACGGTGTCCACGATCACCGACAGCCTGGTGGAGCGGTGGCTCACGGGCCCCGCGTCCGGGCCCGGCCGGCTCATCGCGCCGCCCCAGTGCCGGATCTCCACGGTCTGGGCCGTCTCCGCCGCCCGCACCAGCGCGGCGAGCACCTCGTCGGGCACGGTGTCGAACAGGTCCAGGTGCCGGACCGGCGTGCCGCCCATGGCCGCCTCCGCGTACGTGCCCGGCCGCGTCTCGTCGAGCAGCGCGGGGCCCGCCGCCGCGTACAGCGGGGCGAGCAGCCGGCGGGCCTGCTCGGCCGGCCCGGCGTACAGCACCTTGAGCAGCACCACGTGCCTGCCGCGCACCGCCGCCGGCACCTGCTCGTCGTCGGGCATGCGCCTGAGCACGACCGCCGTGCTGATCTCGTCGGGCGCGTCGTCGATCCAGCTCCGGTACGCCTCCAGCGTCCGCGCCGCCGCCTCGATCGGGAAGTACACGAACCCCGAGAACACCTCCGGCACCGGGTGGAGCCGGAACTCCAGCGCGGTCACCACGCCGAACCCGCCCCCGCCGCCGCGCAGCGCCCAGAACAGGTCGGGGTGGCTGTCGGGGGCCGCCGTGACGTGCCGCCCGTCGGCCAGCAGCACCTCGGCCCGCAGCACGCCGTCGGCCGCGAAACCGTGCTTGCGGGCCAGCCAGCCGAGCCCGCCGCCCAGCGTGTAGCCGGTGACGCCGACCCCCGGCGCCGACCCCGACAGCGGCGCCAGGCCGAACGGAGCGGCGGCGGCGAGGACGTCGCCCCAGCACGCGCCGGGCCCCACGCGGGCCACACGGCGGGCCGGGTCCACCAGCACCGACGCCATCGGCGTGGTCCTGACCAGGATGCCGCCGTCGCACGGGGCGTGCGTGCCGTGCCCGGTGGCCTGGACCGCGAACGGCACGCCGTGGGCGCGCGCCGCCAGCAGCGCGGCCCGCACGTCACCGGCGCCGTACGCCTCGGCGACCAGCGCGGGGCGCGCGTCCACGGCCGGGTTCAGCGAGCGGCGCGTCTCGTCGTAGCCCGGCTCGCCCGGCAGGTGCACGGGCCCGGTGAAGCCGGGCAGGCGGATCTCGTCCCGGACGGCGGTGGTGCGGTACGGCTGGCTCATCTCTGCGGCCCTTCTCTGGCGTCTGCTCCGGCGATCTGGAACCACTGTCTCCGAGGGCGCTTACGGCCGCGTTCCCGTCGCCTTACCGCCGCCCGTAAGCCTCGTAAGCCTCACAAGGGCTCCAGGGGGCGGCGCATCCGCCGGCCGTCGTACGGCGGGTCGCTCAGGTGACCGGCACGATCTCCGCCCGGGTCAGGGCGCCGCGCTCGATGGTGAGCAGGCCCAGGGTGCCGTGCGGCTGGCGGCGGCGGTCGGTGGGGGAGCCCGGGTTGAAGATCCGCAGACCGTCGCCGGACTCGTCCAGCGGGATGTGCGAGTGGCCGAAGACCACCAGGTCCGCGTGCGGGAACCGGCGCCGCATGCGGGCCAGCCGGCCCTTGGCCGGGCCGCTGTCGTGGATCATGCCGACGCGCAGCCCGTCCAGGGTCAGCTCCAGCGTCTCCGGCGCCACCACGTCGGAGCCGTCGTTGTTGCCCTTGACGACGTGGACGGGTGCGTACGCGGCGAGTTCGTCCAGCACGAACGGCACGCAGACGTCGCCCGCGTGCAGGATGACGTCGGCGCCGCGCAGGTGCTCGGCCACGCGCGGCGGGCACTGACGCCAGCGCCGGGGCGCGTGCGTGTCGGAGATGGCGACGACCTTCACCCGCTCACTCCTGCCCACCCGCACCGGCCTCACCCTCGCTCACCTCGGCCCCCGCCGGCCTCACCTCGCCCCCGCTCGCCCGGGGCAGGTACGCGCGCGGGTCCCGGCGGCCTGGTCAGGCGGCGTACAGGTCGCGCAGCCAGCCGCGCCGGCGCGGCCCCTGGCCGGCCTCGCCGTCGAAGAGCAGGTGCGCGGCGACCATGGTGCCGCCGAGGCCCTGGAGGAAGCGGTACATCGCCCCGTCCGCCCGGATGCCGAGCGTGTGGGAGTCGCGGTGGTACACGACCCCTTCGACCCCTTCGAGACGCACCGCGTCCCCCACGGCGGGCGGCCCGCCCAGGGCGGCGTGCAGGCGCTCCCAGGCCGCCGGCCAGTCGGTGACGCGCGGCCCGAACTCGGTGACCGGCGTGGCCACCCGCCCGGCGAAGTGGCTCAGGTACTCCACCAGCGTCGCGAAGTACATCGCCAGGCCCCTGGACATGTACTCGAACTCGTCCTGCCAGTCGTCGCCCGGCAGGAACCCGCTGGTCACCATGCGGACCAGCGTGCTGCCCCGCTCCCGGCCCTCGATCATGAACTCGTAAGCCACGAACCGCCCGTCGTCGCCCTTCTCGCTGGCGTGGGCGAAGCGCCTGAGGGGCTCGGCGGCGGTGACCGCGGACGGGGCCAGGTCGAAGGAGCCGAACGCGGTGCGGACGACGCCGTCCGCCACCTCGCTGCGGCCCAGGAACCACGAGTCGATGCCCGGCCCCGTCGAGATGGCCTCCCAGACCTGCTCCGGGCTCGCCTCGACCAGGGCCTCCTGGGGCAGCTCGAAGTCGTGCCCCACGTCAGTGCTCCTTCTCGCCGCGCACGGAGGGATGGACCGCGACGATCATCCGATGCTCCCGCCCGCCTTCGGCGGATTCGTCATGATATTTGCTGATCAGTGAGGTCACGCACTGCGTCAGCTCCTCCGCGAACGCCGCCCGGTCGGCCGCCGACGCGAAGCGCACCTCGCCGTCGATGGCGAACGTCGCCACCCGCTTCTGCGCCTTCGCGGCCCCCGTGACCAGGGCGCCGACATCGCGTACGAGCTGCGCCGCCAGCGCCAGCAGCCAGCGCGCCGACAACCGGTCCGGCGACCTGGCGGGGTCGGGCTGCACGGCGGCCAGCGCGGTGGGCGAGATCACGAAGGAGGCGGCCGTGGCCTGCATGACGCGCTCGGTGACGTTGCCCTTCCTGCGCTCCTCGACCAGCTCCACCAGGCCGTGCCGCTCCAGCGTGCGCAGGTGGTAGTTGACCTTCTGCCGGGCCAGGCCCACCTTGGCCGCCAGCGACGTCGCCGAGCCCGGCTCCACCAGCGCGGCCAGCAGCTTCGACCGCATGGGGTCGAGCGACGCCTCGGCCGCCGCCGCGTCTTCGATCACCGCCACTTCGTGCATGGCCAAACGATCTCATCCGACAAAATTCATTGTCAAGACAGCTCCGCTGTTCGGCCCTTCATTCGCATCGGCCGGCGTCACCCGGGCGCGGGCTAGGCTCGTACGGTGGACAGTCCTGATCTTCACGACATCGCCGGTCGCCTGGCCGCGGTGCCCGGCGTGGTGGCCGTCGTGCTGGGCGGCAGCCGCGCCAGGGGCACGCACCGGCCCGACTCCGACATCGACCTCGGCCTCTACTACCGGGGCCGGCTCGCCATAGGGGAGCTGCGCGCGCTGGCCGGGGAGATGACCGGCGCGGAGACCGAGGTGACCGAGCCCGGCGGCTGGGGCCCGTGGGTGGACGGCGGCGGCTGGCTCACCGTGGACGGATGGCGGGTGGACTGGATCTACCGGGACCTCGACCGCGTGCACCGGATCTGGCGCGACTGCCGGGCCGGCGTCTACGAGCTCGGCTTCCAGGTCGGGCATCCGCTCGGCTTCCACTCCAGCGCCTACGCCGGCGAGGTGGCGCTGTGCCAGGTGCTCGCCGACCCCACCGGGGAGCTCGCCGCGCTGCAGGCCGAGACCGCCCACTACCCGCCGGCGCTGCGCGAGGCCCTGGTCGAGCGGCTGTGGGAGAGTGACTTCCTCCTGGCGTCCGCCCGGTACGCCGCCACCGGCCGCGACCCGGCGTACGCGGCGGGGTGCCTGTTCCGGGTGATCGGCGTGGCCTGCCAGGCGCTGCACGCGGCCGACGGGGCCTGGCTGATCAACGAGAAGGGCATGATCGCCTCGGCCGACCGGCTCCCGTCCGCGCCCAAGGGGTTCGGCGAGCGGGCGCAGGCGCTGCTCGCGTCGGTGGGGGAGACCCCTGAGGAGATCACCCGCACCATCGACGCGGCGGCCGGCCTCATCGCGGAGGTCCGCACCGCCTGCATCCCCTGACCTCCGCCCGCCCCGGGGGGGCGGGCGGAGGCGGCCTGGTCTCTCACGGGCCCTGCTAAACATCAGATGTCTGAGGACCTGATAGGTTGGCGGGCACGAACGTGAGGAAGGAGTGCGTGGTGGCGGGATCGTCCTTGTCGCGGCGCGGGTGTCAGGCGCCGCGACCGGAGGATGGCGGACGGGAGACCCGGGGGCGGGGAGGTCCGGCGAGCCGGACCGCTCGGCCGGGATCGGGTGCGCGACGGGCGTGCGGCGGGGAGGCGGGCCGATGACCGTGGTGTCGCGTCCCGCCGACGACGGGCACGTGCTGCGGGCCGAGGCCGTGGACCTCGTCCGCGACGGCCGTCACCTGCTGCGGGAGATCTCGCTGACCGTGCGCCCCGGCGAGCACTGGGCGCTGCTCGGGGCCAACGGCGCGGGCAAGAGCACCCTGCTCGGGCTGCTGGGCGCCGTCACCCATCCGACCCGTGGCGTGGTCGAGGTGCTCGGCCGCACGCTGGGCCGCGTCGACGTGCGCGAGCTGCGCTCCTACCTGGGCCACGTCAACCCGCGCCACACGCCGGACGGCCCGCTGCGGGTTCGCGACGTGGTGCTGACCGGGCTGACCAACACCGCCGCGACCGTGCCCCGCTGGACGCCCAGCGCGCAGGAGACCGAGCGGGCCGACCGGCTGATCGCCATGCTCGGCATGAGCCACCGCGCGGAGGCGACGTGGCCCACCCTCTCCCAGGGCGAACGCGGCCGCGCGCTGATCGCCCGCGCCCTCATGCCGCAGCCCCGGCTGCTGCTGCTCGACGAGCCGGCCACCGGGCTCGACCTGGCGGCCCGCGAGCAGTTGCTGGCCAGCATCGACGCGCTGCGCGCCCGGCACGCGTCGCTGGCGACCGTGCTGGTCACCCACCACCTGGAGGAGCTGCCCGCCACCACCACGCACGCGATGCTGCTGCGCGAGGGGCGCTGCCTGGCCCGGGGGCCGGTCGCCGGCGTGCTCACCAGTGAGCTGGTCAGCGCGTGCTTCGACCATCCGGTACGCATCGTCCGCAGCGACGACGGCCGCTGGTCTGCCCGCGCCCAGCCCGTCCCGGTCACGATGCCGGACACCCCGCCGGCCGCTTCCGGGGCGTCTCGCTTCGACCCGGCCGAGCCGTCCAGCGCGGCCTGACTCGCTCCAGCCGGTTCGGTCCGGACAATGCGGCACGTACCTTTCCGCATTGCCTCCTACTGTGAGGGGCGAAGCACGACGGAGGAGGGCATTCGGTGATCGAACTGACGTGGCCGCAGGTCAGCGCCAGGCGGCTGGACCGCGCGGGGCTGGCCGCCCGGCCCACGGGCGGGCCCGTGGAGCCGGTGGAGGCCGTGGAGACCGTGGCGGCCATGTGCGGAGCGCACGCCCAGGTGATGTCGGCCGCCGAGGCCTCCATCGGGCTGCGGCTCGACGGGGTGACGCGGGCCCACGTGCGCGAGGCGCTGTGGAAGGAGCGCAGCCTGGTCAAGACGCACGGGCCGCGCGGCACCGTGCACGTGCTGCCCGCCCGTGACCTGCCGATGTGGGTGGCCGCCCTGTCGTCGATGCCGTCGTCGCACCACACCGCGCCCCCGTCCATGAGGATGACGCCCGAGCAGGTCGAGCAGGTGATCGCGGCGATCGGGGAGGCGCTGGCGGGGGCCGAGCTGACCGTGGACGAGCTGAGCGAGGCGGTCGTGGCGGCCACCGGGCCGTGGGCGGGCGACCTGGTCATGCCGGCGTTCCAGACCTTCTGGCCGCGCTGGCGGCAGGTGATGCACCTGGCCGCGCACCGGGGCGCGTTCGTCTTCGGGGCGGGGCGCGGGCGCAAGGTCACCTACACCGCCGCCCCCGCCGCGGAGCCGGCGCCGGACGGGCTCGCCGGGCTGGTCAGGAGCTATCTGTGGGCGTACGGGCCGGCCACGCCCGGGCACTTCGCCCAGTGGGCCGGCGGGAGCGTCACCTGGGCGGCCGGGGCGTTCCAGCGGGTGGAGCTGGAGGAGGTGCTGTTCGAGGGGCAGCGGGCCTGGGTGCTCGCGGGCGACACCGGCGTGCCCGACGAGCCGCCGCGCGGCGTGCGGCTGCTGCCGTACTTCGACGCGTACGTGGTGGCGGGCCGCCCCCGCGAGCTCCTGTACGCCGGGGACGCGGCCGGGCGGGCGCTGGCCGGCGGGCAGGCGGGCAACTTCCCCGTGCTGCTCGTGGACGGGAACGTGGCCGGTGTCTGGCACCAGCGCCGTTCGGGCAGCCGGATCGACGTCACGGTCGAGCCGCTGCGCGACCTCACCGGCGCGCAGACGCGCGAGCTGACCGAGGAGGTACGGCGGCTGGGCGAGGTCATGGAGGGCAGGCCGCGCCTGACCATCGGCAAGGTCACCGTGGGACCCCACGCCTGACGGATTCCCTATCACTCCCTTTCATGGCCCATAATGGGGAGCGATATGGAGCAATACACCGTGGAGCAGGTGGCCGAGCTGCTGGGGCTGCACGTCAAGACCGTGCGTAACTACGTGCGCGACGGCAGGCTGCCCGCCGTGCGGATCGGCAAGCAGTACCGGATCGCCAGGGAGGACCTCGCGGCCTTCGCCGGCCTGCCGGCCGGGGCCGCGCCCGAGCGTCCCCGCCATGCCGAGGCGTCGAGCATCGTGCAGGTCGAGGGCATCTCCAGAGGAGAGATGGACCGGGTCAGCGCCATGGTCATGGGCGCGCTGGCGAGCCAGCCGAGCGGGCTGCGCGTGGAGTTCGTCTACGACGAGGGACGCGCGCACCTCAAGGTCATCGTGCTGGGCGGGCTGGAGGAGAGCGCCCAGGTGCTGCGGATGGTCGACGCCCTGGTGCGGGAGTGACCGTGCCCCGGTGCGGGAGTGACCGTGCGGCCCGCCACGCGAAGGCCCCGGCGTGAAATGAAGACCGCGAAGATCAAGAACGTTCTGGAGAGCGCCCATGCCTGACAACGTCCTCGTGTGCGACCCGCACGGCGAGCCCCTGCGCACGACCGCCGACGTGCTCGACCTGATCGGCGAGGCCTGGTCGGCGGGCGCGAACTGGGTGGCCGTGCCCGCCGGGCGGCTGCCCGACGACTTCTTCGCGCTGCGCAGCGGTGTGGCGGGGGAGATCACCCAGAAGTTCGCCAACTACCGCATCGGCCTGGCCATCGTCGGCGACGTCTCCTCCCGCACCGCCGGCAGCACCGCGCTGAACGCCTGGGTGACCGAGGCCAACCGGGGCGGGCAGCTCTGGTTCGTCCGCGACGAGGCCGAGCTGCGCTCCCGCCTCGCGGTCAGCTCGCCTTGACGGCCGCCTCGATGCCGTCGAGCAGCACGCTCAGGCCGATGGCGAACGTCTCGCCGACCCGCTGCCCGAGGTAGGGCTCGCACGCGTCGAGCCCGAGGAGCCCGGCGGACCCGTCAGGCTCGTCGGGCTCCTCGGGCTCGCCGTCCTGCGACTCCACCCACGACACCATCGGGTAGCGGGCGGCGAACCCCGGCGCCACCTCCTCCAGCAGGTGCGAGCGCACCTGCCACCACTCCTCGTCGGACACCCCGGTCGCCGAAGGGGCCTGGCGCGACTCGGAGACGCTCTTGGCCGCACCGCGGACGAAGTCGAACAGCAGCGCCACCACCCCGCGCACCCGGCGCGGCCCGAGCCCGGTGCCGCGCAGGATGCCCACCACGCCCTCCAGCACGGCGAACTCGTTGGGCCCCAGCACCGGCCGCGCCTGCGAGACCTGCAGCACCCACGGGTGACGCAGGTAGAACTCCAGGGTGTGCGCGGCCCACGACGTCACGGCCGCCCGCCAGCCGGCGCTCACGTCGTAGGCGGCGGGCAGCTCGGCCAGGACGCGGTCGTACATGAGGTCGATCAGCTCGCCCTTGCTCGGCACGTACGTGTACAGCGCCATGCCCGAGCGGCCCAGCCGTTCGCCGACCTTGCGCATGGACAGCGCCGCCATGCCCTCGCGGTCGGCCACCTCGATCGCGGTCTCCACGATCACGTCCACGCTCAGCCCCGGTTTGGGGCCCGGCCGCGTCTCGCCGGGACGCTCCTCGCCCGGGTCGCCGCCGCGCCACAGCAGCGCCATCGACCGTCGCGCGTCACCCTGACCGGCGAAGACGACCAACGCGGAACTCCCGTCCCGGACATTTCTTTACGCCATAAGAATATCAGTCACCGAGAAGACGACTGCCGCCGTCCGGGTCTGAGCCCGGACGGCGGCAGTTCCGTTGCCTGGCCCGGAGGCTACCGGGCAGGCGGTCGGCGGGAGTCGGGCCCGTCAGTCGTCTCCGGAGCCCTTCTCCTCCCAGTCGCCGTAGTGGTTGCCTCCGACTTCCTTCTTCTCCTGCTCCTTGCAACTGTCGGCGTCGCGGGTGCCGGCGAAGACTCCGTGCTTCGTGACGTGGTGGTAGGTGGTGTCGTCGTTCAGGCCGAGGTCACAGTGGCCGGGGTACTGCTCGTTCCAGTGGTCCCAGTCCCTCCCGATGTCGGCGGCCGCAGAGCCGGCTGATCCGAACAGCGCGGCCGCGGCGAGCAGCGCGCCTCCGGCGGCGATGAGGCTACTTCTCATGATCTCCCCCTGTAATCACGAAGTGACATCGGCCATCACTATACGTAGCGATCTTGTGGCGGGAACGCTGCGCCACACCCGAGTTCGATCAACAGAATCCCGCCGGCCGGCAAACTCGCGGCCATCCGGCAGGCCCGTCAGAGGCCGAAGACCTCCCGCAGGAACGCCGCCAGCTCCCGCGTCACCCGCTCCGGGCGCTCCAGGGGCGGCAGGTGGCCGGTCTCCGGCAGGTCGACGCGGCGGGCCCCGGGGATGCCGGCCGCGAGCAGGCCCGACACCTCCTGGATGCCCGGCACGTCGGACAGGCCGTTGATCACCAGCGTGGGCGCGGCGACCTCGCCCAGGCGGCCGGCCGCGGGCGGGTCGAGGTGGCGCTCGGAGGGCCGGGGGCCGCTCCAGGAGCGCTCGAACACCAGCGCGCACATCTCCACGGCCGCCTCCCACACCTCGGCCGGGAGCGACTCGCGCGCCCGGTCCGGGCCCGCGACCTGCCAGGCCGTGTGGGCCTCCGCCATCGCGCGCACGTCGGCCGGGTCCACGTGATCGGCCTCGCCCGCGCGGTAGCGGGCCAGGCGGTCCGGCGGCACCGAGGAGTGCACCCGCGCGGCCGCCTGCTCCAGCATCTCCCGCGGCCACTGGTGGCCGGTCAGCCCGGAGGAGACCAGGGCGAGCCCGGCGACCCGGCCGGGGGCGGCGAGGGCGGCCTCGACGGCGTACGCGCCGCCCATCGAGCAGCCCGCCAGCGCCGCCCGCGGCACGTCGAGCGCGTCCATGACGGCGAGCAGGTCTTCGTGGTGGCACACCTCGCCCTCGGCGTCACCGGACAGGCCACGGCCGCGCCAGTCGTAGCGGATCACGCGGTAGTGCCCGGACAGGGCGCGGAACTGGTGCTCCCACATGCGCATGTCGGCCACGCCCGCGTGCACGAGCACGACCGTGCCCGCCGGCGCCGCGGGCCCGGCCTCGTCGTACGCGATCTTCAACTCGTCCATGATCGGCATGCCCGCACGCTAACGGCCGGAACGGCCGGACGAGCCCTCCGTTCGCCACGAGCACAGCCCCCGGCGTGCGGCGGGCCCCCGATCTCGCGGCGTCCCGGCCCGGGGGCGCGGGCCGGGACGCTCGCACGCGTGGTGAGGTGTCAGCCGGTCGCGTAGTCGGGGGTCATGACGGCGGCCAGGGTGAGGTGGGAGGCGGCCTCCTCGTGCCTGCCCTGGCGCTGCAGCGTGCGCCCGAGCAGGTGCCGGGCGTAGGAGTCGTCCGGCGACTGCGCCACCAGCGACTCCAGCGCCACCCGCGCCCGGTTGAGCTGGGCCGAGGCGAAGTACGCCCGCGCCGCCACCATCCGCACGCCACGATCGTCCCCGTGCGCGTCCATCAGGGGGCGCAGCAGCGTCAGCGCGCCGAGGGGGTCGCGCCGGTCGAGCAGCGACTCGGCGTGCCGCAGCCGCTCCACCTCTCCCGGCAGCTCGCGGGGCGTGCGCCGGCTCGCGTCCGCCAGGAACTCCCTGATCGTCTCCGGCGGCTGCGCGCCCTCCAGCGCCAGGCCGTTGGCCACGATCGTCGGCGACGTCCGCACCCCCTTGGCCTTCCCCACCAGCAGCAGCTCGCGCACCAGGCCGGCCCCCGGCAGCGTCTGCCTGGCCGGGTCGGGCGGCCCCGCGTAGCCCGCCTCCTCGGCCAGCCCCGCCTCCTCGGCGATCGCGGTCAGCACGGCCAGGTCGCTGATGTCCTCGACGTCCACGAAATGCGCCCGCAGCACCCGCTCCACCACCCGGTCCTGCAACGCCGCGCCGCCCTTCTCGTAGGCCAGCGCGATCAGCCGGTGCGCCTCCAGGGTGCTGGCCCGCCACTCCGGGCCCCACTGCGGCCCGAGCCCCTCGGCGGCTGCCACGCCGGCCACCCGCTCCCGGTTCTCCGCCGGGGACAGCCCGGGCGAGCAGGTGCGCAGCGCCTCGTCGACCATCGGGTCGAGCAGCAGCCCCGCCATCGGCGTCGCCTTCGCGGGCGCGGACGGATCGATCTGGTACGGCCGCCAGACCACCTCGATCGGCTCGCCCTCCCAGGACGCGAGCGCCTTCTCCAGCCGCCGCTTGCCGATGTGGGCCCACCCGCAGACGACATCCGCCCAGATCTCGATTCTCATGCCGCCACCGTATGCGACAGTTGTCGATTAGTCAACATGTGTCGCATAAGCAATGGATGTCGTATAGTGATCGGCGTGAACTCGGACGATCCGCGCGCCCAGCGCACCCGGGCCCGGCTCAAGGCGGCCGTGCTGGAGCTGGCCGCGGAGCAGGAGCTCGCCACCATCACCATGTCCGCGCTGGCCAGGCGCGCGGAGGTGAACCGGGCGACGGTCTACCTGCACTACCCCGACGTCGACTCGCTGGTCACCGACGCCATGGAGGACGCCGTCGCCGCCGTCGCCAGGGCCGCCGCCCTGTGCCCCCTCGACGCCCCCCGCGACCGGGCCCCCGATCCGCTGGCCGAGCTGTTCGAGCACGTCTCCGCCAACGCCACCGTGTACGCGCGCATGCTCGGCCCCCACGGCAGCGCCCGCTTCGCCGCCCGGATGCGCGAGCGGCTCACCGCCGAGCTGACCGGCCGCTTCGCCGGCGGCCGCCGGCCGCCCGGGTGGGAGGACGTGCCGGTGGACGTGCACGCCGCCTACCTGGCGGGCGCCCTCGTCGGCGTGCTCGCCCACTGGGCGGCGGGGGAGGGCGGGGACCGCGCGGAGGAGGCGGCACTGGCGTTCTGGCGGCTCTTCCGCGCCGCCTGCCGGTCCGCCCCCTGACCGCCCGGCCCGCAGAACGGCCCTGCAGGAGCGGCGGCGCGCGGGCTTCAAGGGGGGCGCACGCGCCTGAAGAGAGCGTGCGGCGTCCACGGGGGTGTGCGGCGTCCAAGAGGGTGTGCGGGCTTCATGAGGAGGGGTGTGCGGGCAGCAAGAGGGCGTTCGGAGGGGTGGCGTGGTGTTCGGGGAGCCGCATGGCGGATAATGTCCCCGGTTGTCGTCTCGTGATCGATGGGGGTCCGCATGCGCCTCGCCAAGGTCCGCACCGCCGCTTCCCGGCGAGGGCGCCGCACGCTGTAGCCGGTCGCCGTCGGGTTCGTACCGGCGCGGCGAATGCTCCTCGCCCGAAGCGGTCGCTCGCGTAACCGACCGTTTCCCCCTTCCTTCGAGGAGCCCTTTTGCCTGCCCCCATGTCCGCGCCCTCCGGCGCGGGCTTCATCGGGTTGCGGACGGCCCCGGCCGCGTCCCGACTCCGTGACGCCCCGGCCGCGCCCCGCCTCCATGGCGGGCCGGCCGAGTCCCGCCTCCGTGACGGGCCGGCCGCGTCCCGCCTCCGTGACGACGTCACCATGGCGGCCTGCCCGCCGCCCTTCCCCTCATCCACCGGCGCTCCCACGCTCGGCGTGCCGCGAGAAAGCCGCGCCCCCTTCCCCTTTCCCTCCACGTCAGGTGAACCCAGCGATGCTCCCCGATGACCTCAGAACCGCCCTCGACCAGGCCGTGGCCCGCTTCTCGCCGCAGGAGCTGGCCGAGGCCGTGACCCGGCTGACCGAGCGCTACCGTACGGCGGGCGTCTCCACCGGCGGCAACCACCTGCGATCGCGCGCCGACATCGCCGCGTACGCCGCCTACCGCATGCCCGCCACCTACGCCGCCGCGGCGACCGCCATGCGCCGGGCGGCGGCGCTGGCCCCCGGCTTCGAGCCGCGCAGCCACTTCGACGCCGGCGGCGGCACCGGGGCGGCGATCTGGGCCGCGGCCGAGGTGTGGCCGTCGGTCGAGAAGGTGACCGTCGTCGAGCACGACCCGCACATCATCGACCTGGGCCGCCGCCTGGCCCGCGGCTCGCGGGCGCTGGCCGGCACGACCTGGCGGCAGGCGTCGATCGGCGCCGCCCTCGACCCGCCCGCCGCCGACCTGGTCACCATGTCGTACGCCCTGGGCGAGCTCCCCGAGGCCGACCGCCCCGCCGTGGTCGGCCGGCTGGCCGAGGACGCCGCCATGGTGATCATCATCGAGCCCGGCACCCCCGCCGGGTACGCCACCGTCGCCGCCGCCCGCGAGGTCCTGGCCGGCCGGGGCATGACCGTCCTGGCCCCCTGCCCGCACGACGGCCCGTGCCCCATCCGGCCGGGGCGGGACTGGTGCCACTTCTCCGTACGCCTGCCCAGGACCTCCCTGCACCGCCGCATCAAGGCGGGCACGCTCAGCTTCGAGGACGAGAAGTTCTCGTACGTGGCCGCCGCCGCCGAGCCCCGGCCCCGCCCGGCCGCCCGCGTCCTGCGTCACCCGCAGAAGCGCAAGGGCGTGGTCTCCCTGCGCCTGTGCACGGACGGCGACGAGCTGCGCGACGTGATCGTCTCCAAGCGCCAGGGCGAGCTCTACCGGCTGGCCAGGGACGTGGAGTGGGGCGACGACTGGCCGGCCGCCGACTAAACCCAATCTGTGTTGACATAGAAGGCGGGGGAGTGGTTGGCTGCCGGGGCACGCCACTCCCCCTTCCCGTCACCCCCGAAGGACCGCCGCCGTGAGCATCGAGTTCCTGCTGACCTCGCTCGTCATCGTCATCACCCCCGGCACCGGGATGCTCTACACGCTGGCGGCCGGGCTGACCCGGGGCGGCAGGGCGGGCGTGGTGGCCGCGTTCGGCTGCACGCTCGGCATCGTGCCGCACATGGCCGCCGCCGTCACCGGCCTGGCGGCCCTCCTGCACACCAGCGCCGTCGCCTTCGAGGTGCTCAAGTACGCGGGCGTGGCGTACCTGCTCTACATGGCCTGGAACACTCTGCGCGAACGCGGCGCGCTCCAGGTCGAGGGGGCGGCCGAGCCGCGCCCGGCGGCGCGGGTGATCGCCGACGGCGTGCTCGTCAACATCCTCAACCCGAAGCTGTCGATCTTCTTCTTCGCGTTCCTGCCGCAGTTCGTCAGCGCCGGCGAGCCGGCCGCGCTGGCCCGCATGCTGGAGCTGAGCGCCGTGTTCATGGTGCTGACGTTCGTGGTCTTCGCGGGGTACGGCCTGTTCGCGGCGGCCGTCAGGAACCAGGTGATCTCCCGTCCCCGGGTGCTGACCTGGATGCGGCGCGGATTCGGCGCGTCCTTCGTGGCCCTCGGCGCCAAGCTGGCCCTGACCGACCGATGACCCCGCGTGTCGGCGCCCCGGCCGGCCGCTGAGCGGCGTCGGGCGGTGGGTGACCCCGGGCTGGGCCGCGGCTGATCGGGTGCCCCGGGGCCGCGCGGCGGGACGGGTGAGGCGAGGTTCCGCGCGGATATCGGGAAAGATCGGATTCCGCGGCGCCGTCCGCGCCATCCTTGGAGGGTGAAGACGACTCGCCTCCTCCATTCCCTTTACGCCCGCCGCCTGCGCCGCCAGGTCGTGGCGGGCCCCCTGCCCCGCCACGTCGGTCTCATCACCGACGGCAACCGGCGCTGGGCCAGGCAGATGGGCATGGCCAACCCGAGCCTCGGCCACAAGTACGGCGCCGAGCACATCGAACACGTGCTGGCCTGGTGCGAGGGACTGGGCATCCAGCACGTCACGGTGTTCCTGTGCTCGACGGAGAACCTGCAGCGCCGCGGCGACGAGGAGGTGGCCTTCCTGCTGCAGGTGATCGAGCAGATGGCGGCCGACCGCCTCGACCGCCCCGACGCCCTCTGGCGCGTGCACGTGGCCGGGCTGCTCGACCTCCTGCCCGACACCACCGCCCACGCGCTCAAGAACGTCGTCGAGGCCACCCGCACCTGCGACACCGGCTTCCACCTGACCCTGGCCATCGGGTACGGCGGCCGCCAGGAGGTCATCGAGGCCCTGCGCGAGCTGCTCTACGAGCGGGCCGAGGCCGGCCAGTCCATGGTGGAGCTGGCCTCGTCGCTCACCATGGACGACGTCGCCCGCCACCTCTACACGGCCGGGCAGCCCGACCCCGACCTGGTCATCAGGACCAGCGGCGAGCAGCGCATGTCGAACTTCCTGCTCTGGCAGTCCGCCTACTCCGAGCTGTACTTCTGCGAGGCGTACTGGCCGGCCTTCCGCGAGATCGACTTCCTGCGCGCGCTGCGCAGCTTCGCCGCCCGCCAGCGCCGCTACGGCGGCTGACCCCGCGATCCCCGCGCCCGCCTCCCGCCGAAGCCGTCCGGGCGCTGCCCGCTGGTGCCGTCCGGGACGTGCCCGGCGTGCGGGTCGTTTCCGCCGGGCCGTCCGGGTCGTGCGCGCCGGAACCGTCATTCGCGCCGGGGCCGCCTCTCGCGCCGCGGCCGGGCCGCCCCGCCCGTACGCGGCGGTGCCGTACGCGGCGGTGCCGTACGCCGATCAGTAGGTACCCTTGGCGTGCGCCATCTGACGAAGGAGACCGGCCACGTGCCCGTGACGAACCCCCGAGAGCTCGGCCTGCTGTCCGACTGCGAGAGCTGTTTCGGGCTGTGCTGTGTCGCGCTGCCGTTCTCGGCCTCGGCCGACTTCGCCACGGACAAGGACGCCGGCCGGCCCTGCCACAACCTGCGCGACGACTTCCGCTGCTCCATCCACACCCGGCTCAGGGAGAGCGGGTTCCCCGGGTGCACGGTGTTCGACTGCTTCGGGGCAGGGCAGAAGGTCTCGCAGGTCACGTTCGAGGGCCGGAGCTGGCGGGAGGCGCCGCAGACCGCCCGGCAGATGTACACCGTCTTCCCCGTCATGCGCCAGCTCCACGAGCTGCTGTGGTATCTCGCCGAGGCGCTGACGCTGGAGGCCGCCCGGCCGGTCCACGACGCGCTGCGGTCGGCCCTGGCCGAGACCGAGCAGATGACCCGGCAGAGCGCCGACGCGCTGGAGCGGCTCGACGTGGCCGCCCACCGGGCCGAGGTCAACACGCTGCTGCTGCGCGCGAGCGAGCTGGCGCGGGCCGGGCTGGACGGCAAGGAGCGCCGGGGGGCCGACCTGATCGGCGCCCGGCTGAAGGGGGCCGATCTGCGTGGGGCCAACCTGCGCGGCGCGTATCTCATCGGGGCCGACCTGCGGGGTGCGGACCTGCGGCGGGCGGACCTCATCGGGGCCGACCTGCGCGGCGCCGACCTGTCGGGCGCCGACCTCACCGACGCGATCTTCCTCACCCAGGCCCAGCTCAACGCCGCCGCCGGCGACACCGCCACCCGCCTGCCCGCCACCCTCGCCCGTCCCGCGCACTGGGCGGACGGCGCGGGAAAGACCGCCTCCCGAAACCGCCCGTCCCGCGCCGACCAGCCGCCCGGCGGGCGATCCGGCAACGGCCCGTCGGGCAACGGGCGGTCAGGCAACGGCCGGTCGGGCAACGGCCGCCGCACCCGCGGCACGGGCCGCCGCCGCTGACCTCATCGCCGGGCCGCGCCTGCCGCCCTGGCCGCCCCGGCTCCGCCACCGTGTCCCGCCTGCCACGGCAGGGTTTGTCGCCGTGTCCTGCCTGCCGTCGCCGGGCCCGTCCCTCGGACCCGGAAAACGGGACTTATCACCGCTGGTGCGGCGGCATACGGTCGGGGCAGAACGGCGGGAACGGGGGTGCGGCATGGGGCCCGTGGTGATCACCGGTGGGTTCGGCCGGGTGGGCAGGCTGGTCAGGCCCGCGTTGCGGGAGGCGTACCCGCTGCGGGTGGTCGACCGGGCGGCGGGAGAGCCGCTGCCCGGCGAGGAGGTGCTGATCGCCGACCTGGCCGCGCCGGGCGTGGCAGAGGAGGCGCTGGCGGGAGCGGCCGGGCTGGTGCACCTGGCGGCCGACCCGCGCACCGCCGCGACCTGGGAGCAGGTCTACCGCGCCAACGTGGCGCTCACCCGCCGCGTCTTGGACGCCGCCGCCGCGCGGGAGGTGCCGCACGTCGTCCTGGCCAGCACGGTGCACGTGATGGGCGAGTACAACCGGCCCGAGCACCGCCCGGTGGACCCGGCGTGGGAGCCGCGTCCCTGCTGCGCGTACGGCCTGAGCAAGACGATCGTCGAGGCCCTCGGCCGGCTGCACGCGGAGCTGACCGGCGCCTCCGTGGTCTGCCTGCGCCTGGGCGCGACCGGCTACCCCCTGGACGAGGCGCGCTACCTGGGCATGTGGCTGTCGGACCGCGACGTGGGCGCGCTGATGCTGGCCGCGCTGGGCGCGGGGCCCGGCTGGAGCGTGCACTTCGGCATGTCGGCCAACACCCGGCGGCACTGGGACCTGACCTCGGCCAGGAAGCTCGGCTACGAGCCCAGGGACGACAGCGAGGCGTACGCCGCCACGGCCGGCCCGCCCACGGTGCCCGTCTGCCGCATGTTCGTCGGCCCCGACACCCCTTAGCCGGACTTCCCGCGCCGCTCCCGGGCCGCGATGCCCGGCAGCGCCTGCCCGGCCCCGGCCGTCTCAGCCCCCGGCCGCCTCAGCCCCCGGCCGCCTCAGACTGCCGGGCGCCTCGGCCCGCCGGGCGCCTCAGTCCCGGCCGTCTCAGTCTGCCGGGCGCCTCAGCCCGCCGGCTGCAGGATCACCGGCAGGCTGCCCAGTCGCCTGGTCCTCGGGTCGGGCACGTACGCGATCTCCCCGGCAGGCGTCAGCTCCGGGAAGCGGCGCAGCAGGACCCCGAGCGCGACGCCGATCTCCGTACGGGCCAGCGACGCCCCCAGGCAGAAGTGCGGCCCGTGGGCGAACCCCAGATGCGCGACCGGCTCCCGCGTGAGGTCGAACGTGTCGGGCTCGTCGAACGCCCGCGGGTCCCGGTTGGCCGCGGCGATCGACACGGTGACCGGCTCGCCCTTGGGGATGGGCACGCCGCCGATCTCGACGTCCTCGGTGGCGAACCGGGGCACCGTCAGCGGCTGCGACGGCGCCCAGCGCGCCAGCTCCTCCACGGCGCGCGGCATGAGGCCGGGGTCGTCGCGCAGCAGGGCGAGCTGGGCGGGGTGGTCGAGCAGGGTGGCCACGGCCCCGGCGATGAGGTTGGACGGCGTCTGCCCGGCCAGGACGAGCAGCCACACCATGGTGACCAGCTCCTGGTCGGAGAGCCGGTCGCCGTCCTCCTCCTGGACGCGGGCCAGGTGGGAGACCAGGTCGTCGGCCGGCTCCGCCCTGCCCCGGGCGACCGCGGCCCCGGCGGCCTCGATGATCGCGGGGATGGCCGCCGCGAAGCCCTCGCCGTGGCCCGCCACGATGGCGGCGCCGTACTCGCGCCAGCGTGACCGGTCGGCGGCCGGGATGCCGACCAGCTCGCAGATCACCTCCATCGGCAGCGGCCGGGCGAAATCGGCCAGCAGGTCCACCGGCTCGTGCCGCGGCAGCTCGTCGAGCAGCCGCTCGACGACGCGCTCGATCCGGGGCGCGAACGCTGCGGCGCTGCGCGGCGTGAACGCGGGCGCGACCAGCCTGCGCAGGCGGGCGTGCTCGGGGCCGTTCATCTCCGACATCGTGCGCATGTACGGCAGGCAGTGCTCGGGCACCTCGGGCCGCAGGAAGCTGGCCGGGCCGATCTCCATGCGCGGATCGGCCAGCGTCGCCCTGGCCTCCTCGTACCGGGTCACGGCCCACATCGGGAAGCCCGGCACCGCCAGCCGCGCCACCGGCGAGCGCTCCCTGGCCAGGGCGTACGCGGCGTGCGGGTCGCGCAGCACCGCCGGGTCGGTCAGTTCGATCTCCGGCACCTCGGTCATGGCCGCTCCATTTCAAATGATCGCATCATCTGAATGTTCACGGTATCTTGGTTACGGAGCGCACGGCAACGAGGAGGACGCTTGGTCCGGCTCACCAGAGCGGAGGCCCAGGAGCGCAACCGCGCGAAAGTGCTGGCCGCGGCCAGGGAGGAGTTCGCCGAACGCGGATTCCGGGACGCGAAGATCGACGACATCGCCGACCGCGCCGAGCTCACGCGCGGGGCCGTCTACTCCAACTTCCCCGGCAAACGGGCCCTCTACTTCGCCGTCCTGGCCGACCGCGCCGAGCGCGTCCCCGTGACCGTCCCCGAGGAGCCCGCGCTCACCGTGCGCGAGGCGCTCGGAGGGCTGGCACGGGCGTGGGCGACCCGGCTGCCGCTGGCCACCGACGACGAGCGCGGGCCCGGCCTGCTCGGCATGCACCTGATGACCGAGATCCTCGCCGACGAGGTCACCCGGAAGGCGTACGCGCAGCTCATGGGGCTCAACGCGGTCCTGCTCGGGCTGGCCATGGAGCGGCTGCGGCCCTCCGCGGAGCCCGGCGGGCGGCTGGTGCGGCTGGCCGAGGCCGTGCTCACCGTCCTCCAGGGGGCCGGGCAGCTCTCGGCGGCGGCGCCGGGGTTCGTGGAGCCGTTCAACCTGATCCGGGTGTGCGAGCAGCTCGCCGGCCTCGACCTCGGCGACCGGTGGGCGGCGGCGCCGCTGCGGCCGCGCGTGCATGATCTCGACGAGCCCTGGTCACCGCCGTCCGGCGCGATCGACGCGGTCGGTGGCGGGCCCGCACCGCTGGAGCGCGACGGGGTGGTGGCGGTGCTCGGGCTGCACCGGCTCTCGGCCGCCGAGGAGGCGGTACGCGCCGCGCCCCCGGAGGCGGAGGTCACCGCCGTCGTGGTCACCGGCGCGCCCAGGGAGCTGCTGCCGCTGGCCCGGCTGGTGATCGCCGAGGTGGTCACCTGCCTGCGGCAGGCGTTCCCGCGACCGGCGTGGCCGCGGCTGCGGGTGGTGTACGACGAGTCGGGCGCGCTCGCGGCGGCGGCCGGGGTGACCGAGGCGCGCGACGGCACGGAGGTCGCGCTCCGGGTGCGCTCGGGCCGCGTCGTCCGCCGCGCCGAAGGGTACGGCGCCTGCCACGCCGCCGCCTCCGCGCCCTGACCCGGCACCGGGTTCCGGCCGGCCGGGCGGCCGTGACCTGGGCGGACGCCCGGCCCGGTGATGCCGGTGCGGCCGGTTCCGCACTCGATGGAACCGGCGGGCGGGGACGGGCTGTCCAAGCTATGGGCGGCGTTCACGCCGGTGGTCTACCGCCCGTCGGTCGCGGGTCAGGCGACCGCGGTGCCGCGGAGAGCCGGCCGACGCCGCGGACGGCCCTTCCCGTCCGCGCGCACACTGAACGTCGCCCCCCACCAGCACGTTGGAGACCGAAAAGGGATTACGGCGGGACGATCGATACGAAACAATCGCAAAACCGGCAGTCCTGACCCAGTGGTCTGAGGTGAGCCGGTGGAACTGATGCGTTCATCGTTCCTTGCGTCCTCGTACATGCTGGGTGACGAACGCGGTGAGCATCGAGCCCGCCCCTACCCCGAACAATGCTGCCGCCTGTGTGGGCGCCCCTTTGTCGACGAAGTACTTGGCGAGGAGGCACAACAGCAGGACGAACACGAGCCCGCTCACCATGCCGGCGGCACGGAGCCAGAACTCCGCCCAATACTGTTTGTTGTCACGCTGCTCTGCCTCCACGATGAGCGTGATGACCCGGTCTAGCGTCCCAGGCTTGATCTTCTCCCAGGCCTCGGCCCGGGAGATGATGTCGTTCAGGAGAGCCGGTGTGGCACCGGTCCCGTTCTCCGTCGCCGCTGTCGCGACGGCGGTTTCCGGCTCGCTCGCGGTCATGGACGATCCCTGCCTGGTTCGGTTCGAGGGGGCGGAGGCGGGTCGCCCAGCATGGTGTACACCGCGTTGAACCGGGCGATGATGCGTTCTGCTGCGGGCGGCCTGTCGAGAGCGCGACGCGGCCGCGAGTATGGCGTGAGCACCCGCGAGAGCCCGTCCACGAAGGCCCGCCACCATCGGGACCTTCGGGCGGAACCTGCAACGTCCTCAGCGCGGGCTGGGGTAATGGAGGAGTGTTGCGGTGGAGACGCCTTAGCGGGGTCGCTCGATGCCTCTGAAAGCGGTCGCAGGTACAGGGCGGGCGACACGTACTCGTGGTTGGCTTGCGACCGGTTCGGAGGGGTAGGGGCGATCCTGGCGCTTTCCTCGGGCATCACCCTACGGGGAGACCACGGGTCACCCTGGTTGTGCAGACCCTGACCCTCGAGCATGGGGTCAGGCGTCACCCGCCGCGTCGGGACGTCGTCCGACAGTTTATCGGCCTTCCCCAGAGGCGGCGGGGCCGGGCGCGGCCTCGTCGGGATCTGGCTGTGCGTGCTGCTTGACGGCGGATGGGGCAGCATCCGTGCGGTCTGCTCGGCCAGCTCGGCCGCCTTGGGCCGCTTGGCCGGGTTGCGCTGGAAGGCGGCCTTCAGCAGCGGGCGCAGCTCCGCCGGCATGCCGCTGATGTCGGCCTTGCCCGCGGTGATG